>CAZJBI010000003.1:0-412037 GCA_964544445.1 uncultured Rhodohalobacter sp.
TGAACTGTATGGGAAAAGCACTCCTCCAAATCAAATGATACCCATGTATATATTATCGGCATTAAATTGAAAAGTTGTATAACCATGGCTTCGTGCTGACCAGTTTTGGTATCGGGGTCAAAATGAAAATACAGGCTGACAGCACAAGCCAAGAGCCTTTATACTACTCTCTCGCATCTGTAAATTGATCTCAATATTTCGTATATTTCCAATATGAAAACGACTTTAAAGAAGAAAAATATCGATACTATTTCACGTGATGCTATGAAATCACAAATCGCTTCTTTTCGTATTGAGGGAATGAATATCCCAAAAGAGAGAGCAGATCAAATTCGTCGTGAGGTTGTCCGCGAGTTTAAAAATGGGTCTACTTCTTTAAGCTCTTGAATAGAGTTATCATTGGTTCATAATTCTTATCTGCAGCTGCCTGAACTGCTTTAATATATTCAGGCATTCTCTTCTCTGTAATCTTTCCAAAATTGAACCTTTTGAAACCGCTTTTTAGTGCGATCAAATCAACAAACAGTCGTACTGACCGGCCATTGCCTTCTCGAAAAGGATGAATAAACAGGAGTTCAGCATGAATCGGAGCTACTTGCTTTATCAACTCCTGGTAATTCTTACTTGATAAAGACAACGGTTCTAAAAAAACCTTTTCGAATTCCTCAATGGCAGCTGGTAAAAATTTCGATGCCGGAAATAGGAAGCCTCCCTTGGACAAATTGACTTGTCTCAGTTCTCCGGCAAATTCGTACAAATGGCTCAATGCCGTTTTGTGAATTGAGGACAGCAGGCCCCAATCAAACTTTTCTATTTCATCCAGTTCAGATTCGAATTTGATCTCAGCTCTTAAAAACCCTCGATATTCTTCCTCAGCGATTTTTTCGGGATTCGTCAGCCCGAGTTTATTCGGCAGAATTTCATCTTCTGATTTTGGTGTCTTGTATTTCATGGGATAATGATACTATGAAATCAGGTGAATCGCATTATAACCAGCATTTTAAGCGGATTTTGCCACCCATTGCCTGAATCAAAGTCGTTGCTTTTTAGAAGTTCCAGATTTTCACCACAGGAGATGCTGTAAATGGCAAAACCGGTTAAACGCCAAACCGTTAAGTACCTTTTGATTCAGTCTGTCTCAAGCTCACCTTCTAATAGTTTTCCTATTTGCTTTTTAGATGTCCCAAGACGAAGAAGTGCTTTGATCATTAAATCCATAGAAATACCGGGATCGCCACCTTCAAGTTTGGCAATTCGGGACTGACTTGATCCTATCGAACGAGCAAGTTGTTCTTGGGTCCAGCCTCTTTTTGCGCGTTGGGCTTTTACCATATTGCTTATATCTAACCGTATATCAATATATGCTTCTTCTTCTGGTGTAAGTTCCAGGAAATCGGCTACGGAACCTATTTGATATCCTTTTTCTTTCAGTTTGTCTCGTTTATTCTTTTCCATGGCTAATTATCATTTAATATTGTTTATAACGAGCTAATCGTTTTTGACACACATCAATAACCTTTTGCGGTGTTTTTTGAGTTTTCTTCGCAAACACATCCAAAATCACGATAGCATCATCGTCGATGAAATAAATGATTCTCCAGGTTTTGTTCTGGTCATTAATACGAAGTTCATGGCAGCTTTTGCCTATAGAGGGCATCGGTCTGGAATCTGGTAATTCTTTAAGTCACCTTTTTGAAGTCTTCTTAACAGAAAGCCTGCCTTTAATCTTGCTTCCGTAGAAAAAGGAGGAGTTTTAACTTCGCCTTGAACCCAAACTAATGGTTTATCGGTTTCTGACATGATTTAATATGTCGAATTTGACATAAACAAGCAATAGCACGGTCAGGTACTTAACCAGCAACACAACCTTACAGCGACTTGCTTTTTTTGAAAACTGTGGCAGATTGGGGGGGGTAACGTTCATCAATAAATCGAACTGCGGAGCCGTGAATGGCACTTTAATCATAGAATCAAATATAGATATGGGTAGAAAAACCATTATTTCACATAAACGGTTTTTATGTTTACAAACTCCCTGATTCCAAAGTGCGAAAGCTCTCTCCCGTAACCACTATCTAAAATGCCGCCAAATGGCAGTCTCGGATCAGATTTAACGTACTGGTTCACAAAGCAGCAGCCCGCGTTCAGCTGTTTAGCGGCAATATATCGCCCCTTTTCAATATCCTCGGTAAATACAGCCGCGCCAAGCCCGAATTTACTATCGTTGGCGATACGTACAGCGTCACTTTCATCCCGTGCCCGAATCACGGCAGCAACCGGCCCAAATAGCTCCTCTTCATAGGCTGGCATCCCGGGAGAAACGTCTGTTAATATCGTAGGCGGATACCAGGCCCCTTTTTGATTGGGGATCTCGCCCCCAATAATGCACTTGGCTCCGCGATCAATACTTTTTTGAACCTGTTGATGAAGCTCATCGCGAAGATCGACCCTGGCCTGTGGACCAATATCGCTTTTGGAATCCAGTGGATCCCCCATTGTTTTTGCTTTCATTGCCGAAGATAATTTCTCGATAAACTCATCATAAACCGATTCTACAGCGATAAATCGTTTTGCGGCAATACAGCTCTGACCGCTGTTGATCAATCGACTGGTGGCACAAGTTTGTGCGGCGGTATCAAGATCTGCATCTTCCAGAATCACGTATGGATCACTGCCGCCAAGTTCCATAACGGTTTTCTTTAAAAGGGATCCCGCTTTTTCGGCCACGGCTTTTCCCGCAGGAACACTGCCTGTTAGAGTAACGGCTTTAATGATGGGGTTTTCAATGACCTTGGAGGCTTTTTTGCCCGGCACTTTAAGTGTTCGAAAGAGATTTTCGGGAAAGCCGGCTTCGCGGAAGATCTCCTCAATCGCGAGGGCACAGCCGGTTACGTTCGAGGCGTGCTTCAATACACCAGCATTTCCGGCCATTAAACCGGGTGCAGCAAACCGAAATACCTGCCAAAATGGGAAATTCCAGGGCATCACCGCTAAAACAACGCCCATTGGCCTAAACGTGACAAAGCTCTGTGAGGCGTCTGTTTCAATAACTTCATCCGACAGAAACTCCACGGCGTTTTCGGCGTAATACTCACAGACCCATGCACATTTTTCAACTTCAGAACGTGCTCCTGAAATCGGTTTTCCCATTTCCTGCGTCATCAGCTTGGCGTAGCGATCGGAATGAGCCCTTAGTACACTTGCCGCGCTCTTCATTAGGGATGATCTCTCGTCAAAATCCGTTTTTTCCCACGACTGTTGAGCCATGTCAACTTTTTTTAGTATCTCTTCAACCTCCTCAGGTGTATGTTCGCTGTAGGATTGTATCGCTTCTTCGTTTGCCGGGTTCGTAGATGAGAGCATAGCCTTCAGTATTGCTTACGATTGATATTCATTGTGTTATAGTAATCTATAAAACAGTCACCAGTTTAGAAAAGATTTACACACTGCCGATAAATAAGTTGTCATGCTCACCTCAAAGTCTGATTTTAAGCTCTTATAACTCAATTGTGAATCAGCATTTTCTAATGACCATAAAAGGAGCCATTGCGGCGGGACATAAAGAAACGGCAAAGGCCGCCGAGGAGATTCTTATTGACGGTGGCAACGCGTTTGATGCAGCTATTGCGGCACAATTTACCGCATGTGTTGCTGAACCGGTTCTGTGTTCGCTTGGCGGCGGTGGTTTTCTCCTGGCTGACCCGGATGGCGGCCCCAAAAGAGTGTACGACTATTTTGTTCAAACACCTCTGAATTCGGAAAACGAAAATATCGATTTTAAATCCATAATCGCGGACTTTGGGTTTGCCAAGCAAGAATTTCATATTGGAGCAGGATCGATAGCAACTCCGGGTATGGTAAAAGGTCTGTTTGCGGTATATGATGATCTGTGCTCACTTCCAATGAAGAGATTGATAGAGCCTGCTGTAAATCTTGCAAGAAGAGGGGTTGAAATCAATGCGTTTCAAGGGGAGGTTTTCGATATTATCAAACCTATTTACCTATCCACAGAACAGAGCCGATCAGTCTTTGGCAGAGAAGAACACCCCGGGATGTTGAAAGGTGTAGGAGACGTTCAGAAGCTGACAAAGTTCGCAGATTTTTTGGAAAGTATTGCACTGGAGGGAGAAGACCTGTTCTACAGGGGAGAGGTAGCCGCAAAAGTTGATACTCTTAGCCGGGATATGGGTGGGTTTTTAACACGCGATGATTTTGAATCTTATCGTGTTGCGAAAAGAAAACCTCTTCACTTATCCCATCTTAACAGGGACATATATCTGAACCCGCCACCCTCATCGGGGGGAATTTTGATAGCGTTTGCGATGAAGCTTTTATCATCATTGTCACCGGCTCATCGCCCGCAAAATGACGTTGAATGGTCGCTCATCATTTCACTCTTGCAAGAGGCCACAGAAAAAGCACGGGTAGATATGATGGTCCGCAATCCCGACTCTGATGCGGCGAAAATACTGGATATTGACTCAGTGAATACATACAAAAGAGAAATACTTGATAAAAAAGAGTCATTTCGGGGAACAACGCACATCAGCATTATTGACGGAAAGGGAAATATTGCAAGCCTTACACTGAGTAACGGAGAGGGAAGTGGCCTGCTGGTACCCGGCACGGAAATTATGCTGAATAATATGCTTGGCGAGGAAGATTTGAATCCTGATGGGTTTCATCGGTGGCAGCCAAACAGCAGAATGACATCTATGATGACGCCCGGCATTGCCATTGACAAGAGTGACGGAATCATCGCTTTTGGTTCGGGTGGTTCGACACGAATAAGGACGGCAATTTTACAACTTCTAATTCATATTTTTGATAGAGGGCTGGATTTGGAAAGTGCCGTAATGGAGCCTCGCCTACATGCGGAATCGGGCTTCTTGCATCTGGAACAAGGCCTTGCTAAAACGGTGGTTTTAGCGCTGAAAAAAAATTATCCAAATCACAGGTGCTGGGACAAGAAAAGTCTGTTTTTTGGTGGTACACATGTTGCCGAGAAGATTGGAAAAACGTTTAAAGCGGTTGGTGACCCACGCAGAGGCGGTGTATCTATTATCCTGTAAATCAGGCTTAGAAATCAGCCTCGTAATTCTGCCAGCTGAAGTAGCTTTTGAAGGCCTTCAACCCGCCGTTCATTTCCATTTTTTGCGTAGCTGTGTTTCAGATTACGAATGCATCGAACTAAAATGTCAGATTCATCCGCTCTTTCAAGATGTTCAGGTCGCGGTTCAATCCCATTTTTTTTCAGGAAGTAGCAGCATTGATTGTATGTTACTATTGTTCCTCCGTCAAATGGATCAATTAAAATATCCTGATTATGTGTTTTATACATCAGCATGAAGTGTATTGGCATATTAACCCCGTAAAACGGAAGATTTAGCCGTCGTCCCAGGAACATTACTATTGTGCTTAGCATAATCGGCAAGCCTTTCCGTCGGTCAATTACCCTGTCGAGATAGGCATTATCCGGGTGATGGTAGTCTGAAGAATCTCCCCGAAACCGAAGCTCTCTGAACACATACTGCAGCAAAATCTGCATTTTTTCGGTGATGGATGGGGTATATGAAATTTCACTTCCAATTTGTGAACTGAGTTTGTCCAGTTTTTTTTGATATTCCCGTACTCTGAGAGTCGGATTCCCAAACTTACTAAGCGTTAAAAGCGCAAATTCGAGTTGGCGTCTGTTTGAAATGCCTTGATCCAGGATACCGGAAAACTCATCCAGCACGTTACTAAACGTGATTTCATAAATGATTTCCGAAATAGATTCTTTTTCAGAGCTTCGAACCGTTTCACTTCTGTATTGATCCAGCAGAGGTACAGCATGCTCCCCGATTTCCCTAAATCGTTTTTGAACCCCCGTCTGAACTTCCGGATCCGGATCCTCAAGAAGGTAAATGAGAGACTCGATTTCTTTTTTACTGGATGTATTGCTCATGGATAATCAAAAATTCGAATAAGTATTAGTCTTTAGGTTTTATCAACAACAAACCTAAAACAGATGGAACGTGAAATAAGTTTACAAATTAGTGATTCTTTGAGAGAAAGATTAAAATAGTTTATCATGAATGAATACAGTTTTTTAGACCATTAAAATGAATGCCGGTAACAACAAAACCTACTATGAAGACTGCCAACCCGTTAGCCGAATACAGCCCTGATCGCAAACAGAACAGATCAGAAAGGGAGAATCTCAAAAAGCACTACAAAAAGATCAGAAGCTTTACGGAATCGCTGACAGAATCGCTCGAAACTGAAGATTTTGTGATTCAGGCAATGGAAAATGCCAGCCCGGTAAAATGGCATCTTGCCCATACAACATGGTTTTTTGAAGTTTTTGTGCTGAAGCATGCATTAAAAGAGTTTGAGTCGATGCATCCTCAATACGATTATATTTTTAACTCATACTATGTACAGACCAGCGATCCACACTGCCGTGATAAGAGAGGAAATTTATCAAGGCCAACCGTGAAGCAGGTATTTGAGTATCGAAAATATGTTGATGAGCATATGTTATCGCTTATTGACAGCATGAGTGACTCTGAATTTGACGAGTGGGCATCCGTTGTAGAGGTGGGAATTCATCATGAGCAGCAGCACCAGGAGCTTTTGCTTACGGATCTAAAGTATATGTTTGCACAAAACCCGCTCTATCCAATCTATCAAGAAACAGACAGACCACAGCTTAAAGATCTGCCGGCAGTAAACTGGGTACATTTTGATGAGGGTGTCTACGAAATTGGCCATTTGGGGGATGAATTTGGGTATGACAATGAGTTTCCAAATCATAAAACTTATATACACGATTTTGCCATTGCAGACCGGTTGGTAACGAATGGGGAATATCTGGAGTTCTTAGAAGATGGTGGATATAAAGACCCCAAATGGTGGCTCGATGAAGGATTTGCTGCTGTTGAAAATAATGAGTGGGATCGACCACTATATTGGGTAGAGCGAAACGGTGAATGGTACCATTTTACGCTAAGCGGGCTGGAAAAGATCGACATGAACGAGCCGGTAACACATATGAGCTATTTTGAAGCTGATGCCTACGCGAGATGGAAAGACTGCAGACTTCCAACCGAGCATGAGTGGGAAGTAGCCTCAAAAAAGGAGTCTTTAAAAGGCAACTTCGTAGAGTCAAAGCATCATCATCCGGCCTGTTTAAGTAAAAATAGTCGTGGTAAAAAAATTCATCAAATGTTTGGTGACGTGTGGCAGTGGACTCAAAGTTCCTATGCTCCTTATCCCGGCTATAAACCCTTTCCCGGCGCGCTAGGCGAATACAATGGTAAATTTATGGTGAATCAATATGTGTTGAGAGGCGGCTCTTGCGCTACGTCCCGTTCGCATATCAGAAAAACCTACCGGAACTTTTTCCATACGGGGGCCAGATGGCAGTTTTCAGGAATTCGACTGGCTAAAACAATTCTTTAAAACAGTACAATAAACGGAAGTTCTTAAAACCGTATATGGGAAAACTGGAAGAAACGACGGTACCGGCTCAGCTAAAAGCGGATGTATTAAAAGGGTTGCAAAAGGAACATAAAACACTACCAAGTAAGTATTTCTATGATGAGAGGGGATCACGGCTATTTGAAGAGATCTGCAGCCTTGAAGAGTACTATCCTACCCGAACAGAACTTTCCATTATGGAAAACCATATTCGGGAAATAATAGACGCCATTGGAAATCACACCCTGCTGATTGAGTTTGGCAGCGGCAGCAGCTACAAAACAAGGTTGATCCTGGAGAATGCCGACTCACTGGCTGGCTATGTACCTGTTGATATTTCAGGAGATTTTCTCCGAGCCGAATCGAATAAGCTCAGGTCTGAATTTCCTGAAATCCAAATTGAGCCCGTTATAGCCGATTACACCCAACCATTTACGTTTGCGGATATGGGTGAGTGGAAGCGAGTAATCTATTTTCCCGGTTCAACCATCGGAAATTTTACGCCCCAACATGCACGTGATTTTTTGACTGATAAAGCTGCAATGCTTCAAACAGGGGATGGACTTCTGATCGGAGTAGATTCAAAAAAATCAAATAAGATTCTGCAGCGCGCATATGATGACGAGAAAGGGATAACCGCTGCATTCAATAAAAATCTTCTTCATAGAATAAATCGCGAACTTGATGCCGATTTTAATGTTGAACAGTTTCGTCATAAGGCGTTTTACAATGAACCCGAAGGCCGTGTTGAAATGCATCTTGTGAGCTTGAATGAACAGGTTGTAAAACTGGGTGATACAGAAATACCATTTGAAGTGGGGGAGTCTATTCATACCGAAAATTCCTACAAATATTCTGCAGATGAGTTTATCAGTCTCATCAAAGATCGATACTCAATAGAAAAATGCTGGACGGACAGCCAAAACTGGTTTTATCTTTTCTACTTTTCCGTGAAATAAGCTTTTAGTCAAATGTTTGTGCAATCTTTTGCATGGCACAAGTCTTTGCAGGGTAATGTCTGATTGTATCTTTTCTTCGATTCATGAAAGTTTTTTTATGGTAAATCAAAAATTCTATGTTTTTTTAAAACAGAATTGTATCGTTAACAGGTCTGGCTTTACCAAATTACCACCATCTATGGAATTGGTTATAGCTTTGCCCTATCATGTAATTTTCAAGTAAAAACCGGCTCGAAATGGGTGTTGAGACTGTAAAACTGGCAGAAAACAGAGAGCAAATACAGGAGTTTAGCAAGTATTTGCTAAAAGATATTCGGGCAATGGAAAAAATGCTTGATGAAAATCTGTTTGAAACCGACAGGGTACGAATTGGGGCTGAACAAGAGCTCTGCCTGGTTGATCGCCACGCAAAACCATCGTCTATTTCCGTTGATCTTCTGGATTCGATGAAGGATGACATGTTCACAACCGAACTTGCCCTTTTTAATCTTGAGTCGAACCTCGAGCCGCTGGAGTTTAAAGGCAAATGCCTTTCAGAAATGGAGGCAAGTATCTTAAGGCAGCTGGATAAAGTGCGCGAGGCTGTAAAAAAGTTTGATGGAGACATCGTACTTACTGGTGTATTACCCACAATTCGAAAGTCGGATTTGGATATTGAAAACTTAACTCCTCTGCCAAGATATCACGCGCTATGTGATGCCATCAATAAACTTCGAGGAGATGAGTACGACCTGCGCATACAGGGAATGGATGAACTTTTAATGCGATTTGATTCACCACTCCTTGAAGCATGCAACACTGGTTTTCAAGTTCATATGCAGGTACACCCTGATGAATTTGTTCAGAAATATAATATAGCGCAGGCTATTACGGGTCCGGTACTTGCCTCGGCAGTGAACTCTCCGTTGCTGTTTGGTAAACGCCTGTGGGCAGAAACGAGAGTTGCCCTGTTTCAGCAGTCGGTAGATACACGGAAAGTAGGGGACCATTTGCGTGACAGCAGCCCCAGGGTAACGTTTGGAAATGAGTGGCTTAAAAACTCTATTCTTGAAATTTATAAAGAAGATATTGCTCGCTATCGGGTAATGCTAAGCTCCAGTGTAACAGAAGATGTAGAAGAGCTCCTGGAAAATGGCCAAATTCCCAAACTGATGGCGCTGCAGGTGCATAACGGCACCGTATATCGATGGAACCGCCCATGTTACGGCATCAGCGGGGGTAAACCACATCTCAGAATCGAAAACAGGGTATTTCCTTCGGGTCCAACGGTCACGGATGAAATCGCAAATGCGTCGTTTTGGCTGGGGCTGCTAAACGGAATGGGTGATCACTACAGCGACATTACGCAAAAACTGGACTTTGATGATGCAAAGATGAATTTTATTGCAGCATCAAAGCTGGGGCTCGATACAAAGTTCAAATGGGTAGATGATAGCCGATTTTCTGCCGTAGAGCTGATAAATAAAGAGCTGCTGCCTATTGCGAAACATGGTTTGGAGAAAGCCGGTGTTTATGGAGGCGATGTTGAAAGCTATCTTGACGTGATCAGGGAGAGAACCGAATCGGCTCAAACCGGAAGCTACTGGATGGTAAAGTCTTACAACTCTCTCAGTAAAGATGTATCGCGTGAACAGGCACTCACGGCGGTTACCAACGCGATGATAAAAAATCAAAAAAAGGGTGAACCTGTTCACAAGTGGGGTTTGGCAAAACTTGACGATATGGAAATGTGGCAGCCTTCATCATTGCTTGTAGAAGAGTTTATGACCACGGATCTATTTACCGTTCAGAAAGATGATATTGTAGAGCTGGTAGCCAATCTGTTTGAGTGGAGAAGAATTCGGTATGTGCCAGTTGAGGACGACAGCAAGCATTTAGTGGGACTCATAACAATGCGCATGATTTTCAGGGAGTTCAATAATATATTACATAATAAAGGCTCTGAGAGTAAAGCAGTGGAAGATATTATGATTAGAAACCCAATAACCATCCATCCGGAAGCTTCTATTTTAGAAGCGATTGACATTATGGACAGCCAGGGAATTGGATGTTTGCCCGTGGTGAAAAACAACCGCCTAGTGGGTATAATTACTGAACAGAATTACATGACTATTACATCAAGATTGTTGAAACGCCTGCACTCCGATAGTCATAAAACCAAAAACTGAACAAAAACATAGCTCCTCGGAGGTGTCTATGGGCCAGCAAAAATTATCGATCGCAAAAGACCCGGAATCCCGAAAACGTTTTTTAAAGCACCTGTTGCATGATGTTGAGGCTATTGAGCAGATGCTCAAAGACAATTTATTTGAGTCGGGAGTAGAGAGAATTGGAGCCGAGCAGGAATTTTGCATTGTTGATTCGTTTTTTAAGCCATCGAAAAGAGGCCCCGAGCTGCTTGAAAAAATAAATGATCCGCACTTTACTGCAGAACTTGCCCGGTTTAATCTTGAGATAAATCTGGACCCGGAACCCTTTAGCGGAAAGTGTCTGTCTACCATGCAAAAAAAGCTATCAAATTTTTTGGCTATGGCCGAAGAGATAGCTGAGAAAAGCGGAGACAAATTTATACTCACCGGTATATTGCCATCAATTGATTACAGTTCCGTGCAGATGGAGTACATGACGCCCAGGCAGCGATATATTGCACTGGCCGATATCATTTCGGAATTGCGTGGTGAGGATTTCGAACTGAATATTACCGGCGTTGACGAACTTATGTTGAGCCACAACAACATTCTGTTTGAAGCCTGTAATACAAGCTTTCAATGTCATCTGCAGATTGAGCCGTCCGAATTTACCGATATGTACAACTGGGCACAGATGCTTTCGGGGCCCGTGCTTTCGGTGTGTGCAAACTCACCACTTTTGTTGGGAAGACAGCTTTGGGCAGAAACGCGTATTCCTCTGTTTCAGCAGAGTATCGATACTCGGGGAAAAGGATATCACTTACGAGAACGGGAGCAGCGCGTTACGTTTGGAAATCGGTGGATTAAAAGCGTGGCTGACGTGTACAGAAATGATATAGCCCGGCATACGCTGCTGTTTATGACCGACATCAAACGAGACTCTCTGGATGCATTGAAGCACGGAAAAATCCCCAAATTAGAAGCGCTTCAGCTTCATAACGGTACAGTATACAAATGGAATAGGCCATGCTATGGAGTGGCGAATGGTGTTCCTCATCTGCGTATAGAAAACAGATATTTGCCATCCGGCCCAACCATTGAAGATGAAATGGCAAACTTCTCATTTTGGCTGGGTTTAATGAGCAACATGCCCGATAAATTCAGGCAAAATTGGGAGAATGTATCATTCGAAGACGCAAAAGAAAATTTTTATAAAGCTGCGATGTGGGGTGTTCAGGCAGGAATGGTGTGGGATAACAACCTGATGAGTGCCAGAAAGCTATTGGTGGAAATTCTCATTCCAATGGCCAGAGAAGGATTGCAAAAGAAGGGTATTGATGAAAAAGACATTAACCGGTACCTATCAGTAATTGAGGGCCGAATAGGAAAATATGCAACCGGCTCGAGATGGATTGTAAACAGCTACAGAAACCTGAAGAAAAAGCTGGGTCGTGAAGAAGCATCGGTAGCCATTACGGCCATAATGTATAATCGCCGCAGAAGCGGAAAAGCTGTACATGAATGGGATATTGCCGATGTAAAAGAGGCAGAAGGCCTGAGTATACAGTATGAGAGGGTGAGGGACATCATGACGACAGACCTGATAACCGTGAATGAAAATGATCTTGCTGAACTCGTATTGAAAGTGATGGAGTGGCGCGATATCCGTCATTTGCCCGTGGAGGACAATAAAGGAAAATTAAAAGGAATTGTGACAAAAAAGCGGCTCGTTCGTTATCTTGAAAAGATAGGTGAAAATAAACTTGCCACCGCAACAGACGTGATGGCAAAAGATCCCATAACCATTTCGCCGGATGAGGATATTAAGTATGCGATCCTTTTAATGTTAGATCGCGGAGTGAGTAGTCTGCCGGTAATAGATAAAGGTGACCTTGTCGGTATCATTACCGATAAAGACACCCGTAGCGTGTGGGAGAAGTTGAAACAACGAGGTAATGCTTAAAATCGAATCAGAAAAAGATACAATTACAGATCAACGAATTCGCTGGAGCCTGCAGGGAAGTAAAGAGGGACCGGTACTTGTACTTTTTGTAGGGATTCATGGAAATGAAAGAGCGGGTGTTAAGGCTGCAGATCATCTTTTTACAGATCTGAAAAACAGTGAAGATGAGTTGGACGGCTCGGTTTTCGTTATCACCGGAAATATCCCTGCATTACAAATGGGAGTTCGATTTATTGATACGGACCTGAACCGGCTTTGGGAAATGCCGGATACAGTGACCGGCCAGCGATCACTAAACGGAATCGCATCCACATCCGAATATTCCGAAAGCAGAGAAATTAAAGAGTGTATAAATCAGATCATCGCAGAAAACGGCAACACTGCCCGGGACTTTATTTTTGCAGATCTACACACAACATCATCAAAAAGCTGCGGCTTTATTCTGCTGAATGATACCCTTGACAATCGGGAACTGGCCAGAAAATTTCCTCTTCCCCAAATTCTCGGAATCGAAGAAAATATCTACGGAACGCTGCTAAGCTATATCAATAATCTTGGATATAAGGCAATTGGGTTTGAAGCCGGAGCGCATCATGATGATATATCGGTTCAGCGTAGTGAAGCTTTTTTAGAATTACTGCTGCACAACACGGGAATTCGATCGTTGAAAGAAAAAAGGATTATGCAGCTGGCAGATGAGCTGCAGTGTCCTGATGATGTTCCCGAAACCTACTATGAAATCCGCTATCACAAACTACTCGATGATCCAAAAAAATTTAAAATGATGAGCGGATTCAAAAATTTTGATATTATTGAAAAAGATACTCCTTTGGCCTACGAACGGGAAAAATTAATCGTGGCCCCTGTATCAGGACGGATTTTTATGCCGCTCTATCAAAATAAAGGGCACGATGGGTTTTTAATCATCAGAGAAGTGTCTGACTTTTGGCTGGAGCTTTCGGCATATTTCAGGAATAGTTTTTTGAATAACATTTTAAAATATTTGCCGGGTGTGTCTGTCATAAATTCCCGCAGTTTTGAAGTTGATTTAACCATTGCGCGATTTTTAGTAAAAAATATATTTCACCTTTTGGGGTACAGGGTTGTTCAGAAAGATGAAGATACCCTGATATGCCATAAGCGCTAAGCAAAAAGAATAAACTTGGAATAGCACAGAGATTTATATGCTGGATTATCGGTTTGTAGATGGCACAAGGCTTACATCGGTTATTGAGGCGCTGATTTTCGCGAGCCCCGATCCGTTGCCATGGGAAAAGATTTCTGCAATTATTAAAGAAAGTGAAGAAGAACTGGAACTGGATGAGCCAACAATAACCCGGATTATCGATCAAATCAACCGGCGTTATGAGGAGAATGATCTTTCGTTTCGTATCGAAGAATCGGGTGGCGGGTACACATTTGTTACGCAGCCGCGTTTTCATCCCTGGCTCAGTATTTATCAGCACGAAAATGCCTATCGAAAGCTGTCTCAACCGGCTACAGAAACCCTGGCCATTGTTGCATACCGGCAGCCGATTACCAAACCGGAAGTTGACAGTATACGCGGTGTGGATTCGGGATATATCTTACGACAACTTTTGGAAAAAATGCTTGTAAAAGTTTCGGGCAGGGCCGATTCTCCCGGAAAACCACTTCTTTATAAAACAACCGTTCATTTTTTAAAACATTTTGGAATCAATTCGGTTGATGAACTCCCAAAACCGAGAGAAATCGACGAAATTCTTAAGGATGATGATATGGCCGATCACCGCCGCCTGCTTATGGAACGGCAGATGGAGCTGCAGGATGATGAAGCCAAAGAGCTTTTTGAGGAATACATAGAAGAAAAACATACAGATGATTCGGAAGAAGATTCTGATGATATAACTGAAAACCAATCATAAAAACTACCATCATGAAAAAATCACTCACTCTGTTATCACTGCTCCTACTTGCAACGATGTTCACACTGGCATCTGACAAAAGTGATGCTGTTGTAGGATCATGGGAATTTTCAAACCCGCAGGTTCCATGGGAGTTCAATAAAGGATTTATAAACTTTATGGAAGGCGAAGAGGAATCGTTTACCGGTGAAATTGAATTCCATACGGGACAGAAAGTACCTATGAATCAGGTAGATGTTGACGGGGACTTTGTGTCGTTTGGCATGGATATAGCCGGATCAGTTGTAACCGCTGACTGTATGGTTGAAGGTGATACATTGAATTGTGATCTCTCGACTATGCAGGGGCCCATGCAGATTACCGCTACCCGGGTAAATACAGAGTAAGAGCAAGCTTTTTTAGCAGACTGGATTAATACGTATAAAGTGTGTATTATTATACACACTTTATGCAATAAAAAAATTTCTCTTGTCTGATAAAATCTTTTCCTCAACTGCAATCTGGGACCGTTTGGGTATCAGCGTTTCAACGGTATGCGCCATTCACTGTCTCTTTTTCCCGGTTCTTATTTCTCTGCTGCCTCTGTGGAGTTTTGCTGAGATACTGCACGACTGGGCTCATCCCGTATTTCTTGTAATATTACTCCCCACGGTTTATTACACATCAAAAAAGAGCCACTACGACAAAAAGATTACCGGATTGCTCTATGGCGGAATTCTGCTGGTTGCAGCAGGTTGGGGGCTGGGGCACTTTTGGCTTGGCCTTGCTTTTGAGACGACATTGACTGTTGCCGGCAGCTTTACCCTTATCGCAGGGCACTGGTTGAATTATAAGCATCACCGTACATGCAAGAACGCTCGCCATAATCACCATCCCAATATTGAAAATGACAACTCTGACCTATGAAACGCCTCAACTTTACATTGGATGAAGAAACCGTAGGCCTTTTAAACAAGCTTGCAGAGAAGTACTATGCCGGCAATAAATCCCAAACGGTAAGGGTTGCACTTGAAAGCCTGGCAGCTCATCAGGGGCATGAAGGGTGGGTAATAACCGGCTATACACCTTTAAAAATGGATCACCAGGTTCAGTGTCACAGCTGCGGCACAGAGCACGAGGAGGGAAATGTTCTTTTTAAGCCTGTATTTGAGAAAGGAAGAAGCCCTGGAGCAATCAAGCAGATACCTAGTGAGGATTGGGTTGAGTGCCATGAATGTATTGAAAAAATATAGCCCATGATAGCACTTCAAAACTGTATTCAGTCTTATAACCGAGATACGGTTGTGAACCTTCCGGATATCCGATTGGGAAAGGGTGAAAATCTCCTCGTGACCGGACTCTCTGGCAGCGGTAAGTCTACACTGCTTCACATTTTGGCAGGGATATTACACCCGACACAGGGCACATACCAAATTGACGGTTCAGATCTGCTGTCGATGTCAGAATCAGAACGGGACCGGTACAGGGGAACACATATTGGAATTGTATATCAGCAAATGCATCTCGTAACATCCCTCAATGTTGCGAATAATATACAGCTGGCAAGGTACATGGCGGGATTGAAGCCGGATCTGAATCGTGTTAAGCAAGTGTGCGAAACCCTGGATATTGGCAACAAGCTAAACAGTTACCCGAATGAACTAAGCCAGGGCCAAAAGCAGAGGGTAGCCATTGCAAGAGCTGTAGTGAACGATCCGGTTCTTCTTCTAGCGGATGAACCCACGTCCAGCCTCGACGATTTGCGGAGTGAAAATGTTATCAATCTTTTGAAAGAATCTGCCGCTATTTCGGGCGCTTCGCTGATTGTATCCACCCACGACAGCAGAGTTAAAAAGCATTTTGAAAATGTTCTGGATCTTGAAAGTATTGAACAGGATGAGGTGAACGCATGAATATCTTTAAACTGAGCTATTCATATCTGAGGCGTCGTGCGCTGAACTCGCTGCTTAATGTTCTGCTGCTGTCATTTGGTATAGCCACAATCGTCGTATTACTTCTTTTCAGCTACCAGCTTGAAGAGAACCTATATAGTAATGCTGAAGGTGTGGATGCCGTGGTGGGAGCCAAGGGAAGTCCTATTCAGCTTATTCTGTCGGGAATTTTTCATATCGATTCACCTACCGGGAATATTGACCTTGATGAAGCGAAGACGCTGATCCGAAATCCGATGGTAGAGTCGGCCATTCCACTCGCTTTGGGGGATAATTTCAGAGGTCACCGTATTGTCGGTACTACCAAGGCATATCCGGAACGGTATGGTGCAGAATTAGCTGAAGGCTCGCTTTGGGAACATCCGTTTGACGTGGTTCTGGGAGCCGCAGTTGCAGAACTTGAAGGACTGGATATTGGTGACACAATACAGAGCAGCCATGGATTTGCTGAAGAGGGGATGACGCACCAGGACAGCGACATGACCGTGGTTGGAATACTGGATAATACAGGCACCGTTCTCGACAGGTTGATACTCACCGGGGTCGAAACCATGTGGGGAATTCATGCACCGCACGGGGCTGCAGACGAGCATGAAGAAGGAGATCACGATCATGCTGAAGTAGCGGAGATTACCGAGACAAGCTACCTTGCAGACGAACATAGTGGCGAGCAAATAACAGCACTCCTGGTTTCGTATCGAAATCCACTGGCTGCGGCACAATTTCCACGATTTGTAAATGAACGTACATCTATGCAGGCCGCTGCACCCGCCATCGAAATTACCCGCCTTTTAAACCTGCTTGGTGTTGGGATTGATGCTATTCGTGTGTTTGCTTACGTGCTGATCTTGGCATCAATTCTCGGAATATTCATCGCTCTGCTTAACTCGATGAAAGAGCGTAAATATGATTTGGCCATCATGAGGTCGCTTGGTGGGTCACGCCAGAAACTTTTTAGCATCGTGATGCTCGAAGGTGTTATGATATCGGTTGCCGGCGGCGTGCTTGGAATCGTACTGGGACACCTTGCCGTGGAGTTGGTGGGTCAGTCATTTGCAGAAGCGCGGCAATTTGCCGTAACCGGATTCGTTTTTATACCCGGCGAGGGCTGGATTATTGCGTTGGCGGCAGGAATTGGTTTATTTTCGTCTGTTATACCGGCTATTCAGGCCTATAATACAGATATTGCTTTTACACTTTCAAAAACTTAACAATAGTCACATGAAACGTTATTCGGTTTACATCCTTTTTTTGATCTCATTTGTGCTTCTTGCATTTTCGCCACAGGGAGTCCAGAATGACACCGAAACCCTGAAGTGGGAAACTCTTGCCAAAGTTGAGTGGATCTGGGATGATAATTTTTACAGGGTCGAATTCAACGATGACCAAAAGGCCCTGGATGGCAAAGAGCTGATTGTAGAAGGATTTATGTTTCCGTTGGAATACTCCAGAAAGCACACCACATTTTTGGTAAGCAGTGCCCCAATGAGCGACTGCTTTTTTTGTGGGCCGGGTGAAGCCGAGTCGATGGTTTATGTAAAAACAGAAACTCCTGTGGAGTACTCCTACAGTAAAATGGCCGTAAAGGGAACCTTTAAACTGGTTTCGGATGCCAGTATGGGGATTATTTACGAGCTTGAAGAAGCTGAAGTGATCAGCCAGTAGCAGTCTGTTTTTAGATTCTTAACTATTATTTAAACTGATACACCCGAACATAATCCACCGACATGGTTTGTGGAAATTCAGTTGTTGAATCAGGATTTCCAGGCCAGTTGCCGCCAACTGCGATGTTCATTATCATGTGAAATTTTGCATTGAAAGGGTAATTCTCTGGAGAGAGTGTTCCTGGCGTGACGGTAAAAAACAGGTTGTCATCCACAAAAAACTGGATGTTATTCTCTTTCCATTCAATAGAAAAAACGTGGTAGTTATCAGCAAAAATTCCACTATCCAGTGAATAGGGTTTCCCTTCGTACCGATTGTTTGGCCATGGCTGTCCGAAATGTACGGTTCCGTGAACAGTTTCAGGCTCGTGCCCAACCAATTCCATGATATCAATTTCGCCGCTTTGTGGCCATCCGCCAAAAATTTCATCGGTTGGGAGCATCCAGATAGCGGGCCAGATTCCCTGTCCCTGTGGCAATTTTGCCCGAACTTCAATTCGACCAAAGAGCCAGTCTCCCTTATCGATCGTTCTGATTCTGGCGGATGTATAATTACTCCCTTCATATTCTTCTTTGTGGGCCGTTATTGTCAGAAAACCATCGTTAACTGATACATTTTCTTCTCTTTCGGTGTAGTACTGTAGTTCATTATTTCCCCAGCCACAGAGATTTTCACTAATCTGACATCCGTCACCCAACTGATAGCTCCATTTATCCATATCAAGCTCATCCCCTTCAAATTCGTCTTCCCAAACCAGCTGCCAGGATGCTTCTTCCTCCGGCTCTTCCGTGTCGGGCTCATCCGGGGATACTTCGGTGTTAATCGTACTTTCTGAACTACAAGAGCTCAAGAAAAAGGCAAATATGAACAAAAACTGCAGAAGGAAGTAACGAGTGGTCATAGATTTAAAATGAGGAGGTAATGAGTTTGGTTTGATATGGTAATTAGTATTTTTTTTGAATAAGGTCAATGATTTAGATGGTTACTGTTGATTTTTTTTAAAAAATGAGAGTGGCTTTGGATAAGCTGGTTGAGTGTTGTTTTGATTGGTGTTTAGAACATGCTCCATTGAGCTCATTGAAATAGGTGTTCAGGGGACTTTTTGACTTATCCGAATAAATCAATTATAGTATTCTACATAGTTCAGTAGTGCTAAAAAAGGTGGGGTTTATCATTTTTGGGGAAAAATTCTATGAAGAAAGAAGATAAACTGCCCCAATTGATTAGGGTGATCATTGTTGAGGATAATCCTTATATACGTGAAGGTTGGACAACAATTCTCGATGGTGATAAAAAGATTGTGGTGAAAAATTCATTTCGGTCGTGTGAAGAGGCATTGGAGTCCAAAGATATTGCCTGGGCAGATATTATTCTGCTAGATATTCAGTTACCTGGTTTGATGGGTAGCGATGGTGTGGAAAAGTTTTTAGATATAAATCCAAAGCTTAGCATCATTATGATAACTGTGCTGGAGGATTCTGAATACATATTTAAATCACTTCAAAACGGAGCTATCGGGTATTTAATCAAAAAAGTGAGTCCGGATGAATTGGTACAGGCCGTTAAAGCAGCGTTTGAAGGTGGCTCGCCCATGTCGCCGGCTATTGCACGAAAAGTGATTACATCCATGCAGCTAAAGCCAAAAATGCAAAAAGAGTATTCTCTCACGGAACGCGAATCGGAGGTATTATCACTTCTGGGAGAAGGAAATTCCTATTCATCAATTGCCGATCAGATTCACCTTTCGGTGGATGGCGTAGGATACCACATTCGAAATATCTATCGGAAGCTGCAGGTGAACAGTAAAGCCGAAGCGGTGGCGAAGGGGATTTCGAATGGGTTGATTGAGATTAACCAATAACATCAAAATCCAATAAATATGGAAGTTATAAATGAACTTAATATTAATATTGAAGCACTAGTAGCATTTAAAATTGGAAAACAGTGGGAGAAATTTAGACCAATAGATAATCCGCGTGGAAATGGTTTGCCTGGTACGGTAGTAAATAGAAGACAAAATAGTAAACCTGGAAAAGTTAAAATAGAACTTAAAGCAGATGACCTAAAAGCCACAGAATTTAGTGTTCATTTATATTGTAAAAAAATTCCAAAAAAAAATGGTGCCGAGGGAGTTAAAGTGCATCCAGGTATGTACAGGAAAGTTCACGAATTAGGAAATAAATGCCGCGAAGTTCATCATGTAGAAGTGAAAAGGCTAAGTGAGAATCGAGTAGATGATTATAAATACTGTATAGAAATTCACTACAATTTACATGATAATAGGCCAAAGTGTCCTGATATTAATGAACTTCACAAAGACCCCACAGTTATTCACCCCGATGAACCCGGTGGGAGTGAAGAAAATTAATTTAGGAATAAATGCCCAGGTTCTGCTCAAACCTATCGGTAGTTTTATTGATGATCTGTCTTATTGAGGGATTGACGGGGCAATTTATAGCAATAACTCAGCGGGGCAGAAGATGAACAGACACATTCTTTGGTTCGTACTATGTTTGGTTTGTTTTGCTCAGAGTGTAACTGCTCAGGACTCGTACCAGATATCGGTGTATGATCCGGAAACGTATAACGACTTCAGGCAAAATTGGTCAGCAGCACAGAGCCAGGATGGCAGACTTTTTTTTGGAAATAGCAGCGGGCTGTTAAGTTTTGATGGTGCGCGCTGGCATCAAGCCGTGCATGCTCCAATCGGCAGTGCTGTACTTTCTCTGCACCAAGATAACGAGAAAATACATTGGGGTGGCGTAGGTGATATCGGGGTTATTACAGCTGATAGCATCGGTTCTTATTCTCTAAAAAGCTTGCGGTCCAAAATCGACAGTTCAAGTTCAGACTTTTCTGCCGTTTGGGGTATTGAAGGAGCCGGGGAAAACATTTACCACAGGGCATCCAACAATCTCTATGTATTTGATGGTGACACTGTGAATGTGGCTATGGAAGATAGATCCGTAGCGTTTATATCATCCTGGAAGAATCGGTTAATAATCAATATTGACGAGGAGGGATTGTACTTTAAAAACGGAGAAGATCTTGATTGGGTTGAAGGATCTGAGATTTATTCGGATGACCCGATTTTTGCGGCCATACCCTTTCATGACTTTCTGATGATAGCCTCGCGGGAGCAGGGGCTTGTTCTATTCGACGGATCTGAGTTTGTACCATTAAACGGTGAGGCTTCAAAATATCTCAAAGAACATAATGTGTACCGAGGTGTAGCGATAAATGAGAATGAAGCAGCTTTCGCAACGCTCAGCGGAGGGATTTTGGTGGTCGATAAATCAGGAAATTACATAAAAGCGATTCGTGAAACAGATGGGTTACCTACCGATATTATTTACAATGTATATATAGATAATGAAAATATTTTATGGGCAGCCACCGAGTTTGGGATTGCAAAAATTATGGTGAATCATCCTCTGCATCGTTTTACCTCCGATCAAGGTTTTCAGGGAGCGCCGCTTTTTATCGATGAATACGACGACCGGGTTTATGTAGGGACAACCGAAGGACTATTTGGCTTTTACGAAGCTGGAATGAAACGATATGAAGATTTGCAGTGGAGAGTGTATGATGGTCTCACCCTAAACGGGCGATTTTTAATAAGTACGCATGAGGGACTTTACAGACTGGAGAAAACAAATTTTAAAAAAATTTCAGAGAATCGATATCTATACTTAATTGAGGGTCCAGGATACCCAAATGAAGCTATTGGCGTAAGCAGTGAGAAAATTGAAAAGCTGGAGATGGATGGAAACACTCTGATTTCGGAAACGTTGGCCGTGGTAGATACAGAAATTCGTCACGCGTCATTGATTGACCAGGAGTTATGGCTGGCAGGGCAATATAATCGTGTTCACAGGTATAGATTAACGGGAGAACGTATAGGCAGCTATCGTGTCGACATCCCTGAAGATGCAAGATTGAATCAGATCGATTCACTTTTGGGAGAGATTAGAGTGGGCACGACACATGGATTAATGATTTTTGATAAAGCTGCCGGGAAGTTTGTTCCGGACTCTACATTTAACGATCTGGATTCTGAAATAATGATCGAAGAAGTGTATCGGTTTTTAGAGTGTGTTAATGGCGATATTTGGTTCAGAAATAATCGGATGATCAAAAGAGTGTATAAGCGGAATGGTGAGTGGAATATTGAAAAAGATCACTATCGTAATATCGCCGTTGATCAGGGAATGGAAGCAATGAGCTGTAGCAGTGACGGTTCTGTATGGTTTGGTGGATCAAGAGAGCTCTACAGATTGACGGATCCAGACTGGGAGTACAGCGCAGACTTTAAGACCAATATCACCGGAGTTTTGGCTGAACCCGACTCGCTGATTTTTGGTGGATTTGGAGAACAACGGTCTTATCCTGAATTTTCTTATGAAGAGAATGACTTGCGGTTTACTTACGCAGCCGCCAGCTATATTGAACCCGAGGCCAATCAATACAGAACAAGGCTGCGCGGATACGAAGAGGAGTGGAGCAGCTGGTCAAGCGAGACACAAAAAGATTACACCTTTATCCCTGAGGGCAGATACACGTTCGAGGTGCAGGGGAGAAACGTGTATCACAAAACCGGCAGTATTGATTCTTATTCGTTTACCGTTCTTCCTCCATGGTATCGTACAATTTGGGCGTATTTGGGCTATTTGATTATTGCAGGTGGAGTGATCTATGGTGGTTATAAAATCAGGCTAAACTCTATTTTGAAAGAGCAGCGCATTCGCGACGGTATTGCCCGTGACCTTCATGATGAACTGAGCTCCACGTTGAGCAGCATTAATTTTTTTGCGGATGCAATTGACTCAAAAAAGCTTCAGCCTGATGAGTCGAATCGTTTTCTTTCACTCATTCAGAAGTCCTCACATGAGGCGAAGGAAAAAGTGAGCGATATTGTATGGGTCATTCATTCCGATAATGATGACTGGGAAAACCTGTTGCTGCGCTGCAAACGGTTTGCTGCAGACCTTCTGGATTCAAAGCAAATAGATTATAGATTTGACGTGAAAGGTTCCTTTTCCGGTAAACCGGATATTAGTCAGCGAAAAAACATCTGGCTGATATTCCGGGAAATACTGACCAATATTGCACGTCATGCCGAGCCGGACACAGTAAAGATCCAATTCCATAATGATGCCGGGATTTTGTACATCTATATAGAGGATGACGGAAACGGTTTCGATGAAAGTAAGATCCATCAAAACGGCAATGGTGTACAAAACATCAAAGACAGAGTGAAACAGCTTCGGGGCAGGTACACGCTGCAATCGCAGCCCGGCGAAGGTACCCGCTGGGTGATTGAGGTGCCGGTAGGGTGATGGCTCGTGCTATCTTTGAGACTTCCGAAGTCTTGGAATCAGGCTTGAAACGATGGAAAGTCTTTAACAGCCTCAATCTTCATCCGGTTTAGAAACAAAAGATAGATAATTATCTGAATGGATCGCCTTTGTAAGCCCCGGGTTATATTCATTTACAAAAGATTTTGAAAAACGCGCCTTCGCTTTAGGGTTCCATTTAAACTCGTAGGCATTTACAAAACCATCATTTTCTTCGATATAATCTATTTCCTGTTGAGCATGGTTTCGCCAAAAGTAACGGTTCACGTATTTGGTATGATAGTCCGTCATTTTATTGCGTTCACTCATCAGAAAATTCTCCCATAACTGCCCTGTGTCCTGTCTAAGGTTGAAAGAGTTGAATTGATTGATGACTGCATTACGGATACCGTTATCATAAAAATAGATTTTTCTGGATTTTTTGATTTCATTCCGCAGGTTCCTGCTAAATGGATGAAGTTGATAAATGATATAGGCCTTTTCCAGTACATCGATATAGCGTTCCACAGTATGATTATCCAGGCCTGTGGTTTGTGAAAGCTCATTGACGGATATCTGGCTGCCGATCTGAAATGCCAATGCCTGCAATAGTTTTTCCAGTTTGGCAGGTTTTTGGATATTCTCCCAAGTAAGGATGTCTTTGTATAGATAACTACCGGCAAGTTCTTTTAGAAGTTCACGTTCCTCCCCCGGGTGATTGATAATTTCGGGGTAAGATCCATACACAAGGCGTTGCGTAAGCAAACGCCTTTCCTGCCGTTCACCAAAATGGCCTGTCAATTCTTCAACGGAAACAGGGTACAACAAAAATTCCCATTTTCGCCCTGTTAATGGTTCGTTGATCTTATTTGACAAATCAAAAGAAGACGATCCGGATGCAATTACTTTTACTCCCGGAACCTGGTCAACAACCAATTTGATGACAATCCCGATATTTTCAATTCGCTGTGCTTCATCAATAATCAGGTACTT
This sequence comes from uncultured Rhodohalobacter sp., assembly GCA_964544445.1. GTDB lineage: Bacteria > Bacteroidota > Rhodothermia > Balneolales > Balneolaceae > Rhodohalobacter. The sequence goes on from CAZJBI010000003.1 coordinate 24,345, forward strand.
CCGTTTGCCAATCTTCTCTTTCAGCCAGGTTGATGTTGCTTTTTCCAGATCAGCCCGGATATCAGGTTCATCTCCATTCCACCAGAGTATTTCAGCGTCTAATTCTCTTGAAAGCTGCTGCAGTAGAGTTGTTTTGCCAACTTGCCGGGCTCCGTACAGAATAATTGCTTTTGGATCATCCAGCCGTGATTGAATTTTTTGATAGAGAATTCGGGAAATCATACTCAATTCTCTAAAAATTTAGAATGAATTCCAAATTTTTATATAAAATATTGGAGTTTAGTCCATATTATAAGTTTTCGGAACTCTTAGGTCAGGCTCACCACGATGGGGATACTTCCGAAGTCTCCCTTGCCTCAATATGGTTGTATTCCTAAATCAGAAATATATTGTCATGTTAACGTTTTCAATGACTTTGGAAGTTTTTAAGCCATTCCTTTCTATTAAAATAATCTAAGAAACACCCGCCGAATACTACATACTCATGTAGTGCATATGCAGAACGACTAAACTACACTTTAATACACATTGGCTGCAAAATAACCATAGTATTATGAAACCAATCATTATAGAAACTTACACCCCAAGAACCCTCCCCATTTGGATACTGATCGTATGCGCATCATTTTTCACAATTTACTCCTGCTCCACAGAAAGCACACCGGTCTACACCTTAACCACAAACGTATCACCGGCGGAGGCGGGTTCGGTTTCTCCGGATCAGGGTGAATTTGATGAGGGAACCGAGGTGCAAGTTAATGCGTCGGCAAATGAACACTGGGTATTTACCGGATGGAGTGGTGACTATTCGGGATCAAACAATCCTGTTACCGTCATGATGGATGACGATAAATCCCTGAGTGCCCTGTTTGAGAAAAAAGAATACGCGTTGACCGTAACGATCGAAGGAGAGGGAACTGTAGATGAGTGGCTGGTGAATGCCAAATCCACAGAATACCCGGCGGAGTCGATGGTAGAACTGAGGGCGATTCCGGCCGGCGGCTGGGAGTTTACCGGTTGGGCAGAATCTCTTTCAGGCACGGAAAATCCGGAAACCGTAACGATCAATTCTCCGGTAAGTGTGACTGCAATGTTTGAAAAGGTGGTGAACGTAACGGTTGAGGGGGAAGGAGACGTACAGGTGGAATACATCGATGGGGAAGCTGAAAAACGGGAAACAGCATCAAGACGTGTTCGGCTCACCGCTATACCCCAAAACGGCTGGAAATTTGTAAGCTGGGAGGGAGACCTGACCGGTTCTGACAACCCCATCGAAACTACGTTTAATGAAGAAATGACCGTAGATGCCGTATTTGTTTCGGATCAGGGAAGATGGGTTGTTGAGGAGACTTTTACGAATAAAAATATTACCTCAATCTTTTTTATAAATGAAGATGAAGGGTGGATCACCACCATACCGGATGAAATTGCGCACATAGGTGGTTCCATCTATCACACGAACGACGGAGGAGAAACCTGGACGGAACAACTGAAAGGAGATCCATACAAGGAGTTCTTCTATGACGTAGAATTTGCCGATGCTGATAAAGGATGGGCCATTATGCAGAGTTATCATTCAGAGATGTTAGACCAGGAAGTTGATTGGCATTGGTACGGCGCGGTTATGCATACGACGAATGGAGGGCAATCCTGGACGGAGCAACATTTTATTGAGGGTGGTCTTGGATATGACCTGGAAGTTATTGACCGTAATACTGCATGGGTTGTAGGGAATTATGACTATAGTTCGCAAAGAGATCATGGAATTATTCTGGAGACATCAGATGGCGGGAGCAGCTGGACAGAAGTTGTCTTAAATGATAATTCCGGTAATCAATACAGACCTTCATACTACGAAGTTGAATTTGCAGGTAGCAGCATTGGATGGATTTCGGTTGGAGAAAATTTTGATAATTTCAAAACCACCAATGGAGGAAACTCCTGGAATACTACTCCACAGTTTTTCTACACGATGGATTTTGTTGATAATATGAATGGTTTTGGTATCAAGGGAGAACAGATCTATAGAACAACGAATCAGGGAGACTCATGGACACTACAAAGTACTGTATCCAGATCGATTTTTGCCTCAGATTTTGTCAATTCAGAACTTGGTTGGGTTGTCAAAAAGAATGGTGAGATTCTTCAAACCACCGACGGTGCCAAAACCTGGCAAGGTCAAAGAGTATTCAATAATGGTGCTGAATTCAATATACCCTCTGAAAAGATTTACAATGTACATTTTCCAAACAGTCAGTCGGGATGGGCAGGTGGAGAGGGCGGTTTTCTTCTTCGGTATGTGTCAACAACTCCCGATTAAAGGTATTCATTAGCTCTATTTATCAAGAGGGAGAACACAACCGCACGGCGGGCACTGTATGAGCAGCAGGCCCGCCGTTGCGTTTTCTGCAGCTGTCCGCAACCACTATTTATTCTTTAAGAAATCGTGCAGCCTCTCTATTCAGTTAGAACAGTATTTGTACATTCTCATCTAACCTTTGAAGCAGTTTAAAACCGCTACGAATAGCGAACTCTATACCGACCGGTATTCGTATACGTATTGTTCTGAGAAATTGCACAATTTTTATGCTCCTCTGAGGAAATTAGCGAATATCGCTTTTGAATTATCAGAATATTTTCTAATTATCCATATAGATAAAAGTGTAGTTAAGTGCCTTAATTGGCTTTCACATAAAACGAAAAGATCGGGATATCAGGTTGACGAAATACCAACCAGAGATCAATGCAGAACTAATAAATTAACTGAAGGAGAATTATGAGGTATTTGGTGAATAAATTCATGTATATGATAATGCTGCTGGGTTTTACGCTTGTAGTTTTTGGCTGTGGGGGAAATGAACAAGACTCTCCGGCAAATCAAGAATCTGCGGCTATGGCCGATGAAGAGTCTGACGACTACCTCGAAGAGTTTAAAGATACATTGACCCCATTTCAGCTAGAGCATGGTATTGGTCCCGTAACGGAAAGACTCGAGATCGATGATGAGATTAATGAGGAAATGGTAGCACGAGGTCGGGAAATTTTTGCCGCAAAGTGCGAGGTCTGCCACGCTATGCAGGGAGATAAAGTAGGCCCATCCCTGGGAGATGTTGTAGAAAGAAGAAGCCCCGAGTTTGTAATAAATTTTATTCTGAATCCCGGTGAAAATGTACTGAATCATCCGGTTGGCCTGGATTTGCTTGAAGAACATAACACGGAAATGCCCTATCGTGACGTAACCATGGAAGAGGCCCGGGCCATTTATGAATATCTGCGGGACAACTACATTAACATGTAAACGATAACTCTTGCCGCAAACTGACTTACGACCCCTTGAAAATTGAGGGGTCTATCATATCACTATCGAAGAATACAAACCTGTTGGAAAACAGTATGGCTAGATAAACCGACAGGATGGTACCGGAAAATATTGCCAGCATAATCATGATTTGATATTGTATAGCGGTCATCGGAGAGCTACCGCTTAATATCTGTCCTGTCATCATTCCGGGAAGAGAAACGAGGCCAATAGTTGCCATGGATGCCAGTGTAGGATTCGCTGACTTTTGGAGTGCCTGCCTGAAAAACGGGCGAAGAGCTTCGCTGCGGGTGGCTCCGCAAGCCAGAAAAAACTGGTATCGCTCCTTGTTGTCTTTCAAGTTGTAGTAAAAGTCGTTAATCCCAATCACGTTGCTTCTTAGGCAGTTACCCAGAACCATGCCTGTTATCGGAATAGCGTATTGTGCTTCCAGAAACGTGGGAAGCTGAATAACAAGCTCCAGGAAGAAGAGGTTGATGAGAATGATGCCAAAAAATGTGGCCCCAAAGATCGGTAGAATCAACGACCACGATCGATTTAGATTACTGCGATCAATGGTCGCAAAGTCGGCAACAACAACCATAATCATAATCCAGGCGGTATTGACCCACGCACTGTCATACTCAAACAAATACTCCAGGTAATATCCTACAAATAATAGCTGAAGCGTCATGCGAATAGTGGCGATCACCAGCTGCTTATTGAGCCCGGTTTTAAACCACCACAGAATCCAGGCTGGAATAATAAGAATCAGGAAGCCGATGGATAGTTGCCACCAGCTTAAATCAATAATGTCCATAATCTGATGTCTGTAAATTAAAATTCGATAACTTTGTCAGATCTCTCCACCCAGAAGGGATCGTGGGATATCGATAAAACCGTTTTCTTTGGATCTTCGAGCAGTAATTCTGCTGCCTTCTCTTTTGATGACCGGTCCAATGCAGACGTGGGTTCATCTAAAAGCATTAATGGCCTGTTGAGCAAATAACAGAGAGTAATTCCAACCCGCTGCCTTTGACCTGTGGAAAGATCTGTGAACTGTTTGTCCATCACCTCCTCCTGAAGTCCAAGCTGTTCAAAGGTTTCCAAAACAGTACTTTCAGAGGGTTTGCTGACACTGTTATGTTTGAATGAAAACGGCATGAAGATCATTTCTCTTACGCTATTTTCGCCCATATTCAGATCCTGAGGCAGCCATGCGGCTCTCTTTCTTAACTCCTTGAAAGCCCCGGTGCTCATTGGCTTTTCCTTTAGCAAAATTTCTCCGCTATCAGGCTGTAAAAAGCCCAGAATTAGCTTCATTAAGGTAGATTTTCCGCTGCCCGAATCGCCCTTTATTACAGTATGTTTTCCTTTTTCAACGTTTAAGGCAAGCCCCGAAAAGATGTTTTCACTACCAAAAGAGAACTCAAGATTTTGTATGGATAGAAACATAAAGAATACTTAGTGATAAAGCAGAAGCCTTAAAGAATAAAAAATAAACAGTGGAACAGCTATTTGCTCAAATCAATCATGCCTAATTATTTAAGGGATAGTCCAATCATATATAAAGAACTTTTTCCTAATTAATTTCTTAAATACATTGAGCAAATATAACATTCCAATAAAATGTAGATAATGAGCTTCAAGCAATTCACACTGATCAGTCTTATAATTATTCTCAGCGTTTCTGTCTCCGAACCTTTGTTTGCGCAGGGAAATCAAGCACCGTCTATCGTCATCGAGTCCTTTTTTGATGGGATGCGTGCTTCCGATGGTGAGATACTGCTAAGCCTGGTAACGGATGACATCACCCTCCACACGGTGACTCAAAGAGAGGGGGAAACGGTACGGGCTGCAACGGAGATGAGCCGGTTTATGGAGTCTGTATCAAATGCGCCTCTTGGTTTATTGAATGAGGAACTGACAAGTCTCGAAGTTCACATAGACGGGAATCTTGCTACCGCCTGGATGGAATATAATTTTTTCCGCGGCGATGAATTCAGTCACTGCGGAGTGAATAGTATGAACCTGATTCAGACAAACGAAGGGTGGAAAATATTTTCAATTGTGGATACCCGAAGAACGGATCCTTGTGATGGTTTAGGAGAGTGATGAAAGATCTGCAACAGAAAGTAATGCTGATCGGTAAATGGTGCTCTTTGCTGATTGTGATTATTTCCCTGCCATTGATGGCTAACGGACAGCATATAGAGAGGGATGTTGAGGTCTACGTGCCGGACAGCGATCTGCTGCTGCCCGGCTATATGAACAGGGTTAACGGTACTAAATTTACCTATGGAACAGCCATCCCGGGAGTCGAAAACGCAATGATTGTACGGGCTACGGACGGAAACTGGTATATGGAGTGGGAAACTGCAAAGGTTCCAGCAAATGTCTCACAGGATTATATTTCGTTTGTGTGGGCTGCGAACCTTGACTCCAGAACGGATGATATTCCTATGACGCTAACCGTAAACGGCACGACCGAAATCGGGTTTAATCTAAGTTCAGGCGGCGTATGGAGCTCAGAAATGGATGGACTCACACTCTCTTTTCAGAAGAGCATGACAGATGAGCATGGAGACTTTTACGGCTTTATGATTCTGAGGGTGCCATCAGAAAAGCTGGACCCCGGGCATCCGGTTATGCTTCGCGTTACTGCAGGCAATACCAATACCAGCGCGTGGTACATGACGGTTACCGAACCGGTTCGGGAGTCTCTCCGTGTAACCCCGAATGACGCCATCCTTACGATAGACGGGCAAAGTGTACAGCCACTGAGTGTGCAAACGGTTCAGTTTGGTAAACCCGGTTCAGCTTCGTTCTTGTTGGGGAATGATGATGTGGTTGAATATGATCAGCAGTTTGGCTTAAACGAATTTGTAGTTCACCATCCGGTAACGGATCAGATGAGAACCATGGCTGCATCTGTAACCGCAGGTGAAAAGATTTTGGAAACTGAGGTGCAGGTAAGGCCGGTGCGAAAATGGAATATGCACATGGTACAAAATACGCACACCGATATCGGGTACACGAGGCCACAAACCGAAATTATGAGCGAACTCATCCGCCATATCGATCTGGCCCTGGATTATTTGGATCAAACCGATCATCTTCCGGAGGATGCACAGTTTCGGTGGACTGCGGAAAATACATGGGCGGTCAATCAGTTCCTTCAAAACAGAACAAAAGAGCAGATTGAGAGGTTGAAACAACGTGTGCATGAGGGCCGCATTGAGCTTACTGGAATGTATCTGAATTTTGATGAAGTACCCGATGAGCAGATTCTGGCGCGGTCTCTGAAGCCGGTGGAGCGTATCCGGGAGCACGGGATGGAGGTCACGACGGCCATGCAGAACGATGTAAATGGCATTGGCTGGTCGATGAATGACTATTTTTCTTCGCTGGGGATCCGGTATCTCACCATGGGGACCCACGCCCATAAAGCCCTTCTGGTTTTTGACCATCCCATGCCTTTTTGGTGGGAATCACCTTCAGGTAACAAAATGCTCGCGTTTCGGGGAGAGCACTACCATACGGGCAATCTTAGATTTCACATCAGCCGCGGCGACTTCAGCTATTTCGAAAAGGAACTTCTTTCCTACTTGAATGAGCTTGGCGATACTGGCTACCCATTCGATACCATGATGATCCAGCATTCCGGCTATCTGACGGATAATTCACCTCCGTCTGTGAACCCTTCAGAGATGATCGAAAAATGGAATGAGAAATATGAATGGCCCAAACTTAGGTTCTCTGTTGCGCGGGATTTTTTTGAGGAAATTGAGGCGAAGCATGGTGAAGAACTGCCGGTTTACCGGGCGGCCTGGCCCGACTGGTGGGTAGACGGCTTTGGATCAGGCGCGCGCGAAGTTGCCGCCATGAGACAGGCGATGAGCGATATCAGGGCCGGACAGGGGGCGCAAAGCATGGCTTTGATGGGTGGGTACGATGTTGGGCAACACAGTTTGCAACAGTCGGATTTAACCAATGAGGCACTCCTTTTTTATGGAGAACACACCATGGGATCCCACGAAAGTGTAAGTAAACCCGATGGAAAGGAGACGCTGGAAATGCGTCGCCTTAAGGAGTCTTTTGCCTGGGAGGCAACCCGGCGCGCTAAAATGGTACAGGAAGAGGCAGTGGGCCTTTTGCTTGATGATATTCAAAATGCAGATGTCCCGTCACTCGTGGTATACAATTCAGCTCCGCACCGGCGATCGGGGAGCACAACGTTGTTTATTGACCATGAAACGATCCCTGCAGGCAAGACTATTAAACTTGTTGATTCGAATGGAAACCAGTCAGAGGGTCAGTTGATCCGACACGCTCACAGGGGCGATTACTGGACATTCTGGCTCAGTGACATGCTTCCGATGGGATACCGTCAGTACAGGCTGGAAGCGGATCAGGATTACGAGATACAGACATCCCGGCGCGCTGAAGGATCCATTATGTACGAAAACGACTGGTACCGTTTTAAAGTAGATGTGGATAAGGCCGCTCTCACAAGTCTCTATGATAAAGAGCTTGAGCTCGAACTGAGGGATCAGGAATCAGAGTACAGTTTTGCTGAATTTATCCATGAAGAGCTGGGCAACCGCGTGGAGCTCGATCAGTATTACCTTGAAAGCTACAGCAGATCCGGGCTAAAAAATACGGTCTGTTTTGATGCGGTGGCCGGACCTGTTTTTGATGCGATTCGCTGCACAGGCGATACCCTGACCGCGAATGGTGAGCAGGGTTTTGAACTGATCATCAAACCGTATCACACCGAGAAGCGTATCGACTTCACTTTCACCATCAACAAAAAGCTAATTTCTGACCCTGAGAGCATCTACATTGCGTTTCCGTTCACATTGCCGAACGGGGAGATTCATTTTGACGTAGCCGGCGGAATGGCCCGGGCCGGTATAGACCAGCTTCCGGGATCCTCCAACGACTGGAACATGGTGCAGAATGCAGCGATAGTGAGAAACAGCGATTCGCAAATCGTACTGGGTGTCCATGAAGCTCCTTTGATGCAGTTTGGCGCCATCAATACGGGGCGATTTGAGTCGGGTGCCGTGCCTGTCTCCACCCACGTGTTTGGCTGGCCCATGAATAATTATTGGGTCACCAATTTTAATGCCGATCAGCGCGGGGAGTTTGAGTGGACATACTCTTTAACTTCACAACAATCCATTCGTAACAGTCATGCATTGATGCAGCCATCAACTGATAGACTGCCATTTATTACGCGACTGAGGCCGGCATCAAATAGCGGGAATCCGATGGTTTCGGAAGGAGCCATGATGGACGCCATTCCGGAAAATGTAAAACTGGTAACGGCCAGCCCCCATGCCGAAAGAGAGTCGGTGCTCCTTCATTTTAGAGAGCTGGATGGAGTAGAAACGGCGTTTCAAGTTCAGCTAACCGGCAGTAATACAACGACCCTATACCGCACTGATGTGAACGGAAACCGGCTGGGTGATGCTCCTGTAAAACAGATTAAGCTAAAACCGTTTGAGGCTGTTTTTTATGAAGCTGATCTTTCTGAGGAGTATTATGATTAGCCTTGTCTGGTAAGTCTGTGGGAAAATGTTCAGCGTTCGGAGGAATCCCGAAGTGGGTTCAACTTTGGTGTCGTTACCCCTCGAATTCGTTCTTATAGCAAGACATGTTCACCGCCTCGGGGTTGAATATGTCGCTACGCACAACCCCCGGCTGCAAACAGGTCGCGTTTGCTCCTGTTTTTGACGGGGCTAATCATATTTTGCCCCGTTGGGGCATTATTATGGCCGTTTTGGCCATAGTTTTGGGATAACCATCCACAAAACCGGCGTGATTAGCAATGACGTTCATAGCAGAAAACCAGATACGCCGGATTGAAGTCGGGCAGCGTCTGTACTGTCGAGGAAAGTCCGTGTTTTTGGAGGGGCCGAGACATCTCTTCTTAAATACTTCTGTGTTTTCCTGTTTTTGTGGCAAAAAAAAGTCAATCAAAAGCCCTGCAAGGGCGGCATAACACAGTCCCGGGCAGAGTGAGCCTGCGAATGGCGCCCGGGGATAGCGAAGCGACATTCCAACATCCCGAGGCGTTAGATGTTAAATAAACCGGGTCTTTTATCGAGGGATGGTTGGGAAAGATATTGGAAAGACGCGCGACATATCGGAAAGGTCCTCGAAGCACGAGTTCTCCAATTCACTCCCTCTCTCCCTTAAACAGTTTCTCCCTCACCAATTCCCAGTTCAGCAGTGCAACAATTCAACCGCACCACATTTACACTGGTATATGGATTAAAATCATGGTTCATACGTAGAACTTACGTTCGTTCTGAGTTTAGATCTCGTGAGTTACGACCCGAGGCAGCCCTTGCTATTTTTTTGACTTATCATAGAGTTCTTCAAGCTCCTTGCAGGAAAATCCAAGCTGTTTCATATCGCGGAAAAAGCCGGGGAGTTTTTCATGTATAAACTCCTCGCGCTTCATCTGCTTTACCTTTTCAAGCGCATTCTCTGCCACAAAATAACCAACGCCACGCTGATTATATAGAATGTCCTTATCCTGAAGATTGTGAAATGCCCGAATGGCCGTATTGGGGTTTACTTCCATCTTCACCGCGATCTCCCGAACAGATGGTATCCGGTCTTCCGGGGCCCAATTTTCGAGCAGAATCTGATTGCAAAAGTAATCCGAGATTTGTTTGTAGATTGGTCGGTTTTCTGAATAATTCATCACGCCACCTGCTTGTTTTTGAGACGAATGTAAGAGATTGAGAGAATCACAATTACAATCAGGATATTAATAATTGGGTATAGTGTATTGAAGAGTGCATTTGCTGAAAATTGCACGGTGTATGATCCCGTCAGTGTTTCGCCACCGATAATGAGAAATAGGAATCCTACTATCATAAATAAACCTATCATAAAGACAATAATTGCGAGCAGTGTCTTTAAAAAATTGTTCTTTTTGAAGATGATGGCTCCCAGCAAAAATATGCTCTGATATCCGAAATAGCTTACCACTGTTTGGCCAATCTCTGAAGTTTCGAGCTGATAGAGAGAAAAAGGCACGTCGGCATCTACATAGATCATTGAAAAACCATGCAGGATCAGTACAAGGATTATGTAGATGAGCGCTGAGGCAACGGTAAATAGAACCGAGGTAATTAACCAAGCGCTCGCAATTTTTTCAAAACTGGTGGCCGGCAGCGTTAGCGTTAAGAATGCCGAATCTGGTGAGTGGAGCTCATAAAAGACGGCGCTTGTAAGAAATAAGCCACCTACTGTATAGAAAAAGAGTGCGGGCTGTATCAGATTACCGCTGATAAATTGATGCCATGGCTGACGTCCTAAAATAAGCGGGAAAAACCAAAAGAGAAGTAAAGCTCCGATTATGACAAGAGCCCCCGTTCCCCAGGTTCGTTTATTGAGGATGTAGGTTCTTTTGATCACCTGCACCAGTCTTGTAAAAGAAAAAGAATTTGTTGGTTCTAAGTACTTCATGACTGTACCTCCTTTGTAGTAAATGCCTGATTGAGTTTCTCGGTAGTATCAATAGTTGCATTGAAAAGCATTTCAAGATCAATGGGTTGATCCTGCGCTCCGTCAATATTCTTTGAAATGATCTGGTATCCCCCCAGAACCTCTTCAGAATAGATGGCATCATCTGTTACTGAGTCGGATCTCTTAAAAGAAAGACTATCGGCTATAGATTCTATAGTCTGATCGAAAATGATATTTCCATTGTGAAGCACCGTTACTTTATCAATCATCGACTCCAGATCCCGCACCTGGTGGGTAGAGATTACGGTACAGCGCTCTTGGTTGCTCGTGGCCGCCATTACTTTTCGAAACTGCGATTTCGAAGGGATGTCAAGACCGTTTGTGGGTTCATCAAGCAGCAGTGTCCGGGTGTTCGCCGCAAGGGCAAAGGATATCAGGAATTTTTTACGCTGACCATACGACTGTTTTGAAAGTAGCTTTGAGCGATCAAGAACAAATCTTTCCATCAGTTCTTCCATCTGTTTTTCGTCAAAGTTGGGATAAAAAGGAGCGTGTAGGTTCAGATATTCAATTGGCATTACGGGTGGCAGCTCAAATTGCTCCGGTACAACAATGAGATCACTCAGTGTTTCAGGCCGGCGCTCACGGGTAGGATGTCCGTTTACAATGCAAGATCCTTCCAGGGGAAATAGCATACCGCTAATGTGGTTTAAGAGGGTTGTTTTTCCCGCACCATTTAAACCAAACAACCCGTATGTACGTCCAGGCTGCAGCTCCATAGTTAAATTTTTGAATAGCATATCGCCCTTTTTAAAGGCAAATGATAAATTTTTGATGGTAACCATAGGATTAAGTGTGGTTTTGATTTAGTGTAATAGTAAACTAATACACTATGAATGTCAAGGGCCTTCAGGTTTTTTTTAGAAACATGTGGGCATCGGAAAGAAATTTAGATATTCATTATAGAGTATTCTGAGATCAATACTCTTCAGCGATACTCGGCGGGATCATCAGCGCAAATCTGCGAGAAACAAAACATGCCAACCTGCACAGCCGTAGCTATGATGGTTTTAACCAACAAATAATCACTCTTGGTACCTGTGGAATAGGGTTGAAAAAGGTTCTATTTTAGCAATGCAAAAAATCAGTGAAACTGATTATCAGACTTACAGATAATAAAGATAAGAAGAAGCTATGGAGTCGATCTCTGTTTTGGATATGTTTAAAATTGGGGTAGGCCCAAGCAGCTCACATACCTTAGGCCCATGGAAGGCTGCTGCCCGCTTTCTGAACAGGCTGGGGGATCGCCTGGAGCATGTGGAGAGAATAGAAATTCAGCTCTATGGTTCACTGGCCAAAACCGGAAAAGGACACGGAACCGATATCGCCGTACAGCTTGGTCTGTCGGGTGAGGATCCGGTACTTTTTGAACCGGGTGAAATCGATATCACCATTCAAAATATTCAACAGAACGGATGGCTGCTGCTGAATGGAGTTCACAAGGTAGATTTTAATCCTGATGTTCATATTCGTTTTTTAGGTGATGAGATCAAGGATTTTCACCCGAATGCGTTAACATTTCTCTGCACCCTGCAGGACGCGACGCTGGTTAAGGAGACATACTACTCCGTGGGCGGCGGATTTGTCGTAAAAGAGGGGGAAGAAGATCGCTCGGAAACCGATGATGTTCCGCTGCCATATCCAATCAACTCTGCTTCAGAGCTTGATAAGTGGTGCAAGCAGTCAGGATTGCCAATCTCTGGTGTTGTTGCAGAAAATGAGAAAGGGTGGCGAAGTGAAGAGGAGACTCGTGAAGAGGTATTGAAAATCTGGGATGCTATGGCGGGTTGTATCTTCAGAGGCTGCCATACAGACGGATACCTGCCGGGAGGTCTGCAGGTGATGCGGCGTGCTTCTACACTGAATCGGCGTCTTCTCCACGGTCAGGAGTACGATAACTACCGTGAATGGCGAAAAGCGATCAAAAACGGGGGTGAGGGGTTTGCCTATATTCTCGACTGGGTGAGTTGTTTTGCACTGGCTGTAAACGAGGAAAATGCGTCGTTTGGAAGGGTGGTTACCGCTCCCACAAACGGAGCCGCGGGTGTAATTCCGGCTGTTCTGCAGTATTTAGTTACTTTTCGGGAAGATCACAGGGAGGAGATTGTGCTTAAATTTTTGAGTGTAGCCTCCGAGATTGGCAGTATATTCAAAAAACGGGCTACTATATCTGCTGCAATGGGTGGATGCCAGGCCGAAATCGGGGTCTCTTCGGCGATGGCCGCTGCCGGACTCACGGAATGTCTTGGAGGCTCAGTAGACCAGTGCCTGATGGCGGCCGAAATTGCGATGGAGCACCACCTGGGGATGACCTGTGATCCAATCGGCGGGCTTGTTCAGGTTCCATGCATTGAACGAAACACGATGGGCGCAATTAAGGCGATCACTGCATCCCAGCTTGCGCTACACAGTGATCCCCAAAAAGCCCGGGTTTCACTTGATGCCGTTGTAAAAACGATGTGGGATACCGCCCGGGATATGAACTCGAAGTATAAAGAGACGTCCGATGGCGGCCTTGCCGTTAATATCCCGATCAGCCTCAGTGAGTGTTAGTCCGCGTAAAAAATCATCAAGCTATCCAAATCCTATTCTCTTCTGCGGGTGTGGAGCAGCTATCTTTTTTGAAACCGATTCTAATCAGAAAAAACTTCACCGGCTAATCTTCCTGATTATCAAATCCGGTTTCAAATATTTGCCTATCTCATACTGAAAAGTAGTGCGAGCGCTCATTGCAAATTCTATTAACCGATATTAGCACAATTTTTCTAGAGGATTTAAATTTATATTGTTTTTTTTATTCAAAGTTTAATATTATTCAATATTATTTTTATAATATTTATTAATACTCAAACAAAATGAATGTTATTCCGTTTTAAGAATCATGAACAACAAAAATTCAACATTACCGGTTGTCTGCCCAAGCTGTTCATCACGACTGGCTGTACAATCATTAATTTGTCCTGATTGTGATACAACCGTTTCGGGACTGTATGATCTGCCCGAACTACTTTCACTCAGTAAAGAAGAGCTTACATTTATATTTCAATTTGTAAGAAACAGCGGCAGTCTGAAGGAGATGTCGAAAGAGATGGGGCTAAGCTACCCAACCATAAGAAACTATTTAAACGATCTGATTGAAAAGCTAGACCAACTGGATCATGAAACAGGATAGAAGCAACATATTTCTCTGGCTGATCAACCCATTTCATTTTTGGGGCGGTTCGAAACTCATGACGGCAGGAGTGGTTGTTTTACTGCTGCACATTCCGGTTGGATACTTTTTTGGTGCTCGTTTTGATGGTGCTCTGGATATGCATATATCGTTTGATGTTTCACTGCTGCAGGTTATAACAGACGTAATCGTAGCATGGCTTACAATGGCGCTCAGCTTTTATGGGATAGCGAAGATCTTCAACGCTCCTGTTCGTTTTATTGACCTAGCTGGTGCTACAGCCGTAGCCCGGGTTCCGCTCTTGCTTTCGGTTATTCCCGGCTATTTGTTTGTACCAGAAGCAGAAACAGTAGCCGAAATTATGGCTCTTGAAGGCAGTGATTTGTACATGCTGGTTGCCGGCTCTGTCGTTATGATAGGGTTTGTGATCTGGTTTTTCATCGTTCTTTTTAATGCATTCAAAATCAACTTAAACCTAAAAGGCTGGAAGCTTGCCACGGGTTTTATAATCGGAGTGATCGTTGCGGAAATAGTGTCTCTGATACTTATTCGTGAAGTTTTGAGCAAACTTATTTAGCAGCATAATTATAACGTCAAAAAATAAATGAAAAAACAGTTCAGATCATCCTGGGACTTTTTGCTGATCATCATGACGGTAGCCATATCCATATTATTGGTAGGCATGGCATTTTTTACAGGTAGTGTCATAACCAGCATCATATCGGTAAGCGTCATTACGATTGGAGTCGTTTTTGGGGTTTATGGCTACAGTATTCAGGATCATGAGTTGCGAATTATCCGCCTTGGGTGGTCAAAAGATATCCCCTACAGCGATATTGCGGAAGTTGAGTATAGCCCCGACGTCATGATGGGTTCACTTCGAACCTTTGGAATTGGCGGGTTCTTCAGCTATTACGGTCTTTTCAGGAACAGGATTCTTGGGAGCTATAAGGCGTACGCCACCCACCGAAAGAATACAGTTATCATTACCACCCGATCGGGAAATAAAATTGTGGTTACTCCAAATGAACCGGCACGTTTCGCTGAGGAGTTAAAAAAGGTATTAGAATCAGCCTAAACCCTCTTTAAAAATCATAAAGGCAGTAAAATAATATCTTCAAAATCGAGGTCAATCGTTTCGAGCAGGGGACCGGCAATCTCACCAATCTCTTCCTCACTGTAATCCTGGAGTCCCTCGAGCTCAATGTAGAGAGTATCGTTCATTTCGTCGATACTGTAGCGCGCATCGGTAGATTCAAAACTCTCTTTTAGAGCTTCCACGAGATATTCAATGTCTTTAAGCCATTCCTGTAGTTCTTCTTCAGTCGGTTCTGCCATTCGGTTTGTTGTTTTCGTACATTTAATAATAGGATAAAAACCAAAAGTATAAAATATGAATCCATCTGTTAAAAACTTAGCCGAAATATCTGGAAAGAAAACGAGAACAATCATCGGCTTAATGTCGGGGACGTCACTGGACGGGCTCGACATTGCACTTTGTAAGATCTCGGGAAGTGGTGAGGAGACAACCGTTAGCATGGATGAATTTACTACTAAACCATACCGGGATTATACTGCTTCGCTGCTGAAACGAATCTCTTCAGTTGAGGATGTATATCTGAAAGATCTTTGCTACACGCACGCCTATCTTGCGGTTATTCATTCCCGTATGATTATCGAAGCTCTGAAAGAGTGGAACATCACACCGGGGGAGATCGACTGCATTGCGAGTCATGGTCAGACGATCTATCACTACCCGGCACGGGATCAGGCCGCCGAGATGAGACCGATGAACAGTACCCTGCAAATTGGTGATGGAGATCATATCGCATCAAAAACAGGAATACTTACAATCAGTGATTTCCGTCAAAAGCATATTGCTCATGGTGGAGAGGGTGCGCCTATGGCAGCTCTTGTCGATGCCCTTCTGTTTGGTTCCGATAAAGAAACACGGATAATGCTTAATATCGGCGGAATTGGAAATTTTACGGTGCTGCCGGCAAGATCAGAAAAGAGAGTGCATCAGTTTACAACGGATACGGGACCGGGAAATACCTTAATTAACAAACTGGCCCAGAAATATTTCAACCGGGAGTATGATAAAGATGCTGAAATAGCGCTAAGCGGCAATATAAATCCGGTTCTGATGGATGCGCTGCTGCAGGATCCCTGGTTTGCTGAAGAGGGTCCGAAATCTACGGGGCCGGAGTATTTTAATCTTAACTGGATTGAAGAAAAAGCAGATCTGGCAAATATTGAGCTGGGTGAGATCTCCTCTGAAGATATATTGGCTACGGTCACCGAATTGTCGGCCTATACCATTGCAGAAGCAATATCAGGCGCTCTGAAAGATCGGAATCACGTAAAAGTACACGTGAGCGGGGGCGGAGCCCACAATCCTTTTATGATGCAGAGAATAAAAGTACATCTGAGCGGAATGGATGTGGAGCCGTTTACAAATCTTGGATACAATCCCGACGCAAAGGAAGCGGTAATTTTTGCGGTTCTGGCCAACGAAATGCTGGCAGGAGATGGATTTATGATTGAGGACGCTTCAGGAAGTCAAACCCAGGTCAATTTCGGGAAGATTTCGTTTCCAACTTAAACATTAGGTTCAGCATTTTGTTAGACTTTAATCTGAATCTACGGTCTTTAATACATTTTCATATTCATCAATTAACTGCACGCGAATGGGGATTGATCTTTCATAGATATCGGTTTGCAGATGAATGTACTTTTTACGTCCTTCGTTAGTTTCAATCTTTATGGGTTCCAGTCCAAATTTACGCGCATCGTAGGGGCTGGCCTGCATATCAATTTTCCGCGCATTTACCGCATTTAGAAACGCATCCCGCAACAAATTGCCCGAAATCCAGGGTGTAAGCTTATAGGCCCATTTATAGAGATCCATATTGGTATGGATGCAGCCGGGCTGCTCGGTATCCTGAAATGTTTCCCGGCTGAGATGATTTTTGTTCATCGGGCGGGCATCTTCTGTGAAAAACCGAAATGCATCAAAATGGGTGCACACCAGCGGACGCGACTCTACAAATTTATTAATCTCATCCATAGGAAGCCTCAGAGGGACTTGTTCGTGCCTAATCTCTTCAGCTCTGTAGACCATCGCCCACTCATGCATGCCAAAGCATCCGAACAGAGGTTTTTGAGACCGGCTCTTTTTCAGCAGGCCAAGCATCCATTTTACGGAACGAATACGCTTCTTTGGAAAAAAATCGGGATTGAGATAGGCAATATTTTTATTCATTGAAAATTCGCTGTGCTGTGGCAGGGAGTCGAAATTACTAAATTCAAGCGCACTCGTCAGGCCCGGCGACCACCGCATCAGATGTGATGGCCTGAACTTATAGTATTCAAACAAAAAATCGAGAACGGGATCTTTTTCGTGACGTGATCGTTTTTCGAGATAAGGGTCCAGCAGTAAGGATATTTTTTCCTGGTGAATCTGCTGCTCGTTTTTCCATATTTCTTTGGGCAGCACCTGCTTTACATGCGGTAAATCGTTTTTTATCTGTAGCATATTTTTAAAATATAACTCTTAGATTTAGCATGAAATGGTCATTTCAATGTTTTGTTAAACATAGCCCGAAATGTAATGAAACTGAGACAGCTTTTACATTTTATACTGCACCTGAGACTGCACTACCAGTTTTTTATTCTGTCGGGCGGGTATCTTCTGGGTGGGTACCTTGCCGATCACATGAATACCGCACAATTCTGGATTCAGTTTTTGAACGTACACGTACTTCTTTTTGGCGGAGCGACGGCATATAACTCCTGGTGGGATAAAGATGAGGGTGCTATAGGGGGTCTTAAAAATCCGCCCAAAATGGAAAAATGGATGCACCCCGTATCCCTTATTTTCATGTTTACCGGCTGGGCCTGGTCATTTTTCATCGGATTTGAGTATGCCTTAATCTATGGCACAAGTCTTCTTTTTTTCTGGCTCTACTCAACGCCGCATGCGCGCTGGAAAGGCAGGCCGCTGCTCAGTTTGGTGGCCATTGCCGTGAGTACGGGGTTTAATTCTGTTCTGCTGGGATTATGGGCCGCCGGCGGAGCGTTTGATCTGTCGGTTTTGTTATCTGCTCTGGGAGCGAGTGCGATTCTTCTGAGTCTTTACCCGGTCTCGCAGATTTTTCAGATAGATGAAGATCGTATGAGGGGTGATGAAACTTTTACAGCCAGGTATGGTCTTAAATCAACGAAGAAATTTTTTAAGGTGAGCTATCTGTGCGGACTTTTGATGCTTAGCTATGGATTGTATCTCACGGAAGGAGCCATCGGTCTTGTATTATTCATACTCGGTTCACTCTCGTTTCTCATTATTAGAAGATTGATAAAGCCAATGAAAGGGCAGACAGAGGAGTACCATAATGTGATGAAAACGAAGTTCTTTGCCTCGCTATCATTTGTACTATTTTTACTGGCTGCCGGCACTTTAAAACATAGCTGGCTAAGCCTTATCTTTTAACGAAATAAATAAATTTCCAAAAACAGAGAAGTATTATGACAGAAGTAAAAACAAACGTAATTGACAGAGGCGTGATCGAAAACGCCTATACATATCAGGAATATAGAGATATGATTGATGCGCGCATGGAAGAGGGCAAAACGACCGGAGACAACCACTCAGAGGCGATGCTGCACTATACAAAAATGAATGTTCACAGAATGCAGCGGCAGGATAAGCGCGCAAAACTTACAGATGATGTAAAAACCGCACTCGATGGAGTAGAGCGGAAATTAATCTGGCTTGTACTCACTGAAGCTTGGTGCGGCGATGCGGCACAGTCACTTTCGGCTATTCAGAAAATGGCCGATTACAGCGACAACATTCAGGCACGTTATATCCTGAGAGACGATAACCTTGATATAATGGATGAATTTTTAACCAACGGAAAAAGCCGATCCATCCCCAAGCTGATCTGCCTGGATGCACAGTCACTGGACGTTCTCGGGACATGGGGGCCACGTCCCGCCAATGCACAAAAGCTTTATGATGAATGGAGAAGCGTTGAGGGTGTAGCCTACCAGGAAGTGGCCGAAAAACTCCATAAGTGGTATGCAAAAGACGGCACCCGATCCATGCAGAGTGAGTTTGCAGAGATTATTCCAGACTGGAGCTGATCGAAAATCAGATCTTTTTCTGATTTAAACCAGTACTATATAAATCGAATTTGTTTCGATACAAAAACAGACTGAATGCAAAACGAACTAAAAGACTCTTTTTTCCGGCATGTGGCGCAGACAAGCGATGCGCCCATGGGGCTGGAGATCGACCATGCGGAAGGGTGTTATCTGTATACGACCGATGGCAAACAATACCTCGACCTCATTTCGGGTATTGCCGTCAGCAGTCTGGGGCACCGGCATCCGGCAGTCGTTGAAGCTATCAAAAAGCAGCTCGATAAACATCTTCACGTGATGGTGTACGGGGAGTATGTGCAGGAACCGCAGAGCCGGTTTGCGAAACTTCTCACAGATCAGCTGCCTGATTCCCTTGACCGCGTCTATTTTGTGAACAGCGGGACCGAGGCGAACGAAGGAGCACTGAAGCTGGCAAAAAAGCATACCGGCCGACACAAACTGGTGGCGTTTCATAACAGCTACCACGGGGATACACACGGGTCGCTTAGCGTAACCGGACGAAATGTTTACCGCGATCCCTATGAACCTCTGCTGCCCGATGTTCACTTTATCGATTTTAATTCGGCTGATCAGCTTGATGAGATTGATGATCTGACAGCAGCCGTTATTATGGAGCCGATCCAGGGAGAAGGCGGGGTGATTCCAGCCGAAAAGGAGTGGCTAAAAGCGGTACGCAAGCGCTGTGATGAAACCGGTGCACTCCTCATTTTTGATGAAATCCAGACAGGATTTTTCAGAACGGGCCCGCTTTTTGCCTTCGAATATTACGGTGTGGTGCCCGACATCCTCTGCCTGGCGAAAGCGATGGGAGGAGGGATGCCGATGGGAGCATTTGTCTCATCATCTGATATTTTTGAGGCGTTTAAATACGATCCGCCTCTGAATCACGTCACTACCTTCGGTGGACATCCGGTTTGCTGTGCCGCTGCCCATGCCAACTTGGATACGCTCCTCTCCATAAACGCCCCGGAGAAAACGGCCGAAATTTCCAAACTGGCATGCCATATGCTGCGAGGTGAGGGAATTACTGAAGTGCGGGGACGTGGAGCTATGCTTGGTTTGCAATTACGGGATGCGGAATTAACAGAAAAAGTAGTGAAAATCTGTTTTTTGAAAGGGTTGATTTTAGGATGGACGCTCCACTCAAATTCGCTGATTCGGATTGCCCCCCCTTTGGTGATAGATATAGAGTTATTGAAAGAGTGCTTCTTCATCATTAAGGCGGCTGTAAAAGAAGCCTTGTAGTTTTTTAAACAAGAATAACTTTAGGGAGATAAAACTACTTGATCCGGCCCGGAAATTTTCGACACATGACAGCCATCATCTACTATAACAAATGTTTCGGAAAAGGAACCCTCATCTCCCGAACCTGAAACGGAAAGTTCCAGCTCACCGTCAATTTCCCCTGCAAAGTGATCGTGCATGATGGTGTATAAACCGGACTCGGTATTCCCGATAAAGCCCTGGTTCCCGCACATATCTGAATGGCAAAGGTCAATCTCTCTGTCGGTGTTCTTATCAATCACAGATAACTCGTTAAGCTGAGCCGGCTCCTGGTTCTGTGTAAGAACTTGAATATTTATGTACCTGAATTCACCTGTACATATAGGCGAATTGTCATTTATACCGCAAGAATTGAGAAATATAAAAGCTGTAAAGTACAGAATGGATTTCTTCATATTAATAATTAATGAGTGGTTAATATTTCATTAGATCGTACTAAATCTTGTCTAATTCCATCTATTCTACTATGAAATGACCTCTTATCACTATGATTACTTCCCCAATTAATTCCAACCAACGAAACGGACTCCACTGTAGATGAATTACCCGGAGTGCCAATGGAAACAACTTGAAACACAGGCGCACCACTATCACGACTGCCGCTATAAATTGTGCTTTTTATTTGGCAGTACAGTGTGTAATTATGACCGGCTATATTACTCACGGTAGTACATGAATTACTAATTATACCTGTATTCCAACCACCAGTGCGCCCAATTTTATGTAACCCTAAATGAGGTATTGTATTGGGAGATTCGCTTACGATTTCTACGTCTTTATATCCGCTTCCATCTGGAATCAATGTAACTGAACCTTCATTCCATCCAGATTCGTATCCATCAGTAATATAAATATATCCAAATCTTGAAGATTGCGAACTTTTTTCAATTAAAGCTGCATCACTATATCTTGTAAAAAAGGAGCCGGCAGTATCTCGAAATTCAGATCCTATATATGTAGATGAAGTAAATGAATTCCATATACTTTGTCCAAAATGAGTGATCGAAGTAGTAGCAAACTCACTTGTACAATGTGAATTTGTTATCCACATATCCACATCATTTAGCTTAACATTAAATCCTAATGTACAAACACCAATGCTTTGGTTAACTGGATTATAACGTTCTATTTGTAGACCACCCCTGAATGGTCTCAAATAATCTCTAAGTGTTAAAGTGTTTTGATTTATCTTTGTATTTTGAAAATGTTTTGTAGCCATATTGAGGGTAACTGGTTCAGTCTCAAAAAATGAAACCATATCTCTTTCAATTCCATACTTGTCAATTATATTATAGTATTCCTCCATTCTGGTGTTTTTCTGGACACCAATTTTAAAAGAGTTGCTTTTAGAATCTATAAATGATTCAATGATATCTTTTCTTTCATGAATTAAGGGAGTAAGTATATCTCGTACACGTTGTAGTTCAATGAATGAATAGTCTACATTTATTATTTGAAAGCTAACGAAACTTGAGATGTCATTACTTTCGATTAAGGCATCTTTTTAAAGGTTATCTAGCAAAGTATTAGAGAAAAGCTCTAATAGAGTATTTCTATTATTATCAAAATTCTGATTAGTTTGAACTGCAATAGTAACAGTATTGGACTTATCAGTGGGTATCCATACACCTGCAAATCCACTATAAATCTCAGAAAGTTTATTTTCGATTAATTCGGCTTTGTAAACTACTGGTGATTTACTATAAGCTTTACCATCAAAAAATGTGAGAGAATTGTTAACCAATTCTTGAGTAGTAACACTTTGAAGATTATTTGATTCATTTGGAAAGGTTTGGGTCGAAAAATCATTACAACTCACAAAAAAATAAAAAAAGAAAATGGCAACTAACTTGATGCGAATAGTATTTTTCATAATCATAAATAATTGGTTTTAATAGTATGTAATCCTACTTAATATGAGAAAAAAATAGATTAATATCTATTAATATGTTAATTTAATTGATTACACGAGAATCCTGCATTGGAACAGATTTATTATAATGAAATTAAAAGTATATTTTCAGAACAGGTTTATACTTGCTTTTTAACATCTTAAAGTAGTCCTCTACATTTTCTACTTATCCAACACAGCGATAGTGGTGGAAGAATGGATACATTAGGAAGCATATTTTTGGTTCGTTCAAATCACTTAATCTTGTCAGTTAAATATCTCAGCACTTAAAAAACTTTTCAATTAATTTTAAGAGCCGTTGAAAAGCACCGGTGAACACGTTTTTTATGCTTTTATTTTTGATGGGAACTGCAACAAAGGGTCAGGTTCTGTAAGTTGGGGATATAATCGAAAATAAAATGTTTTATTCCATGCCTACCATAAGAGAGCTTGCAAAAATGATCGACCACTCACTGCTTCATCCCACCATGACGGACAGCGACCTGAAGCGGGAATGCGACATTGCCAAAACCTATGATGTTGCCTCCGTCTGCATCAAACCGTATGCGGTAAAAGAGGCCGTAAAGTGGCTGGAGGGTACAGATGTGGAAGTGGGATCGGTGATCGGCTTTCCACATGGAAACTCATCTACAGAGATAAAAATTAAAGAGACGCGGCTGGCTTGCGAAGAGGGAGCAACCGAAATCGATATGGTGGTGAATATCGGGAAAGTACTCGGCGGCGACTGGGAGTATGTGGCGAATGAAATCGGGCAGATTGCGGAGGAAACCCATCGTCAAGGCGCAATTTTAAAAGTGATTTTTGAAAACGATTTTGTTACGAAGCGTGAGGATAAAATCAGGCTTTGTGAAATCTGCAGTGATAAGGGAGCTGACTTTGTGAAAACCTCAACCGGGTACGGTTTTGTGAAAGGCAGTGACGGAGCGTACAGCTACAAGGGAGCAACTGAAGAAGACTTGAAGCTGATGAGAAAATATGCTGCACCAAACGTGCAGGTAAAAGCAGCAGGGGGAGTTCGCACACTGGACGACCTGCTTCGGGTCCGGGATCTGGGAGTGACCAGGGTTGGAGCAACGGCAACCATATCTATTCTCGGGGAAGCTGAAAAGCGATTCAATTAAAGATTTTTCTGAATTAATTCGGGTAAGCTATGACCAATAACATCGCCGGAGAACATCAAATCGTAATTTATGGCAGTTATGGCTACACGGGAAAAATTATTTCAGAAATTGCATCTAAAAGTACGTTCGATGTACTTCTTTCCGGCAGAAATGAAGCAAAACTGAAAAAACAGGCTGAAAGCCTCGGATTACCCTTTAAGGCTGCACGTCTTGATCACCCTGAAGATCTCGATATTCTGCTAAAATCCGCCGCGGTAGTTATTCACTGCGCAGGTCCATTTCATCAAACGTGGGAAAAGATGCTTGATGCATGTATTCGCAATAATTGTCACTACCTCGACATAACGGGGGAGATCGGAGTATTTGAAGGGATAAAATCAAGAGATCGTGAGATTAGTAAGGCCGGGATAATGGCGATGCCTGGTGTTGGGTTTGATGTGGTACCCACAGACTGTATGGCACTCTATTTGAAAAAAAAGATGCCTGATGCTGTAAATCTTGAGCTGGCGTTTATGGGGCTAGGCGGCGGAGTTTCCCACGGAACAGCTCAGACCATGGCGGACAATCTCGGGAGCGGCTCAGTAATTCGTGAAAATGGAAAAATCAAACAGGTTCCGGCAGCATATAAAGTAAAAGAGATTGATTTTGGCAAAGGGGCAAAAACAGCGGCAACGATTCCCTGGGGAGACGTTTCCACAGCCCATTTTACCACAGGGATTCTGAATATTACAGTGTATACGGCAATGAAGCCGGCAGCCGTCCGATTGCTTAAGCTTTCGAACTATCTGGGCGCTGTGTTACGACTCGCCATAGTGAAATCATTCATAAAAAAATGGATCAGTAAGAATGTTAACGGACCCGACGAAGCGACAAGAGAGGAGGGAACAAGCGTAATTTGGGGCCGGGTAGAGAACGAAAAGGGTGAAACAATGGAAGCCCGGCTGATTACATCAGAAGGCTACAAGTTAACAGCAGAAACGTCCTGGATCATCGCCCGGAAGGTAGTGAATGGCGACTTCAAGAAAGGGTACCAGACACCGGCAGCCGTTTACGGAGAAAAATTTATTCTTGAAATAAGTGATTCGTCATATACCGAACCCTGATACGCTAAGCCGGCGATTAAATGAACCTGTGTATACCAATTTCATTGGATTATTGAACGTTTCCTGAACCGGGTTTTAATTTTCTGATTTATGAGTAAAAAATGACAGAGATTAGTTCATAAATTCGCATTGCTCATAGTTATGTATAAATCTAATTTAATCAGTAAAAACTATGAGATACTTTACAATGATATTTGCAATTCTGATTCTGTTCTTCGTTTATGGCTGCTCTGACGATTCTTCAGGACCCGGTGAAATGGACGACCTCGGAGAGGCTACTCTATCAGTTTCAGGAGATATTGATATAAATCACACAGGACAGGCAGATTTCTGGAGTATGCAATTTTCAGGACTCAATACCTGGGAAATTCATATGAATGATTTTAATCCACAAACATTTTCGCTGACGTTTCTTCTCACTTCATTGGATGCCATTGAACGTCCCGGAACCGGCACTTATGAGCTTAATGAAGCTGATGGTTTTAGTGTGATATATGAATTCATAGAAAACCAGGATTTTCAAAACGCGAGGGAATTTTCAAATACATTTTGCGACAATTCTGATAACGGAACCTTAACGATTTCATCCTCTTCAGATTCTGAGATTCGGGGCAGTTTTAATACAACGATATCTGAATATGACATTGATGATGCAGGACAGTGCGTAAATCTGGGCACTGTTACGGTTTCAGGAAACTTCAGGGCAACACCACGAATGGGGCTGTAGGCGAAACCGCTTGAAAAATCAGCTTTGAAAGCATACTTTGAATATGTAAAAAACATGTGCAAAGTATGAAGCCAATCAGAGGACGCGGAAGCGCCGCAAATCCTAAAAATCGTTTTACAGAGAAGGAAGTTGAGTATGATCTCGATGAGAAAACGGGTCAGCTAAATCGCCCGAAAACCAGGCTGATTCCGGATCATACCACGCAGATTATCTCCAGAAACAACAGTCCCGATATCGGGTTCGACGTCAGTGTGAACCCGTATCGCGGTTGTGAGCACGGATGCGTCTACTGCTACGCCCGCCCATCCCACGAATTTCTCGGGATGAGTGCCGGACTCGATTTTGAATCAAAAATTGTGGTGAAATATGATGCCGCGGATTTGCTGAGAAAAGAACTGTCAAAACCGGGCTGGAAACCACAGACGCTTGTGATGAGCGGCGTTACGGATCCGTATCAGCCAATCGAAAAAAAGCTGGAAATCACACGGGGTTGTGTTCAGGTGCTGGCCGAATGTCGGCATCCATTGGGAATCATCACTAAAAATTATCTGGTTACCCGGGATATTGATTTGCTGGCTGATCTCGCTAAGATAAATGCTGTGCGAGTTGTACTATCAATAACATCTCTGGATCCATCCATCACAAATACAATGGAGCCCCGTACGTCCCGCCCACAAAAGAGACTACAGGCGGTCCAAGAGTTGAGTTCCGCGGGTATTCCTGTTCAAGTAAACATCGCCCCGGTAATACCGGGCCTCACCGACGAAGAAATCGTGCCAATCATGGAGGCATCAGCCGCTGCAGGGGCAAAATCGGTTTCTCTTGTGAATCTCAGACTTCCATATGGAGTAAAAGATCTGTTTGTTAAATGGCTTGAAGACCATCACCCAAATCGAAAAGATAAAGTATTGAACAAGATCCGTAGTTTAAAGAAGGGGAAACTGAACCGTTCTGAGTTTGGAGAACGGTTTCGTGTTGAGGGGGCATACGGCGATCAGATGAGACAGCTTTTGCAGATTCATGCAAACAGACTTGGCCTTAATAAAAATAGGGAATCGCTCAATACCGATGCTTTCAGAAGGCCCGATACCCAACAGCTGAGGCTCAGATTTTGACGAAGAACCAGCCATTGTTGACTCTTGATATCACAATGAAGTCGGACTGAAATTTCATTATCTTTTGTTGAATCAGTCAATGACAGGAACTTAAATCTAATACATATTAAACATGGCTGCAGTTAAATCGACAATGTTAGAGCTGGGCACGGAAGCACCTCATTTCTCTTTGCCCGACACCATAACCGGAAAAACCGTAACCACAGACGATTATAGAGGTAACCGCGGGCTTCTGGTCATTTTTATTTGCAATCATTGTCCCTATGTTAAGCTCATTAAAGAGGAACTGGTAAAATATGCAACGGATTATATGCCAAAGGATGTAGCCGTTGTGGCGATCAGCTCCAATGATGTAGAGAATTATCCTCAGGACGGCCCTCAGATGATGAAAGAAGATGCTGAAGCGTACGGCTATCCGTTCCCATATCTTTATGATGAGACGCAGGATGTTGCCAAAGCTTATAAAGCAGCATGTACTCCGGATCTTTTTCTGTTTGATGAAAATCTTGAACTCTACTACCGTGGACAATTTGATAGCGCACGCCCGAAAAATGATACTGATCCAAACGGTGAAGATTTGAGAAAAGCGACAGACCTAATGCTGGAGGGCAAGGCTGCACCAGATGAACAGATTCCAAGTATTGGGTGTAACATCAAATGGAAGGAGAATAACGAACCGGAATATTTTGGCTGATCTGTCTCCGGATGAAATTGCATCCCTCAGAAAAAATTATACAAAGGCCGGCCTTGAGGAAGAAGATCTTTCCGATGAACCGGTTAAGCTATTCGAGCAGTGGCTGAATGAAGCACTGGAATCTGATGTGCTGGAACCCAACGCGATGGTTCTTTCCACAGTAGATAAAAACGGATACTCCAATTCAAGGACGGTTCTGCTAAAAGGGATCGGGAAAGACTCCATTCGCTTTTTTACAAATTACGAAAGCGTAAAAGGGACAGAAATTTCCCGCAATGCCAATGTATCTGTTTTATTCTGGTGGGGCGAACTGGAGCGCCAGGTACGCATAAGGGGAGTGGCGGAAAAGATCACGGAAAAAGAGAGTACGCGATATTTTCAATCAAGGCCACGGGAAAGTCAGCTGGGCGCTTGGGCATCAAATCAAAGTCAAGAAATATCGGGCCGGGATGTACTCGAGAAACGTTTCAATGAGGTAAAAGAAAAATATTCTGGACGGAAAATTCCAAAACCACCTACCTGGGGCGGATTTGATATTGCAATCCATGAAATCGAATTTTGGCAGGGTCGACCCGGGCGGCTGCACGACCGGATAAAATTCAGCAAAGAAAACAGTATTTGGCAAAGAAAAAGACTTGCACCGTAGCGTATGGGAAGAAAAAATAAGCTGGGCAGGATCGCAGATGTTCAGCGGTTTTCTAACGTATTTGAATACACCGACTTTAAAGAGAACCCTGCATTAAAGGGGAAATGGCACAAGCACATCTTTCAAAATGATAACCCCATTACCCTCGAGCTTGCCTGCGGAAAGGGAGAGTACACAACAAACCTGGCCAGAGAGTATCCCCACCGAAACTTTATTGGAATCGATATTAAAGGGCCCAGAATATGGGTGGGTGCAAAAAAAGCTCTCGAGGAACCGCTGGAAAACGTCCGCTTTTTACGAACATTTATTGATCACCTGGATAACTTTTTTGTTGAAAATGAAGTGGATGAAATCTGGATTCCCTTCTCAGATCCGTACCTAAAAAAAGAGAGAAAACGACTCACAGCACCTAAATTTCTCGATATTTATCGAAAAATTCTCAAACCCGGCGGACTCATACATGTGAAGACTGATTCAGGCGTTCTCTTCAACTATACGCTTGATGTGCTTGAACAGGAGAACTGCACTATTGAAATGAGAATTGAAGATGTTTATAACGACTCCCACAATCAGGAGTACTTGACATCCATTCAAACTTACTACGAACAGATGCACCTCGAGGCCGGGAAGACAATACACTACGTTTCATTTCGTCTTCATGATTAATTTGGCAAACAAGTTAAACTATATTAAGCTATTGGTGATTGAAAAAAGTCTTATATCCCAAGGCAGCTATATATGAAAATAGAAGAGTGTTATTTTTGTGGTTCAAAAGAAAATGAATTCTATGCTTCAGAAAATGGATATAATCTGGTTAAGTGCCAAAAATGTAGCCTTATTTTTGTAGAAAATAGACCGGATGAGGGTGAGATTAAAGAAGCTCATAAACAAGGTATACACAAAGGAGATGAGACCATTAATGTCACTGGAGAATTCCTTTCATCAAAAGTAGACTGGTATTTGAAAGTTTTAAATGATCTTTATGGATCGGAAAAATTGCAGGGGGGTAAATGGCTAGACATTGGTTGTGGCCATGGTGAGTTTATAGCGGCATTGAATATTTGGAATGAATATTTTGATGTAACTGGTTCAGAGCCAAATGTAAAAAAACAAGAGTCAGCTAAAAGCCGAGGCCTAAATGTAGATTTTATTGATCTCAAAAGGCATGATGTTACATATGATGTAATATCAATTCTTAATGTTTATTCGCATTTGCCAAACCCACCAGAATTTTTTGCCCGTATAAAAAATAATTTAGCCAAGGGAGGAGAGCTGATTTTGGAAACTGGCGATTCTTCTCATTTATCTGCTAAAGATCATTATCGGCCTTTTTACTTACCTGATCACCTAAGTTTTGCATCTGAAGATATTGTAGTTGGCATTTTAAAAAATTTAGGTTTTAAAATAATTGAGATAAAAAAATACCCTTATCTGAAATTTAACTCTTATAAATTTTTTAAGGAGCTTTTGAAAGCTGTAATTCCGAATTATGATTCGAAAATGAAGTACTATTTTTACAAAAAATATAAAAGTACAGATATGTTTGTAAGAGCAAAATTGATAAAGTAAAAACAAGCGTTGTAGTACTTCGCTTATAGTCTATTAATATTGAAGATAAACGTTATAATTTAGAAAAAAGACACTAGTGAGTTTAATATAATTCCACTGCTGTTATTACCGGCGCAGCCTGTGAATCTATGATATTTACCCGAATCTGGTTCGTCATGATGCTGTCAACCGGAAGTATTCGCTTATAGCCAATTGTGGTACCGCTGGCTACCTCAGTCCACTCTTCGTTTACAAAAGCCTCCACCGAAAACTCTTTTATCCTTTGTCCAAGACGAATCGTTTCTTTGAGAAGTACGTAGTTGATCTCCTTCTCGCCATCCAGTTCGACCGTGAAAGAAGCCTGGGTGACACCATTATTCACGGCCCAATAGGTTTCATCGTTACGGTCAATGAGATTCTGCGGGCCAAACTCGGGTAAATCACCCCGTATTTGATCGGACGTGATTCCGATATTGCCAATGATCAGATTTTCACTAAATGCCTCATCAAGCAGTTCGCGAAAACCTCGCAGGGATGCGACGTCATTTTCATGAATGAGACCCCGCCGGTCGGGCGGAATATTCAGCAGAAGATTTGAGCCCCGGCCAACCGAAGAGAGATAAATATCGAACAGTTCTTCGGGAGTTTTCACTTCTGAGTCCTCCTCCGGGTGATAAAACCAGCCCGGACGGATGGAAACATCTACCTCAGCGGGAATCCATTTGGTGCCATGGGGCTCTCCTGTGGAAAGCAGATCATTGATTCCCGCTTGTCCGGCATATAAAGTATCATTGTTGATTGTATTCCAGTTTGTTTCGTTTACCCATCCATCTTCGTTTCCTACCCAGCGGATGTCGGGCCCTGCATCACTGAAAAACAACACTTGTGGCTCAGGCTGCAGCGATCGAACAAATTCCAGGGTTTCGGGCCATTGATAATAGGTTTGGCGATCGATATTACGGGTTTCGTTTGCTCCCCCGTAGTATCCATCTCCGCCATTGGCACCGTCAAACCACATTTCAAAAATAGGGCCGTAATTTGTAAAGATCTCTTCAAGCTGATTTCTATAATAATCGATGTATTCAGGAGTGCCATAATCGGGGTGATTTCGGTCCCAGGGCGAGAGGTATACACCGAACTTCAATCCATAGTCGCGTGCCGATTGCGAAACTTCCCCTACAATATCTCCCTCTCCGTCTTTGTACGGACTGTTGGCTACGGAGTGATCGGTATACTCGCTGGGCCACAAGGAAAAACCATCATGATGTTTTGCGGTAAGGATGACCCCTGTAAACCCCGCATCTGTAAATACCTCCATCCACTGATCGGTGTCCAGCGCGGTAGGGTTGAAAATCTCAGGACTCTCGTCACCATAACCCCACTCCAGGTTTGTAAATGTATTTGTGGTAAAATGGATGAATGCGTACATCTCCATTTTGTGCCATTCCAGCTGGGCTTCAGACGGAACAGGCGGCAACGGGGCGGGGGGCTGCGTGTTGTTGTTACCGGATTGAGGAGAGCATGCTGTCAGTAAAAGTGCTGAGAGAGCCAGAACATGGCAGGAAAGTGTTTTTATGAAAGAGAACATGATGTTGCAGGTTAATCAGGGTTATTCTTTGTCTGAAAATAGGATAAAGAGAGCAGCAATATTGAAAAAAGTGATGAAAAAGTGCATCAACTACTCCGGGGATGGGGTTACATACTCATTTTTGACTTCAAACTGTGTCTGTAAGCGGATATCATCTGATGAAGCTCCTATCATAATCGTAAATGTGCCCGGTTCCACAACCCACTGCATGGATGGATCAAGCAGTTGAAGATCGTCTTTTGATAGTTCAAACGTAGCTGTTCTGCTTTCTCCTGCACGGAGATGTATTCGTTGAAACGCCCTTAGCTGCTGCACCGGTGTAACAACCGAGCTGTAGTCGTCGCGGATATAGAGCTGCAGTACTTCATCTCCATCCCTATTGCCTGTATTTTGAATGGTTGCGCTCACCCGGACTGATAGGTCGTTATCGGTTTCATGAACTGATGTTTGCAGGTTGCTGTAATCAAACGTTGTATAGCTGAGTCCATAGCCAAAACTGTAGAGAGGGGATGCTTCCATTTCCACATAATCGTGGTGCGATGGTTTCAGGTGATTGTAGTAAACAGGGAGCTGTCCTTCGGATCTGGGTACGGAAATGGGAAGCCGCCCGGCTGGGTTGTAGTCGCCAAACAGAACATCGGCAACGGCATTTCCGCCTTCCTGACCGGGATACCAGGCATCCAGTATCGCATCAGCTTGTTCGGTGGCCTGATTCAGCATCAGCGGACGCCCTTTGATTAAAACCAGAACAACGGGTGTATCTGTCTTTGAAATAGCCTCCAGAAGTTCCAGTTGCCTTCCCATCAAATTCAGGGTGGCTCTGTCGAACCCCTCGCCGCTCTCCATATCGCTCACGGCTTCGCGATCTACCGATGCTGCTCCGGTCTCCTGGTAAGAGGTTTCAAAGTCACGGGCGCTGGAGCCGCCAAGCACAACGACGGCCACATCCGAGGTTTTGGCAGCCTTAACAGCCTCATCAATTTCATTAAAAACTGTGTCGCGAATGGCCGTTCCTCTTACATATCGGATAGTGATATCATCCGAAAGTTTATTTTGAATGCCCTCAAGAACGGTTATAACATTTTCAGGTTGCTGAGGTGCTGTATAATCCCCGAGCTGGTTATACATGGTATGGGCATTCGGGCCAATGACCGCGATGCTTCGAATGTTTTTGCTCAGGGGAAGCAGGCCGTTCTCGTTCTTAAGCAGCGTTATTGATTGCAGGGCAACCTGTCGGGCGAGATCTTTATGTTCTGTTGTTCGTGTTTCTGATTCTGCCCGTGCCGGATCCACATATGGATTTTCGAACAGGCCAAGCTCAAACTTCTGACGAAGCACCCGGCGAACCGACCGGTCAATCAGCTCTTCTGAGATCAGACCGTCTTCAACAGCTTGCAGAAGTGGCGCACCAAATCCATTAGCGCCCAGATCTGTGTCCACACCTGCCCTGATGGATAACATTGCGGCCTCCTGAATGTATTGTGCGACTCCGTGCGAACCCGCAATACCGTCGATGCTATAAAGATCTGATACTACAAAACCATCGAAGCCCCAGTCTTCCCGAAGTACATCGGTCAGAAGTTCCCTGTTTGATGTGTTAGGAATGCCGTCAATGGAATTATAGGCCGTCATCACGGATTTTGCCCCGGCGTTCACGGCAGATTTAAACGGATAGAGATACTGTGTGTGAAGCTCCCTCTTTCCTGTTATTACGGCACTCCCGTTATGGCCTCCGATGGGCACTCCATAGGCTGCAAAGTGCTTGAGTGTTGACAGGACATTGACCCCGGATGCGATGTCGGTACCCTGAAAACCGCGTACCATTGCGGAACCCATCATTCCACTGAGAAACGGATCTTCTCCATAGGTTTCCTCTACGCGCGACCATCGTGGCTCCCGCGCAAGATCGAGCACAGGCCCGTAGCAGGTTGTGGCACCCTGCAGCCTTGCTTCTTTCGCGATCATGGATGCCATCGTTTCAATCAGGTTTGGATTCCAGGTGCTTGCCTGTCCGATAGATGTAGGGAAAACAGTTGTGCCTATGGCCATGTGCCCGTGAGCACACTCCTCAGAAAATAGAAGCGGAATACCCAGGCGTGTCTCTTCAACAGCGTATTTCTGAAGGGCATTTAACGCTTCTGCCGACTGCCTGGGACTCAGGCCGGTTTCAAGAGTTCGCTGCGTCCATGGATCGGCACGCAGGGTAGCCC
This sequence comes from uncultured Rhodohalobacter sp., assembly GCA_964544445.1. Taxonomy (GTDB): domain Bacteria; phylum Bacteroidota; class Rhodothermia; order Balneolales; family Balneolaceae; genus Rhodohalobacter. Next base: position 57,483 of record CAZJBI010000003.1, read on the forward strand.
AGAACGATCCGATATGCCTGTCTTGCATCAGTACTCTGAACGCTTCTGTTTCATAACCGGTGCCGCCTTTTTTCTGAACCATTTCCCATCCAAGAGGAGTTGCCAGCTGCCCCACTTTTTCCTCCAGCGTCATACGCTGCAGGAGATCATCAATCCGTGTATCCGTGGTGAGTTCGCTGTTCAAATAAGCGGGAATATCCGGTGAGGATTTTTGTGCTTGTATTTCACTGGTTGTAATAACTGATAAACCAATAATCAGAAAAAGAAGTCTGGTCATAGCAGAAAGCAGGATGTTGGTTCAGAGATAAACCGGTTCAAAATTAGAATAATGAAGATAACAGAACGGTCTCGCAAAACAAGCGATGATCATGTTGAAAATGTGCTCAGAGTGTAAAAATATCTTTTGATTCTGCTAAAACAGACATTTTTTTGACGCCTTTTTATTGACATTGATAACAATTTTGATAATTTAAATCAGTTTACTTAACAGTGTTAACCAATACTAGATATGTCACTAAGGGACGAAATTTTAACGGTCAGTAAAGATCTGCTTATTGAAGACGGGTTTGGAAAACTGTCGATGAGAAAGATAGCGAAGCGGGCAAACGTAACGGCTACCAGTATTTATCTGCACTTCGAGAATAAAGACGACCTGCTTCTGACGCTTGTTCAGGAGAGTATTGAATCACTGAAAAAAGTTTTGCTGAACGTAATCGATGATTCTCTTGATGCCTTCACCCAGCTGCATAAGCTGGCAAAGGCTTACATCCAGTATGCTATTGATCATCCTAAGAAGTATGAAATTATCTATATGGTTCGGCCCGAAGAGATGCCAAAGTATCCAAAAGAGAAATTCAGGGAAGTGAGAAGTGTCTATGAGTTACTTGCAGACATTATTCATCGCGGAAAGCTGGCTGGCAAACTGGATGTGGACAACCATCTTACAAGTGCATATTCGGTTTGGGCCCAGCTTCATGGCGTCGTATCTGTGATTTTAAATAAACGCCTCGATACCCGAATCCCACAGAATCAATTTATAGATCAGTCTGTGAATCACATTATGCAGGGTTTTAAAGTTCAACATACAGCAGTTTAATACGGAGGAAATCATCATGGAAGCTATTCTACAGGATCTCGCATTTTTTAGCAATGTGCCGTTGTGGGCGTCAGTCGGCTCAGTAGCCGCAGTTGTTATCTTATTTGGTTACAAAAATGCTCCGCTCTTTGCCTGGGCTGCAGCGGGTTTTGCTGCACTCATTGGGTTTGGAGCTCCGTTGTGGCTGTTCATTACCTTTCTGGCTCTGGTGGCCCTTTTCAACATCAAGCCTATTCGAAGAGTCCTTTTATCAGGCCCGTTGATGAAGCTGCTCGACGCCTTAAAAATCTTACCGGCAATCTCAGAAACAGAACAAACGGCTATTGATGCCGGAACCGTCTGGGTTGAGGGAGAACTTTTTTCAGGAAAGCCCAATTTAAAGCGACTGGCCACTGAGGAATATCCTGAGCTGACAAAAAAAGAGCAGGAGTTTGTAGATGGCCCAGTTGAAGAACTCTGCGCAATGGTTTCCGACTGGGATGTATTTCAGGAAAAGGATTTTACCAAGGAAACATGGGATTATCTAAAAGAGAAACGGTTTTTTGGCCTCATTATACCCGAGGAGTATGGTGGATATGGCTTTTCTGCCAACGCCCACAGCATAATTGTGGCGAAGCTTGCATCCCGGTGCGGACCCCTGGCGACTACCGTGATGGTTCCGAATTCACTGGGGCCGGCAGAACTGCTGATGCATTACGGTACGGAGGAGCAGAAAAATCACTATCTGCCGAGACTGGCAAAAGGAGAGGAGATCCCATGTTTTGCTCTAACGGAACCCAATGCGGGATCGGATGCGGGCGGTATGCAGAGCCATGGTGAAGTATTCAAAGGGGATGATGGCGAACTGTACCTGAAACTCAACTGGGATAAACGATACATTACACTGGCTGCGATTTCAACAGTGATTGGGCTCGCATTTAAGCTGAAAGATCCGAAAAACTTACTCGGCAAAGGTGAAGATCTTGGGATTACAGCCGCACTGATACCCAGTGACACAGAAGGTGTGGTTCTTGGAAAGCGCCATGATCCGCTTGGCGTCCCGTTTTATAATTGTCCGACACGCGGGCACGATGTTGTCGTTCCTGTGGATGCCATTATCGGAGGTGTGGATGGTGCAGGAAACGGCTGGCGCATGCTGATGGAATCACTTGCTGTTGGCCGTGGAATATCACTGCCGGCTCAGGCAATTGGTGGTGCGAAAACTGCCACGCGAGCTATCGGGGCGTACACGGCCATACGGAAACAGTTTGGCCTGAATATAGGGAAATTCGAAGGAATTGAAGAACCCATGGCACGCATTGGAGGATATACATACCTGCTTGATGCGGCAAGAGGATATATTTGTGGTGCACTCGATAAAGGTGCGAAACCGGCAGTGGTTACCGCTATTGCAAAGTATAATTTCACCGAATTGGGACGTGAAATTGTAAACGACGCCATGGATATCGTGGGGGGTGCAGGTATCTCCCGAGGACCCCGAAATATATTTGCACACTCCTACACGGCCATGCCTATCGCTATAACGGTAGAGGGTGCTAATATTCTTACCCGAACCCTAATGATCTTTGGCCAGGGGGCCATCCGAAGTCATCCGTACGCCCTCAAAGAAATTGAGGCGCTAATGGAGAAAGACGTGAAGAAATTTGATGATAATTTCTGGCGTCATATCGGCCACGTGGTTCAAAACTTAATTCGATCAGCTTTCCTTAGCATTACCAGGGGTAAACTTTCGGGTTCACCAGTTTCTGGAACGGCTGCAAAATATTACAGGAAGCTCAACTGGGCATCTGCATCCTTCGCTTTTATGGCTGATCTGGCCCTGGGTTCGTACGGTGGTGCGCTGAAAATGAAAGAGAAACTAGCCGGAAGGTATGCCGACGTTCTCAGCTGGATGCTTCTTGCAACGGCAACACTCAGAAAATACGAGGCTGATGGAAAACAAAAAGAAGACAGGGAATATTTTGAGTGGGCAATGGAACATGCATTTTACAGAATCCAGACTGCTTTCGATGAAATCTACTCCGAAATTGAGGTTCCGGGTCTTTCCTGGCTCTTTTCAGGGCCTGTTGCACTATGGTCCCGAATGAATCGAATGGGTAAAAAGCCGTCTGACAAGCTTGGCCATAAAGTAGCTCAGGCCATGCAAACCCGGGGCGAACAGCGAGACAGAATTACCAGGTTCATTTACCTGCCGGATGACAAAGAGGAAGCTCTGGGCCGTTATGAACACACAATGAAGCTTGTGGAAGAGTCTTATCCCATATACAAAAAGCTGTATAAGGCTACTAAGGCCCGGCAAATTCAAAAAAATCATGTACTCGAACAGCTTGATGAAGCTCTTGAAAAAGACGTTCTTTCTAAGAAAGAGGCTGAAATTGTCCGGGAAACAGAAAAAGCAAGATTCGATGCAATTCTTGTGGACGAGTTTACGTTACGTGAATATGATAAAAGCTCAGTGAAATCTGCATCATCAGGATATAAAAACCCCGAAAAAGATACTGTGCTTCTTTAAATCATTTTAGATCAGTTCCCAATCCCAGCCCACAGGTCAGCTTGACTGTGGGTTTTTTTATGATTTTTTTTGGAAGACAAAGTTTTCATATCATGGATGCTTCTAAATGTTGAAATCGGCATCACGACTGTTTGATCAATGATATTAACGAGATACGTTATACCTCTTCTTCTTTTTGTCGCTGTATTGGCTTGCTCATCTACAAATTTGGTGCAGAATGATGGAAACAAGTACAAGGAAGTGCCCGTGCCGAATCAGTTTATTAGCAATGACAATCCGAGGCCGGACGTATGGGCAAAGTATCCGGGAGGTAAAGAAAATCTTGACCGGTATGTCCGAATGAATACCTTCATTCCCGAAAAAGCCAGAAAAGAAGGGTATGAGGGCAGAGTATTGCTTTCATACGAAGTGGACAAAAAGGGACAAACGGGAAACATCGAATTTTTGATGAGCCCTCATCCCTCGCTAGCGGAAATGTATCGAGATATTATCCAGAACATGGAAACATGGCAGCCTGCTATCTTAAATAATGAGCCTGTTTCACAGCGATACTACATTGTTTCCTCATTCATAGCGGGAGTTTTGCCTGAACCCTCAGAGAATTAATATAGCTTTTCAGCTTTTTCGGATGACGTTAAGATACCCTTAATCATCGCGGAGCTGAATCCACCGTGTTCCATCTGGTTCAGACCTGATATCGTACATCCTTTAGGAGTGGTAACTCTGTCGATTTCATATTCGGGATGATTTTGCATGGCGCCAAGCAGGGATGCAGCTCCTTTCGCCGTCTGCGTGGCCATGGAGAGAGCCTCCTGAGAACTGAACCCGATTTCTATTCCGCCCTGGGAAGCAGCACGAATGGCTCTCAGGAAAAAGGCAATTCCACATGCGCAGAGTGCAGTCGCTGAACTCATCTGCTCTTCGCGAATAAGCTGTGTTTCTCCTACCGTATTAAAGATGGCCTCAGTTATCTTTGTAGCCTCAAGGTCAGATTTATCTGCACAGATGCAGGTCATAGATTCCCGAATGGCAATTGCGGTGTTTGGCATCGCCCGCACAACTGAAGTATGTGCCGGAAGCTTTTGTTTGATCTCATTTATTTTTGCTCCCGAAACAACAGAGATAACCAGATGTCGTTTTGGATCGACTGCGGCCGAAATTTCGTCAAGCAGGTCGTTAAGCTGATGAGGTTCCACGCATAAGATCAGAATATCCGTTTTGTTGATGGTTTCAATATTATCTGAGCTGACTTTAAACCCTGACTCTTTAAAGCTTTTGAGTTTTTCCGGCCGCCGACGGGTAAGATAGATTTGGTCGCTTTTAAAAATACCGGATTCTTTGAGTCCGCTGGCTATGGAGCATCCAATGTTGCCGGCTCCGAGGATGGCTGTTTTCTGATCAGATATTTTCATGAAACGTTTATGATTGTATTAAGTAGGAGCAATGATACTCTTATGAAGAGTGTATAATATATATCAAAGAACAAAAATATTGTTCAATCCCCAACAAAAGGATGTCGGTTGAAGAAGATAAAAAGTGGAAGCGCTTTTAGATAAAGGTATCTTCAGTTGATATTAAAACTTGTTCACGGTTAAATGAATGGGTAAAATAGGGATTGTCCATAAATGTGAAGAGAAAAAGATCTTTATGAAAATTATGAAGTTCGGCGGGAGCTCGGTGGGGACTCCCGAGTCGATGCGCCAGGTAGTTGAAATTATTGAGGATTCAGCCCAAAAAGAACGCACAATTGTCGTGGTTTCAGCACTTGGGGGAGTCACCGATATGCTGATCGACATGGCGGGCAGGGCATCAAAAGGTGATCGGTCGTACCGTGAAATACTGTCGACGATAGAGTCGAAACATATTCATACCATCAATACAACCATACCGGCTGCAGTACGAAGTGATGTGTTGACGTCATTTAAATTGATGCTGAACGAATTGGAGGATGTACTTCAAGGCGTATATCTGACACGTGAACTAACGAAGAAAACACTGGATTTTATTACCGGTTTTGGCGAGCGCTTTTCGGCTTCGATTATATCAGAAATGATCAATCATTCCTCCTTAACATCAGTATATACAGATGCGCGAACTCTTTTAAAAACAGACCGAAATTTTGGGAATGCGCGTCTTTTGACAGCCGAATCCTTTAAAAATATTCGAAGTTACGTTGAGGAAAATCAAAATGACGTGATGGTTGTTACCGGGTTCATCGCCTCTACCGAAGAGGGTGAGTCAACAACGCTGGGCAGGGGGGGCTCAGACTATACGGCATCTATTTTCGGAGCGGCGTTGCAGGCAGACAGTATTGAAATATGGACAGATGTTGACGGATTGATGACGGCAGATCCCCGAAAAGTGGATCGGGCTTTCTCAGTCGAAGCTACCTCATATGAAGAAGCAATGGAGCTGTCTCATTTTGGAGCTAAGGTGATCTATCCGCCCACGATACAGCCAGCTCTCAAATCAAATATTCCAATTAGAATTAAGAACACCTTTAAACCTGCTCATCCCGGAACGCTCATAAACAGTTCGCCACAGGGCAGAAAAGGAGCTATTCGGGGAATATCATCAATCGACAGCGTGTCGCTGATTACACTGAAGGGAAGCGGTATGATTGGGCTAATTGGTGTTTCCGCGCGCATGTTCAGTGCCCTTGCTGAAAGGAGTATTAACATCATTTTGATAACACAATCTTCATCAGAGCATACGATTACGGTTGCGATTATGCCTTCGGATGCAGATGAAGCCCGCGATGCAATCCATCATGAATTTTCTGAAGAGTTTGAAGCCGAACTCATGGATGAAATACGTGTTGAGCACGATCTCTCAGTCATTGCGGTTGTTGGTGATAATATGAGACAGATACCCGGAATCGCCGGCCGCGTATTTCAGTCTTTGGGGAGAAACGGAATTAATATTGTTGCGATTGCACAGGGCTCATCCGAGCGTAATATTTCGTTCGTGGTCGATAAAAAAAATGAAAAGAAAGCGATGAATACCCTTCATGATGCTTTTTTCCTCGCGGGCGTGAAGTCGGTTAATATTTACCTTGTTGGGGTTGGCCTGATTGGCAACAGGCTTCTCGAAATTATTCGCGAACAGATGGATGTGTTCTTTAAAAATTACCAGATCGATATTAACCTGAAGGGATTGGCCAATAGTCGTAAAATGGTGTTGAGTGAAAAAAATATTAGCCTTAAAGATTGGGATCAGGTACTTGATAATTCCGGCTCAGAGACTAATCTGCGAGCATTTGTAGACAGAATGAAGGAAATGAATTTGCCTAACAGCATTTTTATTGATTGTACGGCAAGCTCAGACCTACAACATTTTTACAGGGAAATTTTAGCGGCAAGCATTTCGGTGGTTACACCCAATAAACTTGCCAACTCTTCAGATCAAACCTTTTTTAACAAGCTGCAGGAGACGGCAAGCCGCTATAATTCCGCGTTTAAATATGAAACCAACGTGGGTGCCGGTCTTCCGGTTATTGGAACGCTTCACGAAATGATCTCCACGGGTGATGAAATCTACAGGATTGAGGGCGTACTTTCCGGTACGCTGAGCTACCTGTTTAATACCTACGATGGGAGTGTTCCTTTTAGTGAGCTGGTAAAGCAGGCACGGGAAAAAGGTTACACGGAGCCTGATCCCCGTGAAGACCTGAATGGCCACGACGTAGGCCGAAAGCTGCTTATCCTGGCCAGGGTTGCAGGTTTTGAACTTGATTTCGATGACATTGAAATCGAAAACCTGGTGCCGGAACAGGCCCGGAATGCCGAAAGTATGGATCACTTTTTTGAAAAGCTGGCCGAGAGTGACGATGCTTTTGAAGCGCAGGCAAACTCAGCAGCAGCCGACCAAAAGAAACTATGCTATATTGCCTCTTTTGAGAAGGGCAAGGCCACTGTAAAACTCGAGATGATTGCATCCGCTCATCCGTTTTATAATCTTAGCAGCACGGATAATATTATTGCAATATATTCAGCAAATTACAATGAGAATCCACTGGTAGTAAAAGGACCCGGCGCAGGAGCCGATGTAACGGCATCCGGTATTATTGCCGACATGCTCCGTGTTGTGAATACGAAGGCGCAAAGCAACGCCGGCTGGTAAACTTTGAATTCGGGAGTTCCAATGGATAAAAAAGAGAAAAGAGTAACAGCATTTGCGCCCGCTACCGTGGCGAATGTAGCCTGTGGGTTTGATGTGTTGGGTTTTGCAATCTACGGCCTTGGAGACCGGGTTACAGCTTCGTTTACAGAACCCCCCGGTCTTTTTATACAATCCATATCCGGCGACGACGGACGATTGCCTCTTTCTGTTAAAGAGAATACGGCGGGCCTTGCTGTTCTCTCCCTTCTTGATGAGCTTGAATCTTCACCGGAACAGGGAATAGTATTATCCATCGAAAAGCAGATGCCGCTGGGCAGCGGGCTGGGATCGAGCGCGGCAAGTTCGGTTGCCGCGGTAGTGGCCGTAAACGGATTGTTGGGAAATCCGTTTAGCAAGAAAAATTTGTTGCCTTTTGCGGTAGCAGGAGAGATGGCGGCAAGCGGTGAGGCCCATGCCGATAATGCGGCAGCATCGCTTTTGGGTGGTTTTATTTTAGTTAAAAGCCACCGCCCTCCGGACGTGATTGATCTTCCCACACCAGATAAACTCCACTGCACCATTATTCATCCGGACATAGAAATTCAGACAAAAAACAGCCGAAGAATATTAAAAAAGGACGTATCTCTGGAAAAAGCAGTAAAGCAGTGGGGCAACCTCGGATCCCTGATCGCGGCTTTATATACAAATGATTACGATTTAATCGCCGATTCCCTTCATGATGAAATTATTGAGCCGGTTCGTTCACTATTGATTCCCGGGTTTGACAAAATGAAGCAGGCGGCTCTGGATGCCGGGGCTCTTGGATGCAGCATTTCAGGATCCGGCCCCTCACTTTTTGCACTGAGTACCTCACGGGAAAAGGCCGAATATATTGGTGTAAAAATGGGAGAGGTGTTAAAAAGTGAAGGTCTCACATTTGAAATACATATTTCCAGGATGAATACAGAAGGAGCACAGATTATCAAAGACATCTAATTCATGAAATTCATAAGCACAAACGGCAAAGCAGATCCCGTTTCATTCCTATCGGCCATGCGAAAAGGACTTGCCCCCGATGGCGGGCTCTACATGCCGGAGCATATCCCTTCATTGCCCGCGTCATTTTGGGAGAGTATACAGGCCCGCAGTTTTTCTGATATCGCTCTGAACATGGCACGACCGTTTCTTGCAGGAGAACTGGCAGCTGCTGAACTGGAATCTGTCGTTAATGACGCTTTTCAATTTCCGGTACGAATCAAACATCTCCAGGAAAACCAGCATGTTCTGGAACTGTTTCACGGCCCCACCCTTGCTTTTAAGGATTTCGGCGCGAGATTCATGGCTCGTCTCTTTTCGGAAAAAGCACGAAAGGAGCAGAAAAAGGTAACGATTTTGGTGGCCACATCAGGGGACACGGGAAGTGCGGTTGCGCACGGATTTTACAGGGTTCCGGGTGTGGATGTATGTTTGCTATATCCCAGGGGGAAAGTGAGCAAACTTCAAGAGATGCAGATGACAACCCTCGGTGAAAATATCACTGCATTGGAGGTAAACGGTGTTTTTGACGATTGCCAGAAACTGGTAAAGCAGGCCTTTATGGATAAGGGGCTTAACAGACAAATGCAGTTGAGTTCGGCCAACTCCATCAATATAGCCAGGCTGCTGCCGCAGTCGTTTTATTATGCTTTTGCGTATGCTGTGCTGAAAAAGCAGGGAATGAACAGCCCGTTCTTTTCTGTACCAAGTGGTAATTTTGGAAATTTAACCGGTGGACTCCTCGCGATGAAAATGGGAATGCCGGTGAAACATTTTATAGCCGCTACCAACGTGAACGACGTGGTGCCGGAGTACCTTCGCGGGGATCATTTCAAACCGCGTGCTTCAAAACAGACCATATCAAACGCGATGGACGTCGGGGATCCGAGTAATTTTGTAAGAATCCGGCATCTTTTTGATCATGATGATCAGCAGATCAGATCCAGGGTTTCCGGTTATTCATACTCCGATTCGGAAACCCGTGATACGATTATGAATACTTTCAGAAACGAGAACTACCTGATGTGCCCGCACACCGCTATCGGGTATCGTGCAGCGAGAGAGTACCAAAAAGAGAAAGCTGACGGCGGACCATTTGTCACACTTGCCACGGCTCATCCGGTGAAATTCCGTGACGTTATTGAGCCGGAGATTGGCCGGGAAATCGAGATTCCGGAGCGACTGGAAAAATGGATTTCAGAAGAGAAGAAATCGATTGTGATGGATAGCGATTATCAAGCTTTCAAAACCATTTTATTGGAAAAAAATTAAAAGAATGAACATTCCGGGTTCAGATATTTACAAGCTCTGTTGCTTCATCCTGCTGAAGTCCTTTTGCAAGGAATGTAATTCGAAACTGTGATCATCTTCTCACCACATCACCCTCTTTTAACTGTGTGCCGTCAATACTTCCTTCAAACATAATTGGCACAGATCTGAGGCCGTTTTCACTATTTTCGGGTACAAGCACATTGAAATGCAGGTGTTCCACGGTACTTTGTCCCGTGTTACCTGAACGAGCGATAGGTTGTCCCGCTTCAATTTTATCCCCGACTCGAACCATGCTGCCATTTTTTACTAAATGAACGTACTGGATAAAAACTCCGGATTCCGGTTCATAAACCGTGATGTAGTTTGCATAGGGTTTCCATTCCGGACCCTTTCCGCCAAACTCATATTTGTCAACCACGCCAACCACATATCCGTCTGATGCAGAAGTAACGGTGTCATTCGTTTTTAAATCAAAGTCGATAGCGTATCGCGACCAGTCTGTGTTGTGAGTAAAATTAGTATTATTGCCCTGCAGAACCCTATACTCCTTGTTTTCAGGGAAAGGAAATTTCAGGGTTACAGGTTTAATTTCTTTACGAAGACTCCCAAGACGAGAACTGAACCGTATATCCTGATCAAATTCGGTAATATCATTATAAATCAATGTGGTGTCTCTTCTTGCTCCAATTTCAACAGGGTTTGCTGCATCAAATAGATTCTGAAGGGGATTACCGTCATTAAACATCCAAACTCGTAATGGTGTATATAGAGGATTTACTATCACAATGATTAGCTGATCATCCATGTGCTGGAAAGAAGTCTGGTACGTGTACTGATCGTATGTTTCGGAAGGTATTTTTGCAGTTTTACAGCTGCAAAGAAACAGCATAATAGTGGCACCCCAAAGTAGCCTGGTAAATAAGTTGCTTCTGTTTTTCATGTTACAACCGTAAAGAGTTTTCTACATCGATTCATCAATACCGATAAAGGTATTACGATAGATAATTTCAAAAAAAATCGCACCTGCCGATTATAAGTTAATCATGAAGATAATAATGACTGGCATAGACGGCTCTCCTATTATCATGAGAAAAGTCAGAATTCCAAAAGGTTTTTATCGGTTCGATAACCATGTTAAATAGCCGCTTGCACAAAAATTTATCCGAAAAAAACTATTGGGAGGCAACCCTTTCCACTTACTGACTGTATTGTTAAATAGGTGATGTTATGTAAACGGGAAATAAACCAAGGATTTTGCTGGACCTAATTATTGAAGGTTGCAGAAAAGGGCAGCGTGAAAGCCAAAAAGAACTGTACCAGATGTTCTATACCTATGGTATGAGCATTACAATGAGGTATGCCGACTCGAGGGAGAAGGCATCTCAGGTTCTTAACGACTCGTTTATGAAGGTATTTACTAATATCAAAAAATATGATCGCCAAAGACCCTTTAAGCCGTGGCTTCGCCAGATAATTGTAAATACAGCGATTAACCACGTGCATAAAGAGGAGCGGCAAAAGAGACTGGAAAACTTCGATGATTACCGGGGTGAGCTGTCATCAGATCAAACTATCATAAGCGGATTATCATACCAGGAAATTATCGACATGATTCAGAAACTCACACCTGCATACAGAACGGTCTTTAATCTGTATGTAATCGATGGGTTTAAACATCACGAAATTGCAGAGAAGCTGGATATCTCTGTAGGGACATCGAAATCAAATTTACACAAGGCAAAACGCAACCTGCGCACTATGCTTGAGAATAATTTAATGAAATAAGGCCATGGACAATCAGGATAAACCACTGGAAAATCTCTTTCGGGACAAAGCGGAGACGTTTTCCGATCTGTCGTACCGCGAAGAGGACTGGAATAAACTCGAAAAGAGACTCGATCAGCTGGATTTGAAAAAGGGGTACAGGCGCAAAATTGCGATTCTGGCAGCGGCGTCGGTTCTTCTGGTTGGGTTGATGGGATACTTTACAGTTTCCAATCATCAAAAAATTAATGAGATATCTGAGCAGATTAATCAGCTGGAAGAGACTCAAAAAAGTGATTCGGCAGCCGAACGCGAAGGGATGGCGGAATTGAAAGAACCTGAAAACACCTCAGATCCAAAAGAAGGAAGTCCGGACAAAGAGGGTTTTACCAACAATTCGGTGAGAGAGACCAAACTTGATGAGATAAGTAATGAAAAGTCTGCGAATACCCGCAAAGCAGAGAGCCTTTCTGCAGTGAGAAAAGAGAATTTTGATAGAGATCTGATTATTGAAAAAGCAGACAGGTACGTATTGGCACAGCGTACACTCATTGATGAAAGTCAAACCCCTTCAATAAAAAATGAAAATGGTTACTCTGAAAAAGAAACCACTTACGGTCCGATAGATGATGCCATTTTTGCTTATGCGACCCGGGAAAGCGGTACAGGACTGATAACTTCAGACATGAACCCCCAACGCGGCCCGTCCCTGACAATTGGTTTCATGTTATCGCCAGATCTGAGTACTGCCGGAACGATTTCAAATTTCGATAAACCTGGTTTTAAAGGCGGAGTTCTGGCTGAACTCTCATTAGCTGACCGTATTTCTGTTCGCAGCGGAGCAATCTTTTCAAATGTTCGGTACAAGGCCGGTCAAAATGATTACAAAGCACCTGAAAACTGGAATTATGGTGTAAGTCCCGATCAGACGTTTGCAATTTGCCTGATACTCGATATACCGGTCACTCTTAAAGCAACGATGATTCAGCTTGAAAGGTCAAATTTTTATGTAACCGGCGGGGTATCCACCTACGTGATGCTGAGCGAAGAGTATAAATTTGACTACGGTGCGAATACATCACCCTATTTAACCAGTGAATGGGAGGGGAAAACCGGAGACAGGTTTTGGGCAAGCAACCTCTCATTTTCAATAGGCTACGAGATGGATATTTCTGATCGGGTTGCACTGCGGGCTGAACCTCATCTTTATGTTCCGGTAAGAGAAGTGGGGTGGGGGAATGTAAAACTCTATTCAATAGGCACTTCAGTATCGCTGAACGTTCGAATGTAGCCAATCCAGTCAGTTACCAATTAACCAAACCTCAACCATAAAAGAGAATCATGAAAGAACTTAAAAAAATGAATTCCAATCCGAATGCAAATTTCCTGCGTACATTTACAGGAGTGATGGCACTCATCGTTCTGCTGATTAGCGCCTGCAGCGACGGCGGAATGACCTCAACCAATGATGATAATAATGATGATGGCATGGACCCAATTGAAAATGGAGGAGACGAAATAGGATCGGAGCCGGTTTTTACGAATATTCAGGCAATTTTCGAGCAGAACTGTGCAAGCTGCCATATTGGTGGCAGTACCAACGGCGTTCGGTTAGACAGTTATGAAAACGTAATCGAAAGTGTTGGTGACCAATATGGTGCAAATGTCGTCCAGCCGGGTGATGCTGATAACAGTCCGCTAGTAGATAAAATTGAACCAAGTCCTCAGTTTGGTAACAGAATGCCCGAGGGAGGCCCATTTTTATCACAGGAAAGAATCGATCAGATACGCGCATGGATAAACCAGGGTGCTGAGAACAATTAATCAACATATTTTATTATGACAACTTTTAAACATGCAGCCATTTTAATCATCTTTCTGCTGATCAGCAGCAGCGTGAATGCGCAATCATTTATGACCGAAGAGGGAGATGTTGAGTTCACGTCAAGTGTTCCGCTGCATACCTTTACGGGGACGTCAGGCCAGCTGAAAGGATTAATCGATTTCGACGAAAACCTGGTGGATTTTTACATCGACCTGCAGACACTGGATACGGGTAACGGCCGAAGGGACCGCGACATGTATAGTACGCTCAATGTAGAAGATCACCCTTTTGCTGAGTTCACCGGCAAACTCACGTCTGATTTTGAACAGGATTCAGAAATCACACAGAAAGTAACGGTTGAAGGAGAATTTACAGTGCACGGAGTAACCCGTGAAATTTCGGTAGATGGTGAATTAACGCTGAAAGGCGATGTGCTAAAGCTGAGTGCTGGCTGGATTATCAATATTACCGATTACAATATTGAGCCGCCCGGAATCCTTTTTTACAAAGTTGATGAAGAGATGGATATCAAAATTGAAGCTGAGCTGCAAAAAACTGAAGAATAAATAAACTATAACGGTTTGGATGGTATGAGTATAATCTTGAAGAAACTGGCATTAATAATATTGGTAGCAATATTACTATTTTCACTGGCACCGGAGGTATCTGATGCACAGCTTAAACGTGAAAGATCTGTTACAACCATACTTGCAGAACCAGCTTTTCCCGCCACCAAAAATGTGGGTATAAGCACGCCCGTAAACCCCTCAGGAGGGGATTTGCACTATTCAATCCTCCATACTTTTGGGCTTGTTGATGGTGGGATAGATCGTTTCTACGGATTGGATGACGGAGCAAATACACGATTGGGGCTTATCTATGGGTTATCCGACAGGATCTCTATTGGAGTGGGTAGGATGACGTTCCGAAAGGTTGTAGATATATCAACGAAAGTGAGTCTACTGCGGCAAACAAATGATAATAGCTCACCAATAAGTATCGCATTTAAAGGATCGACAGGTATCTCAACGGTATCTGGATTGGGTTTGGAATTTGAAGAACGGCTTAGCTATTTCACATCTTTAATGTTTACCCGGAGACTTAACTCCATTGGCATTCAGCTAACGCCAATGTACAGCTATTTTAATCGTGTTCCAGCACAAGACGAACAGCACTTATTTGGATTAGGCGCACTTTTGAGTGTCGAACTAAATGAAAGGTTATCTCTTAGCTGGGAATATTTACATATACTTGGAAATAGAAATCCCGGCACAAGTGATGCAATGGCAGTTTCTTTTAATATTGATACCGGTGGCCACGTTTTTCAAATCTTTTTTGCAAGCTCACAATGGCACAATGAGCAGTTCATTATGGCAAACAACAGCGATCGTTTTTGGGAAGGAGATTTTCGATTCGGGTTTAATATCCACAGAGTTTTTGGACTTTTTTAAAATGATCTAAGTTGTGGGTTAGCTCTAGTGCAAGATAATATGAACTTAAAAATGAGGTGATCAGCAGCAGAAGGATTGGTATCTTGTTGAGTTGCAATTTTTAACTGGTCACAATTTCTGAATGAAGCCATCTTACGTCTATTTTGATCTTGATAATACACTCCTCAATCACAGCAAAGCTGAAAGTGAAGCCCAAAGAGACACATTTACTGAATTTCCTGAGTTTGAAGAAACAGACATCGATTCCTGGCTGATCGCCTATAAGGAAGAGAACCATAAACTCTGGCTGAAGTATCAGGATGGCAAAATTGACAGGGAATTTTTGCAGTACCAGCGTTTTCTCCGGCCTATGAAGAAACTCGGTCTTTCTACAGACAGAAGTGAGGAAATTGGATGGGCCTATATGCAGAACTACAGAAAATACTGGACGTGGGTGGATGGTGCGAAAGAAGCGCTGGAACATGTTGCGGATCGATTTCCTGTTGGTATAGTCACCAATGGTTTTCTTGAAACACAGCAGAAAAAGATTGAGGTGATGGGGCTGGACCAGTACACTAACAACTTTATTATTACCGAAGAAGTAGGGGTGATGAAGCCGCATCCCAAAGTATTTGATGTTGCAACAGAGCGGTCAGGGGCTGAGAGAAATAAAATTCTCTATGTTGGAGACTCCTACTCTTCAGACGTCATTGGCGGACGTGATGCCGGCTGGCAAACAGCCTGGTTTACCGCCTTCATGAAGGATATTGAAGAGGATCAAACCGCCGATTTTATGTTCGATCGTTTTCCCATGCTGACGGACTACCTGAATGGTGAACGCGGTTGATCTTCTATGGTTCGTTGATTCGTGGCACCACTGCAGAATTTTGACCCTCTCTTAGTTTAATAAACCTTTCGAGTGGTGCCACGAATTGCCGAACGCCAGCCCTCAAATAAACATGGTATGTTTATTCGGAGATAAACAGCGGGTTCAGTCAATAGTCAAAGTGTGTCTAAGGCCCCTTTTTCAGGCGTTTTAAAACATACCATGTTTGATCGACTTGATTCGTGGCACCACTGTTAATTATGACCCTTTTTCTGGTTAATAAACCTTTCGAGTGGTGCCACGAATTGCCAAGTGCTGGACCTCAAAAAAAATACCATGCCTGATCGACCTTGATTCGTAGCACCACTAAACAACTTTGGTTTAGATTCAGGTTATTAACCTTTGAGTGGTGCCACGAGTTATCGAAGTGGTGTCACGAATTGTCTTAGCGAATCACTGCTCTACAAAAACAAAATCTTCTCCATCAAACAGGCCTTTGTCACTCATCTTAAGGCTTGGAATCACCAGCAGAGCCATAAATGAGATAAGCATAAAGGGTGCCTTCAATGTACTTCCCATCTCTCGCGAGATTTTACTGAGGCGCTCGTACCCCTTAGCAACAACTTCGCCGGAATCATTACTCATAATGCCTCCCACAGGAAGCGGAAGCACATCTTTTTGATCTCCGTGTACGGCTGATATTCCGCCCCGCGACTCCATCACCAGGTTTACAGCTTCACAAATGGCTTCATCAGAAGAGCCCACCGCAACAATATTATGCGAATCGTGAGCCACTGAGGAGGCAATAGCCCCATTCTTCAAACCGAAGTTTTTAATAAAGCCTACGGCAGGCGGCTGTTTTTCATAACGGTTAACGACGGCAATTTTCAGGATATCCCGGTCGGGATCTGCTAAAATTTCACCGTTTTTTGAGGGAAGCGTTGCAGTTTCTCTCTGTGTGATAAGTTGTCCGTCTTCCGCCACGATAATCTGCTGCTCAGATTTTTCAGAATAGAGTTTAAAATTCTTCGGCTCAAGCTGATAGGACTCAAATCGATTTATGACCGATGATTCTACCTCAGGAAACTGTACTTTACCACCTTCAAAGACTGCTGTACCATCAATCCATGTCTGTTGAACGTTCATAGCTTCGGGAGAATCAACCACTATGAAGTCGGCCGGGTCGCCAGGCTGCAGTAATCCTACGTTCAAATTATAGTGTTGAACGGGAAGGACTGAGCAGGCATGCAACGTATCATACAGGTTATAGCCCAGTTTCAAAGTACGGGCTACAATTTCGTTCATGTGCCCTCGAATCAGATCATCCGGGTGTTTGTCATCCGAGCAGAACATGACTTTCTTTGGGTGCTCTCCCAGAATCTCAATGAGAGCGTCATAATTCTTTGCGGCGCTCCCCTCGCGAATGGCAATGAGCATGTCGGCCTCAATTTTATCCAGGGCTTCTTGTTTGGTGAAGCACTCATGATCGGTTGTAATTCCAGCGGATGCGTATTTGGTTGCTTTTTCTCCCTTTAACCCCGGTGCGTGACCGTCCACAGGTTTCCCAAGATTATGAGCCGCTTTAATTTTGGCCTTTACGTCAGGATCGTCATTCAGCACGCCGGGCCAGTTCATCATTTCCGAGAGATAGTGAATCTCATCGCGCTCCAATAATTTCCCTACTGCATCTACATCCAGAATGGCGCCGGCAGTTTCAAACGGTGTAGCGGGCACACAGGAAGGTGCTCCAAAATAGAATTTGAGCGGGACCTTATTGCCGTTTTCAATCATATATTCTACGCCTTCAATTCCGCAAACATTCGCAATTTCATGCGGATCAGACACCGTAGCTACGGTTCCATGCTGAACGGCCAGCCGGGCAAACTCCGACGGGACAAGCATGGAGCTTTCAATGTGGATGTGGGAGTCTATCAGTGGTGGCAATATATGTTGTTCAGGTACATTATCGAGTTCATTTATCTCTTTGATTTTTCCATGCTCAATAACAATCTCACCCTTAAACTGTTTACGCTGAATTGGGTCGGTTATGATGCCTTTAATGGTTTTCATAGCTAAAGATTTGTCTAATTTACGGGTAATTTGTAAGGGTAATCGCTGCTTCCGGTATGGGTAAACCCAATTTTCTCAAGATAATCATTATGATCTTTATTCCCTGCGGATGTTCGGATCGTTTTAATGGATCGGGAGTCGAAAAAATCCAATTTATCTGTAAAAAGATACTTGCCAATTTTAAAATCACGATAATTGGGAATTACGAAATCAAGATCAATCCTTAACACCCCGTTTTCGTCAAGATTTCCCTGAACCAGACCGGCCGGAACCATATCTCGCAATACAAAAAGAGAGAAATTACAGGGGGTATCAAACGAGTATGAAGGCTGATAGGTATGAATGTGATCTTTATAATAGTGTAAAAACGCCTGGGTATAGTGGCTGTTTTCATCCTCTTCAAGAAGTTGAAAATACTCTTCATCCCGATATATCTGAACCAGGTAGTAGATATTAATTAAGACAATAAAGCCGTTCATGGCAGCAACAGGGATGGAACCAATGAGGATTCCATATATGGAAAAAGTAAGTGCTCCAATCATATTCACCACGCGGAGCTTTACTATAGCGCTCATCATCAGAGAAATGGCAACCAATATGGAAGCGGCGTAGCCGATCAGTTCGTATAGAAGATTTGTTTCCATGTTCTAAATAATTTTAAAAAACTTACTTGTAGAGCATTATTTGGCTTGATGCGTAACTTGAATCGAATTTGACTGATTCAGCGTCTGGAAAACTACGCAATACCGCTCAGTCAGCTTTAATAGCGTTGCAATTTTATCGTCCGAAGCATCGGTGGAAAGACTGTAATGTAGCCGGATTTCTTTAAAGCCCACCGGAACTTCTTTCGATACACCTAATGTGCCTCGAAAGTCAATGTCGCCCTCTGCTGTTACTTCCGCTTCTTTCAAGTCTACATCTATTGCGGTTGCTACCGTGTTCAGTGTTACGCCAGCACAGGCCGCAAGTGCCTCGAGAAGCATGTCGCCAGAACATAGTTGAGTTCCATTTCCACCCGTGGCAGGATGAAGGCCGGCCTCCGCAATCGCTTTGCCTGTATCTACTTTACAGGAGAGATTTTCCCCAATTTTACCCGTAGCTTTAAGGGTTACTAAGGCTGCATCGGGATCGTCTTTATATTTTTGCTTGATGGGCGCCTGTATCGAACGTATTTCTTCTGATTTCATCAGCTAATTTGTTTTTTAAAAAAAAAAAGATGAATGATAAAATAGTGTTAATTAACACCGGATAAAAAGAGGGTTGAATGGTTGAATTATAAACAGAAAATCAAAAAGAGAATAGAGGAAGCCATAAAGTCGTCCCTTTGGTAAACAGCGAAAAACAGATCCCGTTGAATGACGGTGCTGACGGATTGATGGGATTGTTGTTGGAAAGTAGTCGCTTACCTGCATGTCACGGGTGGCACACAACCAGGAAGAATCAACGCTCCTGGCCTTTACCCCTCGAATTCATAATTTATTGCAATTCAAATTCATTGCCTCGGGGTCTTATCAGGCATCACCTGTACCCACGGTTGCAAACACATCGCAAAGCTCGTGTTTTTCCGCGGGCTGTGGTTTTGCGGCCTTACAGGCCTGTTTCATGGCCATGCTGGCCATGGTTTTCAACTCATTCGAGCGATGAATCCCTAAAAGGCAATGCACTTTACCGAGGGATTGAGGGGGTATAGTTGGAAAGAGATAGCCTGAAAACTCCAAATAGGTATAGAATCAAGTTTTAAACCTCTTACAAACCTATTAAAATATGCCGAAATAAACTCAGTTGTGGGTATATAATTAGTTCATAAATCCTATAGACTTGCCTGCAATAAAAAAACAGGCCGGATAAATCCTGTCTCTATGAAGTTCATTCATAAATACTGCTTACTCAGGCACTGAATCGTCACCATATTTTCCGGCAAGAATCAACGCACCGCCGGCCAGGGCTACATCCTTGAGCAGACTGGGCATCGATGTTTCACTGCCAGACATTACCCCGGGCAGATGAACAGTGAATGCAAAAATAAGGAGCATCAGCGCCAGAAGAAGAGCTGCAAGCCGAACCTCTTTTTGGATCACAAAGCTAACGCATGCGGCCAAAAGCGCAATACCCGTCATATAAACCCAAACAACACCTCCGGGAATGAAATCCGGCACCGCACCGGTCATATTATCCGCCATCATAAAATGTAATATTCCGAATATCCCAAATGGTAAAGCGAAAAGCAGCCTGCCCACTCGTTCAGTTAAAAAAGACATAATAATATCGATTTAGTGATTGTTTAATTTTTTTATTCGAAACGGTAACATAATGCCTCTCAGTTAGATAATAATCCAACAATAGAAATGAAAGGAATTTTTCAGCTATGGTAATTATGCATTCGGTTTGTCAATAAAACTATTTTAATAGAATCATTTTTCTCGTGCTCAGAAAATTACCTGCTTTTAATTGATAAATATAGATACCGCTGGCAAGTCTGCTGGCATCGAACGGCACCGTGTATGTACCTGCTGTTTGAGCGCGATTCACCAGTGTCGCAACCCGCTGACCACTCAAAGAATACACATCCAGAGATACATCCGTGGACTCTGCAAGTTCATATCGAATCACCGTGGTTGGATTGAATGGATTTGGGTAATTTTGATGGAGCTCGAAACTCACGGGTAGATCTCTGCCTTCGACGATTGATTCCCCATTTGGTGAAACCGTCACCGTAAATCGGGTATTTTCAGTCTGTTTTTGAACGGCTTTTTGCAGCTCCATCGCATAAGGCATTGAGCTCTCGGCCGACTTATTGGGAGCCGTGGTGTATGAATACGCGCCCTCCGTTTTCATATTGATAATTTTACCCATGTGATGATCAGTTAGTGTAACTGCCCATCCTGAAGGGATATTCTCCATTTTTGGCCATATGAGTTCAACATCTCCCGATAATTGACGATACCCGGGGCTCTGTTCATCCTGATTGGGTTCCCACGCCTCGACCACCAAGGGTATTTTAATGTCAGAGTCTGGTTTAGCCGGTAAATTTTTGATGTTGTATCCGGTACCGTCAAATCGGGTTTGAAGCGATAAAAACGGTTTATAGTCGAGAGGGTAGAGATAGGGAGCGTCGTACGAGTTATTTTCAATAGAACCGGATTCCGTAAAACTCAGCCAGGTTTCCCCGGTGTACGCCCCATTGATCCGTGCTGCCACCTGTATCACCGGTGTTTGATTGGGCTGCTGCTTGTAAAATGTCCCTCCGCTTGTTTTGGCACTCTCGGGAATCGTGAGTGTTGGGTTTGATCCGGTGGCAAATACAAAAAATCCCTGGAAAGGTGCAATCAGGCCGTTGGTAAGGCTGCCGACTCCAGAAGCTGCTGAAGACCATGCACGAAAACCACCACCCGGATTTGAATTTTCGACCTCAAAATCTTCACAATCATTCGGCTCAGAGAGACCTTCGCAAAAGCTTGATACATCGTTGTAGTTATGGTCATAAACGTAGACAACATTCCCAACCTGCGACCTATTTATAAAGTCATCAAAATCGATTGTGGTGCTAAAGGGGTTACCCAGCAGGGTATAAACTTTTGAACCGTCGCTACTTGGGTACAATTGTGTTGAAACATCAATATCACCAATATTTTCAAGACCGCTAACGGTAAGTGTTTCATTTTTATCCTCATCAAAAATGCCAACAGTTACTCCGCTGCCCGTTGGTATGAGGCTGTTTAAATCGGGAAGCATCGAATATCCGCTTCCATCGATGTTCTCTTCGAAATTGCCATCATATATTAAAACGCTGGAATTGCCTGGTGGGGTGTTCTCATTGTTTGAACCTATTGGCCCCTGAGTTCTGATATTATTTAATAATTCTTTATAGGTGACGTAAGGAACAGGCGAGCTCAGAAATCGCCAACCTTCTCCACTACCCTCGGCAATCTGCTGCTGATAATCCATCTTTGAATTCCCGCTGATGATGAGAGAAAAATCTTGTTTACCGCCTTCCAGCGTTGATCCTTTATGAGATATTGAAACAGTGAACACTTCTCCAGGCTGTGGAGACTCTACGTGAATTAGTTCAATATTGTCTCTTTGGTTGTCTGCGTCTGTAGTTGCCAGAGCTTCTGGATCTGTCGGGCTCAGTGAATATGGATAAAAAGGCGTGTTTGTGTTATCACTCAGAGTCATGTCCAGGTCATTTACCAGCATCAGATCTCTTGGATTTAATTTTTTCTGGAAAAAAGTCTGTCCACCAAATATAACTTCTTCCTCTTCAGCCGGAGTTCCGGGTGGGTCTGTCCAGGCAATAGAAATTCTCAGAGGTTGATCGCCAGATGCTTTTATAGAAAAGTTCATATTCTGTCCCTCCCGAAGTGTGAGCTCCCGAATATGAATCTGGCTATTATCATAGTTAGCCTGCATCAGTTCTGCCGCTTTCTTCGTGTTCATCAATCCCCATCCAAATTTATAATCGGGGCCTGTGGGACCAAGATCCGTAGCGGTATGGCTGATTAAACCACGGAGAGTGGAGGAAAGCAATTTTTTACCGGGATATAGACGTTGATGGTGCTCAAGAAGCAGGGCTGCAGATCCCGATATCATGGGCGCAGAAAATGACGTGCCGGTCCGATCTCCATAATCCGAATCTGAACCCGAGTTACTGGAGTAAACCTGAACCCCTTTCGCAACAATATCTGGTTTAATCCGTCCGTCGTCCGTTGGGCCCCAATTACTATTTACCCACATACCTCCGCTTTGAGGGTCATCGAGAACCGAATTATCAACCGCACCAACTACGAGAACGTTTTTGGCCACAGCATAATCAGACAACGTATCATAGCCATCATTTCCGCCATTTAGTTGATGTTCCGTAGCGCAGGTTGAGCCGCACTGAATCCACTGAGAACCGTCAAATTCATATCTGTCATCTGAACCCTGCGGGCCTTTGTTTCTGTCATTTCCTGCTGATGTCACAATGAGGTAGTTCGGGGCATTATACGCTATATTATCAAAACCTTGTGCATTATCTGAGTCGTAATATCCAAAATTACGGTCTTCAGCCCAGGAAGCAGATCCTCTCCAATACCAGCCTTCACCTACAATATTATCTTTTACCCATCCAACCTGAAATCCATAGGGGTGGACAGAATTTATCAACCCGTTTAATGCAGCGGTACTCATTTCACTTTGATCCTCTTCAAACTCGTAGCTGTCGACTGTGGCTTCCGGAGCCATCCCTTTTGCTGTTGGTTCACTGGGGTCGTTTCCGATGAGTGTGCCTGCGACGTGTGTCGCATGTCCGTCGGTAGCTGCTGATTCCTCAACATTGATTCTGCCGCCAAAATGGTTGTGGGAGGTTAGAGGGTTGCCGGCATCCCATAATCCAATCGCTTGGCCCGATCCGCTAAGATCCAGGCCGGTTTCACCACCTGAGAGCACTTCATTCGTTTGTAGAAGTTCAGCACCCTCAGCATTATGTGTTGTTTTATATACCGGTATGCCGTTTTCAAATTTTACCAGTACGATGGTTCTTCCGTCATCATATTGCTTTCTGACGGGGAGCCCCAAGGAGTCGGCCAAATGCATGGCTTGAGATTGTTCTAGCTCAAATTTCTCTCGTAACTCTATGGAAAGTGCCTCTAATCTAGCTGACTGCTCCACTGTTTGCGAAAATAATATGGAAGGACAAGCTGAAAAAATCAGCCCCAAAATGAAAGATGCTTTGAGTATGTATTTCATAATCAAATATGATGAACAAGTTTGTATTTGGCGTAGGTTATTGCGATAAAACCGAATATGCAATTATTGGACGTGTTTTTCCAAAACAATCACCCTATCTCCGAAAAACTCTACCTTAGCTTCCAGATGCTTCGCAAGCCACCGGAATGTCTTTTTCTGATAGAAGGCGACATGAGTGTCGTCTCTTCGGTAGTGCCAGGTTTTAAACGTATCCTTGGGTTGTAGCAGCAACGTCATTACTCCCAAATAACCTCCCGGTTTTAAAATATTCCAGAGTTTCTCAAATTCTTCCATTGGATGAAACAGATGCTCAGCCGTTTCGGTGATGGTAATAAAATCATAATTGTTGTTAAAAACAGAGAGGTCATTGGCGTAGAATGGATCATAGATGTTCATAGAGTATCCGGCCTCTTCAAACATCACGCTTAGGGTGGGGCCCGGCCCCGAGCCAAAGTCAAGCCCGTGGAGTCCGGGACTCAGACGTTTATTCAGGGGGTCAAAAATCTGCCCTAAAAATTCTCGATAGTTTGGATCATCCGGACTGTTTTCGTGTTGATCATAGCGCGATTTTTCTGTGGAGGGGTTCAATCGCAGTCCGGGTTCAACGAAATGGAGGCCACAGTTCTCGCAAGCATAGTACGTAAACGGAGTATCTACAAGAGTTTGGTGACAATCGCTGTTTTTGCATAAAATGCAGGAGATCATGAGTGCGTTATATTTTAAGTGCATAAAAGAATAAAACGGTTTGCATCCATTTCAAAATGAACTGCTATATTCCATCTATAAACTATTTATTAATCAACAATTATTCAGTGACGATGAAGAAAATCATACTTGGATTTCTGTTATTCCTGTTTACGACACCTCTCTCTTTTAGTCAAAGTTTTGACATTGAAAGGGTAGAACCTGAGTTTTGGTGGGCCGGATTTGAGGAAACCGAACTACAGCTTTTGGTTTATGGAGATCATGTCGGCAGTTCAAGGGTTTATCTTGACAGCAGCAACGGTGTGGAGTTCAAACAGTCGATCTCTGTTGAAAATCCCAACTACCTATTTGTTTACCTGGATCTTGCAGATGCTGTGCCCGGTACGTTCTCATTGCGATTTGAGAAAGAGGGTGAGGTGCAGGTTCGGGAATATACACTTCATGAACGGGAGGGATCTGAAAATCGACACCAGGGATTCGACAGCAGCGATGTGATCTACCTTCTGATGCCCGATCGCTTTGCAAACGGCGATACATCAAATGATAACATCCCCGGAATGCTGGAAGATGTGGATATGGACGAGCCCTATGCGCGGAAAGGAGGGGATATCCAGGGGATTACCGAGAACCTGGAGTACATCAAAGAGTTAGGAATGACGGCTTTATGGGTGAACCCAATCTTTGAGAACGATATGCCTCACAACTACGACATCGGTGCCGGATTTTATCACGGTTATGCCGCCACGGATATGTATAAAGTTGATCGGCGATTTGGGTCGAATCAGGATTTTGTGGAGATGATCAAGAAATCACAGGATATGGGTATGAAAGTAATCATGGATATGATTCACAATCACGTAGGCACGCATCACTGGTTTATTGAGGATCTGCCTATGGCCGACTGGATTCACGATCAGGAGGAGGTGGGCAATACCAACTACCGAACCGATACCATCATGGATCCATACGCATCGGAAGGAGATCTCACTTCGACATTACAGGGCTGGTTTGTAGACGAGATGCCGGATTTGAACCAGAGAAATCCCTTAGTGGCGGATTATCTGATTCAAAATACTCTCTGGTGGATAGAGTATAGCGGCATCGACGGTATCCGGATGGATACTCATCCCTATCCATTTCCCGACTATATGGCCGAGTGGGCGAGAAGAGTTCTGCTTGAATATCCCGAATTCAATATCGTAGGTGAGGTATGGATGCAAAATGTAGCAACAACCGCTTGGTGGCAGTACAACTTTTCGAATCCGGAAGGGTACAATTCGTTTCTGCCCAGCGTAACTGACTTTCCGCTCTACAGGTCTGTGGTTTCCGGGCTGAACGAACCGGGCGGCTGGGATACGGGCATGATGAGAATATTTTATACGCTGGGACAGGACTTCTTATATACCGATCCCTATCTGAACGTCATTTTTGTTGATAACCACGATCTTGTTCGTTTCATGACCTCCATCGGGGAAGACCCGGGTAAATTTAAGGTAGGGCTGGCGTTTATTTTAACCACTCGCGGTATCCCTCAAATTTATTATGGTACGGAAATCATGATGATGGGTGGAGATAACGATCCTGATAAAAGGCGTCTGTTTCCGGGCGGATGGCCGGGGGATGAGATTAATGCGTTCACTGCGTCTGGCAGAGAAAAGCTAGGTGAAGAGAGAAATTTACCTGTGCCGGAAGTGTATGAGTTTGTAACTACTATCACCGAATGGCGTAAAAGCAGTGATGTAATTCATAACGGCGATCTGACTCATTTTATCCCGGAAAATAATGTGTATGTCTATTTCAGGCATAATGAGGAGAACACCGTGATGGTGGTGCTAAATGGCGATGATCAGGCAAAAGAAGTGAGCCTGGAGCGATTTAATGAATTTGTTTCGGAAGGGGATGCTGGGAAAGATGTCGTTAATAATCGAGAAATAATTCTCGGGGACAGCATACTGCTGGAAGGGTACGAAGTAATGATCATTGATTTATAAAAAATACGGTATCTGCAGCTCTGTATCGCACAATTTTACAGACTGCAGCACAATTGATAATTGCATAGTTTTACATTAAATTAATATGCCGTAGATAAAATGAATTCTTTCCACGTTCGTTATAAATACAGAGGGTAAACAGTAACTTTTTAGGTAGCTAATATGGGTAAATACTCATTAATCATTGTGTCGGCTCTGATCTTCTCTCTGCTGACTTATTCATACGCTTTGAAAAATGCACTTTTTCAGAGCAATGTGAGAACTGTACAGAGTTTTAGTCAAAACCAGGCGCACAATATTGCTCAAAGTGCTCTGATGGTAACGATCAACGATATTCGTAATGACCCTGCCGGAAGTGAGTTTAATCCTGATGCTGACGATACATACTATTATCCTTCCGCAGACGGGTTTGCAGACTGGGCTGATATGCAAGGTGCCTATAATATATCGGCTACAAACCAGGGTGATACACTTCTTATTATTCAATCAATCGGTAGATATGAAGGGTCTGGTTATGATGAAGAGACAGACTATGTGGTATCAGCAGGGCTTGTGAAAGCAACTGGCGGTGGTTTTGCATGGCCACCTATAGATACAGCTGTACACGCGGAAGCCGGCATTACATTGTCAGGGGGCGGTACTATTCGCGGTAATGCCTCTACGAATAGTACCGAACGGAATTCAGTTACAATGAACGGGGGAGCCGGAATTACAGGATGGCTAGCGATAGGCCCAGGTGGCGATCCGGATGAAGTATTAAAAAAACCCAACTGGCATGAAGGTAGCGGAAGCGGCGTTTTTGCATCGGAAAACAGATATGAATATGATTTGCCTGATTTCCCTGATTTTCCCGCACTACCCACAGGGTCAACTATCAAAACAGAAAAATGGAATGACCCTACCGATTTTTACGCTGATAATTTTACAAATATGTACATACCCGAAATATCTGTGAATCAGAACAGGAGTATGAATATTCATGTAGGAGATCAAAATAGGAAGATATATGTAGGTAATCTGAATATTCAGAATGGTCACATTAATTTCGTAGGTACTGGAAAAGTTGAATTGTATGTATATAATGATATGAATTTTGGATCCGGTAGTACTCTGAACTGTACTGGGGGGGCTTGGAATTGCACAGGAGATACAAGTCAATTGATGGCCTACTATGGAGGTTCAAACGAGTTTAGACTTGCGGGTGGGCAGTATTTTAACGGTAATTTGTTTATTGAATCTGCAGATGCAAAATTTACTGCAGGTAGTAAATTCAAGGGAAACCTGATTTCAGGTGGAGATGAACTCGACGTGGCAGGTGGATTTGTAGGTGTTAGTGCTTTCTATGCTCCTAATGCAGATGTTAAATTTTCCGGTGGAGGGAATCTTAGTGGTTTTGTGGTTTCAAATTCTTTTACTTCAACTGGTGGAACATGGGTATTTGAAGATAATTTGGATACTGAATTACCCGACCTTGATGGAGATGGCGGAGGCGAGCCAACATTTACATTTTTATACTGGAATTGATAGTAGAAATATTATTAGCTGAATACTGAAATGGCAACCGGACAAACACTCTTAGCATTAGCATCGATCGTACTTCTCTCTATTATTACGATGAGTATACGCTCAATGTATGTGCAGTCTGTAGAAACTACTGTGGAGTCGCAGGAGATGCAGGATGCAATTAATTTCGGAAGAGATATATCAGAAGAGCTTCAGTCTTTTGCCTTTGGATTCAGTGACATGGGTGCTATCCAATCAAGAATGAACAGTCTGTCTGGCCAGTTTCAAAGCAGTAATACCGTATTGAATGAAAAGACTTCCTCAGCAAATAGCTTGTGGATTGTTAAAAGAGAAGAAGAATCTCAGATTGGCCGACAATATTACGCATCTATTGAAATGCCGACAAGTATGCAAACTTTAACATCCCATAATCAACAGGGAGTTATTGCCACTATTCGAATTTTTGAAGAAATAGAGGACAATGAATTTGAAAAAATTGCGGAATATAGAACTGCTGTGTTGCCTTTGTAGGTGTTTATATAGGAGAATATTATGGGTGTACAATTAGATTTAATACTTCCGCCAATTATTGTTGGCATGCTAATCATCATTATTTTTCGGGTCAATTCGTTTATGATGGATTCATCGATTGACAATCGAATCTTTAATGACATGCAGAACTTTGCTGAAACCGCAGTGATGGTTTTAGATGATCAGCTGCGAACGGTAAAGACTATAAATAACCCGGATGATTTCGAGGATGATGATATCTGCAGTTATTTTAAGAAACAAGATGGATCAGCTGATACAAACTGCTCAGACGAATTGGAATTTATTACAACAAATAGTTATAAAATTACCATCGAAAGAGATGAAGATGAAAATCAAATTGTCATGAGTAGCGTAGAAGTCGATTCTGACGGGAATGAAGTAGGCTCAGTGACTGAGACCATTTATCCGCTTTACGTTAGCAAGCTCGAATTTCAACATAAAACCTCTTCTCCTAACTTCATAAGTTACAAAGTTGAAACAGAAAGTGATCCGGACCATCATGTACAACAGGGTAAGGATGAAAAAACAGTGAAAGGATTTGCAGAGAGAAAGATCTTCTTGAGAAATTTGGCTATTTGATCAATCTAATAATCAAACTAAACTTGCTATAAAATATATTTGACTACGTGCTCAAAACTCCAAGGGAGGAAAGAGATCTCAAGTTAACAATCATATCGATAATATTACGACCGGGGTTTTTAACACTTCAGGGAAACTGAATACCAGACTCTACTCTTGCATCCCATATTTTTGGTTCAAAAGATTCCCTAACAATGCATTTTCACAACTAATAAAATCGTAACAAGACCTAAGTAGTTTCTAAGAAGAACTATCTATTCTTGCCGGTTGATAACTTCATTATTCTCCTGTAGCTCATTCACCTCACGCTGAAATCGATCTCTCTGGTCTCTGAGAAGCTCAGGAACGGTATTAAACGGGGCATTCATACGCTCTTCGAGGGTTGGAACCAGCGTGGCTTTAATGAGAACAACCAGCTCCTGAACGGTACTTTCATCCTGCTCATATCCAAATAGGTAGCGCAGGCCCAGGAACCAGCCCGGAAGGTCCTTAAGTATAGGCACCCCGCGTCTCGTACTGGTCACTTCTGTTTCATAAAGGCCCGCAATCACGGTGCTTTCCCCACTCAGCAGCAACAAATCGGTAGTGGCTTCCTGCTTGTTTACAATCGTGCTTACGGGATCAGGCTGAGCCGTACTTCGTTCGGCCTCCACACGCATATAGATAAACGGCATGTCGTCTTTATAAAAAACCCTGGGCTGTACGTTCAGGATGGTCCCGGTATTGAAAAAACGGTCGGTGATGTTTCCTGCAAAGTCTCGCTGCTTGATAGAAAAATCCTGGCCCACCTGGATCGTACCGGTTTCTCCATCCAGTACTTTTACGGTGGGGGAGGATAAAATCTCCCCTTTGCCGGCATCTTCAAATGCGCTGAAAAGGGCGTTGATATCCCAGCCGGAGTCTAAAATATCTGTAAAGTTGAATTCTGCCTGAAATACATCACGGCTTACGCTACCGGCAGAAAAGCTCTCAACCCGAACTCGATTATCGCGAAGCGTTGTCCAGTCGACACCGATTTCACGAAGCAGGGAGCGGTCACCCTGGAAAAAGGTGGCAGAAATCTCAATCTCTCGAGAGCCAAAGTTCACATTTACAACGTCTTCACCGGTTTCTTCCGCAAGTTCATCAGCTTGTTGTTGTTCTCCAGGCGGTACAGTCAGAATTTCATAGTACCTGTCGTACTGATTGACAACCAGGCCATTGAAGGCAGCTATTTCGTACAGGGCGTCTTCCCAGTGCATTTGAGGGATATTTACTCCAATCGGACCCTGGAAATCGGTTTGGTTTACAAAAATTTTGTCTTTGTAGTCCATGGCAAGCTCTTCAATGATCGAGATTGCATCGATGAACGAGACGTCAGCCGAAAGCGCGATCAGTTCATCAGGGTTGGAATATTCACGAACCGGAAGCCGATCCTGAGACATCACCCGCTGCGTTGAAAAGGACAGTAAAAGGGTTAGAAGTAGAATACAGTATTTCATGTCAGTTCCTCTGAGTATTGTCTGGTTCGAGATTTAGAACTACCCGGTCTCTTATACCGCCTCTGTTAAGAGAAAAGACGGCTTCACCTTGTTGAAGGTTGATGGACGTTAGTCGTCCAAGATATACGCGATCTCCGATATTTAAGCGCTGTAGGGTACCATTTTGATCAATAATATGGGCTCTTGCTCCTGTCAATACCACTAATCGGCTGCTATCAACGTCGGGAAGATTCTCAGTATTAGGGGGTACAGGATGGATAAGAGGATAGTATGGATTGTGGGATATGGATCCCAGTGCACCGGATCTCTCAAGATCTGACCGGTACTCGGTCCACGCACCTCTCCGATAAAAAGCACCCATCTGAAGCTGGAAGCTAACTCTGTTTAGTCGCTCCGCCTCTGATATATTATCAATCTGAACATTTTCAATTTGAATAAGAGGGCGGCTATACTCAATCCGATATACAAAATTGGTAAGGTTTTCGTAGAGTCCTTCACCCTGAACGGTTACGCTAATCACGCCGTGATCCTCATTAAGTGTAGAATCATTGAGCGTATAGTTGAGCTCGGTGAACGATAAATCGCTATTCAACTCTTGCAAATATCGATATAGCTGACTGGAATTATGGCTTGGAAAAAGCTCTTTGGGAAAATTGAGGCGCGTATAGAGTACATCGTTATAGTTTGCCTGTGCAGTGCTGAACATAGAAGCCGTTTCTTGTAAACTGAGCGACTCCGACTGTTTTTCCTCTAACTCAGCATTAGCGCTCTCAATATCTTCTGAAAATACGGTTTGTACATAGAAATACCCCCCGCCCACCATTATTAAAAGCGTGGTTAAAAGGATGAGTGTATTTCGTAAGCTATATTTCATCGGTTATTCTCCCATTTCATTGATCCTGATGATGAAATGATCATCACGATAGGGTTCAGGAAGTTCGGGAATAGCGGCCAGTGCGTCACTTACGGTCTCAAACTGCCCAACGCCAATTCGCCAGTTTACACGTCCACCCCCTACGCTTGCCTGCCAAAGGGTGGCTTTAAAATTCTCGCTCTCCAATACACTTTTCTCAAGCTGAGCGCGATCTCGGTCAGTAATTGAGTGAAGCACAATTGTATATGCCCCGTAAAGCAGATTTTCTTCGGGTCCCCGAAGTCCATACACATCCCGATTCGCGACTCCACTCTGTTGCGGGGTTGGTTGTGATACATTAGTGGAATTTTGTGGAGAAGGGGTGGAATTTTCAATGTCAGAGCGCACCGGCTGCTCATTCTGGGCTTCGGAATTTTGTACAGAGTTTTGCTGTAAGGCAGTTTGGGGTTCAGTACGTTGTGCTGCCGAACCGGATTCAGCCGGGGTTGCTGTTTCAGCGCCGGAACCCGTTTCATTGGGGTTGTAGTTGGTTGTGCTTCCATCCGTTCCCTGAAATGCGAAAGATGATCCGCTGTTATTTTCCGGATCGAAGTTGGGCGTGGGAATCTCCGGTACAAACGAATCAATATCTGCCAAAAAGTTATTGATCTGCATGGCGTAGCTGTAAACGGGTTGTTCGCGAATTTCAGTCTCTTGCACTTGCTGAACATTTCCATCAGAGTATAAAGCTGAAATATTAGGCACTTGTTCGCGAGAAAGTGAAACCCCGTTAATGGTTATGTTATCTTCTTCGGATCTTAAAGTTGTAAGCCAAACACCAGGGATCTCTTGAATACCGCTGTTAAAAATGTCGAATACCTGCGACCATTTCTGGCTGTATTGAGCAAGTTCCAGTAAACGATCATTTTCCCCCTGCATTACGGTGAGTTCGGCCATCAGGTCTTCCGTCATATTGGCAATGGGCTGGTACTCAGCAATTTCGTTTTCAGTTACCAGTATCTGCTGTTCAACATTTCGCAGCTCGGCAGCTTTCTCGTTATAGAGATAGTTGATAAAAAGTGGAGTAAGCGCAATAAGAACAAGAAGCAGTATGCCGTGCCACTCCAGTTTCAAAACCCGTTGCTTTTCACGTATATATTCCGGAAGAATGGAAAAACCGGTTAGTTTTTCACTATGCTCACCACTGGCGGCCCATGCGGCCCCAATAGCCGTGAGGTATGGCTGTAAATATCCCGGTGAATCAAGAATATCGTCCGAATAGGAAACAATGTTGGGATTGAGTGTCAGAAGCTCAACGTCAACGTCATCAAATTGATTTTGAAAATAGCTCTTAACCTTATCCGTCAATTTTAAAGATTTGACGATCAGCAACCGGGTAATTTTTGGCAGATCTCCTTTATCAATTTCAAACAGAATTTTACTGAAAACCGTATTGAGTATATCTTCGGATGATTCACCTTCGGTAATAATGGGAAGCACATTGATGATATGTTCACCTCTCATAAAGAGGATTCGGCTGGTGCTCTGGCCAATCGCAATCAGTCCGGTAATATCTTCATCCTTCAGATCGTAATTAATACTTGCCAGGCCCGCCCATATGTTTTCATCAGGAACGCGTTCCTGGATAATCAGTTTTCCGTTAAAATACGTTTCAGCGAGTTCAATCAGGCTAATGAGAGACTGATCTTCTGAGTTATAGGCGAGCAGCGTATTTTTCCTTGGGTCAGTAGACCACGCATACTCATCGGGTTCAGCTTCCCTGTTATGGATTGGGCGAAGCTTATCAATGAAAAACTCCTGGCGTTCTTTTTTCTTCATTTCGCCCGGATCCACGTTCTTTAAAAACTGATACGTGGTTTTTCCAAACGGTATATGCAGGCCAAAGCGGTATTTTTTTTCACCCAGCTTTTTCAGGTACTCAGCAAAAAGACGTTCGTTTTCGGTGGCAACATCCGTCTCTTCCTCGATGCTGGTCATGTCAAAGTTTTCATCCAGTTCATCCGATGCAGATGAACCGCTCCCTGATGAATCACTATCATCGAAGCCTTCCAAACCCGGAAATTCTACATCAGAACCGGATCCTCCTCCCGTATCAAACAGATCTTCAAATTCGTCGGCAAAGTCCATTGGATCTTCCGCACCATCACCTGTCTTGGAAATGGGGAATGGCAGATCAAACGTATCTACACCAAGAAGTTCAATCCCATCTTTGGTTTTGCACACCTTTGCGATACGTAGCCTGTCGTACTCGCTACTAATTCCGATAAATTCTTTTCTAGCCAAACTGATCGGTGTTTATTTTAGCAGTTGTTTAATTCGGGTCTTGTTATTCGCCTGATTCACAGCCTCATCAGGGCTTATAATTCGCTGACGCACAAGCCGGAGCAGATCCTGTTCCAGCGTATGCATTCCATACTGTCCGCCTTCGTTTAGCATCTGGTAAATTTCGGGCACATTATTATTTCGGATGGCCGCCCGAACCGGTGGGGTTGCTACAAGTACCTCTTTGGCAAGCACACGCGTTCCTTCAAGCGTTTGTATCAGTTTCTGGCTGATGACGCAGGTAAGTACATCCGCAAGGCGTATGCGAACGCGCTCCTGTTCAACAATAGGCGTTTCCCCGATAATTCTGTCTATGGTTTCCATCGCGGATGCGGTATGCAGCGTTGAAAATACTTTATGGCCCGAGTCGGTAACCTCAAGAGCGTTATGGATCGATTTATTATCCCGAAGCTCCCCGATAACGATAATATCCGGGTCTTGACGCATGGCCTGTACAATTCCATCTCTAAACGATTCAACATCTCTTCCAACCTCCCTATGCCGAATAATACACTTTTGCGGCTTATGAACCAATTCTATAGGTGCAGAGATCACAACAATATGCCCCCGAACTGATCGGTTATTAGCATCAATAATGGTATCGAGCGTAGTGGACTTTCCGGACCCGGTAATGCCCGTGACCAGGGTTAAGCCATACTTCAGATATTTCAGGCTCAAGTGCTTGGCAACTTCGGGGTGGAAGTTTAAATCTTTAAACGGCCGAATCTCATTGTTAATCTGGCGCATATTCATGGCCAGGAAGTCCATGTCGAAGTAGATGGTAGCTCGATAACGTCGATATCTATCGAAAGAGAGTGCATAGGAAAAATCAATGCTTCGATGCTCAAGCAATCGACGCATCTGGCTGTCGCTCAGCAGGTTTAAAATCAGAATATTGGTCTCGTCCAGTGTGTACTCAGGACTCTTTTCCCATGGGCGCTTAATACCGTGAATACGATACCAGATTTTAAAGGAACAGCCATCCCCACCGCAATCGATATCGGAAGCTTCCAGCTTTTCCATACGGTCGAGGTACTGCTCCATATGGTTGCGAAGCAGTCGTCGTTCATCTTCCGAAAGATCTTTAACACAGTTTATGGTATGCTCAATACGGTCAATATTGCGCAGATCACCGGGGATTTTTTGCACCACCTGATCTAAAATAGACTGTATCTGATTTTTAACCGTCGTAATCATATTGAAGATTTAGCCGTATTATATCGTATTTGTACCACCCAACGTTATTCTATCCAGTTGAAAGCCAACAGGGAATAGAAATAAATTAAAAAAAATTAATATAAAAAGTTTGTCTAAATTCAAAAGAGAAAAAAACGAACGGCCGTATCTAATATATTGAAAATCAATCAGTTACTGATCCTCAAGCGTAATGGCCATTACTTCTTCAACCGACGTGAGACCGTTTTTAATTCTCAATCTTCCTGAAGCCCGCAGGGTTAACATCCCGTTTTTAATGGCGTGCTGACGAATGGCGCCTTCATCAATTTCATCCCCAGCGTCAAAAATCATGCGTCGCAGTACATCGTCAAAATAGAGGGCCTCAAAAATTGCCACCCGTCCCTGGTATCCATTGGTACATTTTTCGCATCCCACCGGCTCGTGAACGGTCATCTCATCAATTTCCTGGTCTGTGAACCCGATTCGTCTCAAGGGTTCCCTGCTGGCATCTTTAGGCATGGGGCGTTTGCAGTGCTTGCATAGCCTGCGTACCAGCCTCTGAGCCATCACCAGGTTAATAGCGTTAGCAATCAGAAAGGGTTCAACTCCCATTTTAAACAGCCGGGCCACGGCGCTTGGGGCGTCATTGGTGTGAAGCGTGGAGAAGGTGAGGTGACCGGTATTGGCCAGCTTAATAGCAATTTCAGCTGTTTTCAAGTCCCGAATCTCACCCACCAGTACAATATCCGGGTCATGCCGCAAGATACCCCGCATGGCCATATCAAACGTCATATTTTCGGAAATTTTGAGCTGGCGTGCCCCTTTAATTAAATACTCTACTGGTTCCTCAATGGTGAGCACATTAAATTCCGGGTTCATCACTGTATGCAGAGCTGCAACAAGAGTTGTGGACTTACCCGAGCCGGTAGGTCCGGTGATGATGACAATCCCGGAAGGCTTATGAATAGCTTTGTTGAAATCTTCATGTGCTTTTTCCTGGAGACCCAGTTTATTCAGGTCGGTAATCACTTTACGATCATCTAGCACCCGGATCACGATTGACTCGAGTTTTCGCTGAAACTCCTCACCCACCATCGGCATAATGGATACCCTGTATCGGATATTGGTATTGTCGACCCGCCGCTGAATATATCCGTCTTGGGAAGAGTCTCTCTCAAAACGGTCTACGTTGTTTGATTTATCCTTAACGACGGCAGAGATCGCCTCCGGCTTTACATTGGGCTGCGTATGCCAGTTTCTGAGCCGCCCGTCCTGCCTGAACAGAATTTCGGTAGTGTTTTTCTTCCCGGGTATGATATGGATATCACTCGCGCCTTTGCGTACGGCTTCTACCAGCATTCCCTCCACAAGGGAGTTAAGCATGCTTTGATTAATCTCTTTATCCAGCTCCTCCTCATCCAGATCCTCCTCAATCTCTATATCTGTCTGTTGAAGATCCAGGTCATCCAGCTGCCGTAAAAATTCATTTTTCTGCTCGTACACCGAGCTGATAATCTTGTCGATCGTTTCTAGGCGGCAGTAGGTGAGCTCGTACATTTTGTAGGGGAGATCGGACGCCAATATCGATATCTGCGGATCGGTGGGATCGGCACAAGCCAGAACAATTTTGTCTTTATCGGCTTTTAGAGGGATGGTTTTCCGATAGACCATATCCTCAACTTCTTCATCCGAAAGCTCCTCCATCAATTTTTGAATGCCCTTCAGTATTTGATTGGAAGGCTTACCGTCGGGGAGGACTTCACGGAAGGCATAGAGGCGGGCAATCGTTTTCATCACGTGGTGACGATCGGCCCCTACATCTTCTATAATAATATTGCTGAGCCGACGGCGAACAGCTACCGGCTCGCTCTGATGAATTTTTGAGGCTTTTTGCAGCTCCTCCTGCGTAATGACGCCGTTCTTTACCAAGGCTTCACCCATTCGACGACGTACCAGAAATGTATTTTTTTTGTTAGGCTCCATCCACTACCGGATTGTTATATAAAATCAAACATAGTTTAATGTTTATCTACAAATTTAAATATAAGAAAGCGTCTTAAAAAACGCTTTTTTTGAGGTTATTATAGAAGAAAGTAACAAATTC
This sequence comes from uncultured Rhodohalobacter sp., assembly GCA_964544445.1. Lineage (GTDB taxonomy): Bacteria > Bacteroidota > Rhodothermia > Balneolales > Balneolaceae > Rhodohalobacter. Next base: position 94,428 of record CAZJBI010000003.1, read on the forward strand.
TCATCGGATGAGTGTTGTTTATTAACATGATGAGATGCGATGGCGGAATATTACTCATTAAAGTCATATGTGATAAATTTTACCACCATTCATCGGATGAGTTTTTTTAAAAGAGAGGACAGGTGTTGAATCACTTGTTTGTTCTTGGACGACTCATCCGATGAATTAAATAAGAGAGAATCTTATAAGAGAACTTGCCATCAATCATCGGATGAGTTTTTCTAAGTAAAAAAACACATTATGAGTTTCTAAATTATTTTAAGTCGACTCATCCGATGACTAGCTCACTGCGTATCCGACCCTAATAATTCGGCTGAATAATAGCCGCCTCAGACGATACAATGGTGATGTAGATAAGCGCAAGAAAGATAAAGATGTTAATAAACAGGTTGATCCAGTTAATCACGCTCTCCAGCTTATACTCCGTCTGTTTTTCGTAATAGTTGGCAAGCTGCCCGGAGTTCTCTTTGAGTGAGCCCGATTCTGCCCCAAGCCGAAAACGGCTGAGTGCACTCCTCGGAAAGACCCCGGAGAGCTCCATGGCTTCGATGAGACCAACGCCATCCTCAAGCATTTTACGGATGGCAACCTCCTTTACCTGCTGTTCAATATAGCTGTTCCGGCAGGCCTCGGCGGCGATACGGATCACCTCGATATTCTGCCCGGAGCCGCTGTAGAGAGTATGAAATACGCGGGCAAATATCTCAATACTGGTTTTGTGCATCAGCTCCCCAATGACCGGCATCTTCAGCAGATAGCGATCCAGGATCAGCCGACCACGCCTGTTCTTCCACATTAAATAGAGAAAGAGGATGGGCAATACGTGCGCAAGGGTTACGGCGATCCAGTTCGCCTGCAGCCAGTAGCTGATGTCGAGCGCCTGGGCCGTAAGCGGCGGCAGGATAATGTCAAATTCCAGGAACATCTCTGCCGTAATGGGGAACACGTACCCGATAAAGAAGAGAAGGGTGGCAATAACTGCCAAAACGGTAATTCCCGGCATAAAAAGAGAGCGGCGGAGGTTCTTTTTAAAGTCGGCGTCGCGCTCAATAAACTTGGCCGTGCTCTCAAATACGGCTGCCATATTACCGCTGGTGGAGGCCACGCCCAGCATGTAGGAGGCAAACCGGCCAAAAATTTTCTCATGCTTGCCATATACTTCGTTCCCCTCTTTCCCGTCCCGAAGATCTTTCTGAATGGTGCGGATCACCTCCTTCATCGTTTTGTTGCCGGTATCCTCGTAGAGCAGGGTTAAAATCTGGTCGTACGGGAGTTTTTGACGGAGAAGATCGGCCGAGAGACGAATAAAGGTGACCACTTCGTCGTTGGGTACGCCCCCTTTAAAGTCGAACAGTTTTTTCCGAACGTAGTCGACCTTATAGCCCATTTTTTTGAGCGCGCGCTCCACCTCCTCGGCGCTGTAGGCTTCCTGCTCCCCTTCATAGGCGGGAGCCCCGTTTTTGTGCACCTTATAGATATACGTTTTCCGCTCGTCAATTTTATCGATGTATAGTCCGCGGGTATCCGCCAGTTTCTGAACCCGATCCCGCGCTTCCTTTTTACCGGGAGCTTCAAATTCCCGACGAATGGTTTTGCCTTCCTTGGTTTTTCCCTGGAATCTGAATTTAGACATAGCGAATCAATCTTTTCTAAGATATGCTTGTAGGGCACTTTTGACGGATACTTAATATATAAAAAAAACTAATATTTCTGATAGAGTGTTTTTTTTGCCTGTGGCAAAAGGCAAAAGGCAAAAGGCAAACGTGAGACAGGAGGCAGATCCAAAATCGCTAAATCGCTAAATCGTTACATCACTACATCACTACATCCATGTTCTACCGGCAGACGTCATCCATCTTACTTATGCCTCTCGTTGATTGGTCATCGCCACTTAAACAACGAGATCCGTTTGCCATTGGCATCTGCCCAAGGAATCCCTTTGGGGCCTTTGGGGCACTGCGCTACTAAAAGGCACATGGCTTGTTCTGGATGACAGTGTGCTTTATCAAAAAAAAACCGGCGTATCACGAACTTTTCTACACCCAGCTTTTTCCTAACGCCGGTTCAAAAAGAAGTGCCGGTCAGCGGCGTAACAGGGGATGTGGTTCGTACTAAACAACCCGATACGCCGCGAATACCCCCGCCCAACCTGTCATCCTGAGCGGAGCGTAGCGGAGTCGAAGGATCCCGTTTTTCGTAAGGAAGCGCGTATTCCACGGCTTTGCTGAAACGCCCTCTGCCTGTTCTCCGCGCGATCCTTCGTTGTGCGTTCACTCACATTCGTTCGTATACGCTTACTCAGGATGACAGCGCTCCTTTTTGTACACCCGGCGTATCAAGAATAACTCTGTACCCTACTTTTCCTAGCGCCGGTTCAAAAAGAAATGCCGGTCAGCGGCGTAAAAGGGAACGTGGTTCGTACTAGACAACCCGATACGCCGCAAGTCCCCACCAGCGCCCTTGTCATCCCGACCGAACGTAGTGAGCGGAGGGATCTCGTGGTTCGCAAGGAAGAACACAGTTCCTGGCTCCCTTTGTAGCCCTCGGCCAGTGACCAACGAGATCACCTTTTCCGCGAATTTATTCACACGAAAAAGCCAGATGCCTTGATGCTTCGAGGGGCAAACGTTCGACATGCTAAGGAATCGTAGCATGTACCATTTTTTGTTGAATTTCATCCATTTAAGTAAATTGAACAGATGAAAAGTTCGTATACATTTTCTGTTCATGCAAAGGAAAGGATGAAGGCCAGAGGCATTTCTGAAAGTGACGTGTTGGATGCGATGAACCGGCCCGATTCAACGATTTATGAGCATAGTTGTAAAGAGATCATTCATAAGATGATATCTGAAAATGATGAAAAGAAACTGCTTCGCATATTCGTTAATACCTGTAAAGAACCAAAACTTATCATAACGGCATATAAAACTTCAAAAATCGATAAATATGAACATTAAGTATGACAAAGAAGCGGATGCGTTTTACCTGAAGCTTTCAGATGCTGAGGTTGCAGAAAGCGATCAGGAGAAACCCGGGATCATCATCGATTATGATAGCTCTGGGAATGTGGTGGGAATTGAAGTTTTGGATGCGTCTGAAAAAACAGGAAATCCTGCAAGCCTGATTTATGAAGTGGCCTGAGTAAAGACCTGTCATCCTGAATGGAGCACCTGCCCTCCGAAGCTTTCCAGATCTACGAAGCTTTAGCGTAGGGGGGTAGCGAAATGAAGGATCTCGTCGTTCGAAGGAAGAATGTACTTCACGCTTTTCGTTGGAACACCCTCTGCCCGTTAACTACGAGATCCGTTCGTCATCAGCCTGATACGCCGCGGATGAACCCTGGCTACCCTGTCATCCTGAGCGAACGGAGTGAGCGGAGGGATCTCCTTGTTCGTAAGGATGCGCGTCCCACCCAGACATGGTATGTTTTTTCGATGTCAAAACAGCGAATAGCCTCTTTACGAAATGGGTGCAACAACCATGGTGCCAGCCCGGGCAAACATACCATGTCTTACGTTGAACCATCCTCGGCCCGTTATCCACGAGATCCTTCACTGCGCCACGAAAGGCACGCGGCTTGTTCAGGATGACAGTGTGCTTTATCAAAAAAAACCGGCGTATCACGAACTTTTCTACACCCAGCTTTTTCCAACGCCGGTTCAAAAAGAAGTGCCGGTCAGCGGCGTAGGAGGGAACTCGGTTCGTACATAACAGCCTGATACGCCGCGGATGAACCCAAGCTACCCAGTCATCCTGAGCGGAGCGTAGCGGAGTCGAAGGATCCCGTTGTTCGAAGGAAGAATGTATTCCGCGCTTTTCGGTGATTGGAGCTCGCCCTTTAAACAACGAGATCCTTTGCCATTGGCATCTGCCCAAGGCATCCCTTTGGGGCACTGCGCCACAAAAGGCACGTGGCTTGTTCAGGGTCGTGACTGTCTCCTAATCGATGACACTGGCCTTATTCAACACCTGCTTAAACCCATCACCGTTTAAAAAAAGAAATAGAAAGTATGAGAAGGGAAAAAAGTTGGAGAGAATAAAATAGAAAAGAAAGTGATAGTGGTGGGTATGCTTTTTAAAGATGGCTAGCTATCAATTCAAAAAATCTAAAATCTGCCCTGCCTTTGAGAATCTGTACCTCTTTGGGCACCTCCGCTTCCGCCTCCACTTGATTCACTTTCATCAACCTCAGAGATTGTAAATTCCCATTGGCCAGTATCATTATCACGAACTACAGAAATTTGCATATTTGGAGGACCGCTTATTGGCTCACCAATAATTTTTAATGCAGTATCATTTTCAATTTCTAATCTATATGTTCCATTTTCATTAGTTGCTTCTGAATCTCCAACTTGATAATCAGAAGAGGGAACATTTAAAAAACGTAAAATTTCTGATTCATCTAACGTTGTAAATTTTCGGCTAGCCCCGCCCATTAGTTGAGGTCTTTCCCAAATAGATTGGACAAAAGAAGCAGCAGCAGATAAATCTTGTCTAACTGCATCACGATTTGCTTGGTCTGCTCCAGAATTCAGGACATTAAGAGCAATTATAGTTGCTACTCCAATTATAATAGTTACTAAAATTACTAATAATATTTGTTGTTGTCCCATTATACTTTATTTCAAGGTCATAAACTATAAGTACTTAATACGAAATATTATAACAAAAAAAAATAGCAGAGTATAAATTACTCTGCTATTCTGTAAGGAATACTAACTTAAATAAATTTATTCGCCTTCGCCTGATTCAACTGTACCATCTTCATCAGTAATCGCGACTTGCCAGTTATTATTATCATCTCTGCTTAAAACAGCTTGAATAACTTGGTCACCGCTAGCTGGCGTCCCAATTAAAGTTAAGCCTTCCGCTTCTACACCAGAAATAGTATAAGTTCCATTCTCGTTTTCAATTTGAGAATCCCCATCATTATACTCCCCTGGAATTCCAAGTCTTTGAAGTAATAATGTACTTGGCGTAAGAGAAGTAAAATCTCTTCCTGCTCCATTCATCATTGCAGGTCTAGCCCATACTGCTTGTGCTTGTACACTCGCAGCCATTAGATCCTGACGAACAGCATCACGATTCGCTTGATCAGCTGCCTGACCAAAAATATTAATAGCCACCACGGTCGCGATACCCACGATAATGGTAACCAGAATTACGAGTAATAATTGTTGTTGACCCATGTCAATTCACCTATGTTTGTTTTGTTTGTGGTAATAAAACCGTTTTGGTTTTTATTCTTTATGTCTTTGTGAATAAATTCGCAATAAACAGTATCGCACACAATAGGGAAAAGGCTGATTTTTAAAGTCGGTGTTTATGCGTACCCCGAATGGTGGCTGCATGCCCCGAAACTCCTGCTCCCAAAATGTCAACGCGTAGTTTGTTGCTTTATTTAAAGTATTAAAAAATTTTAATAAAAAAAATAACTAAAATTAAAATTGAATAATAAAGGACTGTAAATGATTAATTTACGTGTCAAATATACGTGTTTTTGAATAAATGTCCACAATTAAAAGTAAAGATACCATTTTATCCTAAACACATTGAGCTACAGTATTTTACAGAACACATTTCAGTCTATTCAACTGTGGTTATTCACATTTAAGATGCACGAGACCGAGAAATGTTACAGTTTTTTTTGAGTATTGAGTATTGAGTATTGAGTATTGAGGTGTTGCTATGACTTTAGGTCACTGCCAGGAAAGACGTGGTATGTTTGATTCATTTCATAATAACGGTGCAGTCCGCATTAATGGAAAGGGCAAAGGCCGGATGTATTGCTTGAACAAACATACTATGTCTTTTACGAGTCATAGCTATGCCCAGACATGGTATGTTTGCAAGGATTTAGAATACCGATACCGTCCGAATTGATTGTGGGGCGAAGGAACTACATACACTGCTTGAGAAAACATACCATGTCTATATTGCGTATTGTGGGAACGGACCGGCGGTCCGTTGTACGGGGGTGATGAATCAATACATTAAACTCAGTAAAAAGGATGGCTGCTAAGCCATCAAGCCCCGGCGGGGCGACAGATAGGGTAGCCCACGGTAAAAAAACGAGCCTTGCGATGTTTTTGCAGCCGTGGGATAGAAGCGGATTTTTAATTCAGCCCCGAGGCAACCATCATTGTTGAAACCTGAAACGGAACCGAGGGGCCGTGCAACCCACCCTTGAAATGTCTATTGCGGATTTACGCGGAAGAACGAAAGCCTATCCAGACATGGTATGTTTGTTTAATGTCATAACAAGAATTCAGTCCGAATTGACAGGAAGAGGAAAGAACTACGTATATGGCCTGAGAAAACATACCATGTCTATAATTGAGAATAGAGAAAACGGACCAGCGGTCCGTTGAACGGGGGTGATGAATCAATATATTAAACTCAGTAAAAAGGATGGCTGCCAAGCCATCAAGCCCCTACTATTGTGCCATATGGGGCAAACGGCGGGCAGTACATAGCGCCCCATCCGGAGCGCATTCAGTTACCTGTGATCTATCTTTTACAAAGATAGCGCACTTCCGGCGCGCAGGATATTATTCAGGGGGGTGTGGTGGGGACAGAAGCCTGGAATTGTAAACCGAACTCTGCGAGGACCTGCCGGACTCTCGCAGGTTCTTTGTTTGTGGCACCACTCAATGGTCTGAAAATAAAGTGATCTTTGGGAACTCCCCTCCTTGCGGCACGTATTTTGTGCAGAAGGGAGGGGTGGGTAAACTTGGCTCGGGTATGTTTTAGCAATATTTATCGTTATTATTTTAGCTAATAACATCCAATACAGTTTATATGGAAACATTACTCATACAGATCAACGATCCTGAAGCGTACAAACTGCTTAAGAAACTTGAGCAGCGGCAACTCATTCGGGTGATGAAAAAGAACTCGCCGACTGAGGGCAGATTATCAGAGAAATACGCGGGGAAACTTTCTAAAGAGACCGCAGACCGGTTACAAAAAAGGGTATCTAAAAGTCGTGAAGAATGGCAGAACCGTACTATCTAATCGACAGTAATGCCGTCATTGATTATCTAAGCAGCCGTTTCCCGAAATCCGGAATGAGCTTTATGAACGACGTGGTTAATTCCATCGCAAATGTTTCAGTTATTACCAAGATGGAAGTGTTGGGTTTTGATGGTCCTGAAAAAAATATGGCATTGCTTGAGGATTTTATAGACGAATCGGTGGTCTTTTATCTAAATGAATAGATAGTACAAAAATGTATAGCTATCAGAAAACGACATGCAATTAAATTACCTGACGCAATTATTGCCGCAACGGCTATTGTGTATGAAATGAATTTGGTAACCAGAAATACCATCGATTTTAAAAATATTCAAGGTGTAGAGATTGTAAACCCGCATCTGTTCTGATGAAAGAAGCCTGGAATTGTAAACCGAACTCTGCGAGGACCTGCCGGACTCTCGCAGGTTCTTTGTTCGTGGCACCGCGAGTGGGGTGGGTCAAAAAAATCCTACCCGGCTATTTTTACCCGGTTCTGGGCAATGGCCAGTTCGTGTTCGGCTTCTTCGCGGTTGTGAGTGGTCTCTTTGAGTTTTGCCTGCAGCTCATCCCTCTCTTTGGCGGCTTCAGAGGCATCAATAGAGCCGGCCTCTTCAGCTTTTTCGGCCAGAATGGTGCAGTGATTATCGTTGATCTCCACAAATCCACCGCTTACGGCATACACCAGCGGAGAGCTGTTTTCCTGCTCAATTTCGATTTTACCAATGCCCAGCGAAGAAACCAGCGGGGCGTGGTTATGAAGCATTTCAAAGCTGCCGGAGGTTCCGGGAACATTTACGCCGATGACGTCACCTTCAAAAAGGGCGCCCTCCGGCGTTAGCAATTGTGCATAAAATGTTTGTGCCACGGTCAGGTCTCCAGTTTATTCGTCGCCGGCTTCTGCGAGGATTCGTTTTCCTTTCTCTTGGGCCTGCTCAATGGTTCCCACAAGGTGGAACGCATTTTCGGGCATGTCATCAAGTTCACCGTCGAGGATCATGTTAAACCCTTTGATGGTGTCTTCAATCTTCACATACTCACCACTTTGTCCGGTAAACTGCTCAGCTACAAAGAAGGGCTGACTGAGGAATCGCTGAACACGTCGAGCGCGCGAAACCACCAGTTTATCTTCATCGGAGAGTTCATCCATCCCCAGAATTGCAATAATATCCTGCAGTTCTTTGTATTTCTGAAGAATCTCTTTCACATCCTGGGCGCATTTGTAGTGTGCTTCACCAACTGTCTTTGGATCCAGGATTCTGGATGTAGAGTCAAGCGGATCTACCGCGGGATAAATACCAATCTGCGTGAGAGCACGGCTCAAAACGGTTGTGGCATCAAGGTGAGAGAATGTTGTTGCAGGGGCGGGATCGGTCAAGTCATCAGCAGGTACGTAAATGGCCTGTACGGATGTAATGGATCCATTCTTGGTAGAGGTAATTCGCTCCTGGAGATCACCCATTTCGGATGCCAGTGTGGGCTGGTAACCTACGGCAGAAGGCATACGTCCAAGAAGTGCCGATACCTCAGAACCCGCCTGGGTAAATCGGAAAATATTATCAATAAAGAGAAGAATATCGCGTGAAACTTCATCACGGAAATATTCGGCTACGGTCAACCCGGAAAGAGCAACACGTGCACGGGCTCCAGGGGGCTCATTCATCTGGCCAAATACCAGAGTTGCCTGGGAGCTGTTCAGAACGTCATCATCTACTTTGGAGAGATCCCATTCGCCGGCTTCCATCGCTTCTTTAAACTCGTCGCCATAATTAATAACGCCAGACTCGATAAATTCCCGAAGAAGGTCATTTCCTTCACGGGTACGTTCGCCAACTCCGGCAAACACGGATAAACCACCGTGCTGCTTTGCAATATTATTAATCAGCTCCTGAATCAAAACGGTTTTACCTACACCCGCACCGCCAAAAAGGCCAATTTTACCACCTTTGGCATAGGGGCAGAGAAGATCAATTACTTTAATGCCTGTCTCGAGCATCTCGGTACTGGTTGCAAGATCTTCAAAAGCGGGAGCTTCACGGTGAATGGGATAGCGGCGATCGCCTTTTGGCTGTTTGATGCCGTCGATTGCCTCGCCAACAACGTTAAAAAGGCGTCCGCGAATATCTTCGCCCACCGGCATACTGATCGGGCTACCCGTGTCGGTAACTTCCGACTGACGCACGAGTCCATCGGTAGAGTCCATTGCAATGGTTCGAACCCTGTTTTCGCCGAGATGCTGGGCTACTTCAAGATAGAGTTTAGATCCGTCTTCTCGTTCAATGAAAAGGGCATTTAAAATTTGGGGGAGCTGGCCCTGTTCAAAATCGATGTCCACAACAGGTCCGATAACTTGTGCAATGGTTCCTTTATTCATTCACTCAGTCGTTTTATTCAATAATTTTTTCACGGGTATTGAAGGAATCGATTGTAATAATAGTCGTTCAATTGTTCGCGATTCCTACAGCATCAAAAGTTAGCTGTTTCTGTTTCAAAAATCAAAGCTGGGTTCCCAGAAAAAAAGTTATGAATGGACATTTTATTAATAACATGAGTTCTATTGATAATGTGTCTATTGAGGTTCTGAAAGTCCCCTCCTTTTCCAAGAAGAGGATTTAGGGGTGATTGAAAAAAAAGGCTTTGAATCAATTTTTAAATCTATAAGCATTAGAATAGTGTAGTGAACCACCCTCAACTCATTCTTAAGAAGGAGGGGAGCACCTATTTCGAAGTTTTAAAATCGAACTCAGGTTCATAAAGAAATCTCAAGCTATTCTTTCTCGCAGAGTCTTGCTGATGTAATCGCAGAGTGTCGCAGAGTTTATAAACCCAACATTTGTAATGTTGATGGCGCCATCAAGGAAAGTTTTGTTAAAGAAGGACTCACCTTGCGGCGATGACGCATTTCAAGTCAGCTCTAAAGGGGCGCTGCTCAAAAACCTCAATAACAACGTGAAGCGCATTATGGCGGGCAATTCACACCCTGAAGGGGTATAAAATGAATAGCCCCCGATCCTCAGATCGGGGGTACAGAAGATAAACAGTAACGAACCCCGAATGGGGTTCAATAGCTTGAGGATCAAAGAAGGTATCGTTCATCGAAGGCAATTTCATGCTCTTTCAAAAGTGCCTTCAATTCTTCCGGCCAGCTAACATACCTGTGATGTGACTCCTGAGTTTTGATATAGCCGATCAACCGGTTCTTATCGTTGAAGTGGTGAGTGAAAGCTCCGTAGCCTTCCTGCCAGCCTCTATATGGTGGAAATAGTTTTTCCTGTTTGATAAATGTATGGCTTGCCAGTTTGATGTCTTTGATCAATAATGACAGCGCCACAGTTGGATGAATGTGGGTTAGAATGTGAAGATGATCTTCTACCCCATTGATTCTGTATAAATGGCATTTGTTGTTGTTTAGAATTCCCCAGATATATTTATATAGTACTTGTCGTTTGTTTTTCTGCAGGCAAGGTATTCTGTATTTGGTGCCAAAGACGATGTGATAGAGAAGTTGTGTGTGAGTACTCATAAACGGATGTAATACTTTACGATTGATGTTTGCTGGATTCATCTGCTTATTTGTATGAACCGAAAAACACGAATTCCTTACAGTGAGATTGAAAATAGGTGTACATTTTGCCTGTGACATTGAACCCCATTCGGGGTTCGGATTTGGGTCAATATTTTTGGACCCCGCATTGTCATACGGGGCTATTCATATTAGATCCCTTTGGGATCAAAGGGTAGGAACACCCTAAGGAATGTTTTACTCAGCACTTCCAAAATTAAATTACGCCTTCCAAAAAAGATCACCTCCATCAACCCGAAATAAGCAGAGAATAGATCTGCATCTTTTTGTAGTTTTCAGGGTTCATTACCCGCAATCAATTTTTTAAACCTGATGTCTCAAGCAACTGTACAAGAACCGGATGTAACGCTCGAACTTGCAAAAGAACACGGCCTTCTCGAAGAGGAGTACCAGATGATTCAAGACTACCTGGGCCGAAAACCTACCTTTACCGAGTTGGGCGTATACTCTGTAATGTGGAGTGAGCACTGTTCATACAAAAACTCCATTCTGGAGATTAAGAAACTGCCAAACAAAGGCGATCAGCTTCTGGTGGAAGCGGGCGAGGAGAATGCCGGCCTTGTAGATATTGGAGACGGACTGGCATGCGCGTTCAAAATTGAGAGCCATAATCACCCATCTGCAATCGAACCCTACCAGGGAGCCGCAACAGGGGTGGGCGGTATTCACCGCGATATATTTACGATGGGTGCGCGTCCGGTGGCTTCGCTGAACTCGCTGCGTTTTGGTAAAATGGAAAATCCACGAGTTCGGTACCTGCTGGACGGCGTTGTGCGAGGTATTTCGGACTACGGCAACTCCTTTGGCGTACCTATGGTTGGAGGCGAGATCTATTTTGATGACGCCTACGAAGGTAATCCACTCGTGAATGCTATGAGTATCGGGATTGTAAAAGTGGGGGAAACGGCGTCTGCCATATCAACAGGGATTGGTAATCCCGTATTGATTGTGGGATCGAGCACGGGTCGCGATGGAATTCACGGGGCAACATTTGCATCTGAAGATATTAGTGCGGAAAGCGAGGCAAAACGTCCCAGCGTACAGGTGGGTGATCCTTTTACAGAAAAATTACTGCTAGAAGCTTCACTGGAAGCCCTGAAAACGGGTGCCGTTGTGGGGATGCAGGATATGGGAGCTGCCGGAATTGCCTGTAGCTCGTCGGAAATGAGTGCAAAAGGAGGGGAAGGAATGAAACTGAACCTCGATCTCGTCCCAATGCGTGAAGAAGGAATGACCGCCTACGAAATATTGCTGAGTGAAAGCCAGGAGCGTATGCTGATTGTTGCTGAAAAAGGCCGGGAGCAGGAAATTATTGATGTGTACGAAAAGTGGGACCTTAACGCAGTGAAAATTGGTGAAGTTGTGGAAGGCGATCGTGTCACCTACTGGAAAGATGGGGAGGTGAAAGCCGACATCCCGGCCGATTCGCTGGTTCTTGGAGGCGGTGCCCCGCAGTATGTACGTGAAACCAAAAAACCGGAGTATCTTGATGAGGTACAGAGTTTTGATATCAACACGATCGATCACCCCGAGAATCATAATGAAATTTTAAAGAATCTTCTTTCATCTCCAAATATTGCATCCAAGCGATGGGTGTATGAACAGTATGACACGATGGTGCGCACCAACACCGTAAATCGCCCGGGCGCAAGTGATTCAGGACTCATTCGCCTCAAGGGCACTAAAAAAGGCCTTGCTGCCAAAACGGATTGCAATGGCCGTTATGTATATTTAAATCCACGAAGAGGAGGACAGATTGCTGTAGCTGAGTCGGCTCGAAATGTGGTTTGCAGCGGTGCGAAACCTGTTGCTATCACAAACTGCCTGAATTTTGGAAATCCTTATAAACCTGAAGTGTACTGGACGTTTAAGGAGGCACTTGGTGGAATGGGGGATGCGTGCCTTGCGCTCAACACGCCCGTAACAGGGGGGAACGTCAGCCTCTATAATGAGAATCCGAAGGGAGCCATATTCCCAACTCCCGTTATCGGCATGCTGGGTATCGTTGAAGATGTTGACAAACACCGCATGACGCCAGATTTCAAAAATAGCGGAGACGTGATATACTACCTGGGAGCCGACAGACGCGGCCTCGGTGGTACAGAATATCTAAGTGCCATACATGGATTAACAACGGGTGATGCCCCTGAGCTTGATCTCGACATGGAGGTAAATCTGCAAAATACGCTGCTTAGCCTTATTCAGAACGGCACGGTAAATGCCGCACACGACATCTCGGACGGTGGCCTTATTACGGCAGTTGCAGAGATGGCTATTGCCTCCGGCAAAGGGGCGACGGTCTCCATTCAAACGCTCAAAAAGGACGGATCTGTTCACGAGGTACTTTACAGTGAAGCGCAGTCAGGTGTCCTCGTTACGGTCCCGGAAGATCATGTAATGGATCTCGAAAACGCATGTAAAGCAGCTACGCTTCCCTATTACTCCATGGGTGTTGTGGAAGGAAATGAATTGTTCGTTGACGACCTTATTCAGATTGCCGTTTCAGATTTATCCGATGACTACGAGAGTGCTATCCCGACCGCAATGGATGTGTAATTTAACCGGAGTTCGCTGCCGATACCCATTGCATTAGAGAGGAGGGGACTCTGACGCTGGTATTATTTAATGCTTTTGAATAAGTTTCTTTAACTCATCTTGTGATTTGAAGAAGGAGAGGTTTTCAGCATTGAGTTCATTCAGGCAGCCTTTTCGGGGTAAAAATGCTGTTTTTTGATAGCTGATTGCCAGGTGAACGCCTCCTTGTGAGAGTGCGTCTCTGTGATTAAAGATTAAATAGTCTGCCGCATTCATAAATTCAGGAACGCTTTCCTCTGAGATAAACTGAGGAATTAAAATGATATTGGATGTTTTTGCGGCCGTTCGCTTCAGTGATTTGTAGAGTTTCATCTGACCTTTTTTTACCGGCCCTACGATTATCAGTTTTTTTTGAATCGGCTCATCCTTAAATATCTCGCACACTTTACCTATCTGTTTATATGAACTGATGTGGCCAAACATCAAAAAAAGACGATCCTGTATGTTGATCCCCACATTATAGCGGTGGTTGATGGCTTCAACGGCTGCAGCACGAGGCATAATTTGAGCAGGATAGGCTGGATGGCGGGCAACCCGAATGGAGTTGGGGTGAACATTGAAGAATGTACTGATGTCTGTCTTTATGGTTTCGCACTCTACTACCAGCAGGTCTGCTTTCGTCGCCAGCCACTGCCGGGCATAGTAATTCATCCATTCATAGCTGCAATCGGGTGGGAGGGTATTTTGAACCGTCCATACGATTTTGCCACCCAGTAGTTTGTATGCAAGAATAAAGATGATTTTGTAAATGGCCGAGAGTGCAGATATGGGGCCGGTAATCTCAAACCAGTGGTAGTGCAGCAGAGAGGTCTGGCCAAATAGCTGCCAGAAGATGAGCCTGATATGGGCCAGCGTAGAGATATTTCTTACGGGGATGGAAGTCTCTTTTAGAATTTTTCGATAGTAGAGATAAAGATAATCCGATTTTTTGTAGCTGAACCGAATGGGGGGAGCTACAAGAAGAGTAAAAGGCTGAGTTCCCACAAGCTCTTCGTAAATGTCTGTAAGTTCGTTTTTTTGATTCATCCTGCGCAAATGGTATCAAAAATGATATTGTAAACCAAAAGAGTGAACGGTGCCAAATCCGGTTGAAAAGGGAACGAGCGCGTAGCGAACGGTTATTGAATCGAGCAGCAGGCCGCCGCCAAAGCTAAGTGGCCGCTCGGTAGGACCAAAACGATATCCGCCATTTACAAATAGAAGCTCTGCGGCTGTAATCTGTGTTGCTACACTGATGAAAGGATCGTCGCTATCAGAACTAACAAAATCACCTGTTCCGGGTTCTTCCAGCCGATGAGTATAATCTGCAAGCAGAGTGACCAAAACGGGAAAGTCGTTGTTGCCGGAAGTCGAAATATTCAATACGTCAGCCGATATCCCTGCACTAAATGTGGCGGGGAGTTTTGTAGACTGCTCATCAAGGCTTTCCATCTCTCCCAGATTTCTAATGACGGCTCCTGCTCGTAATCGGTTCTCAAATAGTTGAAGAGCGGTTCCGGCGCTAACTGCATATCCTGTTGCGCGAAACTGAAATACCTCTTCACGTAAAAACTGGGCTGTCCCCCCGATACTGAGCGGCCCCATACGGTACGCAGCGGCACCCGATAGTGAAAGATACCCAACTGAAAATTGTCCGGCAGAAGGACCTGGACGATCTCTTGCTTCAAAACCATCTGCAGATGAATTATAGACGCCAATTGCCAGTGCAGCCCGGTTTCTGACAAAATTGACGCCGGCAAATTGATTGTTGACGTCAGCTATCCACAGAGAATAGTTCACATCCAGAGAAGATCGTTCTTCAAATGCCAGCATAGCGGGATTGGAGTAGATGGCAGCCGCTCCTACAGAGGCAGCCGAGGATGCTTCGGAAATGGAAAGCTGAGCTGCTGATGGCCCGATATTAAGAAAGTCGAGCCCACTACCGGTTTCCTGAGCCGTGGCCCGGCCAAGCGCCATAATCATCAAAAGGTTTATCAGAGCAAAATATCTCATAGGTGGAGCCTGAGTGCAAATACGTGCATGTTTGTAAGTTGCGAAGCTTCGCGGACAAATGCATAGTCGATAGATGGTGAAAAACGATCGTAGGGAAGCATCAGCGAAAAACCGGCGGTGGGCAAGATTACGGCATTACCATCTATATTTTCAAACTGCAGGCCGCCACGAACTGCAACACGTTCATGAAGCATGTAGCGGGTACCCGTCCTGAAGTACAGACTCTGATCCTTTTCTGACTGAACGGTTTTTTCTACAATTTGTCCGTATTCATCGTCGCGAAAGGTCGTGCTTTCGGTTTGAAAAGAGAGATGTCGAAGCTCTGTATCTGCGCTTAAAATCCAGTCGTCAGAGAGTTCATAGGAGATCCCTGCAATGAACCGTGCAGGAAAACGAAATGCACTATCTGCACGCTGCCCGGTACCATAGAGGTCTGAGGTGTCGAAGTCGTAGGATGCAAGCAAATCTTTCGCTACAAAGGAGACAGAAAAGTTCTGACTGATCCGAAATAACATACCAAGATCCAGCCCTATGGTTCCGCTATTGGGTACATCCGTATGGTAGTTGGCAAGGCTGTAGGTGATTCCAATACCGCCGCTAAAAGAATCTGTAAAACGAATACCAAATTTTCCGGCAAATCGAAATTCATTGGTGGACAGGTAGCTGGTGTGATAGCCGTCTGTGGTTCGTCCATCAATATTTTGTACGCGAGCATTCATCAATGTGAAGGTGAGTCCGGCTGAAGGAGGCAGCTGAAAATGGGTTGTTGCCGTGTGCAGTCGGCGATCGAACGCCATCGCGGCGGTGGAGAAGTCGAGCAACACATATTCTCGTTTTTCTGCCGCCAGGGCCGGGTTATAATAAGAGTAACTTCCCTCCTGATGCACGGCACTCATTGCGTTACCCATGGCCATTCCACGGGGAGAAAATCCCATTCGGCTGAACGCTCCGGCGTACCCACCGTTTTGAGCAAAAACACTACAAAGAGGCAGGAGCAGCAGTGATGAGAGAAGCAGTACCGGTAAAATTCGAGTCATTATTTTCATCAGTCCAGAAGTAATATTTTTCCACGAATGGGACCCTTTGATACGTCAATAGAGTAGAAGTATGTGCCTCCGGAAAGAATTCGTCCGCTGTTGGTCCGTCCATCCCAGGCTACTTCATAAGATCCGGTCGCCGAAACAGATGTTGCTTCAGTGGTATAAACAGGATTCATGGCAAAATCAAAAATGCGAATTACGGGTCTGTCGTCCTCCTCCGCATTAAATTTGATTCGAACAACAGAATGAATCGCAGGCGAAAACGGGTTCGGGTATGCGTAAGCATCTGTACTGGGTGTGTCGGACTGATAGATATTTCCGCCCATAAGAGGTAAATCCACACGGAATATCGTCCAGGTAGTACCACGGTCAGGCGAGAAGGCGAGGCCATCTGAGCTCCCAACCCAAACTCCATCCTCTGATGAAGCGACTGAAAGATAGGATGCTTCATCTTTAATAAATGTATTCGGGCTTTCGATTCTATTTTTCCGGGTCCATGTTGCCCCATCATCATCAGAGATGTATAATCCATTATTGGCGGCCGCAAAAATTACCCCATCAAAAAAACCGATGTCGTTTACCTGAATCCCTTCAAGAAATGACTGAAAGCTATCTCCGCCATCATCTGTATAAACAATGCCAAATTGATCGCGGTTGTCGGGGTCGGCACGCCAGTTGGTCATCCAGATACGATCAGTCTGAGGCTGCTGGCGAATTTTAATAATCCAGTTGCCCAATAGTCCATCCTGTAATTCAGGGTCAAATGTTACATGTCGCCAGGAGATATTTTCCCGATCGGCGGAAAGCGCGTTCTCCGAAATATTGATGCCGCCAGCGGTTCCAACCCAAACGCGCTGCTGTTCATCAATTAAGAGTCCGAATCCCAATAAATTATTATCGAAACGGGGATCGTAGCGGTTCACGGCTCCACCGGGAGATTGAGAAAACCACTGATAGGTGCTATCGGGGTTCAGTTCAGATTCAAAAAAGGGAGGAAGTATGAGGCGTTCCCATGTGGTGCCGTTGTCCCGGCTTCGAAGAAGTCCGGATGCCCAATTAACTGATAAAAGCGTGTTCTCGTGGAAATCAACCTCGAACGGCGGGGATTGTTCAGGTACGGTGGTTCTGGTTCGGATATATGTTTCCCCACCATAAGTAAATTCAATATCACAGGGTGGGCCAACACTTTCCGCGGTACACTCTGCAGGAGCTCTTTCATCGAGAGGGAAGGGTAAAAAATTCCAGTTTTCACCTCTGTTTTTGGTTTGATAATATCCCATCGCCGCGTTGACTGACCCTCCGCCACGGCTGGAAGTAAACCCAAGCCCGGCAAGAACTCTGGCATCATCGGTTGCCAGTGAAAAAACACGCCCTCGTGCATTAAAAACACTATCTGCATTTTGAGGTACATAAAAATCACCGCTATTCATCAGATAGGCATTTAGCCCGGGGCCGATCCAAATTCTGTCATCGCCGAATTCGAGTGAAGAGACGGATTGCCGCTCAAGTGATTGAAAGCTGTTTACCTGCGGGCCATAGATCTGAGCGGTTGCAGTTTTTACGAACGGAAATAGAAGCATCAAAGCGACGAGAGGGAATATGGCACACTCGCATCGTTTAGTGAATTTGGCCGAGTCGAAATTCCGAAGTAATGTTTTAAAAATATAATCCAACTCTTTTTCTTCGATTCCTACTTTAAATATGTTGAGGAAGCTAAACTACAAAATATATTCGATTAATCGCATGAAATCTCAACCGGAAAAGAAGACTAGCGCTTGGTTATTTCGACGCGTATTTCTGAATAGTAGAGTGTTGTTGTTCCTTCAAATCCACTGTCGGTTCCAATTATGAGCCAGATTTCACCTCTATCGCTTGATTGAACCGTAAAATTATTCAAAGATCGATTAATGAGTGAGTATTCAAAATCATCATTGCTGTGAGCAATATTACCGACCACCGGCATATCAACACCGCCCTGTGATTGATTTCCCCGGTCAATATTCATTCGATAGTACCCATCTTCAAAACTGGCTTCATCTGTAATAACAGGAACGGGTTCATTCGACACAGCTCCTGCTTTCAAAAAAACTGATGTTCCCGGTCCTCCGCCAATTCCAACCGCATCTTCGGGGCTGTTTGAAGCGAGTGTGATTTCCATGTTTAAAGAGTAGGCGACATCGGGCTGCAGTCCGCTTATTCTGCGTTTGATAAACATGAAGAGATCATCACTGCGGTTATCGCCGGAAATTTTAAAAGCCCGGCGGTCTGTATCGAGTGGTTCGGGCAGGGGGAGCCAATTAACACGAAGGTTATAGAAGTCTTCCTCACCTACAGGATAATCTGCAAATCCGCCAATCCACTCTTCAGTGCTATCTGAAAAATCGAATGTACGCGAAATACTCTCCTCCTGACCCGATGATGTACTACAACCCGCAATCGTAATCATTATCAAGAAAAAGAGAAGACGATTCATTCGAAGAAATTTATGACGTTTGAAAATGTCGGATAGGACTGTTTATATATTTTAACGAATGAGAGCCCGATTCATTTCAACAGATATTCAATCGCAGGTATTATGGGTTTTTACTTACCAGGCGCTTCTTAGAGAGCTTGAACCGGACGAGTGATTTTCGATTGTTGCCGGCTGACCGTAGTACCGAATTGAAGAGGACCCTGATGAACGAGAGACGATGGCTTCGTCTGCAGATATAATGGCTTCTGATGAGCCGCTGGTTCTTATTGTAACAATTTCGGCAGAAAGTGCTCCGGCATCGATTTCTGAGCTGCCCGACATTCTAATTTCCAGCTCGTCAGCAAAACCGGTGGCTGTTACTTCTGTACTTCCGCTTCCCCTTACTCGGAAAGTAGGCTGATCAATATTTTGGAGGGTGATATTGTTCGATCCTGAAACATGTACTTCATTTACATAGCGTCCGGGTATTTCAATAAAAACCTCCTCATTGGGTCGCATATTTGTTCTCTTTTCCGATGTGATGTAAAGTATTTCATTTTCCACATAGCTAAGCGTATGGTCTAAAATATTCGACTCACCGGTCATGAGAATGGGGCCATCACTGTCTCCATAGAGTACGGTTGTTCGTGCACCGGTAATCCGAACGCTTGAAAAATATGGGACGGAACGCTCCTCGGTGATCACGTCACCATTTCCGTGGATCGTTTCATAGGGTGATATATGAATATTAAAACATCCTGTGGCGATGAGAGAAAAAGCGAAAAGATATGCGAGATGGCGAATCATATGCCCCATGATTTATTAAAAGGTTTTGCATGGAATTACGAATAATAATGCGCAGAGTTTCATATAGCAATCAAATTTAGAGTCATAAGTATGGGCCGCAACCCTTTGCTAAAATTTATACCCAAAGTAGTCGATGTCTTCTTTACTGAATTCGGCTACCATATCCCGGGTTTCACTGTTGTAATAAAATTGATAGGGCTTCTTTTTCTTCAAAAACTTTTTGTGTGGCAGCTCTGCTTTTATACCAATTTTTTCACATATGATATCGAAATGCTTTTGGAGTTCTTCAAAGCGCCCAACATAATCAATCATCAGCTCACCTTTTTTGTTTGATAAAAGAGCTTTTTGGGAGTGCATACCTACTTCACTTCTCCACTGAATGTATTTTTCAAAAGAACCAAGATCTTTTATGGTTTGGTGTGTTGGGTGCTTAGGCCGAGACAGCATAAAATGATACATCGATAATTGCCAGTCCCATGGGTTTCTTACCATTGAAAAGCTAAAATAGTCGTTAAATGTATCGTGGCCAATTTCATTTGCCAGCGCCCTGGCTGAAATGTGTCCATCATAGGGAAATGGCTTGAAAATGTTAATGTTGATCAGATGAAAATAGTTGTGAAGAAATGAGAAAATCCGTGGTTTACAATAAGGCATTAGTGCATGTGAAACACTGCTTCCACCGGTTTTTGCTACATGTATAAAAATGAACTTTTGTTTGTGCGATATAAGCATTTTACACTCACTTGGGATAATTTTATAGTGATGAACATATTTAACATTCAATACTATATACATTTTACATAAAAGAAAAGGAGTCTCCGGTCAAAGAAACTCCTTTTAGATTTAGCAATCTAATGGACGGATTTAGCGGCCGTCCGTATATGTATAGCAATCAAACTATGTTTTGTACTTCATGGGATAACCATCAATGATTAATCCATGATTTTTCGCAGAAATGCGGGTTGATCCGAATCACGTTTGTTGATTCGCTCTGAACGGTCATTCAGCAACGTATCGTCATTTCCTGCTCTTTTCCGCTGTTCTGGTACGCTTATATCATCGTCAGCTTCGGCCTCGCTTGCCGTGCGCAGATACTTCAGTTCTCTGCGGTGGATTGCGGGCGTGTCGAGAGTCTTCAGGTTCTTTTCGCCTTTGTAATACTCTCCATCGAGGTCTTTACGCGGCCGCGCTATATCGCTGGCTTTTGGCAGTTTTGCTGCGGATCGGTTTTCGCGGCTTTCAGGTGTTTTACGCTCTTCCTGGCTTGAAACCCGGTTTGTTTTTCGGTCCTGATCAGCACTCTCAAATCCGGTTGCGATTACGGTAACCCGAAGTTCATCTTCAAATGATTCATCAATTACTGTACCCAGTATGATTTCGGCATCCTCTCCGGCTTCTTGCTGGATGATACTGGTGGCGGTTGTTGTTTCCCGCATACCCAGATTTGTGCCGGATGAAATATTTACAAGTACATTTCTTGCGCCACGTATACTAACGCCGTCGAGCAGTGGGGAATTGATAGCCTCCCTGGCTGCAATTTCGGCGCGTTCCTGTCCCGTTGCAGAAGCAGAACCCATAATCGCGGCTCCACCATCAATCATAGTGGTTCGGACGTCTGCAAAGTCAAGGTTTATAAGGCCGGGCATCAGAATAAGGTCTGAGATGCCACGGGTTGCGTTATAGAGCACTTCATTTGCAATTCCGAAGGCCTGTTCCAGGGTGGTATTATCGTCAGAAATATCAAGAAGCCGCTCATTGGGTATCACAATAACGGTATCGCAATTCTTTTTGAGCTCGCGAATCCCCTCTAGGGCATATTTCATACGTACCCTCCCTTCGCAGTGGAAAGGTGTTGTAACAATACCCACGGTTAAAATTCCTTTTCGTTTGGCAATTCCCGCTACAACGGGTGCTCCGCCGGTACCTGTTCCTCCACCCATTCCTGCCGTGATAAAAATCATATCGGCATTATCAACGGCTTCGTCAAGCTCATGTCGATTTTCTTCCACCGCTTCCCGGCCAATTTCCGGTCGGGCACCAGCGCCAAGGCCGGATGTGAGGTTCGATCCTACCTGAACAGTAATATCGGCGTGATTATTCTTAAGTGCCTGTGCGTCGGTATTCAGCGCGATATATTCCACGCTGTCTAACCCTTTCTCTATCATGTTGTTGATGGCATTACCTCCGCCACCGCCAACGCCAATAACTTTTATCTTTGCATTATCCTGACCTTTTTCGTCAAAGCTAAAGCGTGATGTTGCGTATTCCATTGTTAACTCCGTGTTTGATTGCTTGTGTTTTGCTGATTTAGATTGCTTATTTGTCTTCTTGGATGGTTCTTTTTGATCGATTATTCAGCTTCTTTTAAAGTTCTTAATTTGTTTCTATGCGTGTTATAGTTCCTTGAACCAGCTCTTCATACGTTCAGAAATACTGCTGATTACCTTTTCTACACCCGTCCCTTTCGAAGATGAAGGAACCATTGCTTGGTTATCTACCCCTTCTGCCTTAATTGCGTGAAGAACAAGCCCAACGCTGGTTGCATAAATGGGGCTGTTGACTTCTTCAATTAATCCGCCTGCAAGTCCCAGAGGCCGTCCTATTTTGGCGTCCATACCAAGCACTTCGTTGGCAAGCGGACATATATTTTTGATAAGAGATCCCCCGCCGGTGATCACGATCCCAGCGCTGAGGGAATCACTATAGCCGCTGCGCTTAATTTCAATAGCTATGATTTCCATAATTTCTTCCATCCTGGCCTGTATAATCTTCGCCAAAATGCTTTTTGTGATTTCCTTTGGCGGCCGGCCCGCAATTCCCGGTATTGTGATGGACTCATCGGCTTCAATCAGGTCTACGAAACATTCACCATGGTTATGCTTCAGTTTTTGAGCCTGATCATCCAAAACGCTGAGCCCGATCTTGATGTCGTCGGTGACTTTTTTCCCGGCAATGGCAATCACGGCCGTATGGCGGATGGTGTTATCCTGGAAAACAGCGAGGTCTGTGGTACCGCCCCCGATATCCACAAGTACAACACCGGCCTCTTTCTCTTCATCGTCTAAAACGGCATAAGAGGATGCAAGAGGCTCCAAAATGATATCAGCTACTTCATAGCCGGCCCGCTCTACGCATCGATAAAGATTCTTAGCAGCAGAAACGAGCCCTGTTATGATATGTACCTCAGCTTCCATGCGCATACCACTCATCCCCACGGGATCACTAATGCCGTCCTGACCGTCTACCACAAACTCCTGTGGAATCACGTGGATAATTTGTTGATCGGGAGGAAGCATAATTTGCTGACAGTCTTTCAGAATGCGTTCCACATCCTGTACAGTAATTTCCTTCTCCTTATTGTTGATGGTGATTACACCCTTACTGCGAATGCTTCTGATATGATCACCGGCAATCCCCACGTTTACGGAGTTCACTTCGATTCCCGATGCGAGCTCAGCCTGTTTGATGGCGGTTTTAATGGCGTTTACTGTTTTATCAATGTTAACCACAACCCCGCGGTTCAGTCCCTCGCTGGGTGCTTTTCCCACGCCCAGAATGTGAATCCTGTTCTGTTGATTCACAGAAGCCACCACTGCACACACTTTTGTGGTGCCAATGTCTAATCCTACAACAATTCGTTCATTTTCAAATTCGTGTTCCATGTCAGTCCTGGCCTTGTTGATTGCTAAATGTTATTCTTACAGTGTTCTGGTTACAATTTGATTGGCAAACCGAAGGTCAATTGTGTGCAGTTCTTCCATTCCTTTCACACCAATTACCTGCGAGTAAAATGCCTCCCAGTTTTCAAACTTTTCTTCAAATGCACTCTTCCCAAAAATCAGTTTCACTCCATTTTGTTGCGACAGAGCAATGATTCCTTCCGAGCTGTCCCAGGCAACTTCACTAATGGTTACCCATCCAACAGGGTTGGCTTTGGCGGCTACTAAAAAATCAGAGAGAATCTCAAATTTCTCGCCTTTATGCTGTTGGTCGGGTGGAGAAGCACTAAACCCGTAGAGCAGTGGCACATCCACAATTTTGCCATCCACAATAGGCAGTATTTCACCTGTCTCAGCGATATAGACTCGCTTGCCATTCTCCACCGCCATTGCAAGGGGCTCATGCTCTGTAACCGTAAAAGTGAGCGTGCCGCGATAGCTCATACTCACGGATGCCTGCTTTATATATGGCAGCGAGGTTAGCTGTTCATAATGCTGTTTGAAATTGACACTGTCTGCACGCATTCCTACCGGTGATTCCAATACAGAGATTAATTCGTCTTCGGCGGTGTAATAGTTGCCTGTAAACTGAATATTTTCAATCACTGTTCTCTGCTCCAGGTAGAGACCGGCATATACTGCAGCCCCGAGGAAAAGAAGTATGGCGCCACTCCACAAAAGGGTGCCTGCTTTTCCGCTCATAAATCCGCTGGTATGTGCTTTGCTCTTACCCACGTTTAATCCGCTTTCTGGTTTGATGTTATTCGGTTTACAAATTGTTCGCCAAACGTATAAATGTCACCCGCACCCATTGTTATTACGATATCTCCCTTTTCAACAATAGATTGGAGACTCTTTGGCAGCTCTTTTTTATCCGGGATGTAGTGAACGTGTTTATGTCCATAATTTTTTGCCGTGTCAGAAATCAGAGAGCCGTCCACGCCCTCAATGGGCTCTTCTCTGGAGGGATAGATATCAGTAACCACAAGTACTTCCGCATCAAAAAAGGAGAGTCCAAACTCTTCGTACATATCTCGGGTGCGTGAGTAGAGGTGGGGTTGAAAAACGGCCACAATGCGTCGTTCCGGCCAGCCTTTTCGTGCTGCCTGTATCGTTGCTTTCACCTCGGTGGGGTGGTGAGCATAGTCATCAATTACAATCAGATCCGACGTATCGTGTTTAATTTGGAATCGTCTGAATACACCCTGAAACCTTTCTAGACCACTTTTTATTTGTCCAAAAGGTATTCTGAGCTCAAGGCCAACAGCTACCGAAGCGAGTGCATTTTGAATATTATGATCCCCCGGTGCCATCAGTTTTACCGTACCCAGTTCTTCACCCTCTGCCAGAACTGTAAAAGTACTGTACATTGCGTTTTGGCTGATATTTACAGCGCGAATCTGCGCTTGAGGATTGTATCCATAAGTGATGACTCTTCGTTTGATATCAGGCAGAATACTTCTCACCTCTGAAGCGTCCAGACACACTATTGCGGCCCCATAAAAAGGAACTTTATTAGCAAATTCCGTGAATGCCTGTTTTACATCATCCAGATCCTTGTAAATATCGAGGTGATCGGATTCAATATTCGTGATGACCACCATCGATGGTGAAAGCTTTAAAAAAGTACGGTCATATTCATCTGCTTCTACAATAATGATGTCGCCTTTGCCAACCACAGCATTGGTTTTGTCGAAACTGTGAACGCGGCCACCAACCATGATAGTGGGATCAAATTTCCCATCCTGCACAACGTGACCGGCCATTGTGGTGGTTGTTGTTTTTCCGTGTGTACCTGCAATGCCAATCCCAAATTTTGCGCGCATCAGTTCAGCTAACATTTCTGAGCGCTTGATGGTAGGGATTTTTCTTGATAGTGCCTCCCTGGTTTCTACATTTTCTTCGGCAACAACGGCACTGGTGTAGACAACTACATCTGCACCTTCAATATTTGATGCATTATGAGAATAAAAAATTGTTGCGCCCAGCTCTTCAAGTCTGTCGGTTGTTTCGGAATGACTTCTGTCGGAACCGGATATCTGATACCCTCTCAGCAGTAATATTTCGGCCATTCCGCTCATACCTATTCCGCCTATACCCACCATGTGAATATGTTTGGTGCGTCCAAAAACCGGTTGTGTTTGAATCGCTGAGCTCATCCGTTACTGTTTTCTGTGAGGGTTAATATTTCCTGTGCAATTTTTTTTGCTGCTTCAGGCTTTGCGATTTTTTTCATTGCAGCAGACATTCTTTCGAGTATTTCTTCGTTAAAAATGAGTTCCTTAACCTGTGTTGAAAATTCTTTTTCAAGGTCTTCCTCGCGTAAGATTTGAGCTCCGCCTTGTTTGACTAATGATTGTGCATTTTTTTCCTGATGATTTCCGGCTACATTTGGTGAAGGCACCAGTATTGCCGGTTTTCCAATATTCATAAGCTCACTACAGGTTCCGGCACCGGCACGAGTTACAACAAGGCTTGCGGCGCCATAGGCAGCCGGCATATCATCGATGAAAGCGGTAAGTCGTACATTTGGATAGTTTTCGAGGTTCAGGCGTTTTTTAATATCACTCAAATACTTTTCACCGCACTGCCAGAGCACAGATATTCCAAGATCGTTATGCAGATAAGAGATCTCTCTTTCCATGATATCATTCAGCGCTTTCGCACCGCCGCTTCCTCCAAGAATCAATAGTACTGCTCTGTCTTTAGGAAGATTAAATGCAGAAAGGGCTTCAGACTTTTCTTTCGGCTGCAGAGTCTGGCGAACAGGGTTGCCGACCATCTTAATTTTTTCGGATGGAAAGTGCTTCTCAGCATCTTCAAAAGCTGTAAAAATGATTGAAGCCTTCTTAGCCAAAAGCCTGTTTGTAACGCCCGGAAAACTGTTCTGCTCCTGCAGCACTACAGGAATATTCATTTTTCCCGCTACCCACCCAACAGGCCCGGATGCAAAACCGCCGCAGGCAACAACTACATCAGGGCGAAAACGCATTAGAATGAGAAAGCTTTGGATCAGGCTTACAATAAGCTTCAACGGAAAAAGTGCATTCTGAACCGTAAGACGACGATGAAATCCACTAATCCACACGCTCTTGATGTTGTAGCCATATCGCGGAACGGTTTCCCACTCCATACGATCTTTGGTACCCACAAAAAGAAACGTCACATCCTCAGCATACTCCTTTATGGCATCGGCAATTGCGATGGCAGGATATACGTGACCACCCGTACCACCGGCTGCCAAAAGCACACGTATGGAGCTATTGGCAGCGGTGAGGGTGTCTGTAGATGATATGTCCTTCACGGCATGGGTCATCCGTTGTAAAACCTTGTTTTTAGATGCGTGTTATACTTTGAAATATTGAGCAGAATTCCGGTCATGATGGCTGCAAATATGATACTGGTACCACCGTAACTGATGAACGGCATTGGCAGTCCCGTAACCGGAAACAGGCCGGTTGCAACGCAAGCATTTACAAGCGCGTAGATGGTTAAAAAGAGAGTCGCGCCAAGCGCAAGCATCGTCCCAAGTACATCCGGGGCATGCCGGGCAATAATAGCAATCCCCCGAACCATGATGAGGGTGAACATGGCAAGTACAAAAGAGGCTCCGGCAAGCCCATACTCCTCGGTGATGATCGCAAAAATAAAATCGTTGTAGGGAGCAGGCAGGAAATCCCGCTGGGTGCTTTTACCGATTCCAACGCCAAATAGTTCACCCTGAGCAATAGCAATATGCGCCTGCTGAGCTTGATATCCGTCATTTTGATCAAGCTGAACATTATTGATTTCCGTAATCTGTGAGATATAGCTCGTAATTCGACTCTGACGCTCTACTGATGACATCACAAAAAATGAACCGCCAACGATTCCGATTAAAATAATTGCTGAGAGCTGTGGTAAACTAATTCGGCCTACAAACATCATAATGACTGAAATAGCCATGATCACCGCAGCAGAACTAAAATCTTCGATGCCTATCAGGCCACAGGTAACGATAATCCAAAACATGATGGGCAAAAATGAGCGGGTAAAACTCTTGATATATTCCTGCTTTTCATGAATTAAAACAGCAACATGAACAATGAGTGCTACACCGGCAAACGCTACGGGCTGAAACGAGATAAACCCGAGATCGAGCGCCCGCTTTGCTCCCCATGCTCCCTCACCATACAGAAACATGGCAAAAATGGTTGCCCAGCTCAACACCAGTGCAAGCCGGCTGAAACGGGCCAATACCTGGTAATTAATTTTAGACACCAGCACCATCGCGATAAGCGCAATGCCCAGCTTTGTGACGTGTTTTAACACAAAGGTACCGGCACTTTGTCCACTCGATTCTGCAAAAAAAGCAACCGATGAAAATACGGCAAGGCATCCGAAAATCATCAGGATGATGACCGATACAAAGAGAATCTGGTCACTGCCTCTTTGGGGCAGTTCAAGCTCATCTTTCGTTGTATCGAAAATGGAACCTACGTTGCTATTTGGTGTGGTGTAATACAAGTTTAGATATCAGTTATTTGTTTTGGCAGACCCAACTGTTTCATGTTTTTTGTTTCTCATAGATCTAGTACTGCTTGCTTAAATTCGTTTCCGCGATGTTCATAGTTTTCGAACATATCGAACGATGAGCAAGCAGGGCTTAGCAATACAATTTCTCCTCTTTTGGCAGCTTTTCGGGCTTTTTTAACCGCATCTTTCATACTGTCTGCTAATTTCAAGTGGGGAGTAACGTCACCCAGCTGTTCTTTTATTCTAGCTGAAGCTTCTCCAATGGCAATAACCGTATGCACTTTTTCACGAATCTGCTCTGCCAATAAGCTGTAATCATTACCTTTGTCTCGGCCTCCAAGAATCAAGACCATCGGCATGTGAAAGCTATCAAGAGCAAACCATACGGCATTTACATTGGTGGCTTTGCTGTCATTTATATAGCGAACACCCTTATAGGTACGCACTGATTCCAACCTGTGGGCAACTCCTTCAAAAGTCCGGAGACTCTCGCGAATCAAATCATTCTTGATCTCAGACGCACGTGCCGCAAGTGCAGTAGCCATTCCATTTTGAATATTGTGCCTTCCCTGCAGATGTATTTCCCCGATTTGCATAAGCTGATCTTCCTCGTTGTTTAGTTTTAGTATGATGTTGCCATTGCGAATAAAAGCTCCTTGGTTCACTTCCCGACTGCTGGAAAATTCCCACAACCGGGGGCTGTTTTCCTTTTCAGATAGCTCATTTGCATGAGTTGCCAAAAGGGGATCATCCCCGTTGTAGATAAATGTATGTTCGGCCGTTTGATTTGACGTTATCGACAGTTTTGAGGCCGCGTACAGGTCAAAATTATGATTGTATCTGTCGAGATGATCCGGGGTAATGTTCAGAATAATGCTGACGTTTGGGCGGAATGACTGAATATGGTCTAACTGAAAACTGCTTACTTCGAGCAGAGCATCCGTGTTGGGCTGTGTTGAGGATACTTTTTCGGAAAAGGCTGTGCCAATATTGCCCGATAACAGATATTTACGGCCGGCTGTTTTCCATGTATGAGCCATCCAGTTTGCTACTGTAGTTTTACCGTTGCTACCGGTTACTGCATAAATGGGTGACTGACAAAACCAGCTTGCAAATTCAATCTCTGAATACACTCCCTTCTTGTTTTGAACATAATGCTGCACAATGGAAGTGTCTGATGGAACTCCCGGGCTAAGAACCAAAAATTCGCCATTAAAAGCCTTTTCGCTATGCTTATTTTGCTCAAATGGAATACTATTTTCGGCAAAGACTCTTTGGGCCGGTTCAGAAACGGTACCGTTATCCGTTACAAATGGTTGTGCGCCCTTTTCCTTTAAAAGAAGAGCGGCGGCAATTCCACTTCGGGCAGCCCCTGCAACAACGATATGTCTATTTCTTACGTCTATCATCGTAGTTTCAGGGTTAAAAGGCTCAAGATTCCAAGCAGAATTGCAATAATCCAGAATCGCACTACAATTTTTGATTCCGGCCAGCCCTGCTTTTCGAAGTGATGGTGAATAGGGGTCATCAGAAAAACTCGGCGTCCTTCGCCGTACTTTCTTCGGGTGTATTTAAACCAGCTGGTTTGAATAATGACCGATACCGTCTCAACAAAAAATACACCGCATATTATTGGCAAAAGAAGCTCTTTATGAATCATAATCGCCAGTGCGCCAAGTGCACCGCCAAGTGCAAGAGAGCCGGTATCACCCATAAAAACCTGGGCAGGGTAGGAGTTGTACCAAAGAAAACCGAGACAGGCTCCTACCAGAGAGGCAGCAAAAATGGTGAGTTCGCCTGATTGAGGCAAATACATGATATTCAGAAATGAAGAAAAATCAACCCGACCGGATACGTAGGCGAATATTCCAAGAATTACGCCCGCAATTGCTGATGTACCGGAGAGCAAACCATCGAGTCCATCGGTGAGATTTGCGGCATTGCTCACGCCGGTTATAATAAATACAACGGCGGGGATATAGATCAGCCAGCCATACTCTTCACCAAAAAATGCGTAGTCGATATGCACTTCTTTTAAAAATGGTACGGTTGTGATGGTGTTGAAATCGTCAAAAGCGGGCCAGAAGTAGAGGGTTGCCCCCAAAACCAGGCCGGTGGCCACCTGCCCGATTACTTTGAACCAGCCGTGAAGACCGGCTTTATCTTTCCTCACAACTTTAATGTAATCGTCGATAAATCCTACAACTCCAAGCACCAATACCACAAAAATGATGAGCCATGTGTAGATACTATCAATTCTCATCCAGAGAAAAGCAGGGAGCAGGGTAGCCGTTATGATAATAACTCCTCCCATTGTAGGCGTATTTGTCTTACTTAAATGCGATGAAAGCCCGATATCATCTCTGATCACTTCTCTAAGCTGCATTTTCTGAAGCCAGTGAATCATTTTTTTGCCTACAATCAGGCTTAAAATCAAAGCCGTAGCGGCTGCAAACGCCGTTCTCGTGGTAATAAATTCAAAGGCACCAAAGCCGGGTGGTGCCCAAATCTCATTCAGATAAGAAAGCAGTTCGTACAGCATCAGTTTGCCTCCCCGATCGATTTTAAAAGGTCAGGCGAACTGAGAGCGGTCCTGGCAATTTCACGATCATCGAAATGAGATCTTTTCCCATTAATTTCCTGGTATGTTTCGTGACCTTTGCCCGCAATAAGGATGATGTCATTTTTATTGGAGGTCATTATTGCGTGCTCAATGGCTTCCCGACGCGAAACCATTCGCTTATACACGGCACTTGCAGAAAAACCGCTAACCACTTCATCAATGATAGTGTCTGGGTTCTCTGTTCTTGGATTGTCGGATGTGATAATGATGCGATCCGCGTATTTCTCAGCAATCTGAGCCATAACCGGACGTTTTTTCCGGTCTCTGTCGCCGCCGCAACCAAAAATTATGGTTAGCTTTTCCGTCTTTCTTTTGAACTCTTTAATCGTGGCCGATACATTGTCGAGTGCATCAGGCGTATGGGCGTAGTCAACAAAAACGGTTGGGTATCGAGAGGCATTCGCCTCAGGTACAACACGTTCCATCCGTCCAGGCGCACCGGTACATTCTGCCAGTATTTCCGCTACGCGTGAGCCATCAAACCCAAGAGCAGTGCAGGTGAAAAGAGCTTCAATAACATTGTAGGCGTTAAATCGTCCTACGAGCGGCGAATTTACTTGCGTGCCATCAACCAGAATGGAAAGTCCAGAGGCGTCAGATTTTTTTAATTCACCCTGCATCAATCCGTTTCCATCCAGGCTCACGCTTATAACCCTTGCCGGTGTTGAATTCACGATCCATTCGCCTCTGGAGTCATCAGCATTGGTTATCGCCCAGCTAGTACTGTCCAGACCATCAAAAAGCTTCTTTTTAGCTGATGCGTAATCATTAAACGAGGGATGATAGTCGAGATGATCGTGGCTGAGATTGGTAAAAACGGCTGCATTAAAAGAGATCCCTTTCACTCTTTTTTGGTCGAGTGCATGAGAAGATACTTCCATAACAAGATGAGTACTTCCGGCCACCACCATTTTTTGCATGTCGCCGGCAAGTTCAATGGGGTCTGCCGTTGTGAGCCGGCTTTGATACGGTTCAGTAAGAATTCGTTTTTCCACGGTACCCAGCAGTGATGCCTGAACACCAAGTTTGGTAAGCACTTGCCAAATAAGAGTAGAAACGGTGGTCTTACCATTGGTCCCGGTTACTCCAATAACGGTTAATTTATCGGCGGGATTGTCCGCAAAAAATTGAGCAAGTGGCCCCAGCAGTTTCTTTGTTTTTTTAACTGTAATAATGCAGATACCCTGCTTTGGAGTCACCTCATTTTGGACAATGATGGCTGCAGCGCCACGATCTACCGCTTCTTCAATAAAGTTATGCCCATCAGATTTTACTCCCTTTACGGCAATAAACACATCCCCCGGTTCGATATCTCTGGAATCCTGGCAAAGCTTACCCAGTGGTTGCCGGCACTCGCCATCAACCCGAACCGGATTGCAAAATTCTATGAGTTTATCGATTGTCATTGTTGATTTTCTGCTGTAGTTGCTACGTACATGGATCTTGCCTTGCCTCGAACCGTAACGGGGCGGCCCTTTTGCATTCGTTCTCCGGCCTTGGGGAACTGGGCAAAAACAGTTCCGCTGCCCACAGTCTGTACGTCAAGCCCCGCCTGTAATAATCGGTTTGTAGCCTGGCGCATACTTAAACCACTGAGATCGGGAACGGTTGAATAGTTTTCCTGAACGGGCATTTCAATGGATTCTAACTCCAGCTTTAAAATGGTGTTTCCATCCATTTCTGAACCGGGCGTAGGTTCTTGAGATGCAATAAACCCTTCTTCACCATTGGCCTCAAAAGGGAGCTTCATATTCTTCATCACAACCTCGGCTTGTTCCAGCGATAAACCCAAAAGCGATGGTGCTGTTTTCTGTTTCAGGTTACCGGCTAGCTGATTTCCGGGGCTGCGATCGATGGTATTTCCGAGGCTCGAAACACGTTTAGCAATTTCTTTAAAAATTGAGCCTGCGGTAAAGCCTCCATATATACTTGTTCGGGGTTCGTCCAGGAGCACTAAAATGATATATTCAGGATTATCTACCGGGAAAAATCCTACGAAAGATGCATTGTACTTGGTACGGTACTGGCCGTCGATAAACTTTTGAGCGGTACCTGTTTTCCCTGCGATGCGCAGTCCTTCTATCGATGCCCATCCGGCCGTTCCCGAGTCGGATACTACCTTTTCAAAAACCGGCTTTAACTTATCGATCGTACTTTCTCTGGCAATTTTCCGAATCAGGTGGGGTTCTGTTTTTTCAATGATATCACCCATTTCGTTGGTAATACTGTTTACGATATAAGGCTGCATCAGCTGTCCGCCATTTGCAAAGGCGGCATAGGCCTGCAAAATCTGAAGAGGGGTAGCCTGCACTTCATACCCGATCGACATCCAGGGCAGCGTAACGAGGCTCCATTCAAATGGTTTCTGAAGACGGCCACTTTCCTCTCCGGGGAGATCAATATGTGTGGGTGTGCCAAAACCCATATTTCTCGCATACTGAAAAAAGGTATCCGGTTTTAACCGCATCGCAATTTCGGAAGTGGCGATATTGGACGATTTTGCAATTACATCTGTAAAAGACAGCGTTCCAAGTGGATCATGATCGCGCATAAACTGGCCATGAATCATTTTAACCCCATTCTCCGGCGTTTCAAACATTTCACCAAACTCAACAGCGTTTTGCTCAACCGCAGAAATTGCAGTAACAAGTTTAAATGTAGATCCGGGTTCAATCATATCGGCAACCGCAAAATTCTTTCGGTTTTCATTTTCTTTCGATCCCGGAGAGTTTGGATTGTACGTAGGGAAATTGGCCATTGCCTTAATTGCACCCGTTCTTGGGTCCATAATGATGGCTGTTCCTTTCTGTGCTTTGTGACGCTCAATACCAGTTTCGAGCTCCTCTTCTACGATGGACTGTATTTGTGAGTTTATCGTTGTATGCAGAGAGAAACCCTGTTGAGGCAGGCTTTTAGGAGCGCCCACATAGGCAAATACTTTGTTATACCGGTCTTTTCTTACCTGCTGTTCACCATGGCTTCCCTTCAGAATTTCGTTATACTGTTTTTCAAGCCCGGCCATACCGTCGAGATTGTGATTGACGAAGCCAATAACATGGGCAGCAAGAGATTCGAAGTTATAAAGGCGACGGTATTCCTCCTCTAATATTAAGCCACGAATACCGAGTGCAGCCAGTTCTTCATACCCTTCCACGGGAATATTACGATGCAGAACGACATATCTGGAGCGGGATGAATTTCGGCTCATAGCATTTCTGTAATGCTGTTCAGAGCGACCGCTATATCGGCTTAAAATCTTTGCAATCTGGTCAACATGCTCTCTGTTATCGATGGAGTAGGGGTCTGCAGCAATCTTATAAGTTACCCTGTTTGATGCGAGCAGTGCTCCGTTCTCGTCAAATATCTGCCCTCGTTCAGCCTGTATTTCAAGTGTGCTGATGGCTTGTGAACTCCATAGCTCCCGGTAGCCTTCGCCCTGGAGATATCCAACGCGAACCAGCTGCACGAGAATTGCCGCTGGAATTAAAAGCAGTAATCCCAATAGCAAAAACATACGGCTCATTATGGAGCTGCGTTCTTTCATTGAGAATCCGATTCTACTTTTATAATTAAATCTGCGGGACCTGCATTAATAAATCCCTGTTGCCTGGCTTGTTGATAAATCTCTTTCGGGCCGGTCATCCGGTCGTAAATCAGCCTTTTTTCATGATACTGCCGCATCGCACGATTGTGTTCAATTTGTAGCTGATTCACTTCAAGCAAGGTTTGCTGTGTATTGAACACGTGGTTGATGTAATAAATCCCACAAATCCCGATCAAAAGACTTGCGAGCACAATCTTCCAGGGGGTAAATACCGGAAGTTTATTTGATATTGATTTCTCATTTGTTCGCGTGCGTCTGCCATGAGAAGGGGCAGAGCCGTCTGTATCGAACACTGTTCTACGTTTTTTTCTTTTATTTTGGGCAGGTTTTCCTTTTGAAATACCTTTGAAGGTCTGTTTTGCCGGAGTTTTTATATACATCTACTCCTCCGCCTTTTTTTCAGCAACTCGCAGCTTTGCACTCCGGGCAGCCGGATTCTCTTTTATCTCATCATCAGATGGCGTTATAATTTGCCTGGTAATAACCTGGATGGGCATAATCGGGTTGCCAAAGAAATCTTTTTCAACCTTTCCTTCAAAATTGCCGCTTTTAAAGTAGTTCTTTACAATTCTGTCTTCGAGAGAGTGGTAGGATATCGCTACAATTCTGCCGCCAGGTTTCAGTAGATCAAACGCCTGAGTTAACCCATCCTTAAGCACGTCCAGTTCGCGATTCACTTCAATCCGAATAGCCTGAAATACCCGTGCAACCGATTTTATGATATATCGGCCATATAATACACTTTCAATAGCTTCGCGAAGTTCAAGTGTGGTTTCGATGGGTCTTCGGTCAATGATTTCCCTGGCTATTTGGCGGCTCAAGCGCTCCTCACCATAGTGAAAAATAATATCCCGTAGTTTTTCATATTCGTACGAGTTCACAACATCATAGGCAGAAACACCGCTCAGTTCACTCATCCTCATATCGAGGGGGCCGTCTTTTTGAAAGCTGAACCCTCTGTCGGCCTCTTTGATCTGGTGGGTTGATACACCCAGGTCAAAAAGCACGCCTGATACATTTCCGTGAACTTCGGGCGGAATGATCGTTTTCAGAAACCCAAAATTTCCATCAACCATCAAAAATCGCTCGTCATCACCAATGGCTTCACCTGCAGCGGCTCGTGCTTCAGCATCCTGGTCTACGCCAAAGAGTTTTCCATTGCTGCTAAGCTGACTAAGGATAGCCAGGCTGTGTCCGCCGCCACCGAGTGTGGCATCGATATAAATACCGGATGAATCCGTGATCAAAAACTCCATGGAGGGATTGAGGAGTACCGGAGTGTGTGAAATATAATCTGTCATTACAAATCCCCCTCCATCGTATCAAATACATCGCTGAGAACCTCTTCGGTGAGTTCTTGAGACTCTTCCTCTGTGAGCTGTTCATCTTGTTTCTCAAGGTTTTCAGGGTTCCATATTTCAATATACTTGCCCATACCAATGAACACCACCGACGATTCGATATTTGAAAACTCTGCAAGTGTTCCGGGAAGTGAAATCCGATTCTGCTTGTCTAATGACAAATCTTCGGCATGTCGTAATATGTTACGTATAACTGTTCGCTCTCTTTTCTTAAAACTGTTAACTTTATACAGCTTTTTTTCAACTTTTTCCCATTCATCGTTGGGGTAGAGGTATAGGCAGGCTTCAAGGCCCCGGATTATGGTGAATCCTTCGTTTGCTTCAGGAGAGAGAGCTTTACGCAGCTTGGCAGGGAAGGCAACCCGGCCTTTACTGTCTACACTGTGTTCATATTGCCCTTTGAAGCTTGGCACGATGGATCTCTATTATGGATTGCTAAATTTTATCGACAGTGCTGTATGAAGATGATACAGAACATCTCCCACTATCTCCCACTTCTCCCCACAATGTAGGTTATTGCTTGCTACTTTGTCAAGAAAAATGTTATTGATTTGTTGAAAATCATCCAGTGATTATTGCGAAAATCCTTCTCAATGATCTCAGGAGCCATTTTTTTGATCGGTTTCAATATTGAGAAAAATCGAGTGGGGAATGGTGGGAGAAAATTTGGACTCTCATAAGTGGGGGGAACACAAATATTCAGGAATATGGGTTCTTAGTTGTCAAAAAATGAAGTGTAACGCGTTGATGAATAACGAATATATTAGACAAAAGTATCTTTTACTCTCAAAAAAATGGCGATTATCTGTTCGAATTCAGAAATATTTTACCAAGTCCAGAAGCAAAATCAACAAGTGTAAATTTATCATTGTATTATGGCCGCCACTAAGAGTGTAGATCGATTTTTAAAACATGTAGATTTTGGTGGTAAGAGTTATATTTAATTAAAGAAAGGAGAGAGTAATATTACGAGAAATAAGACAGGAGAGAAGTAACAATAAACTTACCTAAGGAGGAAATGATGTGGTACAATAAACGACTCTTCAAAGTAGCTGCAACAATCCTTTTTATTTCAATATTTGCGTTTGGGTGCAGCGACGACTCTACAGGACCCGAAGTTGATGAGGGGCCACCACCACCAAGTTTTAATATCAGTTCTCTTGAGCAAACTCTTGTCGGGGGAGATCCCGGAATTGCTTTCCGAGCCTCTTCTTCCGTTAGGGTTCGTCTTGTTCAAATTGTTGTAACAAATCCGAACGGGGATAATATTTCCTATAGTCCACAAGGGCTAATTGTTCAGGCTGGGGAAAGATTTGATCTGCAACAACCCGGAACTGCATTTTTCAGATGGAGTGGCAGTTGGAGTTTTAAATTTGTTGGCAATCACGAACCAGGTGGTGAAGCTTTTGACGTAACACAGGGTATGAGTGTAAGCGCAAAAGATCTATAGAAAAATAACTTTACATATTGATGAAAGTATAATTTTTCATCTCGGTTTCATTTAATGAATCCAAAAGCCCTGATCGTGAGGCAGGGCTTGTTTTTATGTTTTTTCGCAATTAATTGTGTAATAAAATCAGAATAAACAGCAATTTATATTGTGTGTATTGAGTGTGTATAATGGCAAATATGAGAGGCTTTATTTTATCAGTACAACATAGGTGCAACCGAAAAAATAAGGGAAAGCAAGAAAATATTTTTAACAGGTAGGCTGATTTCTGAGAGTGAAGCTATTCCGCTTCGATATATTCGCTCTCATAAGCGATTAGTTCGATGGTCTTTCCTGATAGGCAATATTTATCAATCAGTCCATAACGTAAATCTTTTGGCAGTTTAACCCCGGTCTGCCTGTAATTCTCTTTCAGGATCATCATTATAGCGATCTTGTCCAGTTCCCTCATGATGTTGTAAGGGTCTGGAACGGCTGCCTGTACAATGGATCGAATACCGGCTATAACCCCCGGCTCTTCTACGTCTCTTTTTTTAGGTGTGGGAAAGTCTCGCATTTCTTTTTTATAGTGTCAGAAAGTGTCAAGTTTAAACCGGTACCTGGTACTTCAAAGGGTTGAACAAGAGTAGTTCAACTCTGGTTACAAAATGGTCTCTGATCTGCGTATAATCCTTTCGTGGTGTCTGAGTCTCAACGCGGTAAAGATCCCCGTCAATACCGGTAATCTCTCCGGATATACCGAACATGTTGACATATTCCCCAACTTCAAAGGTTGGATAATTCCTGTTAGCGCTTATGATGTCCGCTTCAAGTACCGTTACAGGGGTTCGGGCTTCCTGAGTCCGCAGCTCTATCTCTTCAAAGGTATCAAGAGGG
This sequence comes from uncultured Rhodohalobacter sp., assembly GCA_964544445.1. Classification (GTDB taxonomy): domain Bacteria; phylum Bacteroidota; class Rhodothermia; order Balneolales; family Balneolaceae; genus Rhodohalobacter. The sequence continues at coordinate 132,059 of CAZJBI010000003.1, forward strand.
TGAACAAGGTAGGCCCATTCCTTCCCGATGGTCTTTATCTCTGTGATAATACCGATCCAGCGCCCTCTGGCTTGTGATACGGTTACAATGTCCTCTACTGCGTATAACATGGCATTTGATTTATGCGGTTAAAAATAACCCGGCTGAGGCCCTAACTCCCCAACCGGGCTGACTAACTCAACCGCGCGTTACAGTTCAAGTTTTTGGTCTACGTCCTTTCGAGTCTTTAAAGCTCTGATAACATCTTCATTCTCAAGGGTTTTGACATATTTCATATAGTGGTTGCTCAAATTCCCAACGGAATCCGCTAATTTCTTCACATAGTCGCGGTAAGCTATCCGATCTTTGAAGCGTGTCTTTTTATAATGCTCTGTGAGTCGTTCCCGGTCTTTGGGCTTCAGTCCAGTAAGGTGTGTTGGTGCGCCAAGTATAAACTCTGCATACTCAAAATCCTGATTCGTTATGGCGTTCTCCAGGTATCGGACGCGTTTTGCTTCGTCCATATCCCGGAAAATGGATCGGGCCTCTTGCGCAAAGGGGTGCCGGGCCGCTTCGTCTGTGAGGCTGTTCTCAATATCTTTGTTGATTTTACGAACTTCATCCCGTAGCTGGCCTTCTGCCTTCGAGTTATTAGTAATCTTATTATACATCCTATCGCCGTATTCGTAGGCTGCTACCTGTTTATTAACGAAATTACGGCTTTCATCTTTGTTCAAGCCCTTTAAGGTCTCTGCAGTCTCTTCAATAATGTTCTCAGTCCGTTGAAGGGCTGCAATTCCAGTATCAATAAGCGCGTTACCCTGAACCTCTTCAGGCTTAGCTGCCTTCAATCCTTCAGCTTTTAAATGAAGGGGGGTTGAAGGAAATTTGCTGATCGCTGGTTGTTTATCTGCTGTTGCCATGTCTTTTTTTATTAATACTGCCTTATGAACAGTCTGGTTAAGGTTAATTTTCGTTGTTTGTAGCGCTTAAACGCCGTTTTTAATTTCTTTCTGCTCTTTCGGTACAACAAGGGTGTCGATAAAAATTTGTCCGCCTACCTGTACCCCTTGATCTTTCAATTTCTTGATAGTGTCCGAAAATGAATCATGTATAGCCTTAGTGATACTCTTTACACTAAAAGCGGTTCTGTCTGTCTTGTCCTTCAAGAACTTTTTAAACAGTGCCATACCCTCTTCAGTTTTACCCTGCTCAACAGCCATAAAGGCATTCATTCCTGGCTCAAATGTTTGGTAGTGAATAGGGTTATATCTCTCCTTACACCAAAAAAGCCGGTATATCTCTAACAATCCGTTATTGTACTCAAGACTAAAGATGTTATAAGGGTTGTCGTTATCCAGAAACTCTTCAATCTCTTCATTACCGTTAATAGTATGCTTAAGTATCTCTCCAATTCCTTTTAGAGCGTTCTCCGCTGTTCTGCCTTTCTGTGAGTCTATGATCTTATCAATAGGGCCGAACCGCCGCCCCATCCAGATCAAACCAACTGATTCCGATAATGTCCATACCTTCCGGGTATTGAGGCTTGTTACTTTGCCATTATCATAACCACAACCATCACTTAACAAGATCGTTGTCGGCCCCAGGTTATAAATCATGCTTGCTGACATGGCTATGAGATTAAAGGTATTCTTCTTGTAGTGCCGTTAATCTTTACATCAATAGCGCCGGTAACTGTTGCCGGCATGGATTCCGTTACGATACTTGCATCATCGATTGAAATTTCACTGCCTACATCAAGAACAATGCTGTTATTTGCAGAACGAATATTTACATTGCCTGCATTGGCATTGATCGTAATTCCGTTTAAATCGCTTTGAAGGGCTAGCCCATCATCTACATCGGCATAAATTCTGGCTTCAACGTTTCCATCGACATCATCCAAGCCCCTGAAACTTATCTCTGATTCAGGGTTAACAGGGGTGTTGTCTCTAAATAGTAAAGAGAGGCCGCCGGCCTCAATTTTATAATCTTTTCCGCTGTTGGTAATCATGGCTTAAACTGTTTCATGTGCAGTAAATTATCTTTGTTTCCGTCTCTTAAACGCCGTTTTTTATTCTTAACTGATCTCTGAGTACAACAGGAGTTATCCATAGTTTACGCCCTTCCGTCTGATTCCGTAATTCGCGGCCATTGTCCTATCCATCTGGCCGGAGTTGTGCAAGCCCTTATTGATGTCTCGAATAATGGCTACAAGTTCCAGGTCGCCGTTTGGCATTCGCTGTTTTCGAATATCTACTTGCGCGTTTGATACTTCATTCTGAACGGCTACATTCACGTTGACATTTGGAGTGCCGGAACCGCCGCCCCCTGTTAACGGATCGATGTTCTTGAGTGCCAATATGGTGTCATCAGGGTGAGGCTTAAATACTCGTCCGGTATCACTGATAATCAGATCATCAACCGATTCCGCGCCGGAGAGTCCATTTAAGAACCCGGAATTATTCAAGGCATTCTGCAGGGGGTTGGTAACAAACTGTTGCGCGGTTAATCGCAAGATGCTTGTGAAAATTTGATCGAGAACGCCCAAAAAGGAACGCCCCCCTGTTATCCCTGCAAGAAATGATTGCTCAAGCGTGAAGCCCAGTTCCCGGCTCCAGTTAATGGCTTCCTGCATGTCGTTGTTAAATTCATCCATTCCCAGCCGGTGGGAAAAATCAACATCTTCCTGCATGAGTATCTCATCAAGAACGCCGTTAAACTCTTGAAACTCCCGGCGCATTTGTCGAAGTTGTGCCGCTTCCGATGGATCAAAGATCGTTTCTTCCGGCGCTTGCATGGCAAGATGAACGCCTTCAACGGCTTGCATCAGCTCACGAACGGCCTGTTCGGTCTCCCTGGCGTTTGCTGCTGCCTTGTCTGAGATAATACCGTCGATTTCTTGTAGTGCTAATTGGTTTCTGAGGGTAACAAGTTCATTCAAATACTGTTTAAGCTGCTCAGTTTCCCTGCTCTCAACAGCAAATAAATTCTCTGCTCGCTGCACCCCTTCCAAACGTTCAGACGTCTTAGCGATTAAATCATTAACATCTTCAATGGTTTGGGTGTTAATATTACCGCCTAGCGCTTCATTGATTGTATCGTGGAAATCTTGAATTTTCCTGTTTGTAAAATAAGCTTTTGTACCAATGGCAAGAATGGCAGCGCCAACAGCAAGGTATGGATTGGCTAACATTGCAGCGGTTAACGCTCTGGTCGCTTTAGTCATGGTAACGGCTGCTTTACCTGCTCCGACCAAGGCCCAAGAAAGGCCGCCGACAACCGGGCCAATAGCTGCACCCAATAAACCGGTCTGAACAATCAGTTTCTGAGTGTCGGAGTCCAGTTCTTTAAACCATGCCGCCGTTTCTTTTGCGCCTTCAATCAGTTCTGAAGCAATCGGAATCAATTCCTGCCCATAGATCCCGGCAAGGTCTCTGGCATCTCGTTTAAGCTCTTCCATCTGCCAAAGAAGTGAACCCTGCTGCTGCTCCAGTCCGCCGATCGCGTCCGCGCTCTGGTTCGTCGCCTGAATCAGTAACGCCTGCTGCCTTACTTGTTCATTCATGGCTTCGCCTGCTCTTAGCAAACCCTGTTCGAGTGCTACGGTCTCGAGTGTTGTCGCCCTTGCATCAATCCCGTAACGCCTCAACGCTTCAGATTGTCCAGCCATACCGGAACTGATCGCGCTTAATACCCTTTCAACAGGTACATCATTAAAAGCCGATAACGCTCCGGCAAGCTCTAACCAATCTTGAGTCATTAAAGCCGCCTCTGTTCGATTAAGGCCCATCGGTACAAGTAAATCCTGAAGGTTGGCTGCAAGTTGTACCGTCTCCCGGCGCGATATTGGAAACTGTGAGTTATAAACTTCCACAAAGTCTCTCATTTCGCGGTTCATGCTGCCGAAAACAACGTCAAACTTATCAAAGGCCCCCTCGAGTAGTGCCGCTTCTCTTACAGCTCCGGCCATTCCAGCCACTAACGGAACTGTTAACCCTGCTGTAAGGTTTCTGCCTACTCTGGTTCCTCTCTTAGCTAAACTGTCTAATTCTCGTCCGGCTGTCTTAATCCCGGATGAATCGATCTCAATCTGTAAACGCGCAATATCAACCATGATTAAGCCTCTTGAAAAGTCAGTTCTGGTTCCTGCTTCTCATATACGCCGTAATCAACCCGATGGATCAACCCGGCGTATTGTGCGCGCTCAAGAAGGTTTTGAGCATGTGGAAGACTGTATTCTGTATTATCACCAACGCATTGAATGAAGTCTTTGCGTTTAAACTTCTTTGGCAGTTTGTGAAGGATGCTATCTACACTCATGGTAAACTATTCATTAAAAGTTACCTGTAAATTGCCCTTATTTATCATCCTTTTCATCCTACGTTTTAGGGGGTGAAAACCTTTAAAAAACCCCTCTGTTGTACTGAAACAGCGATTTTCTTAAAAATCGGCGTTTGTGGATTCTGAACGGCGTTTTTATACTGCTTGCTTGACAGTTTCAACCCCTTTTTTATGGACTAAAGAAATTGTTTGAAAAGCCCCTTTTTAGGGTGTTGAATTTTGTTGAATTATCATTTCTAAAATGTCAGGTTTTGTCAGGTTCCCAGATGGGCCAAAATATTAGCAAATGTTAGCGTGATGTAAGCATTTGTAAGCATCGTATAGGGCCGAAAATGATAACAAATGATAGCATTTGATAGTGAAAATGTTAGGAAATGTTAGGGAAACCTTAACAATCCTTAACAGCCTCTTTAAAGATCCGTGAAGCGCCGGAATACTCTCCCTCTTGTAAGTCGTGAAGAGTGAAGTAGTTCGCATCGGCTTCATCAATAACATTGCGTAGTGCCTGGAGTGTGTGGGCTTTTGCAACAGTCTGGCCGCTAAGGGTGTGGATCAGTTTAAAACGTGGTGCTGGTTCGGGTGCAAAGATGTTTGATTGCATTTTTCGCGTTTTTTTTTGCGTTGGTATTGAGTTGAGTGAGAACAGAGAGAAAGCTCTTATAGAACTCGTTTCCCCGAGGTTAGGGGGGGAATCACTCTCTTTTTTTCTTTAGTAGTCAAAAGGGGTTCCCTCTGCTTTCTGCTTCCAGTTGCTACGTTCAAAGTCTGCTGCTGATTCTTCACTATCAGTTCCATCTAGTGAAGGGGTTCCAAACAATTGTTCATCATCTGATAAGTCGATAGTGTCAGGTTCACGTTCTTTACCCAGACCTTCACCATAACCCACACCCTTACCTGCACCTTTACCCGTTGGCTTAGGTAAGTCTTGATTAAGGCTTATGTTAGCCTTAGGAGTATCTGTTTCTGTTGCATTTACACCATTATTGTTTTCTAAGAATTTCAATAATAAAATTGGATCTCTTTTTTGAATCTCTTCTATAAGTTTATGCTTTTGCACTAGCTTCCACACATGCTTATGAAAGGAATAGGTGTCAGATAATGGCAGTTCAGGATCACTCTGTTGGTTAAATCGGATGTACTCTGTAAACCATAGTTTTCTATTGATTCTCACAATGCGTTCCTGATCTTCATTAATTTCTGATATGAAACTATCAAGCATTGTATCGTTAATCTCAAGGCCGGTATGTGCAGCCCAAACAGTTATGGTTATATGAATAACCCCGGCATGGTCGCAACGATCCCAGAGATATTGATATAGAAGTTTTTTTCCTGGGGACAGTGCCAAGAAAAAAGGATCTTCCCATTTGTCTGGATCACTAAATGATTTACCTATTGTCGCCATAGCGGCCCCCATCGTTTCTATGTGAACCCAGAGCGTTGGTAAAGTCAATCAGGTTTCGGTTGTGTACGGATAAAAGGCCGGTAAAAACCTTACTCAACGTTTCACTTCCGTTGCCTGATTGATTGCATTCCTGCTTAAGAACCTGCAAGACTCTGGCATCTTGATTTACTTTTGACATTCTTCAACCGTTTTAAGACTCTCTTTCCATTCTTTGATGTCAGACTCAAACCATCCAACAGTACGGTTGCTTATCTTTTTACGGGGTGGCAGCGCACCGTCGTTTATCCAGTTCCAGATAGTCGTCCTGGATACTCCCATCATTTCAGCTAATTCAGTTGGCTTAATTAATCTATCGTTCATGGTTTTTTAGTGTTTCGTTAATATTCGGTTGCTCTTGAACTAATATTAACCAAAGGGTGCGCGGCTGTCATCCTACAGTTTTCGGGTTAAATTGTTGCTCCCCTGTTGTACTGAAATAAAAAAGCCCTCAAAATGTACATTTAAACATCGTGAGGGCTTTTTACATACTGCCTATAAAACAGTTTTAGCCGATTTTGTGAATCGTAGTCTCTCCGGGCTTTGATTCTACAATCTCCGTTAAGTACCTGGCCCACTTCTCAAGGGCCTCTCTCTTCTTCTTCATATAGTCGTGCCGGTCATAGATAGCCGTTACCTGACTGTCTCCCGATAATCCGGCATGGTTGAGTACCTTACCAAGAGTTGTGCGGTCTACGCCTAATTTTGCCATGTGTGTGGCAACGGTACGCCGTATATCATGCGCTCGAAAGTCCTCAATACCTGAAATTTTGCGTATTGTTACCTTTGCACTTTTTACAGATTGCCCCAGGGTGGTTTTTCCGGCATCAAACACGTTCCCGGTTTTGGATCCTTCGAGGCTTTGCTCAATCACTTCAAGAGCTAAGGGTGATAAGGGTACATCATGCGAACGTTTTGATTTTGATAGTTCTTTCGGGATTGTCCAGACACTTCCATCAAAAAAGTTTAATGTGAGGTGGTCGGTGTGCATCTCTCGAGTTTCCCTTGATCGTTGGCCGCATAACAGCAAAATCTTGTAGATGGATCGCGCCGGCTCATTGATGACATTAAAGGTTTTCCAGAGTGTTCTGATTTCATCCTTAGAGTAAAAGCGTTCGCGCTTGTTCTCTCCCTGTTTATATTTTTTCGTTCTTGCAACCGGGTTCACCTTCACAATGTCGCGGCTAAGTCCAAACTCAAAAATAGTATTTAACCGCCCTCTAATCCTGTTTGCCATAGTCGGGCTTTCGTCCTTAAATGCTTTCTTGTCCAGAATACTTAAGATGTGGTGCATATCCACTTCATCAGCCGGAATGTCTCCAAGTACCGGGTCGAGTTCTACATCAATAATCCGTTTATACTCTTCGACGGTTGAGGCTCTTAGTCCAGGCATGTGATAATCTTTAAACGCCTGTGATAAGTCCGCAAACGTTCGCTCTTTGGGCTTCTCTCTGCGGTTTTTCTTCTCTTCCATCGGATCGATACCCTTTCCAACCTTTTTCTTAAGCTCTCTGGTCTCCGCTCTGGCTTCTGCTAGGCTGTAGGTTGAAAATGAACCAATGGTATAGGTTCGAACGCGGTCGTTGATTCTATACCGATATATGAAGGATTTACTACCCTTCTTTGTAATCCGTACGGCCATTCCTTTCACAACGTCATCATATACTTCAATTCGTTTGGCCGGGGTGTCGTGGTGTCTAATAAATGAATCTGTTAGGGTCTGAGTAGGCATGGTGAAGGGGGTTAATACCCGGCCCCCAAATGGCAGCCGGGGGGTTAGTTAATTATTTAAGTGTCTTGCTGCTGCAATCTCTTTTGAGGGAATGCTTTTCAGAAAGTGATTAATCGCCTGTAATCGTACTGAAAGCAATTCCAGAGCAATTTCCTTATCGATCTCTTCTAAGCTCTCCGCGTAATCAAGAACCCTTTGAGTGTCATCTATCAAACGCTTTGTGCTTACATTCTTTGTGCTAATGTCAAAGGCATCATATAACTCGAGTAAACGCTCCTTATATCGAACGTTGTCGGTTTCCTTGAGTTCTTTGATTTCTGAAACGATACTGTTTAACAGTTGCTGGTCGTCTAAATATTTTATGCTGTTCATTGTCTTTTCGTTTAGGATTAAGCTGATTTAGTGTAATGGTGAACTACTTGTGAGATTGTGGCCTCTTTAAAGGTCCGGCGCTCCCGGTCTCGTTTTTCCTTGCCTTCCAGATAGTCCAGAAAGAACTGATCTGCTTTGGAGTTGGTGGGCTTCTTTCCGAACTGTTTTACGAAAAGATCTTCTTTATGTGTATTTTCCATGATAGCTCTGTTAGAGTTAAAAAAGCTCTCAGTCTTTGGTTTCCGCCTGGCTGAGGGCTTTTTGTTTTAGTGTCTCAGTACAACACGAGTGCAACAGAATATGTTTACTATGTTGAACCGATCTACTTCAATTTAAACGCTAAGTACATCATTTGCAAAGAATTGCCGTACTTAAATTAACTCTATTGAACTATGCTGGATTTGGGCAAATACTGTTCGTGAGGCAGGGCTTTTGGATTTTAAATATCAAGACAACAGCTAAGAAGTATTATATCTTGAGTATATCGGCGAGAACCCCGGCCGCGGTTACCTCTTTGCCAGCACCGGGTCCCTGGATAATTAATGGCTGATCGGAGTATCGATCTGATTTGATAAGTAGCAGATTGTTTGTTCCAGCAAGCTGGCCCAGGGAAGAATCTTTGCTAACGGCTTCAACACCTATCTTTATTTTTCCATTTTTAAGGCTACCGGTATATCGCAGCGTTTGATTTTTTTCAGAAGCTTCTGTAATCCGATCCGCCCAGATTGAATCCGCCTCTCCAAGACGTTCAAGAAATGTGGCGGAATCTACATCCTGTAGTGAGTTGGGTATCAGTGATTCCACGTCCAGTTCTTCCCGCTCTATTCTCAGGCCACATTTTCGAGCAAGGATCAGAAATTTACGAGCCACATCTTCTCCTGAAAGATCGTCCCGGGGATCGGGTTCAGCATATCCAAGAGTGCGGGCTTTAATAACGGTGTCGCTAAAGGAGCGCCCTTTTTCCAGCTCGGAAAAAAGGAAGGTCATAGTGCCGGAGAGAACACCGGTTAATTCATGAATAGTATCGCCGGTTTGCAACAAGTCTTCAATTGTTTGAATGATGGGGAGCCCCGCGCCAACATTGGTTTCGTACAGAAATCGTGTATTTCCAGCCTGGCTGATGTAGTGAAGTTCATCAAAGGCCGCCTGAGACTGGGAGTTTGCAAGCTTGCTGGCTGTTACAACATGAATCCCTTTTTGTAACAGTCTCGGATAGAGATCACTTACTTCTCTGCCGCCGGTAGTATCCACAAATAGGACGGTTCCGGTTTCATAAGAAGTGAGCTTGTCTATAATCTCATCCCAGTTTTTTGAGGGGCCGCGACGTAAGTTTGTCAATGAATAATTTTGCTGAGAGCGCTCAAACCAGAGTGCGTGTTTACGATTACAGACGCCAAGAACCCGAACAGGCTGGGCGGTTTTAATTTTTGATACCTGCTTTAGTAAGGTTCCTCCAACAGCGCCAACACCGGCTATAAACAGTTTTTTCACTTTGGGTGCTTTCTCAGATTTGGGTTTTTTAAAAGCTTTAAGTTGTGACATGGTTTTTTTGATTAGAACTGATTTTTGATATAAATGGATTGATGATTGCGTTTAGCTGTTCAAACTCAATTAAAAAAGCGTCGTGCCCATATTCCGATTCAACCTCACTGTACGACCCTTGGGGCAGATGCTGTACAAGTTCTTTCTGTTCCGATGGGGGGTAGAGACGATCGGACGTAATAGCGATAACCTGTACGGGTAGGTCGATTTCGGATAGTACCTCTTCAGCTGGTTTCCTGTTTCTGGCAATATCATGGCTGTCCATTGCTTTTGTAAGGGCTACATAGCTTAGAGCATCAAACCTGGCGGCTAATTTCTGGCCCTGGTAATTGAGATACGATTCCACCTGGAACTGGTCTTTCGTTCCCTGCTGACCGTTTCTGCTAAATTTTTGGCTGTAGTTTTCCGGGGTTCGATAGGTGATCATCGCCATCATACGGGCAGCAGATAATCCGTCTGTGGGTGGATTTTCGAGGTCATAGAAACCTCCTTTCCATTTGCTGTCGGCATAGATGGCTCCGCGCTGAGCTTCACTGATACCGATCGCCCATGGACTGTGATTCATTCCCATGGCAATAAGGATAGCCGATTGTACCCGTTCATCCATGATGCTGAACTCCAAAGCCTGCATGCCGCCCATCGATCCGCCTATAACGGTTTTAATGCCCCGGATTTCAAGCTGATCGAGCAGCAGCATCTGAAAATGCACCATATCGCGGATAGTGATGGCAGGAAAATCGCCGCGGTAGGGTTCACCCGATTCCGGATTCACTGCCCAGGGGCCCAGCGATCCATAGCAGCTTCCGGGAACGTTAATGCAGATGATAAAATGGTTACTGGGGTCGCAGAGCCGAGCTTCCCCAAATATTCCCGGGAACCACTCATCGGCCGCCGCATGCCCGGTAAGTGCATGGCAAACCAGCACAACGTTATCACGGTTTTCGTTTAGCGAACCCCAGGTTTTGTAAGCGACTTCAGCCTGTTCGAACACAAATCCATTTTCGGTAACGAATGGCTTTTGCAGCGTTGTTTTAACTACATCTTTATTCATAAAACGATTAAAAATTAATGCCCGGCCTATATGAGTGACCGGGCTATTTTATTCAATAAGCACGATATTCTACATGCCCCTCAACCTGAACCGGTCTGTTGATAATATCGAGCACTGGGCATCGATTTACCGAGAGGTCTTCGAGAGTTTTAAGTTTATTTCGGTCGGTTTCGTTTGTTTCAATGATGGTTTTATACCGAACGGCTGTAAAACCAGGTCGTTGATCACTCAGATTCAGAAAGCCATGAAGGTCAAGATCCCCATACGCTTCAACCTCTACCGATTTCAGATCGATATCCAAAACGGTAGCATATGCCTTAATTACGATTTCCTGGCAGGCAGCAAATGCTCCCAGTACATATTCTACGGGATTTGGTCCTGCGTTTTTTCCTCCGAAATCTTCCGGTTCATCCGAAAGAAATTCAAAATTCCGGATATTTATGTTTGCAAGAAATCCCTTGCTAAGTGTTGAAGTTGCTTTAAAAGTAGCATTTGCCTTTTCGGGGCTTTTTTCGATTCCATTAATCAGGTTAAGCAGCACCGATTGCAGCTGTTCGCTTTCTTTTGTCTTTATAGTTTCTGTTGTGCTCATTTGTTTGTTATTTTTTGGTTGATATCATATCGCCGGTTGGCCTCGCAAAAGTCCCTTCCGGCATGTTGATGTTTAACCCGGTTCCGGTTTTCGGAGTCGGGTTTTTTTATTTTTAAATCCCCTCTTGAGAGGGGATAAGTTCAACTAAAAGTGCAAAGCACGATTTAGTTGATCGAGGGGTGTGTTTACAAGGTTGAGTGGTCTGGACTTACTACCAAAACATATCAACACTCCGTCAACACCCCTCCCTACGCAAGCGGAGAACTCCCCTCAAATGGAGATTTTTTAAGCTGTCGCCTTAACCTTCTCAAAGGCCTGCTCAAAATCACCGATGATGTCATCGATATGCTCAATACCTACCGAGACGCGAATCAGATCTTCTTTCACGCCACCTGAAGCCTGCTCTTCTTCCGTAAGCTGCTGGTGGGTTGTTGAAGATGGATGAATCACCAGCGTTTTGGCATCGCCCACATTGGCAAGATGGCTTGCAAGCTCCACGTTTTCGATAAAGTCTCGGGCAGCATCATATCCACCTTTTACACCAAAAGTGAGAACAGCTCCAAATCGACCTTCACGCAGGTATTTCTTCCCATTTTCGTGGTGCGGATGGTCGGGCAAGCCGGTATAATTTACCCAGGAAACAGCATCGTGGCCTTGAAGCCATTCAGCAAGTTTCAAAGTATTTTCCGCGTGGCGCTCAGCTCGCAGTGAAAGAGTCTCGAGGCCCTGCAGCAGAAGAAAGCTGTTAAATGGCGACTGTGCCGCACCTACATCGCGTAGTCCTTCAACCCGCGCACGTATGGCAAATGCAATATTTCCGAATGGGCCATCCTCTCCAAATACTTCCCAGAAGTTAAGTCCGTGGTAAGCAGGAGAAGGGTCTGTAAACAGTGGATATCTTCCATTACCCCAGTTAAAATTGCCCGCATCTACAATCACGCCGCCGATGCTCGTACCATGCCCGCCAATCCATTTTGTGGCAGACTCAACAACAACGTTGGCACCGTGATCAATGGGACGTGCAATCGCACCCCCGGCTCCAAAGGTATTATCCACAACAAGGGCAACACCATGTTTTTTGGCGATGGCAGAGATTCCATCAAAATCGGGTACGTTACCGCGCGGATTTCCAATACTTTCCACATAGATAGCCCGTGTATTGTCATCAATCAGTGACTCAAATGCTTCCGGTGTATCTTCTTCCACAAACTTTACGTCAATGCCAAGACGGGGCAGCGTTACCTTAAACTGGTTATAAGTACCACCGTAGAGATTAGGGGTGGAAATGATATTGTCGCCGGCCTGAGCAAGCGTTATCATAGCCAAAAATTGAGCCGACTGACCTGATGCCGTACCTACAGCGGCGGCACCACCCTCCAGGGCAGCAATTCTTTTTTCAAACACATCGGTGGTTGGGTTCATGATTCGGGTGTAAATGTTGCCGAAGTCTTTCAGTGCAAAAAGAGTGGCTGCATGTTCTGTATCATCAAACTGGTAAGAAGTTGTTTGATAGATGGGGACCGCCCGTGATCCTGTTGTGGGGTCGGGCTCCTGACCTGCATGAAGCTGCAGGGTTTCGAATTTGTAATGCTTGTCTTGTCCGTTTTTGCTCATGGTGTTGTTTGTTTGGTTTTTAGTAGTTGGTTAATTGGAGTTATTTCTAATGTCTCTGTCTCGTATCAAAAACTGGTGATCTACCTTCATACAGCGGTTTTGAATCATTTTTACACCCGCCTTTTTAGCTTTCTTTACTTCTTTAGGGTGTTCGCCCGTTCCAAGCTGCAGCCAGATTATTTTTGGATTGACTTTCAGAGCTTGATCCACAACCTGAGATATATATTCCGGTGCTATGAACACGTCAACTGCATCAATTTTTTCCGGAATTGAGGTCAGGTCGGGGAAAGATTTTTCGCCAAGAATCTCATCAGCACCGGGATTTACCGGAATAATGGTGTACCCTGCATTTTTGAGATACCGGCCTACAAAATGGCTGTCTTTATGTTTGTTTCTTGAAATTCCAACAATGGCGATTGTTTTAATTTCATCCAGGTACGCTTCAATGGCGTCGGTTTCGGCCGAAAGTTCGGGCGTTGCCCTTACTTTCTTTTCGTACCACTTGTTAAATGTATTCTTCAATGGTTTGTAATAATCTACGTTTAAAAAGCCTCCCCTCTTGAGAGGGGATAAGTCTAACTGAAAGTGCTCAGCACGATTCAGTTAGGCGAGGGGTGTGTTTCCTGAGTTTGGAACAAGCTCTGTTAACACACCCCTGATCTACTCGCTTAACGCTCGTAAATCTGTCCCCTCTCGAGAGGGGACCAATAAAAAAAGCCTCTTCTGAAAATCCTGTGGGAAAGATTTTCAGAAGAGGCTTTGTGTGGTTTTCAAACCATGTGCCTGATCTTCTCATCTTTCCCTGTGCTGATGATTTAAAAATCAGCACGGGCAGGATTTAGCACCTGACACCCCGGAGATAAATCACCGGAACCGGTTGCTAAGGTTTCGCAGGGCCTGTCCCTCCACCTTTCTGGATAAGAGTTCAATATTTTTAAAAGAACAAATCCGTAGGTTAATACGGGTAACAAAAAAGCCCTGCTGTTTCCAGAGGGCTCATATTCATTTCAAACGAATTTTCCCCTCTGCACTACGTGCAACAACACATCATACACATCGCGCAGATGTATTTTAGAGAAAATATGTCTGATTTAAATTTCATGGATAAATGATAGCACAACTTTAGGGGAATATGCAAATTTATTTTTTACTGATTTTTTTTGTCTTGGAATAATATTAATTAATTAAAAAAATATGGCTATTGAAACTATTTGTAAGTAAAGTTATTCCTCAAAAAAATTCGCAAAATTAATTTGATCTGAAATTTCTGTAAACTTTTCAATGTTCGGCAAACCAACAAGACGATAAAGTAATTTTTCACTTTCTATTGCCGTATTTACATGTGTGTCAGCAAGGATATTTTGATTGTAACTTCTTTTCATAATAATCACTTGAGGAACTACAGGCTCCCCCTTAAAATCGTTATGTATATATCTGTTCATTCCAGTATTGAATATGTCACGGCTAAGAGTAATTTCATCAAAAGGCACAGCAAATGTCTGTAAAAACTTAAAATTCTCATTGATGTTATTTCCAATCGAAATGCCTATTCTTTTAACTGAAAATTCTTTGTCTATATCAGCAGCTATAATACTGTTATGGATCTTTTTAAAATAGTTCTTATTAGATGAATCAAGGCAGACTGCACACTCTGTTGAACCAATGTAAATAATCACCAATTCGTTTTTTGAATTCTCAATATAGAGATCTTCTGCTGGTATATTATCGGTACATGATAAAAAAGAGATTAGAATAATAGTAAGCACTAAATATTTAAAGAGATATTCCTTACTCAAATCGCAAACACCTCAATGGCTGGAAATTCCTCGTCTTTTTCTGTGATAAGATAGTTTTCGCTGATGGCCAGTATTCTGGGTAAGTCACTGCCAAGATATGCGCTTTCACCCGTTTCGCTGTGGATTAAGAAAGTCTCAATCTGTAATTCTTTATTTCTTGATCGGTTTTCGTTATCAATAAAATTCTCGAATTCTGTTACTTGTACAATCAAATATTCTTTATATCCTAAAATCTCCAAAGTATTGTGAATAAAAGTCTCATTATTCCATCTGAATTGTACTGAGCCTCCTGGAACATTGTGTTGTCTGTATATTATAGGTCTGAAATTTTCCACCTCTGCTATCCATATCATTTCTCCTTGATCATTATAAGCAACGATATATGGTAGAATGAATGACGTAGCAACTACGGTATTAACTGCTTCATTGCATGAGATAATACCCTCCGATAATACCTGTGACAAGCTTTGGTTGTTAGCCTTGTACGGCTTACCAAACGAAAAATCAATCTCTTCGGATTCTTTGTTAACTAGATGCAAGATTGTTGAAGTTTCAGTAACAGTAGAGGCATTTGTTGAAAAAAATCGTATCAAAAACTTTTCATTCAAAGAACAAATCCCTTCAATCAACGAATTACTTGTAGAAAAAAGAGTTTCTATGTTTTGTTCGGAATGGTTAAGATTTAAAAATTTAATCTCATAACCCTCGTCTACTACATATAGTGTATCCTTTGAGACTGAAATCTGTAAAGGTTGATTTAGTTCATTTGGACCTCTGCCGGTTGCCTCAATATCAGAAATAAAATTGCCCTTAAAATCGAACCGGGAAATTCTGTAACTGCCTCGTTCGTAAATAACGATCTCGCTTTCGGTGGTTTCAACTTGGAAAAAATCTGAAAATATTTCTGATTCATTCCCACTTAGATTCCCAATGGATGTCAGAAACTGTCTATTGTTGAGCTTTTCAATTACCTGCTGTTTATCAATCTGGTCACTAGTAATAGATTGGCTGAGTGATACCGAAACATCACGATCTAAATTTTCTTCAGTGGGATGATAGATATAGATGCTTTTATTATCTGACGAATTACAAGAGTTAAACAAAAACAACAGCATTATTAAGATTGTGAGTTTCATAATCGGAGCCAATAATGCTATTAATTTACTTGAATTTGAGTTGAAGATTTGCAGTCGGTCCAGCCTGTGCACCTGCCCCCCATATAAGTGCATTTACTTCCATCCATATTTAAACGGCATCCGTAATCTTCTCCACCCCTTATGTCACACCGTTTATCACTACAAGGAACAGTTGCTTCTGTAGTTGAAAACATACTTCCAACGCTGAAAGAAGCGTTCGGTGATATAGATATTTGTAAAGACATAAAGAGTATTAGGGTAAGAATTTAGAAAAATGAGATTTTATATTTATTCGATTTTAGCATGATGAATTATAAGATTGGGTTATTTTTAATTATCTATTAATGCGAACTTTAAGAATAAGTCCAATCTATTTTTTTTTTTTTTTAAACTTGCAATGAGAAAATTAAAAATTTTAATAACCCAGATTTCTTACCCAGTTCTCTTTCTCACGCCACTTCTCGCGCACTTTAACATGCAGTTCGAGATAGACCTGTTTGCCGATAAATTTTTCAATGGACTCCCTCGACCGTATGCCAAGCTCTTTGATGGCTGCCCCTTTCTTGCCAATCAGCATGCCTTTTTGTGATTTTCGGTTCACAATAATGTCTGCGCTGATTTTGTCGATATCCTCCTCTGCCTTGTACTGAACAATCTCTACCGTGCAGGAGTAGGGGATCTCTTCATGAAACAGCAGAAACAGCTGTTCGCGAATCAGTTCGGAAACAAAGAAACGAACGGGATGTTCGCTCAAATCCTCTTTGGGGTAGAAGGGCGGACCCGGTAAAATATAGTTTCGAATGTCGTTTAGCAGATCCTTCACACCATCACCGTGAATGGCCGATACATAGTGAACCGATTTGAACCGAAGCCGTTTTTCCAGCTCAGCTACTTTTACGTCCGCTTTTGCTTTTTCGATGCTGTCGATCTTGTTTACAACAAGTATGATCGGCTTGTTGATGGACCTCAGCAGTTCAATCACCTCATTGGTCGGATGTTTATCAAGCGGATCGTAAATCAACAGAATGACATCGGCGTCGCTGCGGGCGCGCTCAACGGTTTTCATCATCGCCTTCTGCAGCTCGTATTTGGGTGTGATCACCCCGGGCGTATCCAGAAAAATAATCTGTGTATCATCATCAGAGTAGATGCCCACTACCTGGTGGCGGGTGGTTTGAGCTTTATGGGTGGTTATGGAAATCTTACTGCCAAGAATGCGATTCATCAGCGTGGATTTGCCCGCATTGGGCTTCCCGATGATGGCTGCATATCCTGATTTGTGTTGTGAATCTGTCAAATTTTTTAGATTTGTTTTTGAAAATTAAATCTCATCAGCGCTGTAAAAAATATAGCTGAAAACCTTGTAGCATCCATAAATATTCCAGGTTTCAAAATAATAGCTTCTATCGGTTTCTCGCTGAGATTCGCGGATTACCTTTTTATTACATCTGTCTATATTTTACAGGAATCCGCTGTTTTATCTGAAGAATGAAAATGGGTAAAGGGTTTTAGTCCCTGTTTTTCATGATTTTTAAATATTCCTG
The DNA here is from genome assembly GCA_964544445.1 of uncultured Rhodohalobacter sp. Lineage (GTDB taxonomy): Bacteria > Bacteroidota > Rhodothermia > Balneolales > Balneolaceae > Rhodohalobacter. The sequence goes on from CAZJBI010000003.1 coordinate 149,199, forward strand.
TACGGTTCGCTCAAGCCCCCAATAAACCGATTGGGAAACCAGGGCATGGCCAATACTAATCTCCTCGAGGTGGGGCACATTTGAAATCAGCTCTCCCAGGTTTTCGAGATTTAGCCCGTGTCCGGCATTTACTTTCATTCCCAGTTTGTGGATCAGCTCTGCACCCTCTCTGAGCCTGCCTAACTCATGTTTTCTTGCTTTTTCATCTGTTGCATTGGCAAATGTTCCGGTGTGAAGTTCAATAGCATCGGCGCCCAGCTTTTCCGCAAGCTCAATATCATTTGGATTGGGATCCAGGAAAAGACTGATCTCAATACCCGTCCCATGAAATTCCGGAAATACACGATTTTCAAAATCGTCAAACACAGCTTCCATGTTCAGTCCGCCCTCAGTGGTTAGCTCCTCACGACCCTCTGGAACCAGCGTACAAAGTTGAGGTTGTACATCCTTACAGATTCTGATCATTTCATCGGAAGCAGCCATTTCAAAATCGAGGATTCCGCGGACGGATTTCTTCAGCTTGTAAACATCTTCGTCCCGAATATGCCGGCGGTCGCTTCGCAAATGAAATACGATACCGTTGGCTCCGGCGTTTTCACATACAGATGCTGCTTCTGCAGGATCGGGATACCCTTCGCCCCGTGCATTGCGGAGCGTTGCAATATGATCAATATTGACTAGTAATCTCATTTTTATCACTTATTTTTGATTGAAGATACAACATTCATTACCAAATTTTAATACGTGTACAAGCACACATCTATAACTTTTATTGCTGCAATAACGCTCACTCTTTCTGCGTGTGGTTTGGCAAGAGAAACGACGGTTCCACCCAACCGACCCGCATCTGCTCCCGTAATGGCTTCGGTTACTAAAACATCAGAGAAAATGGATATCGGGGAAAGGCTTTATACTGCGCACAGTCAATGGGAGGGAACGCCCTATGTGCTGGGTGGAACAGGCCCAAATGGTGTGGACTGCTCCTCGTTCACACAAATCGTGTTTGATGATTTCTTTAATATCTATCTCCCGCGAAACACGAGGGAACAGCTTCAAAGCGGAGAAGGTATACGCCGGCGATCAATTCGTCCGGGTGATCTGATCTTTTTCCGAACCGGGCGGAATACTCTGCACGTTGGAATTGCCATGGAGGATCGGCGTTTTCTTCACGCGTCGGTTTCTCAAGGAGTAATGATTTCCAGCCTGTCGGAGTCGTATTGGGCTGGGCGGTACCTTGGAGCCCGGAGGCTTCTGGATTAGGTGGCAGGGTGGAATACTTGTGCCAGTGAAGAATTCCCCTCTTGAGAGAGGAAAAGGATTGAAGGAAAACGCAAAGCGTTGTTCGTTCAACCGAGGGGTGTGTGAAGCTGCGGAGCGATGTGCTTATAACAAAATACAGTGCAAAGCAAGAACATATTGCGCTGTCTAGCACACCTCTGACGGTTCCGCTGAACGCCTCACCGTCTGTCTCCTCTCGAGAGGAGAGGTGTTGGCATCCCCTCTTGAGAGGGGAAAAGGATTGAAGGAAAACGCAAAGCGCTGTTCGTTCAACCGAGGGGTGTGTTCAAGGCGCTGAGTGATGCGATTGGGGAAAAAATACAGTGCAAAGCAAGAACATAATGCGCTGACTAACACACCTCTGACGGTTCCGCTGAACGCTTCACCGTCTGTCTCCTCTCGACAGGAGATCATAGATCGGTCAAGTAGGGCACAAGTGAATACTTGCGCCAGTCTGTGCAAGACGGAGAACCCTAAAAAGAAAAGCCTCCGATCCGCGGGTAGCAGAAGGGAGGCTTTTCGGGCTGTCAACCGATATATCTAATTCAGTTCTACATATTTTTCACGATCTCTTCACCAAACTCAGAGCACTTGAGAAGAGTAGCTCCTTCCATCTGGCGCTCAAAATCGTAGGTAACCCGTTTGTCGCTGATAGCGGCTTCTAGGCCGTCTTCAATCAGGTCGGCCGCTTTGCCCCAACCCATGTAGCGCAGCATCATTACGGCAGATAGAATGAGCGAACCAGGGTTCACTTTATCCTGGCCGGTATATTTCGGAGCGGTTCCGTGAGTGGCTTCAAAGACGGCAATTCCGGTTTGATAGTTGATATTGGCACCCGGCGCAATACCGATACCGCCAACACAGGCTGCAAGGGCATCTGAAATATAGTCGCCGTTCAGGTTCATCGTGGCGATGACATCATACTCATCAGGACGCGTGAGAATTTGCTGAAGGAATGCGTCTGCTATCACGTCTTTGATCACGATACCGTTGGGTAGTTTGCACCACGGGCCATCTCCAATCACCTCGGCATCATACTCTTCCCGGGCAACTTCATATCCCCAGTTTTTAAAGCTGCCTTCGGTGAACTTCATAATGTTTCCCTTGTGAACCAGCGTTACGCTATCGCGGCCTTCTTCAATGGCGTAGTCGATTGCGGCGCGAACCAGTCGTTTAGTTCCTTCTATTGAAATAGGCTTAATACCAAGGGATGAGGTATCGGGAAAGCGGATATTTTTTGTACCCAGCTCATCCGTGAGAAATTTCTTCAGCTTATCATTTTCGGGTGTGCCTGTCTGGTACTCAATTCCGGCATAAATGTCTTCTGTATTCTCCCGGAAAATGACCATGTCGGTGAGGTCGGGACGTTTCACCGGACTGGGTGTGCCTTTATAGTATTTCACGGGGCGAACACACGCAAAAAGGTCAAGCTTCTGACGGATGGCCACATTCAGTGAGCGGATACCGCCGCCAACGGGTGTGGTGAGCGGGCCTTTAATTCCAACCAGATATTTTTCGAATGCATCAAGAGTATCTTGTGGCAGCCAGTCATTATTTCCATATACATCCAGCGCTTTCTCACCGGCATATACTTCAAACCAATTGATTTTTTTCTCACCGTTATACGCTTTTTCAACGGCGCTGTTTACTACATGCTTCATGGCAGGGGTAATGTCGATACCGATGCCGTCGCCTTCGATGAAAGGAATAATCGGATCGTTTCCTACGACCAAAGATCCATCTGCGTTTTTTTGTACCACAGTGCCTTCGGTGGGTGTCTCCAGTTTATCAAAACTCATTATTTCTCAACTTTTTGGTTAGTATTAATGCAGTGGAAAATAGGGAAAATCCGTTCAATTTGTTATTAAAAAGTATTGTCCAGGTTTGATAAATAAATAATGGGCAGGGGTTACGGATCAAATACTGACCTAAGGAAGGCAGTGGTAGTGAGAGTTCTGTTCAGGTAAAACAGCGAGAACAATGTGAATGCTAATGATTCTTAAAAGCAGTGCACTTTTCCCGTTTCAAATTGTATATTTATAACAATCTGACAGAAGAACCGTTTTAAGAAAAATCACGGAGTACACTATGATCAGACCGATGTTCGGGCACCGATCCAAGCCCAAAAAATTTGACATGCCTCTCAGGTATTACGATCCGAAAGAGGATGAGAAGCGAAAACAGCGCATTCGAATAAAGACAAATCAGAATCGCCATCGGGCACAGAATGTGCGCGTGGTTATTTATGCGTTGGGACTCGCCCTTATTATCTGGGTGATTGCGATACTGTAATTCGTGATTTCGTGTCAGCAGTCAGACTTTTCTAAATAAATCAGATAACTCACTTTCTAACTTTTAGGTACCAGCGCTTTTTGAATTCCTCTGGAGATACGCAACAGTCGATTATACGGGCAATGCCCACCGAATTATCAAATAAAATTGCCGCTGGCGAAGTGATACAACGGCCCGCATCGGTGGCAAAAGAGCTCCTCGATAACGCCGTTGATGCAGGAGCAAGCCACATCAAACTGATTGTGCAACAGGCAGGACGAACGCTAATTCAGCTCATTGATAACGGCTGCGGAATGTCGCCTGTTGATGCAAGACTCTGTTTTGAACCCCATGCAACCTCTAAAATTCAGTCGGTAGAAGACCTTTTTCGAATTCAAACCATGGGATTTCGGGGAGAGGCGATGGCCTCGATTGCTTCGATTTCGCAGATTGAAATGAAAACCAAGCGCTACGAAGATGATGCAGGCACACTTCTGGAGCTATGGGGTGGTGAAGAGAAACGGTTTGAACCGGTTGCTGTGGACGATGGTACCTCTATTGCGGTTCGAAATCTTTTTTTTAACGTACCCGCCCGGCGCCAATTTTTAAAAACCGACGCGACTGAGCTTCGTCATATTATTCGAACGTTTCAAAACAGCGCGCTGGCCCACACCGATATCGAGTTTGAGCTCCATGCAGACGGTGACCAGGTCTATCACTTGCCGGTTCAGGATTTGAAGATGCGTGTTGCCGAGCTGTTTGGTAAACAGTATAAGGCCAGCCTCATTCCATTTGAGGAGGAGACCAGCTATGTGAAAATTTCAGGTCTTATTGCTGACCCAAAACTTGCTAAAAAAAGACGAGGCGAACAGTTTCTCTTTGTGAACGGGCGTCCGTTCCAGCACAGATATCTGACCTATGTTCTTTTGAGCCTTTTTGATACATGGACCCGTCAAAATGAGTATCCGTTTTATGCCGTTTTCCTTGAGATGGACCCGGCTCAGGTAGACGTAAATGTACATCCTGCAAAGATGGAGGTGAAATTCGATGATGAACGTAGTGTGATTCAGCTCGCCCGCTCAGTGGTAAAAAAAGCACTGAACCAGCACTTTGCCGTACCCGAAGTAGATCACTCCGACTCTTTTAGCAATGATTTTGATCTTTCGTTTGATAATATTCGAAGCGGCAGCCGATCCTCAGCCGGAAAAGAGAGCGGCAGTTCTCCTGTGAACTTTCCGTCGCGGATCAATTACCCATCCGCAAAAATTGACGGTAATGACGCGGCCGAACAACTTTATGGAAGCGGCAGTGAATCGGATGAAGGTCAAAACCGGCTACAGCCGGGGAATCAGGAAAAAGGGAGCGGACAGGCCAGGCGAACTGAACGGGGATTCTGGCAGCTTCACAACCGATATATTCTTACACAGACCCGCACCGGTCTCACGGTGATTGATCAACATGCCGCCCATAAACGCATTATCTATGAGAAAGCGCTGAGCGCGACCGAAGAGACCCTTCCCGGAACGCAACAGCTCCTTTTTGCACAGACCGTAGAGCTGTCGGCAACCGACTTTTCACTGCTCAAAGATCTTTTGCCAATCATCCAAAGGATGGGCTTTAGTATTCAGCTGTTGAGTGGGAATACCGCCATCATAAATGGGGTTCCGGCCGATATCGAAATCGGCGATGAAAGACAGGTGCTGAAAGATATGCTTCAGCAGTACCGCGAGCTCAATAAAAAACCATCCCTTGACGCCCGCCATAAAGTCGCAATTGCTTTCGCCTCAAGAACAGCTATTCCAAGAGGAAAGCGGCTGGTAGAGGAAGAAATGGAGATGTTGATCGACCAGCTTTTTGCATGCGAAGATCCCTATCACGATCCACTGCAAAAATCCACGCTAGTGTATATGCCACTCGACGAACTGAAAGCGAGATTTCGGTAGTAGATTTAGCCGGGTTTAATTGTGAATCGGGCGGCAATACTCCCCTCCTGTGGAAGCAGGGGCCGGGGGTGGTAGCTTTAGGTTGCGGGCTTAAATTAGACTCAAAAAGTACAGTTATTCCAAGGGATGCCCAAGGAGAACCTCCCCTAAATCCCCTCCTTGAGAAAGGAGGGGACTTTTTTGACTACATTCAATAAGATGATCCATCGATCTCAGGTCTGCAGGTAAAGTAGTGATATCGGTTCAGGGATATTCTCCCGATTTGTTACATTGAAGGTTGAAAGTATAAGGAGCGATACCGTTATTCGATGTATACTGAAACCGAAGTGGAGATTTTTTGAATATACTCGCAGTTGAACCTTACTATAATGGATCTCACAAGGCATTTTTGAAGGGCCTGAAAGAGAATTCACGCCATACTTTGCACCCGGTAAAGCTGGATTATCGCCGCTGGAAATGGCGAATGCACGGCGATTCGGTGAAGCTGGCCGAGATGTCATCAGAGATTAGCGAAGACATCGACCTATTGCTGGTAAGCAGTATGACCAACCTCCCCGCTTTTCTGGCACTTACTAACCCTCGATTTGCGCACACGCCCAAAGTGATGATGATGCACGAGAATCAGCTCACGCAGCCTATGCCCGAGGGCGAAGAACGTGATCTCACCTACTGTTATATAAACTACCTGAGCATGCTTTCGGCCGACAAACTGATCTTTACCACACAGTTTCATCTGAATGACCTGATTGAATCACTTCCGGAATTTCTGGATAACTTTCCCGGCGATAAGCACTACAATACGGTGGAGAAAATTCAGGAAAAAAGCATGGTCATGAACCCCGGGCTGGATCTTTCGGTTTTCGATGAGCACCCAGATACAAGGAGTAAAAATCAGCGACCGGTGATTGTGTGGAATCAGCGCTGGCAGTTCGATCGAAATCCATCGATGTTTTTTAAAGTGCTGAACCGGCTCAACGATATTGATCTCGAGTTTGACCTGATATTGGCGGGTGATACACAGCATCGAAAACCCGAAGAGTTTGAACGGGCGTGGAAACGATTTGGCGATCAAATTACACACTTTGGCTATGTAGAAAATGTTGAAAACTACAGCAAGCTGCTTCACTCAGGTGACATTGTTGTATCCACTGCAACGCATGAATTTTTTTGTGTGGCCATTATGGAGGCGATCTATTGTGGATGTCATCCGCTGGTACCCAATCGTCTGCACTACCCTGAAATTATCCCGGATCACCTTCATCAGCCGCTGCTGCACTCTCCTGTGCTTTATGATACAGAAGATAACCTGTTTCACTACCTGAAAGATTTGCTAACCGGAGAAACCAAACCACTTCCCAAAGCATCATTACAAAACATAAATAAGCACCTGGACTGGAGCCGAATGATTGAGCGCTATGACTCTCTTTTTGATGAACTCCGAAAAACCCGTAGCCAGGCGTCCTTTTAACCCGTAATCCTTATGAAACCGAGAACATTTATCAATGATTTTTTTCTGCTACAAAATGAAACGGCGCGCAGGCTTTTCCACGAATTAGCTGCCGACCTGCCAGTTATTGACTATCACAATCATCTGCCACCTGGCGACATTGCAGCAAACCGGCAATATGAAAATATAACCGAGCTTTGGCTTGCGGGAGATCACTACAAGTGGAGGGCCATGAGAACCTGCGGTGTGGATGAAGAGCTGATTACAGGAACCGCTACGGATAAAGAGAAGTTTTTTGCATGGGCAGAAATCGTGCCTAAAACCATTAAAAATCCACTCTATCACTGGACTCACCTTGAGCTGTCTGATCCGTTTGGAATAACCACGCGCCTGTTAAATGGTGAAACTGCTGAGGCGATATGGGATGAGTGCAACGAAATGCTGCAGCAACCGTCGTTCTCAGCACGATCACTGCTCAAACGGCGAAAAGTAGAGGTTGTAGCTACCACAGACGATCCCGCTGATTCACTGACGCATCATCAAGCATATGCGGCAGAAAAAGACAGAACGTTTGAAATGGTGCCCACCTTCAGGCCAGACAAAGGGATGAATATCCGTGATCACAACGCTTTCAATAAGTGGCTGCAAGCTCTGGGAGAGCAGGCAGACCAGGATGTTCGTTCATTTTCCAACCTGCTGGATGCACTTCAAAAGCGGCACAATGATTTTCATGAAATGGGGTGCAGGGCGTCGGATCACGGTGTAGAAGAAGTCTATTCCGAACCTTTTACACTGAAAGCTGTAGAACGAACGTTTCAAAAAGCCGTGAGCGGTGAGAATATTACAGAAAGCGAGGAGCGAGCCTATAAATCAGCCTATCTCTACTTTTGTGGATTAATGAATGCAGAAAAAGGATGGGTTTATCAGCTGCATATAGGGGCGATCAGAAATAATAACACCCGGTTTTTTAAGAAATTAGGTCCCGACAGTGGATTTGATTCCATTGGAGATACTGAGTTGGCACGACCCCTTGCGCGACTTCTGGACCGACTTGATTCAGAGAACAAACTTCCAAAAACCGTGCTTTACAACATCAATCCGCGCGATAATGAGTTGATGGCAACGATGGCCGGAAATTTTCAGGACGGGACGGTAGCAGGGAAAGTTCAGCATGGTCCCCCATGGTGGTTTCTGGATCAAAAAAATGGCATAGAAAACCAGATTGAATCGCTTTCGAACATGGGAATTGTGAGTGAATTTATCGGCATGACGACGGATTCGAGAAGTTTCCTTTCGTTTTCCAGACACGATTACTTTAGGCGAATTCTCTGCAATATTATCGGGAAGGATGCCGAACAGGGACTTATACCATCCGACATGGAGATGATGAAAACGGTGATTGAAAAAATCTGCTTCTCAAACGCAAAAAAATATTTCAATTACCCTCAAACATCAGCACCAAACATTGAAAAATGATGAGTTGATAGTGAGTGAAAGAGGGTTTACCATAAAACGGAACTCTTCATTACATTGCGGGATGTTATCAAACACTTTACAAATCAAGCCCGAACCAGAGCGTGCCTTTTTAACCGAAACATTATTATTTGAACCAATAGAATCAATCATGAAAAGACTGAGTACAGCCTTAATTCTAATTCTCATTATGACGGCCTGCGGAGGCCCTGAACCTGTCTCTTTTGAATACACTACGGGTGATGAATCACTTTTTCAAACTCCTGTTTCTGAAACCCTTACCATGGAAGAGATCCCCGAGAATGTTTGTCTTGAAACGGCATCGCGGGATGCGTTAATCCCGGCACAGGTAGAGCAGGAGATGGGATCAAACGTGCGTATTTGGTGGATCGGCAGTCAGCCATCAAACTCCACTGAAACCTATATTGTTCGCACAGATGCCGAATGTCCCGCCCCCGAATATACCTGGCAGCGAGCTAACGACAATTCTACTTTGCTTGTGTATGATGACAATCCGCTTATCAGCTACGAGCATCCAGTATACGATCCGCAAAATGTGGAGATGACCAAGAAACCGTTTCATCATGTATATAGTCCAACAGGGGACTCTACCATCACGAAAGGCCCCGGCGGTCTTTACTCTCACCATCGGGGAATTTTTTATGGATATAATCGGGTCATTTTAGAGGATCGAGAATTTGATATGTGGCACGCCGAGGATGGGGAAAACACGCAGCACGATCGGTTCATTGAGGAGATGAGCGGGCCGGTTTTCGGAGGTCATATTGTAGAAATAGACTGGAAAGATGAGAATGGTGAGATTTTGTTGGAAGAGGAGCGAGAACTCCGGGTGCGCAGACATACACCAGAAAGTTTCATCATCGATTTTGATTCCCGACTCTATGCCATTGCGGGACTTTTTAGCCTGAGCGGAGACCTGCAGCATGCCGGAGTTCAGTTCCGTGCCGATCAATACGTTGCTGATAACCAGGAAGTGACCCGTTTTATTCGTCCGTCTGCGCTTGCAGATCTCGATCCCACTACCGAATTGGATGAAGAAAATCGGATGGATCTTCCCTGGAATGCCATGAATTACAGTATTGAGGACAATGAGTACACGGTGGTTTATATGAGTCATCCTTCAAATCCTGATGATGGTGAAATGTCTGAGCGCTTATATGGAAGGTTTGGGGAGTTCATTCCCTACCAGCTTTCAGAAGGGGCTCCTTTTCTGCTCAAATATAGATTTTGGATTGTTGAAGGGAAAGCTCCATCCGTAGAAGAAATTGAGCAGATGTATCAGGCTTTTATTGAATAGTATAGATGTAACATGTAAATATTGAGGGCTGTTACATTTTGGCAGCTCATACATTCAGACACACATGAATAGTCGTTCAGCCTTTTCGAACCGATTTTATGCAATGGGAACCCGATTCCATCTGATTCTACCCGGACTGGATGAATCTGTGGGGCATCGTCTTTTTGTGCAGGTAAAGCGGGAAGTAGATCGTATTGAGCGAAAAATTAGTCGGTTTGATCCGCAAAGCGACCTCTCACGGCTCAATCAAGTCAAAACGGGGCAGACGGCACGGGTGGATGAAGAGTTTTTTGATATTCTGAAAGCCTGCAAAACCTGTTGGGAAATTACGGAAGGCGCATTTGATCCGGCAGTGTCGAATGTTGAAAGTGAAGAGCTAAATAAGTCTGGTATGCAGCATGTTCATCTTTTGGATGACAGCAGAAGAGTAAAACTCGATGCTGATGTGCATTTTGATCTTGGAGGATTTGGCAAGGGATATGCTCTTGAAAAAGTTTGTGATCTGTTCAGGCAACGAGGAGTAAAGCATGGATTTGTCAATTTTGGAGACAGCTCGGTACTGGCAGTGGGTGAACATCCGGCAGGAGGGAACTGGAAGATTGGAATTCGACACGCTACTGAGTCGCGCAAATCGGCCTATGTTTTTAGTGTGAGGAATGCATCGGTGTCAACATCGGGGAATTTTTATATTGGTGATGAAGGAAACCCGATTCCAAAACATCACATCGTTAATCCTCAAACAGGGCTTAAGGATGAGCGCGCCGCTACAATGAGCGTTTGCGCCACGTCACCACTCCTGGCAGAGATGTTATCCACGGCATTTCTGGTAATGAGGGATGAACAGATAAAGCGGGTCATATCACTGTACGATAATCTGGAAGCGGCGAAGGTCGACTACAGTTCAGGGAAGGATCAACCCGAAATAACAGAGTATAACAGTAACCATCTTAACGAACAGGGACAATATGAGGATCAATCGGAAAAAATTTCTTGAAATGACGGCCGCGTTTGCCGGCTCATCGGTAATGGCGACACACATGCCCTGGTTTTCAATTTTTAATAATCCGGCTCCGGTTGGAAAGGGCGCTTCTGACCGCGTTCGGATAGGAGTTATCGGTGTTGGGTCGAGAGGTTCGGCACTCACCTATAACCTGCTGGAGCTGGCAAAGACCATGAACCTGGAAATTGCTGCGGTATGTGATAACTACGAGCCTCATTTTGAAAAGGCAAAAGAAATTGTGCCCGAAGCTGATGCTTACATGGATCATCGAAAGATGATTGAGTCCACGGAGCTGGACGGCGTGGTGATCGCAACGCCTCTTCACGAACATGCACAGATGACCGTGGACTGTCTGCAGGCAGGCATTCATGTTTATTGCGAAAAAGCGATGGCGCGTCATCTGGATGATGTCAAACGAATGTACGACACCCATCTTGAAGAAGATAAAATTCTGATGATTGGCCACCAGCGTCTGTTTAATCCGATCTACCTGGACGCGATGGATAAGCTGGAAAAGGGAGATATTGGGCCCATCACTATGCTGAGAGGATGGTGGCACCGCAATACGGACTGGGTTTTTTATGAAAATACAGGCGGTCGCGGAACCGAACTCGATAAGCGGCTCAACTGGAGGTTTTATGATGAGTCTTCTGCGGGAATGATTTCAGAACTGGGGTCACACCATTTCCAGGTGGCCAACTGGGTGCTTGGGCAAACGCCGGAATCGGTGGTGGGGCACGGCAGCATCAACTTTTTTGATGACGGACGCGAGGTCTACGACAATTTTGCGCTGGTTTTCAGGTATCCCAACGGTATTCACTTTTCCTACGACTGCATTACCAGTAATAAGCATAACGGGATGCAGGTTCAGGTGCTGGGTAATGACGGTACCATGGAGCTTGAATCAAATATGTGGTTTGAGGAGTTTCCATCTGATCCGCCATCGGCTGAAAACATTTTGCAGCAGCTGGAGGAGGGGGAGAATGAAACCATACCCATTGGCGGAGCAACATGGCTTCCGGATGCACCGATCAGGCTGGGAGGGAAATATATTTCGCCCGAGTATGAAATGAACGACACACTGCTCTATCTGGAAGGATTTGTCAACTATATTAAAAAAGGGAGTGCCCCGGAAAAATTGACGATCGAGGGGTATAATGCCTCCGTCTGGACGCTGCTGGCTGAACAGGCCACAAAGACCGGAGAGATGGTCACGGCTCCTGAGAAGTATCTGCTTTAGGGATGAGTCTTGAGAAGTGAGATTTGAGATGTGGGATGGGGAGTTAGTGAGGGATTGAGTGAGGGTGAGAAGTGAAAAGGCAAAGGGTAAAAGGTAAAAATTCTCCCTTTTTAAGGGGCTCCGAGCGAAGCGAACAACACGCTAGTGAGATAAAGAGGGGTTTCCCATTTGCGCTCTTCGCGCGCTTGGCGATAAAAAAGAATGAACCGCGGAGAACGCAAAGGAACGCGGAGGAAGAGTAGTTCGTCAACACATTGAGAAAATGGAGGTGCGTTTGCGGGCTTGTAGGGACGAATTTTGGTTGGGATATGTGAATCTATATCAAAACCCTCTGCGTCTCTTTGCGACCTTAGCGGTGAAAAAAATGAACCGCAGAGAACGCAAAGAAACGCGGAGGGAGAGTAGCTCGAATTGCTATTGAGAAAACAAAGATACGATAGCATACTGGTACAGAAGAACGTAGGTTTAGTAATCGCAATCAATCTTAAAACCCTTTGCGACTCTTAGCGTTCTTGGCGGTGAAGACCAAACCGGGGATACAGCAGAGAAACGGAGATCATCCCTTTCAGATACTCGGAAACTGCAATAACATTTACATGTCTATTCAATACCGGCATACAACCACTCATTCTCCCGTTTAATATTCAGCCTTTTCAGCCTTTCATCTTCATAGGGATTCATTGTCAAGGTCATCTGAATCCTTCCGGTTCTTCCGTCAGCATTCTGAAAATCGGGATCATTCCCTTTCAGGTCAGAGACTGCAGTCATGATAATCGTAGAATCAGAAATGTTTTCAGATATCACAATCTCAAACGGGCCGTTGGGGTTGTAACGATCCAGGTCGCTCAATTGAATAGTGCGAGATGATCCATCCTCTGCTAAAAAATTGGTAAAATGTCCATTTCCACCTCCCTTTTTATGAGGTAAAAATGCTGTTGCGGATGCATCATAATAGAGGTCTATCAGCTCAAACTGAAGCCGATCCATAGCATGCTGCCGTTCAGCAGAGGCAACAACGTCACTTTTAAATTCAAAAAAACTGACTGAAGAATAAAATCCGATACCAATGGCCATGAGTGCAATTCCCATTCCTACATGCCAAGCGATAGGGCGAAGCTTGTCATTCAACGTTTCGGATTTTTTGTATCCATACACGAGTAAGGCTGGCACTACGCCAAAAATTATGACAGCTCCCGTAAGCCCAGGTATCAGGGCAAAATTAAACCCTTCCATTCCCAACCCACCGCCAAACCGGCTGATAGCGCTTTGAGTGGAAAATTCAAGCAGAATCATAGGCGGATTAGACAGCATATAACCCAGTTTCTGTATATAGGGGCTAACGGCTCCGAATAGTTGCGGAAATAGAATAAAAAGAAGTAAAATTCCGGCAATACAGAGGACAAGGATCCAGTTTAAAAGTGATTTAATTCTCTCGTTCATACTCAATCCCGTCTGGAGTTACGGTTGCAACTGCCTGGTATTTTCCGGTTTCAGAATTCACATTAACAAATCCCGGGTCTTGTCCTTTTCCTATTTTAGCGCTGGCACGTATAATCACTTTATCAGAATTTGGAATTTCGTATCTGAACGTGATATCCCGGTTCACATACTGATCAAAAAAAAGTATGGTTCCATCTGGCTGTAACTGGTCACCCATTACTTCCCGGAACGACGATGCAATCGAAGCGTCAGGCTTGTCTGTTTGATTGTAATAAAATTCAAGAGTATCTAACAATAGCTTTTGGGTATACACTTTCGAAACCCCTTCATCAATGCTGGTTCTTGTTTTAGCCAGGTTATCTTGCTGGAATCGGCTCATGTCGTAGATTGCATACGCAGCAAGCAATTGACTCAGCACCAACAACACAATTATAATGCGTAGTGTTAATTTCTGATTCGGTTTTTCTAATGATTGAATAAATGTTCGGTCTAAGATGATGAGATATAGTACCCCAGTGATGACGGCGGTTAGATATCCTGCCCAAATATTTCCGCTCAAATACGAGACCCCGGCAGCAACTACCATGCACAAACTCCCTGTTAAGATATAGCTCAGTTTTTGTTTCATTTACTCTCATTTTGTTGATTATATGTGATCAAATAAGCTAATTTGGTTGAAAAGAGCAAAAGTTGATGAATAGTTATTTTATTGGTTAATCAACTTTAAACCATTTGCTACCCAGCGGTTCTAACGAATGTAGGTCTGAAAACTTAAACATATTTCGAAACCATTCGCGCGCTTGGCGGTAAAAAAGAATGAACCGCGGAGAACGCAAAGAAACGCGGAGGAGACATTACCCTGAATTACAATTGAAAATGGAGGTGCGTTTGCGGGCTTGCAGGGACGAATTTTGGTTGGGATATGTGAATCTATATCAAAACCCACTGCGACTCTTTGCGCCCTTGGCGGTGAAAAAAATGAACCGCAGAGAACGCTAAGGATCGCGGAGGAGTTGTATCTCGACAAGTCGTTAAAAAATGAATTTAGGCTGGCAGTTTGATTCGGACGATTTTGGGCTAGTGAACCTCAATCTGCCTCAAAACCCACTGCGACTCTTTGCGCCCTTGGCGGTATATCATCTTCAGATATTTCAAAACAGAGCTTACAAGTTGTTTACGACTCTTCTTATTCCCTGTTTTACTTTTGGGACGTTGAAATTAACCAAATATCCTAGCTTTCTACCTGATAGTTTCAGATAAGTAAGAATTTGAGCAAGGTGAATATCGTGAAGAGCATCTACAGATTTGATTTCAATAATCACTTTTCGTTCGACCCAAAGATCAATTCTATATCCACAGTTCAGTTTTACGTCTTTATAAACCACTGGTAACGGAACCTGTGATTCCACGTATAGTCTTGATTCCCTGACTTGATATTCCAAACATGCCTGATATGTTGATTCTAATAATCCTGGTCCCAGATTTTTGTGGACATCGTAAGCAGCCTGAATAATTATAGTTCCGATTTCGTTTTCATGCATTCTTTACTGGATTTATCAGCTGTTTATAGTAAGAGCGTTTAAACATGAATTCCTTACAAAAAAAAGTAAACCGCAGAGAACGCTAATGAACGCGGAGGGAATGTCGCTCTAAATCTTGTTAAGATAGCAGAGATATGGTATCAATTTGGTAAAAGTGAATGCAGGTTTAGAGACCTCAATTCACCTCATAACCTCAGCGTCTCTCTGCGTCCTTGGCGGTAAAGAATTAACCGCGGAGAACGCAAAGAAACGCGGAGGGAGAGTAGCCCGTCAACACATTGAGAAAATGGAGGTGCGTTTGCGGGCTTGCAGGGACGAATTTTGGTTGGGATATGTGAATCTATATCAAAACCCTCTGCGCCCTTAGCGGTGAATAATAAATCGCGGAAACCGCTAAGGAACGCGGAGGAAAACACAACTGGACCAAGCGTTTCGCTTGTACCTTAGTATTACTTTAACATATTCAATGAAACTATCGAGACATGATGTTATAGAGTTGTTATAAAATCAAGGTTGACTCTCTCTCTCTTATTATTTAGAAATAGTAATAATAACATAAACGACTAAAATCTAATCTCCTATTCACAAATTACTAATCTAAATTTATTATTATGAACACCATTAAAACCATTCTATTATCAGTAGTTGCTCTATTTGCAGTTGTCATATTTGCAATGACTTATGAAACTGAACAGGTTAAGGCAAATGATCAAATCTGTGACACGTGGTCAGATATCTCAAAAGAATGTCTTGGGAATCCGGTGAATTGCTTATGCGAAATAGAGGTACCTGGAACAAGTCCATAATTCTAACCATTAAGATTAATTCCAATCATCGCCCGGAACATATTTATATCCGGGCTTTTTTTAATATGACATCTATATGAGCAAATATACATTACCTGGAATACTTGCCACCTGTTTATTTTTAATATTAGCTTGTAGTGCTCAGAACGGGGATGGAGAATTAACGTATATCGAATCAGAAAATGATGCTACGCTCAGCCTTACTAAAGTGGATACGATAACCCTGGACGCAGGAGATCATTTGTTTGGGAAATTCAGAGAGGGTCTCAGGGTGGATCAATCTGGTGAAATTCTTTCATTTGCTGATGATGGAAATCAGCGCATCTACCTGTTTGACAAGCACGGAAAGTTGATCAATTATTTTGGTGGTAGTGGTTCCGGACCTGAAGAGTTTCGCAAAATTTCGGGCTACTTTGTGGATCAGGGAAGGCTTATTGTTGTGGATGAATCTCAGTTCTTGGCAAAAGTTTTTAACATCGATGGAACTCTAATCCACTCCTTTCCCCTATTTGACAATCAAAGCATATACATAAGTTCAAGAGATATACATGTAGAGGGGGATATACTTTATATTCAGATTCTGGAGGCGGATAAAGCTCAGGACGAAAAAAATTCAAAACTTGTAGCTCGCTACCGGCTCTCGACAGGAGAATTTCTTGATTTGGTTGGCAAATATGATCCTTTTGTAAATGAATCCAATCATTACCTGTCCATGCACAACTTTGATGTTGACAATAAAAACAGGAAGTTAGTTACCTCACTGGTATTAAATCCAAGGGTTCAGGTTTTTGATTTAGAAACGATAGAGTTGGCCCAAAATATCGAATTTATTCCTCAACAGTGGAATGAAAGAAAAAAAGCCGTGGAGCCTGGTATGCCTCGGCAGGAAATCATGGAAAGAACGACTGGTACTAGCTACAGTACAGGAGTTTTTACATCAGAATCAAACATATATATGCATTTTCAAACTCTTACAGATGCCTGGATGAAATCCAGCGACTACCTTTCTAAAAAGAACTATGTTGCTGTATTTAACGATACAGGAGATATCAATTATGGAACAGCAGAACTGAACGGGTCATTAGGAGATGTTCACAACGGACAGCTTTTTGTTATTGAGAATTTTAACCCCGATAACTTCACCATTGGTATTTATGAAACGGATATTGATTAATATAGGGATTGTTTTTCTTTTCTTATCCTGTTCAGGTCAAAGAGAATTTGATGAACGATATTACGAAAGATCACCATCAAATTGGAAAGAGTATCTTGAGAACCTTCACTTCGACGAGATCCAACTAAAGGATGAAGTTTTTTTGATCGTGAATAGCTCGAACTGTTCACCGTGCGAAAATGAATTACTTTTATGGAATGATTTGCAGCACACTGTGGAAAACCCGGTAAATTTGATTGTGGTTGAAAAATATGCGGCTGCTTACTCATCATTTTTATCCCGTTTAGACATAGAATTAGAATCAGCTCAGGATTCAACTTCATATCTAAGTGAACATGATTTAGTCCCGTTGGTGCCCGTAAAGGTTTTGTTTAACGAAAAATCAGAAGTAGAGTTAATGTATCCAATCGGTAGCGGGGGGAAGTTAGATCATTTTCTTTCCTACTTGAATAAACATTAGGTAATTTTTCATTTATCAACTTTGTTTGGCTACCCCCCAGCGAAATATGATATAGGTTAAATTCATTGATCAAGATCATATAAGAGCATTTACGCAATTTATCTTTCTTTCCGTCACTTTGCGCACTTGTCGGTGAAAAACCGCGAAGACCGCAAAGAAACGCAGAGAGTTTATATCGAGCTGATTAATCGTGAGAGGGCAGACTGATTAGATTGAATTGAAATCAAATCACTCCGATAATAACTGATGTCGCAGACCTGTCTCCAGTCCACGCAGTTCGGCCAAACCTCGCAAGCGGCCAATAAGCGTGTAACCCGGATTAAATGTCGCATTAAAATCGGAGAGCATTCGGTGACCGTGATCGGGCCTGAAAGGGATTTGAAGATCCTCGCGTCCAGACTCTGAGCGACGTTTCTGCTCCAGAATCAGCTCTTTCATCACCTTTGCCATCTCTGCACTGCCCTCCAGGTGATTTGCTTCATGAAACGAGCGTCCGCCAGGCTCTCTCTGTACGCTTCGCAGGTGCACAAAATGGATCCGGTCTCCAAATTTCCGAATCATTCCAGCAAGATCAAACTCCTCCCTCACTCCAAAAGAGCCGGTACAGAATGTGAGTCCGCATGCAGGTGATTCCACCGCCTCAAAAAGATCCGAAATATCCCGGGCAGTACTCACCACCCGTGGCAGCCCGAACAGTGAAAAGGGTGGATCATCGGGGTGTATGGCCAGTTTTACTCCAGCTTCTTCAGCCACAGGGGCGATCTCATTCAGAAAATAAATCAGATTCTCTTTGAGCGTTTTGGAATTGATCTCCCGATAGCTATCCAGTTTTTCCTGAAAAGAATGGAGAGTATAGCCCTCCTCAGATCCCGGCAGACCTGCCAGAATAGTGTTGGTTAGTTCTTCGGTATGACCGGCTGAACTACCGCTAAATCTCTGCTTTGCCTGACTCATCACGGTTTCTGAATAATCTCTTTCAGCGCCTTCCCGTTTCAAAATAAAACAGTCAAACATAGCAAGGGAAATCTCATCAAACCGCAGTCCTGTGGAACCATCAGGCAGTTCAAAGTTAAGATCGGTCCGGGTCCAGTCGAGTACCGGCATAAAGTTGTAGCAGACGATATTTACTCCGCAAGCCGCCAGATTTTGGAGTGAAGTTTTATAATTTTCAATCCATGTTATCACATCACCGTTATTTCGTTTGATATCCTCATGAACCGGTATACTCTCAACCACCGACCATCTCAGCCCCGCGCTTTCTATTTGTTCTTTATGAGCTTTGATTTCAGCCAGTGGCCACGCCTCGCCATTGGGAATATGATGCAGTGCCGATACAATGCCAGAAGCACCTGTCTGCCTGATTTCTTTCAGTGAAATTGGATCTTTTGGGCCGTACCAGCGCCATGTCTGTTCCAGTGAAGGTATCCTTAACGTTAAATCTTTATTCGTCATGAGCACTCTCAAATAAAATGAATCCACATACGTGTGTAGGTTCCATGATTGTATTTTCAATAACAGTATCGCAGTCAATCATGTGTAATGCCATTAATTGAGTAACGTGAACAGATATTTCATGAGTTATACACCCAAAGTTTTTGTATAAAAAGCGGGGTTTATCTATGTTCAGTTCAATATCAAACAGATCGTGATAGATTGCAACCAAAATAAAACAGAAGAGTTATGGATCGCCGTAAATTTTTGAAAACATCTGCATTAACAACTGCAGCCCTTGGTTTAACCGGGCCATTTACGTTTGCACGGGGAGCACAATCACCCAATGAGAAAGTGGTGGTTGCAATTATGGGAGGACGTGGCCGCGCGGGATATTTGTCCACAGTATTTGCCAATGGTTCGGGTACGGAAGTAAAATCTGTTTTTGATGTGGATTCGCGTCCGCTTGCTGAGCTCGCTGCTGAACTTGGTGACATTCAGGGCAGCGTACCTGAGACTGGGACCGATTTCCGCCGAGCACTTGAGGATCCCGATATCGATGCCCTGGTCATTGCCGCGCCCGATCACTGGCATACACCTGCCGCCATCATGGCGATGGAAGCCGGCAAACATGTGTATGTAGAAAAACCTTCGAGCCATAATCCGGCTGAGGCGAAGATGATAGTTAAAGCACAGGAGCGATATAATCGTGTGGTGCAGATGGGAAATCAGCAGCGATCTTCACCGGAATCTATTCAGGTAATGCAGGAGATCTCTGACGGTATTATTGGTGATGTTTACTACGCAAAATGTTTTTATGCAAATTCCAGGGGACCTATTGGCAACGGAGTAGTAGCGGATGTACCCGACTGGCTCGACTACGAACTGTGGCAGGGCCCCGCTCCAAGAACTCCTTACAGAGATAATACCATCCACTACAACTGGCACTGGTTTTGGCGATGGGGAACCGGAGAGCTGTTGAATAATGGAACCCACGAATACGATATATGTCGTTGGGCACTAGGTGTCGATCTTCCAAACCGAATCAGTTCATCAGGTGGACGCTACCACTATAATGATGACTGGGAATTTTATGATACCCAAAATGTGAACTTTGATTTTCCCGGTGGAAAAACGATCAACTGGGAGGGCAGAAGCTGTAACGGAGCTCCGTTTTGGGGTAAAGGACGAGGCTCTATTATCTACGGAACCAAAGGATCGGTGATGATGGATCGCAGCGGTTATACGGTGTATAACATGGATAATGAAGAGGTGAAAAGCGTGACCCGTAATACCGAACAGGATGCATTGAATACCGTGGGTGGCGGTGATCTTACGGATTATCACGTGCTGAACTTCGCAAATGCCATCCGCACGGGAGAGAAGCAGAATTCGCCGATCAGTGAGGGACAGAAAAGCGTGATAGCCCTCCACCTGGGGAATATATCTCAATACGTTGGAAGGTCGCTGAATATCGATCCCGAAACGGGCCGAATTATCCAGGATGCTGAGGCAATGGATCTCTGGGAGCGGGAATACGAGCCGGGCTGGGTTCCTTCCATATAGCATGAAGAACATCCATCAATTTTCGTACTGGGAAAAGACAGAATGGCTGAAGCCGCCCGACCTGTTAATCGTAGGCGGCGGGATTACCGGAAGCTCGGTTGCAATGTTCTATAAACAAGCTTATCCCGATCACGATGTGCTTATTGTAGATCGTGGATTTGCCCCTAATGGCGCAAGCACACGGAATGCAGGTTTTGCCTGTATTGGGTCCATCTCTGAACACCTTGCCGATATAAAAGTCGCAGGTGAAGAGACCGTATTTAACAGAATTGAACGGAGATGGAGAGGGCTACGCCTCCTCAGGAAAACTATGGGCGACAGTTCCATGGGTTACCAGCACACCGGAGGCTTTGAAATTTTTCCTGATAAGAAGCGATTTGACAATTGCAGAGAACAGATATCTGTTATGAATCGTAAAATGGAAGAAAAGCTGGGGCTGAAAGAGGTCTATTCTGTAACGGAATGTAACGGGCTTCCCGCTATAAAGAACAGGGTGGAAGGAGCAATCAATAGTGGAAAACTGATTCGGTCTCTGCATAATAAAATTGCGGACCTGGGTGTAAGAATCTGGTGGAACAGCCCGGTTCAAAAAGTAGATCGGGATGGAATCTATTTTGAGAGCGGATTGACGCTAAAATCGCGTAAGACAGCTATTACGGTAAACGGGTTTGAATCTACCTTGCTAAATAGCAGAGTGCAGCCTGCAAGGGGATATATTTTTGTGACGAAACCGATGATAGATATGCCCTGGAAGGGGACATTTCACTATGATGAGGGGTATGTCTACTTTCGTGATGTGGGAGATCATCAATTGCTGCTCGGTGGCGGACGCAATGTTGATAAGGAGGGAGAAACCACGCACCGATTTGGGACCAATGAAAAGATCCGAGACTATCTGATCGATTTTGCGACGAATACGTTAAATCTGCCCCATGGCTGGGAAATTGATATGGAGTGGAGCGGAATCATGGGGATGACCCTCGATAAAGAGCCGGTGATTGAAGAGTCAATGCCTGGTGTGTGGTCAGCAGCCGGACTCAGCGGTATGGGAATCGCGATTGGCATGGAAGTCGCCCGGGAACTGGTTCAGAGAATAAAGCAGTAGTTTAGTTCAGGGTTCAGAGTTTAAAGTTTGTGAAAAAATCCCTTCCTCTGCAGGAGGGGTTTGTTCGGGGTGCGGGGCGGTGAGTCTTCTACAACACGCGGTGTCGAACACTTTATGTTCAGTCACCAGACATACCTCTGACGCTTCGCTGAACGCTTCTCCGTCTGTCTCCTCTTCCCATAGGGATCCCTTCGGTGCGAGAGGAGAGGTTCGTAGCTCCCCTCTCTGAGAGGGGAAAAGGATGAAATGAAAACGCACAGCGCGCTTCATTTCACCGAAGGGTGTGTTCGTGGTACTGCGCGGAGTGCCTTCCTCAAGACGTTGTGCCGTGCAGCTTTGGCAAACCATCAGACACACCTCTGACGGTTCCACTGAACGTTCCACCGTCTGTCTCCTCTCCAGAGGAGAGGTTTATAGCACAAGCGGAGATACTTGCGACATGTGTGTTTTCACTTTTGTCTTTTCATTACATATTAATCTACTCTTAAAAACGAAACCGCACTATCCCCATTCACGATGGGCAGCGTCAGCGAGGTTCCATCAAGGTCGACCGTGATCTCTGTTCCAGGCATTGGATGAAGCGTATACTCTTGATCACTGCTGAAGATCATGAGGCCAAGCTGCTGTCCTGGCGGGATGATCTGATCGTCGGGTTGCAAATCAAAGGTGATACTGTAAAATTTTCCGGGCTCCAGTGGCTCGCTTTCGGTTAATGATTCATGATTCTGTGGGTCGGCCCAGCCGCGTGTAATAACGTTATCGGTGATGGTGCTTCCCCGTCCCTCGTTCCAGGGTAAAGATACCAGCCAAACTGAGAGGTTCGCTGCTGGTTTGCTGCTTGCAAGTTTTACCGTAACCGAAGGGACACCGGATATATGAAGAGAATCCGTCAGTGTTTTGCTTGCGTACATCAGGCGATGGTTGGTCCATTCGGCTTTAGCCAGAGATGTGCCATCGAATGAGACATTATCCATAAATGACTCGGTTCCGGCATCCGCTGTTTTATTTGAAGAGAGAGTTCCTCGCTCGGGTGCGTTGCCGGTGATATAAAACGTTACATTTTCGGCTGACGGATGCGGATAATCTGGATAGGAGGTGGGCTCTTCACGATTATCGCCTTCGCGTGTGATCCACGATCGCGGCAGATCCTCTACACCGTTTTCCACATCAAAAAGATATCGGGTAAACCACATATTCATCATCCAGAGTGGGGGTTCACCGCCGTGTCCTCCCTGGTGATAATAAACCATGCTTGGTACACCTTTCTCTTTCAGCGCTTTATAGATCCGGTAGCTGTGTTCGGGCATCACATTCCAGTCGTTAAATGCATGTGCCATCAGGACCGGGGCCTGGAGAGGCTCCAGGTCGTTGAGATAGTCGCGACCTGCCCAAAATTCATTATAATCCCCTGTTATCCTGTCAATACCGTTGGCAATAATCGAGTCACGATACACGCTGCGATTACGTTCCCGATACTCTTCAGCACCGCTGTGGATAAAATCGAATAATACGCCCACATCTTCACCAAGGTAACCGCCCGGTGATCGCACCAGTCCATTGGATCGGTAGTAGTGATAGTAAGAGGTATTGGGTGCCACCGGGATAATGGCTTCAAGCCCTTCAACACCCGTCGTGGCGGCAGCCAGCGGCAGGGTTCCGTTATAGGAGGTTCCCGTCATTCCAACCTGACCTGTGGTCCAGTATGCGTCCACCTCTTCCTTCCCATCGGGTGTAGTGTAGCCTTTTGCGCGACCATTTAGCCAGTCGATCACGGCTTTGGGCGCCAGTGACTCATTATCACCTCCAACCGTTGGAGCCCCTTGTGAAAGCCCTGTTCCGGGCGAGCTGGAATGAACTACGATAAATCCACGAGGTACCCACGTGCTGATTAGTGAATTGGATATGACCGGCCGCTGACCCCGTCGCTGAACCTCTGGAGCGGATCTCCTTGCAGGTGGTTCTTCTCCCAGTTCATGGTTCACGTTCCAGAAAAAATCGTAGGGGGGACGCGCTGTTCCCGCATAATATGGACTGGTTTCATAGATGACTGGAAGTTTTAAATCACCCGATTCGGTTTGCGCGGGCCGCGTTACCGATACATGCATGCGGTCGGGGGTTCCGTTTCCATCGGTATCAAAATTGGTCTCCACCCAAAGATCGTGACGAATCCAGTTTTCTGGATTTTCAAATTCAGAGATAATTTGTGCTTGTCCGTCTTCAATGACAGGAACCTGTATTTTCTGATCCTGAGCTGAGAGAGTATCCAGATCGATCGAGAAAAATGCCAGCAAAGTGAGCCAAATGGTGAACTGTTGAATCATTTTCATGGGTGGTACTTTCGGTTTAAAAATTTACTCGGGGTAATGTAGGAATAATGTGAAACTTGTTTGGGAAAGAATCCGGGCAAGATTTAGGTTTTAAATTTTAAGGTTACGAGTTCAAATTTCAAAGTGCGTGAGTCATGGTGTGGCAAAATGCCTTCCTCTGGAGAGGAAGGTGGATTCAATTGATAGACACAAGTGGATACTTGCGCCAGGATGCTAAAGACATAAAAGGACGCTTGCGCCAGAGAGCGATCCCCTCTTGAGAGGGGAAAAGGATGAAAGAAAACGCACAGCGTGCTTCTTTCCGCCGAGGGGTGTGTTCAAGGTTCTGAGTCATGTGCTAGCAACAAAATTCAGTGGCAAGCAAGACATGGTGAACCGATTAACACACCTCTGCCGGCTTCTCCCGACAGCAGTCGGGATCCGCAGTATGTCTCCTCTTCCCATGGGGATCCCTTCGGGGCAAGAGGAGAGTGGTTCACGGCACTGAGTTCAGATGGAGCACATGCGTTAAAACCGTCAAAACTACGATGGCCTGGAATGCTTACGCGAGGTCTGAACAGCCTGAATGGAGGCACAAGTGGATACTTGCGCCAAGACTTGATTTCACGCTCCACACTCCATATCTCAAATCTCAAATCTCAATAATATCTTCAGTTTGATTACTCAATTCGTATCTTTCAGAGGAAAATTTAGAAAATAGCCCAATCACATCAGAATAAGCTAAACGACAGAACGAGTTATGGATTTAAAGATAAGCGGAAAAGTTATTGATATTCTTCAGGAACAGAGCGGAGAGAGTAAAAACGGCCCGTGGCGAAAACGTGATTTTATACTGGAAACCCCGGGCAAATATCCCAAAAAAGTGTGCATCACCCAGTGGGGCGATAATATTGATAAGCAGCCCGTAGAAAAGGGAGCCATTCTCACAGTTTCTATAGATATTTCGAGCCGTGAGTATAAAGGGAACTGGTATACAGATGTAAAGGCCTGGAAAGTGGAGCAGGGAACCGGTGAAGGAAAACCGCCACCGCCAAGCGCACCCGGACTCACCATGGATGGAAATCAGGAGTATGAATATCCAGACGAAGAGGAGTATCCGTTTTAGGGGGACAGGTTCGGCGTTTAAGGTTTGTTTCAAAATCCCCTCCTCAGGAGGAGGGGACTTAGGGGTGGTGGTCATTTAAGATTTAAGATCACAGATCGTGAATCCAAGATCTCACATCAAAATGAGATGCTTTGTTTCACTGCAAAGGACGCGCAGGGTAACGGACCAACGGTCCGTTGTACTTTTTTCACTTTTCACCTTTGCGTTTTGTCTTTTATTCTCAGCGTCTGCGCTTGCTCCGACCTTCGGGGCGATTTATTTTTAAAGACTCCAGCACAAGGCTCAATATCTATTACTTACTACTTGCTAATCAAGACTTAAGACTCAAAATTTACATCTCACCCAGCAGCTGACCACTTAATACCATCAGCAAAAGTTCGTTCTGTTTTGCGAGATAGGTAAGATTGTTGAGCCGCAGGTTTTCATTCAGCAGATTTACCTGCGCCTCCCTGAGCTCGATAGAGCTGATCTGGCCCAGCCGAAACGCTTCGCGGCTGTTTTCAAAGTTTCGCTCTGCCGTCTGAACATTCAGACGTGTAAGCTCAAGCTGGCGAAGAGTATTGGCATATCTTTCATAGCTATTCAATACCTCCGTTCTCACCTCTTTCTCCACGCTCATTTTCTGTTCACGACTGCTTTTGATGTCGAGGCGGGCATTGTCGACCGCGCGTTTTCGGCTCAAACCAGAAAAAAGATTATATCGAAGGGTCAATCCACCGGTAAAGCCGGTCGTTTCCCGGAGAGGCAGGTTGCTGGCATCAATCTCCTGACGAAAATAACCATATGATCCGCTCAATGAGACTCTTGGAAACCGATCAGCTCCAACAATATTCTTATTCAGTTCTGCGATGTTCATCCGCTCTTCTGAAAGAAGCAGAGCCGCATTTCCCGTTAGCGATTCCCGAAGTAGTTCATCCGGATTCAGTGAAGTATTAATGCCAAATGAATCCACCGGCTCAATATCTCCGTTCGACTCCTCTCCCATCAGAAAAAGAAGTGTGCGAACCGCATTTCTTCTGTCAACCTGAGCTGCTGATAGCTCAATCTCATCAGCATTAAAATTAACTTCGGCATTCAACACATTCAGCTCCGTTGCGCTTCCTACCCGGCGATCTTCCCTGATTCGCTCTAGTCGGTCTCTGGATATCGCCAGGTTCTCTTCTCGAATCGTTATGTTCTCTTCGGCGCGAAGCAGGGCCAGATAAGCATCTGCAACCTCAAGGAGGGTGTTTTCAATGGTAATTCTGGTTGATAACCGGGCTGCACTGTTTTGGGATTTTAGCTGCTGATAACGATAGCGATTTCGAAATCCGTCAAACAGTGTGTAGCTAAGCTGAACCGAAGCGTTGTATGTTCGGGATTCGGCACCTTCTACACTGATCTGCCTCACATCCCGCCCGCCATCTTCGTTGAAATCGGCAATCTCAAGATCGGCGTCCTGAACCGAAAACTCACCACCGCCAACAAGATCGAGCGAGGGGAGAAGTCCGGCATTTCCGGGAATGGCAAGATTTTCTGATTTTTCTTCCTCAATACGCTCCATTTCAATCGCATGATTATTCATCAATGCGCGCTCAAACGCCTCCTGCAGGGTAAGCTGCTGAGCTTTCGAGTCGTCGGGCTGTACCAGGAAAAAGCTGAAAAGCAGGTACGAAGAAAGCGTGAATAGGTTTATTCGGTTCATGATTCGTCCGGTTTGATAATTTCAAGTTGCTTGAGCTCTTCCACGGCGGGCTCAACCTCTTCGCGGGTCGGTTTTTGTGAACGGAACAGACCTATCGCTATCTGCTTAATTCGGTTCGTTAACAGGAGCAGGAGCGGCAGAAATCCAAGGGTTAAAAACGTGGCAAAAAGCAGCCCATAAAATACCGAAACGGCTGTTGGTTTCAGGAACTGTGCACCGATGGTGGTGCCGAGAAGCAGCGGGGTGAGGCCGGCAGCCGTTGTGATCGCCGTGAGCATAATGGGCTTGAAGCGTGAAAGTGAGGCCATATAGATCGATTTTACAACGTTCTGACCATTTCGGAGATTATCGTTATAGGTGGTTAAAAAAACCAGGATATTGTTTATCAGAATCCCGATCAGCGCAATGATGCCGAGAATTGAGAAAATACTGAGCGGAATATCCTGAAGTACATGTCCCCAGGCCACACCGATAATTGAGAAGGGGATGAGAAACAGCGTGAGGAACATCTGAATGTAGGAGCGGGAATTCAGCAGAATCATAAAAATGATGATGATGAGTATAATCGGACCGGCCCGTTGTGCAGACTCAGCTGTTTTTTGTGATTCCCGGGACTGTCCCTCAAATGTAAACTCCACATTTGGAAACTGTTCGCGAATGTCGGGCAGGATGGAGCTCTGAATGGCACCAATAACCGCCGGTACAGGCGTGTCGAGCGTAGCCACATCGGCCTCAACGCTGATTTCACGGAGACCGTCCCGGCGGTTGATGGTAACCACGCTTTCCGTGTCTTCAATGTTGGCAATATCTTTCAAAAAGTAGGATCGTCCGGCGTTATCACGAATAAGTGCGTTCTCAAGATTTTCGCGATAGGAGCGCTCTTCCTCCGAATAGCGCAGCCACACTTTCACCTCTTCATCACCACGCTGCAGGCTCTGTACCTCTATCCCAAAAAATCCCTGACGCACCTGGTTCATTACCCCGGCAAGGTTGAGCCCCAGAAGTTCGGCTTCCGGTTTCAGGGTAATGTTGAGTTCACGAAGCCCCAGCTGATCGGTATCGATCACGTCAATAGCGGAAGGCAGTGCATTCAATTCGGCTGAGAGCCGCGACTTTACTTCGCGGAGCTCATTCAGGTCATCATAGCGGTGGGTCATCGAGATGGATATTGGTTTTCCAAAGGCGTCAGCCGGACCGAAAGATAGGTTTTCTGCCTCGGGCACGGGACCCACCTCCTCGCGAATCATCGATGCAATTTCAAAAGCCAGAAAATCCCGCTCTTCAGGTTTGGTGAGGCGTATTTCAAGGCGTCCGGTGTTGGTCTGCGGTCCCAGCACACTCTGTACATAAAGAATGGGGGCCTGGCCCGTCGATTCCTGCTCTTTCAGTCGTTGATTCACAACCTCAACACTCTCCTTCATCTCCTGAAGAATCTCTTCGGTAACGTCTTCGCTGGTGCCGGCGGGCAGCCTGAGGTCGGCGGCAATTTCGTCGAACTCAATATTTGGAAAAAAGGTGCCCTGGATTAAACCGCTTCTGAAACCTGCTGCCGTGAGCAGGAAGAATGCAAACATGGTAATAAATACCACGTAGCTGTGGCGCATGCTGAAGCGCAAAGCAGGTGCGTATCCCCGGTTCAAAATAGCTCTGAACATGTTGTCGAGCTTTTTTTCAACACGATTTGGTTTGGAATCTTTAAGAAGAGACCGGGAGTTAGCCACCAGTGCAGGGATAATGAAAAAAGCGACAAGCAGTGCCACAATATTGGCAGCCACAACAACAAAAGAGACATCAGAAAAGAACTCCCCGAGCCGTCCGTCCAGAAAGAAGAAGAATGCAAAAGCGGCAACAGTAGTAACGAATGAGATCAAAATGGGGGAGATGAGCTCCATCGTACCTTCCAGTGCGGCATCAAATGCATTTTTTCCCTGTTCAAATTTCTGGTAGATGTTTTCGCTGACCACAACGCCGTAATCAACAAGAATTCCGAGCACCAGGATAACACCGAACATGGAGAGCTGGTTCACTGTTACGCCATACATACCGGCAAAGATGATCATTCCCAGAATAGAGATCGGTATTTTGAGCGCCACCCAGGCGGCGAGCCGAAAATTGAGAAACACGGCAAGCACAATGAGTACCAGAAGAGCCCCCTGCCAGGCATTATCGGCAAGAACCTCAACACGCTCCTCCAGCGCCTCAGCCTGATCGGCAATAATGGTGATTTGAAGATCCTTACGGCTTTCATTGAACTCCTCCACATAGTTGCGGACAAACTCCACGGTCTTTAAGATGTCCTCCTCATTAGTGTTTTGAATCACCATCGAAACGGCCCGCTTCCCATTCAGGTAGCGTGCTTCGGGCTGATCCGCAAATCGGTTGCGTAATGTGGCAATATCAGCGAGGCGTACCTCACGACCATCACCGCCGGCCAGAATGATGATATCGCCCAGATCGCCTGCAAAATATTCACGTGCATTGGCTTTAATCTGAATATCCTCGAGCTCGGACTTAATGGTACCGCCAAAGAGTTCCAGGTTGCTGGCGCTCACAGCCCGGGAAACGTCATCAAGCGTGAGATTATATCTTCGAAGATCATTTTCCCGGATCGTAATTTCGATCTCCTCTTCCGGGTACCCGCTGATCTGAATATTGGAGAAAATTCCTGAGTTCAGAAAGTCATCCTCCACACGACGTGTTACATCTTTGATTGCTGTGAGCGGTTCATCCCCGCTGATAGCTAGCACCATGGCCAGGGTGAGAACATCGCGTTTGGTAACCACAGGTTCCTCCATTCGATCGGGGAAACTTGTGATGCTGTCTATAGCATTCTGCACATCCAGAAGAACGTCGTCGGCAGAGGCATTTTCGAGCAGTTCTATTTCGATGCGGCCCCGGTTACTTTGCGAGACGGAGGTAAACCGGTCTATCCCGCGCACCCCTTTCAGATTATCCTCAATTTTGGCGATGGCGCCATCCTCAACCTCTGACGGCGACGCCCCGATATAGATGATGTCCACGTCGATAAACCGCACTTTTTCGGCGGGGAAAAAAGAGTAGCGCAAATTACTGAAAACCAGTACGCCCAGCACGGTAATAAATAGAATGGTGAGGACTGATACCGTTTTGTAGCGTATAAAGTAGCTGATTAACTGTTTCATAGGGGCAGGAAGGGTGATTTAGTTTGAAACATCTGTTACCACTACCTCGGATCCGGCAAGTGCATCAAATCCGGCGCGGATGTTAATGAGGCTGTCCGCTGCGGAAATGCCCGAGACGATGACGCTTTCGCGCTGAAACAGAACCGGCTCTACCTCTTTATGAGTGGCCACACCATTTTTTGAAATTAATACGGTATTGCTGCGGCTCAGAAGGCTTCTTGGTATTTCCGAAACATCGGTAAAAATCTGGCCGGCAATGGTTCCTTGCAGGTACAAGCCCGGTTTCAGGGCGGGATCAGAAACTGACACATACACCGGGAAGGCCTGCGTTTCGGGATCCACGGATGAACCAATTCTCCCGATGGTCCCATCAATTGACTCGCCGATAGCGGGAGATGAGAGCTTCACGGAATCACCCGGCCCTATATAATCAAGATCCTTCCGGGATATAAAGGTTTCCAGCTCCATGTTATCGCCGGTAAACGTACCGAGCCTTACGCCGGGCTGCACCAGGTTCCCCGGGGTGAGATCGGCACCTTCGAGCTCACCGCTGAACGGTGCCCGCAGTTCATATTTTGTGAGGCGAAATTCTGCGCTCTGTATAGAATAATACTGCTCCATAATTCCCCTGGATGTAAGGAAAAGCCGGAGCTGTCGATCATCTATTTCCGGTAAATCGGGGAGAGGCTGTGTGGGATCAAACTCCTCTGCCCAACCGGCCCACGTGCTGTAGGCATCGGGATAGTCGAGTTTGAGGGTGGAGAGAATTCCGCTCAGCGCTGTCAAAAAACGGCTTCGCTGTGCGTTGAGCGCAAGGGATGCTTCGGTATCATCAATACGAATGAGTACTTCTCCCTCCCGAAAGCGAACTCCCGTACGGAATGGACGGTCGCCGCCGGTTAGCACGCCCTGTACTTCACTGAAGAGCTGAATCTGCTGCAGTGCTTTCACGCGTCCGGTGATGGTTATCTCAGACTGAATATCACCCGGCTCAAATATCGAAACCGACACCTCCTGGGCCTGGCTCTCTGCAGGTCCGTCATCGGCTATAGATTGGCTGTCGGGGAATGCAAAAAGGATGAGTAGGATTGTAAGCGTAATGATAAGGACGGCAAAGAGAAGCGCCATCCGTTTACCGGTCTGTTTTTTATTGGCCATGGTCGATTGAATTTGTTTCCAAAAGATACAATCGCTGTGAGAAAAGCGTTCCGGGGATCGGGTATTGAGTCTTAAGTAGCAAGTAATGAGTATTGGGAAGTGAGATGTGAGACCCATACTGGCGCAAGCGTCCGCTTGTGCCTTCCTTGTAAGTCTCCCCACTGATCCCGCAGATTTGTTGAGGGGAGCTGAAATCCTTTCGCTTCGGCTGAAATGCACGGCCTTCGGTCTGGAGGACGAGGTCATGAATGGAGAGCGCGGCGCATAGGGTATTAAGATCGAATCTGGCTCCCGGCAGCGTCGTATCTGGCTATATGTGCATTTTTCACAAAATCCCTCTGGGTTTCTCCGCGTCCTTAGCGGTGGAAAAAACCGCAGGGAACGCTGAGGAACGCGGAGAACAGAGCATTGAGCAATAGAACAGCTATAAAATGAAATCTGCGCAACTCTGCGACATACTCTGTGCAACGCCGCGTGAAACCTTAGCTTGGATAGCAGGATATACGAACTTAGATTCACGATGTGTGATCTATTATCTAAAGACCACCACCCCTTTGTTCGCTTACGCGTTCCAAAAATGAGCCCTCCTCCAAATGAGGGGATTTTTGGCGAAACCACATTCAGGCATCAACAATCTACAATCATCAAACCAGAAACCATATACCTCGAACCAAACCACCCCACATAAAAAAATCCCCTGCTGAATGTTCAACAGGGGATTCATCATTTCAAAAACAAATGAAACGATCTGGCAATGAACTACTTCTTCTCGAGCAGCTCTTCTCCTTTCGTTTCTACTTCATTGATTTTGTTGTTCAGTTTTTTCATCAGGCGCTCTACGTCTTTGTCGTGCCCCATCTCTTTCAGCTTAAAGAGAATGAGTGCCAGTGCAAAAAAAGTTTGCGGCCACAGGCCTATAAATATGCCCGATCGCTCTGCATGTGCGTTCTCTTCGGCGTCCGGACCCTTTTCGGTGTACCATGCGGCTACACTGGCTGCTATTGATGTAAATCCAAGTCCCGCTGCGATATATCCTAATTTATCAAGCATAATAAGTAGTTGTGTTTGGTTTAATTTGGTTTCTGATTCCGATATATCAACAAGCAGAAGGGTGTGAGCGTTTGGAGATAATTGGTTTTTTTAAAGTTTGAGATGCGGGTTGTGAAGACCTCTCCTCTTGAGAGGAGTCAGAAGGTGAAGCGTACAGCGGAGCCATCAGAGGTGTGTTGGTTCGTTAGTCATGGCCGCATTTGTATATTGGGGTAGAAACGCAGCCCGTGCTTGTGACACACCCCTCGGTTGAACGAATAACGCTGCGCGTTTTCTTTCAGACCCTTTCCCCTCTCAAGAGGGGAGGTAGAAAGCCTCTACTCTTGAGAGGAGACAGACGGAGGAGCGTACAGCGGAGCCATCAGAGGTGTGTTGACCCTCGCGATTTGCACATTATTCACACATTTCCTGTTGCAAAACAGCCGATTTTTGATTCTATTATCATCTGCATCAAAAAAAATAAAACCAAATATCGCCATGGGCATCCGACGAACACTATTACTGATCTTTTTTATGATTTGTGTAAGCGCCACGCTGCTTGCACAGGAATCAGAAACCGATACCGAAGAGCAGAAAACCGACTACACAGAAGCGATTACGCTGGTGGAAGTGTGGCTCGACGCCATGCAGAAGTATGATGAACTGCCCGGCATCAGCGCGATTGCCCTTGATGATCAGGACGTGGTGTGGAAAGGTGCGTTTGGTGAGGCAAACCCCGAAGAGAATCTGCCCATGGCCTCAAACACTATTTGCAGCGTCTGCTCCATCTCCAAACTTTTTACATCTATTGCCATCATGAATTTATATGAAGATGGATTGCTGCGCCTGGATGATGAAATTCAGGAACTGCTCCCTGAATATGATCTCGATCAGCAGTATGAGCTCAGCGGCCCCATTACCGTGCGCAATCTGCTTACCCACTCATCCGGACTTCCCCGCGAGAACAACTATTCACACTGGACAGACCCTACGCTTGAATTTCCAACCAAAGATCAAATTTTAAGTGCACTGAGCGATCAGGAGACGCTCTATCCGTCTTCCACCTATTTTCAGTACAGTAATCTGGCGATGGCTCTGCTTGGCTTTATTGTGGAGGAAGTCTCCGGCCAGAGCTATGATGAGTATGTACAGGCAACCATTTTAGATCCGCTGGCCCTCAACGATACCCGCACCGACATGCCTGAGGAGCTGTGGGGGAGTCAGCTTGCGGTCGGATACTCTTATGAAACGATGGACGGGGAGCAGCATAAAGTGAAGATGTTTGAGCCAAACGGGGTGACTCCCGCCGCCGGATTCAGCTCCACGGTGGAAGACCTGGCCTCGTTCGCGGCGTGGCAGTTCAGACTCTATGATGCCTCTGAAGAGGAGATTTTACGTCCCTCTACCATCAAAAATATGCACAATATTCACTGGATGGACAGCGACTTCGGCACCAGCTGGGGACTTGGCTTTGCAGTGTATGAGGGCCCCGGCGGCAAAAAGTGGGTGGGTCACGGCGGACATTGCCCCGGCTACAAGAGTACGCTGATGATGAATCCGGAATCCAAAATGGCCTACTCGGTGATGATTAACAGCAGTAATCCCAATCCGGGGAAATATGCGCGCGGCATCCACGCCATCTTGTCGAAGGCAGGGGAGATTGAGGCGGAGGAAGATGAAGCACTGGCCGCTGAACTAAAAGAGTACGCCGGGTACTACCAGGGAGAAGTGATGAAATCCACAAGCTATGTGGGCACCTGGGGCGACAAACTGATGATGATGGGCCTGCCGGCAAACGAGCCCGGTGAGTTCAATACCTATCGCCGCGTTGACAAAGACCACTTTGTTCGCATACGCGATAACGGTGAAGACGGCGAAAGCATGCGATTTATCCGAAACGAGGACGGCGACGTGGTTCAGATGAAATATTACGACAACTATATCTCAGAGAAATTAGCAATGGATTGAGGCTTTAGTCGTGGGATTTGAGATTTGAGATGGGGAGAGAGTGAGTGAGGGAGAGAAGTGAAAAGGTAAAGGGAAAATGCAAAAGTAAAACCCATGAACTGGCGCAAGCGTCTCGCTTGTGCCTTTCTCTTTTCCCGTTTCCTGAGCTAGTACATGCGTCCCCTGGATATCGAGGTCTTGATGTAGTTTACTGCTTGTGCCTTTACCGCCTTTCAATTAAGCATCGTGAATTATGATCCTTTGCGTCCCTTAGCACCAAAGGGATTCCCTTGGAAGATCACTTGGTGGCGCCCTTCGCGGTTTCCCCCTGATGCGATCACATTCGGAGGGAATAAACCGCCAAGTCCGCTAAGGATCGCCAAGATGCTCGTTCTACCGTTTTTCACTTATCTTTGCGCCTCTTCGCGCACTTTGCGGTTAAAAAAGGGCGGAGATGAGCTTTGATGAGTCAATCAGGGGATGTTTGATACACGATCTTTGATCACCGATGTGCGATCTTTCATTTTAAAGACCACCACTACTTGCCCCTTCCGTCCGTAGACGGTCAGGCTCTCCAAAGGAAGGAATTTTGAAACAAACCTTGAACCTTGAACTTTGAACCCTGAACCCTGAGCCCTGAGCCCTGAGCCAGTAAGTACCTGCTTCAAAGGCCCAAGCGGACGCTTGAACCAGATCGGGAGAAAGAGTGCATGGTGAGTAAACCGGCTGCAATGCATTTATCAGCTTTAACGGCAAATGATTTCATCCGAACGTAAAACCCATTCATTCACGTATAGCTGTAATGGGCGTCAGCATTACCGATCGAAACTCCACTTCGGCACCCTCGGCCTGAAGAGCAATATGCCCGCTTTGGGCCGTTGCGTTGTATCCTGAGTTAACCAGGTCGCCATTGACCCATACTTTTAAGGAATCGCCAAGTGTTTCGATGGTCATTTGATTCCATTCCCCTGGCGGATTTTCAGAGCCATCCGTCAGATTCAGTATACGGCGGTTTTCTCCCTCACGGATTCCCCAATCCTCTTCCGGTCCGCGTCGGTCTATCATATCCGGAACGGTTATATCCTCAACAATGACCCAGAAGTCACCTGCATTTTCATGCATCATCTGAACTTCTATAGATCGCGGAAACATATCATATAGTGCCCGCGGAGTGGAAGCATGAACCAAAACTCCGCAGTTTCCCGGCTCTCCCGGAAAGCGGTACTCCACCTCCAGGCGGTAATCTGAATACTCCTCATCCGTGATCAGGTGACCCCGCGGATCGCCGAGCGAAACCAACATGCCATCCCGGACGATAAATGCGTCTGATGTATCCGGGTTCTCATCTTTTGCCGGAATATCCATGTGCCATCCGGTGAGATCTTCACCGTTAAACAACCGGACAGATTGAGGGGACATTGACTCGTTCTGTGACCGGG
Organism: uncultured Rhodohalobacter sp.; assembly: GCA_964544445.1. Lineage (GTDB taxonomy): Bacteria > Bacteroidota > Rhodothermia > Balneolales > Balneolaceae > Rhodohalobacter. The sequence continues at coordinate 184,542 of CAZJBI010000003.1, forward strand.
ATTCTGATTGACAGGCAGAGAGTGTGAATACCAGAAGAGATAGAAACAGAGAAGATTTCATAGCTTTAAAATGATTTGTTCTCTTTTACAATAACAGGTAAGATAGCGTTTTCTTTATGAAGATAGAATGCGAGGGAGAGGGGGATGTAGAATTGTGGAACTGTGATGCTTTTGAATTGGGAAAATGGGGGGGCACTGCGTAACTCAGCGACGTACTCTGAGAGAGGATGTGCGATCCCAAACTGCCCCGCTTGTGCCTCTCTCTGGACGCAAAGTACAGGAAAACGGTGTTGACAGCTACAAAACAAATCCCATTCCACATTCCTGATTCAGTTTTTTTCACTCTTCATCCATCGCCCGCAACCACTCCAGCAAGATGGTCGTCCAGCCTTCAACGGGCCCTCTGCCGGTTCCGAATGCAAAACCGTGTCCGCCGACCGGGTATACGTGTAATGAGACCGGTACATTGTGGCGGTGCAGGGCGTCGAAATAGAGGAAGCTGTTTTCAACCGGCACCACGTCGTCAAACTGGCCGTGGACCAGGAATGTTTGTGGTGTATCGGCCGTCACGTTTAATTCCGATGAAAACCGGTCAATCAGTTCCTGCGATGCGTCATCACCCAGCAAATTCCTTCGTGAACCGGAATGCGCGGAGATATCTCTGAATGAAATTACAGGATAGGCCAAAATCGAAAAATCGGGACGGGCAGACAGGGAATCAATCCTGTCTGTCGGGCGGTTGGTTTGGTGATCAAATTGGGTGCTGAGAGTAGATGCAAGATGTCCGCCGGCGGAAAATCCCATAACGCCTATTTGTTCACGATCGAGGCCCCACTCATCAGCATGATGACGCGTGAGCCGGATGGCGCGCTGAGCATCCAGAAGTGGCACTTCTTTTGCATCGGTAAGCGATTCTGAGAGTGGCAGCCGGTACTTCACCACGATACCCGCAATACCGTGACTCTGCAGCCATTTTGCAAATTCAGTGCCCTCCCAATCGTAAGCCAGGATGGCGTAGCCTCCGCCCGGGAAAATGAGCACTGCTTTTCCCGTTGCAACAGACGCTTCCGGCAGATACACCTCCAGGGAGGGACTTTGTACGTTGCTGATTCGAAGAATTCCATCCCGGACTCTCTCTTCCTGAAGATTCATTTCATTTTGAAGAGGAGGTGTGCCGTTCCATAATGGCAGCGTAATGGGTTGTGCAAGTATTATATAGGGAGCTGTTGCAAGGAATATCAGTATCAGGAGTTTTTTCATGATGGTGGCTTTTATCAGATTCAGTAAAGCGCAGAATAACAATTTCATTTATAAATAACGTGAATTCTAATTGAGTTCTACAGATGGTAATCGTGCCCCCAATCCCTCTCCTCTGGAGAGGAGACAGATGGTGAAGCGTTCAGCGGAACCATCAGAGGTGTGTCCCGTGGAACGCCACGGGTTGACTGGCAAAGTGTGTTGAAAAATGCTCGTCGCTCAGGACCCCGAACACACCCCTTGGCTGAATGAAGCACGATGCGCGTTTTCATTCAGGCCTTTTCCCCTCTCCCCGAAGGGATCCCTACGGGGCAAGAGGGGAAGTTCTCGCCTCTCCTCTTGAGAGGAGACAGATGGTGAAGCGTTTAGCGGAACCATCAGAGGTGTGTCCGGTGGAATGCCACGGGTTGTCTGGCAAAGTGTGTTGAAAAATGCTCGTCGCTCAGTATCCCGAACACACCCCTTGGCTGAATGAAGCACGCTGCGCGTTTTCCTTCATCCTTTTCCCCTCTCCCCATAGGGATCCCTTCGGGGCGAGAGGGGAAGTTCTCGCCTCTCCTCTTGAGAGGAGACAGATGGTGAAGCGTTTAGCGGAACCATCAGAGGTGTGTCCGGTGGAATGCCACGGGTTGTCTGGAAAAGTGTGTTGAAAAAAGCTCATCACTCAGTACCCCAAACACACCCCTCGGTCGAATGAAGCACGCTTCGCGTTTTCATTCAAGCCTTTTCCCCTCTTCCCGAAGGGATCCCTACGGGGCAAGAGGGGAAGTTCTCGCCTCTCCTCTTGAGAGGAGACAGATGGTGAAGCGTTTAGCGGAACCATCAGAGGTGTGTCCGGTGGAATGCCACGGGTTGTCTGGAAAAGTGTGTTGAAAAAAGCTCATCACTCAGTACCCCAAACACACCCCTCGGTCGAATGAAGCACGCTTCGCGTTTTCATTCAAGCCTTTTCCCCTCTTCCCGAAGGGATCCCTACGGGGCAAGAGGGGAGTTCTTCATGATCTCGGGTTCACGATCTGTGATATCCGATTTGTGATCTAAATAACCACCACTCCTTGTATCCCTCCTCCATGTATCCCTTTAAAACACTCCAGAGGAGGGGATTTTGTCGGCCCATGATTCGGACATCAACAAACGTAAATTAAAAACTTCATTCCCCATTAAACTTATTCGGGCGAAGGATCTCCACATCTTCCAGGTAGACAATACCGGAATAGTTGCCAAAGCATTTCTCCACAACCTCGTTGCCAATCGTTTCGGCGATCTCTTTATCTCTCACGACCGCTTCTATTCGAACGGTTGAAAAATCATCCACAACCGAGGCACGATCTGAAATGTAGTGGCGGTGATGAGAGCCTTTTCCACCCGCAGGCACCACCGTGTAGCCTCGTGCTCCGCTGGTCTCCATAATCTTACAAATTTTCTCCGTCAACATTTTTTCAGCGATGATGACAACTTTTTTAGCTTTAAAATAGGTCATAAGGTTCCTCCGATTCGGTGTCCAGCAGTTAACATTACAGGTCAAAAACGATTTGTGCAAGAGCGATAAAGAGCGGAATTCCCACCGCGATGGCCACGGGCGTTCCCACGCTGGTAGACGCTCCAATATAGGAAGATGGATTGGCCGATGGAATACCGGCCCTCAGGGTTGGCGGACCCGAAATATCGGAGTTGGACGATGCGATCACCGCAAGAATGATCACCCCGCCGGGACTAAATCCAACCAACAGATGGGCAATATACCCCAGCCCAAACGCAATAAGACCATGCATCAGCGGGGCAAACGCCGCATAGATGGCATACCAGTGGGCCACGCTTCGCAACTCTTTGATGCGGTCGTACGCCTCCATACCCATAATCAGCATCAGGATAGAGAGAAATCCACGGAACAGCGGCTCATAAAACGAATCGAGCACCGGACCGGAGTTGGTCAGCAGTCCCAGGACAAGGCCAAGCAGCAGAGCCGAAAGGGCCGATCCCCGCAAGCTCTCCTTGATAATTCCCCACACGTCCACCTTCGTGTTTTTGCCGTTCTCCTGCTTCTCCTGATGGATGTTGGCCAGCACTATCGCGAGGATGAGCGCGGGAATATCCATAAATGGGTAGAGAGCGGGAGCCCACGCTTCAAACACTATCGCCTCTTCTTCCAGCATTACGATGGCCACGGCCAGGGTGGAGGCACTCACGGCGCCAAAGAGTCCGGCCGTGGCAATGCCGTCCTCCTTATTCACGCCCGGCAGTTTTGAAAAGATGATGATTCCCAGCCAGACAATCGCCACGCCGATGATAACCGAAAACAGAGCCGGCAGCGCCATGGCCACCAGGTTGGCTTCGCGGATCTCAATTCCGCCTTCCAGCCCGATCTTCATCAGCAGCATAAAAACGATAAACTGATAGATTGCGCTGGGTATTTTTAACCGACTCCCAAGCGCGGCCACCAGCATGCCGCCAATTAAAAAGCCCAGTGTGGGCGATTGAAACTGCACAAGGAACCGCACCAGAAAATCTGCTAAGAAATCCATCTGTGATGTTTGTTGAATTAAAGAAGGTTTTAAAAAATCAGAGGCGTGGTTGGATCGTTACTGCGCACTCTGCAATTTCCGGTGCATAAAGTAATATTAATATCAATAAATAATACCATTAAATATATTTATGATAAGCATTAAGAGAGGTTAATGGTTTTTATTTGTGAGATTTGAGATTTGAGATTTGAGATGCGGAGTGGGGAGTGGGGAGTGGGGAGTGAGGAATGGGGATTTTGGGAGAGCTAGACTAATATCTGTTACGCACTGGCGCAAGTATCCATCTGAGCCCTGTGCCCAGAAACACTCTCCTCTACAGAGGAAACAGGTGGTGTATCCCGACTACTGTCGGGAGAAACCATCAGAGGTGTGTCCGGTGGAACGCCACGGGTTGTCTGGAAAAGTGTGTTGAAAAATGCTCGTCGCTCAGGACCCCGAACACACCCCTTGGCTGAATGAAGCACGCTGCGCGTTTTCCTTCAAGCCTTTTCCCCTCTCCCCATAGGGATCCCTTCGGGGCGAGAGGGGAAGTTCTCGCCTCTCCTCTTGAGAGGAGACAGATGGTGAAGCGTTTAGCGGAACCATCAGAGGTGTGTCCGGTGGAATGCCACGGGTTGTCTGGCAAAGTGTGTTGAAAAATGCTCGTCGCTCAGTATCCCGAACACACCCCTCGGCTGAATGAATAACGCTGTGCGTTTTCCTTCATCCTTTTCCACTCTCCCCATAGGGATCCCTTCGGGCCAGAGGGGAATCCCTCTCTGGCGCAAGTATCCACTTGTGCCTATCCCTGGCACCTTTCAGTTGAACGTCGTGCATTATGACCCACCGAACTATCCGCGCCCTTAGCGGTGAAAGATTAACCGCTGGGAACGCTAATTAACGCGGAGGGGCCCGCCATGTGAGTTAAAATCTACCCTAGAATTCCAAAACTCAAAGGTCTGAGCCTGAAATCCCAAACCCTGAACCTTCAAACCAATTCACATAAAGTGATAATGATTTCATAATTTAATCTGTTGCAAACAGACACCCCGACACAATTTCAAATTGGCTTTCATGATCCTGCTCGACAAACCCTACGTTTCCGAATTCCTTCAACAAACGATCCTGGAAAACGGCTATCCGGCGTTCGCCGGTTCATCGAGAGAGGAATTAAACCTCGACAGCAGGCTAAAGCTCATGAGTAGCGAAGAGGCAAAGTCCCTTTTTAACGGGAACAGGGTTCCCAGGGTGTACACAAATTCGGAAAACTCCATCGACTGGATCGAAAAAAATCTGCAGGAGACAAGACTTCCCGATCTCATTGATCTCTTTAAAGACAAAGTCCGCTTCCGCCGCTTATTGAAAGAACACTATCCGAACTATTTTTTTGAAGAAATTAAAACAGATGAGCTTCTGAACGTGGATGCATCCGGCTATCCGTTTCCTGTGATATTAAAACCAAAAGTCGGGTTCTTCAGCGTGGGTGTTCATAAGATCCATTCGGTTGAAGAGTGGAATGAAACAGCAGGCAAGGTTGAGAGTGAAGTGGAAAAAGGTTGCAGAATCTATCCCGCTTCTGTGCTGAATGCCGGCTCCTTTATTGTGGAACAGTACGTTGAAGGGGATGAATATGCATTTGATGCGTATTTCGGCAGCGACGGCGAACCCGTGATACTGAATATTTTCAAACATCTCTTTTCAAGTGAGGAGGATGTGAGTGACAGAGTGTACCTCTTTTCGGCCGATATCATCCATGAAAGATTACGGCCGTTCACGGAGTTCCTTGGCATGGTTGGCACCTCCGCCGGTCTGAAAAACTTCCCTCTTCACGTTGAAGTACGGGTGACAAAAGAGGGAAAACTCTTTCCCATAGAAATCAATCCCATGCGATTCGGCGGCTGGTGCACCACCGCAGACTCCACCTGGTTTTCGTATGGGTTTAATCCCGTTGAGTATTACTTCAACCAGCAAAAGCCGGACTGGAAAACCGTGCTGAGCGGCAGGGAAGACAAACTGTACAGCATCATTGTTTTAGACAATACAACCGGGGTTGAGCCGGACGAAATAACATCCTTTGACTACGATAAGCTGTTACAGCAATTCGAACATCCGCTTGAACTGAGAAAAATGAACGTTGCGGATGTTCATACGTTCGGTTTTCTCTTTTGCGAAACAAACAGATCCAATTTCAGGGAGATTGAACAGATTCTGACGTCTGATTTGAAAGAGTTTATAGGGGTAGGATAAAGGATCGTTGGTTGGGCTTAGCCTTTAAACCTTGAGCTCCCGAATAATCATGACAACCCAGGATATCAGTTTGGGCTATTTGAATTAAAAAACTTTCATTTTACTGCAATCCTGACACATTAAAAGCCATGTAATGCCAATTAATAATTTGTCAAACTTAGGTCAAAAATGACCCAATCTTGCTTTATATTAAATTGTATTTTGAGGGGAAACAAGACTAATATAAGTGAATAGAAAATTTTGATTCGGTTGCAGTAAAATTGTACATAAAAAAAGTTGAATTAAATTTGTTAGTGTGACTTTTAAACGATGGATTAACATCACAGGCCTTTCCGAATCTTCAGCTAAAAAATATTCCAGTGCCGTATTCGGGTCTGTTTCCGAGTGGGCTAAAGATGCCGGGTTGATTGAATCTTCATTGATAGAAATATCTGATCCACGGGAGTTCGAAACTATTGCCGGAAAAATTAAACAGCTTCCTATTTTTCAGAAGCGAAATGATAAAGGAAATAACATGTACAGTAGTGCTCTTAATAAATATCATGAGTACTTAAAAGAAGCATCCGATGAATTAGAGGAGGATATTGAAGAGATTATAACAGATGATTCCTATCCTGAAACAGATAAAGTTTCGCTTATAAAAACTCGGGTTGGACAAGGAGAATTCAGAGACAGCTTGTTATCCTACTGGAAGGGATGTGCCGTAACTCGATATAAAATTCCGTCCATGTTAATTGCCTCCCATATTAAGCCTTGGAGAGTTTCCGATAACCAAGAAAGGCTCGATACATTTAATGGTTTGTTACTTACCCCGAATCTTGATAAAGCATTTGATAACGGATTTATTTCATTTGATGCGAACGGGAAAATTTTGATTTCGGAAGTCCTCGAAAAACCCGCACTGCTGGGTATTATGGATAGCATGAAAATAAATTTTGAAAGCAACCACCAGAGATATTTGGAATATCACCGGGAGTTGGTGTTTTTTGAACTTTAAGCTTCCTTTTCTCTCTTAGTTTTGGTTTAAGTTCACATTCCCAGACCGTGTGAACCTTCCATCCTTTTTTTTCGAGCGCTTTTCTATTCCTGATATCTCTTTTCTAAGTGCCGTTGATTTTGGTTTCCCAAAACTCTTTTCTGGTATTCGGCAAACCTCCTTTTTTACAATCATGCCCATGCCAGAAACAACCATGTACGAAAACAACAGTTTTATATTTGGGAAGAACAATATCTGGTTTTCCGGGATAACGTTTGTCATTTTTGAGATAGCGAAAGCCTTTGGAGAAGAGGAATTTGCACACGATGATTTCCGGTTTGGTTTCCTTGCCGAAAATGTTGGACTTGATTTGTGAGCGTTTATTTTTGCTATAAATATCCGTCATCAATTTTGTCTAATACTATTTATTATATCTTTAACCTCATGATACCCTAAACCTTCTTTATTCACCCACTGTTTTATGAACATTGAGTATAAATTGTCGATCTTCTCCTCTTTATCAAATAAAGCATTTTTTAATAAATAAAACTTTGATTTATAGTTTTCTTCAGCCTCTATTTCCTTAACTATTTCGTTTTTATCATCTCTCTCGCCTAAGATATTTTCTGCATAAGTTGAGTTCCAAATTATTTGTTCTGGTTGGCCCCCAGGCAAATAATAAACAAACCTTTCAAAGTATTTTAAATAATCAAGCATTAAATCAATTTTGCCTTGATCATTGGCTTGATCTAGATTTCCGTCAGGGTGAAAGTAAATATTGACACCAGTTTGTGCTTTAATACACTCTTCTAACTTTTCCGAAGTTCTCTGATCAGTAGGTAAAGAATCTGGGTTAATATGATCCTTTGTTCTCTTTTCATCGCCATCAAACACAATAGAGTATGAAATATTCGGGTCTTGGCTATATACTTTTATGAAATCAGTTTTTAATACAGTGCTTCCCCCTGGAAAAAATTTAACTTCAAAACTTGAAGCCATCCCTTTACCAAAACTATTAATCACTGCTTCTATAATCTTTTTTGATAGAACATCTTCTACTATTATTTCATTTTTGTCAGGGTTTGGAAGTTCTATATGATAAAAGGCTTCCTTATAAGTCCGACTCTCGTCAATTTTAAATCTGCCAGTAGAAGGGTTTTGGTAAAACACCTTTATTGCAGATGAGGGTAGTTCTTCAATTAAAGTTGGGGAATGAGTGGAAAGAATGATTTGATGTTTCTCTCTTTTTATCTGCTCAAGTAAATATAGCTTCAGTCGATGCTGTGCTCCCGGATGCAATGAAACTTCAGGTTCATCCAAAAGAATTAATGAATATCTTGGAGCTTTATGAATTTCGCGAACCAATCTGACAACAGCTACTTCTCCACTCTCAGCAAAAGCCTCAGAATACGAAGCTTGATCAGTCTTAAACTTTACAGAATAACCCCAATCGGTAAAAAATTTATGTTCAACTATTTTACCTTCTTCGTACTTCCTTCCAAGAATGAAAGAAATTATCTCTAATTCATCTGTTGTTAATCGTTCAAGCTGTTTATTTTGATTGACATGATAAGGGCCAGGAACAATTTTTACAGAACCCACTAAAACTTTTTGTAAATTTTTTGACTTTCGCCGAAGGTATTCTTGCTTGTTTTTAGACTTTAAACTGGCTGGTTCTCTAAAATAAAAGTACTTGTCAAAAGCACTTAATTCGGATCTGAAGTCAAGATATACCACATTTTTCTTTATTGGTGGATTTCTTTCTCGATTGGTTTTGCTTGGTATCTGTTTCATTCCCGCCCATTTCAAAGGCCGACTGGTTTCCCAATAGTTTGGATCACCTTTTCGCTTAATTCTGGCCTTAACTACTTCCAGTTCATTGCCATTATCATCTTGATAAGAGTAGAAAAAACTATGGCGTTTCTTTTCGTCATTATAATATCTAATCGGATCTACAGCAGTATCAAACCAAAAATCGTACGGAGTTTTCCCTTCAGGAACCCCATATAGGGAATGAAGTGTCGAGCTTTTTCCAGAACCGTTAGGACCCACAAATATAGTTAAGGGAAAATCAAAATTAATTCGACTGTTGGGTTCCAGATTACGATAGAAAGGGAATTGAATGAATTCGATGTATTTTTTTAGAGCATTAGACTTCTTAATCTGTTTAAGATCATTAACTAGTGACTCTAATTTTTTTAACATTTATAGTAAACTAAGTTTCAATTATCACCACTATATTCAGCATCATCAAGCCTTCTAAAAAGATGTGATAAAAGACTTAATGCATCTAAACAATCTAGCTCAGTAAATAATCCAGAATCACGTAGTTCGACGATTTCTTCATGAGAAACTGGATTTCGGCCTCCAGTGACGACACCCATTGACATAAATTTCTGACCAGCTTCAATATTTTCAAGTGTTAACCGGTTAAAATCGGATCCATCAGTTCTTTCATATTTATTTGAAGTAATTAAGCCTTTATTTAAACTTCCAAATACTTCTCCCATCATACTAGCATCACTCGAATTAGTACTCTTAGACTTGTCTCTTACCGCATTTATATATTTTTTCATAGCTTCGATAAATGCTAAGTAATAATTAGCATTTTTATAACCATCCTCTGATGCTTCCTTTACTTTGACATTCAAATGTCTCCAATGATAGTATGGATATTCAGGCGCTAAATTATGTAAACTTTCCACTACATCTGCTTGATCTGAATCTTGTAGCTCCGAGTCTTCTAATTTTAAAATTATTGGCTCAATTTTATTTCTAACATCAGTTGGAAGTTTATCAAACCACTCTTCAATATTTACTTTAGATTTTTTTTGCACAGTCTCTCTTCTTACTTCTTTTCTTTTATCCCTCCATCTTCTTTCTAATTCAAACATTATTTTTTTTAAATAAACTCTAAGTTCTTCTGTTTCTGGGAGGTCCCAACTTAATGATTGTCTATCTGTGGATATCACATCTTTATTCCAATCATCCACATAATCTACTTCAAGCCAGCCCGTAAAGTAGGAATAACCATGACTTGATTCAGATACTCCAAAAAATTCAGGAGCATTTACCAATCGCCCATTTGCAAATAAAGTGATCCCTCTTAATCCTGGTTTAAGTGGTTTTTCAGTAGATAAAATTTTGCCTTTTATTTGATCTGATTTTTCATATTCAGCTTCAACATTTTCTAAAAATTCTGGGAATTGCCACTCAAATTGAGGTTCAATACTATTGAACTTTAATTTATCATCTATTTTTATAGCTTCATCATCATTATGATGAAGAAAAACTTGAAAGTCTTTGTCAAAGAGATTGAAGAGTCTTGATAAGCTAACTGCTAAACTTTCTTTATCGAAAGGGGACTTTCTTTTCAAATCTTGTAAGATTATTTCAGTTCCCTGATTGTCTTCGTGTGTTTCTTCTGTATCAAAATTGGGCTTATAATCTGTCCCTTTTGTGCTTAGTAAATCATTCCAATTAAGTGTAAAACTTACTTTTTCCCCGGTTCCTTCTTTTATTGTTTCTATATCAATATTATCGGCTAACCCAAAAAAGGCCAATTTCCCTAATCCTTTACGACCAGTTACTTTTCTTTCTCCACTTGGGCTATATTTGTCATTTTCCTCTCTCCTTTTTCTGCCAATTCTTAAAAACTTTTCATTTAAGTCTTCAAAAGACATACCAACACCATCATCTGTTACTTGAATCCATTTTTTGCTACCGTCATCATATAAGTTGATAATTACTGTTTTGGCATCGGCATCGTATGCATTAGCTATTAGTTCTGCTAAAGCATTTGGTAAGTTAGAATACATCTTCACACCTAAGTGCTCTATTGTATGAGGGTCAAAACTCATCAAAAGTTCTTTTTCCCGCGCCATATAAACTCCTTTCTATTTGAAAACTGTAGATATTCGTTTAGCTAATTCCGGTGGTACAGCATTACCGATCATTTTTCCAATATCAGAAACATTATTTGAATGAAATACATAGCCTTTTGGAAATGATTGAAGTGTAGCTCCTTCCCGAATAGAAATCCCTCGATCTTGTTCCGGATGCCCATAACGACCGCTGGAGGTATATCTGAATTTTGTAGTAATTGCAGGGGAAGGTTTATTCCAACTCATACGTCCATATACATCGGTATGTCCCGTATGATCTTTATAGCAGTCTAATTGTAATTTTTCATCGTCGGCAAAATCAAGACGGCTTCCACCATCTTTTCTCACTTTTTTTATGCGCTGAAGGTTTACTTCTGTTAGTCCGGCAACAGTATGCATGAAATCAGATTTATCAACATGTCCGGCTTTAACTGGTATGAATTTCTCATAATTACCAATAGCATCTTTCACAGTCTCAATATTCTCCTTGTCACCGTTAGGTATGGAAATTTCATCCTGTACTCTGGTAGCAATGAGAACATATCTGCGACGATTTTGTGGTACCCCGAAATGCTTCGCATTTACCACTCGGTCATCAAATACATATCCATTTCGTGAAAGAAACTGCTTGAACTTGCCAATGGGACTCTCTTTACTTCTGTCAAATCCCGGAACGTTCTCAATAAAAATATATCCGGGATTAAAGTAGTCCACAAACTTTTGGAAGTCTTCCAAAAGAAGTCGGGAGTCTTTGGATTTTGTTTTATCGGTTTTGAGGTTGGTATAATACTGACAAGGACTGCATCCGATAAAAATCAGATGATCATGACTTTTTCTTATGCCAAGGTTCTTTTCTAAATCTTCAAAACTAAGCTCAGAGATATCTTTATGAATAAACTTGGAGCCAGGGTTATTTTTTTCATACGTTTCTTCGAAAACATCGTCAATATCAATGCCGCCAAGTACTTTAATATCCGCTTGCCGAAAACCGCAGGTTACTCCACCCGCTCCGCAAAAGAAGTCTACCGCGATAAGTTGTTGATTTTCTTTTCCCACTGGTCTGTAAATTGACTTGACTTGCTCGTTATATCAGAAAATAACACATGTTATAACTAATGAAAGAATTAATTTCAAGCTATTTCAATAATCCCCCATCCCCGGAATCACATTTCTAATTCCACCACGAGGATTCTCAACATCTCCTTCATATCGGGGAATGACGTGAATATGCGTATGAAAGACAGTTTGTCCTGCAGCCTTATTCATATTGAAGCCAATGTTGAAACCGTCGGGTTTATATTTTTTGCTTAGTATGTTTTTGACTCTTTCCACCATAATTTGGCAAGCGGTTTTTTCTTTATCAGTCATTTCAAAGTAATTGGCTGATTTCTTTTTGGGGATCACTAATGCATGCCCTTTACTCACCGGATATTTATCGTAGATGCTATACACCGTGGCCAGTTCTGAAATCAACTCAGTATCAGGAGTAGGGTTTTCAAAAATGCCTTTTTTACCATTATCAACCTGAGTGAAATGTTGGTATTCGTAAATCTCACAAAAATCGTTCTTAAAAAAGGATTTGTAGGGCAGTTTTACGTTGCACTGGTAAGTAGGAACTTTATGAACATAATGGGTTCTGTACCCCTCTCTTTTCAAATCGCGGCGAACAGTAATGAAAGCTTTTCCGGCCGGCTTCAGTAATTCACTCACTGACATCAGCACTTCGGCTTGTTCTTCGGGAAGCAATACATTCAGCACATACTGGCAGATTATGGTATCAAATTTCTTGTCAGGGTATTCGGGTGCATGATGCGGATCATAAGCGGTGCAGTTGAGTCCTTTGTCATTCAGGAATTCTACATCTTTCCCACAGCCTGAACCGAAATCCAAAACGTCTCCTTTAATCACTCCCATGTTGTAGAGTTTTCGCGTGGGGTAGGAGACTTTATCCCTTTCCTTGGCAGTAAGATGTGAATTTGGGTTTCCTTTCATTATAAATTGAATGCTTCAAAACCGCGTGTTTCAATTAAATATCGACTTTTGTCTTCTAGTGCATTAAAAGCTGTGGTTTCCCAATTATTTTCATTTAAAAGATCTTTATTTACTAAACTGACTTTTAGTTCTCTTGTAAATATTTCAGGTTCCTGACTATAAATATATTGCCAATATTCAATGATTCGATCTCTACTTTTGTTGAGGAGATTAAGACTTGGGATCCGATCATTTTTATTACTATTCACTTTTTGTTTCGAGGGCAATAGGTTCCAGAGGTTGTTATTTCTCCATACTGAAAATGGTAAAACATGATCTACATTTCGATCCGATTGAATTTTGTTTCCACTCCAAACACAGTAAAGTGATCCAACTTCTTTAGTATAGTTGTCGAAAATTCTAGATGAGATACTAACATCCCTTTCATTAAGAGGTGATTGAAGAATTTTTGGTAATACATTTCTCATTGATAATGTACGGCCACCTTTTTCAACAGTGAACTTTGCCCAATTAATTAATATCGAGTGTGTTCCGGTAATGAAACTTCCCAAATATTCAAACACTGAAAAATAATCTAAAGGAATTGAAAACCGACCAAATCGATCGATCATAAACTCAACATCAAGTTTATCGGGTTTGCTGAGTCTTGGGCCTTCATTCACCTTTTTATAAATAGAGTAATAATCTTCTGATATAGATCTTCCAATGTATCGCATGGGTTGTTTGGTAATAGTATCTCGAATTGTTTTACAGAGGTAATAAACAATTTCATTCAATTTATCAGGGTAGCTACATTTGATGAAATCCTTGTAAAAGACGTCATACCCTCCATTGTTTTGGTAGTAATCGGTTAACTCTTCAAATTGGGATCTAAAGGTTAGCGTATTGGTTTTAAGATTATCCCCACTTTTTTGTGGTAATCTTGCTTCTATAATTGGGTAGTAATACTCCAACCATTTTAAAACCAGTAAGCCCACTGGAATCGTAACACGAGCTTCATTGCATACGATGTGAGGGGATTTCTCCTGAATAACCTCAACCGTAGCCCGTAGAAGAGCAAATTTATAGGTTGTGTCTTTGCTATCGCGCTCAATGATTTGGTTGATATTTTTAAGTACCTCGTACTCCATCCACATGATTTTTGATGAATTTATCTCAAAGCAAATAAATCAGATGTGCGGAGAAATCAAAACAAAAGTTTAGCTCTATCATCTGCATTACCCAAATCGATTTTTCTATAAAACCACATCCTCTCGCACAACATACAATAGGAGGGAATCATCCATCAGCAAAATGACTCCAGAACTGCTGCATTATTGAACTGTCTCTGACTATCATAAACTGACTATAGATTACTGTAAATCAAACATCATCAAACATTACTTATACAAATCAAAATCGATTTGGGATTGAGGAGCCACCCGTAGTATATTGATAAAAGTTATTCAAAACAAAAGCCCGTCTTCTAAATAACGATCCCATTCAAACTAAGAAAATCATTGGGATAGCTGTGCTATGGAGAGTTTTTAGTTCTGAGTTTTTAGTTTTACGTCTGCCGTCTCCCACGCCTACATTTCAAATATCCTTTTTACCAGATCTTTTGGATAGTTCACTCCTTCAGACATCCGTTTATTGATGGCTCCGTAAATACTCTCGGTAAGAATTCTCTCCTGTCGGTCCCATTCTATCTGATCTGCGGATGCAATTCTATCGTAGTAAATATACGCGTCAAGATGATGAGCAATATCATTCATGCTGCCAAGAATGCTTCGGCTATCTGTTTTTAAAAGTCGAATATCCTGCATCGCTTCCAGTTCCTGGTCAATGAGATGTTGCGGAACGTTGAGTCTTTGCAGAAGGCGCCCGGTACGCTCAACAAATTCAGGCAGTACCTTCCTGGTTCCGAAACCCGGCACCAAAACCGTGATATAGCTGTTGACATTAAAAAAGATCACCACCGATTTTCCCCGGAACGGCAGGGATTTCACGTTGGCGTACCACTCTCCCAACCGGCCGTTTGGTGTGGGCTTATTTTCAGAGGCTGGCAAGGTATCCGGTCCCCTCATTCGTTTCAGCAGCTTTTTTGTACAGCGTATAATTATCATATTTGAATATAGAAGGTAGAATGGACAGATGAATATAGAATTTGCATATTCGAAGGGTGTGGTTCTGAGTTTTAAGTACCGAGTTTTTAGTTTTCCGTCTGCCGTCTGCCTACCATACCATTATCATTTAGATGATAGCCCAGTAAACAGCTATTCGCGCAATTTCTGAGATCTGCTCGCCCTCTGGTAGCTTAGCCCCATCTTTTAAGCAACACTATTAAAATTGTAAAACCAATTGATAGTTGTTGATAGGGCATCGTTATTCAAACATCACTAAACATTACTTATACAAAACAAAATCGATTTGGGATTGAGGGGCCACCCGCGGTATATTAAAGAAGTTATTCAAAACAAAAGCCCGTCTAAGTGAATAACGATCATTCCAAGCAAAGATAATTCCCGGAAAAGCTATGTCTTAGGGGTTCCAGGTTTATAGTCTATGGTCTAAGGACTATGGTTGAGCGTTTGGAATTTGATATTTAGAATTTGAGCTTTCCCGTCTCCCGTCTCCCGTCTCCCGTCTCCCGTCTCCCGTCTCCCGTCTCCCGTCTGCTTTTCCCTTATTTTTTCCGCCTTCGACAGATTCAATCAAAACGGCCATGCCCATAAAATGGCCGGAACGGCGATCAGGGCTACGGTGATGGAGAGGGGGAGGCCGAGTTTCCAGTAATCGGTAAAATCGTACCCGCCGGGGCCCATTACCAATATGTTGCACTGGTGGCCGAGCGGAGTCAGGAATGCGCACGTTGCCCCGATAGCCACCGCCATCAGCAGCGGGTCGGCCGACACGCCCAGATGCTCAGCCATAGTTATCGCTATCGGCGCCATCAGCACGGCAGACACCTTGTTCACCAGGTTTGCCAGCATCATGGTTGTGAGCAGCACGGCCCCCACAATCATGGCGGGCGTCATCTGGCCGCTGTATTTTAGTAAAGCGGATGAGATCAGGTCTGCCGTTCCGGTGGGCTGGAGCGCTTCGGCAACTGGAATAATCGCGCCTAAAAAGACCACGATGGGCCAGTCGATGGACTGATACAGTTCGCGAAGTTTCACAAACCGGAAAAGGGCAAACGTTGCAGCGGCACCGGCCAGGGCCATTTCAATCCGCATCAGGTTCAGAGTAGAGAGAATAATCGCTGCGGCAAAAATGGCCAGCGCCCCCACCAAATTTCGTTTTTTATTGAAAAATATCTCCCGGTCATTCAGCATCACCAGGTTCAGTAGCTGAAAAGTATCGTGCAGATTTCCCTTTTGGATCTGGAGCAGAAGCACATCACCGGCTTCAAACCGGATGTTTGAGAGTCGCTTGGTAATACGTTTCCCTTTACGGGCAACCGCCAGAAGGTTCACCCCATATCGCCAGCGCAGATCTGTTTCCCGCACCGTTTTCGAAGTCAGTAGGGAATCGGGCATAATCGCAGCTTCCACCATGCGAACGTCATCAGAATCAATTTGATCCTCTCCCAGCTTTTTGGTCCCTTTTAGCTGCAGACCGTTCTGATAAAGAAATTTTTCCAGCTCTATGGTTCCGGCTTCCAGAATCAGCGTATCGCCGGCTTCTATAATTTCAGATCGGGCGGGAGAAAGAATGCGGTTTTTATTACGTATGATCCCCGCAATAACCACATCTCTCTCTTTTTGATCCTGGAACTCCTCCAGGGTGAGTCCGACAAGCCCGTTTCCGGCCGGCACCCTCACTTCGGTTGTGTACTCCTGGATGCGAAAGACATCCTCGCGCGTGGTTTGTCCTTTTCGAACCGGCACCAAAAACCGGCTGAAAAATGTGATAAACAGGATGCCCCCGATTGCCACCGGAATTCCCACCCACACAAAATCGAGCATCCCAAATGGAGGCGAGGCAGCACTTTCCCTGAAACCGGCAACAATGATATTGGGCGGTGTACCGATAAGGGTGATGAGTCCGCCCAGCAGCGAGCCAAAAGCGAGCGGCATAAGCAGCAGTGAGGGAGGGCGGTCGTACTTGCGGGCAAGCTGAATGGCTACCGGCATAAAGAGTGCGAGGGCACCCACGTTGTTCATAAATGCTGAACAGACAGCAACCAGCGTGGTAATGGCCGCCGTTTGCAGCGTGAGGTTACTGCCCAGGTATTCAAGTCGGTTCGAGATAACATCGACTACACCTTCGTTGATCAGTCCCCGGCTTAAAATGAGCACGGCGGCGATGGTGATGACGGCGGGGTGCGCGAATCCACGAAACGCCTCCTCACCCGGAACCAGTCCAAATAGTGTGGCGGCAATGAGGCCGAAAATGGCCACAATATCGTAGCGGGGCTTGCCGATCACAAAAAAGACCAGCATCACTAATAAGATAGCTCCAAGAATAAGTTGATCGGTCAAAATTGAATGACTCGTGGGGATTAGGTTCTCACAGGAAGTTACATTTACAGTTACAGGACCGCTGCAGCACTGGATAATCTACACAATGGCGGGGAATTATTCAGAAATAGGTTCAGGGTGCAAGGTCCACCGTCTCACGTTTATCGTTCCACTCTACCCAACACTGAACCACCTGCAAAATTTATGATAGGATAGTAGCATTCTACAGCAAGGAAGCACCAGTATCGAAACACTGTTGGTCCGCTTTTTACTGCTATAAGTTGGCTAAAGGAGAGTGTTTACCATATATTACCTAATATTAGTTATACAAAACAAAAACGATTTGGGATTGAGGGGTCACCCGCGGTATATTAGTAAATGTTATTCAAAACAAAAGCCCGTCTGACTGAATAATCATCTCACCAAACGAAGAAAGATCTATAGGAAAACTGTGTCTGGCATAGTTTAAGGTAAATAGTTTATGGTCTAAGGAAGAGCACACTATTTGAGAGTTGGATTCTGAATGTAAATTCCCCGTTGATCTTTTTTAGTCGTCGCCATGATATATTGTTAGCTTCTCACCGTCTCCCTTCTCACTTTTGCCTTTTGCCGTTTGCCCTTTCACCCCTGTGTGAGCTGCATTCCGGCAATGGTATGTTCCAGTTCGTAATAGGAAACAGGCTTGGCAAGGAAATGGTGGGAGGGTAGTTCGCTGAGCCGTGTGTCCTCTCTCATGTCGCTGTTGGCGGTGATAAAGATAATGCCCGGACGGCAGCTGTTCAGTATCGCTTTGGCAACGTCAATCCCGGAGGTATCGCTCCTTAGCTGAATATCCATCAGAATAAGATCGGGTTCGTAGGCCAGGATTTCATTAATGGCGTCTGTCCCGTTGTCTGCGGTGCCGATTACGTTCAGTCCCAGGTTATTTGCCATGTGCTCCAGCATAAAGCGCTGTATGGGGTCGTCTTCAACGATGTAGAGGGTCAATTTTTTCAAATCTGATGGATACGATGTTACAGGTACACTTTTTTTCCAAACATCATTCACGCGATGATAAATCTATACATTGCAGTTGATGATTCTATACCTGTTACAGTCTGAACCGGGGGGCACCCCTAATCACAAATCAATGTAATTGTTGATATGTGAAAAATAACCACTTTCTGCATTGAGTGTGGTTAGAGTTTTATAAGACAAATGGCTGGTTCAAACGGTAATCAAGGCAAGAAAGTCCCCTCTCGGGAGGGGAAAAGGCTTGTAGGAAAGCGCGAAGCGTTATTCATTCCGCCGAGGGGTGTGTTTGGGATATTGAGCGGAGTGCCGGGCAACACACCCTGCACATTTTCATATTTTCACTTTTGCATTTTGCCTTTTCACTTCTCCCTCCTCACTCCACTAAACACTGACCTGGTTCGGAACCTCTTCACCATTTTCGTGCAGCGTGAGGTTTTGGAGCGTTGTTTCGGTGATTTTATGCAGCGCCTCGCCGGTCAGGAATGCCTGGTGTCCGGTTATCAGCAC
Organism: uncultured Rhodohalobacter sp.; assembly: GCA_964544445.1. Classification (GTDB taxonomy): domain Bacteria; phylum Bacteroidota; class Rhodothermia; order Balneolales; family Balneolaceae; genus Rhodohalobacter. The sequence continues at coordinate 203,362 of CAZJBI010000003.1, forward strand.
GTTGGGAAAGCTCATCAGCCTTGCGATCTCATCATCCTGGATCACAATTTCGGAAAGATCCTTAAAGAACAGGTTTTCCTCCTGTTCATACACATCAATTCCCATATACCCGATTTTGCCGTTTTTAAGTCCTTTAATGGCGGCGGATGTTTCGACGAGCGCCCCTCGGCTGGTATTAATGATCATCACACCGTTCTTCATCATCGCAATGGCTTCGTGGTTGATGGTGTATTTGGTTTGCGGCATCAGCGGACAATGAAGCGATATGATGTCTGAACGCCGAAACAGATCTTCTTTCTCCACATAATCTACGCCCATCTCTTTCACGGTCTCATTTGGATAGGGATCAAATGCGATCACATTGCATCCAAATCCCTGCATAATTCTGCAGAAAGCAGCTCCAATTGTCCCCGTGCCAATTACCCCAACGGTTTTTTGATATAGGTTAAAGCCGGCCAGACCCTCAAGTGAGAAGTTATTTTCACGAACCCGGTTGTATGCTTTATGCGTTTTTCGGTTCAGGGTAAGAATGAGGGCGGTCGTGTGCTCAGCTACGGCCTCGGGCGAGTAGGCGGGCACGCGATAAACGTGAATGCCAAAATCCTTGGCAGCTTCCAGGTCAATATGGTTGAACCCGGCCGACCGAAGCGCAATCACCTCCACATCAATGTCGGACAGCATCTTCATGAGATTACGATCCACGGGATTGTTGACGAAAACGCAGACGGCTTGAAATCCCCGAGCCAGGGCCACTGTTTCAGGGCTCAAAATGTCCTCGAAGTAGGTGATGGCGTGTGAGGTGTCTTGAATCTGTTCGTTGAAGGTCACACGATCGTATTTTTTGGAGCTGAAGAAAGCGATGTTCATAGGAATAAAATGTTGATTTAACCGGATCTTCAAAGATAAGCAACCGGTGAATGGTAGTACAGCAAAACCTCCCCTCTAGAGAGGGGAAAAGGTATGAAGGAAAACGCACAGCGTTGTTCCTTCATCCGAGGGGTGTGTTCAATGCGCTGAATGATGTTTTTGAAAAGCTCTCCAAGGCTGGTAGCAACTGGTGCGTCGTATGACACACCTCTGACTGCTTCTCCCGACAGCAGTCGGGATCCGCAGTCTGTCTCCTCTCGAGAGGAGATGTGAATAAATGTTGTAAGGAATCTGGAATACAAGGTTCATATAAATATGAAGAGAAGAAATATTTTTCCATATAATCCGGATTTGAAAGAGAAGGCGAGAAAACTGAGAAACAACAGTACAAAAAGTGAAATTATATTGTGGAAGTATCTCAAGGGGCGGCAGCTATGCGGTGTAGATTTTCATCGTCAAAAACCTGTTGGATCATATATTCTTGACTTTTTCTGTCCCGAAGTCTACCTGGGAATTGAACTGGATGGATATACACATCACTTCAGGGAGGTCGTGCACAAAGACAAATTAAAAGAGAAGCAAATGATGAGTTATGGGATAAGAGTAATCCGATTTTGGGATGATGATGTCTACTACGATATAGACAATGTACTCCGGGTGATTGAGATAACAGTAGAGTGGAGGAAGCAGAAGTTTGGAGTAAAATAGTTGATTTATGAAAGAGGGATTCAAAGGTATGAATTGAAGTTCTTGGTAATTGCTTTGAATCAATCAACAAATGCTGTGCCGTTAAGACACACCTCTGACTACTCCTCCCGACAGCAGTCGGGATCCGCAGTCTGTCTCCTCTTCCCATGGGGATCCCTTCGGGGCAAGAGGAGAGGTGTTGGCCTGCCCTCTAGAGAGTGGAAATACTCAATTTAAAAGCGAAGCTTGTTGGAATCAGCGAGGGGTGTGTTCGTGGTTCTGAACAGAGTGCCGTGTAACACACCCCGTGCCTGTTCATCTTTTCACTTTTGCCTTTTGCCTTTTGCCTTTTGCCTTCTCAATCCCTCACTTACTCCCGATGCGCCATCGTAAGTCCTTTCAAAAAATAGCGCAGTACCTGGTCGCCGCACTTTTTAAAGTTTCGCGATTTTGGTTTGCGGAACAAAGCATTTACTTCGGAAGATGACATATCAAAACCGCCTTTTTTAATCAGCCGCAGAATATCTTCTTCCCTCAGTTTAAAAGCTACTCGCAGCTTTTTGAGCACGAGATTATTCGTGACGGGAACGGATATGGGGCGGGGAGGATGCTTGTCGCTTTTGCCGCGCTTGTAATAGATCAAACCGTCGAGGAAGTGAGCCGTAAGTTCGTGTGTGGTGTCGGGCTTTTCACCATCAGGCCAACTCTCATCAAATATAAACTCAATTTCACTTCTTTTGGGCTGATAGTCGGCCAGCTTTAGAATTTCTGCGATAGTTGCATCCGGCAGATTCAGAATGTAGCGGATGCTTTTTATGATATCGTCGTTTCTCATAGGTTGGGTTTGTTAAATTTAGCGATAAGGTACGCATATTTATCCGGCAATGAGAATGAGGGAGAGGATTTTGGTGAAGAATCAGGGTTTTTCCTATAAAGGAATGATCTGCTATTCAATACCTTACACTGTTGAAGAGGAAAATTCATATTCACGCACCAGCATGGAAGATCAAAAACACTTGCTGAAGAAAGGGTTGAGAGTCACAGTAATCACCATTGGGCTCATGATTGCGCTCCTGGGAGAATATAGTGGTTTGCGGGCTCAAGAAGCAGCAACGGTTCATCCAGACTCCGTCTCCTACCAAAATAGTATCCTATATCTGCCGGTTTTTGGATCCACGCCCGAAACGGGACTGATGCTGGGAGGACTGGTGATGCCGCGGTTCAAAATTGCGGGTGCTGGCCCCGAAACTCGCTCTTCGGCCATCTTTTTTTCGGGAATTTATACGCTAAATCAGCAGGTAATGGCTAGCTTTGCTGCCGACCTGATTCTCCCGGATGAAGAGTGGGTCATTAACACCCAGATCTACGGCACCTATTTCCCAGATCGTTTTTGGGGAGTGGGAGCCTCAACCGCGGGTGAAGATGAAGTTCAGCTGCTTTTTACAGAGTTGAACCTGGGTCAGGCCGTATTAAAGAAGGTGAAGCCGCACTTTTTTACAGGACCGGTTATACGGTTGAACAGCGTTCGGGATATCACGTTTCGAAGCCTGGATGGTGAAAAACTGCACTCTCCCCAGCTTAGGGGAGCCGGGGGCAGCCGAACGATAGGCGTGGGTTTTATTCTTCGTCACGATCGCAGAAACAGCAATATTACGCCAACAGAGCATCACTTTGCAGAGCTTATGCTGATGGCCAATCCCGGCATCATCGGAACGGATCATGAATACTTTTCGCTGCTCGCCGATTCCAGAAAATACATCGATCTTGGAACAGATGGCTCCTCCGTGCTTGCACTGCAGGGCTTAGCGAGGCTTACAGAGGGGAACCCTGCTTTTACGGAACTTTCAACCATGGGAGGGGAGAGCATCAGTCGCGGCTACTACTCCGGGCGGTTTAGAGCACAAAACTCTGCGCAAGTACAAATGGAGTGGCGGCAGCATGTTTATGGAAGGTTTGGCTTTACGCTTTTTGGTGCTGCCGGTGACGTTTGGAATCGTTTTGAGGAGCTTACTACCAACAGGGTAAAGTTTAGCGCGGGAATGGGTGTAAGGCTGAATGTGAATAAACAGGAGACGACCCATTTACGTGCAGACTTCGGAGTTGGTGAAAACACAACTGGATTTTATCTCTCATTTGGCGAGGCATTTTAAACATTGAAGGAGAATAATTATGAAATGGATCAAGAAAGCAGCGAGAATAATTTTAAAATTTTTTAAATGGGCGGGTCTGACCGTTCTTCTAGCATTGGTGATATCGGGGGTGTATAATACAACGCTTCCTGAATCATCAGAGACGACAGAGCGGCTCACATCAGATCAAAAAATCTACATTGCCGAGTACATCAATTTGCAGAGTGAGGTGATGGATGAACTATGGCCCGGCTATACCACACCTGTTCCCGCTATTGTTTACAATGAAGAGTATGCATTTTTAACCGGGCTGCAGGATCCCGAGACGGGCTGGACGAAGATGCCATCCCAAGAGCATCGTGGAACCCACTGGGAAATCGTTGACGGGGATCTCTTTATGGGTCAGCCATACTATCGTCAGCTGCTGCCCGATCCCGACGTCACACCGGAAAACTTTACGGTGAAAGTGGGGGATGAATGGGTGAGCACCCTGCAGACGAGGGAGTATGCGGAGGTGTCGTTCTACAACGGGTTTAAAAATGAGCTACCACCATTTATAAATCTTGTTTTTCCATACAGATTGTTTTGGAATTTGGTGATGGGTGATGCTGAAAACTACGTATCGGGTCTTGTTCACGAGGGATTTCACGCCTGGCAGGCCACAAATGCATTTGAAAAATTTGTCGAAACCGAAAGCGTATCCTGGATGTCGGGCGAATACCCCTGGGGAAGACCCGAAAACAGAAGCGGTTGGAAGACAGAGACGGACTATCTGATTAGAGCATATGAGGCTGATACTCCGGAAGTGCGGTTGGAGATGGCGGAAGCCTTCATTCAGGCCAGGGAGGCGAGGCGGCAGCAGTCAGACCTGGAAGAGCGCTTCATCGAGTACGAAATGAAGCGGGAATGGCTGGAGGGTTTGGCCAAATATACAGAGCTAAAAATTGGTGTTGTGGCTGCAAACTCAACTTCCTATTCCCCGGTTGAGGGAGCCTCAGAGGCGTCGGATTTTGAGATGTATGAAAACAAGGAGAGCTACCTGGCGAATCAAATATCTGAAGTTTCAAGAGCATCCGCGAGAGATGGAGAGAGCCGTTTTTACTATGGTGGAATGATGCAGGCAATGCTATTGGATCAAATGAGTCCGGACTGGAGAAATCGGGCAATGGATGGGGGCGTTTACCTTGAAGACTTGATCAGGCAGAGATTAAATGGACACTAAATGATTATACTCCTATGAAACACTCGAAAAAAATTGCGGCACTTATTGGAGTTATTACGGTCCTTGCGGGTATATCTGCAGCAATAGGGATCTTCTCATCGGGCGGTCCGGGCCCCTATGAATATGAGACGATTCGGGGTGAAACGGTAATGATATATGGTGAAGGGGCTTATCGGCACATGTCGGCTGATGTGGCTCCGCAGGGCATTGCGCAGGATGTGATCACGCTTTTTGTGGCCATTCCTGCACTTTTGATTGCGTTTGTCTTTGCAAACCGTGGATCGCTGAGGGCGAGATACCTGCTGACCGGAATATTGGGCTACTTTCTGGTCACCTATCTTTTTTACCTGGTGATGGCGATGTATAACGTACTGTTTCTGACCTACGTTGTGCTGCTGGGCATTTCTTTTTTTGCATTCTCCCTTAGTTTGATGTCGTTTAAAACAGCTGTCCTTCCAAACCGCTTTTCTGCTGAAGTTCCTGTAAAATTAGCCGGTGGATTTCTGATCTTTAATACCGTGAGTATTATGTTTTTATGGCTGGGCGTGGTGGTTCCGCCGCTGCTGGATGGATCAGTGATTCCTCTTCAGGTTGAACACTACACTACGCTGATTGTTCAGGGACTTGATATGGCTTTGCTGCTGCCGATCTGTTTTGTGTCGGCCGTGCTATTTTTAAAGCGGCATCCTATGGGATATCTGCTGGCACCTGTATACCTGGTATTTCTAACCCTGATGATGATGGCGCTCACGTCAAAAATTATCGCCATGGGAATGCTGGGGCAGAATATTTTTCCAGTCATTGTAATCATCCCAACGTTTATGCTTGCTTCGGGTATTCTGGCTTGGAAAGTGCTGGCGGAGATCAGATGTGGGATTTGAGATGTGAGATGTGAGACGTGAGGTGTGAGGTGGGGAGTGCGGAATGCGGGCGAGATCTATATCTGGCACGTACTGGCGCAAGTATTAACTTGTGCTATAAATCTCTCCTTTGGAGAAGAGACAGACGGCGGATCCCGACTGCTGTCGGGAGAAGTAGTCAGAGGTGTGTTTCATAGCACACATTCAATTGTTCGAAGCAAAGTAATGAAAAAAGCGTATGCCCAGTTTTCTGGACACCCCGGTACTAACGCAATTATGTATTTGTGCCTATCCATGTTGCCTAAAGTTTGACCCTTGTTAGTTATAATCTTCCGCGCTCCCCACGCGTGATGGTGAAAAGTGAACCGCGGTAGACGCTGAGAAACGCAGAGAGATTCGCTCAGGGAGATCCTCTGTAAGCTGAAGTGAAATGTATACTGAGTAACCAAAAATCCGCCCAAAAGCACTACCTGGCAACTGAGCCTTGCCGAAGTTGATCGCTTGTGCCTTCACACTCACGCTTCTCTCTGACTAACGATTCAATCAGTCAGTGAATCAATCAAAATATCTGTCTCATTCCAGTTTCTTCTTGATCATTTCAAGGATTTTTGAACCAATAATAATTTCATCTGGTTTTGCTGTGTGCGCGTCTGTAAATCATATAAGAGTTTTACAATTCAGAATATTATTTTAAGAAACCTTTTAAATAAAAAATATACTTTTATGAATATTCATCGGTATTTGATTATTACTTTACTATTGCTATTTACGGGCCTGGCTGCCCCTTTGTCTGCACAGGAAATTATTCGCCACCCGGCTATTTCACCTGATGGTTCATCCATTGCCTACTCATGGCAGGGAGATATCTGGCATATGGACATCAACAGCACGGTTCCCAACCGACTTACCATTCACGAGGCATATGACAGAGGCCCATTTTTTAATGATGATGGATCTGCCATCGCTTTTACGAGCGGTCGTTTTGGTAACAGCGACATTTTTACCATGGATCTGCCAAATGGATCGGTAACCCAGGTAACCTACCGGAGTAGTGGCGACGTACTGACGGATTGGTCGGGAAACAATCTGCTCTTTACATCAGAGAGAGATTTTAACGCCGTTGAGTGGGACGCAGAAGTTCATATGGTGCCGGCAAGTGGTGGAACTCCTGTGAGAGCATCGGATGCTTTTGCCGAATTTGCAACGCAATCCCCCAACGGACAGTGGATTGCCATGGTGCGAGGCTCATGCCGAATTGAGCGGGAAGCATACCGCGGCTCTGCAAACCTGGATATCTGGTTAATGAACACCGAAACCAATGAGTATATACAGCTCACTACGTTTAATGGAAATGATTATATGCCTCGCTGGGTGGATAACAACACGCTTCGTTTTATCAGTGCACGGAGCGGGCGGTATAACATTCACGAAATGTCGATCGATGATAGCGGCATGGGCACTCTTGGCGAACAGCTAACGAGCGAGGAGGAGTTTGGAATCCGCCATTTTGATGTCGCGGATAATGGCAGCATGGTTAACACTTCTGGAGCAAGGCTGGTTCATATAAATGCAGAGGGCAGCTCGCAAGATCTGAACCCTGTTCACAATGGAGATTTTCGATTTGATCCCGTTGTGTATGAGTCGAAATCAGACGGGCTCAGCGGTTTTGCAGTGAATCCCGGTGGCGGTGAATCGGCTCTGGAAATTGATGGGGAAATATTCGTGACGGAGAATGATGATGAAAAGTCAAAAACAAAGAACATTTCTGAACACGCTTTTCGCGACAGAGATGCCGCATGGGTAAATGATTCGACTCTCGTTTTCACCTCAGACCGGTCCGGCAACTATGAAATTTATATGGCTGTATCTACAGATGAGAATAAGCCAAGCCTGGTTGAGACTCTGAAGCGGGATGTAACCATGCTTACCAATACCGAATCCGACGAAATGGGTCTGCAAATCTCACCGGATGGATCAAAGATCAGCTATGTGAGCGGTACAGAATGGATTATTGCGGATATCAGTGCAGAAGACGGAATCGAAAACCGTGAAGTCTGGCATGATGAGTACTGGAGCCTGCCGGATGATGTGGCCTGGAGTCCCGATTCAAAGTGGATTGCCTACTCACAGCCCGATCTGTACTTCAACAGCGAAATTTTTATCCGGTCGGCTGATGGAGATATGGGTCCTGTAAACGTGAGTATGCACCCCAAAGGAGATGGATCACCGGTATGGAGCCCCGACGGGAAAATGCTGGCATTTATCAGTGAGCGAAACAATCAGAATTATGATATTTGGATGGCCTGGCTCACTGAAGAAGACTGGGATAAAACTCAGGAAGATCGTGAAGAAGGCCTCTACTTCGACAGTGAAAGCACCGAGGAAGAGTCAGAAGAAGATGAAGAAGAGGTTCCCGTAGAGGTTATTATAGATCTGGATAATATTCATAACCGATTGGTTCAGTTAACCGGTGACAGCGGCAATGAGCGAAATCCTGCGTTTGATGGCAGCAGTGAGCACGTTTACTTTGTCTCTTCATCCATAACAGACAGCCGATCAGAAATTTATAAGGTGAAAACCGATGGCAGCGGACTTTCGCAGGTTACGACGAATGGTGCATCTCCCTATGGACTTACGCTTGCAGGAGGCGATCATCATCTTTTCTATGTGTCGAATGGTCGCCTGGCGATGCTGGATACAAGTTCAGATGATGCTGAAACCGTTGCTTTCAGAGCTAGCTACAAGCGTGATTTTGAGGCAGAAAAACGGCAGATGTTTGATGAAGCATGGGGAATTTTAAACAAAGGCTTTTATGACCCTGACTTTCACGGGCAGGATTTCCAAGCCCTGAGAGACCAGTATGAGCCCCTGGCACTTGCCACATCAACACTTACGGATTTTCGTTATGTGTTTAACCTTATGCTTGGTCAGCTGAACGCGAGCCACATGGGGATGTATGGTGGCGACCGTGATGACACACAGGATATGGAAACCGGTTTGCTGGGTGCAGAGCTTCGCCCCCTGAATTCGGGCGTAGAAGTAACTCATGTAGTCCCCGATACACCCGCCGACAGAAATCAAAGCAAACTGAACGCTGGCGACGTTATTACCCATGTAAATGGAGTTGAAATTACTGAGGGTGAAAATGTATACCGGCATTTTGAGCAAACGGAAGACCAGGAAGTACTGCTAAATGTTCGTTCTGCTGAAGGTGATGAGCGCGAAGTGGTGATACGTCCGGCCGGCAGCATTGGAAATCAGCTTTATGAGCAGTGGATTACCGAACGCCGCGAACTTACGGATGAATACTCAGATGGCCGACTGGGATATATTCATATTCGGGGAATGAACATGCCCAGCTTTGAGCGGTTTGAGCGAGAACTGATGGCCTCAGGATATGGCAAAGAGGGCATCGTGATTGACGTTCGATACAATGGTGGCGGCTGGACTACCGACTACCTGATGGCCGTACTGAATGTGGACCAGCACGCCTATACGATTCCGCGCGGCGCGGTCGAAAGTAATCTTGAGGAGAACAAGGAAGAATTTCGGGAGTACTATCCATACTCTGAGAGGCTGCCGTTAAGTGCGTGGACCAAACCATCTGTAGCTCTTGCAAATGAGAGCAGCTATTCAAATGCAGAGATCTTTTCGCACGCCTACAAAAACCTCGGTATCGGGGACCTTGTGGGTGTTGAAACCTTTGGCGCGGTGATTTCAACGGGCGGAGCGCGATTGATTGATGGTTCGCTGGTTCGACTGCCATACCGCGGCTGGTATGTGAAAAATAGTGACCTGAATATGGATTTCAGCGGTGCTGTACCCGATCATGAAGTGCACAACGCACCCGATTACCGTACCGGTGAAGATACACAGCTTCGCAGAGCCGTTGAGGTACTGCTCAACCAGCTTGATGAAGCGAGATAATTATAGCTAAAAAAATTTAATTTAACGTTTAGAAAAGGGTAGCTGGAGAAATCCGGTTATCCTTTTTTTGTAGTATTGAGTATTGAGTATTGAGTATTGAGTATTGAGATTTGGAGTGTGGAAGGGTGTCTTTGCACCATACTGGCGCAAGCGTCTGCTTGTGCCATAACCTCTCCTCTGGAGAGGAGACAGACGGAAGAGCGTTCAGCGAAGCCGTCAGAGGTGTGTATTTGTCAATCTCTGAATTGGCCTGGTTTTATTGAAACTATTGACCCCTGTTGTTTGGATGAATCACATTTTTCTTATTGAACTTCCCATTTCCTTTTGGGGGTTGGCAGGATCAAAAATGTCTCCATATTGGTTGTTATTTCAAATTTATCCTGTAAGTCTGGTTAAATGATACATGCCATACAGAACAAGTTTCAATTTTAAGTGAAAATATAGTATCGTAACAGGCGTTTATGTCTCAATGTCCCTTTTAACTGCAAAGAAGTTGTATGAGTTTTCAAATACCCCCACCTAAAGAGAAGTATGATGTAGCTATTGTTGGATCCGGTGCAGGCGGTGGCATGGCGGCCAAAATTTTATCAGAAGCAGGTTTGTCGGTAGCCGTTTTGGAAGCTGGCGGATATTTTGATCCGGCTCTGGATGAATATCGAACCCAGCTGCGTATGCCGTGGGAATCACCGCGAAGAGGAGCGGGCACACAACGTCCATTTGGTGATTTTGACGCTGCATGGGGCGGCTGGGATATTGACGGTGAACCCTACCTCAGAAAAGATGGAACAGAATTTGACTGGTTCCGCTCGCGCATGCTTGGGGGACGAACCAATCATTGGGGACGTATCTCTCTGCGTTTCGGCCCAAAAGATTTTAAGCGAAAATCGATTGACGGCTTAGGTGAAAACTGGCCTATCAGCTATGAAGATGTGAAACCCTACTACGACAGAGTGGACAAACTGATTGGGGTTTTTGGAACAAATGAGGGACTCGAGGATGATCCCGATGGCTATTTCTTGCCACCACCTAAGCCACGGTTACATGAATTGTATATTAAAAAAGCTGCGGGTCAGGTAGACATTCCCGTTATTCCGTCACGTCTTTCTGTATTAACACGTCGAGTCAATAACGACCGCGGAGCCTGTTTTTACTGCAACCAGTGCAACCGGGCTTGTAACGCCTATGCCGACTTTTCGGCGGGAACCTGTTTGGTTCAGCCCGCAATGAAGCGAGGCCAAGTGGATCTCTACACCAACGCGATGGTTCGCGAGGTGATGACCGATAGTGATGGACTTGCAACAGGCGTGATTTATGTGGATAAAAACGAGATGAAGGAATACTCTGTAGCTGCGCGTGTGGTGGTTCTGGGTGCCTCAGCGTGTGAATCGGCCCGTATTTTGCTCAACTCCAAATCGCAGCAGCATCCAAACGGCCTGGCAAATGGAAGCGGAGTAGTTGGCCACTATCTTCACGACTCAACCGGAGCGGATAGAATGGCCATACTCCCAGAACTGATTGATCGGGAGCGCTATAATGAGGATGGAGTAGGCGGTATGCACGTCTACACACCCTGGTGGCTTGATAACAGCAAGATGGACTTTCCGCGCGGGTACCATTTAGAATACTGGGGGGGAATGTCGATGCCGCTTTATGGAACGGGATTTGGCATGGAGGCTGCGCGTCAATATGTAAAAGATGAATTTGGAAACCCATCTCCGAATGGCGGATACGGAAAAGGACTAAAGCAGGATATCAGAAAGCTGTACGGCTCAACGGTTGGTATATCGGGCAGGGGTGAGTCGGTTGCCATGTACGATAACTACTGCGAAATTGATCCCTACACAGTGGATAAATATGGGATTCCTGTTCTGCGGTTCAACTACTCATGGAGTGATTACGAGAGGAAGCAGGCCAAACATATGCACGATACGTTTGAAGAGATTCTGACTGGTATGGGCGGCATTTTGATCGGAGAAAAACCCGGTGAAGAAGATGATTACGGACTCCACGCACCCGGACGCATCATTCACGAGGTGGGAACGACCAGAATGGGAGATGACCCTGCAACGTCTGTGCTGAACAAATACTCTCAGGCTCATGAGTGTAAGAACTTATTTGTAGTGGATGCGGGAAGTTTCGTATCGCAGGCCGATAAAAACCCGACCTGGACGATCATGGCGCTTTCATGGCGTGCTTCCGACTATATCGTAGACGAAATGAATAAAGGAAATTTATAAGTACAGACATTATGGACAGACGTGAACATCTAAAACTATTGCTTGCCGGAGGAGTTGGAACCGGGCTGTTTCTTGGTACCTCATGCACTACCGAAGATCAGCAAATCAGCGAAGAGATCATTGCTCAAAATACGGGACTAAGCTACGGCCGCACCGAGGATGAGGTTGAGCACGACAGACGATTGATGGACGAGCAGTTTTTTACTGAATCGGAATATCAGATGGTATCGGTATTGGCAGACATCATTATTCCGGCTGATGAAGAGTCAGGAAGCGCGACCGATGCCGGTGTGCCCGATTTCATTGAGTTTATGATGAAAGATTTTCCACCTTTTCAGCTTGTTATGCGGGGCGGCTTGATGTGGCTGAACAGTCAGTGTAATGAACGTTTCAACAAATCATTTCTGGATTGTTCTGAAAGCGAAAAAATGGAGATGATCGATCTGATTGCCTGGCCCGATGATGCAGCACCGGATATGCTGTACGGAGTTCGGTTCTTTAACCGAATGAGGGATCTCACCGCGACTGGGTTTTTCACCTCCAGGATAGGTGTGGAATATCTGGGGTATGAGGGGAACAGGCCCGGATTTTGGGACGGTGTGCCCGAAAATGTATTACGCAAGCACGGACTGGAATATGACCAGAAAACACTGGACGAATGTATCAAAGAGGCCGACCGCTACCGGATGGCAGAGTGGGATGAAAACGCGAATTTGATATAATTTTTATCAGAACAAAAAGAAGCTCACATTCTTCGGTTATCATCAAAGGCTTACTTTAATCATCGTCAATTTTTTGGATGAATGTTTTCTAAAGTGATTTATTTCAAGCTTCCCGAAGCGCGTGTATAGAGTCAATTTCCACCCGAAAATCGCCTTCCTGCTGGTCACTAATCAAAAATCCATATTCAATAATACTGGATAGATCCGCCGGTGGAGCATCGGGCTGCGGCCTGCCACGGAAAACGGCCTGCAGATCGCTTAGCGAAAGGTCAACCACCTTCCATTCATTTTTTAATGTATCGAACCTGACTTCATATACCCAGCGGTTAGGAGCCCCATCTTTTTTCGTTCGAAGTCTGAAGCTATACCTTTTTCCATCGCCTTTCACTCGCAAACGAACAAATTTGGCACCCTCGATGCTTAGCGGTTCGGAGTTCTTAACTGAAGCAAACCCGCCGTTATTCTGGAGCGATACGTGGCCAAGAAATACGGCGTTTCCATCTTCATTTATCTGTAGATGACTGCTGGAGACTCCACCCATCACGCCGTCATTAACAATTTGCCACTGTTGACCTGCGAGGTTTGAAAAATCTGTTATGAGAATTTGTTTTTTTGAAGTGTTCATTTTTTTAAAAACAGTTCGTGCACTCTAATCATTCTGTATTTGGGTGTTTAGGTATATGATAGTGATTGCTGCAAGGAACAGGGGGTTAGAGAGTTGCAGAAACAATGCTCAGAACACACCCCTCGGCTGAATGAATAACGCTGCGCGTTTTCCTTCAAGCCTTTTCCCCTCTTCCCATAGGGATCCCTTCGGGGCGAGAGGGGAGGCCAACACCTCTCCTCTAGAGAGGAGACAGGCTGATGAGCGTACAGCGAAGCAGGCAGAGGTGTATTGGTTGTTGTGCAATGACTTGCCAGAAGCTGGTTATCGATTAATAACTCGCTGCTCAGTGCCCGAAACACATCCATCAGCGGAATTGAGAGCAAATGATGAAACGAGTGAAGATTGATATACGCTCATAGATTTACAATTTAGCTAAACACAACCCTAAATCCCCTTCTCCAAAGGATGGGATTTTTCCTCACACCCCAAATCACACAGCCCACTCTTTATCAGTTATCTTTATTAAAAAGACGTTTAATTCGGGAAAAGATTCCTTTCTTGGTTTCTGTATTGGTACTTCTGGCTTCATCAGGCTCGCGACCTCGAATAAAATCGATAATCTTGTCTCGGGTTCGATCATCACGAATATCACTGCAGGTGAAATCGAAAGGTGATTCAAGCTGCTCATCATAAAACGTATATCGGAGTGAATAGGGGTGATTAACACCTAGTTTCCCAATATTGTTTAAAAAATGTCCGGCAATTGGCAGGGCTGTTTGTGAGGAGTACCCCATTTCATTCCGAAACCGGATGCGAGGCAGTGATCCGCCAACCCAAGTACCAAATGCCATATCTGGCGTGAGTCCCATAAACCAACCGTCTGAAAATTGTTGGGTTGTACCGGTTTTACCGGCTATGGCATGAGATATTCCAAACCGGGATTTAAGGCTGCTTCCCGTACCATCATCAACAGCTTTTTTCAGCATGCGAACAATAGTCGCGGCCGTTTCGGGCGACATTGCCGCTGTTGGTTCTGCTTTTCCATTCGTATTGGATTCGGCATCATAAATTTTTTCGCCTTCGCTGTTATAAATAGCTGTGATAAATACCGGATCCGGGGCAATCCCACCGTTCAAAAATGCCGCGTAAGCCGTGGTCATTTCCATCAGGGAGAGTTCGGCCGTTCCCAGGGCAATTGAGGGTTCGGCCGGTATGGGTGAGGTAATTGCGAGATTCCTGGCCGTTTCAATTACCGGCTCGATTCCGGTGTCCATCATCAAGTCTACCGTGATGGTGTTCACGGAGTTGGCAAGTGCTGCCTGCAGAGAATATCGGTCTCCATACTCATCACTTGCGTTTTGAGGCGTCCATTCTTCATAGTCTTCGTAGGTTCTGAGAACATTGCGACGATATTCACAGGGTTTTATGCCATTTTCAATGGCTGTGCTGTAAACAAATGGCTTGAACGCTGAACCTACCTGGCGGCGGGAGAGTACGTGATCATACTTATAGTGGCGATGGTTAATCCCTCCAACCCAGGCGATGATATGGCCGTTATCAGGATCCATGGCCAAAAAACCCGTATTTAAAAATGAGAGGTAGTGGCGTTGTAGGTCGTACGGAGTTATTGTTTTTTCTTCATACCCATTCCACGTAAACAAGCTGGCCTTTGTAGGTGTGTATAGTACTGAATCAATTTCTGAGGCAGTGGCACCATCTTCAACAAGCTGCCTGTAATGCTCTGATTGTCGCCAGGAATTTAACACGGTGGGATCATCACGATCTCCAAAGAAAGATGTGTTTTGCGTATGTCCGTCAAACCTTGATTGTAAATCCCGCATTTGAGTATCAACGGCCTGCCGCGCTGCACGCTGCACGTCAGCACGCAGAGTGGTATGGATAGTCAACCCATCGGTATAAAGATTGTAGGTTTTACTACCGGCTGCAGTCGATTCGCTTTCCAGGATTTCGCTAACTTTCTGGCGCACAAACTCACGGAAATAGGGTGCGGGCCCCTCGCTTGTTGAGATGAGGGTGTAGTCTGTGTTCAGATCTTTACTGAGCGCATCCTGCGCTTCAGCAACAGTGATTTTACCGTACTTTTCCATCTGTTGAATCACAAGGTTTCCTCTTTCAAAAGCACTATCAGGATTTCTGTGAGGATTATACCACGATGTGGCTCTCAACATACCGGTGAGGGTGGCCGCCTGTCGAATGTCAAGTTCAGAAGGCGTGAGATTAAAGAAACGACGGGAGGCCATCTCAATTCCATAAACGTCCTCACCGAAGGAGACCGTGTTAAGGTAAAGCTCAAGAATCTCATCTTTGGTGTAGAGCTTTTCAAGCCGGCGCGCAATAATCATCTCACGAAGCTTATCGGCGACCAAATATAGGGTTCCGTCACGTTCCCTTGGATATAGGTTCTTTGCAAGCTGTTGTGTAATGGTGCTGCCACCACCGGCGTCCTGTCCAAGCAGAATAGATCGAAAAAAGACCCGGGCCAGCGCTCGTTTATCAATACCGTTGTGTTCATAAAAGCGAATATCTTCGATAGACAGCAGCGCATCAATAAGAATCGGAGAGATCTCTTCAAGTTTGGCTTCAGTACGGTTCTGAAGATAAAATGTGCCTAAGAGCTCTCCTTCTGCTGACAAAACTTCAGATGCTCTCTGGTTTTGGATATCTTCGAGTTCTTTCTCAGCAGGAACCGGTCCGAAAAATCCGCTCCATACCAGCCCTGCAAAAATAATGGAAGACATCATCAAGACGCCGGCCATGCTGATCAGCCATATTTTGAGTTTTCCGCCCCTTTTCAACATTCTCTTTTTTGCCATTCTGTGTTTTGCTTATTAACCCATTCAATTTTACAGTTACCTCAGATAAGGCTAATTGTTCCTTCGGATAATGATTCTCAACATATTTTAATCCAGCTCTAATCTTAAGATACGATAAAGCCCGGGTTCATATTTTCGATTGATGATATCAAATCTGTGGAAGCCACAAAAGGTGCGGAAAATTTTAACAAAGGGGTTATCTTAGCAGCAACTAAAATGGACATTATTAACATAACGTAAAAATTATGGCGCAGACAGCGACTATTAAAACGGAAAAAGGGGATATGAAAGTTGAATTTTTTCCAGAGGATGCCCCGGGAACGGTACAAAACTTTGTTGAGCTCTCCGAAAAAGGATATTACGACGGCCTCACATTTCACCGTGTGATAGATGATTTTGTAATCCAGGGTGGTTGCCCAAAAGGAGACGGCACGGGCGGACCGGGCTATACAATAGATTGCGAACTTGATGGTGAAAATCAGTATCACGACAGGGGAGTGCTTTCGATGGCACACGCGGGGAAAAATACCGGTGGCTCCCAGTTTTTTATCTGCCATAACCGTAAAAATACATCCCATCTCGACCGCAGGCATACCGTTTTTGGAAAAGTGGTTGAAGGCCTCGACGTGATTGACGAGATAAAAGCTGGAGATACCATTGAGAAGATTGAGATAAGCGAGGGGTAAAAAAGTACCACGGGTCGCCGACCCGTGCATTTTGCTCGAAGTAAAATTATGGAATAAGTAATTTTAGCTAAGATCTAGTCAGGAATCGATAAGTGCTATCTGAATAAATGTATATTTGGAGGAGCCGGACCGGCGGTCCGGCGTACAACGGGTCGCTAATGCGTTGTCTTTTCTAATGTAATGGTGTTAGCATAGTTGTTAATTCTTTCTTGACTTAAAAATCGAAAAATTGCTGGCTTGCTGTTGAATTCTGGGAATAGTTCGCTTAAGGAGGGTTGATCTTGTAACTCGGGAATTCTGCAAATTGATTCTTTCGGGATATTCCCAAGGTGAGGTGTGCATTGAAAAAGAGAGCTAAATAATATGTAAAGCATGTCATTAATGATCGAAATCATGCCATTTTTTGAAAAGTGACATAGAGTTTATGTGTGTATGAGACGATAGATTAACTCGAAGATGTTCAGTATTCTTAGTATTAATAATTTTTAATACTTACTTGGTATTCTCGTTTTTTTTTTTTTGTAATTATAAATGAGAGTCTTACCAATAAAATAGAAGAGATATTCAATATTCACATAATTGAGGGTCTATCATGAAAAAAAAAGTTCTTTATCTAATAGTATTACCCTTAAGTTTTTTAGGGTGTGAAAACTCCAGCATGACAGAAACACTTGAACCTACAGGAGAACAAGAATGGTACTCAGTGGTCGAAGAATGGATGGAAAATGCTGAGATGTCTGAGGAGCAAGAAGCTATTCTCAGAGAGCGGATTGAAAAAGCAATGATAATTAAGGATGAAGGATTGCCCAAGGAAATTGCTGAAGCATGGGATAAAATGAAGGAGGATTATAAGGTTTTTTTGGGTTTGGAAGAGCTGCCAAAAAGAGAAATTGCTCCTGGGACATATAGTTGGGTTCCCGAAGAATATTTACAAGGTGAGAAACGTGAAGAACTTTATGAATTCTTATCTGATAGATTTAAAAATCTAAGAATATTACAATACAAGCATGGCTTAAGAGAAAATGAAATACTTGGCAAAGTACAAAGCTTGACAGATTCGCAGATGTCCCTTATTGGAGATTATGATTACAGTACTTTTGTCTCTGTATCTTCAAATGGGTCGAACAAAGTTCAGTGGGGATATGATGTATGGACTTTTACTGATAATTACTCCAGCCCACCTCCTTATTTTATGTCTCAAAATGGCGAACTTACAAAAGGAGGTGTTTCTTTTGATACTTATGATCAATCCGAATATTATACTTACACTTTGGGGCATTTTGACTGGGGAGAGGAATATTCTCAATCTATGACATGCTTTAGAGCCAGAACTATTCATTTAGTTTCAAGTGCACCTGGAACTATTGAATTGAATGCCATATCAGAAGATTTTGATTGCGCATGGGTTTTTTAAAAAAAAGAAGATTCTTACCTATTGATCATTTTAAACCTCAAATATTTACGGGAAAAATGAATTATTTAAAAAACTGTTTTCTGTGATCCAGGAATCAAGAACTATTTTACACAGGATCGATGAATAATAGACCTTTATTGTTAATCCTTTTTTTATGGTTGGGTATAACCTTGAGTAGTGATAAAACTGATGCTACGAATCTGATAAAGGATCTAAATAGCAACAGTACTCTGTTAGTCGATAGTACAGGGTGGTCAGATCCTGCCCTAATCCCTGTTTATCTGGAAAATCGACATGCTGTTGCCCCATACATTGCCCATAAAAAAGGCACTCTTTATATAGCCTATCAAACAGCTCATGAGAATAATCCATTTCCACATGATGTTTGGATAGTGGAAAAGAATAATGAAGATTGGTCTCAACCACAAAAAGTAGCTGAAACGACATTGACCTTAACTGGTTCAAGGGTTGCTGTTTTGGAAGAAAATGGAAGAGTGGTTCGTCACCTACTTTGGGGTGATCAGCCCCCAGATGGTGGCTTTGACTTAAAAAACCCGATGCCATTTATAGCATCGAACTACATCTTGTATTCACATTATGACGGCAACAGAGAAACATGGTCAGATCCGGATACGCTATATCACACCCCAAAAAGATCGCTTTTTTTTAGTCCAGATCTAATCAGCAATGAAGGGGCATTATACTTTGTTTTTTCCGCGTTTGATTCAACCGGTATTCAGAACAGTGGTTATAAAAACTTCATAAAGAGAAGACATAAAGAGCAATGGACGCCTCACAACCCTATTGCCCAAGGGACTGGGGAAGCCGATTTAATAATATTGGCTGATGGAACATTCATCTATTCATACATAAGACCCGACACCATGTGGGTTAAGAAAAATTTTCAACCGGATGTGAATAGTGTTTTTGTAAAACAGTCACTAGACGCAGGTGAAACATGGAACGAGACCCAGATCCAGCGTTCCGGTAGAACACCTGCTTATTCTCCTAATGTGGAAGCAGATGGTTCTGGTAGAGCACACCTCTTCTGGAAGCAGGATACGAATG
The DNA here is from genome assembly GCA_964544445.1 of uncultured Rhodohalobacter sp. Taxonomy (GTDB): domain Bacteria; phylum Bacteroidota; class Rhodothermia; order Balneolales; family Balneolaceae; genus Rhodohalobacter. Next base: position 222,622 of record CAZJBI010000003.1, read on the forward strand.
GGAACAGAACTGCAAATGACATTGCACATAGTTGGTCTGAGGAGGGTGGAGATACGTGGACTGACCCCGAGATGATTTTAAAATCTTCTGAAATAGACAGTGGTTTTATCCAAAGCTATGACGTTGTTGTCACGAAATCAGGGTCAGTTCATGTCTTACTTATTTCCAAGGATGGCTTGGGAAGTAGAACAGGCGGATTGTACCATGCATATTGGAAAGATGATTCCTGGGAAATTTCTCAACCTCTGTTTGAATTACCCATATTGACTAACCTTTCTGTAGCGTATGATGAGAAAAACAAAAAACTTCACCTGGTATTTATGGCTAAACCTAATGATCAAGGCCAGGAAGCATATTGGAGATTATATCATTCTGTCCTTCAAGATTGAGCAAAAATGAGCCTTAATATGCTCTAAGACTATTAATTGATGACTATCAAACATTTTATCATTGATACAACGCCCTGTCCATCAAAAAAAGTGATCCAAAAAATACACCCAACACACCCATACTGAGAAGGGGTTCCCAGATCACAAAACCACCAATGGTTCCCAGGATCGCGCCGAGATACTGGATCGTTTTCAGCTGTTCGTTGGTTGCGTTTCGTATCATCTTTTCCAGCTTCTCTTCATCATAAGACCTGAGGTTCTCTTCAACAAGATCGTGTACGTCCAGCTGGTTTATCAGCTTAAAAAGTGACTGCGTGATCAGGTCGTCTATTGATTCGCCGCTCTTCTCTATTTGTTCGGGTAGGGTATCCAGGTAGTCATCAATGGCCGTGATGTTCCTCTCGGCAGATACCGGGATCGTCGAAAGCAGCTCTTCAACAAATTCCCGCATATCCTGCCCCCGTAAAAAAGAGTATGTTTTAAGCGCAATTCGCTCAATAATTCGGTCTTTCAGTGCATCATCAAGCTCGTCAACAATCTGGGTCGATAGCTTTTGCTTAAACTCCGGATCCTGAACAAGCGAAGAAATCGTTTCAAGAAGCCATGTTTTCAGGTCCTGTCTGAACTCCTCTTTTTCCGTTACCGACTGTATGTGATTGATTGCTTTAACCCTGAATCGGCTTACAGATCTGGAATCATGGATTTTTTTCTTGATAATATCGGGATTGATCAGATCTTCTGAGACAGCTTCAGCAAGCCTTTTGGCAATACGTTCTTTATGGGCTGGAATCAGGCCCTGGCCCAGCAGCGGACGTTTGTGAAGCGGACGAAACAGCATCGTTACGGCAATCCAGTTTGTGAGAAAGCCGATCATCCCGCTTACGGTTATGATCCGTATAAGACCGTCGAACTGTAGGTTTAATCCCCAAATAGCGGTTTCCAGTCCATCAAAATCCCAATAGAAGGAGAACAGAAACAGACCCATTAATATCCATGGAATGGGCTTTAACAGCTTCAGAAGCAGTATATGTTCTTTTACCGGTGGTTTCTTCTTCAGGTCCGGAACCTGGTTCTCATCACCATCATTGGTGAGATCCAGATGCGACGTAATGAGGTCGCTGAGCCGCTTAAAGTGTGGATCCGCTTGATTTGTGTCTCTGTTTTCGCTATTCAAAAGGTTGTCGTATGCTATGGATTTTGTGATGAAATCTACCTAATCAGACGTTAAAATATGACGAACTGTTTCAACTGAAAATGATCCTGATTTTTGATGTTCGTTCAATGCGGTAAGAATCGATTTGTACGTTGCTGCCCTGTTCAAGTGTTTTTTTAGTGTGGCTCCGGGTTTTACAACGCCGTGATCCATTCGAATCCACTTTTTATAAATCCACTCATCCATCTTGCTTCCAAAATCGGAGGGCTTGCAAACCCCAAGTCTGTTCAGAGCTTTTCCAAAATCAGAAATCGTGAAAACAGGGTGTACGGTAATTTGTTTTGAATGATTTTCAGATTCCTGGCTCAGTGGGTAAAGATAGAGGCCGGGATTTAGCTCGGATGAGAAGGAGATATTTAGCTGTCCCGGGATTTGAATCGATTTAAGGGTTTGATTGTAGATCCATTCATAAAGATTGCCCAGACGACTGTGGATCTCACCGGCTACGGTTTCTGGCGTTGCGGATAGCCGCAGGGGGTGGATGCTTTCGTGGGGGGATTCGGGATCAATGCTGTTCTGTAAAAATGTTGGTTTGAACCGAATCTCATTAGTCAGCCGTATAGACTGCTGTCGAATGGCTTCCCAAGACTCACTGTAAAATCCATTTGCCGTTGTGCGCGGATAGCTAATCAGCGAGCTGCCGGAGTGGGGGAGAACAGTCTCAAAAAGCGTTTGAAGGAGTGATTGTGCATCACGAAAGCCGGTGGCAAAGGATTGAGTGTAAGCGTGCTCAACAACATCGAATGTGGAGGGTGGGTGATCAATTCTCCAGTTTTTTTTGTCCGGCTCTTTTTTAAAAGTAAAAAGTTCATCAAAGTACCCGGCAATCGGCTCCGAAGAGCGATATATCCGTCTATCGGCGCCATTATCTTTAAAATGAGTAAAGTTATGTTGAGTACCGAACAGCGAAGCAATCCCCGCCAGCTGAATATCCGGCAGATGATTTTGTTGGTTCCAAAGATCAAGAAGAGTAAACCGATTTTTTAGACGTTCTTCAAGTTGTTCTGTTTGTAGTTCATACACATCATCTAGTAGCCGGCGTACTCCATTTTTTGAAAGACTTTTGAGATAACCCCGGAGTAATGGACGCGGCTTAAGATGTTTTGCAATCGACCAAGCGATGAAATCGCCCGATGGATCGCTATCGGTTGCAATAATAATTCTATTCGCCCACTGCGACTGTTCTTTTAACTCTTTTCTGAAGGAGCGTTTTTCGGGATCGGCGATAGCCGTAAGCTTGCGGCTGGATTGTTTGAAAGATGGATGCCAGCAATAGCCGCCGGTTGCCATCACATACACTGATTGTGGGCTGACAGATTGCAGGATTCCGGCAATAACGGGCGACTCCACAATTAATAGAGTATAAACGGAGTCAGCCACGGGTTCAGAGGTTAAAGTGTTCCAGGTAGTGGTTTTCGAGCTGTGTCATGGCTGCTTTATCCTCTTTTGTCTGATCGTCATAGCCGGTTAAATGCAGAAGGCCATGAATATAAATTCTGTAGAACTCCTGAGATTCGGAAGCGCCGAATTCGTGGCTCTGTTCTTTAATTCTTGGTGCACAGCAGTAGAGTGTTCCCTCAATGGCTTCGAGATCTTCACGCTCATCATACCGGAATGAGATAATATCTGTTACATAATCTCTGTTCAGGTGCTCCTGGTTAATCTTGACTATATCTTCCTCATCAACAAAGATAAGCTCGATGGCTTTAAAATCAGCATGTTGTTCCTCTGCAACTTTCAGCAGCAATTTTTTTAGCAGCCCTTCCTCAACAGGTATCGCAAACTCACCGTAGTGAACAGTAAGCGTCTCGCTCTCTTCAAATGCATCCGGGAATTCAGGAAAGGTTTTCATCGTCAAAGGAGAAGTCATCAGAATCGAGCGTATCGGTAAGAGAGAGTGCCACGCCACACATCATCATATCCTCTGGGAGTGAAGCAAAATTTTTCTTGAGAACAGAATCGTCGACATTTGCATAAAAGTTACAGGCTGCGGCCTCTTCAACAATTAGCCCGGAGGTATAACCTCCCTGTTTACCAAAAAAGGTAACCTGTTTTAGCAAGTCGCTTGCAATAAATGCGGTGCAGTTATGAAGCTGTATAAACGTGCTTCCCGAGTAGACCGAAACCATGTTCATTCTTTTGTCTTCAAACTCCATTCCCAGGTGAATTTCCAAAGCAAGTTTTGGATTGTCCCCGTCTCCGTCAAGCTCCAGCCGATAAACGTCGTCTCCAAGTTTTTTAGGAATGCAGTTTAAAACACTTCCTATCGACATGATATTTTCTTCCGTGAATTCGTGTATCATAATTTAAATGCTGTGTAATTAGGGGTTATATAATATACAATGTGGAAGATTGATTTTAAATTTAATCTAATTATTGAGTCCAAACATTTGAATTCTTTCGCGGCTCGCTTCAATACTATCCGGTAGCCCGAGTCGACCATCGGTGATAAACTCTACATCAAGGCGTAAAAGTTCTGCTGTTTCTTCATCATCGTGTTCAAAAAAGATATTTTGAAGGATTGATAAACGACTCACAGCAAAACTAACATCCTCAATAACTGATTCTCTTTGAGAGAGAAGCCGCTCTCGCTGCGCCTGGTATTCCATGGCGTCGTCGGTTCTTGCACGGGCTCTTGCCATTTGTATTTGTTCGTCCAGACTGCCGATACGATTTTCCAGTGAATTTAGTTTCTCCATATCGTACTTCAGATAATATCGTAATCTTTCTGAGATGAAGTATGCCAGCTGATTCGCCCTGTCTACCTCGTTAACTTTCATGTATCGGAAAGCGTAGAGAGTGGCCACAGTCCAGTCGTGCTCGATTTCTCTGAACGGAATGTTGTCTTCGCCATATTTGAGCCAGTAAGCAGCTGATTCAGGGTCACCCTCATCGATAAAGGCATCGGCAAGCTGTGTAAATCCATAGCGGTAGTTGCCGAGCATTCTGCGAATATTTTCATCAAAATAGACGTCTGGAGAGTCCCAAAGCGTAAATTTAAATGTTGAAAGCCTGTCTGCGTGTACATCGGTATCTACATATCCAAACGGACCGGCTTCTCTGCGCTCTTTCGGTACGATACGAAATGCCTTACCCTCGAATTGAAAATAATTATCGAGCCCTAGCAATCCATCTCTCGATACGGTGTTTGCAAAATAGATGGGGCGTAGCCATAGGTTATTCTCCAGCAGCTCGAGTACCATCTTATCCTGTGTTTGTAAATAAAACCGTTCGTTACCCTGCCGGTCTGAACCAGCTGAGCGTCCCTGGAGGAAAAAAGATACCTGATTATCGAGGGAGTCAACAGGCATGGAATAGGGGGTAGCCATGGCAAGCTGATTATACACCATTTCGTTGTATTCAACCCCGGGTGGCAATTGATTGATTATGGATGTGTCCGCCGTTTCTCCAAATGTATTTGGGTCTGCCTCAAAAGCAGACTTTAACAGTTCTTTTGGAACAGGAAGCGTAACTTCTGCTGGTTGATGCAGTTCCAGCCTCGATGTCATGTCGTCAATCTCCTCATCGGTAAGGTCGATAGCCAGAGGAAGCGATTCATGGGTTGTGCGGTCGCGCAGCTGCTTAATGTACCAGTCGGTATTGAGAAGGCTCAGGTTCACAACACGAACGTCCGTTCTGATTCCCTCAACCTCCTGAAGATACCACAGCGGAAAGGTGTCATTATCCCCATTAGTGAATAGAATGGCGTTCTCTTCAACAGAGTTAAGCAAATTGTATGCATAGTCGCGTGCTACATATCGCTCGCTGCGGTCGTGGGCGTGCCAGTTTTCTTGGAGCATCCACCCGGGAACCGCCAGGAATATAACGCCAAGTGAGGCAAAAGCCACATTTTTACTCTGACCAAGTGAGTTTTTAATGAGTTCAATAAGGCCTGTGGCGCCCAGTCCCACCCAAATGGTAAAGGCAAAAAATGATCCCACATACGCATAATCACGTTCTCGAGGCTCGGCCGGAGTCTGGTTCAGGTAAAAAATAATTGCGAGTCCCGTGAGGATAAAGAGCGCAAGAACCGAGAGTGCACGTCGTGGATCTTTTCGGAAATGATAAAGCATTCCAAGTAGACCAAATATCAGTGGCAGGAAGAAGTAGCCGGAGTTTGCGGGATTATTGCTGTGCCTTGTATCGGTAAACCCGGCATACCAGCCTGTATCCTGTATGTCGGCTTCGCGTCCTATAAAATTCCAGAACAGATATCTCATATACATATGATTTACCTGGTAGTCGATGAAATATTCAAAATCAGAATTAAAGTTGGCATAGTACTGCAAATGCAGAGGCTGGCTGGAGTGCCGGCGCGGAAACAGAGACTCGTTTTCCCTGTCAATGTTACCAATTCGGTTATCAAAAGTAGGTCCCTGTAGTAGCGGTGATGTGCCGTATTGGTCTCGGCTCAGATAACTCACAAATGATTCGACAGTAGAGGGGTCATTCTGATCAATGGCCGGTCCCGCCTGGGAACGGATAATGATCAGTGCATAGCTGGAGTATCCAATTAAGATCATGGCGTAGGAGAGCAGAATCAGGTTGAGGATACGGCGTCCTTTCTTGTGCGTGTAATAGATTCCATAAGCGACCGCGGCTCCAAACAGGAATATGAAGGTAAACGGACCAATCAGGCCGTAGGTCATTGAACCTATTTGTCCCGAAAAGTTAGGAATTAAGATAATGGTGAGGGGATAGATAGAGAGAAAACCAGCCACGGATACCCCTACAAGTGCTGCGAATGATTTTAATGAAAAGGTAAATTTCTTGAAGTAGATAATGAGTGCTACAAAGAAGAGAGCAAGTAAATTGAGCAAATGAACTCCAATTCCAATCCCAAATATATAGGCAATAAGAACGAGCCAGCGCTCTGAGTAGGGCTGATCGTGCTGAGAAGACCACCGTAGGGCCAGCCACACTACAAGAGCTGTTAAACACATGGAGGAGGCGTACATCTCGGCCTCAACAGCATTGAACCACTGAGTGTGGGTAACCGTGAATGTGAGAGCCGCAAAAAGTCCACCGCCATACAGACCGATTTTGTCCATCATGTCCATTTTGTCAGCGGGTCCGCGCCACTCCTGAATCAGATGAACAACAATAAGATAAAGAAGCATAATTGTAAACGCAGATGCCGTTACGCTGATCATGTTTACGCTGAGCGCAACATATTCTGTGGGGACAAACATTGAAAAAAGTCGACCCATCAACGCAAAAAATGGAGATCCCGGGGGATGAGCAACCTGTAAAGTGTGTGATACGGCAATATATTCGGCAGGATCCCAAAAAGATGTCGTGCGAGCGACCGACAGGCTGTAAATAATGAATGCGTACAAAAAACTAATGACAGCAAAGAAAATATTTCGCGTTCGATGTCTGGCGAAAATTTCTGATAGATTCATTTAAATTGATTTTGTTTACAATTCCGGGCAGTGTGTTTGCGGCCGATGATAGTTATCAATAACGAAAAAACAGAGCCTTATTGTAGCATCATCCTGTTTTTTTGATTGAAGATTAAGATACCGAAACACAGCCTGAATCTGCAATTTCATTTGATCACATAAATCTTAGAATATCGTATGCGAGCTCTTGATATCTACAAGTGCTGTTACCAATGCAGGTATCTGATTAATATGTAGTGCAATTTTCTGCCGGATTCTGTTTACCGGAGCTGTGAACTTGTTTCTAATCTGAAAAATGGTTATCAACATAGCGATTTACAACCATAAATATTTAGCTTGCATGCCCGATAAAAAAAATGCATCAAATGAACGTTTTTCAACAAAATTAGGCCTTATCCTCAGTGTTTTGGGGATTGCGGTTGGAACGGGGAACATTTGGCGTTTTCCAAGAATTGCAGCCCAAAATGGTACTGAAGACGGCGCGGGAGCCTTCTTGTTTGCCTGGGTGATTTTCCTGTTTATGTGGTCCATACCCCTCATTATTGCAGAATATGGCATTGGGCGCAATGGTCGGAAAGGTATTATCGGATCATACATAAAGGCGGTGGGTGAACGCTTTGCCTGGATGGGCTCATTTATTGGTTTTGTGGCTACAGCCATCATGTTTTATTACAGTGTAGTGGCGGGCTGGTGTGCATATTATTTAATCGAGTCTATTATCAATGTGCTTCCGGAAAGTGTGGATCAGGCAGATGCAGTTTGGACAGGCTTTCAAAGTTCATCCCTGCCTTCCGTTTTTCACTTCATTATGATTTCACTGGGAGGTCTGGTAATTCTAAAGGGTGTAAAAAGCATCGAGCGCATAAATCTCATCCTGATACCTTCTCTTTTGCTTGTTTTGGTGATCTCTCTCATCAAAGCACTCTCGTTACCCGGCAGCGGTGAGGGTATTGCATATCTATTCACTCCGGACTGGTCTACGTTAAAAGAACCTGGACTGTGGCTCGAAGCGCTCACACAAAATGCTTGGGATACGGGTGCTGCCTGGGGTCTAATTCTCACCTATGGGGCGTATATGCGCAGCCGGGATGACATCACGATAAGTGCTTTTCAAACAGGGATTGGAAATAATATTGTTTCTTTAATGGCGGCTATTATCATTTTTTCCACGGTTTTTGGAACCCTGGGTTCACAGATGACCGATGGAGAGATCCTGGAAGTAATGCAGACGTCTGGTCCCGCATCAACGGGACTAACCTTTATGTGGATGCCTCAGTTATTCGGAGAGATGGCAGGAGGTAAGATTTTTGCGGTTCTCTTTTTTCTGGGACTCACTTTTGCCGCGTTCAGTTCTTTAATTTCTATGATTGAATTGGCCGCTAAAGCCCTTGTAGATATGGGTATTCGTAGAAAAGCAGCTACAATTGCCGTTTGTAGCGCAGGTTTCCTATTTGGACTTCCTTCAGCGATTTCACTCGACTTTTTTGCAAATCAGGATTTTGTGTGGGGAGTAGGGTTAATGGTATCCGGCGGTTTTATTTCATTTGCCGTTGTACAATTTGGAGCTGATAAGTTCAGAAATGAGCTGGTGAATACGGATGAAAGTAAAGTGAAGCTTGGAAAATGGTGGAGTATTCTGCTGAAATATGTGATTCCGGTTGAGGTGGTTACGCTGCTCGTATGGTGGATTTATCTAAGTGCCACAAGCTTTGCCCCCGATACCTGGTACAATCCGCTGAGCCCGTTTTCAGTTGCAACGGTACTACTGCAATGGGGTGTGGTAATGGTGCTGTTTAAAATTTACAATGGCAAAATTGCTGAAAAAACGATCCTGAACTGATTAAGACATCTTATTCTCAATTCTGCTGAGGGTTTCGTTTATAGCATTAAGGGTCTTAAGTACATCTTCAGACTGTGAAGAATGGGCAACCTCGGAAGAAGGGTCTGATGTGCCCTTATCAGTTGTAATATCGCGCTGATCGAGAACAGCTTCACGAAAATTGCGAGCATCAATAATTCCATACAGTGTCATGTCGCTGAGGCCCTGGGCACTTTGGCCGCCTGCCGTCTCAATTTTAAGGTAGCTCACGCCAAAATACCTCAACAGAGGGCCTTCTTTAAATGTAAGATCCTGAATTTTATCAAGTGGAACGGTTTTTTCAGTGCGTATCCATACTCCTTTTTTAAAATGAAGAGCTCGTGTGGTCAGTTCGCAGAATAGGCCGTTGAAATATCGATTAACATAGGCTCTCCCAAATATAAGCCAGATTGGAATCAGAAGAATGCCAACGACAGTTATTGCAAGTACAAAGATCGTTGTTACGTGCAGGTAGGTTTTTAGCCGCGGGTTAAATTCTGCCTTAAGGAGCGTCGTTGCTTTTCTGGGGTTTCGATTCGACATCATATCACCTAAATAGTTTTATAGTTCTTGCAGTAGGAGAGAATATGATACGAAAGAAAAAATTAATTGCAACTTATAGTGCGATCTTTTTCAGTGATATTTGTCGACAAGCTATTGCTAAATGGCTGGGTCAGGCTCCGAATTTAAGCGCCCGCCGCGAACCGTTGCGCCAATCACCATAGCGGCACTGATTACTACAAAGTTCTTGAATATGTACTGTCCCTCAATGGTTAAAACAAAGGGGATATCTGCAAAAACAATATCAGGAAATAAAATAATTGGGCTCATTGTGCCTATCATCTGCCCCAGCAGAAGAAGAATGGTAAATCGAAGATATTTCCCGCTGGTCATCAGAATACCAATAAGAACTTCAAATGTGGCTAAAAGAAACAGGGCAATGTTTGCAGGTATCAAACCAAATGTAAGCAGCTCAATTGTTGACAGAGCCAAATCTTCTGCCGGGCTCATACCCGAAAAAAATTTAAGCCCGCCAAACCAGATGAAAATCACTCCAATGCTAACCCTCAAAAAAGTGATTCCGAATTTTGCCATCCATCTGGTAAGAAATTTATCAATGACTGAAATCTGATTATGATCCTGCATGAATGATTGAAGGTCTAACTTTAAGTAGGATGAGATTATTCGGAATGCAGAAAATATCTACGAGTTTTCTGATTCCTCTTTTGGTACGAACTTGAGCGCTGCAGAGTTCATGCAGTATCGCAGGCCGGTTGGTTCTGGCCCATCTTCAAAAACATGTCCCAGGTGAGATTCACAGCGGCTACATACAGTTTCCGTGCGCGTCATAAAAAAGCTGTTATCTTCTCGTTCGCCAACGGCTTCATTTTTGATCGGAGCATAAAAACTTGGCCATCCGGAACGGCTATTATATTTCGTTTCAGAGTGAAAAAGTGGTTGTCCGCATGCTTTACAAACATAAACTCCTTCTTCATAATGGCTGTTGTATTTATTAACAAAAGGAATTTCGGTTCCTTTTTTTCTTAAAATTCTAAATTCTTCCGAACTGAGTATGTTTTTCCACTCTTCTTCTGTTCGTTCAACTTTTTCATCATTTATTTCTTCTGCCATAACACCTTCGTAAGTAAGATTATTGAGGTAATTTTCGTGCTCTTGTTGAGTTGTTGCGGATTGATTTTGCCCGTATGATTCACATGACAATAGAGTGAATACCAGAGCGATTAAAGAAAGATACAATTGAGGCTTCATTATAGAATTTTTTGTTTTTGTAACAATGGAGATGTGTTTACCATTCATTATCAACAAATGACTGGTGTTCAAATAACGAGAGAAGGGATAATTTTAGTGTAGGAAAACACCTGATGATACTTCGGAGAAAAAAGAGAGCTGGACTATAATAAATCGCTTATTTTCGTGCTTTGACTTTCTGCTGCTGAATGTATACCCAGGTTGCGACAATCCAAATGTACAGCCAGGCTGCTCCGGTAATGTAGAAACTGCCCCATAGTAAAATTGCCACATTTAAAAAGTACAGAACATGATACATCCATACGGGTGCCTCAGAGACTTTCTTCTTTGTTATCATCCGAAAGTCTGAACTGAGCATAGAAAACGTGCGGGCAAACACCATGAGTGCGGTGTAGATATATAGAACATACTCAAGAACCCCGGGATCGTAAAATACAACGATGGAGATGACGAGCGTGGCTATTAAATCGACAGTGATATGTTTTAACCACGCCATAAATTAAGGAAGGAAATATCTCCTGAGGTTCTTGTAAGAAAAATGAACTAAAGCTGAATAACTTCTTTGGCCTGCAGACCTTTCTCACCGTCGGCAAGTGTAAACTCTACTTTTTCGCCTTCAGTTAATTTTCTGAATCCGTCACTCTGAATTTCTGAGTAGTGAACAAATACGTCTTCACCATCTTCGCGAGTTATAAATCCGTAACCTTTGCCATTATGAAACCATTTTACAGTTCCTACTTCACGGTTTTCCATAATAAAAATCCCGACTAAATATTCCCGTTATAAAGTTAAATGCCCTACAGTCCTTTTGTGTGTTCTATATGGCGTTCACGGCTAAGATACTTCCTGCGAATGTTTTTAGCAATAAAGAATGTAAATTCTTGAAAATTCGCTGGCGCACGCACAATAGAATTGCTGCCGTTCCGGCTACTTCTGTCAGGCATCAATAGAGGTCAATTTGTAGGCCTAATCTGAAATTTCGATCGCTTCCCGGTTCAAAGAACCGACCCCCAAATGCATTCACAAAAACAGATGAATTGTAGCGGGTATTCAACAGATTATTAACGGCAACAAACGGCCGTATTGAACCAGCACTAAATAGTTGTGGTATCTCAACTGTCCACCGTAGATGAAGAAGTGCATAAGCACTGTTTTTGGCAGAGTTATCACTATCGGCATAGTAGCTGCTTATCCACTCGCCATCGAGACTAAATTGGTGATTCCCGGGTGTGTAGTTTACCATTCCGCCTGCTCTGAACGGGGCAACACCCGGTAGATCATTACCATCAAAAGTGCCGCCATCAAATTTAGCTTGAAGATAGTTGAGCATAACCCTGAAATCGATATTTGATGCTGCACGATAGGTTAATCCAAACTCTGCACCGTAATGATTGGTTTTTCCTTCATTTTGAAAATAAACAGGGCCGTCCTGAAGCTCAATTGGCACTAGAATATCATCGACGTTCATTCCGTAAATAGCGAAATCGTAGCTTAAATCATTGGTTCTGCCCCGAACTCCCGTTTCAATGCTGATGGTTTTTTCGGGCTCGATGGATTGATTAAATCCGCTTCCGCCAGACGGTCTGTTTACCAGTTCCGTAGTTGTGGGCGATTCAAAAGACGTGCTGATATTTGCGTAGAGAGAGGATCGGTTTAAGTCATATATCACCCCAAAACTTGGGTTCACAGAGAAAAAGGTACGTGATCCTTCAGCGTCACTGTTTAGCGAGTTAGGCGTTTCGTAGTTAAGCCAATCTGCCCGAGCCCCGGCATTCAGTGTAAAGCGGTCGCTTACGGGTATTGAAACACTGGAAAAAATGGCTTGATTCGTAACTCTTTCATCCTGGTCGAGCCTCACATCATTACCAGATTCACCGTTTACGTTGTTGGTTTCAAGACGGTCGTCATCCTGAATTTTAAGCTCCCCGCCAATTTGTAAATCAAACGGTAATTCTCTGAACTGGTAAGTGGGACGAATGCCTCCCGCATATCGTTCGAGATTAATAACACCAAACGTTAACGGATTTTGCAAGTCACGATAAGTACCATGTGCTGATATATCTAAGATGCCTGACCCAAACTGATGAATATAAGATGTTCCCACCATCGCCTGATCGATGGTTTTTCCTGCCTGATTGTTTACAAAGCTGGGTGTTGCACTTTGCGGAGATTCCTGTGAATCCTCTTTGGTTAAAGAACCGGGATGCTGGGCTTCAGGCATACCTGTATATGCTACCCTTATTTTAAAATTTCCATTATTTGAAATCGGTCTTTCCAGTCCAATACTGCCACGGTATAGCGTAGCCGCACTGTGGTTTCGATACCCATCGGTTTGATAATAGGTACCATATCCGTAGAGTCGGGTTCTGCCACTGGTTACATTTAATTCCAACTCCTGTTTTACAGTGCTGAAGGAGCCACCATACCCCCGGTAAGATAGTGCAAGTGCATCTGGCTGTGGCTCGGTTGATAGAAAGAGTACGCCTCCACTTGAATTCCCCCAGAATGTACCGGCAGGACCTCGTAAAAGTTCAATACGCTTTACAGCAGAGGGATCAATCATATTCATAATTGTTTGGCCATCCGCTACGGTTAAAGGCATGCCATCAAGCAGTACCTGCGTACCGCGTACTCCGAACTGAGATCTCCAGCCCAAACCTCTGATCGTAAGACGTTCGCCAAGTGCATAATTCTCCCGATTGCTAACAAAAATACCGGGCATCGCGTAGGTTAACTCATCCATTGTTGCGGCTGGTCGGGATACCAGATCAGCCGAACTGCGAACATTGTAGCTCAAGGAAAGGGGGGCTTTTCCAACGGTTATGGATGAATGAGCGGCTTCCACTCTAATTTCATCAAGCTCAACCTCCAGGGTATCCGTAGCTGCAGTTTGGGCAATAAGGTCTGTGCCCGTGCAGATGATGAAGAAAATGGACAATAAAACTTTTATAATGGAGATACGTACTAAACTACTGGTGAACATATTATTTAATCAATTTCATTGAACAGTGATTCTGCCATGAAGGTAAACATGACAGCTCTGAAAAGAAGCTTTTTTTTACATTTTGAGTGGATTGTACTGGCTTTAGGTCTTCTGCTTGCAGCATCAATCGCACCGGGTTTAGATGAACCAACGTTTTGCCTGTTTAATCGTTCCGGAGTTGATTTTTGTCCCGGCTGCGGACTGGGAAGATCCATGTCACTCGCTATGAGAGGCAGCCTTACAGCATCTTTTAAGATGCATCCGGCAGGCATCCTGGCCATTTTTATTCTTTTATATCGGATTGTAACAATACAAATAAGAAATCATAACCTTAAAAAGGATCCTTATTATGAAAAAAATATTTAAACTATTACCCGAACTCGAAGGCGATGAATCCCAATATATATCTGCCCTTATTGAAGATATGCCCGAAGAAAAAGCAAAATTATTTGCATCCATATACAGATCCAGAAGAAGGGATCCCGTGCTGCTATTGATACTGGCACTTATTGGTCTGTTGGGAATTGCAGGAATACATCGATTTTTTGTAGGTCATATTGGCATGGGAATTTTGTACGTTTTTACGGGCGGTCTCTGCCTGGTAGGGACAATTGTGGATATGATTAACTATAAAAATTTTGCATTTGAGTATAACCGTAAAATTGCTCAACAGATAATAACTGAAATTAATTAAAAGAGTTATGCCATCAAGAAATGAAAGCAGTGATTTATTAAATCAGTATATCGAATCAGACAGTTTAAGACAGCATTGTGAAATGGTGGCCACAGCCATGGAAGGATATGCAGATCACCTGAACCTGCCTTCTGATGAAAAAGATCGCTGGTGGACAGCCGGACTACTGCACGATCTTGACTGGGAAAAGTTTCCGGATCAACACCCAAATAAGGCAGTTGATGAGATTTTACCCGCCCTGGGATATTCTGATGACGTGATTGCTGCTGTGAAGGCTCATGCTCCCGAACGCACAGGCAAAGAACCGGATTCTGAGATGGAGAGATATCTCTTTGCTTGTGATGAGCTCTCTGGATTTATGAATGCTGTTTCGCTGATGAGGCCAAATGGATTTTCGGATATGAAAGTAAAATCAGTGAAAAAAAAGCTGAAGGATAAACGATTTGCTGCAAATGTACCCCGTGATGATATCCAAAAAGGAGCAAATCTGATTGGAAAAGAGCTGTCTGAGCATATCCAGTTTCTGATTGGTGTCTTTAAAAAATCAACATTTTAATCTCTCATTCGGAAGACAGTTTTTTATTTGAAACCACCATCAAATAGTTGCGTAAATAGTTTTGTGATCAGGCTCTGCAGAGTCCCACTCACAGGATATGTATTATGATTCACAAGACCCGGATATCGTGATTAAAAAAATTTCTCTTATCGCTCTCTTCAGCAGTTTGATTCTGCTGGCACAAGCAATACCCAATGATGGCACTTTGCAGGCACAAGAGTTAGCACTCAACAGCTCAGAGTCCGAAACAACATCACTGGCAAAGTCCAATAATGATCCCTATAAGACGAGGTTTTTTCGGGTAAGAGGAGCTCCGAGGATCAAGGTAAATACAGTTTCCGGCGGCGTTGAGGTTTACGAAAATGAAGCCCTCGATGGGGTACAGGTTGATTTATTTGTGAACCGCTCATTTTCTCTTTGGTCTGGGGCCCGAAATCTGGATAACTACAGGATTATATTGCAGCAGAGAGGAGATAACATTATAGCCTCTGTTGAGGATAAGCGTTCAGGACGAAACTATAAGGCAGATGCGGGTATAGAGTTCAACTTTGTGATTCAGACGCCCATGAAAGCCTCTGTAGAAATTCAGTCTATGACCGGTGATATAAGCGTTCAGGGTATTAGCGGAAACCATTTTATTCAAAATCACAATGGAGACATCGACTTGTGGAGAGTGGATGGTGAAACCCGGGTTTCATCTACAGCCGGAAATATTGGAGTTACAGAAAATAGCGGTACTCTTTTTATGAAAACGGTAACAGGGAATGTGTTCATAGAGAAAAGCAGTGGTGAGATTCGGCTCAAAAGTGTAGAAGGCGATATAGAAGTGCATGAGATTCAAGGAACGCTGGTCACATCCACGGTCACAGGAAATATATTCTCACAGTTTACAGATGTATCGAAAGGGATATTCATGGAATCTATATCCGGAAATATTGATCTTATTATACCCGGTCAGAACGGCTATAAAATAACGGCTGAGGCGATGGAGTTTGATTTTGATGAGCTCGATCTCACGCAATCTGACATGAACGTGGAGTTTCGAAATGCCTCTCTTACAATCAGAGGTGGACAAATACCCATAAATCTGGCATCCGTGTCCGGAAAAGTTACGGTGAAAGAGAGTAACTGATGCCCCGCCTAAAACAAACATATCAACCTCTTACGGTTCTTACACTTCTCTATATACTATCCGTTTCCACAGCTTTTGCGCAGGACGATTTTTTTCAGTTTGAAAACGGCGAAATTGAACAGATAACTGAAGAAAGCCTCAACACCGATGACAGGATTATATATATCAGCGATCGATGGAAATTTAATCCCGGTGACAATCCTGAATGGGCAAATCCCGGTTTTGATGACTCTGACTGGACATACGCCAGTACAAATTTGAGCAGCGCCGATCTTTCTTTTATTGATTGGGAAGGAGTTGGGTGGTTTAGAAAAAAATTAGACGTTGCAGAAGAGGCGTCCGGCCTTGCCTTTGCACTCATTGTTGACCGACACCTGGGAGCATCAGAGATTTACTTAAACGGGAAAAAGATATTTGAGCTGGGTACATTTACACCTAATCCCGAGAATATTGAATCGTATTCTGGCAATGAAAGGCCCGTTGTTTTTTTTAACGAAGGAGTGAACACGCTTGCGGTACGTTATGCCAGTCCGCTAAGAGTTGAGGCAGAGCAGTTTTTCGGCTATACAGGATTCCGATTCTTACTGGGTGACTGGGAAACACGCGACAGTCAATGGTTTGCATACATCACAAATTGGACGAGTGTGAGTATGTTTTATACGGGAATTTTACTCACATTTTGGCTGATACATTTTCTTCTATTTGTATTCTATCCCAAAGAGAAGCGAAATCTCTACTTTTCGTTGTTTACCGGCGGTCTTGTCGTTATTACATACATGTTGTATAAAATGGAAATGGCCAGGTTCACTGCAGATTCACTGTTCTTTATGAGGTTTGCTTTCTTTCTTGAGATCATGGTCCTTGCTTTTGCCGTTCGGTTCATGCACACCATTGATCGAAGTCAAAATGTATGGTTTTCCAATGCAGTGCTGCTTTGTGGATTTGCAACGGGGGCGGCAGTCTGGTTTTTTCCATCTGAACTTATCTGGCTCCGTGAAATTATTATCATCGTTTTTATAATAGAGTTGATACGGTTACTTGTTCGCATCTTCAGACAGCGAAAAAAAGGCGTTTGGATTATCGGCGTTGGGATGATTGTATTTGTTTTTGGCTTGATGATGAGTGTATTAATAAACTTTGAAATTATTTCGGGAAATGTGATGCTGATAAATGTGATAGGCTCAGGCCTGTTAATTTTATCAATGTCGGTGTTTCTTTCCAAAGAGTTTGCCTCAACGCAGTATAATCTCGAAGAAAAATTGAAAGAAGTACGAACACTCTCTGATAAAACCATAGAACAAGAGCGTATTAATAAAGAGATTGAGATTGAGGCCAGGCTGCTTGAAGCAGAAAACGATCGCAAAACGAAAGAGCTCGAAGAAGCACGTACTCTTCAGTTATCAATGCTTCCCAAAAAACTCCCATCTCTCGATCACTATGATATTGCAGTTTATATGGATACGGCAACAGAGGTTGGCGGAGATTACTACGACTACAGCGTACTGGATAATGAAGCACTACTTCTTGCCCTGGGTGATGCAACAGGGCATGGAATGAAAGCAGGCATTATGGTGGCGGCAGCTAAAAGCTATTTTCACTCTCTTGCAAAAGAAGAAAATTGTATTGCTATGCTAAAACGGATGTCTCAGGGTCTGTTTAGCATGAACATGAAAATGATGTATATGGGTATTACCCTTGCGAAATGCAGAGAGGGCAATGTTGAAATCGCAACTGCGGGGATGCCTCCGGTGTTGCATTATAAATTCAGGGAAGATACCACCGATCGAATTACGCTTAAGGGTCTCCCTCTTGGCAGCGGTGTTGACTACCCATACTCGGGCCGCAACATTGAGCTGGAAAAAAATGATTTTCTTCTTTTTATGAGTGATGGGTTAACGGAGCTTTTTAATAGTAAGCGGGATATGCTGGGGATTGAGAAAATTGAGCAGGTATTGAAAGGAACCGGCGATATGAAGGCGGCAGATGTTATTAACCTGTTGTCAAGAATTGTAGAGAACTGGTCGGGAGGCAAGGAGCCGGAAGACGATATAACTTTTCTTGTTCTTAAATATGTGGCATAGGTTCTCAAAAAAAATGATAAAGCATGAAACCCGGAAACAGATGCCTCGTAATGCCAAGAAATAATATGATCCTATGAAGAATCTGATATATCTTTTCGTATTTATTCCACTGTTAACAGTACCGGTTTTTGCTCAATCTGCTCATAGTGATGAAGATCCTTTCAAGCGAGATCCGATCTTTAACAAAAGTCTGGATGAATTGTTCGGAAACGAATCAGATGAAGATATGGGTGAGGAGTCGGATGATATTCAACAAAGCAGCAGAGTGATTAAAAAGGTGTCCAGAAATGGTATTGATCTGGGTGGAGGGCTTGAAGCAGGGCCATACTACAGCAACGAGCTTTACAATCAGTATCCAAACCTCCCGATGATTCATTTTAACAGGGTAAATGGTTTATTCATTGGTATCCGGGCAGAGCGTATGCAGTGGCATCGATTTGGTTCATTTTTAGATATTCCACAAATACAACCCCACGGGTTCATCGGATATGGTACGGCATCCAAAGAGTGGGAATACGCTATTGGCCTGGAGAAAAAAATTGGCGAGAGTCGGCGATTTATGGTCGGAGCTGAATATCACAAAGCTACAGCGACCGAAGATTACAGGCGTGTTGGGCTTACAGAGACATCTCTTACATCATTTTTTGCAGGGTATGACTTTCTTGATTACTACAAGCAGGAGGGATTTGGTGTCTACTCAGTAATTCGGTCAGAACGCTGGATAGAAGCGGCTTTTTCTTACAATGAAAGTACATTTAGTACGCTTTTTCAGGAAACTGACTACACGATGTTTGGAAAGTCGAGCGTGTATCGTCCAAACCCCGCTATCGACAGAAGTGCAGATGAAATAGATCTTGGAATCTACTCTTTTTCGCTTTCTTTAAATCCCAGGGATGTGCTAATTACGAACAAATTTGCGGTTTCATCAACGTTGGTAGCAGAACTTGCAGACAATAGTGTCAGTGATGAAAACTATAGATTTAACAGGTACCGCGGTGATGTGAAAATTTTCTATAATTTTGAGCCCGGTTCTGTTCTGCGATGGAAAGTTTCCGGAGGACGAATAACAGGGAATGTTCCGGATTTTAAACGATTTTATCTTGGCGGCATCGGAACTCTCAGAGGGTCGCCGTATAAATTCTTTTCAGGTGATGAAATGGTAGCAAGCAATATCGAAGTTCAGTTTGGTCGCCCATCAACCAGAGCCGGACAGTGGTTCCAGGATTATCATCTTCATTTACTGCTTTTTCTGGATTCAGGCTGGACCAACCGCATGCAAATGCCAACATCAGGCAGAATGACGGAGGTGGAACCAACGAAGTTTTCTATCTCGAATATGCAGCACGATTTTGGAGTAGGGTTAGGAACGGGCGCCCTTCGATTTGAATTGGCATGGCCGTTGGAAACCTTCGACTCACAACCTGTTTTTTGGGTCCGGTTTAACCCAACATTTTAATGATACGGAATTCAATTCACGCAGATCAAAAGCCCTCCTGTAAGATTTGAATGTAATTGAAGAGTCATTTTAGCAGTATACTTTTTCTGTAAGTGAAAAACTGCACTGAGTCTACTTGTGAACAGATGTACTCTTTTTTTTGAATAGCCTTTTTCAAACCGAGAGATTTCTACCTGGAAAGTGACGTTGCCAAGATTGAAGGAAGCAAACAATACACTCAGCATTTCACAGTATTGAAACCAAATAAAAAACCCCAGACCGATCAAAGTCCGGGGTTGTTCTTTAGGGCATTTGGTACCTTACGGTGACCAAAAATCGTATACTAAATATACGTAAATGACGGGAAATTGTTGCCTCCCAATGACAATAGAATATGAAAAAGTGTAAATTTTTGGACAAAAATTCATAGTAAATAGAATCAAGAGTATGGATGAATCACTTATGAGTGGAAGAAGGGTTGTAATGCGGAAGTAAAATCAAGGGTAAAAGCTGCTTTGTGGATTTATTATCTTCATTTGGTTTCGATCATCATTCTTTGATTAGAATAAAAAAGATCTAATTTTGAGCAGACCGATTTTTAAATATCTTTGGTTATAAATATGCTAAAACAATTTAAATCAATTATAAAATAATAGATCAACAGGATATTGGTCTCTCTTGCATATGAATTTTTTATCATTTCGTAATTTTATAAAATACTTGCTGCTTTTTTCGGTGGTTGCTGTTCTGGTTTATGGATCACGCCAGTACAGGCTTTACGGTGAATCTGCTATTTATACCGATGAACCAGCCGAGCTTTATATTTACGAAATGTCGGATCTTGATTTTCTACAGGAAGAATTGGCAAGGATCAACGTCAGGTTCAGCGATACAGATTTAAAGTGGGCTTCAGAAACGTTGGGATGGAGGCGATTTCAGCCGGGAAGATATGAGCTAAGCGGAGAGTATACTTTTTCAGAGCTATTTTCAAAACTTGGGCGAGGTATTCAGGATCCAACAAGGGTCACGGTCATACCTGGAACGGATATTGGCCGTCTGTCCCGAAGTTTGGCATCCCAACTGCGTCCCGATAGCTCGGAATTTGCTGTGTTATTTTCAGATAGTTCTGAAATTGCTTTAGAGAATGATCTTACTGGCGAAGAACTATTTGCCAGAATGCTTCCAAACAGTTACGACATGTACTGGACAATTAGTGCTGAAAACAGTGTTGAGCGCCTGTTAAATGAGTTTAATCAGAGGGTGGTAAACGGGCTCAGAGAAGATATTGAGAACCACAAGCTATCCCTTGATGAGATCCTCACTCTGGCATCGATCGTTGAGTGGGAGGCCCGAGACAATTCAGAAAAGCCAAAAATCAGCGGGTTGTACCAAAACCGGCTAGACAGGCGAATGCTCCTGCAGGCAGATCCAACCGTACTTTATGCACTGGGTGAACGCAGACGCCTGCTTTTTGCGGATTACCAGTTTGAGCATCCATATAATACCTATCTACACGCAGGGTTACCCCCGGGGCCTATTACCAACCCTGACTTTTCTTCCATTCGTGCAGTACTTTTCCCGGAAGATCATAACTATCTTTACATGGTGGCAACGCCTGAGGGAACTCACCAGTTTTCCAGAACATTCCAGGAACACCGTCAGGCAAGTGAACGATGGAGACAGTGGATACGGGAACAGTATAGAATTAAGCGCGAAAGAGAACAGGAAGCAGATAACAACTCCTGAGATCTATTAGGGAGCGAAGAAATATCACGGGTTAGCTCGTTCGGATAGCGGTCTTATAAACAGATGCTGATTTGAACGTTTTCCATCCATATCGATGCGAATGGAGAGACCTCGAAACAGATCAGACTCAGAGAGAGACTGCTTCAGATAAGCAGGATTTCCCGCGGTTTCAATCCTTTGTAACAGAAACGTAGCTATATCAAAACCCAGCATGGAAAACTCGTCGGGCTCAAGTCCATATCTGCTTCTGTAATCGTCTATAAAAAACTCCCGGTTAGCAGATTCGTCTGCCGTAGCTTTAGAGTCAGTATAGTAGATTTCAAAGTAACGATCTTGAAAATCACTGAGGCGTACCGATTCCCATTCCTGTGTGCCCATGATTACTACATCACTTCTCATGGCTTCGAGGGAATTGAGAAGTAAGTTCGACATTGTTCCCGCAGCCTGGCCTGTAAATGGCGCAAATACTCCATCGGTAGGAACATAGTTAAGGGAATCTATGAGTGCAGTATCTGACGTAAAGACTTCGGTCAGTTCACCAAACTCATACCCAGTGGCTGCAAAATCCTCCTCAATGTAGTAAGATATATGAGCACCCAGTTTTTCTGCCTCATGGCGAAAAGCAAGAGCTGAAGATCTGCCGCTGGTTTCAGAATCTGAGATTACGGCCAGAGTATCGAGGCGCAGAGTGTTTACAGCGTATCGAGCCATTTGAATCCCGTGAGTTTCTGGTGTCGGGTTCATTTGAAAGGCATACTCGTAATTTCTGTTTAATTCATCAGAGTTTGCCAAAGGCACTACCATTGGAAATTGATAATCGGTCGCATATTCGGCCACAATTTCGGCGGGCTCAGAGAAAATGGGTCCAAGAACGGCATCTACTCTGTGTGAAAACGTGAGTTCTGCCATCGCTGCGGAGGTTGAGTCACGATTTTCAGCGCTGTTTTTGAAAATCAGATTTACTTTCTGTGATATGTTTCTGCTATTGAATTCATCAGCAGCCATAACCATTCCAAAGTATAAATTTCTTGGAATAGAGAAATCCGGATCATTCTCATCAAAAACAGGAAGCATAACACCAATGTTATAAACCATCCCATCCGGTGCACTGGCAAACGTACCGGGTACATTTCTCAGCCTTCGATCTCCGTTAATAAGTTCCTGCTGAATTCTTGCTCTCCAGGTTTCATCACCGGTCGTTTTTAAAAGTTCTCTTGCGAGCACGCTATAATCAGGCTCGTCCATAAATGGCCTTGAATTTGCAACAATATCAAATCGTACTTCAGTATTATCAATATCATATAGCAGTTCAAAGCGCTGTTGCTGAGTTAAAAAACCAAGCAGCTGATTGTACAATCTGGACGCTGTTTGCTTCAGTCCTGTACGATTGTTACTTGATGCCAGAGAGTGAAGCAGCAGAATTGATTTATCATAGTTTCTCAGGCCAAAGTGGGCTAGCGCCATTGTATAGATGGCCTCGTCGCGGATGGCTTCCCGATTACTTTGCTCGGCAATGTGAAGGTAATCAATCGCGAGGGGAAAATTATATAGCGCGTAGTAACTTTTCCCTGCAAAAAGTGCAGATCTCTCATCGTTTAGTGCCTCAAAGATTTGAGCAGCCTCGCTGTAATTCTCCTGTTCGTACAATTCCAGCCCATCATCGAACGATTGTGCATGTAGGTTAGCGGTTACGCATCCGAAAAAAATAAATAGGATAGTAATGAATTTAGCTCGCATAAAGATTTTTTTGTGATATATCGGTGCAATTCATAAATGTTCCCATGTAGTAGATCGTAAACTTATTCCCACTCTATTGTTGCTGGTGGCTTGGAACTTATGTCGTATACGACGCGATTAATTCCCCGAACTTCATTGATAATACGGTTACTCACTTCTGAAAGGAAATCATAGGGTAAGTGAGACCAATCTGCGGTCATGCCGTCTACACTGCTTACGGATCTTAGCGCAATCGTATATTCGTACGTTCGTTCATCACCCATTACCCCCACCGACTGAACAGGAAGCAGAACCGCCAGCGCCTGCCAAACTTTATCATAAAGCCCATGGCTACGCAACGAGTTGATAAAAATATAGTCTGCCTCACGAAGCAGATCGAGCTTCTCTTTGGAGAGGCCGCCCAGAACGCGAATACCAAGACCGGGTCCTGGAAATGGATGTCTGCCAATAAAACTTTCAGGTATTCCTAGTTCTCTGCCTACTCTACGTACTTCATCTTTAAACAGTTCACGAACCGGCTCTATAAGAGAAAGATTCATTTTATCAGGCAATCCACCCACATTATGATGTGATTTTATGGTTGCAGACGGCCCTTTGAAAGAGATGCTTTCAATTACATCGGGGTACAGAGTTCCCTGTGCAAGAAATTTGTAGTCAGATTCACTTGAAATTGCATCATCAAAAACATCAATAAATGTATTGCCGATGATTTTTCTTTTCTCTTCGGGATCTGATACTCCCTCAAGGCGGCTCAGAAAAAGTTCGGTCGCATCGATCCCTTTCACGGGTAATTTGAGATGTTTTTTATAGGTGACAAGAACTTCATCATACTCATTCTTGCGCAGGAGGCCATTATCAACAAAAATACAAAGTAACTGATCGCCAATGGCTTTGTGTAGTAATGTTGCTACCACCGTTGAGTCGACACCCCCAGAAAGTCCACATATAACTTTTTGATCTCCAACCTCATCCTGAATGGCCTTAATTTCTGTCTCAATAAAAGAACCCGGCGTCCATATGCCTTTGCACCCCGAAATGTTGATAACAAAATTCTTTAAAATCTGGCTACCTTCATCAGTATGGGCTACTTCCGGATGAAACTGAACACCGAAAATAGGTTTTTCAGCATGTTTTACAGCCGCTACAGGGGCATTTGAAGTATGGGCAATAACTTTGTAGGGCTCAGGCAGTTTTTTGATATGGTCTCCGTGACTCATCCACACGACTGACTCGTCACTAACGCTATCAAAAAGTCCTGCTGAATCGTCGATTACAAGCCTTGCTCGGCCAAACTCCCGTTTAGATGCTTTCTCTACGCTGTTATCGACCAGTGCGTGCGCAAGGGACTGTAATCCGTAGCAAATACCGAGAACAGGCAGGTTCAACTCAAGGTAGGAAAGGTTCAGCCTTGGAGCATCCTCATCATATACGCTTTTTGGGCCACCGGAAAGCACAATTCCCTGGGGCGGATTATCATCAAAGGTGTGTATATCCGTATTGAAGGGGTGTATTTCACAGTAAACATTGAGCTCACGAATTCGTCGGGCAATAAGCTGTGTGTACTGCGACCCGAAATCAAGTATCAGAATCCACTCGTCGTGGTGAATGTGCATAACCGTTTAAGTTAATTTTGCTAGATTTGAGAAATTTAGAGCGATTTGAAGGAGTGCATTTTTGCCAATGATCTGAAACAGATGTCCAACTTTAATCAGTCTAAATAATTAAAATTCACGTTGGTGGCGCGTTCGATAAACCCACTCGATTCATCTGTAAGGCAGTCTTATTCGATGATCTCTTTGTATTGATCAGCACTCAACAAACTTTCCATTTGTGACATATCGGATACGCTTAGCTTCACCATCCAGCCACTGCCGTATGGGTCTGTATTTACAAGTTCGGGTTCGTCCTCAAGTTCCTCGTTAATTTCAGTAATCTCACCAGCGACCGGACAAAATAGCTCCGATACTGTTTTAACGGCTTCGACTGTTCCAAAAACTTCGTCTTTGTCAAATTCAGCACCTTCAGGTTCCAGCTCTACAAAAACAATATCTCCAAGTTCACCTTGTGCAAAGTCTGTAATGCCGATCGTCACCGTTCCATCGCCATTATCCTTAATCCATTCATGCTCTTCAGTGTATTTTAGATCGTCGGGTATATTCATTATAATGTGCTTTTTTCGGGATTAAAAGTAAATGAGTTTTCTAAATATTGAGTGTTAAACTCACCGCTTACGAAACCGGGATCGGTCATGAGCTGCATGTGATATGGAATAGTTGTTTTTACTCCCTCAATCACAAATTCTTCAAGAGCACGTTTCATCCTGTTAATGGCTTCAGCTCGGGTGGGTGCACTTACAATTAGCTTGGCGATCATTGAGTCGTAATGGGGTGGAATCTTATAGCCTGAGTAAGCATGGGTATCAACCCGTACACTTCGTCCTCCGGGAATATTAAACGTAGTAATGGTTCCGGCGGTTGGCCTGAAATTATGCTCCGGATCTTCCGCGTTAATACGGCACTCGATTGCGTGTCCACGCATCTTATAGGGCTTGGTGGATATTTTTTCACCTGCTGCTGCAAGGATTTGCTCCCGAACGAGATCTGAAAATGTAATCTCTTCGGTAACCGGGTGCTCAACTTGTATTCGTGTATTCATCTCCATGAAAAAGAAATTCAGGTCTTTGTCTACAATAAACTCAACCG
Source organism: uncultured Rhodohalobacter sp. (assembly GCA_964544445.1). Classification (GTDB taxonomy): domain Bacteria; phylum Bacteroidota; class Rhodothermia; order Balneolales; family Balneolaceae; genus Rhodohalobacter. Next base: position 248,323 of record CAZJBI010000003.1, read on the forward strand.
TGCCGGCACCCTCATAGTTGATGGCTTTACCGGCGTTTATGGCAGCCTGACCCATTTTTTCACGTACTTCGGGAGTCATAACGGGGGAAGGGGCCTCTTCAAGAATTTTTTGATGTCTTCTTTGCAGAGAGCACTCTCTTTCTCCCAGATGCACAACGTTTCCATGTTGATCCCCCAAAATTTGGATTTCGATGTGTCGGGGATTAACAATAAACTTTTCTATGTAAACACCTGCATTACCAAAAGCAGAATCCGCCTCGTTTCTACACGTACTGAATGCATTTTTAAAGTTCTCTTTTTTATGAACAACTCTCATACCGCGGCCGCCGCCGCCCGCTGTTGCTTTTATGATCACGGGATATCCAATTTCCTCTGCAATTTTTTCGCCCTCTTCAAAAGAATCGACAATGCCTCCGGAACCCGGTACAACCGGCACGTTGTTTTTGATCATGGTTGCCTTTGCAGTCGCTTTATCACCCATAGTACTGATCATTTCGGGCGATGGACCAATAAATTTGAGGTCGTGTTCGCCACAAATACGGCTAAACTCAGCATTTTCAGCTAAAAAACCATATCCCGGATGGATTGCTTCTGCATTGGTAATTTCTGCTGCGGCAAGAATGGATGGAATTTTCAGATAACTGTCCTTTCCCGGAGGAGGGCCAATACAAACGGCTTCATCTGCAAATTTAACATGGAGGCTATTCTCGTCTGCGGTAGAGAAGACAGCAACCGTTTTGATCCCCATCTCCTTACAGGTTCTGATAACCCGGAGAGCAATTTCACCTCGGTTGGCAATCAATATTTTTTTAAACATAAATGGGAGGGATTATCCTTTTTTGATAATGAACAGCGGCTGATCGTATTCTACGGGTGATCCGTTGTCAACAAGTATTTTTTCCACTGTACCGGAAAATTCGGCTTCAATCTCATTCATAATTTTCATGGCCTCAACAATGCAGATGGTTTGACCTGCTTCAATTCGATCTCCCACTGTTACAAATGGATCTGAATCGGGGGATGGTGCTTCATAAAATGTTCCTACAATAGGTGATTTTAAGACCTCGCCATCGGGTTTGGAAGCTTCTGCAGCTGTATCTGATGCATCACTTCCGGAGGCGGGAGGCTGTGGAGCGACAGGTGCCTGGGCAGCCTGCGGCTGTTGTGGCATTTGATACTGCACGGTTTGAGCCGCAGCATCTGATGTTTTCTTTACTTTGATTTTAAAATCGCCCTCTTCAATTGAAACTTCATTCACTTCGCTTTCAGAAATCAGGTCGAGCAGTTTTTTTACGAGTTTTAAATCCATGATTGTAGGTGTTTTTTGGTTTTAACAGTGATTAAATCGCCGTTTGTCGTTTTAAGGATTGAGGCATCAATGGTTATTTTACCCGTTCTACATATTCTCCGCTGCGGGTATCTACACGTATTTGTTCATTTTTTTCGATAAAAAGGGGCACCTGAACTACGGCACCTCCTGCAATGGTTGCCGGTTTTGATCCACCTTGTGCAGTATCCCCTTTCACACCGGGATCGGTGTCGACAACCTCGGTATTAATAATGTCCGGTGGTTCAGCATACAAGATACGTTCGCTGTCTACGTCAATCGAAAGGGTACAAATCAAACCATCGGTAACATATTCTGATTTTTCAACCCTTGAACGTTCCAAAGGTATTTGCTCGTAGGTTTCCTGATGCATAAAAAAGAACATATCGCCATCGGCATACAAAAACTGGTAGGGATGTTTTTCTACCCGGACCGATTCAACGTTTTCGCCCGCCCTGAATGTCTTATCGATATTCTTATCGTTTTCTACCCCTTTCAGCTTGGTTCGAACAAAAGCTCCTCCTTTGCCGGGCTTAACATGCTGAAAATCAACAATAGTATATATTTCATTATCGAGCAGGATGTTCATTCCTGTTCGAAAATCAGATGTATCAATTTTTGCCATAGCTAATTTAATTCAGTTCAACAGGCAGAAAATACTACCTGCTTGATTTGATAACAAAAAGATTAAATAAAATTGGAAATAACATTGTAGAGAATTGCTGCAGGGCAAATAAATTTGATGAATATGGGCCATACTTTCGAAAACAGGCTGGCACGAATATTTGGATATCCATTCTCCATTTCATCCAAAGCCTGATTGGTTTTCCAGAAGTATCCCACAAATATACATATTAAGAATCCACCAAGAGGGAGCCCTATAGCACTAAACACATAATCAAACCACCCAATGAGAACCGGAAAATAGGCAACTGCAATTGAGATCGCCAAAATTCCGAGCCCTACAGACCAGGCAGCTTTTTTTCTTTTTACTTTATATTCATCAATAACATAGGAAACGGGAACTTCGAGCAGTGATATTGTGGATGTAAGTGCCGCAATGCTGAGCAAAAGGAAAAAGGTTACACCGAGAAGCATACCTACGCCGCCGCCAATGGTATGGAAAAGTGCCGGTAAGATTTGGAATACAAGATCGGTACTTGATGCAAGCGAGCCTCCTGCATCGATAGTAATTCCCTGGCTTTGTGCAAGATACATGGCAGGAATGATTAAAAGTCCGGCGAGAAAAGCAATACCAACATCTGCGAGTGTAACAAATGCGGCTGCCTGTGGAATATTTTCACGCTTACTTAGATATGAGCCGTATGTAATTAAAGCGCCCATCCCCAGGGAAAGTGAAAAGAAAGCCTGACCCATGGCCGAAAAAATCAATTCTGGATTAATTTTGCTAAAGTCCGGAAGTAGATATACGGCAATGCCTTCATTGCTGCCTGGCTGCAAAAGCACATATACAATCATAATTAAAATAATCCCGATCAGCATGGGCATCATCGTTTTAGTAGCACGCTCGATGCCTTCGCTTACGCCACCCGTAATGATCTTTATTGTACCAAGCATAAATATTGCGGCAATTAACGCATTTTTAAATCCATTACCGGTATCGGTAAGCCAATCGGCCGCTCCGCTAAGTCCAAAGAAATAGAAGATCTCTTCAAAGGCAAACCCAAAAGCCCAGCCGGCAATAACGGTATAGAACGAGAGTATCATCACACCGCAAATAACGCCCCAGAGACCTACAAGTGGAAAAAATGCGTTGTTGCTGATTGCCCGGAAAGCCCCGACCGGATTTTTGCCGGCTTTTCTTCCTATAGAAATCTCAGCCGCCATCACAGGAAAACCAATTGCAAATGTACAGAGCAGGTAAATGAGCAGGTAGGCACCTCCTCCCTCAGTAGCAACTTTTGTAGGAAAAGCCCAGATATTACCAAGCCCTACGGCCGAGCCCGCGGCTGCAAGTACAAATCCAAGTTTGGAATTCCAAGAACCTCGAGAAGACGATGGGGTAGTTGCCAATGTATTTTAATTTAATTAGTCGTTAAAGGATGCACTAAAATATCTTGTGTAGCTTAATGACGCAACTTTCGCAGTAATAATCCACTTCGGGGCGGAACATCCAGTTCGCCGTTTACTGTTGAAATGCTTTGCAGCGACGCAATAGAGTTGTTTGCCAATACCTCCCACGAGCCACTGGGCAATTTTTGGTGGGCGGGGTGGTATGCGTTGGCATTAAGGATAACATAGTAGTTATAGTTATCATGGCTTGAAGTACCCGAAATGTAAAAGCTCAGAACAAGTGGATCGCCGTAATAGTCAAAACAGATCTCTTCTGGTGCACATTTTCGAAGTGCGGGAGAGTTTAATCTTATTTTGATTAATTCCCTGTAATAATCAAACAGGTCTTTATTCTTGGTCAGGATATCAAAATTCAGCCAGTTTGTTGCGTTATCTTTTTGATAACTATTGTGGTCGATTTTTCCTTCATCGGGATCTTTGTAAGGTGACCTCGCAATTACCTTAGAACGAGCAAACTCCTGACCCGCGTGAATCATTGTAATTCCTTGTGCCGTAAAAAGAGAAAGAGCTGCAAGCTTACAAAGCTGCATTTGTTCTTCGGTAAGGGTGCTGTGCTCTACCAGATTATCTACTTTTTGGTCGTGTATTTCAGGGTCGAGTCCGATTCTGATAAAGTCTGCGAGCGTATACCCGTCATGACTCTCAAGATAATTTACACTATGCTCTGATGTTTGATAGAGACCGCCTTCTCCATGATTCAGGGTGCCCTTAAAGATATTTTCTATTCGTTCGCGACGAGTTTCATGCTGCCACTCCGAAAATATGAATCCGCGATCATGAAGCGGGTCGGATCCCTTTACGCTGTTTCTGATACGGTCATTCCAGGAAGCCCAGTCATGATCGGAAAAATGTGCGGGTGAATAGTATCCTCCCCAGGGTTCTGCAATCAATACCGCATTGGGATATTTTTTGTGAACCTCGGTTTTTATGGCGTCCCATGTATCACGATCAAGCAGTGCGGCCAGGTCAAAGCGAAAACCATCTATCTTATACTCGTCCATCCAATAGAGCAGCGAGTCGATGATAAGCTTACGAGCCACAGGATTTTCTGATTTGAACTCATTGCCGGTTCCGCTCCGGTTTAGATAATTTCCTTTTTCATCGGTTCTGAGATAGGTTTTCGGGGCAAGATGGGTTAGCGGATTGAGATCAAATAGGGAAGTATGGTTGTAAACAACATCCATGATAACGGTCATATTCTGAGCATGCAGAGTTTTTACCATCTGCTTAAACTCATCGATTACGGCCGTAGTTTTCCCCGAATAGTTGTTGCTGTAGTCGGAAGCAAACCTGCTCTCAGGGGCAAAGAAGAACGAGGTCATATACCCCCAGTAGTTTTTTGAGTATGGATTCCATGTATTATGAAATCCCTCAGGTGTTTTCTCTTCATATGGTGGCTCTTCCACAGCAAATTTTTGAAGTGGAAGCAGTTCTACACAGTTAACCCCCAGTTTCTTTAAGTGTGCAATACCGCCTTTTTGAGCTTCATCCGTCATTTTTTGATAGCATCCAATCCCGGTGGTTTTGCTGCTGGGGTGAGCTGTCAAATCTTTTACATGCGATTCATAGATAATAAGATCCCTTGGATCGTCGGGGAAACAGTGTTCGGTTCCCTCCCAGTCGAACGAGTGCGTGAAAATATAGGACTTTGCTTCCTGCCGGTAGGTGTTTTTAACAGTAACATGGCGGCTGTAAGGATCGGCAAAAACTTCCCCAATATAGGGTGATTTGGGACGATTTTTCTTTCGGTAGGAGGGTTTGTATCCATACCAGCTACCCTCAAGATTTTTTTCAACTCTGCAGGTCCACCACCCATCATTATCTTTTTCCATAGATACAGGGTTTCCCTCGGAATCGCTGTAATTTTGATAAATAATGCAATCAACAGACTCCGCATCAGGGCAGAAAAAACAGAATTCGGTAGACGAATCTGATAATTGGAATCCCGGTTTTTGTATGGTTTTAACGTTCTTTTCGGCTACTTCCATTAAACTACAGGGCTTCCGGGTTCAGCAGAGGTTTCAACAAAGTGCAGCGAGCCATCGCTGTTTTCACCCATCAATATCATACCGTTGCTTTCAATTCCCATCATTTTTTTGGGTTTCAGGTTGGCTACTACACATACTCTATTTCCAATAATATCTTCAGGTGCAAAATGTTCAGATATTCCGGAAAGTATTGTTCGTTTTTCAAAACCGAGATCTACACGAATTTTCAATAGTTTTTTCGATTTTTCAATTTTCTCTGCATGCTCAATTTTTCCTGCACGTAAATCCAGGGAGGCGAAATTTCCAAAGTCTACCGGTTTTTTTAGTGGCTCGTAGTTAATTTCCTCTGTGCCTTTTTCTTTGTTTTCGCCGGCTCTCTCAATCAATTTTTGGACCTGCTTTTCAACAGTCTCGTCTTCAATTTTTTCAAATAAAATGCCAGCTTCCTCAATAATCTGGCCGGATGCTAACAGGTGGTCGTTTACCTCCTGCCAGGTTGTGGATTCGGGAATTCCCAACTGTTTTCTGAGCTCATGCATTTTTTGAGGAAGCACTGGCTGGAAGAGAACAGAAAGTGCTGAACATATCTGAAGGGATACATACAGGGTGTTGCCACAAGCTTCTGGATTCTCTTTCCTTGTTTTCCAGGGTTCTGTTTCTGTAAAATATCGGTTCCCAATGCGTGCAAGATGCATGGTTTCTGCGATGGCCTCACGAAACCGATATGCCTGGTAAGCCGCCTCAATTTTTCCTTTTTGTTCTTCGATCGCTTTCAGTGCGTTCAGGTCTGTTTTTGCAGGGTTCTTGAAATCGGGTACAGTTCCATCAAAAAAGCGATGGGTAAAACTGGTAGCTCGAAAAACAAAATTACCGAGGATATCTGCCAGTTCACTGTTCACCCGACTTTGAAAATCATTCCAGGAAAAATCAGAGTCTTTGGCTTCGGGGAGGGTACTTCCAAGAACATAGCGTAAAAGATCGGGTTCAAACTCCTCAAGATATTCTTCTAGCCACACCGCCCAGCCTTTGGAAGTCGATAGTTTTCGCCCCTCAAGGTTTAAAAATTCGTTTGCCGGCACATTCTCAGGCAGAATATAATCTCCATGTTCTTTCAGCGTTGCGGGAAACATGATACAGTGGAATACAATATTATCTTTACCGATGAAGTGAATAAGGCTGGTGTCCTCATCCTGCCAGTACGTTTTCCACAAATCCGGTTCTCCCTTTTCCTCGGCCCACTCTTTTGTTGCCGATATATAGCCTATAGGGGCATCAAACCAAACGTACAATACTTTGCCGTCACCATCGGGGAGAGGTACGGGTACGCCCCAGCTCAGATCCCGCGTAACAGCGCGATCAGAGAGGCCCGCATTGAGCCAGCTTTTGCACTGACCGGTTACATTAGGCTTCCAGTTATCTCGCGAATCAATCCATTGCTCCAGCCATGGTTGAAAATCTCCCAGTGGAATAAACCAGTGATCGGTTTTTTTGATGACGGGTTTGTTACCTGTGATAGCGCTTACAGGTTCAATTAATTCCGTTGGCGAAAGAGAAGACCCACATTTTTCACACTGGTCGCCATACGCCTCCGCGTGACCGCATACGGGGCAGGTGCCTTTTACATAGCGGTCGGGAAGGAACATATCTGCTTCCTCATCATAAAGCTGTTCCTGAGACTTTTTCTTAAAAATACCTTTATCAAACAGCTTTAAAAATATATCCTGTGATGTTTTTTTATGAGTTTCTGAACTTGTTCGCCCATAGTAGTCGAAATCGATTCCAAACTTTTCGAAAACAGCTTTATTTGCATTGTGATAGCGATTTACAATTTTTTGAGGTGAAACGCCCTCCTTTTCGGCTGCAATTGTAATAGGGACACCGTGTTCATCTGAACCGCAAATATGGATGATATTTCTCCCATTAAGCCGCTGAAATCTTGTGAATAGGTCTGCAGGCAGGTAAGCACCGGCTAAATGCCCAAGATGAATTGGGCCGTTGGCATATGGGAGTGCTGATGTAACTAAAATACGTTTCGACATAAGTATATAACAATACGAAAATTTGAGGACTTCTGAGTTTTGAGCATAGCATCAAAAATTACCAATTCGAGCAACAAATTGCAGTGGTAGTTTGGGTTTTTTAGGTATTTCCTGTTTTAAGCAGAAGAATTGTTTTGAAAAAGAATATAAATAGGTGAGAAATTTGAATATGTGAGAGGTGAAAATAGGGATAACGAAAAAAATCTATTCCACATCAATTGGCTACGGTGAATAGACCTGTCGACTAATACAATTGACCTCAACTACAGCACATAGAATTCTTATTTGATGTCGAAATCAAAACTCGGAAAAACTATTTAAAAAGATCATTAAATAATACCGGCCGGGTGCTTGCGCTTATCTTCTGCGTTATAGGCATGCCATCCAATAATTATTAGAAAGAAAAAGGGCACAAGAAGACCAATTCCTGCGGTCGCAAAACCTAATATTAACGCCATCCAAATAAACAGAGGGCTGATGATCAGTAAGCCTGCGCCAATCCTGTACTGGCCTTTGTAAATGTGACCCAATCCGGGAATAATACTGGAGAGAGCTGCAATAACGTTTCGGGATTTAAGCAATCCACTATTGAGCCGAGTGTGATTTAGAGTATCCATAAGTGCCTCCTGGTTACTTATACAGGAAATGTACAAAATATCCGTTAAGGATCTGTGAAGTTCATGTGCAAGAGAGATATAGACGCCAGGGTAGGACTGGTTTGGTACAATATTGGCAGTTAGCGGCGAGAGTGGTAGGCCAAGAAGAAGCCATAGAGAGCTACGCCCGCGGCAACTGACACATTTAGCGAATGCTTGGATCCAAACTGCGGTATTTCAACCGCAAAATCCAGCATGGGCAGAATGGCCTCATCGATACCTGTGACTTCATTTCCGAGCACCAAACATATTTTTTTTGTATTTGCTTCGAAATCGTTAAGGAAAATACTGCTTTCCGTCTGTTCTAAACCACAAAGTGTGTAATTGTTCTTCTTCAGCCACTTTACAGGTTCACTTTCATCAGTAAACGATTTCCAGGCTACGTGCTCTTCGGCCCCGATGGCGGTTTTTGTAATTTCGGGACGTGGAGGTGTTGGCGTATAGCCCGACAACCAAACCTCCTTTATTCCAAAAGCATCAGCATTTCTAAACGCGGCCCCCACATTATGCATGCTGCGAATGTTATGCATCCACAATATAAAATGCTCCCGCAGCGGTGACTCGCGTTCCTGATTTCGCTGATAAATTTGTTTTGTGGAAAGTTTTTTCATGGTTGGATGATCGTTTAACCGTTGAATGAATCAAAAATAGCGGGTAAAAACCGGATCTGAAACCGAAACTTCAATTTCAAGGAATCATTTTTTATCAAAAAATTCATTGCATGAAGTAAAAGAGAAACAATAATTGGATAAAAAGATCTAATTATTACTACATTATAAAATGAAGCTCAACATGTAGGGCTTCAATCTTCAGTTTCGAGTACAGTATTGGATTGAAACGGTCATAAGTTTTATAAGGATTTTTATCCGCGAACGTTGTAGTTGCATCCCAAAAAATCAAAAATAACCTGTTATGAGTTTCATAAATAAAAAATTTTCCAGACGAGATTTTGTAAAAGCTTCATCGATTACCGCTGGCGGCCTGCTTCTAGGTTCCCTGCCCATAGGCCGAAGTGCATTTGCAGCGGGAAATGATCGCATAAAAATTGCTCTCATTGGCTGTGGTAATCGTGGCACCGGAGCTGCAGCTAACGCGCTGGATGCCGGTGACGATATCCAGCTTGTAGCGATGGCCGATATTTATGAGGAACGTCTGAACGGGAGTTTTGAGATTCTTTCGAGAAGGTATAATAGTTCTGAGAAGCTGAACGTCCCGGAAGAGAACAAGTTTATTGGGTTTGACGCGTATAAAAAGGCGATGGATGTCGCTGATGTTGTTTTGCTGACCACGCCTACGTTCTGGCGGCCGCAGCATTATGAAGAGGCGGTCCGGAGAGGAAAGCATATTTTTATGGAAAAACCGGTCGCCGTGGATGCCAGAGGTGTGAGAAGGGTTCTAGATGCTGCACGAACCGCAAAAGAGAAGCAGCTGAACGTGGTGGTCGGCCTGCAAAGGAGATATCAAAACAAGTATCGGGAACTTTACAAGAGAATTCAGGACGGGCAGATTGGAGAAATTACTTCCGGTACAATTTACTGGATGGAAGGTGAGTTTGGAGACCTTCGTCAGGACCCGGAATGGTCGGAATTGAAAATGCAGATTGTGAATCAGTTTCAGTTTTTATGGGCTTCCGGTGGTCAGGTACTCGATCAGCTGATTCATAATATTGATGTGGCTAACTGGTTCATTGGTGCGCATCCCGTTGCGGCTCAGGGAATGGGGGGTCGGTTTGAATCGCTAACCGGACAGAATAAAGGACAGTTCTATGATCATGGTTTTATTGAGTATACCTATCCCAATGATGTTGTAGTAGCGGCACAGGCAAGGCGTCAGGCAAATACTTACAGCAGAGTAGCGGAAGAGTTTATGGGCACATTAGGTACGTCCCAAGCGCATGGATTTGGATCCGATGCCATTCTCAAGGACCATCGGGGTAATATTCAATATAGCCACGACGGTACAGGCGATCCGAGCCCCTACGTACAGGAGCACGTGGAGCTTTTTAATGCCATTCGAAATGGTAATGTGATCGACAATACCGTTCGTGCCGCACATACAACGATGACGGCCATTATGGGCTATATGGCTACTTACTCCGGGCAAAATCTGACGTGGGAGGAAGCACTGAACTCAGATGTTACGTTTTATCCGCAGCATTCGCTAACTCCCGAAAATGTGGGATACGATACCGAGGCACCTGTTAAACGAGGCGAAAACGGGCTTTACCCGGTTCCGGTTCCGGGTGTAACGAAGGTGATCTGATTACAGAGGTCAGGTCTGTCATGAACCCGTTGAGTTCAAAAAGTGAGCAGGTACGGGCACGGGACCGGCTTTTGCCGGAAAGAAAAGGTATCTCATAAAAGGATAAAAAGGCGTGGAAAACCTGCGCCAAATCCACACGAATGTATCGTTCATTTAATATTTACAAAAGTTTTACCCTGTAACGCTTTTAAATTTCATTTTTTGTGATAGATTTTATGGTTTACTGCCATTTGAAATCAATCCAAATCTGATGAAACCCTACTTCTTAGAACGAGCGGCGTTTTTTTGCCTGTTGACGCTGATAACCATCATATCTACTGCAAGTGCTCAATCCATTATCAACGGAACGGTATTTCATGATAAAAATGAAAACAGTATGCTCGATTCCGGAGAGAAAGGTATCGCAGGTGTATGGGTATCCAACGGCAGCGATATTACAGAAACGGATCGGAATGGGAGATACAGTATTGGCATAGAGGAAAACTCAGTGCTTTTTGTGATAAAACCGAGGGGATGGCAGAATCCGTCGAACCAGAATAATATTCCACAGTTTTTTGCCATCAACAGCAGTGAGGGTGCAACCGGATCTGTATATGACGGACTTACCGATACCGAATTGCTTAACTCCCCGGTCAATTTTCCATTAACACCAAAAAATGAGTCGGATCAGTTTCGGGTACTGGTATTCGGGGATACCCAGCCAAGAACCATCGAGGAAGTCCACTATATTGCCCATGATTCCGTTCAGGAGGTAATCGGAACGGATGCTGAATTCGGTGTCACCCTTGGGGATCTTGTATTCGATGATCTGGACCTGTTTGAGCCGCTCAACCAGGTAATTGGACAGATCGGGGTTCCCTGGCGGCACGTGATGGGAAATCATGATATTGACTTTTCTGCTGATGATAACTGGAATGCACGAGGAACCTATTCTCGTACGTATGGTCCGTCGTGGTATGCCTTCACGGTCGGCAATACCCATTTTATTACGATCGATAACATCCGCTGGATCACAAATGAAAGCGATCGGTACTACCGCACAGGGCTTGGACAGGAACAGATGAGCTTTGTCCGCAACTTTCTTCAGAGGGTACCGGAAGATGAACTCGTCGTATTTATGGCGCATATACCATGGGTTGATTCTACACCATGGGCCAATGAGGAGGAAAGAGAGGAGCTGTTCGGCCTGATGGCGGAGCACGGAAATACGATAACATTTGCCGCGCATACCCACAGGCACTACCACCGGTTTATCGGAGAAGAGGATGGCTGGCCCGGTGATGGTAAGCATCATATGGTAAGCATGGCAACGGTCTGTGGCTCCTGGTGGACCGGCGCGCACGATGAATATGGAATTCCACACTCTATGATGCGGGATGGCACACCGACCGGGTATGGCTTTCTGGAGATTGACGGTTCTGAATGGTCGTTTACATTTAAGGCAGCCCGGCGCCCGGCCGATTTTCAAATGCATATATCCGCTCCAAGTGCTGTTACCGTGACTGCGGCTGACACAACCGAGGTGTATGCCAATATTTTTAATGCGTTACCGGATGCAGTAGTGGAGATGAAGGTTGGCAGCTGGGATGATTGGCAGCCTATGACATTTACCGAAGAGCCCGACCCGGTTTATGCAGCGATGAAGATGAAAGAAGACCGTATGAGAGTGGTGGACTGGAGGCGAACAGGTGGTGTAAATGAAAATGCGCGGCATCTCTGGAAAATAGATCTGCCGGAAGGCCTCGAACCGGGAACCTATACGATCTTTATCCGGGCAAAAGATTCCTGGAACAGCTACGAAGGAAGAAGAATTGTGCGGATTATTGAATGATCAATTATGAATTACTATATCGCATGATGGGGGATACAGGGCAATAAAGTGTCTTTTCTCTGTGGGGGCATACATAAAGATAGAATTCAAAGCTAACAGCTTCAGATGATGGGTATTAAAATGAAAACTATTTTCGGAGGTACCTTTTATAAATTCATTCTGTTTATCACCTTTTGCTGCGGAACGGGAGACGCAAGGGCTCAAAGCAGCAATCATACACAGCCCAACGTGCTGATTATACTCACGGATGATCAGGGATACCATGACGTGTCTTACTACGGAACTGAAGATCTGCAAACTCCGGCCATAGATGAGATCGCCCATTCCGGTGTTCGCCTGGATAATTTTTATTCCAATTCTCCTGTCTGCTCCCCGACCAGAGCCGCCCTGATGGCCGGACAGTATCAGGATTATGTGGGGGTGCCGGGCCTCATCCGAACCAACCGCGATAACAGCTGGGGTTTTCTCGATCCCGGTGCCACCTTACTACCGGAAGTGCTACAGGAGAACGGATATCATACGGCACTGGTAGGAAAATGGAATCTGGGTTTAGAATCCCCCAATAAGCCGAATGAGCGGGGGTTCGATCATTTTCACGGCTGGCTGGACGATATGACGGAAGATTTTTGGGATCACAGCAGAGAAGGAATAAACTACATGAGGCTTAACGATAAAGAGATCGAGCCGGAGGGACACGCGACCGATTTATTCACGGAGTGGGCGGTGGAGTATATTGAATCCAGATCCGGCGCCGAGCAGCCCTTTTTTCTGTTTCTGTCGCATTTAGCCCCTCACTTTCCTGTTCAGCCTCCGGAGGATTGGCTAAATAACGTAAAAGAGAGAGAGCCCGGACTTTCAGATACCAGGGCAAATTTAATTGCCTTTATTGAACAGTTGGATGATGGTATCGGCCAGGTTCTCAGTGCTTTAAAAAGAACCGGTGCCTACGATAATACCCTGATTTTCTTTACAAGTGATAACGGCGGACATGGCCCGAGTGAAGCCAACAATGGACCATACCGCGGAGCCAAGCAGAGTGTTTATGAGGGTGGAATTCGGGTTCCCACGGCCGTCTCATGGCCGGAAAGAGTTGAGCCGGGCGGTTCTTCAGACAGAATTTTGCTCACGATGGATATCTTTCCAACGGTTCTTGAGGCGGCTGGAATAAAATATGACGGGCCATTAAACGGGATTAGTTTTCTGCCCGAACTGCTGGGAAAAAACCAGGACAAATACAGGGAAGAGCCGCTTTTCTTTACAAGACGAGAGGGTAATATGTCGTATGGCGGACTTACGATTCAGGCGGTAAGAAAGGGGGACTGGAAGATGGTGCATAACAGCCCCTTTGCCCCAAGAGAGCTATACAATCTGAAAACGGACCCCTACGAGCAGGAAAATTTAGTGGAAGAGTATCCTGAAAAAGTTCGCGAACTCAATCAGTATATGATGAAGCATATCCAAAAGGCGGGTTCTGTTCCTTGGCAGGGGCCGGACAGGTAGAGTCGGGTTTAAAAATGTAGGTCAACATATGAAACGGATTTGTCAAATTGAGTTCAGAGCAGTCAGGTTTTTGATATTATGCTTGATGATCGTGGTAAACAGGAAACCGGATTGGGCAGATTCAGGAGCAGTTAGAAGTAAAAACGTGGAATAAAAAGAACCCCCAATGAAGAGTTGTTTAAAGTTCAAATACCTGGCAATTGCAACGGTGATCATACTGTTGGCTGGCGGATGTGTGTCCGGCCAGACTGACCAGAATGAAGGGCAGAGCCAACCGAACATTATCCTCATCCTTGTGGATGATATGGGGTACGGTGATCTTAAAAGCTATAATCCGGAATCGAAAATTCCCACCCCAACGATCGATGGGCTGGCTGAGGAGGGAATTCGGTTTACAGACGCCCATGCCGCCGGCGCGGTGTGTCATCCATCACGTTATGGGCTGCTGACCGGCCGGTATCCATTTCGCACAGATACAAACGTGTGGCCCGAACAGCCGGTAATCGATGAAGGCCGCATGACGATCGCATCACTTTTACAGTCGGAGGGATACTACACTGCAATGGTAGGCAAGTGGCATTTAGGATTTGATGAATCGGAAGCCATAGCGGCAAGCCGTGAGAGTGCTGAACAGATCGGAAATAATACAAGGGCGGCCTTCCGGCAATATGAAGATGGCCAGATACTTTCGGGCGGGCCGGCAGACCGGGGGTTTGACAGTTTTTTCGGGATACGGGCCTCTACCGATATTCCGCCATATTTTTATATTCGTGGTGATCGTGTGGTGAGTCCGCCTTCTGACTCCACGGAAAACAATTTCAGCGGCGGAATCTGGACGGATATCCAGGGAGCATTCTGGCGGGAAGGAGGGATTTCCCCGGATCTTGATCTGGCTGAAGTTCTCCCCCGTTTTACAGAAGAATCAATTAACGTGATAGAAACACACCATTCATCCAAAACTGATGAACCGCTGTTTCTCTATGTGGCGTATCCCGCACCTCACACACCCTGGCTCCCATCTGAAGAGTATGAAGGGGTCAGCAACGCAGGAATGTATGGAGACTTTATGGCGATGGTGGATGCGGAAATCGGCAAAATACTGTCAGCAGCAGATAATGCAGGGATGACTGATAAAACGATAGTCATTTTTACAAGTGATAACGGGCCCGTTTGGTACGATAATGACAAAGAGCGTTTCGGGCACGACTCCCAGGGCGGCTTACGCGGGATGAAAGGTGATGCGTACGAAGCCGGACACAGAGTACCATTCATTATGAGATGGCCGAATATTATAGATGGGGGCTCTGAATCCGCTCAAACCATCTCTTTTACGGATTTGATGGCAACTTTTGCCGATATCCTGAATACAGATTTACCTCATGATGCCGGTGAAGACAGCTTCAGCCTCCTGCCGGTACTCACAGGAGAGCAGTCTGAAAATGAGGCGATACGCCCTCCGGTTGTTAGCGTAACGAGCCGGGGAGTTCGAACCATTCAGACTAAAGAGTGGAAACTCATCGAAACTCTGGGCTCAGGTGGATTCACAAGTCCCGGCTATATTGAGCCTGAACCCGGCGGGCCCCAGGGACAGCTTTATAACCTGTTCGAAGACCCGCGAGAGACGACAAACCTTTGGGCAGAACACCCTGAGGTAGTTGAGCGAATGAAGTTAAAGCTTGCCGAGTGGGATGAAGCGGGAAGAAGCCGGTTTTAATATTGAAAAAAGAGCAGAATATCATGGACAAACGAAACATAATTATTGGACTCTTTATCATAATCACATTTTTTCATTTTTCACCTTCCAACCAAATGGCAATGGCGCAAACCTGGAACCCTAACTGGGATTTCATTTTGAAGCACGAAACACCGGAGTGGTTCAGCGACGCCAAGTTCGGGATTTTTATTCACTGGGGAGTTTACTCTGTCCCAGCCTGGGCCCCGGTGGGGATGTATGCAGAGTGGTATCCGAATTACATGTACCAGGAAGATCACGCCGTATATGCGTATCACAGAGAAACCTATGGTGAGGATTTTGACTATAAGGATTTTATACCACTCTGGAAGGCTGAAAACTGGGATCCTGAGGAGTGGTCTGACCTTTTTGAAAAAGCCGGCGCAAAATATGTGATTCCGGTCGGTGAGCATCACGATGGTTTCCCGCTATGGAGATCGAAGTTAACGGAGTGGAATGCTGCAACCATGGGGCCCGAAAGAGACCTCATTGCAGAGCTTGGTGAAGCCGTAAGGGCAAAAGGCATGAAATACGGTCCGTCCTACCACGGACTGCTTAACTACTATTCGCCTGAGCACTCAGGGCCACATCCCGATTATATGAGCGATGAATACATTGAATTTATGCACGCGAAAATACGTGAAATTATTGACCGGTATGAGCCTGATATTCTCTGGCTCGACGGAGACTGGATGCATCCTTTAGAGGTGTTCCGGACAAGGGAAATCATAGCATACTACTACAATCAGGCCGAAGAGTGGGGTAAAGAAGTTGCGGTGAACGACCGATGGGGACAGGTTCGCGGTATTTTTGGTGATTTTTATACCCAGGAGTATGAATACGATGTAATTGATCAACTGATTGATCAAAAATGGGAGAATACACGTGGTATGGGACAATCTTTCGGGTATAACAGAAATGAGACCCTGGAGGATTATCTGACCGTGACGGAACTTGTGCAGATGCTTGTGGACAACGTTTCAAAAAATGCCAATTTACTGCTGAATGTTGGCCCGAAAGCCGATGGTACAATACCCGAAGTTCAAAAGAATTTACTTCTTGGAATGGGGGAATGGCTTGAGGTGAACGGAGAAGCCATTTATGGAACCCGACCGTGGTTTACAGCCGAAACAAGAACGTCTGCCGGTGATGAGATACGGTTTACCCAAAAAGATGGCACGCTTTATCTGATGCTGATGGATAGGACTGATGACCAGGAAATTTCCATTCCCCGCATTGTACCTGATGAAAGTGCCGAAATTTCTTTATTGGCAACCGGGGAAACGTTGAACTGGGAATTGCAGGATCAGAACCTGGTGATTGAGCTGCCTGAAAAATTACCGGGTGAGCACGTTTTTGTTCTCAGTATTACGAATGACCCGGCTTACCTGATGCATACGGGCGAGGAGTAAAAATATCTAAGATTTTTTGTTCCGTTTATGTGTATTAGAAATGATGAGGCAGCGGAATACTCTCAAAAACAGAGGGTTAAAGCTCAAGATTATTCCGTAGCAGAGTTGCTGTCTCATATCGTGCAAAAAGTGCAAGATCACGGGCAAGGAGATTGTCCGGGACTTTTATAATGTCTCTTTCAAAATCTATATTCTGTTCAAATAAATGTTTGCATATAATCTCTGATCGTCACTAATTACGATGAAAATCAATCATTGATCGGAAATATTAAATGGGATACCCGGGATGTAATATGAAAAGTATCATTCTGATACTGTGCTGGTTCACAGCCTGTTCTATGGTTTCGGACACATTTGCACGGGAAGGAGACCCCTTAAAGCCGAATGTGATCGTTATTTTTACAGACGATTTAGGATATGGGGATTTGAGTTCATTCGGTTCACCCAATATCCGAACCCCCCATCTGGATAAAATGGCGGAGGAAGGACAAAAATGGACTAATTTTTATGCAGCGGCAAGTGTATGCACGCCCAGCCGGGCCGGATTGCTTACGGGTCGGTATCCCGTAAGAAGCGGGATGGCAAGTAATGTTTCCAGAGTACTGTTCCCTGATTCCAAAGGCGGACTTCCTGATCGTGAAATTACCATAGCTGAACAACTCAAAGAGGCGGGATATCAAACGGCGGCAATAGGGAAATGGCACCTGGGGCACCACGAACAGTATCTGCCAACAAATCATGGTTTTGATACTTACTACGGTATTCCATACTCCAACGATATGGATCCCATTGCGGGCAAACCGCCATACTGGGATTATGCGGATGAACCCATTACTTTTGAATATTACAATGTACCGCTGATGCGGAACACCGAAATTATTGAACGGCCCGCGGATCAAAATACCATAACCCGCCGGTACACACAGGAGAGCATCTCGTTTATTGAGGAGAACAAAGACCAACCATTTTTTCTATACCTGGCTCATTCGCTTCCGCATATTCCGCTTTTTGTATCTGAAGAGTTCAGGGGGCACAGCGATGCGGGTCTCTACGGCGATGTAATAGAGGAGATCGATCATGGAGTGGGGCAGATCAGAAGGAAACTGGAAGAACTCGGGATTGCGGATCAAACGCTTTTGTTGTTTACGTCAGATAATGGACCCTGGCTTGCCTACAAGACCCATGGAGGAAGTGCCGGGCAGCTACGTGCCGGCAAAGGAATGACCTGGGAGGGCGGAATGCGTGTACCCGCTATCTTCTGGTGGCCGGGAATGATTGAGCCCGGAATCGTTACCGATATCGGCAGTACGCTGGATTTTTTCCCAACGATTAGCTATCTGGCCGGTGTGGATGTTCCGGATGATCGGGTTGTGGACGGAGTGAACCTGACATCGGTATTGACAGGAGAGAGGGCTTCGCCCCGTCAACAGATGCTTTTTTACAGAGGTACCAGACTCTATGCTGCTCGAAAAGGAGATTTCAAAGCTCACTTTATTACTCAGGGCGCTTACGGTCAGTTTGGAAGAAGAAAGGTGCTGCGCAATCCACTTTTATACAACCTGAAAGAGGATCCGGGTGAGAAATATGATGTAGCAGATGAGCACCCTGAGATACTGCGGGAAATCGAAAAAATGGTTGAGGAGCATATAGAGACGGTGATTAAAGTGAAGGATCAACTGGCTGAAAGGGAATCAAAATAAATCATACATTATCCATGGTCAGAATCGGAAAAAACCTTGAGGCCTCGCTGAAAATTATCGTAATAATAGCGGTTGCAGGGTTCACTCTTTTGGGCTGCGATGTAACAGAGCCTGAACCGGAAGAACGCCCCAATATTTTATGGATTACAAGCGAGGATAACAGTCCGTTTATGGGGGCTTATGGTGACGACTATGCCGATACCCCCAATCTGGACCGTCTTGCCGACGCGGGTATTGTTTATGAAAATGCCTATGCAACAACACCGGTCTGTGCACCTTCCCGGTTTACCCTCATTACCGGAACCTATGCAAACCGGATGGGTACCGAAAATATGCGCAGCAGGGTTCCCATACCTGAACACATCCATTTTTACCCATCCTACCTTAAAGAGGCCGGTTATTACACGACAAACAATGTGAAAAAGGATTACAACACGATTGATCAGCCTGAAGTGTGGGATGAGTCGAGCACCGAAGCCCATTATCGAAACCGTGCGGCGGGCCAGCCGTTTTTCCACATCAGAAATTTAACCACTACCCACGAAAGCAGGCTGCACGACCCAATCGATACGCTGATTCACGCCTCTGAAGATGCACCCGTCCCACCCTACCATCCTGATACGGAAACCGTCCGCAGAGACTGGGCACATTACTATGATCAGATGACCCTGATGGATGAACAGGTAGGTGAGATATTAGATGAACTTGAAGAAGAGGGAGAGGCTGAAAACACGATTATTTTTTACTATGGTGATCACGGCGGGGCACTGCCCGGAGCGAAACGATTCATGAATCAGCGGGGATTGCGGGTTCCGCTTATTGTCTATATACCACCAAAATATGAACATCTGCGACCCGAATATTCCCGAACCGACCGGCTTGTCTCTTTTGCAGACTTTCCTGCAACGCTTCTTAGCCTTGCCGGTATCGAACCTCCGGATTTTATGGATGGCCAACCCTTTCTGGGAAAGTATGAATCAGAACCCCGCGAATATGTACATATGTATCGCGGGCGTATGGACGAACGATATGATCTCACCCGGGCGGTTCGCGATAAGGAGTTTCTGTATGTGCGAAATTATATGCCTCAGCGGATTTACGGGCAGTATTTATGGTATTTGTGGAGAGCCCCGACGATGCAGGTTTGGGAAGAGGAGTATCTCGCAGGAAACCTGAATGCTGTTCAGAGCCGGTTTTTTGAACCGAAACCAGCCGAAGAATTCTATCTGATATCCGACGATCCCTGGTCGGTGGATAATCTGGCAGATGATCCGGCATATGCCAGCGATTTGGACAGACTGCGGGAAGCAAATTCGGACTGGATTCGCGAAATCAGGGATTTGGGTTTTATTCCCGAAGGAATTACAAATGAAATTCGAGGAGAACAACCGCTTTACGATGCTGTTCGGGAGAAAAATATTCCTATGAACGAGATTATTGAAACTGCAGAAATGGCTTCTCTGCAGCCTGAAAATCATCTGGTTGAGCTTGCTGCCCGCTTAGCCCATTCTGATCCGTCGGTCCGATTCTGGGCAGCGATGGGATTTGCGATAAGCGGAGATGCTGCTACTGAGTATACAGCAGATCTTCTTGATAAAAGAGATGATCCATCCGGTGTTGTGCAGGTTGCTGTTGCAGAAGCGCTGCTGGCTGTGGGTGAGGAATCCGAAGCGCTGGCACTCATAGAGCAGACTCTGGATCATCCGGACGGTTATGTAAAATTGCGGGCTTTAAACCTGATAGAAACCATGGATGAGTCCATCGTTACGGAAGAGATCAGAAGCATGGTTCGGCGCTTTGCAGATGAATATGAAAATCAGGAGTCGGCTGCTGCCAGATATATATTTCGTGCCTCAGAAAGACTTGTTGACAAACTCGAGTTGTAAACATTGGAAAAATTCATTAATTGTAGCAGGGGCACTCAGTGATGAGTGCATAATATTATTATGAATCAGGATCCGTTCGTAAACAATCACGTATGATAAAATCAATGCAAAAGGTATACCGGGATGTCAGCCATCTTATTCTGCTGCTGGCAATTATAACCGTGACAGCTTCAGGCTGCAGTGAATCTTCCAATCAACCCTCCCAAAGCTCAGAAGAGACCCCGCCCAACATTGTCTTGATTTTCTTGGATGATGCCGGATATGCCGATTTCAATCCCTATGCTGAAACCCGCTACCCCACACCCAATGTGCAGACGTTAGCTGAGGAAGGCCGGAAATTTATGAATTTCTATGTGCCTCAGGCGATCTGTTCAGCCTCCAGGGCTGCGCTAATGACGGGTACCTATCCCGAGAGAAACGGATTGTTTAACGCGCACCCTCCCAAAGCCCGTGGACTGAACCCGGATTTTATGACAATGGGTGAAATGCTTCAGAATAATGGCTATACAACCGGATTTTTTGGGAAGTGGCATCTGGGAGATCAGGAAGAAACCCGCCCGCACAATCGCGGTTTTGACGAATCGGCAGGAATTATGTACTCGAATGATATGTGGGCTGGCCATCCCGAAAATCCAGAGTACTGGGGGCAGTTTCCCATGCACTACTGGAAAAACGGTGAGGTTGTTATCGACTCTGTTACGGCTGACCATCAGAAAAATTTTACAACATGGTTCACTGAAGAGTCTGTGGATTTCATTAACCGGAACAGTGGCGGCCCATTTTTTCTGTATGTGCCCCACCCTCAGCCCCACGTACCTCTTTTTGTGAGCGAAAAATTTGAGGGTAAGTCTGGGACAGGCCTTTACGGAGACGTGATGATGGAGATCGATTGGTCAGTGGGTGAGATTATGAGAGCCCTTGATGAAAATGACGTGCGCGACAACACAATGATTTTGTTCTCTTCGGATAATGGCCCCTGGTTGTCGTATGCAAATCATGCCGGCAAAACGATTTTCAGAGAAGGAAAGGGAACTTCGTTTGACGGGGGTATCAGAAGCCCTATGATTATTTCATACCCGGATGGGATCGAGAAGAACAGTGTATCCCACAGCACCTTTTTCTCCATCGACCTGTTGCCTACCATTGCTGCACTTACAGGTTCAGACCTCCCCGATTATGAAATTGATGGGAAAAATGTCTGGGGTTTGCTTGAAGGTCCGGAAGAATCCGTTTCGCCCCAGGAGTACTATTCGTTTACCAATGGTACAGAATTTCAGGGAGTGATGAGCGGTGATGGCCGTTGGAAACTGCACCTTCCGCATGGATACAGAACCAGTCCGGTTGGGGGGAGAGACGGACAGCCCGGTCTTTATCAACAGGCGAGTATCGAAATGGCTCTTTTCGATATGGTTCACGATCCATACGAAAAAGTGAACGTTATCGATGATTATCCTGAAATCGCTGAGGAGCTGATTCGCTTAGCAGATGAGCACAGAGCTAAATTTTTTGAGTGAGTTTATCATATTCGGCCTGAGGTTATTCGATTGAATGAGGAGTTTAAACGATTATTTTAAAACAACGAACCAGACAACTATGCGCAAATCTGTTCAAACGGCAGTCATAGGAGCCCTTTTTCTTTTGATGACTGTTTCGGCTGTGTTTTCACAACCAAAAAATGTGATCTTCATCCTGGCAGACGACCATCGGTATGATTATATGGGATTTCATCCCAACAGCCCTGATTTTCTGGAAACACCTGCAATGGACCGGATGGCCGAGGAAGGAGCCCACCTGGCCAATGCATTTGTGAGTACATCGCTCTGTTCTCCAAGCCGTGCTTCTATTCTCACGGGGCAATATCCGTTTCGACATGGGGTGGTGGATAATAACAACTCGATGCCGGAAGGCGTAACCCTCTTTTCCGAAGCCCTGAAGGACGCCGGATATCAGACCGGATATTTTGGTAAGTGGCATATCGGGCACGATCATGACGATCCAAAGCCGGGTTTCGACCGCTGGGTTAGTTTTCGGGGACAGGGCGTGTACTACGATCCTACACTGAATATAGACGGTGAGACTGCTCAGGTAGAAGGGTATATCACCGATTTACTGACCGACTACACACTCGACTGGCTGGAGGAACTTGACGGGGATCAGCCGTTTTTTGCCTATTTGTCTCACAAAGCCGTCCATGCGGAATTCGAACCTGCTGAGCGTCACGAAGGGATGTATTCCGATGTCCGGATCAATATGCCCCAGTCCATGAAAAATATTGAGCAGAATTATGAAGGCAAGCCAGACTGGGTTTATGAGCAGCGGTACAGCTGGCACGGGGTCGAACATATGTATCACGGACGTGATGACCATCCGCAAAGTGTGGAGGAGATTATCGTTCGGTATAGTGAATCACTGATGGCAGTAGATGAAAGTGTTGGCAGGGTACTTGATTACCTTGAAGAAAACGAACTGGCAGATGAGACACTGGTCATCTACATGGGAGATAACGGTTTTATGCTGGGAGAGCACGGGCTTATTGACAAGAGACAGGCTTACGAGGAGTCGATGCGAGTCCCGATACTGGCTTGGTCACCGGGATACATAGAGCCTGGCAGCGTGATAGAAGAGAATGTGATGAATATTGATATCACGCCCACAATTCTGGATATCGCTGATGGCTCTATGCCGGCAAACCATATTGTGGACGGTCAATCTTTCCTGCCGCTGCTTGCCGGTGAGCCGGTTGAAGACTGGAGACAGGAATTTGTGTATCAATATTTCTGGGAAAATTCGTTTCCGCAAACCCCGACAACATACGCGATTCGGGATGACCGGTATAAGTATATCTACTACCATGGAGTGTGGGATAAAAATGAGCTCTATGATCTCCAGACTGATCCCAGGGAGATGGTGAACCTGATAAATATGCCCGAACACCGGGAGCGCATAACCCGGATGCGGAACCAGATGTTTGATATTTTTGAGGAAAATGGCGCCACAGATGTAAAGTTCAGAAGGCCATCGGCTGGCCAGCAGGATGAAAGAAAAAGATATTAGGCAACTTTGGTACAATGGTGATGAAAAAGAACATATGCATTGAAAGCTATCGATTTTGAATAAAATTTTTCGTCAAAGTTCCATCCAACTTCTTGGCCTGTTGCTGCTGGTTCTGTCTTCTTTTTTTCTGATATACAGCTGTGGTGGTACCGACGAAGATAACAAAAGCAGGCCTGGAGCATATGACCAAAACAACGTACAGCACGCATTTGTAGGAGATAAAACCTGTCAGTCCTGCCATTCCTATCAGTTCGATGAATGGAAAGGTTCCCATCACGATTACGCAATCGCCGAAGCTGACGAAGAATCAGTACGGGGTGATTTTGAAAATGCAGAGTTTACACAAGGAGAAAACAGCTATCGGTTTTACCGGAACGGTTCAGACTACATGGTGGAGGTAAGAGAACTGGGAGTTTCTGAAACCTATAAGATAGATTACACGTTTGGCTGGGAACCTCTTCAGCAGTATTTGATTGAAATCGGTGACGGAAAGATGCAGGCCCTCCACATTGCGTGGGATACGGAGCAAAACCGGTGGTTTTCGCTGCAGCCAGACGCAGAGTATGAACCGGATGACTGGATGCACTGGAAAGGCGGATCCATGAACTGGAATACAATGTGTGCCGACTGCCACTCTACCAATTTAAAAAAGAACTTTGAACCCGAAACCGACTCTTTTCATACCACCTGGTCTGTATTAAATGTGAGCTGTGAAGCGTGCCACGGCCCTGGAAAAAACCACGTTGATTTTGTAAGTAGTGCAGAAGGTCAGGAGGCATCGAAAGAACGAATACGGCAGGATGTACTGAACGGTCGCTTCACATCACAAATGGAAGAGATAAACACATGTGCCCCCTGCCACTCCCTTCGGCAAAAACTGACCGATAACTACACTCATGGAGATAACTTTCTCAATCACTTTGACCCTCAGCTCCCGCACCCGGGCAACTACTTTGCGGATGGACAAATTCGGGGGGAAGTATATGTCTATGGTTCATTCCTTCAGAGCAAAATGTATGCGGAGGGAGTGCAGTGTACTGACTGTCATAACCCCCATACGCTTGAGCTCAAGCAGCCACTGATTGACAATCAACTCTGTATGAGCTGTCACGAGCCGCGATACAACACGCCGGAACACCACTACCATGAGCCGAATACCGAGCAGTCGCAGTGCATTAACTGCCATATGGACGGAAGGATCTACATGGGGAATGATTACCGTCGCGATCACAGCTTCAGGATCCCGCGTCCGGATCAGAGTGCACAGTTTGGTACACCGAATGCCTGCAATAGCTGCCATACCGATCAAAGCCTCGAATGGGCGGCCAAAGCCGTAAATGAGTGGTACGGCAGTGAGCGAAATCCGCACTATTCGGATGTGTTTCTGAACGTGGATGCCGGTGAACCAGACTCCCATTTCGAGCTTCATGATCTTTTTGCGGATGAATCTCAGAACGAAATCGTCCGGGCTACGGCGGTTTGGTATGCAGGGCAGTTCCCGGATAGCAGAAGCAATGATATTATCCGGGCGGGGCTTCAGTCAGAATCGGCACTCATCCGCACAAGTGCGGTGAAAGCGGCTGATAAACTACCTGTAGAAATGAGACGGCTTGTACTATCCGGTTCGCTGGATGATGATGTCCGTTCGGTTCGTCTTTTTGCTTTTCGAAGCCTCGCAGGCTTTACAGATGATGACTTTGACGAGTTAACGCGGGAACACTTTCAGCGAGCAAAGCAGGAGTACACAGAAAGCCTGGAAGTGAGCCGCTACTTCCCGCAGGGAGAGATGAACCGGGGGCAGTTCCTGGAGCAGCAGGGAGAGATTGATGAGGCAATTGAGTCGTATCGAACTGTTCTGGAGCGTGATCCATACTTTAACCCGGCAAGAATCAATTTAGCCTATCTTCTGAATGGCAGGGGAGAAAATGAGGAGGCTGAAGAACTGCTTAGAACGGTAACAGAACAGGAGCCTGAATATGGTCAAGCTTATTACTCACTGGCTCTTTTGCTTGCTGAAGAAGAGAGGCTATCCGAAGCTGTAGACTATTTTGAAAAAGCAGCTCAGCTCTCTCCGGAACAAAGTCGAATTTTCTATAATCTGGCAGTGGCCCATCAAACCCTGGGAAATCCTTCACGCGCCGAGGAAGTCTATTTGAAAGCTATACAGCTGGAACCCCGTAACGGTGATAACAGATATGGACTGATTACTCTTTACATGCAGCAGGAACAATTTGAAAAAGCGCTTGAACAGGCTCAGGAGCTTGAGAATATATTTCCGGGAAATCAGCAGGTATTGCAGCTCATCAATATGATCCGGCAGAGGCAGGGGTAAAAATAGTTGTCGTATAACGTTTATCGGCTATTATTTTGAAAATGTGTATAAAAAAGGTGCCCGGTGAGCCTTTCCTGTTTTTTTCTTTCCCAGACGTTTCAGGCGGCCCGAAAGCATCATCTTTCGATGAAATCCGGTTCTTTTCAGCTTTTTCCCAAGGATTGTTTCGTACATGCTCTGCAGTTCGCCCATGGTAAAGGGGGTATCAAGCAGGTTTTGCCCCACATGAGAGTTATCAATATGATCGCGTAAATGCTGAAGTGCTGTTTCGTAGATGTGGTTGTGATCGAGCATGAGTTCCGGAAGATTATTGACATCATACCATTGGCAGCTGTCAGAAAGCATGTCGGCTACCGGCTTCACTCTCCGGAAATCTACGAGGGCATAATAGCTGACCGAGATGAAGCGCTGCAGTAAAAAGTGATCGTCAGAAAATGAGTGATTATTCTCAGTCAGCACTTTTCTCATAGGCCC
Organism: uncultured Rhodohalobacter sp.; assembly: GCA_964544445.1. Lineage (GTDB taxonomy): Bacteria > Bacteroidota > Rhodothermia > Balneolales > Balneolaceae > Rhodohalobacter. The sequence continues at coordinate 274,610 of CAZJBI010000003.1, forward strand.
GGAACTGGCTCTGGACAAGCTTCCAAAAGTATGAAATTGATTCAGATAGATATCAGAGAGGCCGGTTCGCTCTAAAAGAGTTCTGCTGGCCGCTTCCTCAAGCTCCTCATCTTTATGGATAAACCCTCCCGGCAATGCAAATATGCCGGAGTTTTTATACTCCAGAATCAAAATTTTGAGCTGCTGGTTGTGATAGCCAAAAATAACGCAGTCTACAGAAATTCCGGGCAGATAATGATCCCAGTTGGGTTCCTCTATATTCTCTACTCTTTTTTGATTCTCTTTATAAGCCATAACCAAAGGTTTATTTAATTATTTTTACCTGTAAGTATGGTAGTTAAGGTTGTAAGGATGAGTAGAATATACTATTATTGTTACAATATGTAACAATAGAAAATTGTTTGAAGTCTCTAAAACAATTCAATGAAATCAGTCAAGAAAAATGAAAAAACTTTTGCTTCTCTTACTCTTTATCAGCATCTGTTCTGCTGATCTATTTTCACAACAGGCTCTCTGGGGTGGTAGTAACATCGTATCCCCGGAAGTTCATGATGATAATCGGATTACGTTCAGGTTACACGCACCCAATGCAGAAGAAGTTAAACTGTCCGGAGATTGGATACCGTCTGAAGGGTGGATGCCTGGAACTGAAAATCTTGAGCTGAAGGATGATGGAGTATGGGAGTATACCACCGAAGTACTGCCATCCGACCTTTACACTTACTTTTTTTTGGTTGATGGACTGCGAATGCTTGATCCCGGGAATGTACATGTAGTTCGGGATGTCTCGTCTCTGTTTAATATGGTTCTGATTGAAGACGGACAAGGCGACTATTATAGAGTACGTGATGTTCCCCACGGTACGGTTTCGAGGCATTGGTATCATTCGCCCGGCCTTGAGAAAGATCGGAGGCTAACGGTTTACACTCCCCCCGGTTATGAACAGAATGATCAGCACTATCCCGTACTCTACTTACTGCACGGTATGGGAGGTGATGAAGAGGCGTGGATCTCGCTGGGGCGAACCGCCCAGATTCTGGATAATCTGATTGCTGCGGGTGAGGCTGAACCTATGATTGTGGTGATGCCGAATGGAAATGTTCATCAGCAGGCTGCACCGGGACAGTCTGCCGAAGGGTTCTACCAGCCGACGATGCGCTTACCCCGAACGATGGACGGCGAAATGGAGCAGACATTTCCCGACATCATCCGGTTTACAGAGAGTACATTTCGTGTGAAGACAGGAAAAGAATCACGCGCCATAGCGGGCCTCTCAATGGGTGGGTTTCATTCACTTCATATATCACGCTATCATGAAAATATGTTTGATTACGTGGGTCTGTTTTCACCAGCGATCATGCCAAATGAAAATGTGACATCCCCGGTATATGACGATTTTGAGCAGTCTCTGAACCAACAAAATGAAAATGGTTATGAACTCTATTGGATTGCAATCGGAAAAGATGACTTTCTGATGGACGCTGTGGAAGAGTACCGTGATCGCCTCGATCGTATTCAAATGACTTATGAGTATATGGAAACCGAAGGCGGACATACCTGGAAAAACTGGCGTCAATATATCACTGAATTTGTTCCGAGACTTTTCAAATAATCTTTTCTTTTACCTGACATGATACTAATTATCACCCATAAACCACCGCACCCATGTTCATAAAATCTGCCTGTACATTATTCATTGCCGTTACTTTATATAGTATTGCACCACAATTCGTAAGTGCCCAGCCATTCGGCACTGTGGATATCTCACTGTCCGTGCAGAGTGAGATTCTTGATCGTGATATGCCTTACTCCATCTATCTGCCGGAGAGCTATGATACCTCAACCCGGGAGTATCCGGTGCTCTATCTTTTGCATGGAATGACAGATGATCATAAAGGGTGGATTAACTGGGGTGAAATGCACAGAATTGCCGGTGATTTAATGGTGAGCGGGAAAGTTCCGGAGATGATTATTGTAATGCCGGAAGGGCTTTATGATGCATTTTATATCAATAATTATGATGAATCGATTCGTTGGGAAGATTTTTTCCATGAAGAGTTTATGCCGCATATCGAGGAGACATACCGTATTACAGCTCAAAGAAGCAGACGGGCAATATCGGGCCTGTCGATGGGTGGATATGGTGCCATGTATCACGGAGTAAAGTATAAAGAGAAATTTGGAGTGGTAGCCGCAATGAGCGGTGCATTTTTAAAGGTGGAACCTGCCCCGGAAGAGGAGAGAAGCGAGTGGGACCTCGAGTTTCATGGCAAAACGTGGGGCCCGTATAACGATGAAAATCTGCCGGAAAACTATAAAGAACACTCCCTCCATGAGATGTTCAGCAGTATGGAGCCTGTTGAACGGGGACCTCAGCAGTGGTCGCCCAATGGAAATCGCGAAATTCCGCTACCCGCCATACTAATAGACTGCGGTGATGACGATTTTCTGCTTGAACAGAACACCAGTCTTGTGCACATCATGAATAGTAAGAATGTTGACTTTGAATTTATTGTGCGGGACGGAGCACACACCTGGCCATACTGGCAAAGCGGCCTTGAACTGGCGCTGCAGTTTATTGCAGATGAGTTCAGAAATTAGGATTTCAAATTTTTCCAAATTCACTTACTAAACGCCTCAGAGCGATATGTAAACTGTATCCTCTGACAAAGGAAACTGATAAATCATGAAAATTACCCCCTTACTTTTACTCCTTGGCTTCCTTTTTGCATCCTGTACAAACGGCCCTCATTGGTCCGAATCTGAAATGGGAGATCTTCGCTTCGTCGAGCAATCAGATGGGCCCACACTGGGATACTCTTCAACCTCCGGGGTAACAATCATTGATGTGGATGGGTTTGCTTTTAAAGATCTGAATCAAAATGGCGAGCTGGATCCATACGAAGACTGGAGGTTATCGGTAGAGGAACGGGCGCAGGATTTATCATCAAAAATGAGTACGGAAAAGATTGCAGGACTGATGTTGTACAGCGGCCATCAGGCCATCCCTTCGAACAGCGGCGGTTTTGGCGGTCCCAGTACATATAATGGAGCAGATTATACCGAAAGCGGTGCGAACCCTTGGGACCTGACCGATCAGCAGCGAACATTTTTAACGGAAGATAATTTACGGCATGTACTCATTACCAGTGTTGAGTCGCCGGAGGTGGCGGCACGATGGAATAACGAAATGCAAAAACTGGTTGAAGGGCTCGGGCTTGGAATCCCCTCCAATACCAGCTCTGATCCGCGCCACGGCAGTGATTCCTATGCAGAGTACAATGCCGGCGCTGGAGGAGATATTTCAATGTGGCCCGGTACGCTGGGTATTGCAGCAACATTTGATCCGGCAGTTATGCGTAGATTTGGAGAGATTGCCTCCCTCGAGTATAGGGCTTTAGGAATAACGACGGCACTTTCACCCCAGATTGATCTGGCAACGGAACCTAGGTGGAGTCGTTTTGATGGAACTATGGGAGAAGACCCGCAGCTTGCAGCCGATATGGCCCGTGCCTATGTAGATGGATTCCAGTATTCCGAACCGGATGTTCAAATTGAGAGTGGCTGGGGATACCAGAGTGTGAATTCAATGGTAAAACACTGGCCTGGAGGAGGTGCCCAGGAGGGCGGACGCGATGCACATTACGCTTACGGTTCATATGCAGTGTATCCCGGAGAGAATTTTGATGACCACCTGATTCCGTTCGTCGATGGAGCATTTAACCTCGAGACAGAAACCGAAAAAGCAGCGGCAGTGATGCCTTATTACACGATTTCTTTTAACCAGGATACGGTATACAACGAAAATGTAGGAAACGCATACAGCAAGTATATCATCAATGATCTGCTTCGTGAAAAATATGGATATGACGGGGTGGTTTGCACCGACTGGCTGATTACTGCAGATGCGAGAGGCATCGACATCTTCAGCGGAAAACCCTGGGGAGTTGAGGACTTGACGGTTGCCGAAAGACATTACAAAGCATTAATGGCTGGCGTGGATCAGTTTGGCGGAAATAATGAGATGGGTCCTGTTTTGGAAGCATACGAAATGGGTGTGGAGGAGTTTGGAGAGGAATTTATGAGAGAACGGTTCGAAACGTCTGCCGTTCGGTTATTAAGAAATATTTTTTATACCGGACTGTTCGAAAATCCTTATCTGGATGTTGAGAATACCGCCGAAACTGTGGGAAATCCTGATTTTATGAGGGAAGGATATCAGGCCCAGCTTAAATCAATAGTCATGCTGAAAAACAGCGATCAGGCTCTGCCTTTACAGAATGATTTGAAAGTCTATATGCCGGAAAGGTATTTGCCCGAAAGCCGGGACTGGTTTGGGAATACCATTTCCGAACGGTGGGAAAACCTTATGAGTACTGAAATAGCTTTCGACTATTATACCGTTGTAGATTCTCCTGATGAAGCCGATTTCGCAATCGTGAGTATTGAAAGTCCGATGGGTGGGAATGGTTATCTGCGCAGTGATGCCGAATCGGGTGGAAATGGGTATGTGCCCATCAGTCTTCAGTACGGCGATTATATTGCAGAAAACGCCAGGGAAACGAGCATCGCGGGCGGAAGTACGTTTGAGGAATTTACCAACCGCAGCTATCGAGGCAAACAGGGTTCTGCAGCGAATGTGTACGACATGGAGCTGGTAAACTCTACGAAAGAGGAAATGGGGGACAAACCCGTGATTGTAACCATCAAAGTGGCAAATCCGATGGTGTTTGAAGAGTTTGAACACAATGCGGATGCAATATTGATACATAGCGGTGTTCAGGATCAGGCGCTGCTCGAGATCATATCAGGTAAACATGAGCCGTCGGGCCTGCTGCCTTTCCAGATGCCAGGGAGCATGCAGACCGTGGAAAATCAGTTCGAAGATACGCCTCGAGATATGGAGCCCTATATCGATAGTGAGGGGCATCGTTACGACTTCGCATACGGGCTCAATTGGAATGGTGTTATCAGAGATAACCGGGTTCAAAAATATCAATAAAAAGGCGACTCACATCTAATTAAATCTGAACGATTTAATTTTGGGCTGAAGTTGTTTGTTAAAAGCTTTTTGTAAGCTCCTTAAATAAAATTCAAAAAAAATTATAATAACGTGTTTAAAAGATTAATCTCAGCCAAAATAAATGAATTTGTTGCACCGGATATAGCCCTGCTTATTCTACGTATGGGTGCCGGTGCACTGATGCTCACTCACGGATACCCGAAACTAATGCGAATACTGGATGGGAACTTCTCTTTTGGTGATCCGATAGGCATTGGACCCGTGGCATCGTTAATTCTTGTAACTATCGCAGAATTTCTCTGCTCATTATTTGTTATGGCGGGATTCCTGACGCGTGCATCTCTCCTTCCATTGATGTTCACCATGATAGTTGCAGCATTTATTGCCCACGCCGGCGACCCGTTTGGAGATAAAGAGCTTCCAATTTTCTTTCTGATCAGTTTTACAGCTCTTTTTCTAACCGGACCCGGAAAATACTCTCTGGATCAAAAACTATTCAGTAAATAGGCTGAATTTGTATTTCTTCCTGGAATTGTAAGATACCCTCAGCGATGTTTTTTTAACATTCGGGCTGAAAAATGTGGATTGTACATCTATTCTCTGTTACTTTCGGATAGGGACTAAATTTTAACAACCACTTTTTCTTATGAAATCAATCAGTTTGGTATTTTTTCTGGGTAGCTTCACTGTTTTGTTCTCTGTTTTTTTTATGGGATGCACCGAAGATGATAGTCAGCAGGCTCCGTCTGGTACAGGAGAGTATATTTACGCAGGAACATTCGAGGGAGAAGGCAGTGAAGGACTTTATGTATATGAATTGAACAGAGAAAATCTGTCACTTCGGCATATTCAAACGGTTACCAACAGAGTTGGCCCAAACTTCCAGGCGATTCATCCAAATAAGCAGTACCTGTACTCGGTAGGGGATGATCAATATGATGAAAGCGAACCGTTTGGAACACTTTCAGCCTACCAGATAAATCAGGAAAACGGGATGCTTGAACTGATCAACGAGCAGTCGGTAAAGGGCAGGGGTACCGCACATGTCAGTGTTGATCCGTTGGGAGAATTTGTGTACGTATCGAACTATACCGGGGGAAATGTGGTGATGTTCAGAATTCTGGAAAATGGCGGTATAGGTGAGGCGATAGACTCACAGCAGCATGAGGGAAGCAGCATTAATGAAAATCGACAAAATGCTCCCCATGTTCACCAGGCGGTGCCATCAGCCGACGGACGTTATTTGTACGTATCTGATTTGGGAATTGATAAAATTATGATCTACGAAATTGACCGGGAAGAGGGCCGATTGGTTCCTGCCTCTACCCCGTGGTTTGAAAGTGTACCGGGTTCAGGTCCTCGTCATTTAGCGTTGCACCCAAATGGGGAATTTGCCTACTCAAACGAAGAGCTCAGCGTTACATTAGCGGCATTGTCTGTTGATCACGAGACAGGTGCACTTACTCAAATTCAACGTTTAAGTATGCTTCCCGAAGGAGTGGAGAGAGAAGATACTATGTCGGGTGCAGATATTCATGTCTCTCAGGATGGCAGATATCTGTATGCATCTGTCCGCGGGGAAAACCTGCTGGCCATTTATGAAATTGATCAAAGCAGTGGTCAACTCACATTGGTTGAACACGTTTCAACAGAAGGTGATCATCCCAGAAATTTCATGGTGGATGAAAAAGGTGAATTTGTAATTGTTGCAAATCGTGACAGCGATCATATTGTAGTTTTTGACCGGAATTCCGAAACAGGAGGGCTTACTTTTACCGGAACCGAAGCAGAAGTACCGATTGCGGTTTGTGTTACACAGCTGATTCTTGAGTAGAAAATATTAATTTATATTTATTTATAAACTTTAATATTGCAGTAATTGCAATTTAGGATGACTAATTAATTTATTAAAATGGTTAAAAAGAGATCAGTAAAAGAAGAAAAACTGAATAAGAAAATTCAGAAAAATCTCTCTAAAATAGAAATCTGATGAATGATAAAGATATACGCTGGATTCAGCGGGCTCAAAATTATGAAAAAGCCTTTCTCCGGCTGAAAGAGGCGATGGAGATGGAAGAGCTGAATGAGTTGGAAAGAAACGGGTTGATACAGCGATTTGAGTTTACCATTGAATTGGGCTGGAAGGTTTTGAAAGATTATTTGGAGCACCAGGGATTTGATTTCAAACCTTCCCCAAAAGAAACCATTCGTCTGGGTCAGGAAAGTGAGTATATAGACTATGCGCAAGAGCTGCTGGATGGATTGCTGATTAGAAATGAACTGACGCACGACTATGACGGGGGAAAATTTGAAACGTTTGAACAGAAGCTTCGCGAAGAAACGTATCCGGCGCTTAAAAAACTTTATAAGTTTTTTGCTTCAGAGGGCGGTACTTCCCAGCCAAACCTATTAGAGAAATGAATACTGCCAAAAGAAATGAATTTGGACTTACGGAACGGGATATGAAAACCATTCGGTTGATTTTTGAATCTTTTCCCGAAGTAAAAACGGTACATCTATTTGGCAGCCGGGCAAAAGGGAATTACCGGCTTGGCAGTGACGTAGATCTCGCTATCATGAATAAAGGGGTTGATAGTACAACCTTATCAAGATTAATCGGGGAATTTGAAGAAAGCAGTTTGCCGTACAACATAGACTTGGTTGCGTTTACCAAGCTAAGCAAACAAGAATTTATCGACCATATAAACAGAGTAGGGATTCCTTTTTACCGACAGGGAGAAGTGGTTGAGGCTGAGAGTGGTTAGTAATTGTTATAGATTTTAAAGATCAATAATGGATACAGATGATCGCATTCAATATAATAGAAAGAAATTGATACCCGCCCACGACCGCTTTCTGATTATTGATGGCCCCGATTTGAACCACTTTGGCGGCTCTTTGAAAGATCTTTATTAAAAATGGTTTACCTTCAAAATAATGGATATAGAAACTATTGATTTTTTGAAGAAATTGGAGGGAATAAAATGATAAAGCAGGAAATATACTTTAAAAAGGAATCCCAGTGTACGGATACTCCCAACTCTGGTATCCTGAAAGTAGACTTACTTCAGTGAAAACAGGGAAGAAGATTATTAAAAGAAATGCAAATTTATGTTTCTTAAAGAGAAACATTGTGGGTTTCTTGTGAAGCTTCAACCTTTACAAAACATAAGTCGGTTTAATTATAACTATTTTAATTACTATGTCTACATCCAGAAAAGACTTTCTAATTGAATCCGGGCTTTTAACGACAGGTATCATATCGGGAGGATTTGGCTTTAGGGGTTTTACAAAGCAGAGTTCGTCGAGAGCACAAAACAGATACAGCGGAGAACTAGAAGCTGATTTAATGATAATCGGAGGTGGAACAGGTGGGTGTGCGGCTGCACTTTCGGCCTGTAAAATGGGTCTAAATGTAATTATGACTGAAACGAGCGACTGGATAGGAGGTCAACTAACGTCGCAAGGAGTACCACCTGATGAAAATCCCTGGGTTGAGACATTCGGGGCCAGCAGGTCGTACCAGCAGTATCGGGAGAAAGTAAGAAATACATACAGAGATTTTTATCCGTTAATTGAGTCAGAAAGAAACAATCCAAATCTGAATCCGGGTAACGGCTGGGTTTCACGACTTTGCCACGAACCGCATGTATCGAAAATTGTGCTCGAGAATATGCTGGTTCCCTACATCAGTAATGGAAAACTCTTGATTTTGACTGATCATACCCCCGTTAAAGTAGAATCCGATGGCGACTTTATTAGGTCTGTACATGTGAGACATGAATCAGATCAAACTATAAAAAAACTGTCTGCTCCTTGGTGTATAGACGCAACCGAGATGGGGGATCTGCTTTCGCTTGGTAATGTGGAATATGTAGTTGGAGCTGAGGGAATGAATGAAACAGGAGAGCCGCACGCACCGGAAACGGCTGACCCTGATAATGTTCAGGCATTCAACCTCTGCTTTTTTATGGAGTATCATGAGGGCGAAAACTATATCCATGAAAAGCCTGATAATTATGATTATTGGAAGAACTATGTGCCGGAGATGAGTCCGCCCTGGTCCGGGAAATTGTTGAGTCTAAAAACTACACATCCCATCACCCTGGAAACACGTGAAATACCGTTTGATCCGGCAGCACAGGATGGATGGTGGTCGTACCGGCAAGTTGTTGATCATAATCTGTTTCAAAAGGGATTTTACCGTGGACCGGTAACATGCGTAAACTGGCCTCAGCATGCATATATGAAAGGAAAAATTGTAAATGAGCCTGAAGAGGTTATTAAAACCAGGGTGAAAGAAGCTGAGGAGCTAAATCTCTCCCTGCTCTACTGGCTACAGACAGAAGTCCCACGGCCTGATGGCGGGCAGGGGTGGCCTGGAATCAGGCTATGGGGAGCAGATTCTGCATTTACAAAGAACGGTATGGCAAAACAGCCCTACATTAGAGAAAGTCGTAGGATAAAAGCAAAATTTACTGTCTTGGAACAGCATGTTGGTACCGAAGCTCGAATGGCTGAAACCGGCCTGGATGAGGAGAGTGTTCGGGCGGCAGAATTCAAGGATTCAGTGGGTATTGGGGCGTACCGGATTGATCTGCACCCGAGTACGAAGGGCAATAATTATATCGATATTAGTTCATTGCCGTTTCAAATACCTCTTGGAGCACTCATTCCCCAACGTATGCGAAATCTTATTCCGGCTTGTAAAAACATTGGAACAACGCATATTACCAATGGCTGCTATCGATTACACCCAGTTGAATGGAATATTGGGGAATCAGCCGGTGCACTAATCGGTTACTGTAACAATAATGGATTGGAACCTCACCAGGTGCACGAATCAATGGCTATAACAAGTGATTATCAGTCTGTTTTAGAAAAGATGGGCGTTCGTTTATCATGGCCTGCAGATAAAATTCATGCACTGTAACAGGAGAATGATAGGAAATAAAAAGAGGTTGGTAAACAGTGCAGATCATCATATTTTTACTGTTCTGTAAATCGTTGAAACTTTTTAATCATAGCAGTCGCGCACTGCTATTTTTATATTTTCGAAAAAGATCAAAATGTAGTTATGAAGAAAAATTATTTGTCTAAAGAAGGTTACGAGAAACTTGATAAGGAATTAAGAGATCTGAAGACAAGAGGAAGAAAAGAAATTGCCGAAGAGATCGCAGAGGCAAGATCGAAAGGAGATTTGAGTGAAAATGCAGAATATGATGCTGCAAAAGAAGCTCAGGGTCACCTGGAAAAGCGAATCGCTGAATTGGAAAACACTTTGGCTACGGCGTCTATTATCGACGATCGTGAAATTGATAGCAGTAAAGCCTATGTGCTCTCAACCGTAACAATTTTAAACAAGAAGACAAACAAAGAGATGAAATACACACTTGTCTCTAAAGATGAAGCCGACTTCAAGCAGGGTAAAATATCTGTGGACTCCCCCATTGGTAAAGCCATTCTTGGAAAAGAAGTGGGAGATGAAGTGAAAGTAAAAGTGCCTGCAGGACAACTGGAGCTCGAAATAAGAAACATAGAACGATAAGATTTTGGATTTATGAAAATTGGAGTAATTGGTACAGGATATGTGGGCCTGGTGTCTGGCACCTGCTTTGCCGACAGCGGGAACGATGTGATATGTGTAGACATCGACGAAAACAAAGTCGAGCGAATGAGAAAGGGTGAAGTACCGATTTATGAGCCGGGACTAAACCGTGTTTTTGACCGAGCTATTCGTGAAGATCGCCTGAATTTTACAACAGATCTTGAAGAGGCTTTCAAGGCGTCTGAGATTATCTTTCTCTGCTTGCCCACGCCTCCTGGTGCCGATGGCCAAGCCGACCTTAGCTTTGTTTTAGGGGTGGCTGATGAGCTTGGAGATCTCTTTAACAAACATCGAGGCTATAAGGTTATCGTGAACAAAAGTACCGTGCCCGTTGGAACTGCCGATAAGGTTCGCGATAAAATTGCTTCCAAAACCAGCGAAGAGTTTGATGTAGTATCCAATCCTGAGTTTTTACGTGAAGGCGCAGCCGTTGAAGATTTTATGAAACCTGAACGAGTTGTTGTTGGTACCCGAAGCGAAAAAGCTGCTGAATTGATGACAACACTTTATGAGCCGTTTGTTCGCAGTGGAAATCCAATAATTGTAATGGATGAGCGCAGCTCAGAACTGACGAAATATGCTGCCAATGCTATGCTGGCAACAAAAATTACATTTATGAACGAAATAGCCAATGTATGCGAAAAAGTTGGTGCCAATGTAGATAATGTGCGTCGTGGAATTGGTACAGATTCGCGTATTGGAAAGCGGTTTTTATTTGCCGGAATTGGGTATGGAGGCAGCTGCTTCCCGAAAGATGTTCAAGCGATACATCACACCGCAGGTGAAAACGGATATGACTTTAAAATTCTGGATTCGGTTATGAAAGTGAATGAATCACAGAAAACATCTATCGTTGAGAAAATGAACAACTTTTACAACGGGGATTTGAGTGGGAAAACCTTCGGAATTTGGGGACTCGCCTTTAAACCGGAGACAGATGACATTCGTGAAGCGCCATCCCTCTACATCACAAAAAAATTGGCTGAGGCGGGTGCAAAAATGAAAGCTTATGATCCAGAAGCCATTGGCACGTTTAAACAAGCCGTGGATGAAGATACATTAAACAACATCCAGTTTATGCACGACAGAGATTCTGTTCTTAAAGATATTGACGCCCTCGTGATCTGTACGGAGTGGAATGAATTCCGCCGACCCTATCTTGAAAAATTTAAAGAAGAGATGAGCGCTCCCGTGATCTTTGACGGCAGAAACCTTTATGATTTAACAAGAGCCGAAGAAGCAGGCTTAACCTATATTAGTGTTGGAAGACCTGCTGTAGGGGCATAGCAGTTTGTATAATTAACAAATATGAAAAGCATTGGATAAACGAGTTCTCATTACCGGCGGAGCAGGATTTTTAGGCTCCCATCTATGTGATCGTTACCATTCTGATGGGTGGAGCATTATCTGCATGGACAATCTCATTACAGGTGCTAAAAGTAATATCGAGCATCTTATTGGGAGTGATCGTTTTGAGTTTATCAAATATGATGTAACCAATTACATTGATATTGACGGCCCTATTGACTTGATTTTGCACTTTGCCTCGCCTGCATCCCCCATCGATTACCTGGAAATGCCTATCCAGACGCTGAAAGTCGGGTCGCTAGGCACTCACAAAACATTAGGATTGGCAAGGGCGAAAAATGCCCGCTTTTTGCTTGCATCAACCAGCGAGGTTTATGGAGATCCCCTTGAGCACCCTCAAAAAGAGAGCTATTGGGGGAACGTAAATCCTACAGGTTCCAGAGGAGTTTACGATGAGGCAAAACGTTTCGCCGAAGCCATGACAATGGCCTACCAAAGATATCACAACATTGAAACCAGGATTGTTCGGATTTTTAATACCTATGGCTCAAGGATGAGATTGCGGGATGGGAGAGCCCTTCCAACATTTTTTCGCCAGGCCTTGAAAAATCAGCCTTTAACTGTTTTTGGTGACGGCTCACAAACACGTTCTTTTACATATGTAGACGATCTTGTTGAAGGGATTTATCGGTTGGCGGAAAGTGATGAGAAAGAGCCGGTAAACATTGGAAATCCTGAGGAAATTTCAATTCTTGACTTTGCAAAGGAAATACTGGAGATCACAGGTTCGGAAAGTGAGATCGAATTCAATGAGCTTCCTTCTGATGACCCAAAAGTTCGTCAACCCGATATTTCAAAAGCAAAACGGGTTTTAAATTGGGAGCCCCGTACCTCCAGAATGGATGGGCTCAAGAAGACCATGCAATATTTTAAAGAGCAGATCCAAATCCATGAGTAAAAAAAAGCTGATTGATTTGTACCCATATCGCTTTTTAGAAAAAAATGGCCCGGAATTTCTTCTTTGTAAACGAGCTTCGAATAAAATTTATAGTGGTCAATGGCGGATGATTGGCGGAAAAGTTGAGCCGGATGAGACCTATTGGCAAGCCGCCCTCCGCGAATTGCGGGAAGAGACAGCTTTGGTTCCCGAAAAATTTTGGACGGTACCTAGCCTGAATCAATTTTATGAGGCAAAGCATGATCAGATACTCTCTATTCCGGTTTTCGCTGCAGAAATTAACGCATCGGCTCAGCCCGTATTGAATGATGAACACACGACATTTGGATGGTTTGGATTAAACGAAGCAGCGGATCGCATAATCTGGCCGGAGCAACAGCGTTTAATAGCCATAATAGATAAAATTGTAACATCAACTGAAATACCGGAAGAGTGGATCGTAGCTGCCACATAGTAGTCGGGATTTTGCTGACAATATTTCTCTTTATACCTGCCCATGTAATCGGGCAGTCGCGGGGGTATGAGCTGCTTCCGTCCCCCGATATTTGGTATAACGATGTGGATGGTATTCGTATTGGTTTAAATTTAAAAGGGCAGGTACCCGGTTCTTTTGATGATGGGCCTCACCGGTTGGATGCCGGCTTTTGGGTTGGGCTTTGGTTTCCTGATAATCCGGTTTCATATTACGCATCTTTAACTGAGCCAATCCGTGCCTGGTCTGATTTTGGAAGTGAAGCGAACCTGAAATTTTTAAGCTCAATTCGTACGGGCTATCAAAAGCACGGGGTTTCATTAAACAAACGATGGCAAACCGGATTTGATGAACGCCGTTTCTACCAGGTATCCCTTCATCAGCATTATGAAAAGAGATCGAATTTGGAATACACGGCTTTCCCAACCCTTTGGTCTGAGGATGATAAATGGATTGGAGGCGTATCATTAGAAATTCAAAGAAGTAACAGGCTGGGGTGGTATAATCTGAATACGAACATAAGCACTCAGCTTTTGGATGATGCGTATGCGTTTTGGACAGCCACTGCCATACAAAATATACCAATCAATGATATTTGGGGAGGGCGTATTCGATTATTTAGCGGAATAGCTTCAAATGATAGTGCTCCAGAATATCTTTTTTCAAGAAGTACGATGCCCGCTATAGGTACTCTGGAAAGCGGTGTTACGCGTGCAAAAGGTACTATTCCGGAAACGTGGATGCAGAGCGGTAGTTTTCACTTAGCTGGCGGTGCAAATATTCGGGGGTATATGAATCAGGATGTGGAATCTTTTACTTCAGATGATGAAGACAGCATGCCTTTTTTGCAATACTCCATGATATCAGCCAACGCTGAGTTTGATTACTGGAACCCATTTCAATCGCTCATCAAAAAGTCATCTATGGTCTCTGATTTTCTCTCGCTCAGAAGCTATCTCTTTTTTGATACAGGGCAGTCTTTGCAGATTAATTCAAATGATAGCGGTGAACTATATTCAAATGCAGGTACCGGTGTAGCTTTATCATTTAATATCCCAAATAGTTTTGGAAAGCCCAGAGGGTTCGTGTTACGCTATGAGTTGCCTGTATGGCTATCTCATCCAAAACAGGGAGACGATGAATTTTCCTTCAGACAGATTGTTGGATTTGGTGCGGTAATTTCATTTTAAACACAGACCATTATGGCATATCGCTTTATTCTGGCTCTGGCGATCTTTTCAGCCGTATTAACTTCCTGTACAACGAGCAGGTGGGTAGTAGTAGATGAGGCTGTAACAAATGAGGGTGATAATCCTTCTATCCTGAGTGAAAATCTTACACTCACGGTCGAGAAAGAACCCACTACAGACGATCCAACCGTTCAGTTTGCTATTCAAAAAATTGTAGAGAAAGAGATTGAACAGCGTGTGATGGTTGAACGCACCATCCAAAAATACAGGCCAAAGTGGGGAGTATGGGCCATTGGCCTGAGCGGAGCAGTATTTGCGGCGACTGCAGCGAACACGTCAATGATATATCCTGATACAGGTAATCGCGATGAGCTATTGCTAAATTTAACGTCATTACTAACAGCTAGTATGACATTTTCCCAGCTAAAACCGGTAGGTGAACCCATTTCTACCGGTGAAACAAGACTGATGCGCAGAAGTGGTTTTGAAGTCGTTTCAGATACGCTTCAGAGTGAATCTTTTAATTCTGAAGGAAGTTTTGAACTTCATATCCAATACTTGGACAGCACAATTGTTGAAGAAACGAACATTGAAGGAACCGACGGTACACTGGCAATAAATTTGGCTTCAGTACTATCTAATTCCGAAACAAAGATTGATGAAAATTCAGCTCTCTCTGTAAGCGTGAAGTATGATGGCAGCGTCTTGGAGAAAGCATATAGTGTTCAGGACTTTATGGAGCCGTATGTTGTTGTAGAGGAGACTATTGTACTGCTTCGGAATGCTCCTGTACTTAGTGAATTAAATGTAGTTGGAGAAGTTGGTCTCGGAAGTGCCTTTGAGCTTATTGAGAATACAGGAAACGGGTGGTTTCGCGTACTTTTTGGCGGATCTGAAGTTTTTATCCAGGAAAATGAAGCATCTGTTCAGTGGCTTTCCGATGCAACGTCAGAATCGATTGATGTATTTGAATTTGCCAAGGTGCCTTTTGGAGAAATTGATGTGGAAAATTCTGTCCCCATTCTTCGACAAAACCGTAAAACTGACAGGTCACTAATCATTACAAACAGTTTTATTAATACAGATGAGGAGCGGCCGTACCTGGAAAGGGATCATCGGTTATTTGATTTTTACATGGAAGCGGCAATGCAGATGGATGCAGAGCAACGCGAGACCATACGAATGGATTCCACGGATAGCTGGCAAACAGCGCTGGATAACTTTGCTGAAGCCGATTCAACAAGTTTGTTATATGTTTTTATTACCGGCTCTGCGGACCTGATTGAGAATGAGCTGTATATGACTCACAACAAAACGAGCGATGAACAGAATTTTTTGTTTAGTGATTTTTTCCAACAATTTGAAAGAATGGATCCGGAAAAATTAATTGTACTTGCAGATTTAGAGTATAATTTGACAGAGCAAAGTAATACAGACTCTGATCCCGGAATTAGCGGTGAAGCGGCGCTTCATAGAGCAGCCGGAAGACTACAAAATATGATTCCAAACTCCGCAATTATATTTAGCAATCGGCCGGGCCAGGAGTCACAGATATACGCTGGCGGGGGGGCAGAAAATAAGCGTCATCATATTTTCACCTATTTTTGGGCCGATGCCCTAAAGAAAAGAAATACAACCGTTAGTCAGCTACTCAATCACCTTCAAAATAATGTAGACTATACCTCAAGGAGACTTCACGACACTCCCCAGGAAATCAGAGCGTTTGGAAATCTTACGATTTCGGTAAGGGAGTGATGACGGGCTGGATATTTATTGTTCTAACCTCGTCCTGTTCAGTGCTGCTGGCACACCTCTTTAAAATTGTGGAAAATACAGAGGCTCGAACCACGGCCGTTCTGACTATTAATTATGCGTTTGCAACTCTTATTGCGCTGTTCATTTCATTTCGAACACCTGGTATTACTCTTGACTCTTTTTCGGCAGAGCCATTAACAATTTTTCTTGGTATAGTTACAGGAGTTGTATTTATCCTGAATTTTTTTGCATACAGTAAATCCGTATTTCTGAATGGAGTAGGGGTTAGTGTTGCCGCAATGAGGGTATCACTGCTAATACCGGTTCTTTTATCAACAATCTGGTATTTAGAACCACTGTTAATTCGTCAATGGGCGGGAATCGTTTTGGTATTTTTTGCTCTGACATTGCTTCTGCCGAATAGGAAGAATCTACTGAACAGAAAGCTAAGTGCGGGATGGCTGCTTATTGTTTTATTTGTTTTAACTGGCTTTGGCGATTCTGCTTTAAAAATATACGAGGTTGATTTTTCACAGGATATCATTAAAGAGCTGTTTATGGCGGTTGTATTTTGTACCGCATTTATTACAGGGCTGGGATATTTTATAACCTCTTATGATAGATTTTTTACGAAGAAAGAAATTTGGCTTGGATTCTGCATCGGGCTGCCAAACCTGCTTACGGCCATCTTTTTAATTGCTGCGCTTGAGGTAATGAATGGGGCAGTAGTCTACAGCGCTGTGAATGTACTTACTGTTTTGGGCGGTACAATCCTTGGTATCTTGCGGTGGAAAGACAAGTATACCCGCTTGCAGCTAATGGGGATAGTTTTTACAATTATTTCCGTTTTACTGTTAATAGACTAAAAAACTCTACATCAACAATTAATAGAAGAGAAGTATCTTTATCAAAACTTTGTAAAACCATAAAAAATGAAATCCGAAGTGATGAGTCATATTGATAAAATGAGAGATAAAGCAGCTTCTTTAAACAAAACGATACTGTTCCCAGAGGCCGAAAAAGATATAAGAGTGTTGCGAGCAGCTGCGGAAATTTCAATCAGAAATATTGCTACTCCCGTCCTGGTTGGCGATGCTGAACAAATCAACAAGCTGAGCGATAAAAACGAGCTGGACCTTCCAGAAGATATCCTCATTGAGCCGGTGGATAACAGTAAAACAGATCAGCAGAAGTTTGATTTTTTTGCAGAAAGACTGGCTCATAAAAGCCCAACTGAGGAGCAGATACAATCTCTGTGTAGTGATCCATTATTTACCGGGGGCTGGCTCTTGCAAAAAGGAGCTGCAGACGCTGCCGTTGCCGGTTCGGTAGCATCTACTGCAAACGTTATTCGATCCGCAATCCGAACCGTTGGAGTTGCGGAGAGTTCATCGATTGTCTCAAGCAGCTTTATGATGGAAATGCCCGATGGACGAGTATTCACCTATGCAGACTGTGCTGTTGTTCCCTATCCCGATGCAGAACAACTTGCATCCATAGCACTGGATGCTGGAAAAACACACCTGAATCTTACAGAAGAAATCCCCAGAATCGCTTTTTTATCCTTTTCAACGAAAGGCAGTGCCGTTCATGAGCGGGTAGAACTGGTACAGCATGCATACAAAATTGCGGCTCCCCGGAAACCTGAATGGATCATGGAAGGGGAAGTTCAGTTCGATACGGCCATTATTCCGGAAATCGCAGCGAAAAAAGCACCCGATTCGGCCCTGAAAGGTGATGCAAATGTATTCGTATTCCCAAATTTAGACGCCGCCAACATAGGCTACAAGCTTACCGAGAGGCTGGCAGGAGCGAAGGCCACAGGACCGATTTTACAAGGTCTGGCGAAACCATACATGGATCTTTCGCGCGGCTGCTCCGTCGATGACATCGTGAACACAGCGTGCGTTGGAATTTTATTGAGCGAGTAGATGAAATCATCTCTCTACTTCTGTTCAGATGCCTATACCTATGATAGCTCATATCAATTGGAATAAGGGAATAAATAGTCTTTTCTTGGGAATGGAGAGAGGCAATATAAAAGCTTCTAAAGTCTCTTTTTTAGTTGAGACTCAATGAACAACAGATCTCTGAAACAACGTCCTCACTATTT
Source organism: uncultured Rhodohalobacter sp. (assembly GCA_964544445.1). GTDB lineage: Bacteria > Bacteroidota > Rhodothermia > Balneolales > Balneolaceae > Rhodohalobacter. Next base: position 293,037 of record CAZJBI010000003.1, read on the forward strand.
TATAAGCAGGACTTATTTGCTTATATTTATTCATTCCAAATAAGTATAAGCGCTCACGAGCGTTAATTATTGAAACTGTTCGTGCTCAGCGAATGTTGCTAACAGACAGATAAGAATAAACGAAAAAGATTACCACCTATGAGTGAAACAAAAGCTCTCGAATCAATGATCGGTGAAGAGTACAAGTACGGCTTTTCTACTGATGTTGAATATGAAGATTTTCCAAGCGGCTTAAATGAAGATATTGTGAGATTAATTTCCGAGCGCAAGGAAGAACCTGAATGGATGACAGAGTTCAGGTTAAAAGCGTACCGCGCATGGAAAGAAATGGAAGAGCCTGATTGGTTTAATGCAACTTATGAAAAGCCAAAATTCGATACGCTTCAGTATTATTCGGCTCCAAAGAGTAAACCTAAGCTGAATTCTCTGGATGAGGTGGATCCCAAAATACGAGAAACTTATGAAAAGCTGGGAATACCCCTCGATGAGCAGAAAATGTTATCGGGAGTAGCCGTTGATGCGGTTTTTGACAGCGTTTCTATTTTTACATCGTTCAAAGAGAAACTGGCAGAAGCCGGAGTAATTTTTTGCTCTATTTCTGAGGCCGTCAAAGATTATCCGGAACTCGTAAAAAAATATATGGGATCCGTAGTACCTGTCCGCGATAATTTTTATGCAGCACTCAATTCTGCAGTATTCTCAGATGGGTCATTCTGTTATGTTCCTAAGGACACCATTTGTCCCATGGAGCTCTCCACTTACTTTCGAATTAACAATATGAATTCAGGACAGTTCGAGAGAACACTCATTATTGCTGAAGATAACAGCGAGGTAAGTTATCTCGAGGGCTGTACAGCTCCAATGTATGATGAGCATCAGTTACACGCGGCTGTAGTAGAGCTCGTTGCGATGGAAAATGCCGAAATTAAGTATTCCACTATTCAAAATTGGTACTCCGGTGATGAAGACGGAAAAGGTGGTATCTATAATTTCGTAACCAAACGCGGAGCTTGCCGCGGTGATAATTCCAAAATATCGTGGACTCAGCTGGAAACTGGATCAGCCGTTACATTAAAGTACCCTAGCGTTATCCTTCAGGGGGATAATTCGGTTGGCGAATTTTACTCAGTAGCCGTTACAAACAAGCGGCAGCAGGCGGATACAGGCACCAAAATGATTCATCTTGGCAAAAACACCAAGAGCACGATTATTTCTAAAGGAATATCTGCAGGAAATTCTAACAACAGCTATCGTGGTCAGGTGAAATTCAGCAAGAAAGCTGACAAGGCGAGAAATTACTCTCAGTGCGATTCAATGTTAATTGGCCAAACGTGCGGGGCACATACGTTCCCATATATTGAATCAGCAAATCCTACAGGTCAGGTTGAGCACGAAGCAACCACCTCTCGCGTAGGTGAAGATCAGATTTTTTACCTGCAACAGCGCGGGCTCAGCGAAGATGACGCAATCTCTTTAATTGTGAACGGATTTTGTAAAGAAGTGCTGAAAGAACTGCCGATGGAATTTGCAGTAGAGGCCAACAAACTGCTCGGTATCAAGCTCGAAGGAAGCGTTGGATAGCATTCGATTTAGAAAAGATTAACAACTAACAAAACATAACGACCAAATAACATGGTATTAGAACTAAAAGATCTGCATTGCGAAGTAGAAGGTGAGGGAATTGAAATATTAAAAGGAGTGAACCTCACTGTTGAAAAAGGAGACATTCACGCAATTATGGGGCCAAATGGCAGTGGAAAAAGTACACTGGCAAAGGTTATCGCAGGCCACCCCGAGTATGAAGTAACAAAAGGCGACATCCTGTTTAATGGTGAAAGTATACTGGAGCTTGATCCGGACGAACGAGCACACGCAGGTGTTTTTCTTGCATTTCAGTATCCTGTAGAGGTGCCTGGTGTAACAAATAATACACTCCTGAGAGAGTCGTATAACACGATTGCTGCCTCACGGGGAAGGGAAGAACTGGATCCGCTTGAATTTGAAGATTATGTGCGAGGAAAGCTCGATCTGGTTGAAATGAACCCTGATTTTCTTGACCGTAGCGTAAATACAGGATTCTCGGGTGGCGAGAAAAAGAAAAATGAAATTTTCCAAATGGCTGTACTAGAACCAGCTCTCGCCCTCTTAGATGAAACCGATTCGGGCCTTGATATTGATGCCCTCAGAATTGTATCAGATGGTATAAATAAACTCCACGGTGAAGAAGATGCCGTAGTTTTGATTACGCACTACCAGCGATTACTGAATTACATTATCCCGGATAAAGTACACGTAATGCTGGGTGGAAAGATTGTGAAGTCAGGTGGCAAAGAACTTGCTCTTGAACTTGAAGAGAAAGGATACGACTGGCTGCAAAATCATGCAATGGTAAATGGCGAGGCTAAATAATGACACTTTCAAAAAAAACGGAGCCATCTATGTTGCATTCACTAGCAAAACATGCCCCGGAAAGTGGAAATAGTACGTGGAACTCAATTCGTGAGAACAGTCTCAAGCAGTTGAACGCGACATCATTTCCGCATAGCCGTCTTGAGGACTGGAGATTTTTGGATCTCAGACCCATAACGCGCACTGATTTTTCCCCTACCGAGGACGCCGGTGTTTTACCCGCTGTAAATGCAGAGGAGTTTTTTATTCCTGAGTCGGACAGAAGTCGACTTGTATTTGTAAACGGTGTGTTTAACAAAAAACTTTCTTCCATTGGTGGGTTGGGTAAAGGCGTTACAGTAGGAAATTTGGCTGATTATGCTGATCATTCACATGTAGAAAAGTATCTAAATAAGCTCGTGAACTACGAAAATGATATTTTCACAGAGTTCAATGGCGTAATGTTGAACGATGGAGCTTTTATTCACCTGGAAGAAGGTGCTAAGGCAGAAGCCCCCATTCAGATCTTAAATTTATACACAGACTCTGCAAAACCATTTGTTGCAACTCCAAGAATTTTGGTTGTTGCAGAAGAAAACTCTGATTTGACAATTGTTGAAGATCACGTTGGGTTATCTGCGAATTCTTATATGACTATCCCGGTTTCCGAAGTGAAGGTAAAACAGGGAGCACATATTCATCACGTCAGGCTACAACGCGACAGTGAAAATGCTTTCCACGTTGCTCGTCCAATCGCTTACGTCGAGAAAAATTCGGAGTATCATTCCTACACAATTACACTTGGTGGTAAAATATCCAGGAATGAGCCCCGTGTAGTTCAGGAAGACGAGGAGGTGGATTTCACTCTTGACGGATTAGTCCTTATCGACGGAGAGCAGGTTTCAGATACCCACTCTGTGATGGATCATAGGTTTTCGCATGGAAACAGTCACCAGCTCCACAAAGTAGTAGTGAATGGAAAAGCACACAGCATTTTTAATGGCAAAATATTTGTTCGAAAAGATGCGCAAAAAATAGACTCTTTTCAGGAAAACAGAAATCTGCTTCTGTCTGCAGACGGACTGGTAAATACAAAACCTCAGCTCGAGATTTTTGCAGATGATGTTCTCTGTTCTCACGGAGCAACAATTGGGCAGCTTGATCCAGAAGAGGTTTTTTATCTTCAAAGCCGTGGAATGACTGAGGAGAAGGCAAAAGAGGTACTTACATATGCATTTGCGCTTGAAACCATCGAAAATGTGAAAGTAGAATCTGTCCATAAACTTCTGATTGATGAAGTATACAGATATACAAAAGCTAACAATATTGAAACCGTAAACGCATAATGAACACAGCCGCAGCAATAAAAACAGGCGTCGATTTTGATGAGATCCGGAAACAGTTTCCGGTTCTCCATCAGCAAATAAATGGCAAACCACTGGTTTATCTCGATAATGCAGCTTCGAGCCAGATGCCTGAATCTGTTGCGGACCGTATTCATCAATATCACACCCGTGAACACGCAAATGTACATCGTGGAATTCATACATTAAGCCAGCGTGCTACGGACGAATTTGAGAAAACTCGTAAACGGGTACAGCAGTTTATAAATGCTGAGTCCAATCACGAAATAGTCTTTACTACAGGTACTACAGATTCCATCAATCTTGTAGCGAATACATATGGGCTAAAAAATCTGAATAAGGGTGACGAAATTATCCTTTCAGAAATGGAGCATCACGCAAATATTGTTCCCTGGCAAATGATCGCTGAAAAAACAGGTGCAGTTATTAAGGTGATACCGGTTCTGGACAGTGGTGATCTGGATATGGAAGCCTACAGACAGATGCTGAGCGGAAAAACCAAAATTGTGGCGGTTATCCATGTCTCGAACGCTCTTGGTACGGTAAATCCTGTTAGGGAAATTATTGATATGGCCCACGAGGAAGGAGCTGTAACGCTGATCGATGGCGCTCAATCCATTCCTCACCTTCAGGTAGATGTTCAAAACCTCAATGCTGATTTTTACACTTTTTCTGCCCATAAAATGTGTGGACCCACTGGATTCGGAATCCTGTATGGAAAAAAAAGACTATTAGATGGAATGCCGCCCTACAGAGGTGGAGGAGATATGATTGACAAAGTGAGTTTTGAAAAAACGACATACAATATTCCCCCATTCAGGTTTGAAGCAGGCACACCGCCAATTGCTGCTGCAGTTGGATATGCAAGCGCGATCGAGTATTTAAACTCAATCGGCATGAAGCATATTGAAGAACGGGAAAACAGCCTGGTTCAATATGGAGTAGAAAGGCTGAGTAATATTGACGGGCTCAAAATTATTGGTAATTCTGCCAACAGAGCTTCTGTAATATCTTTTGTACTCGACGAAATACATGCCTCAGATCTGGGTACCATTTTAGACAAGCAGGGTGTTGCCATACGTACAGGACACCACTGCGCACAACCTATTTTACGCAGATTTAATGTGCCGGCAACATCCCGGGCGTCGATTGCGTTTTACAACAACGAAGACGACATTGATCAACTTGTTGAGGGAATTGAATATGCTAAATCATTTTTTGAATAACAGAACGGAACATACCTATGCCAAAAATTAAAGAGATAGAACGAACACCGAACCCGGATGCCATGCGTTTTGTGCTGGCTGAACCGCTGACAAACGGAACCACACGCTCTTTTGAAAATAAAGAAGAGGCTGAAGGCGATGAACTTGCAACTTCATTGTTTGAAATTGAGCATGTAATTAATGTGTACTATGTTGATAAATATATCACGGTTACACAGGATGGAAATGCTGTTTGGTCAGAACTACTTAGAAAACTGGCTCCTCCGATCCGTCAGGCCAAACCACAGCTTGATGTAGAAGAAGATAGTGAAGTGCATGCTACAAAAGAGGTTCAGGAGACAGACGATCCTCGGCTCATGCAGATAAATCAAATGTTGGATGAGCAGGTTCGTCCCTACCTTCTGGCAGATGGCGGCGGGCTCAAAATTCTTGGTCTTGACGGTAACCGGCTAAAAGTTCATTATCAGGGAGCATGTGGAACCTGCCCAACGGCTACATCCGGTACTCTTTATGCCATTGAAAGCATGGTAAAAAGAATTGATCCTGAAATACAGGTAATTTCAGTTTAAGATCACACATATTCTGATAATAAGATTTTAGAGGAGAAGGTTTTATGTCTTTACATATCAGTGATGAAGCAGCCAGGCGAATAGCCGAAATTCGTTCGGAAAAAAATATACCACCCGATACACCGCTTCGTATTTCCGTGGTTAGTGGTGGCTGCAGTGGTCTTACCTATAATTTAGAATTTGACTCGGATAAAGCACCGGAAGAATCAGACAAACAGTTTGAAGATCATGGCATTAAGCTAATTGTAGACATGAGAAGTTTCCTCTACTTAGCGGGCACTGAACTAGAGTATACTGATGGTCTGACCGGGCAGGGTTTCCACTTTAAAAATCCAAATGCGGCAAGAAGCTGTTCCTGCGGCGAGTCGTTTTCACTCTGATAGTATCTGGTCAGACACGCTAACTCTTCAAAAGTACTGTATATCTCATTACTATGGCAGAAATTGTAAACAAAATTAAGCAGTCGAAGCTTGAAACAATAGATCTTGAAAAACTACTCTCCGATATTACAGTTAAAGAGTTTGATCTAAGTGATCATCTTTTTCAGGGCCTAATTTTGAAAGAAAAAGAATTCAGGGAGAGTCTAAAAGATCATGATTGGAATCAGTATGAGGGAGAAATATTGGCTGTTTTTTGTTCCACAGAGGCCATCGTCCCAAAATGGGCCTATATGCTTATAGTCCAACATGCAGATGGTATTGCAGATGGGGTTTATTTTGGCAGCAGGGAAGAAGCTATAGCGAAAGTGCAAAAAGAACGGCTTGATCAGGTAAGCTGGCAAAAATATGAAGGCCGGTTTGTACTTTTAAAAGGGTGTAGTAAAATGGATATTTCTGAAGAGATTTATATGACAGCTACTCAAAAGTTACTTCCTTACGTTAATAAACTGATGTATGGTGAAGCCTGTTCAAATGTTCCTGTATATAAGCAAAAGCGTTCCAAGGGATGAAAACAGCTTTGATTACAGGTGCATCGAGAGGCATCGGTTATGCCATTTCAAAAGCTCTTATTAATGATGGTATAAACGTGATCGGTACGGCACGTTCCAGCTCTTTTCCAGATGATTTGCAGGCAAATGATCATTTTAGAGGTTTCCACGCAGATATGGAAAATGAAGATGAGATCAGGAACAAACTTAAGCCGTTATTTTCCAGCTCAACACCGGATATACTCATCAACAACGCCGGAATTTTTATCGACTCGCCGATTGAATCTGATGATACAGACTGGCTAAAAAACTGGGATAAAACTCTGCAGATAAATTTGAGGGCATCTTCACTTTTGTCAAAATGGTTTATCAATGCCCATCTAAAAAGCAACACAGAAGGCATTTTGATTAATATTGCTTCCAGAGCTGCATACAGAGGAGATACCCAAGAATATGCGGCTTATGCTGCTTCAAAGGCCGGTATGGTTGCATTTACAAAATCGGTGGCCAGAGATTATAGCAAGAAAGGGATTTATGCCTATTCAATAGCACCCGGTTTTATTGATACAGATATGGCCCGAGAATCTATTTCTGTTTATGGAGAGGATTATCTTACGAAAGACTCGGCTTTTGATAGTATTACCAAACCGGATGATGTTGCTGAAATGGTAACTTTTCTATGCAAAGGAAAGGTGAAGCATATGAGTGGTTCAACTTTTCATATTAATGGTGGCTCCTACATGATATGATACTGTAGTAACCATTATTGCCCTTCTACAATCACATCATCACTGTCTATTCTCTCATACTCAACTTTTTGATCCCCATCCCTTACTTTTCTGTTCGCATATTTAGATGCATAGACGGAAAGAATGACTGTAGCAAGGAATCCAATAAGTGTTACAGCAATATTAACCAACAGAACATCTTGTTGAAGCTCATAAACGGGAATGAGAACTATGGGACGAAATGATGTAGGGTCATAGCGCAGTGGGATCAGCTCCGAATCCATGATAACCTGGGCAAACTGTACAGGGAGAGACAGTTGCCTCTGAATGGTTTCTCCCTGCTGGTCTGTAAATCGTAGGACAACATATCCATTTGTTTGAGCAGCTATTTGCTTTACATCGAAATCAACAACACTCGCAATATGACTGCTGCCATTCTCATAGGTTGATTGGATACCGCGATAGTTCATGCCCTGATAACCAAACTGAAGTAAAAAATAGATGGGAATGAGCCAAACAAGATGTAGATATTTATACTTATTCATGAATTATTGCTGTAAGGGATTTCTAATTTCGCTTTTCATCTGCTCAATCATAGCCGGATCAATAATCATACGCTGCATAAAATCTTGATGCATAAGTCCACCGGATGCATGAAACCAAAAACCAATGGGAAGTTGATCCAAGAACAGAGCCTGTACGGTAGTATCGCCTGTATAAACAGATGTACCAAAATTAATTCCGTTCATGAGCCCCATTCTGTTATCGTAAATGGCACCATAATCGGAAAAGTCGGAGGTAATACCACGCTGAACGTGCATAGGCCATCGCATCCAATCTTTTATGAGCCGACTGACATTTTCGTTGATAAAATCGTTTTGGACTAACCTTTCTAATAAGCCTGTTAATTCGGAGGTTGTTGCGGTTGGAAAAACCATCATCCCGTCCCGCTCCTCTTTAAACGTATTTCCAAGACGATGATTATTCAAAAGGTCACTAAGTTCGGAATGTCTATCTTCATCAAAAATGAATTCCTCAGAATAGGAAATAATATAGTTTCTCCACTCTTCGGAGTTCATACGATCATGATCTTGTTTGATCTGATTGATGTCTTTTCCATTAATTGTGGTTGAAATAGAAAGGTAAAGACCTGAAAATGGCAGGGGCATCTCCGTGTGGGATAAGTTTAATTGATCCGCCAGTGCAGGCCATTTCTCATGTTCAATGTTCCACCATAAGTAGTCGGCAAGGGCAAAATCGCCCGTCTCCGCTAAAAGGCGAAGCGCTTTATCAACAGAAATCGCACCATCATTTATCCATTCTCTTTCAAGTGCTGTCTCGTACGCGCTCTCATGTACAGATTCTTCTACATTGGTTAATTGATATTTTGAAATTTCACTCCAGGTAATTTTGCTCTCAGGGTGAATATTTGCACTGTCTATTTCAACTGCATAAGCAGCTAAAATAAAAAAGTTCTGGAGGGTACCCATCACCCTAGGTGTATTGGGCATAAACGCGATGGCAGAATCTGGTGCTGTTATAACCCTGCTCGAAATTGAGGTGTGCTCTGGGTTGGCTCCCATAAATTCACTTAACCCTTTCAAAGATGTTGATTTACTCACCCATTCGTTCCCTTCCATCAAAGCCGTTCGGTTGTCGAAAAAAGTGTTAAATGAGTTCCAGTTTAATCCTATCACAAAGCCAAAAAGAATAATCGCTGTGATAAGAAATACGGCAAAAAATTTAAAGATTCGCATAATTTAAGATTCGGCTACAACTGTATTGACCTGCAGCAGTCTATCGTAGAATTCATTTTTATCTTGAACATATACAAACACCTGATACTCTTGTTTGGTTCTCTCGAATAGCGGGTCGAAAAGAAGATCATTAATTCTGTTGTTCTCGACCATCACATATTTATATTTGTAAGCTCCCTCTTTAATAATTGCAGAGGTTTGTAGTCGATCGGTTTCTTCTTCATAATCCAAGCGGTACTCTGATTGAATTGACCATCCTGTAAAATCTCCAACAAGATAAACAGAACGATTTGGGGCTGTATGCTCTCCGGCATCAAATGAAAAAACAATATTTACATAATTTGTATTATTGCTGAATTCTGGAAGGCCATACGAAGAGTTTGGCAGTGAAGTATTTGAAAAAGTAGGAAGATTTTCTGCATCATCTCTTAAGACGATTCGGGGTGGAATTTCCTCTGGAAAATAGTCTGTAACGCGTCTGTTCTGTAGAGATAAATTATCTGCTAACAGAGGGTAGAAATAGTAGTCTGCTATAAACGCTTGCGCTTGAGAGAACTCAAAAAAAACAGACTCAGGATTCGAGAAGTCCGTTTCATCGGGTGATTTTGCACGTCCCCAAAATCGGTTTTGAACAACTCTGAATGCCAGATTAAATTGTGGCTGTTCAATATTCCGGGGTATACTGTATCTATTAACGGGTCTGTGAACTGAACGAAGATTTTGTCGTGGAGACTGAAGAAAATCAACAGAACTCTCAAGCATTCCTTCATTTTCGAAGATAAAAAACGGGATAGCCATCACAATGTACCCCGTATCAGCGTCTTCAACACGCATCATGTAATTTCCGCTTTTCAAAAATTGCACCTGGTTGTTGGGAAATTCAGCTGTATAGGATCTGTATAGGGGCCGGCTGCTGTCGTTAACACTACCGGCATCCATGTAAAACCTGCGTATTCCCTGCGTTATATCGCTGGGTGAAAGTGATGATACCGACCAGTCGATAGTATGATGGCTAAAGGTGACCACAAACTGTTTTGAGGACACATCTAGATAATCGAATCGGAGCTGTAATTTATCAGAGCTATTTAGTTCAATGATGGGAGGAGAATCGGGATTGTTATTTTTATACAACTGAACCGAGCGGATTTGTGAATCATTAATGATTTGACCCGATACATTGAACAGGTTTTGAGGAATACTTTCCTGTTTGGTTCCCTGAGATTGACTATTGCTATGGAGTTGTAGTGAGCTGCAGGCCTGGCCTGAAAATAGTAGTAGTAGTGCTGATATCAGCAGTAGTGGGTGCCAAATTGAATTTAAAAAAGTACGTTTAAGAAATGTAATATTGTCCTTCAAATACAAAAGATGATGGCCCTTCGAGTTTAATACTTTTATAACGGTTTTCTTCCACATCATAAGAGAAGTGTACAATTAACTCTCCTCCTTTCACAAGAATACGATATTTGAAATCACCGCTTTTTTCCTGTTGCAGGTAGTGCCAGCCAAGTGCAGAAGCAATGGCCCCGGTTCCACACGCAAGCGTAAGATCTTCTACTCCGCGCTCATAGGTTTGAAGTGAAAGCGCTGTCTCATTTTTCCCTGCAATGAAGTTCACATTGGTTCCTTTTGGCTTAAAAGCGGGATGATTTCTAAAAAATCTCCCTTTATTTACCAGCATCTGCTCTTCCTGAAGCTCATCTGCTTTTACCGGGCAAACCACATGTTCAGTATTGGTATAAATATTTAAAAGTGGTTCATTGGCAACTGATTGCTCTGTTACGGCGGTTGAGAGCGGAAATGATATGACAACCCTCCCATTGTTTACGTCTGCTTTGTAAACATTGTCGTGTACACGAAATGAAAATTGTTGGGGAGAACCCAGCGTAACGGCGTAAGAAGCAAAACAGCGTGCACCGTTACCGCACATCCCGGCATCACTACCATCAGGGTTTTTATACATCATTACCAGATCTGCTTTTTTGGTGTCATCAAACTGTAGAGCAATGATTCCGTCTGAACCTACACCAAACTTGCGATCGCAGATGGAAGCAGCAAGATCCGAAAGTTCGCTATCGTTTAGTTTTAATGTACGGTTGTCGATCAGTATGAAATCGTTGCCGGCTCCGTGCATTTTGGTAAATGGTAGTGAGTTTATGGGCATGATATTACATTTCGGAATAGGCAGGTAGATGTGCCCAGGATTCTTCTGATGAAATTGCAGGCTCTTCGCCACGCATCAAAGCGGCAAACCGCATAGAAAGTACTGTAAACACAAGTTTGGTTTGGATATTTTGGAATAAAGTTTCTTTTAGATGGTGCAGGTGCAAAATCATCTTTTCAATTTTGGCGTTAGCCATGGTTTGGCAGAATTTCTTGATCACTTCGAGTTGATCAATATTTGTAATCAGGTTTTTATTTTCACTCTCTCTATATATCATAATATCACGAAGAAATTGTTCCATTGAGTTACACAGCGCAATTTGGCTCTCTCTGTTTAATCGACTGTTCCACTCCTCAATTAAGGCTATAAGTTTTACAGCGTCTTGCGTGTAAGAGTAGCGCAAATAGTCTACAAGTTCTTGTCTGCTCTTCTTTAAATTTTCCACATCAAAAAAACGAGCCAGAGCATAACTTCCATTCGAAACTCGTGCCAGATAATTTGCGTCATTTTGCTTAACACCATCATGCTTTATGAGCCCGTCTGCCACTTCTTGTTCCAACATTGGCCGTAATCTTATTTGCTGACAGCGCGAAATAATCGTTGGTAAAAGCTGGTCGGGTTTTGATGAGGTTAATAAAATTACAACATTATCAGACGGCTCTTCAAGAAGCTTTAAGAAGGCATTTGCAGCCTCTTTCCTCATAGTGTGTATTTCAGTAATAATGACCACAGTTTTTCGTCCCTCATTGGGCTTATAAACCGTTACAGGGCGAATTGTTTCGTGGAAATATTCGATTGGGTAGAATGCCTGCAGGTTTTTTGAAGAATCGGGATCAGACAGTGCCGGACGAAGGGTAAAATCAACAATTTCGTATGGGTCTTTTTGAAGAAGTGAAAGTCGCTCTTTTAAATCATCGCTGTTCGCAGAGCTTGGCAGTGGGATAAACGTATGAATATCAGGATGTGTAAACCAGCTCGATTTTTTTGAGAAGGCTTTTCCTTTAAGGTCGGTGTAATGGTCAATACCATTAATTACCTCTGCCATGGACAGTGCGAAAGCTGTTTTGCCAGAACCTTTGGGTCCGCTAAAAAGATAAGCATGACTTAATCGCCCGGATGATAAAATTCGTTCGATTCTGGTTTTGGAATCTTCTTGTCCAACCAATCGCCTGTCTCCAAAAGAAATCGATTCAGCCATAGATTTTATTCTTCCCAAATGTAGTCAAAAAGTAAAATTCCTGTTGTAATGGTAACTCCGCAATAGCCTATTAAGGCTGTTAAGTCGTTGACGGAGGCATTTTCTGCACCTTCCAAAAATGCTGCTGTAGTTGTATTCGTGAGGATAAGAAGAAGTGGAACAACCAACGGAATACATAATACTGAAAAAAGAGCACCCTTTTTATCAGCCTGGGCTATCATAGCGGATGTTAGCGTAGTAACGGCAGCCAGACCGGCAGCTCCAAAAAAAACCGATCCCCAAAAATAAAGCGGTCGTACCAGTGTTAAATCCATCATGACCGTATAAAAAAAGAAAGTGAGAATATGTAAAATCAACAGAAAGGTAAAATTGTAGACAAGTTTGCCAGTATAAACCTCAGAGGCTGCAGAATGTAGCCGTAAAAGAATCCATGTTTTTTTATCCGTTTCCTGGACAAATGATCGCATCATGCCAGACATGGCGGCAAATAGGAGAACAATCCAAATGAGCCCACTTTTGGGAATTGGGTCGAGCTCCTGGGCTCTGAGCGTAAATAATATGAGCAGCAGGGACGAACCCGTAAAGGCAAGGAGCGTATTCACTGCGTACTTCGTCCGCATCTCCTGCATCACTTCTTTTTTAAAAATTACGTACGCAGCTTTTATCATAATTGCTTTCTGTTTCAACAATGAAAAGTACTAAAAATAGAGGTGTCAAAAAATGAAGCTTTCTTCTAATTCGGCTATTAGAACAAACAAAATGGTTGAAAAATATTCCCATCATTGCTGTGAAAACCGAATGGGTATTTAACCGTTATGATTGTTAACTTTATGCCCTGATAACCCGTTTTAATATCATCTGTACTGTAATTTCAATAACTGATTTTTATGAATTTGTACTCTCTTTTAGAAAAAAGCGCAATTCTCTCTGAAGTAGAGGCTGATAATAAAGAAGAACTGCTTCACACTCTCATAGATTCACTTGCTGGCCAGGTTACCAAAGAGCAGTTAGAGGATATCCGTAAAGCTGTTTTTCAAAGAGAGGAAATCATGTCTACCGGGGTAGGGAAACAGCTTGCTATTCCGCATGGTAAAGTGGCCTCTGTTGACCGAAATATCGCTGCTTTTGCAATTCTGAAACAGCCAATTGAATTTAATTCAATAGATGATAAACCGGTGAAGATGGTTTTTTTACTGGTTGGTCCCGAAAAGAGTAATAGCGCACATATCAAACTTTTAAGCCGCATTTCAAGGCTGATGAACAGCAGCTCTTTTCGAGAAACGCTTACCAAATGTGTTGGAAAAGATCAGATTTATGAAGCTTTCTATAACGAAGAGATTCGATATTTTGGGCAATAATCCCACCCTATGAAAATATTTAAATGGTTCCCGCTTATTCTTTTTATAGCAGGTGTAGGACTTGCTGAAACGACAAGAGCTCAAATCTCAGAGGAAATAACGGATCTTATTGAAAACAGCGAGAATGCAAATGCGCTTTGGAGTATACAGGTTAGGGATAGTAGTGGAAATGTCCTTGAAAACCTGAATGGAAATCTGTTAGTAAGGCCTGCCTCAAATTTTAAGTTAGTCTCCTCAGCTGCTTATCTGGATTACTTTGGTTCGGATTATAGATTCGAAACTCGATTTTTGGGAAGGGGAGTGCAGGAGGGAAATACGTGGAATGGCGACATAATTATTGAAGGCAGCGGTGACCCTACAATTGGGGGGCGTTTTTATGATGAAAATGCTTTTTTTGTTTTTGAAAAATGGGTTCGTGCCCTGTCAGAAAGAGGAATCGAAAAAATTAATGGTAATATTGTTGGGTTCGACGGATTATTCGATGATGTTCCCTATCCAAAGGGATGGGAGTGGGATGACCTGTCGTACTATTATGCCCCGGAAGTCGGCGCTCTCTCATTCAACGAAAATGTTGTTGATCTCGAGGTTATTGCCGATGGACCTGTTGGAAGCACTCCCGAAATACAGTGGTTTCCATTTGGCACCGACTATGTAGAGTTTATCAACGAGCAGGTAATCACTCCGCAGGAAACTTCTTTTGATGAAATGTACAGAAGAGTATTGGGCACCAACATCATATTGTTAAGAAGCGCACTTCCACAGGGGTATTACGAAACAGAAAGTTTATCCATTACAGGGCCTACTCTCTACTTTTTGGATACGTTTAAAAAATACCTAGAAAGTCGCGGCATTACGGTAAGTGGTCAGCTTTATACCGACGGTAATTTTTTCGGATGGAACCCGGAATCATATACTCTATTCAGCACACATAAATCAGTTGAGCTCACCAACATTATTCGAGAGCTCAACAGGGAAAGCAATAATTTTTATGCTGAAATGATGCTGAAAAAATTAGCTGCCGACAAATACGATGTTAAAGGAAGTACGGAACTTGGCTTGCAAGAGTTAAAGGTTTATATGCACAGCATGCAGTTTGATACATCAGGAGTAGAGCTCAGAGACGCATCGGGTATGGCTCCTGCCACACTGGTAAAATCGTCTGACCTGAATAGATACCTGGTTTTACTTCGAGACAAAGAGTACTTCCAAAATTTCTTTCAATCGCTGGCTGAGGGAGGGCTGAACGGGACTCTTCAATACCGCTTTAACAATAGTCCGCTGAAGGGCTCATTTAATGGGAAAACCGGATTTGTATCCGGAGTACGAACACTTTCTGGCTATTTAAAAACAGAAAATGGTTCTGAATTGGCTGTTTCACTTTTTACAAATAACTACACTGCTAAGACATCAACCGTAGATTTTACTCATCAAAAAATACTGGAATTTCTTTATCACAAATACTAAGAAATTATACATGAGCAATGAACCGAAAATATTGGTTACTGATGACGAAAAAAGCATCAGAAATGCACTAAGAGAAATTCTTGAGTTTGAGGGGTATACGGTTTTAGAAGCTGAAAATGGAGAAACGGCACTAAAAACTATTGAAGAAGATCACGTTGACCTTGTTATGCTGGACATTAAGATGAAAGGTATGGATGGAATCGAGGTTCTCAGCGAAATAAAAAAGAGAGAGAAAGACTTACCCGTTATCATGATTTCGGGCCACGGAACTATAAAAATCGCCGTGGAGGCTACCAAAAGCGGAGCGTATGATTTTTTAGAGAAACCACCAGACTTAAATCGGCTTCTAATTAGTATCAGAAATGCATTAAAGAGTAGTGAGCTTCAACAAGAGAACAAGAAAATTCGTCGAGAGCTGCATGGTGTGGTTGAAATTATTGGCGAAAGCCCCGTAATGCAGGCAATAAAAAAAATGATAGATAAGGTCGCCCACACCGACAGCCGGGTTCTGATAACCGGTGAAAACGGAACCGGGAAAGAGCTTGTCGCGAGATCTCTCCATAACAAAAGTAAGCGAGCAGCAAAGAAGTTTGTTGATGTGAACTGTGCTGCAATTCCATCTGAACTCTTGGAAAGCGAGCTTTTTGGCCACGAAAAAGGGGCTTTTACGGACGCAAATCAGCGCCGGATCGGTAAGTTTGAACAAGCAATTGATGGCACACTTTTTTTGGACGAGATTGGGGACATGTCACCCGATGCCCAGGCAAAAGTTCTTCGGGCGCTGCAGGAAAATGAAATCGTGAGAGTTGGTGGTACAGAGCGAATTTCAGTCAATCCAAGAGTTATCGCCGCGACGAATAAAGATTTAAGTACAGAAATTGAGACAGGACGATTTCGGGAAGACCTTTTTCATCGTTTAAATGTTATTCCCATTCATATACCGCCTTTGAGAGAGAGAAAAGAAGATATACCAAAGCTAGTTGAATCGTTTTTGCAAAGATTGAGTGAAAAAGAGATTGTTTTTTCTGGCAAAACATTTACGAATGAGGCAATGGAGACATTAAAAGGGCTAAGCTGGCCGGGGAACATACGTGAGCTTCAAAATGCAGTTGAGCGACTGATGTTGCTTTCATCCGGTTCAGAAATTACCAAATCAGATGTTGAACTTTTCGTTTCGGGGAAACGTGCATCCAAAGAGCAATTATCAGATATTATTGATGAGACTGAATCTTTTCATATCTACAAAGAAGAAGCTGAAAAATTATTTATTAAAAAGAAGCTGGAAAAGTATGACTGGAATATTTCAGCAACGGCTGATGCCATAGATATCCAGCGAAGCCACATGTACAATAAGCTGAAAAAGTATGACATTGAAAAATAACCGTTCATACATTCAATCTTTATAATTATAAATCACACTGCACAGGAATATTATGTCTGCCAAAATTATTGACGGGAAAAAAGTTGCCGAACTTACGATTAACAATCTGAGAGAGGATGTAAATCACTGGGTGGAGGCCGGGAACAGGCGCCCTTTCTTAAAAGTGGTACAGGTTGGAAATGACCCTGCGTCAACAACATACATTGGCGCAAAGACCCGTGTTTGTAAAAAGGTGGGGATAGACACAGATACTACTCATTTGCCAGATACTGTATCCGCCAGGGAGTTAAAAGCAAAGATCAAGGATTTTAATCAGGATGATAGTATCGACGGGATATTGGTTCAGCTGCCTCTTCCTGCACATCTTTCGGCCGATGATGTAATCGAAAGCATCGATCACAGAAAAGATGTTGATGGTTTCCACCCCATGAATGTAGGAAGACTAGCTATTGGGCAGCCTACATTTCGATCTTGTACTCCTGCAGGCATCTTTGAATTGTTTAACTACTACAGCATCCAGGTAAAGAGTAAACACGCCGTTGTTGTTGGGGCCAGTAATATTGTAGGGTCTCCGATGGCGGTTATGCTTTCCCGAGAGGATGCATCCGGTAAAGCAACGACAACCATTTGCCATAAATATACAAAGGACTTAACAACGCATACGATCGCCGCTGATATTCTGGTCGTGGCGGCCGGACAACCCAATTTAATCAAGGCCGAAATGGTGAAAGAGGGTGCCGTAGTAATTGATGTGGGTATTAACCGGGTGGCTGATGAAACAACTGATAAAGGATACAAGCTTGTGGGAGATTGTGATTTTGAAGCAATTAAAAAGAAAGCAAGCTGGATCACACCAGTTCCCGGTGGCGTAGGTCCCATGACGGTGGCCATGCTTATGAAAAATTCGCTTCTTGCGGCGAAGAAATCCATTTATCCCGATTAATATACCAACTTCAGTTTGATGAAAGTATCTGAACAAAACTAATAAATTAAATTGTACAAGAGCATGAAAAACCGACTCTGTATTTCAATGATAATCACTATGTCGCTGATGTTAGCGGCATGCAATCAAAAACAAAGCATGAACGAAAACCCCCTGTTTGAAGCCAGCACACTGCCACTTGAAGCACCAAATTTTGATGCTATTGAAGAGGAACACTTTATTCCTGCATTTGAACGCGGAATAGAGGAACAGCTCAGCGAGATTGAACAAATAGCTTCAAACCAGGAAGATCCAACCTTCGAAAACACAATTCTTGAGATGGAAAAGAGCGGCATTCTTTTAAGCCGCGTAAGCCGCGTGTTTTACAACCTTACATCAGCAAATACAAACGAAGAGATACAGAGTATTCAGTCTGAAATGGCTCCCAGGCTTGCCTCTCACTCAGATGATATTCTTCTGAACAACGATCTTTTTGAACGCGTAAAAACAGTATATGAAAATCGTGATGCATCAGATTTGGACGAATCATCCCTGAAATTATTGGAAGATACCTATCGCGACTTTGTTCGGGCAGGTGCAAGGTTAAATGCTAAGCAGCAGCAAAGAATGCGGCAGATAAATGAAAGAATGTCTGAGCTTACAACAACATTCCAGGAAAACCTGCTCACTATGAATCGTGAAAGGGCAGTAATTGTAGACTCTGAAGCGGAATTGACCGGATTAAGCGCCGACAGAATTGCAGCCGCAAAAGAATTAGCAGACTCACGTGGTCATGAAGGGAAATATATTCTTTCCATTACAAATACAACTCGTGTTCCGGTTCTTTCAAGTCTCGAAAACAGAGAGCTAAGAAAACGGGTATGGGAAGCATCTGCTAACAGAGGCCTAGGTGAAAACGGAGGTATTGACAATCGTCCGATTGTGCTAGAATTAGCTTCGCTGCGAGCCGAGAGAGCTGAACTTCTTGGATATCCAAACTATGCATCATTTGCCCTGGAGCCACAAACTGCTCAAACACCGGAAGCTGTACTGGATATGCTTACGGATTTAATTCCATCGGTTGTATCAAATACAAATAGTGAGGCAGATCGCATAGCACAAAAAATGCAGGAGGATGGCCTTGAAGGTGGCCCCGAGCCTTGGGACTGGGAATATTATGCTGAAAAGGTTCGCCAGGAGCAGTATGATCTCGACGAATCGGAAGTACGCCCCTATTTTGAGCTCAACCGAGTGCTGCAAGATGGTGTTTTTTATACCATGAACCGTCTGTTTGGTATTACCTTTGAAGAACGAACAGATTTGCCTGTCTACCATCCGGAAGTACGCACATTTGATGTATTTGATGAAGACGGATCACAAATCGGTCTGTTCTATGCAGATTATTTTACACGCGATTCAAAGCGAGGTGGGGCATGGATGAACTCATTTGTTGTGCAGTCTGGTCTATTCGATAAAAAACCGATAGTTGTAAACGTTATGAATATACCTCCGCCAGCAGATGGAGAGCCTGCGCTCATAAGTTTTGACAATGTAACGACTATGTTTCATGAGATGGGCCACGCCATGCATGGATTATTATCTGATGTAAGATATCCCTCACAGGCAGGAACCTCTGTACCGAGAGACTTTGTAGAATTCCCTTCAACAGCAAAAGAGGACTGGGCTATTTTAACTGAGGTACTGGAAAATTATGCCGTTCACTATGAAACGGGTGAAAAAATACCATCAGATCTTTTGGAGAAAGTCATTGCAGCCAAAAATTTTAATCAGGGATTTGATACTCAGGAGTATTTGGCGGCTACGATGCTCGATTTGGAATGGCATTTGCTTAGCCCGAATGAAATTCCTTCCAATGTCGAAGAATTTGAAAACCAGGCACTGGCAAAATATGGCCTGGACAATAAAGCCGTACCTCCCAGATATCGATCACAGTATTTTTCGCATATTTTTTCGGGAGGGTATTCGGCCAATTATTATGCCTATATTTGGAGCGAGATTTTAGCCGCTGATTCATTTGCTTTCATGAGGGATGAGGGCGGACTTTCTCGCGAAAATGGGCAGCGCTACAGAGATTATATCCTTTCCAGAGGAGGTAGTATAGATGCCATGGAACTCTATAGAAATTACAGAGGGGGAGATCCCGATGTACGCCATTTATTGAATAGAAGAGGCCTCAGCACTGATTAGAAAACAGTTTTTTTACTTTTTTTGCTGATTACAGCACACATTATGTTCGAATAAGTTGAATTTTTACGTGTGCTGTATTTTTTTGCGGTACGTTGTACTCTTTTTTTACGCATAAGAAAATAAAAAAAATGGAAAAACAGCGTTGGCAAAAAATTGGACAAATTGTCGATGGTGCTCTCGAAATTGAAGATAAAAGTAGCAGAACTGCATATATCAAAGAGAAGTGTAAAGATGACGAGAGCCTCATCACAGAAGTCTATTCGTTTATTCATTCTATTGAAGAGTCGGATGGCCTGTGGGAGGATCTGTTAAACTCAAATATGGTTATTGCTGATGACATGGCAGGAGAAATGTCACAGGACTCAGGAGTTGTAAACCATAGTTCACCCGAATCGATTGGCCCCTATCTTGTAAAAAAACTCCTTGCCAAAGGAGGGATGGGAAATATCTACCTGGCCGAACGTAAGGATGCTGACTTTCATAAAAATGTAGCAATTAAAATTGTTCGGAAAGAGATAAACAGCCAGGTAACGATTCAGCGGTTTATACAGGAGCGGTCAATACTTTCGTCGCTGAATCATCCGAATATTGCGCAGCTTCTGGATGGAGGAATTACTAAGGATGGCCGTCCATATTTTGTAATGGAGTATATCGATGGTGTCCCCATTACGGAATTCTGCAATAATAATCGTTGTGATCTGACGGAAAGACTCTCACTATTCCGGAAAATGTGCGACGCTGTTCAATACGCACATACCAATTTTGTAGTACACAGAGATCTTAAACCGTCAAACATTTTGGTAGACAAAGCTGGGAATTTAAAGATTCTGGACTTCGGTATTGCAAAGCTAACCGATGGAAAGCTTGACGAGAAATCATTGATCCAGACTCGGGAAGGATATCGGATGCTTAGCCTGAATTACGCGGCTCCTGAGCAAATTACCGGTGAACCTGTAACAACCGCTACAGATGTCTACTCACTTGGACTATTACTATTTGAGTTACTAACAAATGAACGCGCGTACAGCCTAAAGAATAAAAACCTGCTTGAGGCTGAAAGAATTATCAGAGAAAATGATCCCACAAAGCCGAGTTTGGTAAACAGGGAGTGGAATAAATTGCTTCAGGGTGATTTGGATGCAATCACAATGAAAGCTATTCGAAAAGAAGCTGAACAAAGATATGAATCTGCAAGATTGTTGCTGGATGACATCGACGCATATTTAAATGATAAGCCAGTAACTGCCAGGCATAGTACATTATACTATAAAGCAGGAAAATTCGTCAGGAGGAATAAGATAAACTTATCATTTGCTGCAGTAATTGCGGCTATACTTATAATCATTCCTTCTTTTTATGCCAGTATGATTAATGAAGAGAGGCGAATTGCTGAATCAGAAGCTCAAAAAGCGGAGCAAATATCCGGGTTTTTAGTTGGATTATTCGAAGGTGCAGATCCTTTTGGCAACACGGAGGAGTTTGGGCTTGATACAAATATTGGAAGCATGCTTGAGCTGGGTGAAAAACGTATTGATTCTGAGTTAGAAAATCAGCCGGCCGTAAGAGCGGCTTTAAACAATACAATTGGAAGAGTATATTTTTCGCTGGGCGAATACGACAGAGCTGAAGAACTATATAGTGAAGCTCTCCAAATTGCAGAATATGAGGGTATTGAAAAAGAACTGCCCCTGTATACATATCGATTGGGACATTTGTATCAACAGGTTGGAAATATCGAGGCTGCAGATTCTCTTCTGCTAAGGTCTATAGAGCTTTTTGAGCGCAGTGAAGAGGGATTCCAATCGGAGGAAGCTGTTTCAGCTCTGTCTACCTATGGCAGTTTTTCTTGGTTTAACAAAGGAGATACAGATACAGCCGAAGAATATCTTATAAAAAGTTTGGAACAGCGACAAATTCACTTTGCTGAAAACGACTCCTTATTAGCTCCCGCATATAATGACCTGGCAAATTTATATCATTCTAAGGGAAATTTTGAAGAAGCAGAAAACTATTACAGTCAAGCTGTGGATCTATATGTGAATTTGCTCGACGATAATCCTAAAACAGCGATAACAATGGCCAATTTTTCAATGTTGTTACGCGACCAGGGTAAACTCGAGCAGGCAAAACAGTATCAGGAGTCGGCATTAAGTATTGTGAAAAATAAAGAAGATCAATATAAGATTGATATTGCCCTTGGGAACGGCAATCTAAGCGAAATAAATATGCGACAGGGAAATCACGAGGTTGCTGATAGTCTTGGCAAAACTGCACTGAGTATGCTTGGCGAAATTTTTGGGGATTTACATCCTTATGTTGCAAGAACCAAGTTGGTAATTGGCATGAATTACTTCTACACGTCGGAATATGATGAGGCGGAAAAAATGTTTATTGAGGCTAAAGAGGAGTATGAAAAAGTATATCCTCCCGAACACTCAAGGCTTGCTGATCCACATCTTGAACTAGGTAAACTTTACACGAAAACGAATGATCTCGAAAAAGCTCTTGATCACGTTTTAGCAGCAAGAGAAATCTATAAAAGCAGTTTGCCGGATGGGAATGTGAAAAGAGCGATGTCGGCTTCTGTTTATGGAGAAATTTTATCGATGAGAGGAGATGTTGTGCAAGCTGATTCTCTTTTGAAAAAAGGGGTAACGGATCTGGAAAAATTGTTCAGCGACGATGATGATCGACTGGCAGAGGCAAATATGGCCTTAGAACGTCATCAAAACAGACATCAGCTCAAATAAAAAAAGTCGCAAATACCATCGATGGAGATCTGCGACTTCAAAAAATTAAGTACAACCTGAAATTTCTTTATACCAGACTTCCCAGTGATTTATTCTACCCAACCACGAAGTAGAGTATAGCTGCGATAATAATAAAATTAAGAATACTGAGGGGAAGCAGTCGAGACCATCCCAGTTTCATAACCTGATTATACTTAAATCTTGGAATTGTCCAGCGTACCCATATAAATAAGAACATGAAAAACGCCGTTTTACCAGCAAAAACGGAAACATCCAGTATACCCTTTACAAGAGGCGATAGTTCCGGGAGCCAGTAAGCTGCGAACGGCAGGTGATAGCTACCGAAAAAGAAGGTTGTCATAAGCATGGAATTAATGACAACATGCATATACTCTGCGAGAAAAAACATACCGAATTTCATGGAGCTATATTCAGTGTGAAACCCGCCCACAAGTTCTTGTTCAGCTTCAACCAGATCGAACGGGGTTCGGTTACTTTCTGCAAAACCGGCGATAATGAAAATAATTGCACCAATTGGGTTAACAAAGACAAACCAAAAGTCTTCCTGCGCAGCGGCAATATCCACAACGCTTAGTGATCCTACAAAAATAACCACCGATGCAACCGCCATCCCGAGGGGGAGCTCATAGCTAATCATTTGTGCAGCTGCACGTAAACCGCCAAGAAGAGAATATTTGCTGTTAGAGGCCCAACCGGCCAGTGTAACTCCATATACTCCCAAAGAAGCCACTGCAAGCAGGTAAAGAACACTGGCGTTAATGTCCGTTGCGTATAAACCTTCACCAAACGGAATTACTGCAACCGTGAGAAGAGCTGTAACCACCGGAATGAGAGGAGCAAATGTATGAAGGGCCTTATTCCCTTCAGTTGGCGTTACATCCTCTTTTAAAATCAATTTCAGAACGTCAGCGATTGGCTGTAGCAAACCAAGCGGGCCAACTCGGTTTGGTCCCACCCTGTTTTGAATGAATGCTGCCACACGACGCTCGGCATAAACTGCGATTGCTGCTGAATTGAGCAGCATAAAAGCTGCAGTTCCCAAAACTACATATGATGTTGAAGCTTCTTCCATCCCGTAATTATTTAATAATGTTTTTCAATGAAAATATTTACTTGGTATCAGCAGTTTTTTTGCTTTTTCCAAGGTCAAGCTGGATTCCAGCCTGTTCATCAATTGCCTGATAACTTACATTTTTGAAAGCGTCTATACTTTCTGATATCTCGTTCATAATATCTCTGCCATCGTCAAATTCAATGGAGAGACCGGTTTCTTCCGAAGATTTGCTGAAAAACTTCCAAAGTGGTAAACAGTCAACTTTATTATCCTCGTTTACCCAGTTGTCAAAGTTGGTTCCATAACGGTCCAGACGACCTTCAGACATTTCCAGGTCAAGACGACGATTGGTATACTTTGTCTCCTTCGCTCTGAATGTTCTTTGTATTCTTCCATCAACATTTACATAGCTGGCAGAGTGTTCAGCAGCTGATGTTACAGGAATTACCAAATCAGCCGCTTTTGTGGTGTCAGAATGGTTTGTCCCGAACACAATTGTGAAAGGGGACGCCAAATCGTCTGAACTTAAAATACCTCTGTCCACAAAGTGATCGCTAATGGTAATTACAAGTTTTGATTTCTGAACACGCTTCTTAAGTTCTGATCCCGTTAACTCTTTAAAGCCCAATAATCTGCATCCGTTGGTGTTAGGAGCGAGATCATCGGTGATCAAAAATCCATCACCTTTACCTTTTTCGATATGTGAAGTAAAAACGGGCTGTTCAATGCCAAGCAGATTTGCATATTTACTCAAGAGATAGTTCTCTTCAACCGAGGAATGGGGACTTCCAACAATTAAGATATTGCTGCTGCCTGCCTTCTCAACTTCTTCATTAAATGTTGCGATAGCATTATTCCACGAAGACATGATCTGTTCACCATCCAAATTTTGTAACGGCCGTGAAATCCTGTTTTCATTAAAAAGCTTATATGCATCCCGCCCCTCATCCGGCATCCAGTGGTCGTTTACGGCTTCATTTACTCTAGGGGTTATACGCAATACAAGATTGTCTCTGGTCCAGAGATCAATATTACAGCCTTTACCATTAGTGATATCGATGCTGGGAGTCTGGTTCATTTCCCATACACGGGCTTTAAACCGAAAATCAGCGGCAGTTAAGGCTCCTACAGGGCATATATCAACCGTGTTCATTGAATAAGGATCGTCAAATACCTCGTTGGGAGCTGTGGAAGGATAATTTTTATCTCCTCTGGAAACGATTGTAAGCTGATTGGTTTTACTAATTTCTTCTGTAAAACGCGTGCACCGGGTGCAGTTAATACATCGCTCTGCATCGAGAACTACACGAGGTCCAAGCTGAACACGCTTTGGTTTATGTACTTTCTTAACTTCGAATCGGCTGCCTTCAGGTCCGTATTTATACGTCTGAATTTGAAGAGGACACTCCCCGGCCTGATCACAAATTGGACAATCCAGTGGGTGATTGATTAATATAAATTCCAGGGTGTCTTTTTGAGCACGAACAACATCCTCATCCGTCTCCTGTGTTTTGATTACCATTCCATCAGAGACCTGCAGTTTACAAGATGTCTGAAGTTTTGGAAACCAGCGGATAACCCTGTCCCCATTTTCATCTTTTTCATATTCACCCGTTTCCTTGTCTTTTACGTACTGTCCGGCTTTAACAAGGCACTGCCTGCAGTTGGCAGGGACCGACATGGATGGATGGTAGCAGAAAAAGGGAACTTCTTTGCCAAGGTCCTGGATAAACTGAAGAACTTTATGATCTCCTTCGTATTCGTATCGTTGACCGTCTATGAAAATTTCTGGCATCTCTGTGGTAAATTTTATTTAATCAGTGGATTGAACAATCACGTTAATTCAATTATCGGCTTAAGCTACAGCGTGGACAGATTTTTTACATCGTGCTTCAAACTCGTCCCGGAATCTGTTGATAGTATTTCTTACAGGCCATGCTGCTGCGTCAGCAAGTGCACAAATAGTTCTTCCTTCCATCTGCGTAGTAATATCGAGCAGCAGATCAAGATCTTTAATCTCGCCCTCACCATTTTTAATCTTAAGCAGAACTTTTTCAAGCCAGCCTGTGCCTTCGCGACAGGGGGTGCACTGACCGCAAGATTCATGATGATAAAAATGGGCAATTCGCCAAAGCATGTCTACCATGTCGGTATCCTCATCCATTACAACCATTCCAGCAGTTCCCATCATTGTGCCAACTGTTCGAAGGGAGTCACTATCCATGGTGATACCATCAAGCATATCGGCTCTTAAAATCGGGGTTGATGAACCTCCGGGTATCACGGCTTTCAGCTTTTTGCCGTTTCTCATTCCTCCGGCAACTTCATGAATTAAATCCAGCACAGGTACTCCGCTGGGTAGTTCATAAACACCGGGCTTATTCACGTGTCCCGAAATTCCGTAAAGAATTGGCCCCGGATGATTTGCAGCGCCGATATTTGAAAACCATTCCGCTCCGTTGTTGATAACGCCGGGAACATGAGACAGAGTTTCGATATTATTAATTGTGGTTGGGCGTCCCCAAAGTCCTTTTTGTGCCGGGAAAGGTGGTTTTACTCTTGGATATCCACGTTTTCCTTCTAAGGATTCGAGCATGGATGTTTCCTCGCCGCAAATGTAAGCGCCGGCACCGGAATGGACGTAAAATTCGCAATCAAATCCTGAACCCAGAATGTCTTTTCCAATATATCCAGCTTTGTAGGCATCATCGATTGCGTTCTGCATCATATCGATGTAATCTTTATACTCGCCTCTTATATATACATAAATCGTTGTCACCTGCATAGCGTAAGCTGCAACAAGGGCTCCCTCAATAAAAAGATGGGGATTATATTCGAAGATTTTTCGGTCTTTGAAAGTACCCGGCTCCGATTCGTCACCATTACAGGCAAGATAGCGGGGACCGCCATCAGCAGGTGGCATAAACGACCACTTCAATCCGGCGTTGAATCCTGCACCGCCTCTTCCTCTGATGTTTGCTGCTTTTACCTCATCGGTAACGCTTTTATTCTCCGGCCATTTCTTTTTATCCGTTAAAACGGACTTCAAGGCTTTATAACCACCGTTTTTTTTGTAGACATCAATTTCATGAAGGCCTTTTATATCAGGGATGAGAACGGGTTCATAATTTTTCCAATCAACAGAGCTCATAATGGATCTAAATATTTTCGCGCTGTGGCATTCCAATTTTTTCGTATTTGGGCGATTTGCCCTCTTTGAGCGTATCAATCAGCTCATCTACTTTTTCCTTCGTCAAATGATTTACGTATTTATCATTTGTCACCTGCAGCATTGGAGCGTATCCGCATGCTCCCAGGCACTCCACTTCATTAAGAGTAAACATTCCATCATCGGTTGTTTCTCCCTTTTGAATTCCCAGTTTCTCTTCGAGGTAGTGTAGAATATCGTAACCTCCACACAGTTGACAACTGAGGCAGGTACAGACATCCAACACGTGTTTGCCTTTTTCTTCTTTATAGTACTGGGTATAAAAAGAAGCTACACCGTGAACATGAGATTGTGGCAGACCCAGCGTTTCTGCCACGAGCTTTTGAACATCGGGATCAACGTGGCCAAATCGCTTTTGAGCTACCCATAACGCCGGAAGCGTGGCAGGCATAACTTCAGGGTATTTTGCCTTTATCTTTTCAATTTCTTCGAGATCTTCTTTTGTAAATTCGTATGCCATAATTCTATTTGTCTGCTTCACCTAATACGGGATCAAGTCCACCAATAATTACTACTGTATCGGCAACCATCTCACCGTCAAGAATATTTTCAAGAACTTGTAGGTTTGTGAAAGACGGTGCATTAATCTTTAGTCTCCAGGGATGACCGGTTCCATCACTTTGGATATAGTATCCGAGCTCACCTTTAGGCGATTCCACCGCATGGTAAGACTCTGCTCCTTCAGGAGGACATATGCCGGTATCTGTCATCATAAAATCATGAATCATACCTTCCATCGAATAATACACTTCATCTTTCGATGGGTAAGCCTGCTTTGCATTGTCGGCGCGGATGGGACCATTTGGAATATTGTCAAGGCACTGCCTGATAATGCGTATGCTTTCATTCATCTCTTCCATACGCACATAATACCGGGCCAAGTTATCGCCTTCCATTCGGGTGGGTACATCAAATTCAACCTTGTCGTAGCGTGCATATGGCGATAATTTCCGGATATCAACTCCGTAGCCCGTAGCTCGTAACACAGGTCCTGTAGCGCCCCATTCAAGAGCATCTTCAGTTTTTAGTACACCAACAGCTTCATTTCGTTCAAAAAATATTCGGTTTCTGTCGAGTAGCTTGTGATAATCTTTCAGTTCATTGGGAAACGTATCAACAAATTCTTTAATCGCACCGGTAGCCTCGTCAGTCAAATCATTGGCAACACCACCAATTCGCGCATGTGAAACGGTGAATCTATGACCGGCAATACGATCCATGATGTCATAAATTTTTTCACGCTCTTTAAACGTCCAGATAAAAAATGAAACGGCTCCGGCATCCATAACCATTGTTCCGAGCCAGAGCAAGTGTGATGATATACGGGCAAGCTCGGCACCAATCATGCGAATATAATGCGCACGTTCCGGGACTTCTACATTAGCAATTTTTTCAACGGCCGTGCATAAAGCCACGTTATTGCTATACGGAGACAAATAGTCCATACGGTCGGTGTATGGCATGAACTCCTGGTAGGTTTTGTTCTCAGCAATTTTTTCTACACCTCTGTGCAGGTAACCGATATCGAGTTTTGTTTTTTCAATAGTCTCACCATCAAGCTGAAGGACCAAACGTAAAACACCATGTGTGGCAGGGTGCTGAGGACCCATGTTTAGTATCATCTTAGTTGTGAGGGGATCACCGTCATCCATCTCTTCGATGGTGGTGTGTTTATCCTCTAAACTCTTATATAGCTTGTTTTGATGTTCTTTAAAGAACGTGGGTTGAACCCTGCTCTGGATATCATTTAATTTCATAGAGGTAGTAAACTATTCGCTTTCAGGGGTAGTACTTGGCAGCTCGATGGACCCTGGTATTCCAAGGAGCGGAAATTCTTTTCGCAAGGGAAAATATTTGAAATCTTCTGGCATATATATTCTTCGCAGATCGGGATGATTTTTGAAATGAATTCCAAACATATCATAAACCTCTCGTTCATTCCAACCCGCTGATTTCCAGACGGGTGTAACAGATTCGAGCTCAGGGTTTTCTTCTTCGCAACGAACTTTTAAAAATACTCTGGTTCGGTGTTTGAGAGAAAGAAGGTTATAAACAACCTCAAATCGTTCTTCTGAAGTGTATCGGTCAATTCCAAAAATGTCGCTGAGATACACATAATGAAGTTCCTTCTTCAGATGCTTCGTTACTTCAAGGAGTGCTTCAGCTTCTATACGGATAAATGTGTCGCCTGAAGATTGATAGACTTCGATGAGACTTTCAGAAAAGTTCTCTGAAAGACTGTCGACGGTTTTTTGCAGTGTTTCTGACAGGTTTAGGCTCATTGTATCAGGAATCTAACATTACAGAGTGTTCCGTTTTAATTTTGTCCTGAATTTTCATCAGTGCATGAAGCACTGCATCAGGTCGGGGTGGGCATCCGGAAATATAAGCGTCGACTGGTAAAAAATTATCAACTCCCTGAACCACTCCGTAGCAGCGATGCATGCCACCGGTAGAAGCACAGGCCCCCATCGCTATACACCACTTTGGATCGGGCATTTGGTCCCAAATTCGCCTGATTGCATGCGACATTTTATATGTACACCATCCGGCGACAATCATAACGTCTGCCTGCCTGGGTGAAAATCGCATCACTTCTGAACCGAAACGAGCCGCATCATAACGTGGACCTGCAAATGCCATCATCTCAATTGCACAGCAAGCTAATCCCATGGGCATAGGCCAGGCTGCGTTTGATCGGGCCCAATTTACAAGGGTATCCATTTTTGTTGTTAAAAAACCATTACCGAGTGCGCTTTCTAAACCCATATTATTTCCTTGTTGCGTCGTATTTAAAATTTTTCATGTCCCAGTCGAGTGTACCTTTTTTGAGAGTATAAATAAGACCTATGAACAGTATTGCAATAAATATAACCATTGCAAAAAACGTTCCGGCGCTGTGATCCATAAAACGCACAGCCCACGGATATAAGAATACAACTTCAAGGTCAAAAACAATGAATTCCATAGCGACAAGGTAGAAAGCAATGGAGTATCTGTCTTTGGCCTGGCCTACAGGATCCATACCGCTTTCGTAGGGCTGAAGCTTGTTTCGGTTGGGACGATAGGGGCCTAAAATTCGTGAAAGCGTAGCCAGCACTATAGCCAGTACGAATGCTACGCCCAGAAGAACAAAAATTGGTAAATACTGTTCAATCATGTGTAAAACGTTGTTTAGCCGCTTGCAAACTTAGCGGACGGCAAATGCAAAGTCAATGAATTATGGGCTTGAATATAGCAGTTATTGATGGCAAACGAGAACTCTTTTAGAAAAAAATTACACCTTCTTTTATATCAAAAGCAGAACTGCGAAAGATTCCTCAAAAAAAGAAAAATAAGATGGCCGTCTAATGACAGACCCGCAAACTACCACCCAATTCGTTCGCGCCTGCTGTCTTCATTACTGTTGTTGGGATCTTCGGGAATAACAAATCCAGGCGGAGGCATAAATGGATCATAGCTCCATGGGGTATCCGGATCTTCTGTGGCATAATTAATAAATTGCCCTACTATAGGCAAAGCTGTACGTGCACCCTGTCCAATACTATTCGGGTTGTCGGTTGGGAATCGTATTCTGCGATCTTCGCCACCTACCCAGGCCCCCATCACAATGTGGGGCATCATTGCTACGAACCAGTTGTCAGCACTGTTTTGTGTGGTACCCGTTTTGCCTGCCACATCCTGTTGTACATTATAAACATTCCTTAGGCGAACCCCTGTTCCATGGTAGCCATCACCGCCGCGAACAACACCTCGCATCATGTCGAGCATCATATATGCCGTTTCGGGGCTGATCGCCTCTTGTCTGTATTCAGGAAAATATTCGACCAATACGTTGCCCTCTTTGTCCTCAATTCGTGTAATGGCGAGCGGTTCGATATGAACACCCTGGTTCACAAATGTGGTGTATGCGCTAACCAGCTCAAGTAATGAAACTTCTGCCGTTCCAAGCGCAATCGAGGGGTAGGCGGGGTATCCAGACATATCAATACCTAGATTGCTGGCCATATTTTTGATCATTCGGGCTGCGGGCTCAAGCTCCACTGCTCTATTTGTTCCCGGTGCGCCGGCAATCTCGGGTAGCAAACGGATCGTTACGTTATTCAAACTTCTTGCCAGTGCTTCTCTCAGAGGAACCATTTCAGGTCCTGATGGGACGGTTGGGTCTTTTGGATTCCACATTCGACCCGATTGCTCAATAAAACTTGAGGGATATTTTGAAAATTTGTGATAGGGCATGTAGCCATTGTCAATGGCCACTGCATATACAAAAGGCTTAAATGTTGAACCCGCCTGGCGTTTTGACTGATGGACATGATCGAACTGCTGCGTACCATAGTCTGCTCCCCCAACCCAGGCTAAAATGTGTCCGTTAGAAGGATCTACAGCTGTAAAACCAGCCTGAAGCTTTGTGCGGGCTTTTTTTACTGAATCTACAAAAGCCTCATCGGCCAATAAGTTATTAAATACGACCGATTCCTGATCTGTATTGAGCTTGGAGAATGCATTTTTATATCGATCGGTATCCCGTATAAAACTTCTTAAAAATTGAGGATATTCCTCCCATAACTCATTCATGTATTCACCACCGGGGGAGGTCCACTCTCGTTCAAAGCGAGGCTGAAATTCCGCAATTTTCTCCTTTACCGCTCTTTCTGCGTGGCGCTGTAGTCTCGAATCTATGGTTGTATAGATCACCAATCCGTCGGAATACAGGTCAAAACCATTTTCTTCAACCCACCCCATTATCTGCTGTCGAATATACTCCCCAAAGTAGCGACTTTCTCTTCCTGAACGTGAGGGGGGCTGATAGTTTAGAGAAATTTCTTCATCCTTTAGGCTCTCAAAAATATCTTCTGTGATAAATTCGTGGTTAACCATTTGCCGAAGTACGACATTTCTGCGGGTGGCCGCTCTTTCCGGGAAAAGACGTGGGTTGTAGGCGTAAACGGCCCGAAGTTGTCCAATAAGAATGGCAGCTTCGGCAAGATTAACATCACTTGCGGGTTTATTAAAGTGTGTTCTGGAGGCAGATTCAATACCAAATGCACTGTTGCTGAATTCAACCGTGTTCAGGTACATTTCAATAATTTCACTTTTCGTGTAGTTGTGCTCAATCTGCACTGCCGTGATCATTTCGCGAAGTTTCCTGGTTACAGACACATCGAATCCAATTTTTCGATAAAGATTTCGAGCAAGCTGCTGGCTGATTGTAGAACCACCCTGAAAACGCTGCTGTATCCAGTAATAGGGAAGCCGTAGAAGGCTTTGAACATCAACTCCCCAGTGATTAAAGAACCGGTGATCTTCTGTGGCAATGAGCGCGTTTAACACATTTGGTGAGATATCATCGATGGGAACGTAAGTGCGATTTTCAACAAAATATCGGTCCAGGACAGCTCCATCACGGCTTCTCACTTCCGAAGCGATAGCTGTTTGAGGATTTTCGAGTTCCTGAATGGAAGGAAGCCCTTGAAAAAGGTAGAAAAGGTAGCTAAGCCCGGCGATTAAGATCAGAAGAAACACTCCTGCAGAAATCTGGTAAATTTTCTTGCGAGAAATTTTTTGATTCTTCACTTCTCCGGATACTTTTTTCCTGTATTCCGGATCATTAAAGTACCGTTCTTTATCTACATCGTTATTCTTATTGTTCATCAGCAGCCAGTAGTCAATTAAAAAGGATGTAATCTGTTTAGGTGGCTATTCCAGGTAACGAGATTAAACTCGTTGTTCTTATACTCTGCAAGTGTATTATTTTTATGAAATGCACCACAATTTATATAGGTACCTTTAGAAAATGTTTCTGTTCTTGCAATATGATCGTGCCCGAAAATAACGACATCAAAATTGTGATCTGTAATTAAATTTCGAGCCCATCCATTTAGCTTTTCGGGATTTTCATCAGCGGGATCGCGAGTAAAATCAGAAAACCATTTCATAAGTGAATTAGCTCTTTTACCAGATAAAAAGTATTGAAAAGAGGTGACAAACCAAGGTTGTCTCAAAATTTTATTCAGTAATGGGCGAGGCATATTATAGGTCTTGTTTTCAACTCCATCGCCATGCATTAGAAATACAGAGTGCCGGTCAAGTGTGAATATTGCCTCGTTTTTTCTAACAATAAATCCACTTTTTTTAAAAGCATCAATAGTCCAGCAGTCGTGATTACCGGTAATGTAATAAGTATGGCCGATATTGGCATGATAGTTCTTAAAACGCTTTAAAATGTTATTGCCAAGTGGCGGAATATAGTTTGGAAACTCCATCCAATAGTCAAAAAGATCTCCCAAAACATGAAGATATATTTTATGGGATTCGCAGTAGTCGATCAGTGAGATAATATCCCCTTCAAGCTGCTGATCTTTGTTTTTATCAAAGGCGCCCAAATGTACATCAGAAATAAACAGATGGTGCATGCTTTACTTTTTCCGGGTAATAATGAACTTGATGAGCGTTTCAAAGTCATCGATTCCTTTTTTTGCGGGAAGTTTCCTTAGCATCGACATTGCTTTATCGGTGTATTCCTGCATCTTGCTTTCGGCTGATTTCAGACCATCATACTCATGAACAAACTTTACGATGGTGTTTATATCTTTCGAGGTCTTTTTTCGCTTTCTCATCAGGCGCCGTATGGAGAGGCGTTTACCCGCTGAAGCATTTTCTAAGGCGTAGATTAAAGGCAACGTCACTTTTCGCTCCTTAATATCATTGCGCTTGGGCTTTCCGATATCATCAAGTCCGTAGTCAAACAGATCATCTTTAATTTGAAACGCAATACCTACGCAAAGTCCAATCTCCTCCATCGTTTCAATTATATTATCATCATCGGATGACGATATTGCGCCACATTTACAGCACGCGGCTATTAGACTAGCCGTTTTTTCTGAAATAATCTGAAAATAACGCTCCTCAGTCATATTGAAGAGATTCGAAGTTTTTAACTGCCGCAGTTCTCCTTCGCTCATTTTGGCAACGGCATCCGAAAGTACGTGCAAAAGCCTGTACTCTTTGTGATCAAGAGCAATTAATAACCCCTTTGAGAGCAAGAAATCCCCAAGCAACACACCGGCCTTGTTCCGCCATATTTTATTGATACTAAGAAAACTACGCCGTATATCCGATTCGTCAACCACGTCGTCGTGAATAAGTGTAGCCGTATGCATTAGCTCAATCATCGTTGCAGCTACATAGCTCGATTTATCTACACTCCCGAACATCCGGGCAGTCATAAATACAAGTGTTGGGCGTAACTCTTTCCCTTTTTGACGCAGCAAATAGTTGATGATTTGATCTAATAAATATACATCGCTGCTTATTTCGTCTTTAAAAAATGTTCTGAAAACGGCGAGGTTCTCTTTGACGGGTAGAGTTACATCAGAAAGTGATAAAGATGCAGAAGAAGGCTTTGATTTGTCCAAAAATGCCTCTGTATGGATTTTTAAAATTTATCATTTTTGATTTTAATTGCACCAAAAATACAAATATTACACATTAATAATTTGCGCAATGAGCAATGGGTGTTTAGTTTATATCTTTACATTTTTTTAATGATAAAATCGGGTAACTAGTTTGGAAAAAATAGCGGTATTAACAAGTGGGGGCGATTCTCCCGGAATGAATGCAGCGGTTAGGGCTGTAATTCGGGGTGGCAAGCATTACAATTACGATGTAATTGGGGTAAGTTATGGGTATAAAGGCTTAATTGAGGGTCGGTTTAAAGAACTCTTGAGTGCGGATGCCTCAGGGATTATTCAGGATGGGGGAACGATCTTAAAGTCTGCGCGCTCGGAAGAATTCAGATCACCAGAGGGGAGGGCT
This sequence comes from uncultured Rhodohalobacter sp., assembly GCA_964544445.1. Taxonomy (GTDB): domain Bacteria; phylum Bacteroidota; class Rhodothermia; order Balneolales; family Balneolaceae; genus Rhodohalobacter. Next base: position 327,561 of record CAZJBI010000003.1, read on the forward strand.
AAGGCAGCCAGCCAGCTTAAGGAAAATAATATAGACGGGCTGATAGTCATTGGCGGCGACGGCACATTTACAGGCGCTACCCTGCTGAGCAAAGAACATCAAATATGTGTGATTGGTATTCCCGGCACCATTGATAATGATCTTGTTGGAAGTGACGAAACCATCGGGTACGATACGGCTCTAAATACCGCGATGGAGGCAATTGATAAGATACGGGATACTGCAGACGCACACGAGCGTCTTTTCATTGTAGAAGTAATGGGGCGTGATGCCGGATTTATTGCTTTAGAAACCGGCCTTGCCACCGGTGCCGAGTTAATTTTATTACCCGAGGCCCTGCAAGACATTGATGAAATAAAACGATCTTTGAATGAAGTACTGGAGCATCAAAAACGAAGTACACTTGTTGTTGTGGCAGAAGGTGATGAAATGGGTGGTGCACTAAAACTATCCGAAAAAATTTGTGACGATTTTCAGCAGTACGACATGCGAGTCTGTATTTTGGGACACATTCAGAGAGGTGGCAGTCCGTCTGCGCACGACAGAGTATTAGCTAGCCGTCTTGGGTTCGAAGCTGTTAAAGCGATGCACGAAGGTCATTCACAGGTAATGGTGGGCGTGGTGAATAATCGTGTTAAAATTACGCCTCTAAAAATGACATTTGGCAAAAAGAAAGATATTGATTTTGATTTGCTTGAACTATCAAAAATTTTGAGATAAATGATTACAGTAGACTTAAAAAGAACGAATCGTATCGTAACCGAACATGAGCTTGAAAAGGCGTTAACACTCGCTGAACAGTCAGGCAAGCAAGTGGCGAACAGAACATGCAAAGGTAGCGAATGGTTGGGGTGGCAGTCCATTCTTGAGACACCGAATGATGCCGAACTTGATGAAATTACATCGCATGCAGCAAAAATTCGTGAAGATGCAGATATATTTATTGTCTGTGGAATTGGAGGGTCCTACACAGGGGCAATGGCTGTGATTGAGGCGCTTAATCCTGTATTTAAAAATAATGGTCCGGAGATTCTTTTTGCCGGACATCATATGGGAAGCAAGTATCTCAAAGAACTTCTTGAGTACCTGGATGAGGAAGACGAAGACGGAAATAAGAAAAGTGTATATTTAAACGTCATTTCAAAATCGGGCTCTACTCTTGAAACAGCTTTGGCTTTCCGGTTTATTCGGCACTGGATGCATAAAACGTATGATGACGCGTCAAAAAGAATTATTGCAACAACAGGGAAGAAAGGTGGCGTTTTAAACAAAATCATAGATGAGGCGGGGTACAAAAAATACATCATTCCAGATGATGTTGGAGGCCGTTTTTCGGTTCTTACACCCGTTGGCCTGCTGCCAATAGCCGTTGCTGGTATCGATATTCAAACGCTTTTTTATGGTGCGGTTTCACAATATAAATCAACAGAAAAAGATCCTGATCAAACCTATCTTTATGCCGCCACCAGGTATGTATTACATCAAAAAAAATATGCTATAGATGTTTTAAGTACGTTTGAGCCGGGCCTGAACGGAATGATTGCCTGGATGCAGCAGCTCCTTGGAGAAAGTGAGGGTAAGGAAGGAAAGGGATTATATCCGGCAAGTGCAGGCTATTCTACCGACTTGCATAGTATAGGTCAGCTTATACAAGATGGCCAAAGAAATATTATGGAAACCATCATTGAGGTAAAATCGCCGGTAACAGATTTGCGGGTACCACAGGCCAAAGAACTTGATACCGATTCACTAGGTTACCTGGCCGGAAAATCTATGCACGAAATAAATAGAAGTGCTCAGGAAGGTACAGCGGAGGCTCATGAGGAGGGAAGCGTTCCTGTGATGAAGGTAATACTGGACCGACTGAATGCACAGCATTTGGGAGAGTTGATCTATTTTTATGAGTACCTGACCGCCATTTATGTAACTATGCTGGATGTAAATCCATTTAATCAGCCTGGAGTGGAAAGCTACAAGCAAGCCATGTATAGATTACTGGGTAAAGAAAATTAGAGCTATGCCAAATACAGAAAAAAAATATGTAGCAATAGCCGGTAATATTGGGGCAGGAAAGTCATCGCTTACATCGCTGTTGGGAAAAAATTTTGGATGGAAACCCTATTATGAATCGGTAGACGATAATCCATATCTTTCAGATTTTTATGATGATATGCGGCGATGGAGTTTTAACCTTCAAATCTACTTTTTATCCAGCAGATTTCAGCATCAGAAAATATTGATGCAGGAAAAAAATAGCATTATACAGGACAGAACCATCTACGAAGACGTCGAGATTTTTGCCAAGAACCTGCATAAAATGGGATTAATGAGCGATCGCGATTATAAAAACTATTGCGCTCTTTTTACCGAAATGACGGCTTATTTGAAGGCTCCCGATTTACTTATCTATTTACGAGCGGAAGTACCCACACTTGTGCGCCAAATACAGCAAAGAGGAAGGGATTACGAAAACACCATTCGGATCGAATATCTTGAACGACTCAACTCGCTCTATGAGGAGTGGATTGATTCTTATGAACAGGAAAAATTAATTATCGATACTGACGATATTGATTTTGTTAATAATCAGGAAGATCTGGGAAAAGTTATTGGGATGGTAGAACAGCGGCTTTTTGGTTTATTCAATTAAATTGCAAAGATTTATAAACCTTTCTATCTTAGAAAGCTATTGTGAAAAATGATAAGCTGATTTTTCGATTACAGGAGATTCCCGAGGGGAGTAGTAAACGTACAATTTCCCTGGATGGGGAAGATGTATCTATCGAAGATTCAGTAAGTATCGACTCGGGTAGTTTAGTCGTTGAGTTTTTCAGAGCAACGCAATTTATCGAGGTAAAATTTACAATCGATGTTATTGTAAGAATCATATGCGACCGCTCTTTAAAACCGTTCACAAAAAATGTTGAAGGATCGTATCAAATACTGTTTGAACCCGATCCCGAAGATGAGTATGAAGAAGTTAACAGTGCTGTAAAACGAATTCCTGCTGAAGATCTGATCCTGGATATCTCTAAAGAAGTAAGGGATACGATTATGCTGGAAATACCTGTTAAAAAAGTTCATCCTGATTTTATTGATGAAGATGGAGAAATCGTTGATTTTGAAGTTCAGCAATTCGGTGATGAACCTTCTGAAGAAAATAAGATAGACCCGCGTTGGGCTAAATTGAAAAAACTGAAGTAAACATTATAAAATAGATCGTCATGGCACATCCTAAAAGAAAAACATCCAAAGCGCGAAGAGATAAACGTCGTGCACACCATGCATTAAAAGAAGTTCCGCTCGCCGAGTGCAGCAACTGCGGAGCAATGCATAAATACCATCACGTATGTATGGAATGCGGGTACTATAGAGGCCGGCAGGTTGTAAACGTTTCTAACTAAAAAAAACGGACAGATCATGCTTATTGCTGTAGATGCGGTAGGGGGAGATCACTATCCTCATAACCCGGTTCAGGGAGCAGTATTAGCCACCAAAGAAAATGCTGATGTTGAAATACTATTAGCCGGCCCAGAGTCGATTATTAATGACGAGCTGTCGAAACTCGATTATGACAGCAGCCGAATACATATTTTGAATGCTCCCGAAATTATCGGAATGAAGGATTCGCCGGCTGCTGCAGTTAAAACCAAGAGAAACTCTTCCATAACGCTTGGTCTTTCTGCTCATAAGAAAGGTGAATGCTCTGCATTTGTAAGTGCAGGTAATACAGGAGCACTTCTCGCAGCCTCCATGTTTCTTCTTGGTAAGCTGGATGGCGTACTCAGACCAACAATTGCAGCAACCTATCCAACACTCAAAGGAATCAGCCTGCTGGTTGATGCCGGTGCTAATCTTGAACTAAAGCCGCAAATGTATTATCAATTCGCGGTTATGAGTTCTATCTATGCAAAAGAGATAATGAAAATTGAAAATCCTACCATCGGGCTTTTAAATGTTGGAGAAGAGCCCGAAAAGGGGCTCGACATGCATAAAGAAGTTTATCAAATGCTGTCTGACTTCGATTCTTTTAAAGGCAATATTGAAGGTGGAGATATACTTCTGGGCAAAACCGATATCTATTTGAGTGATGGTTTTTCCGGTAATGTATTGCTCAAGTTTGGAGAATCAATTCCTGAAATTTTAAAGTCGCTTCTGGCAAAAACAATGAAAGAGAAAGGCCTCGATGAAGCCTCTCAAAGGCTTGTTCAGGATGTAATTGGCACAACAATGAAGCCTTTCAACTACGAACATGTTGGCGGTATTCCCTTTCTTGGTGTGAACGGGATGAGCCTGGTTGGCCACGGCAGCAGCTCTCCAGTGGCTATAAAAAACATGATACTTAATGCCGTTAAATGCGTGGAGCATAAAATAAACGAGAAAATCGTATCCACCATCAATAATAATGAATCAGTAGAATGAGCCAGATTAGAGCAAAAATTACCGGTGTGGGTCACTATGTCCCGGATTATGTGCTGACCAATAAAGAATTGGAAACCATGGTGGAGACGGATGATGAGTGGATACGCTCAAGAACCGGTATTGCTGAGCGCAGGATTTTAAAAGATCCAGATAAAGCCACTTCATTTATGGCAACGAACGCAGCGAATGAAGCTCTCGAAGATGCCGGAGTGGATGCTGAAGAGATTGATGTGATTATTGTTGCTACTGTAACTCCAGACTATTTTTTTCCTGCTACTGCAGCTCTTGTGCAAAAGCGAATAGGGGCAACAAACGCTTATGGGTTTGATCTTTCAGCCGCGTGTTCAGGTTTTTTGTTTGCTTTATCTACCGGAAGCGGAATGATTGAAGCCGGCCGAGCCAAAAAAGTACTTGTAATTGGAGCCGATAAAATGAGCTCCATTATTGACTATACCGACCGTACTACCTGTATTCTCTTTGGTGACGGAGCCGGTGCAGTGGTTCTCGAAGAAGGTGAAGAGGGAGGGATCATAGATTATATACAGCGAACAGAAGGTGATGAAGAGTGTATGCTCTATCAGCCAGCTGGTGGGAGCCTGAATCCCGCATCGCAAGATACCGTAAAAAACCGGGAACATTTTATTCGACAGGACGGCAGGGCCGTGTTCAAAAAAGCAACCGAAGGCATGGCCGATGTATCCAAAGAGATAATGGATAAAAATGGGTTGACGGGCGATGATGTTGCATGGCTGGTACCTCATCAGGCAAACTTGCGAATAATCAGCGCTACCGCACGCAGAATGGGGCTTGATGAAGAGAAAGTGATGATCAATATTGATAAATATGGAAACACAACGGCAGCAACGATTCCGCTGTGTCTATACGACTGGAAAGATAGGTTGAAAAAAGGCGATAAGATTATTTTGTCTGCCTTTGGTGGTGGGTTGACCTGGGGAGCTATTTATTTGGAATGGACTAAATAGAAAAATGATGAAAGCGTACTTATTTCCGGGACAAGGATCTCAAAAGGTTGGAATGGGAAAAGAACATTACACGTCCAACCCGGATTTTAAAAACTATATTGATCAGGCTGACCAGATTTTAGGTTATTCAATAAGCAGGTTAATGTTTGAGGGGCCTGCAGATGAACTAACACAAACTAAATATACCCAGCCGGCAATATTTCTGCATTCCTATGCCCTATATCAAATACTGGACGATAAACCTGATATGGTAGCCGGGCACAGTCTTGGAGAGTTTTCTGCGCTTGCAGCAGCAGATGTATTATCGTTTGAAGATGCATTGAAGCTCGTATCAAAAAGAGGAGAGCTGATGCAGCATGCCGGAGAAGAGAATCCCGGGACAATGGCTGCAATTATTGGGATGGATGACGAGGTAGTCGACGAAATTTGTGTGAATACATCTAAAATTGTTGGTAAACCTGTAGTTCCTGCAAATTATAATTCACCCGGACAGCTTGTAATTTCCGGCGATGTTGATGCGGTCGAAAAAGCCGTTGAAACTGCAAAAGAAGAAGGATGCCGTTTTGCAAAGATGTTGCCTGTTAGTGGAGCTTTTCATTCACCGTTAATGAAAAACGCTTTTGATGAGTTTGCCAAAACACTAAATGAGGTAGATTTTAAAGATCCTCAGTTTCCCGTTTACAGTAACGTAACTGGAGAACCGGTGATTAATAAAACCGAACTCAAGGAAAATGTTCTTAAACAGCTGGTAAGCCCGGTTAAATGGACACAGACTCTTAAAAATATGCAGTCGAATAAAGCCGAAGTTTTTGTAGAGGTAGGCCCCGGGAAAGTTCTGCAAGGTCTTGCGAAACGAACGCTGAATAATATTACAATTGAAGGACACGAATAGGATAATAAGATGGATTTAACGAAGAAGAATTGTTTGGTGACCGGTGGCAGCAGAGGTATAGGAAAAGCAATTGCGCTAAAATTTGCCCAGCTGGGTGCCAATGTTGCCATTACCTATGCACGATCGAAAGATGCCGCTGATGACGTTGTGAGCGAAATGAAAGCCATAGGTGTACAGGCAAAGGCATACCAGGCCGACGCAGTGGACTTGAGCAAAGCTGAGGAAGTGATCACCGATATTGTGAATGAATGGGGCTCTCTGGATGTGCTTGTAAATAACGCCGGTATCACCAAGGACAATTTAATACTGCGCATGGACGAAAATGCCTGGGATGATGTAATTCAAACCAACTTGAAGAGCGTGTTCAACTATAGCAAAGCAGCCGTTAAGCCCATGATGCGCGCACGTGGAGGGTCAATTATAAATATCAGTTCCGTCGTTGGAATTAGCGGAAATGCTGGCCAAAGTAATTATGCTGCCTCAAAAGCTGGAATTATAGGATTTACAAAGTCATACGCTAAGGAATTGGCCAGCCGAAATATTCGGGCCAATGTTGTTGCACCCGGGTATATTACAACGGAAATGACCGAAAATCTGAGTGAAAAAGTATTAGATGCTATAAAAACTGAAACACCGCTGGGCAGACCGGGAGAACCGGATGAAGTGTCTAATACGGTTGCTTTTTTAGCATCATCATTAAGTTCGTACATTACAGGCGAAGTTATTCGTGTGGATGGCGGTATGGCTATGTAAAGCCAATTTTGCATCAGGCTATATAGACATGTTATTTTATAATGATATGTTGTATTTTCTGATGTCTTTTTACGAAAAATCATTTATTAAACAATAACCAAATATAAGGTCTAAACATGTCACAAGACGTAGAAGCTAAAATCAAATCCATTATTGTAGACAAACTTGGAGTAGATGAATCTGAAGTAGTTGGTGAAGCGAATTTCACGAACGATCTTGGTGCAGACTCCCTGGATACAGTAGAACTTATTATGGAATTCGAAAAAGAATTTGATATGAGTATTCCTGATGAGGATGCTGAAAACATTGCCACTGTTGGAGACGCAGTAAAATATATTTCCGAGAAGTCTTAAGAAACGCTTCAATTTTACCGATTTAATCACTTGAATTATGGCCGAACGCAGAGTAGTTATAACTGGAATCGGAGCGCTTACTCCCGTGGGAAAGACCGCTCCAGAATTTTGGAATGGTCTTGTTTCCGGGAAAAGCGGTGTGCGTCCGATAACCCATTTCGATACGGACGATTTACCCACAAAATTTGCGGGTCAGCTCGAAGAGTATGATTCAGGTGACTATTTCGACAGAAAAGAAGCTCGTCGCCTCGATCCTGTAACTCAATATGCCATGATTTCGGCAGATGAGGCGATCAAGGACAGTAATATTGACCTCGAAACGGTTGATAAAGATAAAATTGCTGTCATAGTTGGCACAGGAATTGGAGGTATGACAACATTTTATGAGCAGTCTGTATCATTGCATGAACATGGGGCAAGGGGTGTAAACCCGTTTTTCATCCCGATGTTGATCCCTGATATGCCTGCTGGTCAAATATCCATTAAGTACGGATTCAGAGGTGCCAACTTCTGCGCGGTTTCGGCTTGCGCTACCGGCTCGCATAATATCGGTTTGGCATACGATTCCATTCGTTATGGGCAGTCTGAAATGGCGGTTTGTGGCGGTACAGAAGCCCCCGTTTGGAGAATTGGTGTTGCGGGTTTCTCTTCAATGAGGGCACTTTCCAAGCGAAATGATGAGCCCGAAAGAGCTTCACGACCGTTCGATAAAGATAGAGACGGCTTCGTACTTGGTGAAGGGTCTGCCATGATGTTTTTGGAATCTTTAGATTCTGCTTTAGCCCGCGGTGCTCGTATTTATGGCGAAATTGTTGGATATGGTTACTCAGCTGACGCCCACCATATAACCGCACCCGATCCGGAAGGAAATGGTGTAATCCTTGCCCTCACAAATGCACTGAACATGGCGGGAATCTCTGCAGAAGACATCGAACATATAAATATGCACGGCACGTCTACACCTTTGGGCGATATCGCAGAAACCAATTCTATTAAAAAAGTTTTTGGGGATCACGCCTATAAGATCAACCTGAACTCCACAAAATCGATGACGGGACATATGCTGGGGGCCGCCGGCGCTGCAGAATCAGTTGCAGCTCTGCTTGCGATCTATCATAGCACGATTCCGCCAACGATAAACCAGGATAATCAGGACCCAGAGTGCGACCTCAACTATACCCCAAACAAAGCTGTTGAACGTGATATTACATACGCAATGAATAATGCGTTTGGTTTTGGTGGACACAACACAACACTCGTTTTTAAAAAATTCGAAAAATAGAATATGCTGAACAGGCTCAAATCATGGTTCGGAATTGATCCTGATTCAAATCATATTGAGCCCTCGCGCAAAATAGTTCAACTGGGGAAAACCATAGGGTATAAAATACCCCCTGAACACGAGGTACTCTTTAAAAGAGCTCTCCGGCATCGATCGATTGTTGATAACGAGAAATATGAATCTTTTGAAACTTACGAAAGGCTCGAATTCCTGGGAGATGCTGTATTAGATCTTATTGTCACGGAGATCCTTTTTGATATCTATCCTAAAGAAAATGAAGGTTATCTCACGAAGCTCAGAGCGAAGATTGTAAGAGGAGACACTCTTTGCGAATTTTCTAAACATCTGCATCTAAACGAATTTCTGGAAGTAGGTGAACGCGCCAGCGGCCAGGGAATTGAGCTATCAAAAAGTGTGCTTTCTGATGTGTTTGAAGCCCTTGTAGCCGCTATATACATTTCAGGCGGTTATAAAAGTGCGTTTGAGTTTGTTCGAAAAACCGTTGATAACTACCTGGATTTTGGCAAAGTGGTCAATCACATCGACAACCATAAAAGCCTGTTAATGGAGTTTTCACAAGCCGAAAAATGGGATTTACCCGTTTACAGAGTAATTTCAGAATCTGGGCCGGGTCACAACAAAACATTTACTGTCGCTGCGTATGTAAACGGGAAAAAACTTGGAGAGGGCCGGGGCAAAAGTAAAAAGAAGGCTGAACAAAAAGCTGCAAAAGACGCTCTTCAAAGTCTGGCTGTAAAAGAATAACATTCATTGCAGACTTTTTTTTAATAACTTCCTGACTGATATTTTCAGACATTCTGTATGTTTGTGCCAATGTCTTTTCTAACGACAATATTCTATGATTGCACAACTCCTAAAACCGGAAATTGATGAGCTCATTCAAAAAAAAGAATGGGTAGCCATTAAAGAAGCGTTAGAAGACGTTCCGGCAGTTGATGTATCTGAAATTTTAGAAGAGCTTGAGCCAGAAATTGCTGTCGTAATTTTTCGACTGCTGAAAAAAAGCAAGGCTGCTGATGTGTTTTCTTACCTGAGCTCGGCTAAAGGCGTTGAACTACTTGAAGTTTTTAGCAGACAGCAGCTAAGCGATGTAATGAATAACCTCGAGCCAGATGAAAGGGTTGCTCTGATGGAAGAGCTGCCCGGTGATCTTACCCAAAAGGTACTAAATTCGATGGCGAAGGATGATATTGCGCAGGTCCGTCGTCTTTTGGGATACCCTGAAGAGAGTGTTGGTCGTTTAATGACCACAAATTATGTGCGTATTAAAAGTGACTGGACTGTAAACAAGAGTTTTGAGCACATCCGTAAATATGGGCGAAACGCGGAAACCGTAAACGTTATCTATGTTGTTGATGAGGACGAAAAGCTCATTGATGATCTCCGATTAAATCAATTCATACTGGCTGAACCCGACACACTCATTTCAGATATCATGGACAACTCGTTTGAAGCTCTCAGTGCTTTTGACGATCAGGAGGAGGCGGTGCGGATGCTTAGTAAGTACGACAGGGTTGCGCTTCCGGTTGTGGACTCAGGCGGCATTCTTGTCGGGATTGTTACCGTAGATGATGTTCTGGACGTAGCTGAAGAGGAGACAACGGAAGACATGCAGTTGATGGCGGGTATGAGTGCTTTAGACAAATCTTACTCAGAAACGGGTATTAACGATATGGTTGGTAAGCGTATCGGGTGGCTTATTTTATTATTTCTGGGACAGATGTTTACCGTTACGGCTATGGCCGGATATCAAGATACGCTGGCCGCTGCAGCTGTGTTAGCTCTTTTTATACCGATGATTATCTCAAGTGGTGGTAACTCAGGTTCACAGGCAGCCACCTTAATTATCCGATCTCTTTCAACAGATGATTTGAAGCTTCAGGACTGGTTTGGAGTGTTGAAAAGAGAAATTCTTTCCGGTCTTTTTCTGGGCAGCATTCTTGGTATCATGGGCACAATCGTGATCAGTTTTTGGATGGTGATCCGCGGAGAGCCATTTTCTTTTGAAATATTTATGCAGGCTCTCACGGTCGGTTCAAGCCTTGTGGGTGTTGTACTATTTGGAAATATTAGCGGGTCCATGCTGCCGTTTATAATGTCAAAGTTTGGGCTCGATCCGGCCGTTACATCTGCACCGTTTGTAGCGACTTTGGTCGACGTTACAGGAATTATCATCTACTTCTCTATCGCAGTATTTTTACTGAAAGGGGTAGTTCTTTAATAAAACAGTAAAAAATTATGAAACAGTATCTGAATCTTGTCGAAAGCGTTATGAAAAATGGAGTGTGGAAAGAAAACCGCACTGGGGTACGAACCCTTTCAAATTTTGCGGAATTTTACCGTGTAGATCTTTCCGAAGGCTTTCCTCTGCTTACGACAAAAAAAGTATTCTTTAAGTCTGTAATTATGGAGCTCTTGTGGTATCTGCGAGGAGAAGATCACATAAAGTGGCTCCGGGACGAAAATAACGTGCATATCTGGGATGCCTGGGCGGATGAAGACGGCTACGTTGGCCCTATATACCCTGTATTATGGAGAAGATTTCCCATGGCAAAAGCCAAAGATGGATCCGTTTATAAACCACTGGGAAGCAGTGATGATAAAGAGTGGGGCTATAAAGAATTCGACCAGGTTCAGAATGCAATTCACATGCTTAAGACCAATCCAAATAGCCGAAGGATTGTGGTTTCGGCCTGGCATCCCGGACTTTTGGATGAAATGGGACTGCCTCCTTGCCACCTGATGTACATCTTTAATGTTTCGGGAGGTAAGCTTCATTGTCATCTGACGCAGCGATCGGGTGATATCGCACTGGGAATCCCCTTTAACCTGGCCTGTTATTCGGCTCTAACCATGGCTATTGCAAATGAGGTTGGGCTGGAACCGGGAACTTTCGCACACACTATTGTGGATGCTCATATTTATGAAAACCATATGGACGGTTTAAAAGAACAGCTTACCAGGAAACCCGGTCAGCTGCCGAAGCTAGAAATTGCAAAAAAACCCGTAGATCAGTTAGAATTTGAAGACTTTAAGCTTACGGGATATAACCCACAGCCACCTATAAAATTCCCGGTAGCTGTATGAGGCTCATAATTATTGCGGCACACGATCCCAACTTAATAATTGGCAAAGATGGAGAGCTTCCATGGCACTATTCAGAAGATCTGAAGTTCTTTAAAAAAACAACAATGGGATCACCTCTTTTAATGGGGAGAGTAGTATTCGAAGAGCTTAACGAGAAACCACTTCCCGGACGCGAAAACGTGGTACTAAGCCGATCCAAAAACTACAATCATGTCCCAACTTTTTCTTCGATCGATGATGCTCTGGATTATTTGAGTGATAAAGATAAAGTGTTCATAATTGGTGGTGGTAATATCTATGAGCAGTTGATCGACCAAGCTGATGAGCTGATCATTACGGAAGTTAAAGAGCAGCACGAGGGAGATACGACATTTCCAGAGTATCGCAATAATATAGGTGAAGTTTGGAAAGAGGTATGGCGTGAAAGCCATGAAGATTTTGACTTTGTAAAGTACACCCGAATTTAAGTTTTAGGGTAGGGGAATAAAAAAGGAAAATATTCCTCTTGAAGATTACTTCTCAGAGTCGCGTTCATGTCCCGGGCGTGAATGAGATGGTGGGTCACTTGCGGGAAACGTTTGCTTTAACTCCTCATTCAAATCTTTGTCTTTACTGGTTGAATTTTTCTTTTTCGGTTGCTTTTCATCTTTTCTACTGTCATCCATAGTGGAAAAATTTTGTTGGATTACAAAGTCTTGTTACTCAATGTTATAACAGTGTGCTAGTAGTATCCATTCATTATCAGTAAAACCTGTTTTTCAAAAAGTTGCAACATCTTTTATTACGCCTGGATCTCTTTCAAATGTACCAAATACGGTTTAACTACAGGCTTGGTTAACGCAATAATGTGTTTGGTATCTGCGGCTTTCGAAAACTCAATAGCGTTTTTCCCATCCTCTAGTATCCAGATACTTTCATTTTCATATTTGTATGCCTCACTGTAGCTCTCATTTGCTTCGTAGTAAAACTGAACGCTTACATCATCGTGAGGGAACCCCTGTTTCTTTAAGTAGTTCTTGGTTTTCGTATGGACTTTTTTTCGGTTTTGATCGCGCTCTTTACGTCCCGAAAACGACGTTCTAAATAGTCGCCGGTTCAAAAATCTGTCCGAGAGGTCCGAAAGAATCCTGTCCGGATGATTTCTCCACCCCTTTATGGTGATAAATATATCGTTATCATCAAGAGACAAATATTGATTCATCATCTCATCAGAAATAATCTTTTTTGATGAAGGTTTCCTGGTGATGAAGTAGGAGAGCGGTTCAGAAATGACGGGAACACTTTCCCCGTTTTCAATGAGAAACTGCGTACGTTCAAAGATTTTACGAAGCAATACATCAGCACTCAGTACTGTTTTATGCAGGTATACTTGCATATACATCAGCCTGCGGGATAGAATATAGTTTTCAACGGCATAAATCCCCTTTTTCTCAATAACCACATTGCCTTTAAAAACGCGCATGGTTTTTAAAATACGATTGATTCCTACCGAACCCTCAGAGACACCGGTAAAGAAGCTGTCTCGTTTTAGGTAGTCGAGTCGATCCATGTCGAGTTGTGATGAAATCAGCTGATTTAGAAACTTTTTCGGGTAGAGATTTTTAAATATTGAAATTGCCGTATCCAGTTCACCATCAAATTCTTCATTCAGGGATTCCATTATTTTTAAACTCATCATCTCGTGGTTAAAATCCTTGATGAGCGTGTGCTCCAGCGTATGGGAAAGTGGTCCGTGACCGATATCGTGAAGCAGTATAGCAATAAGCGTACCGCGAACTTCTGCATCACTGAGTGTTGTGTCCTTTTCTCTCAATATTTTAAGAACGCGCTGGCCCAGCTCCATTGCCCCAATTGCGTGCGAAAACCTTGAATGCTCTGCCGCCGGAAAAACAAGATACCCCAGTCCTAACTGACGAATTCTGCGAAGACGCTGTACAAAGGGGTGATCAATCAAGCGCAAAACAATCCCTTTAGGAATGGTAATGAATCCGTGTACGGGATCGCTGAATATCTTGTACTGAGTGCTTTTATCCATTGTTTGTATTCTTGAACAGGTATTTATTTTTATCAGGCAATTCCGGTAACCGGGCAGGTCGCTGCTTTGTCAGGTTATACCAGACACCGGTCGTCTTTGCGACGGCTTTTAGCGCATGATTTTTTTTATCATAAATGGCCTGTATCCCGTTAATACTGCTGTTACCATACTCCTCAACCGAACTGCCTACAATTAGCGTTTCTTCCAATAGTACCGGTTTGAGATAGTCCATTTCCATGTGAACCAGAACAAAACTAAATCCCTGCTGCATGCTTTTATTGAATTCAGGTATAGCCCGTATAAAGTCGATTCTTGCTTCCTCAAAATAGGTATTAAAAACCGCATTATTTACATGATTAAGGGGATCGAGGTCTCGAAATCGTACCTTAATTTCAGTCCAGTGATAAAATTGACTTTTTTGGTATGATGGTCTGATCATAGTTGATAAATATTCTGCCGTTTAATGTTTTGCTGAAATGAATGGTTCAATGATTTTGGATGCTTATATTATTCAATGAAATATAAACAGATAATAGAGCAATAATGTTTGATAGCGAAGCACATAAATTTTTAGAAGAATTAATTATCACGCCCAGTCCAACCGGTTACGAGTCTGCCGGGCAAAAGGTATGGAAAAAATATGTCTCACAGTATGCCGGCAAAGTGGAGTCGGACGCGTACGGTTCAGCATTGGCAAAAATTGAAACCAATTCTGTTGTCCCAACAATTATGGTGGAGGCTCATGCCGATGAAATTGGAATGGTTGTGCAGCACATATCAGACAAGGGGTTTATTACTCTTAACAAGCTTGGGGGCAGCGACTCGACCATTGCACGTGGTAAAAAAGTATACATTCATAATAAAAAAGGTACGGTTACCGGTGTTGTAGGGAACACGGCCATACACCTTCAAGACAATAAAAATGGTGGGGGTAAGCAGCCAGCCTGGAAGGACATTTTTGTAGATATAGGCGTATCAAGTAAAGAGGAAGCTTTAGAGCTCGTTCAGGTAGGTGATCCTGTAATTTATACAGATGAACTGGAATATCTGAATGATGATATTATCACTGGCCGCGCGCTGGATAACCGCGTAGGAGGGTTTGTGATCGCGCAGGTGCTTAAAAATTTGAGTAAGCGAAAGAAAGAACTTAAAGTAAACGTGATGGCTTTGAACTCCGTACAGGAGGAAGTGGGTGGGTTTGGCGCTCGCATGATGAGTTTTCGGCATATGCCCGATGCCGCTCTTGTGACGGATGTAACCCACGCTACGGACTCTCCGGGAATCAACAACAAAGAGCACGGTACGGTAAAGCTTGGAGGAGGGCCATCGGTGCAGCACGGTGGAGCAAATCACCCCTCAGTGGTGCGGCTCATTGAAGAAACGGCCGATAAACATGAAATAACCATTCAGCACGAAGCAACAAGTGTTCGAACGGGAACCGATACCGACAGTATTTTTTACCAAAAAACGGGAATTCCCAGTGCCCTTATCTCTTTGCCGCTTCGCTACATGCATTCACCCGTTGAAACAGCCTCTTTGAGTGATATCCAGGCACTGATCAATTTGATGACTGAAACGGTGCTGGCGATGGAAGCAGACCAGGTATTTGAGGTATCATGAGAATAAATTGCTACATATCTAGCTTAACATTCTCTCTGCTCGCCTTTCTTTTGATGATTTGGCCCGCAGGAAAGAATAACGTGCATGCACAGGGCTCGCAAGTAATAACTCCCGGGGAACCCATCTCACTTTTTAATGGTGAAGATTTCACCGGGTTTTACACATGGCTTGAAGGCGGCATTGGGTATAAAGACCCCAATCGTGTTTTTTCCGTGGTTGATAATATTGATGGTGCACCGGCAATTCGCGTCAGCGGAGAAGACTGGGGAGGATTTGTAACAGAAAAGGCCTACTCTAATTATCACCTGATCGTCGAATTCAGATGGGGTAATATTACCTATGGCGACCGTATGTTTAAGGCGATGGACAGCGGCATTTTGCTTCATGCAGAAGGACGGGATGGGAATACTGAACAGGAATATGACGGTGCCTGGATGCGTTCCGTTGAGTACCAGCTTATAGAAGGAGGTACCGGCGATGTGATTCTTGTTGGGGGATATAATCTCTCAGGAGAATTTATAACCCCTTCAATAAAAGCAAGCGTTAAAAATGACTATAACGGACAGTTCTTCTGGAGTGAGGAAGGAGATATTCGGGAGTTTGAGAGGGGACGAATCAATTGGTATGGGCGAGACCCCGACTGGAAAGATGTTCTCGGTTTTCGCGGAATTCAGGATGTGGAGAAGCCGGTGGGTGAGTGGAATCGTGCTGAGATTATTGCTGACGGAAACAGCCTGATTTATATGTTAAACGGAGTTGTAGTAAATGAGGGGTTTGATTCTGATTTGAAAGAGGGGAAAATCATGTTTCAGTCTGAAGGTGCTGAAGTTTTCTTCAGAAGAATTGAGCTCATGCCTCTGAAACAATAATGAATCATTAAAATAATTTTGTTGATAGATAACCACTTCTTTTATGAAAGTTCATCAATGTTAAAACGCTTTAAGAAAAACTGACTGTATAGCAGCTTAAGACTAAGCCAGGTTGAAAAATTTCTTTAGCTGCGATTTACAAAATGGGTATTTCCCTTTACGCTTTCGTGAATGGCGGCTTTGGCAACGGTGTCGGGACCGTAGCAGTTGTTGAGACAGTCTGCAGCACGATAGAGATGGCGCACATTTTCATTTTCCCGGAAAAATATTTCGAGCTGTTCGGTCTGTTGCATCTCAATAGTATGCAGGCCTATCCCACGAATTTTTATTCCTTTTCTGATCGCGCTCCGGGTTAAATCCATTGCCTTTTCCAGACATGCATTCAGCACATAATCGTCGAGGTTGGTGAATCCGTCGGTTGTAAATGCAAAGCTAATTCCCTCCCAATGGGCCTCTTGATAGCGAATATGGCAGCTCCACCGGCGTGCTTTTCGCTTGTAACCCCTCATACGGTAGCACACCTTTCGAACAGCCTTTACGATTTCACCTTTCACCAAAATAGGATCATCGGTCCAGTCAGAAAAGGTGTGCATGTAGCTTACTTCATCGGGGATATGGATTTCACTGGTGAGCACCTTTGCACGGTCGCGTCCCGTTACCGTTTCCCAAAAAAGTTGTCCCTGCATCTCACCAAAGAGCTTTTTGAATGGACCGGGCCCCTGTTTATGAGCGTCGGCAATGGTTAGCAGGCCATATCTTTTCAGGTGTTCGTAACGTCTGCGGCCAATGCCCCATACTTCGTCCATGGGCAGCGGAAAGATATGTTCTGCGGCATCATCAGCCGTGAGGATTGTAACCAAGCCTTTTGGCTTTTTCAGATCCGAAGCCAGTTTAGAGTATGTTTTGCTTCGGGCAATCCCCACCGAGCATACCAGTCCGAGCCGCCGGTAAATTTCTGCTTTCATTTTTCGTGCGTAGGCTTCAATTTGGCCGCGCGGTTTTCCCAGTAAAAAGGTGAGGTCCATAAAATACTCATCCATCGAGTACTTCTCGACTTCAGGCGAGTAGTTGTTGAGTATATTCTTGAGCTGAGAACTAATTCCCTTGTATTTGTCGTAATCAATCTGAAGAAAAACAAGGTAAGGACAAATTTGTGACGCCTCAAAAGCGCTCATTGCTGTTTTTATACCGAGTGAGCGGGCCTCGTAGCTGGCGGTAGCCACAATGCCACGAGCGGTTCCGTTTGGCTTGCGCCAGCCTCCCATTGCGAGCGGAAAACCGTAAAGATTATATGCGCGCTGCTCTACCTGGGCATAAAAACAGTTCATGTCGAGATGAAGGTATAGCCGGCTTTTACCCGAAACGTGCTGATGATCTTTGGCAACAGTGCTGTAAAGCGTAATGCGGTGCACGTCCTGTTCCAGATCGTATTCGGTATATTTTTTGGGATCCATAATCTGAACATACAAAAATACACATATATTGTACATATAAATTATGTATAACTATTCCTGCCTGTTTTTTTTGGATGATCAGTTGATGCTTAGGACATAGGCTGCCCATTTTTGATCAATTTTTTAAATCTAAAAAATGATTCCCTACACCTTATCGTACCAATGGGAAATAATCTGTGTCAGCCAATATTCGGCCAACTCATAATCGTTTTTCAGAACAATTCAGCCTATATTTAATGGAATCATTAATCTGAATTTGTTTAATCCACATGGTAACACACGATCTTCTTATTACAAACTGCAAACCGGTTGGCAATGGCTTCGATGGCACTAAAAAAATGTCAATTCGGATCGCTGATGGACAGATAGTGGAAATCAGTTCCCAGCTTAAGCAAAACAGTCATGAACAGCACTATGATGCATCCGGCGCGTATATCAGTGGTGGCTGGATGGATATGCACGTTCATTTTCGTGAGCCGGGGTTTGAGCATAAAGAGACGGTAAAGACGGGGTGCAGGGCCGCAATGTTTGGAGGCTTTACAGAAGTTGCCTGCATGCCGAACACCAAGCCTGCTATTCATACCAGAGATGTTGTAGAGTTTATAAAAAATAAGTCGAAAGAAGAGCTGGTTGACGTACACCCCATTGGATGCGTGACCAAAGAGAGGGCGGGAAAGTCGATAGCCGAGATGGCGGATATGAAACAGGGGGGAGCCGTTGCTTTTAGTGATGATGGTGACCCCGTTCGTAATTCTCAGGTAATGCGAGTTGCCCTGGAATATTCCTCCATGTTAAACATGCCCATTATTAATCATGAAGAAGATCTGGAGCTGTCGCGTCCCGGACATATGAACGAAGGAGAAGTTTCGGCCCGTCTTGGACTTGACGGAACGCCGGGTATAGCAGAAGAAACAATGATTGCCCGGGATATTTTACTAGCAGGTTTTACGGGTGGGCATATTCACGTTGCTCACATTAGTACTCGCAAAGCGGTAGACCTCGTTCGAAAGGCAAAAGCGGAAGGTGTACACGTTACAACCGAAGTTTGCACCCATCATTTCGATCTTACAGATGAAGAAGTAGAAAAAAGAAATTATGACACAAGGGTAAAAATGCATCCGCCACTCCGTACGGCCGATGATGTAGAAGCGATGATTGAAGGGCTCAAAGATGGAACGATCGACGTCATCTGTACGGATCATGCACCCCACGCGATTGAAGAAAAAGAGGTGGAGTTTATCTATGCCCCAAACGGAATTATTGGGCTGGAAACGGCGTGGAGTATTTCCGTGATGCGACTGCTTGAACCGGGCCACTTGGGTCTGGAAGAAATTTTGGATAAGCTGATTATTCAGCCCCGAAAGATTCTGAATCTACCGGTTCCCGCGATTAAAGAGGGAGCCGCTGCTAACCTTACGGTTTTCAATACCGACGAAAAGTGGGTATATGATGAGGCCGAGGTACGGTCGAAATCTCGGAATTCTCCATATTTGGGCAACACATTAACGGGAAGGGCAGTTGCCGTATACAATAAAGGGCGTTTCGAACGTAATAACTTGAAAAGGCAGTAAATTCGTAGTTTGAAAACCCCACATTGTTTTAATGTATTTGCCATCCTGTCCATTATGGTTTTGTTTTGGACCGGAACCACATCAGCTCAGGATCCTGGCGAGGTATTGGAGGACCTCAAAATTTTTGAGGGGTTCGGAATTGTGCCAGACTCTCTGTTTAATACAGATTCTAACCACTCTTTTCCCTACGAAATGCTGGATAAAAAAGCTACGATTCAGGTTTTGGAGCTAAATCGTGGTATTACAGCCGTTATTGACTATTTGATCCGAATCAAAGTGTACAGCGATGATCCCCTTGAAATCACCGAGGCATCACTTGTAGGCATTCCCTTTTATTTTGCGGATGGTATCGAGCGAATCACAAATTTGGAAGGTATTACGCACCATAAGGATGGGGGACAGACAAGGTTGGATACTGAAAATATTCGCACCGTTGATCTGAACTCAAGGTATAAGGTCATTGAATTTGAAATGCCGGAGACTGGCCGGGGCGATATTATTGAGTATAAATATACGCTGGAGCGTCGATATATTGAGGAGCTCCCGGATTTTTACTTCGGCCACAGAGTACCAACCCGTAACGTGGAGCTGTATTTCAAAAACTCAGATTTTATCCGGTATAATGCCGTTCCGCAAAACAATAATTTTGAGATCAGGTACCAGGAACATCGTGTAGACACGAGCAGCGTGCCATTTGTTTTTACCTATACAAGGCCCAATCCCGTTTTTGTTCAAACATGGAAGGCAGACGACATTCCCGCCGTGAACGCATCAAGCTTTATCTCTTCGATTGATGATATTAGGGCAAAAATTAAGTTTCAGATCAGTGAATTTGGCCTTCCAAGACAGCCCCTGGAAAACAGCTGGGAATTTGTTACAGCACAAATCTTGCGAAACGATAATCCATATGCTGCAATTGAACAGCTGCCGGGTGAGAAGCAAAGGGGCCGGGAGATGGCTGAACGTTCCGCTTCGCTGGTTATAGCCCAGGATTCTATTTTTCATCAAATCAACAGTATAGCACAGTTCAATGGTCAAACCGCCATTTTTGCTGATGGTCCACTCGATAACGTGATGGATGGAACCCCATCAAACCAGGCTGAAATAAACCTGGTTTTGCTGGCAATGCTGAGGGGCGCAGGTATCGATGCCTACCCGATGTATCTCTCAGGTAGGGATTTTGGAAGAATTAATATGGAATTTCCTTCCCTATTCCAGTTTAACAGCATGCTTGTTATGAGCGAGATTGAAGGCGAAAAGTATTTTATGGATGCATCTTTCCCGCACAGTATTCCGAATCTGATTCCTGTGAAACTCTACTCAGAGCGCGGAATGGTTCTTACAGACAGTACACATTTCTGGCAGGATATTGCACCCGATAAAAGTACATTTTCGTTCGATATTCGGCTCGATGCTGCTTTACAAAGCGATGGAGGGCTTAACGGGACCCTCACCGCCGAAACGTTTGGGTATCCATCACAGCAAATACGCCAAAAATTATCGAATGGTGAAGATCCAAGGTCCGTCACTGCAGAAACATTTTTTGATGTATACTCCGAGGTTAATTTTGAACAGCTAAGGGTTGAGATTGACTCATTAAATTGTGATCGGGTAGTGTTTGAAGCAGAATTTTCAATTGATGATTATGCAGTTTCGTTCTCTGAGGGTATCGAATTCAGACCCATGGTTGTTGGGTATTTGTTTAATAATCCTTTTGAAGCAACCGAAAGACGGGTCCCAATTACGCTTGATGCTTCAGAGGAACTTTCCATAAGTTATAATATTGAGTTGCCGGATGGTTTTAGTACCGATGTTTCGGGTGAGACACGGTCAACAAGCCTGGCGGGTGCTTCCTTATTTGAGGAATATCTTACCGATGGTAATTCTATCGAGTATTCGTTTGATATAAACATTACCCGGAAAGAGTTTCCGGTTGAGGCATACAGCCAGCTGCGTCGTATTTATGAGCGCTGGGTAGAGCTGAGCAACGACATCTGGTTCATCGAAAATTAGATTGCAGGATATATGATCATCGCCATCGAAACGTCAACGCCGGTCTGTTCAATTGCATTAGGGGAGCATGGACGATGTAAAATTGAAAAACGAGTAGAAGGCAGAGGAGTACATTCCGTGCATACCTTCACATTTCTTGAAGAGCTGAGAGATCGATACAATCTATCTGCAGAAAACATCGAGTGTGTGTTGTTTAGCGGTGGCCCCGGCTCCTACACAGGTCTGCGTATTGGAGCTGCCGCCATTAAAGGGTTTCTTTTTCAAAGAGAAATTCCGCTATTTATTTTTCCAACGCTGCTATCGTTTGCAACTCCTTTACTGAATGAGACCCATAAAGAAATTCACTCCGTGATAGATGCTCGCCGCAATCACTTATATCATCAAAAAATTAAGGGGGCATTGGGTGGAAAACTGCAAATAGGTAACCCGGAGGTAAAAGAACTGTCAGAGATAAAGCCTGATCTTTCCGAGGACAGTTATCTTGTTGGCACAGGATGGGACAGAATAGACACCGACAAAGTTAAATTGGAAAATAAATTCGGTACCGAGATGATATCGGCAAAAAATCTGATCGATGCATGGTATAATTCAGAGTTAAAACCGTGGTTTAAAGAAGAAGACCCCGCTCTGTTTGAGCCGAATTATATCACGCTTTCTCAAATAAACAATTCTACAGTAAGTACTGGATGATTGTGATTTGACCGGTTAATTTCTTATCTATTTTTTTGATTTTTGCTTCAGGCTATATTCGTTATTTTAGGTGAAGTTGATTACTAGTGATTAATCCTGTGTGAATGCAGTAAACACAATGAAATGAAGGCTTTTATGATATAAAAAGCCCTAAATTAAAAAGAAAATTTATGTCGTGGTTTAAACGAAAAGATACCAACATACAGACCGATAAAAAGAAAGATATGCCTGAAGGTATTTGGGTAAAGGTTCCAACGACCGGTGAAACGATACATCGCCGCGAACTGGAAGAGAACGTTTGGGTTGATCCACTCAGCGGGTATCATTTTCGGATAGGGAGCAAGGAATATTTTAGCATTCTTTTTGATGACGGCAAATTTACAGAGATTGGCCAGGAAGTACTCCCTAAAGATCCGTTGGAATTTGTAGACCGGAAGAAATATTCAGACAGACTTAAACAGACACAGAAAAAAACCGGATTGTCGGATGCATGCCGGGTGGGTGTTGGTAAACTCGATAAGAAAAATATTGTGATTGCCTGTATGGATTTTTCATTTATCGGCGGCAGTATGGGATCCGTTGTGGGAGAGCGCCTCTGCAGGGCGATTGATCACGCCAAAAAGAAAAAATATCCACTGGTTATCATTTCGCAATCGGGTGGAGCCCGGATGATGGAAAGCGTGCTTAGTTTAATGCAGCTTCCCAAAACATCAGCCAAACTGGCTCTTCTGTCCCGCGAAAAAGTGCCCTACATCTCTATTATGACGAACCCGACTACAGGCGGGGTTACCGCAAGTTACGCCATGCTTGGAGATTTTAATATTGCTGAACCGGGTGCTCTGATCGGTTTTGCAGGACCCCGTGTTATCCGACAAACAATAGGGCGAGACCTTCCGGATGGATTTCAAACATCAGAATATTTGCTTGAGCATGGTTTTCTGGACTTTATTATTCAGCGTCCCAAAATGAAAAGAAAGCTTTCAAAACTGCTAAAAATTCTCGAAAACAAGTAGATTTTTCGGTTCCACATTTTCTGTTTAAACCATTCAGAGAGATTTATTTAACATAATTGATATAAAATGAGATTTGCTGACTACGCAAAAATATATGTAACGGCAGGAAGCGGAGGCAGTGGAATGTCTCACTTTCGGAGAGAAAAATACGTTCCAAAAGGCGGTCCCGACGGTGGTGATGGTGGCAAGGGGGGCGATGTTGTTCTTAAAGGGAATAAGCAGCTGAACACTCTATTGGACCTCCGCTATCGAAAATATATCAAGGCTGCGCATGGCGAAAATGGCGGCAGTTCCCGGAAAACCGGAAAAGATGGTGAGAAGGAAGTACTCGAGGTGCCTTTGGGAACCGTGGTATTTGATGCAGAAACCAAAGAGAGACTCGGAGAGATCACCGATGATGAGCAGACTCTTGTAATTGCAAAAGGTGGAAAAGGCGGGCTGGGAAACTGGCATTTTAAAAGTGCCACAAACCAGACGCCACAGCATGCACAAGAAGGCATGGCCGGCGAAGAAAGGGTTGTAGAACTGGAATTGAAGCTGATTGCCGATGTAGGACTTGTTGGGTTTCCAAATGCCGGTAAAAGTACACTTCTTTCCGCAATGTCGGAAGCTAAACCAAAGATTGCGGATTATCCCTTTACAACTCTTGAGCCTAATCTGGGCGTGGTGACGTTCTCCGACTATCGTAGCTTTGTTATGGCAGATATCCCGGGCATTATTGAAGATGCCCACGAAGGAAAAGGTCTTGGAATACAGTTTTTACGGCATATAGAACGAAATAATATTTTGCTGTTTATGGTAGCAGCAAACAGCGATGTTGAAGCTGAATACAAAGCTTTACTTCATGAACTTGAAGAGTACAGACCCGATCTGCTTGACAAACCCCGAATTTTAGCATTAACAAAAATGGATCTTTTCCCCGACTACAAGCTCGAAGATCCTGTTGAGGGAGTTGAAGATGTTGAGGTTATTGAGATTTCTTCCGCTACAGGATATCAGATTGATGAACTAAAGGAAAAAATCTGGGAGAAGCTGCAATCAATACATTATGACGAATCATCATAGAGGTCTGCTGGGTCTGCTCCACGTACCGGAACTGGGATTAAGGCGTATCAAGTACTTGCTAAAGGTAACGGGTGTGACAAGCGCAGAACAAATTTTTGAAATACCCTATAGCAGACTAACAAAGATCGACACTGTAGGTGAAACGCTGGCTGCAAATATTGCTGGTTTTGACGAATGGAATACAGTTGACAAAGTTCTTGAGAAAACTGAATCTGCGGGCGCTACTCTTCTGGGATACGGTGATGAACACTATCCCGAACTCCTTAAACATATTTATGACCCACCGGTACTTTTATGGGTAAAAGGAAGCAAAGAGGTTCTGAGAAAGGATGGTATTGCGATTATCGGGACACGAAGAGCGAGTAAATATGGGTTAAGCCAGGCAAAAAAATGGTCTGAACTGTTATCTGGAGCTGGTTTATGCATCAACAGTGGGTTGGCATATGGTGTGGATGCTGCTGCGCATAAAGCTGCAGTACAAAGTGGTGGTAAAACCATTGCGGTACTTGGATCAGGAATTGACGTAATGTATCCGGCAAAAAACTCCCGTATTGCCGAGGATATTATTGATACCGGTGGGGCAGTTATTACTGAATTTATGCCAGGTACCAAGCCCGATGCAGTTAACTTTCCGGAGAGAAATCGTATTGTAAGTGGTATGAGCCACGGAGTACTGGTTGTAGAATCAGGAATAAAAGGAGGGAGCATGATTACGGCGAGAAGCGCTCTGGATCAGAATAGGGAAGTATTTGTTATCCCACATCCGCTCGACTATGCCGGAGGAGAAGGCTGCAACTACCTGATTCGAACAGGGCAGGGAAAGCTCGTTCAGTCTCTGCAGGATATACAGGAAGAAATCTCGGTTCATTTGCAAGGAAGTTCCGTGGAGAAAAGTCAAAAATCATCCAGAAAAAAGTGGGAATCTATGGAGCTGAGCAGCGAGATGAGTGAAATTTGCATTGAGCTAAATGAGAAGGAGCTCCATATCGATCAACTGAGTGAAAACCTGGATATTCCTGTTTTTAAACTTCTGCCCACTCTGCTCGATTTGGAAATGCGGGGTGCTTTAAAGCAAAAAGCCGGAAAGTACTTTGAACTTTGTTGAGCTTTCAGGCATTTTGAATACTATAAATAGTAGCGGGTCGATATGATCAGAGTTAAGGATGTAATTTTATCAGAAGATATAGCCACAGCAAAGTTTGCTTGCGACATCACGAAATGTAAAGGTGCCTGTTGTGTTGTTGGAGATGCTGGAGCCCCCGTGAATCGAGATGAAATTCCGGTTTTGAATAAGGCTTTTAAACATCTGAGAAGCAAGCTGACAGAAAAAGCACAACGCGTTGCCGAGCAAGATGGGGTGGTACAGGGAGACGGGCAAAATGGATTTCAAATATCCTGTGTTGATACAGGTGAGTGTATCTTTGTGGAAAAAATGGAAAATGGCGTGGCAACATGTGCCATTCAAAATGCGTGTTACAGAGGAGAATTTAACTGGGAAAAACCTATAAGCTGCCATTTATACCCCATTCGGCTTAAAAAGATTGCAGGTTTTGAATATGCAAACTTTGAGTACATACCCAGTCTCTGTTCAGCTGGGTGTGAAAATGGTGAGAACCAAGGGATAAGACTTTACGAATTTCTTGAGAAGTCTCTTACAAGGCGTTACGGGGAGGCCTGGTATGAAGAACTAAAGAAAACGTGCGAAATAGTGATTGCTGAAGATAAATAGATGCTAAAAACCGGTCAAAACATATCGCAAAAACAGTCGCAGCAGCAGAAGCTTTCTCCTCAGCAGATTCAGTTTGTAAAATTGTTGCAGCTTCCTACTCTTGGACTCGAACAAAGAGTGAAGCAGGAAATAGAGATGAACCCCGTACTGGAAGAAGCAGATCCCATTTTAGATGAAACCCTGCCTGAACAACCTGAGGACTGGGATGAAAAGGATACCGCTGAAAAAGAAGACGAAGACACACTAGACCCAGTTGATAAAAATGAAGATATCGACTGGGATTCGTTCATGCACAATACCGAGTACGACGGGATGAGCTACTCGAGTGGAGGTAGTGGAGATGATGACTGGAAAGACCTTCCGAATCCCTATTACGAATCACTTCTGGAAGATTTGGAAAGCCAGGTAAATTTACTCGATCTGGATGACAATGAAAGGTTAATTGCAGATCAAATATTAGGCTCTCTGGACGAGGACGGGTATTTCAGGCGAGAGATTGATGCAGTGGTTGATAATATTGCTTTTAACCATGGAATACTTGTAAAAGCAGAGCAGGTTGAGTCTGTGAGAAAACAGATTCAAAAGCTGGAACCGGTAGGTATTGCATCAAAAAATTTACAAGATTGTTTGTTGAGCCAGGCTAAAAATCTGACTGATCGCGGTAATCTACGTGAAAAAGCAGTTATTCTTCTGGAAGAAGAGTGGGACGCGTTTGAAAAGAAGCATTTTGACAGGCTAAAAAATCGACTTGATCTTGAAGATGATGAATTAAAACAGATTTTTGATTTTATAAAAGGTCTGGATCCCCGGCCAGGAGCAGTGGTTGAGCATCAGGATGAAAATACTGACTACATTGAACCGGATTTTGAGGTTTTTTATCAACCGTCAGAAAGTGATGATGAAGAAGCTGATGGTGAGTTTGAAATAAGGCTTAATCAAAGAAATTTACCGCCACTTCGTATTTCGTCGGAGTACAAAAAAATGTGGGAAGACCTTAGTAAGAAACGATCGGGTGATGATTCTCAAAAAAAAGCCAGGAATTTTATAAAAGATAAGGTTGAATCAGCGCAGTGGTTCATTGATTCGATAAAGCAGCGGCAAAATACTCTGATGAAGACTATGCGAACGATTGTTGCCTTGCAGAAAGATTTTTTTAAGCACGGGAAAGGATTAAAGCCAATGATATTGAAGGATGTGGCTGAGCGAATCTCGATGGATATATCTACGGTTTCGAGAGTGGTAAACGGAAAATATGTTCAAACTGCATTTGGTGTTTTTGAGCTGAAATACTTTTTTAGTGAAGGTTTGGAGACCGAAAGCGGAGAGCAGGTATCGAGTCGAGAAGTGAAGAAAGTACTGCAGGATATTATCGATAACGAGGACAAGCAGAAGCCCCTAAGTGATCAGGCTCTTACAAACCTGCTGAAAAAGAAGGGATATAAAGTTGCCAGAAGAACAGTTAGCAAATACAGAGAGAACCTTCAGCTACCTGTAGCGCGCCTCAGAAAACAAATTGTTTGATAATTAGGGAATTTCTAAGGCGAGTTCAATCGGTTCAAAAAGAGCAGGATAGAGCATCAATACCAAAAGAAGTCCTGTAAATAGGAGACTATACAACCCAATTGTAAAAATGATGCTGAGTACGCGATATTTTTCCAGTCTTCGTGCCGCGTTTACAGACGCAGAAGCAAAGGAAAGGAGCCAGGTAAGCAGGTACAGAACAGCCATGATGGCCGCCAAAAATTCTGAGTCCAGAGTATGAAGATTAAAAACCAAGAGTGACGTAGGGATCAGCGTAATGAAAAAAGGCCAGATGTAAAGATTTATGGCCTTAGAAAAGCTGTTTATCTGCCGATTTACCAATCGTAGCCAAAGCACTGAGATCAGATGAACAATCAAACCGACAAGAGTGGCAGCAATAAAAATAACGGGTAACTCAAAATTTTCGGGGACAAAAGGTGCAAAATAGTGAGATAAAACATTCAGCCCTTTGCCTGTGAACAGAGTCTCAAAGAACGTATAAAAGAAAAGGCCGTTTACAATGGAGTGAATTCCCATAAACGTGAGTCCTGCAGAGACATTACGCAAACGATTATCCATGATATCAGCCATAAAAAACGAATGATTGAAGAAATACCTGCCTACGAACTGGAGAATAACAGGCTGATATTTGTATTGAACTACGAGTCCGGCAAGAATAATTAAAAGTATGATAATACCGGGATTAGCGCTTGTCTCACCGGCTCTTTTTGCTGGTAATGGCATGGATAAAATCCTGCCGTTTGTGTAGTTTTCCAAGATAGGAATCAGGTCAGGATGATCATTCTGTATCCGAAAAAACCAGTCTGCGGGCAGGATAATAATCGATTCATTGAGGCTCTGTGTTGCTCTCATGATATCTGAGAGTGCAGAAAGAGTTTCTCTTGATGAAGGTGAAGGCTCTAAATAGATGACCGCAGATGACAATGAAAGAGGAATTTTTTGAGCTTCCTGAGTTGATATATGGTCTACCACAAAACTAAATCCCGAAGGAGTGGCGGGCTGACTGCTGCTGGAATAGTAATAGAGGGGTTTATTAGTTACTCCAGAGATGCTGTCGGCAACGAATTTCGAGATGGAATTAAAATCGGTGGAATAATCAGCAGGAAATCTAAACAAACCCACAGCCGCAATATTGGACTGCTGGCGTTCTGAAAAACGGGAATAACTCTCAGTAACTTCCTGAATGATAAGGTTTTGGTTTTGAAGGAGGTTGGACGCTGTTGGATAAAGTATATCTGCATGAAGCAGTATAGTGATATTTCTTTCTGTATAAATCGAAATATCTGAACTGGAAGGTACTTCGAAAAGTGATATTCCTGACGAGAGAGCGATGTTCAGCTGCTCTTCAGTCGGTATAAATGATGGATTATTTACGGTACTAAGCGCTATTCGGTATTCAGAAGTAGCTTGCCGGTTTATTGCAGAGTCTGCATCAGAGGAAATTTGGCCGGCAAATAACCATGAGAAAAGTAGAAAGATCAGTAGCTGCAATGTGGCAGGCTGTTATTTTTTGATTTCTTCGATCTGTTCAATAGGTATGCTTCGGGTCTCTTTAAACGTTGAAAGTACAATGTTTGATCTGGTTCTGGCAACACCATCCCAAGACTGAACGAGCGAAAGAAACTTTTCAAGCGACTCTGTATTCTTGGTTCTCACTTTAAGTATATGTGAACCGTCACCGGTAATAGAGTGGCACTCGAGTACCTCTGGATGATTGGAAATATGCTCAACAAAACCGGTATACCGTTCTGATCCGTCTACTTCAACAAATATGAAAGCAGTAATATCGAAATTGAATTTTTTTGCATCTAAAATGGCATTGTAAGAGGATATGAGCCCTTTCTCTTCCAGCTTTCTCATGCGCTCGGATACAGAAGGAACTGAAAGGTGTACGATTTCTGCGATGGAGTTTCGTTGAGCACGCCCGTTGGCCTGCAAATGATTCAGAATTTTTATGTCTGTCTCATCCAGTAAGTGAGTCATATGATTAGTGCTAAAAACCTAAAATTTCTAATTCAGGCTGAAAATAGCTTTAATAAATTAGGAAAACAATACTTTTTATCTGCTCAATTCACATTTCCCATGAGTAGAACATGGCAAATAAAGATTTCAATGGCTTATCAACGACTCGTATCTTTGAGCATAATATTTAATAGACCAGATCAGAAAAATATATGCTTGATATCAATTTTATTCGCGAAAATCGTGAGCTTGTTAAATCAGGAATGCTTAATAAAGGCGAAAAGGATAGCTCTGTTGTTGATAAAGTAATTGAGAAAGATGAAGAATGGAGAGCCGTAGTTACCAAAGTTGACAGGTTAAGGGCGGAGAGTAACAAGAAATCGAAAAAAATTGGTGAGCTGATGGGCCAGGGGAAAAAAGAAGAGGCTCAGAAAATAATTCGCGAAACGGGAGAGAGTAAAGAGCGTGTAAAAGAGCTTGAAGATAAAATGGCTGATCTTCAAAAAGAGCGCGACGAGCTTCTCTACCGAATACCTAATGTACCCGATAGCTCGGTTCCTGTTGGTTTTACGGAAGATGACAACGAAGTGTTTAAATCCTGGGGCGATCCTCTTGCAGAAGAGTGGCGCCTTCCACACTGGGACATTGCAGAAGAGAAAAAGTGGATTGATTTCGATCGCGGTTCGAAAGTTACGGGCGCCGGTTTCCCATTCTATATTGGACAAATGGCAAGGCTGCAGAGAGCTTTGATCAATTTCTTTCTGAATGAGGCTGTCGACTTTGGCTTCACAGAATTACAGGCTCCTTATTTCGTGAACGAAGATTCCGCTCGGGGCACAGGCCAAATTCCCGATAAAGAAGATATGATGTACACTGTTCCAAGGGATGGGTTTTTTGCCATTCCAACAGCAGAAGTTCCCGTTACGAATTTTCACAGGGATGAAATTCTTGCGGAAGATGAACTTCCGGTTTACTACACTGCTTATACTCCCTGCTGGAGACGCGAAGCAGGAAGTTATGGAAAGGATGTTCGCGGCCTCAACAGACTGCATCAGTTTGATAAAGTAGAGCTGGTGAAATTTGTACATCCGGATAAATCTGACAATGAGCTGGAAAGCCTGCGTGAATATGCCGAATCACTTCTTCAGAAACTGAAACTTCCTTACCGCACACTTCTCATGTGCACGGGGGATATGGGCTTCACTCAAACCAAAAAGTATGACCTGGAGGTTTGGAGTCCGGGACAGCAGCGCTGGCTTGAGGTAAGCTCATGTTCTAATTTCGGTTCTTTCCAGGCAAGAAGAATGCAGCTGCGGTTTAAAAATGAGAAGGGAAAAACTGAAATGGTTCACACTCTGAATGGCTCAGGATTGGCCCTGCCGAGAATAGTAGCCTCTATTGTTGAAACGTATCAAACTGAGTCGGGTGACGTAAAAGTGCCGGATGTGCTGAAACCGTTTATGGGGACAGAAATAATCTAAAATGTAAGATCTTCTTTGTCTTTGATCTGCGTATAGGTTTATACTTTGAATCTCAAAAAACTGCAATAGAACCTGGTGTAAGGCTAAAGCCCCGGAAATCTTTAGCGTTGTCCAAACCGTTGACTGAAGTCAACGGTAATAGAGATAAAAGAAATAGAGGTAAAAAATAGTGGTCTATTTTCTATCAATTTGAATTTGAAGCATTAGTGATGCACGCTGTAAATATGTAGAAGTGAAGCTTTTTACCGTCAGCTTCAGCTGACGGATCAGGGGAATTACTAAATACCTGGGCTTTAGCCCAGTAGTAATGCAGAATCAGAGTATGAGCGATATCAATTAAAACAGGGAGAGGTATGAGCTGGGTTCAGATTTGGGTACACATCGTTTTTACCACCAAAAAAAGAAAACCTTATCTAAAGAATTTGGAAGTCAGAAAACAGGTTTTTACGCATATAAAAGCAAACGCCAAAGCAAAAGGAATCTGGCTTGATTGCATTAACGGTCATAAAGAGCATGTGCACTGTTTGATATCACTAGGAAAAGATCAATCAATAAGTAAAATTTCACAACTTATTAAAGGAGAGTCATCCTATTGGATCAATAGTCAGGAGTTGGTAGGTCAAAAATTCAGGTGGCAGGATGACTATTGGGCTGTGAGTGTAAGCAAGAGTCATATAGATTCTGTTCGAAAATATATTTTTAATCAGGAGAAACATCACAAGAAAATTTCTTTTAGAGAGGAAGTGGATGAGTTTATGAAAAAGCAGGGATGGAAATATCTGAAGGGCTAAAGCCCTGTGTGCGGGGTTAGCTTCTGCCAACCCGTTGACTGAAGTCAACGGTAATAGAAAACACGATCTTTTTTATTGGATTCTGCGAAAGACTGCGAGTAACTTTTTAATGTTTTACTGAAGTCAACGATAATAGATTAATCGAATTGAGTATTTTACTTTTTTTCTGCGATCCCCTGCGGGACTATCAGCGAAAAACTTCGAAAAGCATGTTTGTGTCTGGTCGGTATCTACCGGAATTATGTTAACCAACTTTTTCAAACCGGCTGTTTCATTTCCTGCAGCTTCTCTTATATTGTGAGCCAATACTCTAATCTAACTGGCTCATTTTATTATGAAAAGAATTGCCCTTTTTCTCTTTTTCGCACTTATTTTTTCGTCTTCATTTGCTCAAAAACGGGCCATGACAACCGATGACATCATCAACATGGATCGCCTTGGATCGGCCATGATTTCACCGGATGGCAGTTCCGTAATTTTTGGAAAATCAACTCTGAATTGGGATGAAAATAAGCGTGATACCAAATACTACTTCATTCCGGCCGACAGCGGAGCAGTGTATCAATACATTGGGGAGGCCGGAGGCAGCGATCTGAAATATTCTCCCGACGGGAAATATATTTCCCTTAAGCGTTCGGTTGAAGAAAAACAGCAGCTGTTTTTGTTGCGGACGACCGGCGGAGAGGCCGTGCAGCTTACTGAACATAAAAGCAGTGTTAAATCGTACGAATGGGGCTCTGACAGCAAAAAGATCTATTTTGAATCTGATGTACCCAAAACCTCCGAAGAAGAGAAGGAGTATAAAGCCGGTTACGACCAGCTTTTTGTCGATGAACCCCCACACGGACAAAGAGAGGGAAGCTGGAGTAACATCTGGAGGATCGACATCGACTCTAAGGTGGAGACTAAACTGACGTCGGGTGATTTTATCGTTGGGAGTTTTGCCGTTTCACCGAATCAGAAGCAAATTGTATATACGGCTCGATTTGAGAATCGCAGAAATCAGCAGTACATGTCAGAAATATTTTTGCTGGAAGTGGGGGATTCAACAGCCGTGCAGCTAACGGATAATGAAGTGCCGGAAGGGGGGCTGAACTGGCTACCGGATAGTCAGCATATTCTCTACTCTGCAGCTCATGATGAAGAGTGGGAGCTGTTCCAAAGCAAGCTGTGGAGAATGGATGTGGATTCAAAAGAGTACGAGATGGTTTCCGGACAATTCAACGGAAACATCAGTTCTGTCCATATTACACCGGATGGAAGTGAGATCTACTTTACTGGTTCTGTGAAAACAAATTCCAATATCTACTCAATGAACCTGGGAACGGGGGAAGTGAAGCAGCATACAGATCGTCAGGGCACGGTCTCTATTGTTGATATGAACCGGGACAGAGATCACGTTCTGTTTACGTTCGAGGATATTCAAACACCGGGAGATCTTTATGCTGCTTCACTCAGTCAACTTGACGATCCGGTAAGGCTGACCGACCTGAACCCGTTTGTGCGCGACAGTCTGATTTTGGCCGATCATGA
Organism: uncultured Rhodohalobacter sp.; assembly: GCA_964544445.1. GTDB lineage: Bacteria > Bacteroidota > Rhodothermia > Balneolales > Balneolaceae > Rhodohalobacter. Next base: position 360,722 of record CAZJBI010000003.1, read on the forward strand.
AGTGGTGCAGTGGGAGAGCTACGACGGGCTGGAAATCGAGGGGCTGAAGTACACACCTGCCGGGTATGAGCAGAACGGCTCTGCTCCGTTTCTTCTTCACATTCATGGCGGACCTGCAGGAGTATTCCGAAACTCATTCAGTCCTCGATATCATGTGTGGGCCGGTTTGGGGTATGTACAACTCGCTCCAAATGTTCGTGGCAGTACATCTTACGGAGATGAATTTCTTAGAGGAAATATGAATGATATCGGTGACGGTGACTACGAAGATCTGATGAGCGGTGTGGATATGCTGATAGAGCAGAACTGGATTGATGATGAGCAGATGGCCGTCCGGGGATGGAGTTATGGTGGAATTCTTGGCGGAACCACCATCACAAAAACAGATCGCTTCAAAGCGGCATCGCTTGGGGCCGGCGTGTTCGACTGGACATCAGAATACGCAATGGGTTTTAATCACGATGTTAGGCTATGGTACATTGGCGGTGAGCCGTGGACCAATCCGGAAGGGTATCGGGAGCGCTCAGCAGCTTCGCATGCACTGAATGTAACTACGCCTACACTTTTTCTGCACGGATCGAATGATCGGGTGGATACCCCACAGCAGAGCCTCATCTTTTTCACATATTTAAAAGATATCGGCAAGGTGGATACCCGATATATTGAATTTAAACGCGAAGGCCATGGAATTCGTGAGCCCAGAAATCAGCGGGTTCGGGATGTTGAAGAGATCAGATGGATCCAGAAGTATGCACGAGGCCTGGAGTGGGAGCCTTGGAAGCGCATAAAGGATGAAAAAAGTGAAAAGGACGCAAATGCTGAATAGATTTCAGTCCAAACACTGAGTTTGTGATCAGGTTGAAATCGAAGCGCAATTTTTTGAATTATATTATTCATGATGTAATGTCTATATGGATAACCACCAGAAATAAATCTAAAAATGGGTGATTGGTTTGGATAAGCTGAAGAAAGGAGCGATATCGAGGAAGAACTTTTTACAATCATCAACCGTTTTCACGGTCGGACTTACTTTTTTACCCGGTTCACTCCAATCATTCTTTCAGTCGGGCAAAGGATCAAAAAGGTATCAGAACAGTGATTATGTCATTATTTACAGACAAAGTAATAAGAATGATACGGAAGAGAAGGCTGCCCGCAAACTAAGTGAATATTTGGCAAAAGCAGGGTTTGATATTCCGGTTTCTGATGAGGAGTCTTATAGCGGAGATCAGGGGATTTATATTGGCAAAACTCAATTTTCTGAACAGCTCACCATTGATTACGAAACTCTTGGCAAAGACGGTTACTCCTTTATTTCAAAGGATGATAATTTAGTGATTGCGGGCGGGACTGAGAAAGGAGTTTTGTATGGAGCATATGGTTTCCTGGAACAGCTTGGGTTCCGGAAATATGACCCGGTAAGCACTCACGTTCCAAGCCTGGATTCTTTTGATATTGGCTGGACCGATGGTACATATATTCCGGGAATGAATTATCGTCAGACCTCCTATTATGATACGGATGACGGGGATACCTTCGACTGGCACAGACTGGACAGCAGCCGGGAGTCGTGGGGGATGTTTGTTCATACCTTTCATGAACTTGTACCTCCAGGGCAGTATGCCGAATCTAACCCGGAATACTACTCATTGAGAGACGGGAAAAGAAATCCAAGTACTCAATTATGTCTCTCGAATGATGATGTTCTGCAAATCGTAGTGCAAAATCTGCGCAGCAGGATGGCTGAGAAGCCTGATGCCCTCTACTGGTCTGTGAGCCCTGAGGATAACGACCAATACTGCCAGTGCGATTCCTGTACGAAACTGAATAAAACATATGGCGGAACCCGGCCAAATCTGGAGTATGGCGTTCCAAGCGGCTCGGTGATCTATTTTGTGAACAAGGTAGCCAAAGAGTTTCCGGATAAAATAATCTCAACACTTGCCTACTGGTACACGCGTCAGGCGCCTGACAATATCAAACCCGGTCCGAATGTAAATATCATGCTCTGCCCGATCGGACCCGCACGTCACCGACCGATTTATGAAACTGCCCCTGAGTTTACGAGCGATCTGGAAAAATGGGGGAAACTCAGTGAAAATATTCTGATTTGGGACTATAATATTCAGTTTGCCAATCCAGTCAGCCCATTTCCGAATCTTCATACGCTGAAACCGAATATAAAATTCTATAAAGAGAACAATGTGGATGCGCTCTTTATGCAGGCGACATCTCAGGCATTCAGCGAGATGGCAAGCCTGAGATCGTATATGATCAGCAAGCTGATGTGGGATCCGGATGTCGATGAAGAGCTGATCATGGACGATTTCCTGAACGGTTACTACGGAAATGCTGGCATCTATATCAGGCAGTACATTGATACAATGAGAGAAGCTCTGCTGGCGAGTAATCATGAGCTTTTGATATTTGATTCTCCGATCGATGCAAAAGAGACATACCTTTCGGCTGATTTGATGCAGAGGTATGAACAACTATTTGACGACGCAGAAAAAGCTGTGGAAGCAGATAAGGAACGACTGAGAAGGGTGCAAATAGCAAGGCTCCCGCTGATGTTTGCACAGATTCAGATCGGCAGAACGGAGGTTGATACGCCACGGAGTATGTTTATAAAGAATGAGCAGGGCAGAATTGTGCCAAAACCGGAAATGAAGGAGCTGGTGTATCTTTTCGCGGGAAGGTGTAAAGAGTACGGCGTTAATCGAATACGTGAGAGAACAACATCCGCCGATGAATATCTACTGGCATATCAGAGAATTTTCGAGAGGATGGATGAGGTGGCAGACGCGGTATCTCTTCATAAAAAAGTGACTCCAATAACCCGATCGAGTGAACACACAAAAGGAGTGGAGGCTTTAACCGATGGCGTTTTTGGGTCCGATGAATCCTGGCGGTTTCCGGATAAAATTGGTGTGAACTGGGTTGGGTACGAGGGTGAGCATATGGAGTTCATTCTCGATTTGGAAGAGGTTCAGGCTGTAAGGTCCGTTAAAATGGAGTTTTTGAATGCGCAGGCTCAGCCGAAATGGCACCAAACCATCCTGCCTAAATTTGTTGAGTATCAGCTTTCTGTTGATGGGGAGAATTTTGAGAGTCCCATACGGATTGAGAACCCTCATGACCCAAATCCTGACATCAATCCAGAAATCACAAAAGTACGGATTCAGCCATTTAATGCGGACTTCAAATCAAAGCAGGCCAGATACATAAAAGTACATGCTGAAAGTCCCATTGAGATGCCTTCATGGCATATCAGAGCCGGAAGCCCGGCTAAAATCTATACGGATGAGATTGTTGTCAGCTGATCTTTACGCCGTGTTCCTTTCTGGTTGCCCTCCAAAGCAGGAAACCAAGTCCGGCAACTATCAGCATAAAAACGGCTCCGCCTAAGAATGCGTAGATCAAATAAGGCACGATAATACTTAGAATGATAAGTGTGATACCTTTTATGGGATTTGTCGCGATGAGCGAGCCCATGAAAAGTGCTTTTAAGGCTCTGACAATTCGAAATAGCATGGCATGTTAATTAATGAGCATTTATAACGGCTACGAGATTTCCTGCAGAAAAGATGCAGTAATGTCTAATTCGAAGAAAAGCTGAAGATACTATGCCAGAGCGTACAGTTTTTCTTCCTTAAAATTCAGAAGCAGTTCAAGAATGGGCTGCATCTCTTTCTCATTCATGATTTCGCCACGCAGCTTTTTACCATTCCGGATTCCTTTAAGGTACTGCCCATAATGTTTTTTCATGATGATGACGCCATAACGCTCTCCATGATGTTCAACGGAAAGCCGCAGCTGATCCGCACAAAGTTCAAGCCTTTCCTTAATCGTTGGATCGGGTAGTAGCTCTCCTGTATCCAGAAAATGACGTGTCTGTTCAAAAATCCAGGGATTTCCGATGGCACCCCGTCCAATCATCACTCCGTTCACACCGGTTTCGTCAAACATTTTTTTAGCAAGTTCAGGAGAAGTTACGTCTCCATTTCCAATGATCGGAATTTCGAGACCGGGAGTATCTGCCAGCTTTTTGAGATATTCCCATCGGGCGTCTCCTTTATATTTCTGGCTTCGGGTGCGTGCGTGTACCGTCAGAGCTTTCACTCCCACGCTTTGGAGCATCAGCGCCACTTCCTGTATTCGGATGGAGTGATCGTCCCAGCCCAGGCGTGTTTTAACTGTTACCGGAAAGTCACCGGCGGCATCCACCACGGTGCCGGCCATTCTTTCCATCATGTCCAGATCTTTCAGACAACCGGCTCCGGCTCCTTTTTTAACAATTTTGTAGACCGGGCATCCAAAATTAATGTCAATGAGGTCAGGATTATTGGCAGCAGCAACCTTGGTCGCTCCCTCCATCGCCTCTTCACGACCGCCAAAAATCTGAATGCCAAAAGGTCTTTCTGCCTCCTCGAACAACATTTTATGGCTGGCAATGTCTGAATCGCGTATCACCGCTTCCGAACTGATAAACTCCGTGAAGACGATATCGGCCCCTTTATTGCGGCAAATCTGCCTGAATGGGGAGTCCGTGACATCTTCCATGGGAGCCAGGAAGAGTGGCTTTTCAGGTAATGCTATACTGCTGATTCTCATGTAAATTTAATTTTATTGAGATACAAAAATAACGTTTTTTTTCGGATGGTTCTATCCGATATCAAATAATTTCGATCAAAGCGCTTCCATCTTGTGTGTGAAAGGAGTGTGAATAGCCAATTGTTAATTTATCAGTTATATTAAGTACTGTAAACGAAATTACTAAATACAAAATGGAGTAATCAATAATGGCACTCGATAAATCAAGTATTGAAGAACTATTAGGTGACGAGGCTGAATCCCTCTTGACCCATAAGTGCAACACCATACCAAAAGAGAAAATTCATGTACCGTCTGCAACTCACGTTGACGATGTCTGGTATCATTCAGACAGAAACAACAGAGTATTAGGAAATCTGGAGTGGTTAATGAACCACGGCCGTCTTGCAGGAACCGGCTACCTTTCAATTCTACCGGTAGACCAGGGAATTGAGCACAGCGCGGGGGCATCATTTGCAAAAAATCCAGCATACTTTGATCCCGAAAATATTGTAAAGCTTGCAATCGAAGGTGGTTGTAATGCAGTTGCCTCTACATTTGGCGTATTGGGGTCTGTTTCCAGAAAATATGCTCATAAAATTCCGTTTCTGGTAAAAATTAACCACAACGAGTTGATGACATTCCCAAATACATATGACCAGATCATGTTTGGCAGCGTGCAAAAAGCATATGATATGGGTGCTGCTGCCGTTGGCGCAACGATATACTTCGGTTCTGAAGAGTCATCACGTCAAATCGTTGAAGTAGCCGAGGCTTTTGATTATGCTCATGAACTTGGAATGGCAACCGTATTGTGGTGCTACACTCGAAACTCTGCGTTTAAAGTAGATGGTGTGGATTATCATTCATCAGCTGACCTTACCGGACAGGCTAACCATCTCGGTGTAACCATTCAGGCTGATATTGTGAAGCAAAAACTGCCAACGAATAACGGTGGATTCAAAGCACTGAATACCGGTGATTCTTCTTACGGTAAACTGGATGAAAGAATTTACAGTGAACTGACAACCGATCATCCGATTGATCTGACACGTTACCAGGTTGCCAATGGCTACATGGGCCGTGCAGGATTAATTAACTCAGGCGGTGCATCCGGAAAAGACGACTTCGCACAGGCTGTTAAAACAGCTGTTGTGAACAAACGCGCCGGTGGAATGGGGCTCATTAGTGGCCGAAAAGCATTCCAGCGACCTATGGATGAAGGTGTTAAACTGCTTAATTATATTCAGGACGTGTATCTGAATGATGATATAACAATTGCGTAATCTCCTTCTTACAGGCCATGTCGACAATAGGTTCGGCATGGCTTTTTTATTATACTGCCCTCCTGTCTTCTCACAAAATCGAAGAGATTAATACCGAAAACATTGTCTGATCAAACCAACCTCAATACTGCAGGCAAGCCATTAATTTCTTACAAGTATATGGCAATTTCTATTGCTTTAAGCCTTGCAAGTATGGCAGTGGTAATTTACTTAACCTATACCCCCGGGGTGTTGGAACATTTGAAACTTAAGCGGCTTCCCGGCTTAGTTTTAGCCGTTATTGTGACGCTTTTGAAAGTATATTTAACAGCTGAAAAAATACGTTTTTTGGCGGATAAGACGATAAGCAGAATGGCATCTATCCGTATTGCCCTAACCTGGGATTTTGCATCTGCTATCACCCCATCAACCATAGGGGGGGCACCTGTAGCTACCTATGCTATGACGAAGGAAGGGATTCAGCTTGGAAAATCATCCGCAATTATGCTTTATGGTGTGTTGTTGGATCAGTTCTGGTATGCGATGGCAGTTCCTGTTCTGCTTATTTCAGGATTATATTTTGAAGTGATTCCCAACGAAATTGGTACAGTTGGAAATGTATCGATGATTTTGATTTATGCGGGATTATTATCCTATGGCGTCATTTTGGTATACGGTCTGTTGATAAACCCTTCAATGCTGAAGAAGATTGTCACAAAACTCTTTAAGCTGCGGATTCTCAGAAAATTTGCTGATAAAGCACAGGCAGAAACCGAAAATCTTGAAAAGTACTCAGCCCAGCTGAGGCAGAAGCCAGCGTCTTTTGTAATAAAAGCTTTTCTGCTTACGGCAGCTACCTGGCTGACCAAAGTTGCGCTTCCGGTCATTGTTGTACTAAGTTTACTTCCAGCCGATGAGATACTGCTAACGCTTCGCAGCCTCGCAATGAATCTGGCATTTTTGGTAATACCAACGCCGGGGGGATCAGGCGGAGTGGAAGGTCTGTTTGCTCTGTTTTTAGGCCCGCTCATAAACAGGTCCGGGTTTATTGGCCTTGCGGTGTTCTTATGGCGAATCATTACCTATTATTCCAGCATCAGTCTGGGTATTTTTGCAATGATGTGGTATGTAAATAAAACGGTTTCCAAAAAATTTGACACCGAAATTTAAAACAAAATCTAGTGGCTAAAGAACGTACTCAATTTGAATGCTCAAACTGTGGGCATATTTCTCCTAAATGGCTGGGTGTTTGCCCAAAATGCGGTGAGTGGAATACGTTTCAGGAGAGCGTTCAGGTAAAAGAGAGCAAAAAAAAACACAAAGTAGATATTTCAACCGGAGCTGAGGATGCAATTAGGCTTACGGATGTAAAAATTGAGTCACATGGTCGGTTTTCATCAAATATCCGGGAGTTTGATCGGGTGCTGGGCGGTGGTTTTGTAAAAGGTTCATTTATGCTTCTGGGTGGTGATCCGGGTATTGGGAAGAGCACGCTGATGCTTCAGGTCGTTAAGATGTGCCCAGATATGAAAATCTTATACATTGCCGGAGAAGAGTCAGCATCTCAAATAAAACAGCGAGGAGAAAGGCTGGGCCTGAAAGGTGAAAATCTATACATCAGTTCATCAACAGAAGTTCGGCAGGTTGTTGCCCAGGCCAGGAAGATGAAGCCGGATCTGCTGGTTATCGATTCGGTTCAAACACTGTTTAGTGATCAGCTTACAAGCCTTCCGGGAAGCGTGCAGCAGATTCGAGAGTGCTCAGCTCTGTTGCAGCAAATTGCCAAAAAAGAAGATATTACCACTCTTATGATTGGCCATGTGACCAAAGAGGGGGATATTGCCGGACCGCGAATTTTAGAGCATATGGTTGACACAGTACTGCATTTTGAGGGTGACAAAGATCATTTGTACAGGTTATTGAGATGTGTTAAAAACAGGTTTGGCCCCGCACAGGAGGTTGGGGTTTTTGAAATGGTCGAGAGCGGCCTTAAAGAGGTGCCCAATCCATCTGCTTTTTTTATGGATTCTTCGGGCGCCAGTGTTAGCGGTAGTGTTCTTACCTGTATTATGGAGGGAGCGCGGCCCATCATTGTTGAGGTACAGGCGCTGGCAGCAAGCAGTAATTACGGAACACCACAAAGAACAACAAATGGGTATGATCAGCGGAGATTATCGCTGCTGCTTGCGGTTCTTGAAAAGAGAGCGAATCTGAGTTTTGCCGGGCAGGACGTATATTTAAATATCGCCGGGGGATTAAAAATTTCCGATCCGGCCGCCGATCTTGCTGTCGTTGCCGCACTCGCATCCAGTCTTCAAAATAAACCTGTTCAAAACGGGAGTATTTATTTAGGTGAAGTAGGGCTGGGCGGTGAAATCAGGAAAGTGAATTTTCTTCAGCAGAGACTGAAAGAAGCAGAAAAGATGGGAATACAAACAGTATATAGTCCAAAAACAAAAGCCGCAGAACATTTAAAAATCAATGTAAATACTGCGGCTAAAATTTCCGAACTGCTGTAAGCGTCTTAGTAATTATCTCGTTGACGCCGACGTTCTTCCCGAACGCTTTTCTTTAAAGCTTCTCTTCTCTCTTCTGAGGGCTTGGTAAACTGCTGCCGCTCTTTATATTCGTTAAGAATTCTTGATCGGGTAACCATTTTCTTAAAACGGTTAATTGCACGATCAATGCTTTCGTTATCTTTTACGTTAACTCCAATCATAGTTGTTGGTTGGTTTTCAATTTTTTGATAGACTAGAAATATAACTATAGTTATATCAAAAATACAGTGTCTGATTTAAAAATTTTTTGATGCTATCTGCTGTTTACAATTGTTTAGCTAACAGAACGCATCTCAATTGAATTTCAGTTAAAACGGCGCACAGAACATCAAATTTCATCATACCATTAATCAATATATGAACAATTTTCTCTCAACGGTTTTGGAGCTTTATACGCATCCCAGGAATGTGGTTGATTCTTTTCTATCCCGCCAAAACAGTAAATTTTCTCACCCATTTTCATTTCTTGCGGTAATCAGTCTTTTCATTACTGCTGTATTGATAGTTTCTGTCTGGCTTTTTCTTGACATTCCGACTGTAGAACTACCTGAAAATGATAGCGAAATAGTGGCCCGGATTCAGCTGTGGGTTGAGTCAGTCTCAAGAAGTATGGTAACTACATTCCTGCCTATTTCATCTGTTCTACTGTTGATTCCGGCTCTTTCAGTGAGCGGATTGATATTTTTCAGAAATGAGCTGCATGGGTTCTATGATAATTTAATCCTGAACACTTATGTCGTTTGCGGATCCATACTATTCTCTCTCTTGTGGTTACCCATTTTATTAATCTATCCCGAAGTAGTCACTAGCAATTCAGCACGATTCACTGTAGCAATTGCTATATTAGGTCTGCCGATAATGTGGATGTATCACAAGTTTTTTCCCGATAAAACACCGATCTCAGTGATACGTCAGCTATCAACTGCTGCAACCGGATTCATTCTTTTTATTGTAGTTTCGGGATTTGTATCGGGCATTCTGGGGTATATGATTTTTGCAATACTACGAATTATGGAGTTGTCGGGTCAGTCATAGTTTTAAACTTTATTTAGTATAAACCGTTTTGGTAGGGAATATTTTAGTGCACCAATACCGAACAGAGCGTAGTCGTACACGGCGGGATCATTGGGGTCTATCAGGCGCAGCGTATTTGTAAGCTCATATACTGTTTTTAAATCATTGCTTTTTCGAGTGATAAGCCCGTATCGCCTGGATTGGCGCGCAACGTGCACGTCGAAAGGAATTAGAAGCTCATCGGGCTGCATGAATGTCCAAATTCCGGGATCTACCGGACTGTTTTTTCTTATCATCCATCTTAAATACATATAGAGTCGTTTGCAGGTGCTTCCTTTTTCAGGATCTGAAATGTGCTTTCTGGTACGTTTGGATAGATCGAAACTTAAATTAAAGAACTGTTCCCGAAATACAGCTAGAAAATGCCGATTCTGAATCCGTGCCTGACTATAACAGTGAGACCAAAAATCTTCAAAATCATCAAATTTAGAGTAGATACTTTTTAATCCCGAAATAAGCCCGTGAATGTCGATAGGTTTAAATGTTCGGTGTTTAAACCCATGCAGTAACTGAAAGTCCGATTGCTGATAGCTTTTGATAAATTCATATGGTTGATAATCAAATCGGCCAAGTAGTTCATTGACCTTTGAAACCACAATATCGCGTCGGCCCCAGGCCATTGTTGCAGCAAAAAAACCGGCAATTTCTATATCTTTCTTGTTGTCAAATGCATGGAGAAACTGAACGGGATCGTGTTTGATGTAGCTGGGTTTTTCAACCTGTTCATTAATTTTATCGAGGTAGGGTTTCATCTCCATAAGAGAGGAGAGGGAACGTTTTCGCAAGGAACTGCTAACCGGCATGATTCAGATAATCCTGAAGGGATTGCTTTTTTAATGAATGCAAATCTTTGATAATACTTTTATTCGCTTTAGGGAAAGGAAATTGATCAATATTACTGAGCTGAACCCATTTGATCTCATCACTGGAACGCGGCTTCGGGGTTCCCTTTTTGATTTTACACCAAAATGCATGCATCGTAATTTTGAAATGTGAATATGCATGTTTCAACTGTTTGAACTTGGAAAAGATTTCAGTTTCTACATCCAGCTCTTCTCTTAACTCTCTGCGAAGAGTATCTTCAAGGGATTCTTTTTTTTCCTGTTTTCCACCCGGAAATTCCCAAAGACCTCCCAGCATGCTGTCTTGCGGACGCAGAGCTATCAGCACTTCATTGTTTTCATTTACGATGATACCAACCGCAATTTGATGATGAGGGACTTTTTTTGCGGGTGATTTATATGGAATAGTATCGGTCTGGGCGGTATTCCACGCCTGGCATTCCATCTGAAGAGGGCAGGAGCTGCAGATAGGATTAGAAGGAGTGCACACAGTAGCTCCGAGTTCCATAACTGCCTGGTTAAAATCTCCCGGATTTGAATCGGGTACAGCCTCATCCATAAAATTCTGTACGTCTTTTTTTACAGATGATTTTCTGATGTCTGTCTCAATTGCATTGAACCGGGTAACAACTCGAACCACATTGCCATCAACCACGGCATACTTTTTTTGGAAAGCGATACTCAAGATGGCAGATGCAGTATATGGACCGATTCCCTTAAGTGATGTAATCTCCTTGTATGTAGAAGGAACGGCGCCACCGTATTCATTTACAACCTGTTGTGCGGCGTGATGCAAATTTCTTCCGCGACTGTAGTACCCCAGGCCTTCCCATAGTTTAAGTACCTGTTGCTGGCTCGCATCTGCAAGATCATGGACAGTGGGAAATGCATCCAAAAAACGATTGTAGTAGGGAATAACGGTATCTACCCGGGTTTGCTGCAGCATGATTTCGGACACCCATATTTTGTAGGGGTCGTTGGTTTTTCGCCATGGCAGATCGCGCTTGTGAGTATGGTACCATTCAGTCAGCGGACCTGAAAAAGAGTGGGTAAGCATATTTAGAACAGATCCTCGTCGAGTCCTTCATTGATATCAATTTCAATCACGTTCAGCTCAAAGTTCTGAGATGATGCTGCTCCAAATTGGTCTGTAGCTATTATGCGGAATGTGTGATTACCAACCTGTCTGATGGAGGGTGCCCATGTAAAAACGCCTGTACTTTCATCAATAGTAGCGCCATCTGGCATATCCACGCCAATGTATCGAATCAGGTCTGGATTGGGTCCATCGGGGTCTACAGCCGATAGCTTCAGCTCAAACTCTTCTCCCACGGGCAGAGTCACAGGTCTCATATTCCCGGTTCTTGGAGGCGAATTAAATTTCCTTACGTCTGCTACAAAAGATGTACTGTCTGATTTTCCATCCGTTGTGGTTGCCGTAATTGTTACATTATGACGCCCGGTTTGTGATGATCGAGGTTGCCAGTACAATGAATTTCCTCTGATACTTGCATTATCAAATGTGGCTTCATAAGCAATTGTAACGGTGCTCGGGTCAACACCACCTTCAAATTCAATAGGAAGAAGCAGTGGCCTGGGATAGGGGATAGTTACGTTTTCAATGGATTTTAGCGAAAATAAAGAACCTCCGGACTGTGAATCAGAATCGGATTGTTCTGCTAAAGAATCTCTGAGTATCACGGGCGCAACAGAATTAAATTCAGCAACCCACAAATCGCTGCCGGTTAGTGCAGAGTAATTCCCGGCACTGCTTCGTGGTTTCCAGAGTTCAAAATTGCCGTTGGGTTGTCCTGTCCACAGATGATTATCTGTTGTTCTGACTATGTAAAGATCATTCCATTCCAATACAGAAAGCACTGGCGCCTGCACATTCACCAGCTGATTGGTGTCACCTTCGGAGTTGATATAAAAAATATTTCCGGAGGCATCGGTACCAATGAGATCATTTTCTACCAGGAATAGATTAGATATTTCCCTGTCAATTGAAATTCTTTCCTGCATCAGAATTTCATCCTCATCAATATTAAGAACGGTCACGCCATTGTTTGAATCCAAAATATATAGTAGCTGTTCGTTATCAGAAGCCAAATCGATAGCAGATTGAACGTCGTTTACCAAGGTTATATCGGTATCCACGCTTTCCGGAGTGGCCAAATTCACAATCCCAAGGCCCGACTGTCCAAGTGCAGTAAATAACTGTAGCCCGATACGTGCTACATTTAATGGTTGGTCCGGTAGGATAGTCGATGAATAGACGCCCAGCACCGACGTTGGTTCAACAACGGTTAACCGCCGGCTGTCGCCAAATAGATAGGCAAATCGAATATCGCTTTTCAGAGTATGCCCTCGTTCCTGCATGCCGGATGATGAATAGAGCCACTGCAAAGTGTCATCATCATAGGCTCTGAAAACTACCAGGCCTTCACTCTCTGAAAGAATATAGAGATGAGTTTCAGTGCCATTCATCGTCACAATATTATCAACCTCAATTTCCCGACTTAAGTCTTTTAATAGCTGAGCCTCTGCAGGTTCTGTGATGAGTAAAACCCCAAAAATCAATATGGAAAATAGAGCTGTTGAAAATGTTCTCATTTCAAATATCATAACCAGTTATGTTTTTTGTACCAGCGAAGTGTTCTTGAGATACCTTCTTCCAGTGTATACTCAGGTTTATAAGAAAGTTCTTTTTCCGCTTTTTCGTGCGAACAGGTCCAGCTTAATATCATTTCATTGGCCTTTTCTCTGTTCAACACCGGATATGAACCAAACAGGGCCGCAGTTGTTTCAACAACACCGGCAATTTTTTTTACCCAGGAGGGTTTTATTTTCAGTGAAATAGTTTTTTTGTCCAGAACAGTCGATACAATATCTCTGATCTCGTTCCAGTTTGTAATACGATCTCCACCCACAAAATAGGTGTGAACTCCTTTTTCAGCTTGTTTTGAAGCCTTTAATATCGCCTGTATTAAATCTTGAACATAGATCAGTGATAGTTTGGGATTTTCACCATCACCAACGATTGGCGCGATACCCTTACTCATCATGTTAAATAGTGTGAATATCTGATCCTCTCTTGGCCCATAAACAGCTGGAGGCCGTAAAATTGTGACAGACATTTTATCACCAGCCAGGGTATGAATCATCTCTTCCATTAGCTTTTTCGACTCCCCATACATGCTCACGGGTTTTAATTGGGCATCTTCTTTTAATGGGGTGCCATTGCTGGGTCCGGCTGCCGCTAGAGAAGATAAAATTACAAGTTTCTGAACACCATTTTTTTGGGCCAGCCGAATAAGGTTTTCGGTAGCCTGAACATTTGCGTGTAAAAATTCTTTTTTTGATGGAGCTTTTACAATAGCAGCTATGTGAAAGATGGTGTCAACATCGGTAAGGGCTTTGTCTAATATCTTAATAGAATCGAGATCTCCGGCAATTTTTTCGTACGCTTTTCCCTTCAGCCACTTTTCATTGCTACGAACAAGGCACTTAACGGTGTCCCATTGGCTATTTTCGATCAATTGATCTGCTAAATGACTGCCTATAAAACCGGTTCCGCCGGTAACAAATGCTTTCATTAAATTTGTATATTAAAAATCTGTGAAATAAAAATGTGTTGATAAATGACTTGTGAACCCTCCGCTTGCGTCACTTTTGAAGATACGAAGTTGGGGAGTGCATTTAAAACCGTATGGCAAAGATCAAAGTAGCAATATTTACCGGAAACTATAATCATATTCGGGATGGTGTTTCACTTACGCTGAACAGACTCGTGGATTTTTTGCTTAGAAACAATGTTGAAGTATTGATATTTGCTCCAACAATTGAAAAACCTGCACTCGACCATAATGGAACACTCATTGCAGTACCTTCGGGTAAATTACCCGGTCGCCCTGAATATCGTGTAAGTACCGGTTTTCCCGCCAAACAGCGACGTATTCTTGAGGATTTCGATCCAGATCTTGTACACATAGCAACTCCAGATATCCTTGGATATAAAGCGTTGAAGTGGGCAAAAAATACAGGAAAGCCGGTTGTATCTTCTTTCCACACTCACTTTTCAAGTTATTTAAAATATTATAAGCTGGGATTTTTAGAGCCACTGCTCTGGAAGTATCTCAGCTGGTTTTACAATCATTGCGAGCAGGTCTATGTTCCCTCACAATCCATGGCCGAAATTTTACAAACTTATTCTATCCAGACGGAGCTTAAAATATGGGCAAGGGGTATTGATACACAGCTTTTTCATCCATCAAAAAGGGATAATGAGTGGAGGGAAAAACATGGATTTAAAGATTCAGATATCGTGATCACATATGTTTCAAGGCTTGTTTGGGAAAAGAACCCCGACTTATATGCGGATGTAGTAAAACGGTTGCAAAACGAATATACACAGGTAAAAGCGTTGATTGTGGGGGATGGCCCGGCACTTTCCGGTTTAAAAGAACAATTTCCAGATGCGATTTACACCGGCTTCTTATCGGGAGAAGAACTTGCAGCCAGTTATGCTGGAAGCGATATCTTTTTCTTTCCATCCGATACAGAAACTTTTGGCAATGTCACCTTAGAGGCAATGGCAAGTGGTCTTCCCTGCGTGGTGGCCGACGCCACCGGAAGTAAATCTTTGGTTGAACACAATAAGAACGGATTTGTTATACCGGTTGAGAGCAGGGATGAATTTTTCACATCTCTTAAATCTCTGATTACGGATCACACCCTCCGCAACAAAATGGGAAATTCGTCTCTGGAAAAATCAAAACAGTATACCTGGAGTGCTATAAATAACAGACTGCTTTCATTTTATAAGGAAGTATTAAGTAGATAATTGGTTTGAAAATTCTTTATATCTCACATCTTCATCCACCCAAAGACGCACCTCTAAAAAATATTGGAGGCATGCAGAATGTAAGCATTCAGCTTACAAATGAACTTCAGAAAAGAGATGATGTTGAACTGGAAAAGATCATTATGGAGTCTGCGTGGGAGAATATTAATGTTAATACGGCGAGATTTCTTTTGTCCCTGCTCAGGGAGATTCCCAAACGTGTAAGATCATTCCGGCCGGATGTGATCCTGTTCTCTTCTATGGTGACGGCTGCTGTAGCTCCGCTGTTGGAAAAAAGAATTAACGTGCCCATGGTCACAATTAATCATGGGCAGGATGTTACTCTTCCTGTGACGCCATATCAGTGGTACGTCCCCAAAATCTTTGGGGCGCTCTCGGGAGTGATTTCAGTTTCATCGGCAACCCGTAAGGCTTCCATCATTAGGGGGCTTTCACCCGAGAAAGGGGTCGCCCTTCCTAATGGATTTGTAAGCTCTGAACAAGAAAATATTCCTGAAAGAGAAACTGCAATCACAAAGCTGGAAAAGGAATATGGGTGCGACCTTAAAAATAAAAGAGTTATTGTTACCGTTGGCAGGCAGGTAAAACGAAAAGGACATGCCTGGTTTATTCGTGAGGTTATGAATAGGCTGCCGGACGACATTGTGTTTTTTCTTATCGGTTATGGGCCAGAACACGACGATATATTGAAAGCGAGAGATAGCTCGGTGTCCGCTCAAAGAATTATAGTAACGGGTAAAATTTCGGATGATCTCCTGCAGTTGTGCTATGCAGCGGCAGACCTTTTTGTGATGCCCAATATTCCTGTAGAAGGAGATATGGAGGGATTTGGGATCGTTCTTCTTGAAGCGAACAGCGCCGGAGTTCCAGCAATTTCGTCTGATATTGAGGGAATGCGGGATGTGATAAAACAGGGTGTAAATGGGTTTAGAGTGCCCCACAGTAATCCAAAAGAATTTGCTGAAAAAATTATTGAGACAATTCGTGGCGATTTGCAGGTGCTGTCTGAGAGTTCAAAAAAATATGTGAACGAAAATTTTAGCTGGAATTCTGTAGCCGAACAGTATGTTAACTTTTTGAAAAATATGTAGGTATTTATATCGCAACTGTGGAATTTGATTGATCACGAATACTCGGTATATTTACTTGTTTAATATATAATGTAATGCTGTTATAATGAGCGATATAAAGGCCGGGACCTCTCAGGGGAAAATTTTTAAAAAGGCTCATGACTTTACGACCGCCGATGAGATAAAGGAGATGGGATTATATCCTTATTTTAAACCTCTTCAGGCTACAGATGGTACAACGGTTTGTATTGAAGGACGCGACGTAATTATGGCGGGATCCAATAACTACCTTGGGCTTACCAACGATCCGCGGGTTATTAAAGCAGCACAGGACGTGATTACTGTTTATGGAACGGGCTGTACAGGCTCACGCTATTTGAATGGAACTCTGGATCTTCACCTTGAACTTGAAGAGAAACTTGCCGAATTCATGAATAAAGAGGCCTGTGTACTTTTTAGTACCGGCTATCAAACAAATGAAGGCTCCATTCAAACCATAGCAGATCGTAACGATATTATTTTTTCTGATAAGGACAACCATGCGTGTATCGTTGTTGGAACCCAGGTTTCTAATGCAAAAACTGTACGATATCGCCACAACGATATGGATCATCTTCGAGCACTGATTGAAAAGTCAGATCCGGATGCCGGAAAAATTATTGTAACCGATGGGGTATTTTCCATGTCGGGTACGCTTGCCAATGTTCCTGAACTTGTGAGTATTGCCAATGATTTTGGGGCAGGATTATATCTGGATGATGCCCACGCAATAGGTGTTGTGGGAGATGGTGGCAGAGGCTCAGCGTCTGTTTTTGGCCTTATGGATCAGGTAGACTTGATTAGTGGTACATTCTCAAAATCCTTTGCTTCTCTGGGTGGATTTTTGGTCGGGGATCAGGCAGTAATTGACTACATCCGTCATAAGTCACCGGCGCATATTTTTAGTGCCAGTATGCCGCCTGCAAACGTTGCCACGGTGTTGAAATCCCTGGAAATTTTGCAGGAAGAGACTTGGAGGCTCACCCGGCTTGATGAGATTTCAAGCTACATGAGGAAAGAGCTCAAGAATATGGGATTCAACGTATGGAACAGTCAGACACCCATTATACCCGTTGTTATTGGTGAAATGTACGACTGTTTTCATTTCTGGAAAGATCTTTTTGAGGAAGGAGTTTACGTAAACGCTGTAGTACCACCCGCTGTGCCGCAGGGACAAGCATTGGTCCGCACGAGCTATATGGCTACTCACACGGATGAGCACCTCGATAAAATACTTGAAATTTTCAGAAAGGTTGGTATAAAGCACGGTATTATCGACGAAAATGGACGATCTCTGAGCAACCTTGCAGGCTAACCTTAATTCTTTGATGTTATGAGCACAAACACCCATAAGATCACGTACGTAACATCAAAGAAAGAGATTAAAGAGTTCATAAACTTTCCCTATCAGCATTACAAAAACGATACTTACTGGGTGGCTCCACTCAAGATGGAGCAAAAAAAACTAGTCAATAAAAATAAAAATCCATTCTTCAACAATGCAGAAATGGCCATGTTTTTGGCCCATTTTAATGGAAAGCTTGTGGGTAGAATCGCCGCAATTATCGACCACAGGTTTAATAAATATCATAATGAAGAAACCGGTTTTTTTGGATTTTTTGAGTGCGATAATAATCAGAATACGGTAGACCTTCTCTTTAAAGTTGCCGAAGGATGGCTGCAGGAGCGTGGTGTAAAAAAAATTATGGGTCCATCTAACCCTGGTATGATGGACGAAATAGGGATTCTCGTTGAGGGGTTTGACAAATATCCGGCAATTTTAATGCCCTATCACAAACCATATTACGATGAGCTGATAAAAAAATGTGGTTATGATAAGGAGATGGATCTTTTAGCTTACCACGTTACCCAGCAGAATGTGGATAGAGAGAGAGCAAACCGGGCTGTTGATATCGTAAAAAAAAGATTGCCGGGAATCCATATTCGGGAAATTAACCTGAAAAAAATGGACCGGGAGATAAAAATTATCAGAGAACTGTTCAACAGCGCCTGGAAAGATAACTGGGGTTATATTCCTCTTTCAACCGAAGAGTTTGAAGTTCTTGCTAAAGATCTTAAGTCTATTATCGATACGAAATTTGCGCATGTTGCAGAAATTGACGGGAAACCCGTTGGGTTTTCGATTGCACTTCCCGACTATAACCAGATATTTCGGGATATGAACGGTAAGCTTTTTCCGTTCGGGATTTTTAAAGTGCTGTGGAATAAGAAAAATATTAATAAAGTTCGCACAGCCCTGATGGGAGTACTGCCTGAGTATCGTGGACGCGGAATTGATGTTCTGCTGCATCGCGAAGCAATTGAAAATGGATTAAAGCATGGTGTTGATTCTTCTGAAGTAGGCTGGATTCTCGAGAACAACATAAATATGATTCGGGTTGCAGAGCGCATAGGCGGTGAGCTCGATAAACGCTATAGAATGTATAGTAAAAAACTGAGCTGATCCTCCCTCTGTTTTTCAGTTTTTGCCTCAAAAATCCTACCTTATAAGAGCGGTATTTTACAAAAAAATCACAAATATCGCTTCATAAAGAAACCGGCACACATATATCTGTTCAAGGCTGGTTACATATTATAAAAATGAAAAATTAAGTGACTATTATGCCAGAATTCCGCATTGAAAAAGACTCTATGGGAGAAGTTAAAGTACCTAAAGACGCATATTATGGCGCTCAAACCCAGCGCGCTTTCGAAAATTTCGACGTCAGTGGTATTCGGTTCAGCTCATCCTTTATTTCTGCACTCGGAAGGGTGAAATTTTCAGCAGCCAAAGTAAACAGTGAGCTTGGATTGCTTGATAAGGATGTATCGATCGCGATACAAAAAGCATCAAAAGAAATTATAGAGAATAAATTTGATGACGACTTTGTTCTTGACATTTTTCAAACAGGGTCGGGTACTTCTACAAATATGAATGCCAATGAAATTATCTCTAAAAGGGCGAATGAACTTAAAGAAAATACGGATGTTACCATTCACCCCAACGATCATGTGAACTTTGGCCAAAGTTCCAATGATGTGATTCCAACAACAATCCGTGTGGCTGCGGCACTATCGGTTCAGCAGAAATTGATACCTGCTTTGAAACATCTTTCCAAAGCACTCAGAAAAAAAGGTGAAGAGCTTAAAGATGTTGTTAAAACAGGTCGTACTCACCTGATGGACGCCATGCCCATAACAATAGAGCAGGAGTTTGGGGGATATGCACGTCAGGTCGATCTTGGCGTTGAAAGGTTGGAGTCGGCGATGAAACGACTCACGGAATTGCCGCAGGGCGGTACTGCCGTTGGTACAGGAATAAATACCCACAAAGATTTCGGAAAGCGATTTGCGAGGGAAATCTCGGAAGGTACAGAAATCAAATTTCGTGAGGCCGACAATCATTTTGAGGCCCAGGCTACAGTAGATGCGCCCGTTGAGCTTTCGGGGCAATTAAAAACGATCGCTGTAGGCCTGATGAAAATCGGTAACGACTTCAGATGGATGAACTCAGGGCCAAATAGTGGTATTGGAGAGTTGCAATTGAAAGCACTGCAGCCGGGTTCATCAATTATGCCCGGGAAGGTAAACCCTGTAATTGAGGAATCACTTACAATGGTTTGCGCCCAGGTAATTGGTAATGATGCTACCGTAACTATTGGCGGACAAGCCGGAAATTTTGAACTAAATGTTATGCTGCCGGTCGTTGCCCATAATGTATTGCAGTCGATAGAAGTGCTCGCGAATGCAGCCAGAAATTTTGCAGATAATTCAGTGAGTGTACTGGTTGCCCGCAGAGAAGAAATTGACAAAATGGTTGGTAAAAACCCAATACTTGTAACGGCTCTGAATCCGTTAATTGGCTATGATAAAGCCGCTAAAATTGCAAAAAGAGCATATGCCGAAAATCGAGCAGTTCTCGATGTTGCAATGGAGATGACCGATATACCGGAAGAGGAGCTGAGAAACGCGCTTGATCCCATAAATATGACAAAAGGCGGTTTTTCAAAATAACAGTATCCAGCTGTTTTAAGTAAAAGAGGAGAAAGTTTGGAATGTGTTAAACAATTGGCGGAAAATTTCTGTTTTGTCAAAATGTTTTAGTGCATAAAACTCTGATACGATGTTTTGTAAATAGAACTCAACCTCTTATTATTGTTTGGCCGACCACAGAGCAGGAAAACCCGGCAACATCTGCCGGGTTTATTCCGTCAAAAAAATTAATTTGGATTGATATATACCATGCCAGTGAAAGAAGCTACAGAAATATCACTCTCCGAAAGTGAGGTTAAAGACATTCTGGAAGATTATCGGCTTGCCCGCATAAGCAGGGAGATGTCGTTATTGGGGCGCAAGGAGGTACTTACTGGTAAGGCTAAATTTGGCATATTTGGTGATGGTAAAGAGCTGCCGCAGCTGGTAATGGCAAAATTTTTTGATAATGGTGATTTCCGTTCCGGTTATTATCGTGATCAAACATTTATGATGGCCATTGGCCAATTGACGATACAGGAATTTTTTGCCCAGGTATATGCAAACACAGACGTTGAGGCCGACCCCAATTCCGCAGGAAGGCAGATGAACTCACATTTTGCAAGCCGGCTGATAAATGAAGATGGTACCTGGAAGAAGCAGACAGAATCGAAGAACACATCTGCCGATGTTTCTCCCACAGCGGGTCAGATGCCTCGACTTCTGGGATTAGCACAGGCATCAAAAATGTACCGCAACGTTGAGGAGTTAAAAGATGCCACAGATTTTTCAGTAAATGGTAATGAAGTAGCGTGGGGTACAATTGGTGATGCAAGCACATCGGAAGGAATTTTTTGGGAGACACTGAACGCTGCGGGCGTCCTCCAGGTACCTATGATTGTTTCAGTTTGGGATGATGGATATGGAATTTCTGTATCTAAAAAACACCAAACAACGAAAGAAAGTATTTCTAAAGTTTTGCGTGGTTTCAAAAGAACGAAAAATCAACCGGGATTTGAAATTCTTACCGCAAAAGCGTGGGACTATGAAGAGCTCAACACGGTTTACAGTGAAGCTGCACGTATTGCACGTGAAGAACACGTACCCGTTGTTATTCATGTTGAAGAAGTAACACAGCCGCAGGGACACTCTACATCCGGTTCGCATGAGCGATACAAGAGTGATAAACGATTGGAATGGGAAGAAAGCCACTGCTGTAACCAGAAATTCCGTCAGTGGATACTTGACCAGGATATTGTTGAGCCCGATGAGCTCGATGAAATTGAAAAGGAGGCACGTGAAGAAGTGATTTCTGAACAGAAGAAGGCTTGGAAAGCGTTTCAGGAGCCTATTATTTCAGAAAAGAATGAACTTGTTGAAATCCTGAAAAGAGTTGTTAAAGCTCATCCTGAGAATGAGAAAATAAAAGAGTATCAGACCAAGCTGAGCCGAATATCCCGCATGATTCGTCGAGAGGTGATGTCTGTTGCCCGAAAAATTGCTATCCATCTTCGCGGAAAATCATCCCCTGCCAAAGATGAGCTTTTGGAGTGGCTCGATACACAGAATCAAAATAATCGTGATCGATACAATTCCCACCTATACAGCGAATCTCCATTTACACCCCTGCGGATTGAGGAAGCAGAGCCGGAATATGACGAGCAGGCTGAAAAAGTCGATGGCCGTGTTGTCCTGAGGGATAACTTTGACGCACTTTTTTCAAAATACCCCAACACGGTTGTATTTGGTGAAGATGTTGGCCAATTAGGTGATGTAAACCTGGGGCTGGAGGGAATGCAGGAAAAATATGGCAAGTTACGGGTGAGCGATACCGGCATCCGCGAAGCAACCATTTTGGGCCAGGGAATTGGAATGTCCTTAAGAGGATTACGCCCCATTGCGGAGATTCAGTATCTCGACTATTTAATGTACTGTTTTCAGTCGCTGAGTGATGATGTTGCCACGCTGAGGTACAGAACCAAAGGCGGGCAGGCCTATCCACTCATCGTGCGCACAAGAGGGCACAGGCTTGAGGGAATATGGCATGCGGGCTCTCCAATGGGAATGATTGTGCATGGGCTGAGAGGAATTCACGTATGCGTTCCAAGAAACCTAACGGATGCGGCCGGCTTTTATAACACCCTGCTACAGGGAGATGATCCGGCACTGGTAATTGAGCCATTGAATGCATACAGGAAGAAAGAGAAGCGCCCATCAAACCTGGGAGAATTTACTGTGCCGCTGGGAGTGCCCAAGATTATCAATGAGGGTAGCGATCTTACCATCGTATCGTACGGCTCAACACTAAATATTGTGGAATCCACATTGCCTGAACTTATTGAGCTTGGGATTTCTGCGGAGCTGATTGATGTAAGAACCCTATTACCGTTTGATCGTGATAACATCATCCTGGAATCGTTGAAGAAAACCAATCGTATTCTTTTTGTGGATGAGGATGTACCGGGCGGGGCTACTGCCTATATGATGCACCATGTGATCGATAAAAACAAAGGGTATTACTTCCTTGATAGTGAACCGAAGTGTCTTACTTCTAAGCCTCACAGGCCCGCATATGCATCAGACGGAGATTATTTTTCGAAACCCAACGCAGAAGATATTCTGGAAACAGTTTACGGTATGATGAGCGAGGCAAACCCCAACAAATTTCCACCCCTTTCCTAAGCTTTGTAGTCGCTGTTCATCAAGGAATATCGTAAAGTACTGATCAGCTTGGGGTTTCAGAACTTAAAGTAAACGAAAAGCCTGCCAAAATTATCGCGATCTTTATCAATTCGGTGGTATTTTTGCTTGATATGTTTCTGATCCAGGAATTTCAGCACTCTTTTTTTTAGTTGTCCGGATCCCTTACCTGGAATAATTTCGACGGTTTTTATGCGCTTTTCAATGGCTTCATCAATAATACTATTGAGCTCCCGGTCTATCAGATCTCCTTTATTATAGATGTCGTGTAAATCAAGCTTTAGTTTAGCCACCAAATTACCGGTTATGGGATATGTGTTTCATGAATATTGAAGCCGGCTTAAGATATGGCCTGATGGAATTCACAGGGGTTGAATGATGATTATAAAATAATCCAGTCCAGGAATATAAAGATCCAGATGAGCGGCAGGTAAACAAAGGATGAAAACATGAGACCCTTTGCAGTTGGTACATTCCGTGAAATTACAAAGCGTACCCCATAGTAGAAAAATCCTATGGTGGTCATGAGTGCACCTGCAAGGTAGAGCCAGTCTACCAGCTCCATAACGTACAGCTTGTAAACGCTTGGAAATAGCAAAATGAGTGGAATAATAATCCATAGTGAGGCTTTGATCCCTTTAGGATCGTTTTTAGGCAGCATCTTAAAACCGGCATGCTCGTAATCCTCTTTGCAAACCCAGGCGATTGCCATCACGTGAGGAATCTGCCAGCAGTAGATGATTCCAAACAAAATCCACATTCCGTGTTCAAAAACAGTGCCGCTAGTCGCTGCCCATCCACCAACCACCGGTAGTGCACCCGGAATAGCTCCCACAAATACATTAAGAGCAGATATTCGTTTGAGTGGAGTGTAGGCGAGCAGATAGATGATGGTAGTTGCCAATGAAACCGTTCCGGCCACCCAGTTCACCATACTGATGAGGTAAACCAGGCCTGCTAAAATGAGAGACATGGAAAAAATAAAGCTCTGCCGGGGAGTTATTTTATAGGCCGGAAGGGGGCGCTTACTGGTCCGGCGCATCAATCCATCCAGGTTTCTTTCCAAAAACATATTGTGAGCCGATGTACCCGCCGCAATCAAATAGGTGCCGAGCGTAGCATGAAACATCAAAAACAGGTCTACATTTCCCGCAGACCCCATTAAAAACCCGATAAGCATACTGGCCACAACAGACAGCGTGATGCCCGGTTTTGTAAGCTCATAAAATGTACTTACAAGCTCTGAAAAATTTTTAAATGATATGTCTGCGGAGTTGGTTCTGTCCATGTACGTATTTTCACAAAATCAGCCCTAAAATTAATCATTTTAAGATTGATATGTTACCTTAATATCTACTTCAAACTGCGGCAGTAAATTCCCTGGCGCGGTGCAATGATGAGTGGTTAGGGGTAAATTTACAATTGGTACGATGACTTTTTGAGTGCCAACAGAATGCAAAATTAATGTGAATAAGGAATGAAACTAAATTTCTATCAAAAGACGGCAATTACAACGGTTATTGCTACGGTTGTACTAATTTTTGTGGGCGGACTCGTGAGAGCAGCCGGGGCAGGGCTTGGTTGTCCGGACTGGCCGCAATGTTTTGGTATGTGGATTCCTCCAACCACCGTGGCAGAGCTGCCCGCACAGTATGATGCATCTTTGTTTAACCCGCTGCATACCTGGCTCGAATATATCAACAGGCTTGTTGGTGTATTAATAGGATTTTTGATCACTCTTACGTTTGCAGCATCCTTCAAATACAGAAAAACGGACAGGGTGATTACCTATTTTTCCGGACTGGCGTTCGTTATGGTTCTGTTTCAGGGATGGCTAGGTGGTCAGGTTGTACGCTCGGGCCTGAGTGCAGGAATGATAACTATTCACATGATTATTGCCATGGCTCTGCTTGCGACACTGTTTTATGCAACTTTTCGGTCACTGCGTGACAGAATTACGCTAACACTGCAGCCGAAAGTCAAAAAACAGCTGCTTATCGTGTCTGGCATTCTGTTGATTATTACACTTGTACAAATGGTACTTGGAACACAGGTTCGCGAAGCTGTTGATGTCGCAAAAAATGTACTTGAGTTGCCCCGCAGCCGGTGGATTGAATCTTTAGATGGTCTCTATGCCGTGCACAGAAGTTTTTCATGGGCGCTTGTAGCTCTGGGCGGATATCTTGTTTATCAGAGTCGGGTGCAGCTCGTGTCAAAACGTTTGAACAGGCTCTCAATCATCATTGCTCTTTTGATAATTTCACAAATGATTATCGGGGTTGGTATGGAAAGACTTGGTATGATGGGTGTGTTTCAGGTACTTCATCTGGTTGGGGTTGCCATTTTGATTTGTGCTGAGCTGCTTTACTTGTTTATGGTATGGTTTTCTAATAAACAAATAACAAACAGCCTATAATTTTTCTCGAAGTTTCTTGAGAAAATGACGGATCTCTTTTAAATCTTTTTTTGTCTCAAACGGGATTTCGGGCTGTTGATTTTCCTCGGGGCCTGTATCTGAACCCTCCTCTATAAGCTTTTTTGCACCCGCTGTGCTATATTTTTTATCCTGTATTAGTTCTTTCAGCTTCAGGATCAATGTGAGGTCTTGCTCGCGATATGTGCGGTTTCCCCCTTTATTCTTCCTGGGGCTCAGATCTTTAAAAATTGTTTCCCAGTATCTCAATACATGAGGCTCAACAGATGTAATTTCACTAACTTCTCCTATTGAATAATACAGTTTCTTCATGGTGTACAAATCTATTATTTTCTTTCTCCGAAGCAGTTGTATATGTTCATATAAATTTAATGAAGTTGCAAGGCATTGCCGACTAAAAAAACAGATATAAATAAAACAGAAACCGAATCAGGAATGGCCATAAGCGTTGTGGTGCCGCTTTTGAATGAAGAGAACTCACTTCAAGAGCTTACAAAAAGCATCCACGAGGTGCTGAGTGGTTACTCGTTTGAGATTATTTTTGTAGACGACGGCTCTGATGATGCTTCATGGGATACAATTTTAGGACTGCACAAATCGTATGATTTTGTAAAAGGAATTCGTTTTCGTCGTAATCGTGGGAAGAGTGATGCACTTCAGGCGGGTTTCGACGCCGCAAAAGGTCGTTATGTGGTAACAATGGATGCCGATCTTCAAGACGATCCAAAAGAGATACCCGCGCTAATAAATATGCTGGATGAAGGAGCTGATCTGGTGAGTGGCTGGAAGAAAGTTCGCCATGATCCAATTTCCAAAACCATTCCCTCTCGTTTTTTTAACGCTGTAACCCGTCTTACAACAGGAATTAAGCTGCACGATTTTAACTGCGGTCTGAAGGCTTATCGCAGAGAAGTGATTGATCATATCTATCTGTATGGCGAGATGCACCGTTATGTACCGCTGCTTGCAAAATGGAAAGGATTTGGCAACATAAAGGAGAAGGTTGTAACACACCACCCCAGAAAACACGGAAAAACAAAATTTGGGGTATCCCGTTTTCTGAATGGTTTTCTTGATCTGGTAACCCTGTTATTTGTGAACAGGTATATGCGTCAGCCAATGCACTTTTTTGGCTTGTTTGGTGTACTATTCCTGGTATTGGGTTCGGGAATCAGTACATATTTAGCCTATCTAAAACTATTTCTGGGTGAACCCCTGGCGAACAGGCCACTTCTATTTTTGGGAATATTGCTAATCATGGTAGGAGTTCAGTTTTTCTCGATTGGCTTTCTGGGAGAAATGATTAATAAAGGCCAGCTGGAGACACAAAAACCCACGATCGGAGAGACCGTAGGATTATGAGTAAAATAGCCTACGATCCTGTTAAAGACTCTTTTGCTTCGATTATTCGCAACTCAAAAAGGCTGAGAAGGTTTTTCTATTTCTTACTGGATCTATTCTTTTTAAGAAGCTGGCATATTCGGCGGGTTCTAAAAAAGCACGCATCAAAAATGAACAAAATGGGAGAATGGTACCTCCTGGATGCGGGGAGCGGTTTCGGTCAGTATGATCGATATTTACTCGATACGTTCAGTAAGGTGAAGATCGATTCTGTTGATGTAAAGACCCAATATCTGAGTGATAATCAACATTTTTTTGAGAAGGATATTGAAAAAGGAAAAATTTCTTTTGAGGAGGCAGATTTACTCACCTTTTCATCTGAAAAGCTATATGATTTTATCATCTGTATTGACGTACTGGAGCATATTGAAGAGGATGAGAGGGTGATCAAGAACCTGAGCCATACATTGAGGGAGGGAGGACTGTTCCTCATGCACTCCCCATCGCACTACTCAGAGGAAGATGCCGATGA
Organism: uncultured Rhodohalobacter sp.; assembly: GCA_964544445.1. Classification (GTDB taxonomy): domain Bacteria; phylum Bacteroidota; class Rhodothermia; order Balneolales; family Balneolaceae; genus Rhodohalobacter. The sequence continues at coordinate 388,006 of CAZJBI010000003.1, forward strand.
AGATGATACATTTGTGGGTGAACACGCCAGAACCGGCTACTCAAAAGAAGATATTGAAAAGAAATTAATGGAAGCCGACCTGCTTCCTGTAAAAACGCACTATACCTATGGCCGGTGGGGACGCCTCTCATGGATTTTGACAGTAAAATGGCCGATGATTCTATTTACTAAATTTGGAATGATTGCTGCCTTAATCTTGATATTTTATTATCCGCTGGTACTTCCCTTCGGTCTTTTAATGAATTGTATAGATCTTTACACAAAGAATACCAAGGGGAATGGAATTTATGCAATCGCAAAAAAGATTTAGCAGATCAACGATTCCGGGTTCCGACAAATGGCTCATACTCTTTTCATTTTGAAAGGATATTTTAAAAGTTATTTCATATTCGAAAATCCTTGCTGCGCTCGTAATCCTTACACTTTTGTTATTCGGATACGTTGTGGACCCATAGGTTTAGAATAGTTTTCAAAGATAAAATACAGGAGTTCCAAAATTCCTAAATGCTACAGAAATTAAGTTGACTGATACGGCTAAACATATATTTTTCTGCACACTTTTTGTCGTTTTGTTTCCGCTCATTTCCTACGGGCAGGTCTCCAATCAAGACTCTACAAAGTCCACAAAAACAAACCTGGAGCCGGTTCTGCAAGAACAATATGAATCGAAGAGAACAGTTGGGGGGCACATTCTGGCATTACCCTCTTATCTCGTTCACGCTGTTACCCGGCCAGTGAGTTATGGTATTAAAAAAGCAGAGATGGTGGCACCGCGGCTTTTTGAAGGAATCCGTGGAGACTTTGGGGTATTTCCGCTTTTTGAATTGGGAGGTGAAACCGGTTATTCTTACGGTCTGCTACTTTTTCACCGTAATCTGTTTCATCCGGAACATAATCTAAGATTTGAAGCTCTATTTGGGTCAAGCAGCTATAACGATTTCGATTTTGAATATACTGTAGATAGCTTTATTTCGGACAAAGGAACTCTGAAAATTGATGCTACCTACGCCAATACTCCCGAGAGGTCGCTTTTTCTTGGTAACAACACGACCCTTTCTGACCGTAGTTATTTTGATCGTGAAGACCTTGAAGCCGGTTTTGAGTACGATTACAAAATCACAGATCGACTCCAGTTTCAAGTGTACAGCAGCTATGTGAGGAAGAGAATAACAGAAAGTGAAGAGGAAGAAGAGCTTTATGAGGAAGAGGAAGAAGAGGATGACGATGATGATATATTTCAGCCATTTCCGCGAGAGCTCTTTGGAACCACATCGCTGGTAAAATCCGGTGGACGTTTTGTTTGGAACGGTGCAAGAGGCAGTCCTCGCGTTAATGTTGGTACGCGAGTAATCACGGATTTTACTGTGGGAACTTCACTTGTAAATCGTGAATCACATTTCTTGAAATACAGTCTTGAGCTTAATCAATTTATCCCACTTTTCTTTCTGCCCAACTCCCGGCGGCTGGGACTGAAGGCTAAGCTCCAAAAAGCTGAACCCTTGGGAGGTAAAAACATTCCTTTCTTCGAACTCCCGTCTTTAGGTAATGAAGATAATCTAAGAGGGTTTCGTGTCGACCGGTTCCGAGACGCCGGTTCTCTCCTAATTACAGCCGAGTACAGATATCCGATCTGGAGTTTTGCCGACGTTGTGCTGTTTGTGGATGAAGGTCAGGTTTTTAATGAGTACTCAGATATTAGCATTAAAAATTTTAATGCCAGCTACGGGTTTGGTTTCCATTTAATCTCATCAAAAGGGTTTGCTTTGCGCTCCGAATTTGCATTTAGTCGCGAAACATCCCGATTTATCCTTGTAATCTCACCAAATTTTTGACGCAGCGTTGATACTCAATAAAAAAAATATCAAAAATACGAATAGCGCTGCACTTCTGTTGGCTGTGCTGATGATATTCAGTTCATGCAGCAGCACCAAGCCATATACGCTGGGTCCGGTAAAAACATTCGACCCGGATACATCCAGGATCGAAATGCCTGATGAGGCAGAATCCTATCAGTACTGGGATCGAATTGAGAATACCATTTTTCACCAGCTTGAAAAACCTTTGGATCTGAACCGGGTTTTTCGAGCCGCCGGTAAAGGCCTCGGGCTCAATACTGCAAAACAGGCCGATAATATCAATGTACTGGATGAGCCACCTGAATCGAGCTGGTACACATACAGGCACTTCTATAAACCCATGACCACCGAAGAACTGGCAATAGGACCAAATACGGTTCAACCAGACACATCAGGCTACTGGAGTATATTTTCAGCTAAATTGTCGGGGGCTAATCCCGGGTTTTTTATGGAAGATGAGAACGGTAACCGGTTTCTGATAAAATTTGATGGTCCGAACTATCCAGAGCTAACAACCTCAGCAGAGGTGATTGGTACAAAAATATTTTACGCTGCGGGGTATTACGTACCGGAATCCACTATTGTTAACTTTAACCCCGATAAAGTGAGGATTAACGACGGTGTGATGGTGGAAGAGAATGGTGTAGAGCGCCAAATGACAATGGAAGATTACCGCCAGATAATAAGGGTCGCTGCCAGAAATGGGGATGGAACACGCAGAGCTTTGGCTAGTAAGTTCGTAGATGGAATCCCGGTGGGCCCCTGGGATTTTAAAGGAACCCGAAAAGATGATCCCAACGATAGGGTAAAGCATGAACACCGTCGTGAACTTCGGGGAATGAGAGTCATTAGCTCCTGGCTGAACGATACTGACAGACGCGATGCAAATACGATGTCTGTTTATACCGATGGTGGATTTATCAGGCATCTCGTACAGGATTTTGGAAATACTCTGGGCGCGAACGGTACGGGAATACATCAACCTATATATGGCCAGGCGTACCTCATTGACCCGCGATATATGGCGCTCTCGGCAGTAACACTGGGTTTATATGTAAAACCATGGGAAGAGGTGGATCCTGAAGAGTTTATTCCGCATCCATCAGTTGGGTATTTCCGGACGGAAATCTTAAGACCCGGAAGATGGGTTTCGGCACATCCGATGCCTGCATTTGAGAATATGACGCTCAGGGATGCATACTGGGGCGCCAAACTTGTGATGAGTTTTCGGAATGATGATATCCGCGCCATAGTTGAGACGGGTGAATTGAGCAATTTAAATGCAGAAGATTACCTTGTGCAGACTCTTATTGAACGGCGAGACAGAATCGGCAAATACTGGTTCAGTAAAATAAGCCCGCTGGATAAATTTGAAGTTGAAAAAAACCAGAACGGCATTACGTTAAATTTTAACGATTTGGGCGTGGATTACGATCTCTTTTCTTCAGCGGAGACAAAGTATAGATACACTGTTTCCATAGATGGAAAGGTTATGCAGCACAATTTGTCGGTCGAAAAACCTTCAATAAACTTCCAACAATTCAATTCTGATGAGAATGTTGTGAAAATTGAAATTATTACGGTGAGGAGTGAAAGTAAGATTCCCGAAAAATATGTGAATGTGTATATCGCTGACGATAAATTCGGGATACGTGTTGCCGGAATTGAGCGGGAAGAGTAGTAATGACAAAAAAATCGCCATTTGAATACATCAAAACTAATTTCTTCGACGTAAAGAGAAGAGAGTGGCCGGATGTGTTGATGATGTCGTTCTTTTTCTTTCTCGTAATCTCTGTTTTTTGGGTGCTAAAACCGATGAAACGAGGCCTTCTGGTGAATTTATACCAGGAATCACCACTGGCGTTTCTGGGAACCACATTTGCGGGCGCAGAGGTCGAACAGCTCGCCAAAGTTCTCAACATGATCGTTGTTTATGGGTTTGTAATATTGTTCACCTTTCTGTCCAGAAAGTTAAAGCGACAACAGCTGAATTTATTTCTATGCACGTTGTTTTCAGGCCTTTTCATCATTTTTTCCTTCTTTATTCGTGATCCGGGTTCATATACAGCCTGGTCGTTTTATGTTCTCGGAGACATTTTTAACTCTGCGATGGTTACTTTTTTCTGGGCTTTTTCAAATGACCTTTTTACGTCAGAACAAGCAAAACGAACGTATGGATTGGTGGGACTGGGTGGAATTATTGGCGGTATCGTTGGCTCATCTATTGTTGTAGGGCTGGTTGGGGATGTTGGCCGCTCTACATTATTGATCGCTTGTATTGCGCCAATGATTATCATTGCAGGTATCGGATATATTGTAAACCAACGCACCGAGAGCGAGTCCAAAGAGTTGCAAAAACCTTGTGCGGATGGTCGGCAGTGCAACGTGATGTTTGAAGGAGCCCGTATTGTGACCCGATCAAAGTATCTGCTGGCCATAGTGGGTATACTTGGACTGTACGAAATAGTATCGAATATTGTTGACTTTCAGCTTTCTGCAACCATCGCAGCTTCCATTTCGGGCGACGTTGAGAAAGATGCCTACTTTGGAATTGTGGGACAGGTGACCAGCATTATTTCTTTAATTATACAGCTATTTTTTACCAGTTACGTGATGAAACGATTTGGCGTTGGAGTTGCGCTGCTGTTTCTGCCTGTTGCAATTACGTTTGGATCGATAGGATTTTTGTTTTCACCCATTTTGATTTTTGCAACGATCATGTCAGTGAGTGATAACAGCCTGAACTACTCAATCAATCAGTCGGCCAAAGAAGCGCTCTACACGCCCACCATTAGGGATGTTAAGTACAAAGCAAAGGCTTTTATCGATATGTTCGTACAGAGATTTGCCAAGGTTTTGGCCGTAATTCTTAATTTAGCAGTGGCTGCGTGGGTAGGGCTAGAGAATGTGCAGTGGCTAACTGTTGCAACACTGCTTATTATGGTTATCTGGATTATGCTTGTACTTTATGCGGGCCGGGAATTTAATAAGAAAACGGAATATGAGACACCTTCTTCACCCATTTAGAACATCACACTATATTTTGAAACCAGATTATAGTGTGTGTTGAAAAAACTGCTGAACATATTTTACGATATCAGGGAAGGGGAGTGGAAGAGTGCAGGGATTATGTTTGCCCTGCATTTTTTGTTGATGGTTATCCTCTACTTTCTGAAGCCGGCTCGCGACAGCCTTTTTCTTGTTGAAACAGGCCCCGACCAGCTGCCGCTGGTGTATATAATATTGGCGCTTGTGTCTCTGCCGGTAACCTATTTCGTTTCAGACATTCTGTCGAAATATAACATCAGATCCGTGATCGTTGGATCGCTCGGATTTCTGGCCTTAAATCTTCTTGTTATTCGATGGCTCTTCTACTTTGATACACCCATTGTCTATATGTTTTTCTATATATGGGTAGGGATTTTTGGCATCCTGGTGATATCTCTCTACTGGATCTTAGCAAATAACCTCTTTAATGTAGGCCAGTCGAAGAGACTGTTTTCTTTCTTAACGCTAAGCGCAATTCTTGGCTCTATTGCCGGCAGTGAAGCTTCGAGCCAAATTGTCTCTACAACCGCTATCGCTACTCAAGACCTGCTCTATATATGTGTGGGGCTTATAGTGCTCGCCATGGGGATGATGTGGTTTCTGCCGGAATCAGAGCCGTCATCTCCGGAAAATGAGAAACTGGATCAGAAAAAGAGTTTTTCCGGACTTGAAGTTGCCAGAAGTGTATTTACATCAAAATACCAGATCATTATCGCGGGAATTATTGTACTCACAACTCTTTCTACTACATTTACTGATTACCAGTTTAAAGTACTTTCGCACGCTGCCTATCCGCTTACCGAAGATCTTACGGCATTTATGGGGACATTCTACGCAGGCATCAGTCTTGGGTCTTTTTTAATCCAGGTACTGTTTTCTTCAGGTATTATAAAAAAATTCGGGTTAACCGGTGCCGTGCTTACAAGGCCTGCAGGAATGTTTTTAGGTGCCATATTAATGGCAATTGAACCGGTTCTGGCATCCGTCATAATCTTAAATGGTGTGGATGGTTCTACCCGATATTCGATTGACAAAACAGGCAGGGAGCTCCTGTTTTTACCCCTTTCGCAAAATGTAAAAGAGCGTACGAAAGTATTTATAGATCTTTTCCTGGATCGTTTTGCCCGCGGCGTGGCAGGTTTAATTTTGATGGTTTCTCTTTTGCTGGTGGCAAACACCGTACTCCTGGTAACGTATCTCTTGTTGGCTACAATTGTTGCCTGGATCTGGCTTGGCTACAGGGCAAAAAAAGAGTATGTAAATACATTTAGAAATTCACTTCAGAAATCTCTGATTGATACAGATAGTATTGAACTGAATTTAAATGAATCCTCCGTGCGAAAACTGATTTGTGAATCTCTTCATAGCGATAACAATAACCAGGTTCTGCATACCCTCATTTTTCTTAAGGAAAGCGACGTAGCTCTAATTTCTGACACGTTAATCGATCTTCTGGATCACCAGGAGCCTGAAATCAGACTCAGAGCGCTTCAGTTACTTCAAACTGTAAAATCAGAAGATTACATAGACGAAGTAGAAAGCCTTCTGCGCGATATTGAACCCGACATTCGCGTTGAAGCTATTTATTATTTGGGGCAGCGTTTCCGGGATTCTTCTGTTGAGGTCATTGAAAAATACAAGCAGGGGGAAAACCGAATGGATGCCTCAGCTGCTTTAGATTGCGCAACCAAAAAGAGAGGGATTGATAATTTACATACCGGTATTTGTGATGAATTGTTACAAGAGAGTACTTCAAATGATGATGTTGTTATCAGAGCGTTAATGGCCGACTCGCTTGCATTTGCAGTGGATAAGAGTCTGGCAGCAAAATACTTAAAGGTGCTCCTGAAAGATCATCATAAAACGGTTGTGAGAAAAGCAATTCACAGTATTTCCGAGCAGAAAATTGATCGTCTGATTCCAGACCTTATTCAAAAATTAAACGATAAATCGTACACGGTCGAGATCAGAAAAACGCTTGCTTCGTATGGTCCCGATTATTTAGCCCTTTATAAAACAAAATTTTTTGAGCGCGACCTCGATCATGAAATACGTAAACAGATTCCCGGAATTTTTTATTATCAGCCTGTAGAGCAGTCTGTTAAGCATTTGATGGACATGCTGGAGGTTGATGAACCCGATCTACGTTATCACGTCATAAAAACACTGAGCCGGCTCAAGAGAAAATATAATCAGCTGGAAATTGATCTGAAACCTGTTCGGAAATGCATCAGAACTGAGTCTGAAAACTTTTTTAATTTGATGGCTGTAAAAGTCATTCAGCCTCAAAATCATCCAAATCGCATTTTGCTTCGTGCTCTTACCGAAAAAATGAATCAAACCGTGGAGCGTATCTTCAGGCTCCTCGGTTTAATCTATGATCAGAAAGATATGTACAGCTCCTACCTGGCATATAACAGTCTGTCAAAAGACAGAAAATCTGCTTCTGTTGAGTTTTTAGATAACCTGTTATCTGCCGAAGATCTCAACTACGTTTTTCCAATTGTAGATACCATAGATGACATCAAAAAAATGCGTAAAGGTTCTGAGATTTTTGACATCGAAAAGCTTTCGTATGATCAGGGACTTAAGCAATTGATAGACGGACGCGATAAATGGTTGAAAATCTGTGCTATTTACAGTGTTTCTCCCGTTTGTCCTGCATATTTGCAGCAGGAGGTTGAACTTGCCGCAAAATCGGATGACTCTCTGATTAAAGAGACAGCACTGATGGTTGAGCAACGCAACAGCAAAAGAAAAAATTAAAGACTGGCAATGAATACGATTATCGAACGCGTCATTTTTTTACAATCCATAGAGCTGTTTTCAGATATACCATCCGAGCAGCTCGTGCATATTGCCGGTATCACTGAGACGTATTCTCTTAAAGAAGATGAGCATCTATTTAAAAAAGGGGATAATTCACAGCATATGTACCTGCTTGTAGACGGAGTTGTAGAGCTCATGCGTTCAGACAGAAGGAAACGTAATTTTGAAGCTCCTGAAGCGATGGGTGTATGGGGCTTTTTTAACGAGAGCGACCGGCTGATGACCGCTACATGCAGAACGGATTGTTTTTTTCTGAGGATAGACCAGCTTGACTTTTTTGACCTCTTGGAGGATCGAATTTATCTCAGCAGAGGGTTGTTAAAATACTTCGTAAAGAGAATAAAAAAACTTATTGAACTCACAGATGAAATTGTTTAGTTCGGGGTATTCTATCAAGTATTCCCTTCAGTTGCTCATACTTTCTGTTTTCATTATTACCGGTTGTTCGGGTACGTCTGCGGTCACTGAAAATAGCTACTTCCAATCGCAAACTGATACATTTCAGGCAGAGCAAATTCCGGATGAATTCGTGTACAGCGTATTTCTTGTTGGTGATGCGGGCGGAGCCTCGTTAGAACCACGTTCGAAAATACTCCTGAATCTTGAAAGAATGCTCGATGAGACCGGAAGAGAAGGGGCCATCGTCTTTGTAGGCGATAATCTTTATCCTGACGGGCTTCCCCCAAAAACGCATGAAGCGAGAGCCGAATTGGAAAAGAAACTACTTGCTCAACTTGAAACGGTAAAAGATTTTCCCGGAAAAATTGTTTTTATGCCTGGAAACCACGATTGGGCATCATCCGGCGACGAAGGTCTGGATTACATAAACAGGCAAGAACAATTTGTCGAAGAGTATTTGAACCGGGGAAATACATTTTTGCCCGATAACGGAACACCTGGACCCGCCCAGGTTACTCTTACACAAATGAAGGATGAAACGGGCGATATTTCAGACTTAAATCTCATTGTGCTGGATACCCAATGGTGGCTGCATTCACATGAAAAACAGCTCCCTGGCGTTGCAGAGACTGAGGATGTAGCAAAAGAGAACGCACGAAATGAGCTTGACAGACTTATGTCTGAGAACAAAGGAAATGAAGTCATTATCAGCTCTCATCACCCCATGGAAACATATGGACGACATGGGGGTAAATTTCCATCAAAAACTCACTTCTTGCCACCGGTTGGTGGTTCTCTCTACGTTGCATACCGAAAAATATGGGGTTATCCGCAGGATGTTCCTCATAAAACGTATTCCCGAATGAAGTATGACATTTTGAATGCGTCTAACGATCACAAGGGAATCATACTTGCTGCGGGGCATGAACATAGTTTGCAGTACATACCTTTTGAGGACGGAGGTAACCCATACTACCAGATTGTAAGTGGATCGGCTACGAAAAGCTCTTTTGTGAAAAAACAGGACGGACCCATACATACGTTCGAAGAATATGGCTTTGGTGTACTAAGGTATTTCTCCGATCGGTCTAAGCGACTGGAATTTTACAATGAAGCTGGCGAAAAACTTTACGAAACGGTGCTGCCACCCCAGGTATCCAAATAGCTAAACAAGACTTTTTTAAGGCTGCAGGGGACGAACCTGAACATCTGTGTAGTGGAAATTTTTTGGGCACTGTATCATATGTAAGACGGCTTTAGCCAGATCTTCAGGTTTCAATTTATTTTTTTTGGATGATGAAAATCCAGTGTCTACTGAGCCGGGAGACAGGCAGGTTGCTTTTATACCAAAATCCCTGAGTTCCTGGTGCATCGATTCTGTGATCCCCACAACGGCATGCTTGGTGCCGCAGTAGGCACTCATGCCGGCAATTCCATTAGTACCGGCGCCAGACGAAATATTGATAATGTGACCGTTTTCAGCCCTTTTCATCTCGGGAATGAGCCGTTTTGAGACATAAAACAGGCCGTGCACGTTCAAATCAAACAGATAGCGCCATTTATCGGATGGTGTTTCTTCCATGCTTCTTCGGTAACCCACTCCGGCATTATTCACCAGTACTGATACAGGCCCGGCATAGGAATCATGAATTTTTTGAATTGTCTTTTCAACCGATTCTTCATCCGTCAGGTCTGTGGAAAAATGTTGGAAATTTGGATGTGAAAATCCTTCGGGAGCACTTCGGCTCAGTCCTGCAATCAGCATTCCCCGTTCAGTTAAAGTTTTTGTAATAGCCAGGCCAATACCACGGCTGGCGCCGGTTACCACGGCGAGTTTTTTTTCAATATTCATATTACTGATCGTGTTTTGCGATAATCCAGACGGCGTGAATAATACCGGGGAGAAATCCCAATATGGTTAACAGGATATTCAGCCAGAATGCTCCTCGAATTCCCACGGTTAAAAAAACACCCAAGGGGGGAAGGATAATAGCGAATATAATACGAAGTATGCTTTTCATCAGTAAAGGGTTTAGGTAATTTAAGTCAGGGAGTTTTATACTCCTCAGTTTGATAATATTTTGGGTAGGAGTCAATTCTTGCGTGAAGCCAAATAACTCCCAGCCCCGATGTGCTAAGCCATACGGGATTATCACTGATCCGTTTCAGTGTTTCATCAGCAACCGTGTTCCAAAATGTTCGGATTTGATGACGTTCTGCTTCACGTAAAAAGCAACCAATGTGTGTAAACTTATCATTTTTACTTTTTGGCACAGGAACAACCAGACGTGCATCATTACCCAGGTTGTTAAAGCTGACCACCTCTCTATCTTTATCAAAATAGTTGCTAAAAGTGTGTCGATCGGGGGATTTTCCAGCTAAGTAAGTACTGCGTTCAACACTGCACTCGTACGGTTTTGAAAGGGAGCTGGATATGATGGGCCTGTTTTCCCAAAAAAATGCATCAAAACCAATATTAAGGAGAAAACGGGTATACCAGTCGCAAAAGGAGTCCGACTTTTTCAATGAGTTCAAAAAATCGAGATTTGAGAACGTCCCGGAGTCGTCGCGTACGGAAAATCGAATGTTTCTTTTCGACGAATGGATAGATACTGCTTGCCAGGAATTCATGCTTTGTTTTTTTATCTGTTCTTTATCAATTCGTCTATCAAATTTTCCGGTGATTCACCACCCAAGAATATTCTAGCCCATAGCTCTGCGCAAACAAAATGAAATGAAGAGAATGAGTCTTTATCGATAGTCTCAATAATTTCATCACGATATTTTCTGCTCCATTTGAACATTCTTTCAATATGGCCATCTTTAAGTATGGAACTGGTATCTTCAGTCATTTCTCTAGAAATGCCAAATCCAATTTTTTTGACATACATCAAATCTTCAGGAAGCAGTTTGGATGCTGATTTTTTTAGCAGCGGTTTGGAAATACCCTTATCAAATTTCGATTTGAAGGGGAGATGAAGTGCAAAATCAATCAGCCGTTTATCCAGGAATGGAACTCTGGACTCAACTGAAAAGCCCATGTTCATTTTATCATTGCTTTTCAGTGCCGTGCCCATATGTACGTAGTAGTCTTCAATTGTACGTGTAAGAAATGCCTGCTCTGCTGGATTTTTCATCGGCTCAAGCTTTTTAAAAGTATCTCTTTGGCGAATAACGCGCTTGCCGCCGTCTATTACGGGTAAGTAACGAGAATCAAAACGACTGCTGTGTATTCCTTCTACGCTTAAAAAAGGCTCATTCTTCTGCTTTTCTATCTCTTTAAATGAACCACTAGCCGTAAATCGTCGGATGTACTTTGCAAACGGACCCAAGTAGGAGAGCCACCTGTTCCTTTGGCTTATTATTTGCCAGATGCGATGTGTGTTTGCTTGCCAGTGATAGCCACCGAAAAGCTCATCAGCACCTTCGCCACACACCAACACTTTAAAATGATCTCTATGAGCTGCTTCAGCCACCGCCATGTGAGCAATATTCTGTTTAAAATAGAGAGGTTCGTCGTTGTAATAAACCGACAGCGGCCATAATCGCAAAAAATCCTCCCTCTTTACCGGGACTACCCGCAATTCGATATCCAAATGATCACAAATACGCTGAGCACGCTCTTTTTCACTGGGAATTTGGCCCTCCACATCAGCAACATAGGCAACAATATCACGATCAAAGGTTTTGGCATAGGCCGCTATGAGGCTCGAATCCACGCCACCGCTGCACATCACGGCTAGGGGTGCATCACTGGCCAGGTGAGACTCAACACACCTTGGGAAAAGCTCTTCAAACGCGTTATTCCACTTTTCCTGGGAAATTTTACCGTTTTGGAGAATTCTGTCTACATCAAGATTCGAAACGGGATCAAAATAGAATTGCTGAGTAACCTTTCCACTGTTTAGGCAAAGCAGAGATCCGGGCTCCAGTTCTTTTACCTGTTCAAAGGGAGTCCAGCGGTCCAACCTTTTTTCAACGATATAGGTGGTGAGCGCATGCAGATCGGCTCGTGGATTTATGGAGGGATGCTCCAATAGGGCTTTTATTTCAGATCCGAATATGAATTCATCATTCGTTATTGAATAATAAAGCGGTTTGATACCGGCGCGGTCTCTGCCCAGCCATAAATCTCCGGATCGTTTATCGAAGTAGGCAAAAGCAAACATTCCGTTAAATTTGTCAATGGCTTTCTTGGCTCCCCACATATGCAGCGCATATAAAACTGTTTCGGTATCACACGTACTCCGGAATGAAATGTCTTTGAACTCTGATTTTAGCTCTGCTCTCAATTCATTGTGATTATAAACCTCTCCGTTGTACACGAGCGCACCCAATTTATCACTGGTGATGAACGGTTGATTTCCGTCATCAGACAGATCCATAATACTGAGTCGGGTAGCTCCCATGCAGATGCCGTTCTCTTGCCAGATTCCCGAGTTGTTAGGTCCGCGATGCTGTAATTTTTTTAGCATTCGGCTTATCACAGATGGGCCTGAACTGTTTGTATTAGATGTAGTATACCCCGCAATTCCGCACATGATTGATCTATTAATTAAATGGCAGCCTGAATGGTAAGAAAAAATTTTCGCCGATATATCAATCTTTTGCGCGAATAGAGATGGAAATAGTTACCAACCACAAAAATCACTCTTTACAATGAAAAAACTGAATACTCATCTCAAAGCCAATGTTACTGTTCTGGTCTCATTTATGCTGATACTGTTTGCCGGCTCAGCCTATGCACAGCAGTCCGATTCAGAAGAACTTTCACTCTCAATAGGAGCATCTGCAGGAGTGGTTCCTGTTTTAACATTTGGCAATGTAGAAGACTCTGGTGCTGCAATAGGTGTTTCCGGCGATTTACAGTATCAAAACATCGTGGGACAGCTCGATTTTGTCTATATCCTCTCCGAATCTGTGGGAAATGATAATTTCACAAGCGGTATGGGATTTTTCGGCTCGCTTGGGTATAAAATTGAAGCGTCTGATAAAATTCATATTCCAATAATGGCAACAGGAGGTGCGTCAATCATTGAGTACGAAGCTTTTGGACAATATAAAGATGTAAGTCCCCAGGTTGGTTTTACACTGGCTCCTTACTACATGGTGTATGAAAGAACTTCTGTATACAGCAATATCAGATATATGAAAGGGTTTAAGGGAAGCGAAGAGAGCGATCCGATCGACTTGCTTGGGGTAACTGTGGGCCTCAGATTCACGCTGCTGTAGAATATTCAATTTGAAACTAGACCAAAAATACCCAGAAAAAAATTCGCCGGTTTAGATCTGTTCTGCGCGTATACCAATGAACACCAACCAACAACGATCGACCATGAAGACTGAATCATTATTTACTAACCCAATCATGAATAAATCCTGGGTACTACTTTTAACCATTGGTTTACTGATGGTGACTTTAAGCTCTTGCACCGTTTTAGGAACAGATGAAGAAGAACCCGTTGTAGAAGAGGAAGTCCTTGAAGACCACAACCTCAGGCTGACATCAGCAGCTCCTTCGGTAGATGACAGAAGCGCCCGGTTTACTGAAGTCGCAGGGACAGATTTAAACGCCCAGAGGCTGATGTCCAGAACAACGGTAAACATATCCGCGGCCGGCGAAACAAAAAAAGCCGTGGCGCGTGCCTATGCTCAGTTTACCGCACGTGCCACCACAGCATCAATGTTTGCGGATATAAACTGGAAAGCAACACTTCTTTCAGCGATAAATTTGTCGGCAAAAACGGAAGTGGTTGTTCGTCTGCGGGTCCGTGAACGTACTCCCAATGGTGGAAACGGCCCCGTCATTTTTTCTGAAACGCTTGAACGCGACGGCATCGGAAGCGGACTCAAAGCGCTCGAAAACCTGAATGTGATTGATGATATACGTGAATCGTTTGAACTCACTCTAAAAAAAGATCAGGTGTACAGGATAGAGGTTGAGCTGGAGTGTAACCTGCGAGTAGATATTATTTCTTTTTCACTTGTAGACTGCAATGCGGGAACAGCGGATCGAGGCGTGTTTGTCAACGAACTGAAGGTGAGTTATTGAATGAATGGCTGAAATCAAGATGGGAAATGCAGTGACTTTAATTGTATGGTTTAAAGTCACTGCATTTAAATTTTTTGGTCTTACTCTAAGGATTCAATATACCCGCTAAACTTTCTTCTGATTATTTTAGATAAACTTTGTGGACTGGTAAAGCCCGATTGGAAGTTTTTTTAATCCGAAGCAATTTTTTCCCCCATTTTTACGGCTGTCTCCATCTGTTTTCTTGTGTTTTCAAGCAAATCTTCATCCAGCTTAAAGGAATCCGGGTCGAAAAGCAGAACGATGGTTGATCCTCCAAAGGCGAAATAGCCCATCTCGTCACCTTTTTTTACCGGCTCATCGGGTTTATAGGTTGATTGGATACTGCCCACCATGGTTGCGCCTACGGGAATAAGCAACATCTCGCCTTTTTTCTGCGTCTTTAACCTGCAAATCTCTCGTTTATTCTCACAAAACACCTCTGTAAACATTTCAGTAACGCTGATCGGGGAAACCGAATAGTAAACTCCGTCTATGCGCTCTGATCTGGAAGGAATTCCATCATAGGGGAAATGATACCGGTGATAGTCATTGGGTGCCAGCCTTAGGATTACCATCGAAGCGTCGTGGTATTTGTCTGCTAAATCATCATCCTTTAAAAATTCATATAGCGTAAACTCTTTTCCTTTAACATAAAAGCTGTTGGCATCTGATGCTTGTTCAAAGGCCAGTAGTTTTCCGTCCCCGGGAGATACCAGCCCCTGTTGGATGTTTCGTGCACCGGGTTTTAGCTTGCGGTAAAAAAAGTCGTTGAAGGATTCAAATTCATGGATCGATCTTCTAGATTCGCTCATGTCGATGTTCAGAGAGTCAACAAACGAAGCAATTCTTTTCTTTGATGCAGGACGGTCCATCCATCTGCCATACCACTGTGTCACAAACTTTCTCTTGACGAATGGTAAAATAGCTCCCTTACCAACAGCGTTCTGGTAGAGGAACTTTAAGAGCCCTTCACCGGGTGGCCGTTCAGTTTCGACCTCATTCGTTGATCTGTTGATGTATTTAATTTCCATAAAAAAGATTTTACGATTTAGACTCGCTACTATTCTATAACAATTGTTTTGTATGCATTTCTCCCGACAAATGGCAAGGATCCAGCAGCGGATGATACAAAGTACGCTTTATAAAATTCGGTTCCGGATCAATATACCGAGATGAGGTGTCATTACTTGTGAATTTACTGAGTAAGTGTGGATATCGTATACAGATTCATTACTGATATTTACTAATAGACATTGCATTAACAGAAAGTATAATCAAATTCATCAACTCGGGCAGTATGCTTAAAATTTTTTTCGCCGGATTTACTTTTTCTTGCGCGTTCAGGATTAGAGGAAAACATAAATCCAACAATAATTTTCTATTATGAAAACCAGATCCGCAAGTAACAATCGATTCAGAAAAGAGAACAAAAAAAGGCATTTAGTAAATATGATTACGGCGTGTATGTTAATAATAACTTCATGTACAGAAACAGGGACAGAAACCGAACCAGCTGAAACCGCCGATCTTGCTTCACTTATAAATAATGCAGGAGAGTTTGAAGATTTTGAAGAGTCATATGAGGAATCAGAGGCCCAGGAGTTTGAAGAAATGTCGGGGAATGTTCAATTTTTTTGTACCCGAAAAACCGTAAACCTGACCGAGGGATTCAGTGATTATCCACAGTTTGATCCCAATTCTCAGGTGATATTTCCCGGGAATTTATTGCAGGGAAATACGCTGGATAATGCCACGCCAAGCGGTATTCCAGTCGAAAGAGGCCCAGGAACTATTGTGATTACGCTTGTAAATGGCGCGAGTTCAGCCAGCAGACAGCTTGAGGAGGTGGGACTCGGAAGTGTTTTTGATGCTATGAACGAAATTATTGCAGACAATCCCGGCGACCTCCCGGCCCGAACCACCTACTCGATGGAGCGTATCAGTTCACGGGAGCAGCTTGGAGTATCATTAAGAGCCGAGTATAACAGCCTATCTACCGATGTGCAGGGGGCGTTCAGCTATGAATCGGATGTGAGCTATAACCGTTTTTTGGTTCGACTCACGCAAAGTTATTATACGATTGCTTTTGAGGCACCCACAGATCCGGCCGATTTTTTTGGGTCAAATGTAACAGTTGATCAGTTAAGTAGATACGTCCAGCCCGGGAATCCTGCAGCTTACGTATCCAGCGTTACATATGGCAGAGTATTCTACTTGCTGATTCAGTCGACCGACTCGGTACAGGAAATTGAAGCTTCTGTGGATGCAAGCTTTAATGGTGCAGTCTCAGGGGGCAGTATTGGAGGAGATGTGAAATACGTTAGTGAGCTGACTAATGTAAAAATTGGCGGTTATGCCATAGGCGGGAATGCAAACCAGGCCGCCGCTGCACTTACCGGTGATTTTGATGCGCTGAGAACGTTTATTGCTGAGGGTGGAACCATTACAACGGGTCAGCCACTGAGCTATACGGTGAACCCGGTAAACAACCCGGCGCGTCAGTTACAGGTCAAAGTTGCAACCGAATACGACATTGTGGATTGTGCTCCTTTAAGTGACGCACTGTTTGACGGGGTTGCCTGGTACCGGGGAAGCATGGGTGTTTCGTGGAGCAATATACTGGGTGGAAGAGGCATTACCCGGTGGCAGGATCTTTTTGGTGCCCAGCGAGAAGATGACAGTCGTGATGCCGTAGTGCCGTTTGGAGGACCTGTGCACGCCGGGCTATGGAATCCGGGAAATCCTGATGGAGGATTTGTGCCCTCTTTTCAATTTAATGTGGGATCCTTCACCGGGGAGATGAGTGTACCCGGGACGGCACTTCGTAATACGGATTATACCATTGCCGCAATTGTGAGCAGGGTTGGTTTACAGCCATCAGATAACACTCCTGTTTACTGGTTCTGGGGTGATAGCGACAGAGAAAACAGAGTGATCAGAATTGGGTTTGATGACAGCCAGACCGTGAGTATTTCACATGGCGGCGGTTCCAAATTAACCGCACCGCTGGATCAGCCGATTTTCGAGTACCAGCTTCTGATATTTACATTCAGCCAGGAAAATGGAATGAAAATATTTATAAATGGTCTTGAAGAAGCTCATAATCCTGACATGACGATACCAGTCGAACAGTTTCTGGGAGCAAGTATTGGGGTGAGCGGAAGTGATGGAAACCCCAGCAGTGCAGGCTTTGCAACGATTAATATGCTGGAGCTTCAGATATATGACTATGTTCCAAGCGATGCACAAATCCGGGCACTGGATAAAGGTCTTTTGGAGTATTATAGGTTCTAGCTAGATATAGAACGGGCGATATTTAATTTTCAATAGGATTTTGAACAAATCGCTAAATCAAATAAATAAATTTAGTTCTGCCATAGAGCATCCAGTTTATCATTTTGTCCCGTATCTTCAAACAGGCTCACCAGCCGATTACGGGCATATTCTGTCTCAAAGTGATCATTACCCAATACGTCTGATAAAATCCCGTAACCCTTCAGGTAAAACTGCTCGGCTTCATTTACCTGGTCCATATATTTATACACGTTACCAATAGCCAGGTAACTAAAAGCTGGCTCGGGATGGCTTTCACCATATACTTCCAGTTCGATATCGAGAGCTCTGTTATAGTAATCGAGTGCTTCTGGGTACTGCTCCATGTCACTGAAGGTCGTGGCCATATTAGCAATGGATTGTGCAACTTCCGGGTGTCTTTCCCCATAAATTTCGATTCGGCGTTCAAGCGACTGCTCGTGATAGCTGAGTGCCTTTTCAAAATCCCCAAGATTGGATCTTGTATTGCCCAAATTGTTATAAAATACGGGAATAGCAGGGTGATCGGGTCCGAAAGAGTCAAGATAAATTTGGAGAATCTCTAATGTTAGCTCTTCCGACTCTTCATATTTGCCCTGATCGAAAAGGAAATTGGAGTAATAGCTAAGGGCCGAGGCGGTGTGTGGATGATCCTCACCGCGGACACGTTTTGCTACTTCAATGCTTTCTTTCAGGTACTCTTCACCCTCTTCAGAGTTTCCCTGAAGATGCAGGGCAAGCCCCAGGTTGCTCATGTAATTGATTGACCGTACATGATTTGGTTCCCTGCTATTTTGTATATAGTCCAGAGCTTTTCGGTAATATTCGGCGGCGGTTTCATAATCGCCTCTGCGATCATAAATCATTCCAAGGTTGTTTATCAGTGACGCCGCTTCCAGTGCTGCTTCGTCATCCGTGCCGGCCTGGAAAATAGAGTGTGCTTCTCTGAAAAGCTTTTCGGCATGATCCATGTCACCAAGCCTCAGCTTTACAAAACCTAAATGCTGCAGGGTAGAACCGATTTCGGGGTTGAGTGGATCAAGATTCTGTCTGCGAATTTGCAGTGCAAGGTTCATCAGTGAATCGGCCTCTCCCAGTCTGCCATCCTGCATATACATAGTTCCAATATTATGATGACTTTTCCCCATTTCTATATGATTCCCGGGGTAGAGCGTATACTTTAACTCAAGCGATTTTTTATACAGCGTTTCAGCCTTTTCATAGTCCCAAAGGTGGATATATGCATCTCCAAGGACATCATACATCCGGGCCAGTATTTCGGGTGAACTTTGTAAATCTTCCTCGACCTGGATAGCTCCCCGTTCCAGCATCGCAAAAGCAGTGAGCGTATCGCCCTGGGTAGCAGCTGGATCTGCATTCTCAAATAAGCCCTGCAAAAATCCGGCAATCTGTTCTGAGGTTTCGGCTTCAACCCGGGCTCGCTCGGTCTCTTTTTGAAGTTCAAACGTATACAATAGAATGACAACCACGATGGAAATAACGGAAAATATTCCAATGGTGCTTGCCGCACGGTTACGGTTTATGGCTTTCTTGATACGATATGTCTGCGCATTGGAATAGGATAGTACGGGTTTTTCCTGCATCCATGCTTGAATCTCCTCACTCATATCCGATATATGTTCGAATCGGTCGGAAGGTTTCTCCTGCATCGATTTTCGGCAAATGGCTTCAAGCTCACTGTTTATTGGAACTGGCTGGCAACCATCTGTCCGGAACTCCTCTTTAGGGTGGCAGCCCGCCAGCAGCTGGTACAACACTACACCAAGACTGTAGATATCTGTTGCGGTTGATGTGGATTCTCCACGAAGCTGTTCGGGTGAGGCGTAGGCACGTGTCATCGCCTTGATGCCTGTATTTTCAGGTTCGGGGGCATCCATAAATCGTGATATTCCAAAATCGAGCAGTTTAATGAATGGTTTTTCATCATCACCTGAGACTAAGATATTACCCGGTTTAAGGTCGTGGTGAATCACCAGGAATTTGTGTGCGTGCTGCACAGCCTCTGTGATATCGAGAAACAGCTGAAGCCGCTCTTGTGTATTGAGGTTAAGGCGCGAAGAGTAGGAGAGCAGGTCTTCTCCTTCTACAAACTCCATAGCAAACCAGGGCTGCTGATCGCTGGTTAAACCACCATCAACAAGCCTGGCAATATGAGGGTGCTGAAGCCGGGCAAGGATATTGCGCTCGGTTTCAAATCTGCGAATGGTCTGATCTGATGCGAAACCGTTTCGGATTAGTTTTAAAGCCACGGACTGTTCGAAGCCTCCGGCCACACGGTGAGCTAAATATACATTTCCCATACCGCCGCTGCCGATTAAATCTCTGATTTCGAACGGACCTATCCGGGTGCCACTGATATTGGCGAGTCCCCTGATATCCATTTTATCAATGGCCAGTCCGTCAAGAATGGAGGTGCCATCTGAGTCTGCGTTCAGAAGCGACATCACTTCCTCAAACAGAAGTGGATCATCAGTTTTTACCGATTCAAGCTTCTTTTGTCGTGTTTTTGGCTCTAAGTCTACCAACTCTTTAAAAAGCGTTTGTACCTTTTTCCATTTTTCTGAATTCATAGTAAAATCCTAAATATGTTTTATCTACATACGCGTTAAAATTCGCAGAATCGGTGAAATTTTAATCCGGGAATACCGGTTTAATACACTTTATATAAATCGTAAAATCACTAGATCAAGACTCCAATCTATAATAGGTATTTAAGCGGTTCAATTAACGATTTACAGATTTAGCGTCGTAGCGATTTTCGATCTTGTAAATTTTTTCGATTACTTGCGGTTTGGACACTTTTGTAAAATATAGACACCAATTCATCACATTCACTTATTGCATGGTTTAAGGGTTCTGATGACCGGAATGATCTGGAGCGCCTGATCATTTTCAAGCAAATTAGAGATTACCTGAGTTCTTTAAGAACTACACTCATTTTATGAATAAAATCTTTCTTTGATTCAGCTCCCTGTGCTTCCCCATAGTTCAACGCAGGCGAGGTGCACGACCTTACCAACTGTCCCGAAAGGTGATTTGAGAATTTTGTATTTGGCATTTCATTAATAATTGCAGCCGTCATCACTGCAAATTGTATGAGTCTTTCCTCAAGTACTTCTCGGTTCATAATTTTGCGAATTATTGTTCGTGTTTTTAAGTATGAACCCAAAACTTTATAAGGCTTACAGATTTCAAAAAAATCGCAACGTCAAAAAATCGAGAATCTCAAAAATCGCTAAATCAAAACTCCAATCTATAGTAGGTATTTAAGCAGTTCATTTAACGATTTACAGATTTAGCGTCGTAGCGATTTTCGACCTTTCAGGGTCAGCCCAGCTCCCGTTTTAGCCAGGCACGGGCTACCCGCCAGTCGTATCGTACAGAATGCTCTGTCCCCCCGACTACATTCGCAATTTCTTTGTATGTCAGGCCACCAAAAAAACGATACTGCACAATTTTTGCCTGCCGGTCGTCCATTGACTCCAGTTTTTCAAGTAATTCATCAAGATGCAGCAGGTCATCTGTTGTCGCCTCAAAAGGCAATGAACCATCGTCGAAAGTAACGGTATGGCTATTACCACCACGTTTTTGTGCTTTCTTTTTTCGGGCGTGGCTCACTAAAATGCGGCGCATTGCCAGGGCGGCGACGGCTAAAAAATGGGTGCGATTATTAAAGTTGGTTTTTTCCTGATCCACCATTTTCAGATATGCTTCATGGACCAGAGAAGTTGTTTGCAGTGTATGTTCGGCTCGTTCCCTGCGCAGTTGCAGGTGGGCTTCTTCACGGAGATGATTATAAACCAATGGATACACAGCATCCACGAGTCCGGGTTTGTTACCATGGTACTGCTGAAGGAGCTGAGTAATATTTTGGCTTTCACTAGCCATATCAGTAATAGAAGGGTGAGTTCGTGGGTTGGAAGACGTTTTGATAGAATAATGTAGGTGAAACGGAGAATACCTACAATTGAATAATGTACAATTTGATCGCTTTATAAACCTGTTAATGCAAAACATCAATAGCATTGTAAAAAAGCATAAGTGCAGCTTTGGCTATTGGGACTCTTTGGATTTCGTTATGTATATTGGGCTCAATCAGTTACTAATCCAGTTTTAACTAAACATTGAATGTATGAGACTTTTCAAGCAAACAGTTCCTGTAATTTTACTTTTAATGATTTCAACAGCCTGTACCAGTGGCAGTGAGGAGATTGAGGTTGAAACCGACTCCGCTGCCGAAGTTGAAGAGACGACGGGTATGCTTCAGCATAATGTTTATTTCTACCTGAACGAGGATGTGTCGCAAGAGCAGAAAGAACAGTTTGAAGAGGGGCTAAGAGAATTGCTGGAGATAGAAACGATTTATAAATCTGAACTTGGTATTCCCGGTTCAACGGAAGATCGGGACGTTACGGATCACTCTTTTGGATACTCAATTTTTACATGGTTCGAGACGATGGAGGACTATAATGTTTATGCTGACCATCCCGATCATCTTGAATTCATAGACACATATAGTGAATTGTGGTCCGATGTTAAAGTATATGACTCTGAAATCATAGAATAACGATCCTAAAAAAAAGCCGGACAGAGATGATGTTCTGCCCGGCTTTTTGATTAATCAACAGCTATTTAGCTTGGGATTCTCATATTGACAGGATCCCACTCAACAACACGATTTTCCTTGAGGCTCGTATTGGTTAGTAATGCAGGAGCTGCAGCACGGAAACCAAATACAGAATCTTCAAAAACGGGAGTCCCGTTTCGAACTGAATCAAAGAAATTAACAAAGTGATCGAGTCTTGAATCGTATCCGCTTGGAGCTCTGAACTCTTCGGTTTGATCCATCTCGGGCTCATACTGAACTTTGTCGGCATGTTCAGCTTTGTAATTGGTCTCAAATTCTTTCTGAACGCGCTCAGAAAACGTGCGAACAGAGTTGTAGCCGTACATCAGCTGATCCAGAGTAGGCTCTCTTCTTGGATATCTCGACAGCCTGATCGATGATCCGGGTGATACTTCGAGAGCTCCTTCATCACCAATAAACTGGAATCGCGTTCCCGTTCCGCCACCGTCAGCAAGATTGCTTTGCAGGGTAAGGGTAAAATCCGGATGATTATCTGTTTCAGGATAGTGATACTGGCCATTGATTACATCTGGAGCTTCACGCTCATCAAACCAGGAACGGATACCACCTGTGCCAGACACAAGTGTTGGACCCACAGCTCCCACTACAGTGTGTACGCCGGTAAAAAGGTGAACGAAAAGATCGCCGGGA
This sequence comes from uncultured Rhodohalobacter sp., assembly GCA_964544445.1. Classification (GTDB taxonomy): domain Bacteria; phylum Bacteroidota; class Rhodothermia; order Balneolales; family Balneolaceae; genus Rhodohalobacter. Next base: position 410,822 of record CAZJBI010000003.1, read on the forward strand.
ACACCCGTTCCATAATCATCATAGCATCTCCATCGGAAAAATCTTTTGGGATCCCATGGACGATCGGGAGCGTGGCCCAGGAAGCTGTCCCAGTCTACCGTTTCGGGTGTAGCATCCTCAGGCATAGAGTATTGCCATGCGCCAAGGGATGAGTTACGGTTATACATAGCTACAACCTGGTTCAATGTGCCAATAGCTCCGGATTTATATAGTTCCGCAGCTTTTTGGAAGATGATATCACTTGTAAACTGGCTGCCAACCTGTAGAATTGGATCTGTACTGTTATCGGCGTTAATTACTTCAAGTCCTTCATCAATTTGCTGCACCATGGGTTTTTCGCAGTACACGTGCTTACCTGCATTCAGTGCATCAATCGATTGACGTGCATGCCAGTGGTCGGGCGTACATAGAAGAACGGCGTCTACGTCGTCGCGCTCAAGGATATCGCGGTAATCTCTTGTGGTTTCTACATGATCCCCAAAAAACTCTTTTGTTCGTACAAGTCTTGAGTCATAGCAGTCTGCTGCAGCCACCATTTTTACACCGGGAACAGCGAGCGCCGTTGGGATATCATCATACGCAATAATCCCCATACCAATCGTTGCAATTTGAATCTGGTCATTTGCAGAGAATTTCTTCTTCCAGTCTCTGTTCTTTAGCTCGCTGAACGGCGTCTTTGCAGAACCTGCAAATGGGGCTGCTGCAATCCCGGCCATACCGAGCGCGCTGTTTCTTAGAAATTTCTTTCGAGATATTTTCGACATAATGAACTCCTTATTAGTTAGTCATTTATAAAAAAATCGTACTTCTTCCTGTTCACATTGGATGATAACAGATGTTGAATCAAATGAAGGATCAAAACCCAAAACCGTCTCAGATTTGGTTTATAAGGTAATGTCCATTCACCGGCAAGCAATAGCTGTTTTTTTATCCTTTCTGAAAGGTTATTTAAAAGCATTCATTAAGTCAATAAATATCTGAGTGTGGTGGGAACTTTGGAGGCGGTGAGAAAAGTGATGATTCCGCTATAAAGATGTGTATGGGAGCGTTGAAGCAGTTTTTTTGATGTGTTAGATGCCGAGAATGAAATTTGATCAGAAGTAAAAATATGTAGACAAGCCATAAACAAAAAAAGCCTTGTAAAATTATTTACAAGGCTTGAGTACCGCGTACGGGATTTGAACCCGTGTTACCGCCGTGAAAGGGCGGCGTCCTA
>CAZJBI010000004.1:0-354993 GCA_964544445.1 uncultured Rhodohalobacter sp.
AGATCGGGATTAACTTTTGTAATGGGTTCCGGATCATCATTCATGATTGAGTAGAGCTGGGCATGAGAATAGACACCTTTAAATGGATGAACCCCTGCAAACATCTCATACAGCACAATTCCCAATGAAAAAATATCGCTTCGGTGGTCAATGGTGCCTGAACTGATCTGTTCAGGCGACATATAGCCTGCTGTACCCAGCGTGGACCCTGTTTGTGTTAACTTTGTGGCTTGGCCTGAAAGCTTTGCCAGACCGAAATCAACAATCTTTACCAGGCCCTGGTCCGTAATCATGATATTACTGGGTTTAACATCACGATGGATAATATCATACCGGTGAGCGCAGCTTAACCCTTTTGCCATTTGAATGGCAAAATCCAAAGCCTCATCATAGCTGATTGTGTTGTCTTTCAGGTAATCTTCCAGTGTTTTGCCATCATAATAGGCCATGCTGATGTACAATTTCCCATCCTCAGTTTCACCTATTTCGTAAATTGTACATACGTTTGGATGATCAAGAGCAGACGTGGATTTCGCCTCCTGGATAAACCTTTTATTCGCCAGACTCTCGGTTCTAACATTAGGCGACAAGAGTTTTAGAGCAACGTGGCGATCTAGCTTTGTGTCCTTCGCTTTATAGACAACTCCCATTCCCCCTTCCCCAAGCTTTTCCAGAAGCGTATAATGTGATATGGAGATTTCTTTCATAGTAGGGAACCATTTATTCTGAAACTGGACAGATACGGCCTGAATCCCCGTTTTATCATGAATTCAGACGATCCACCAGCGATTCCATTATACGTTATTTTAATTATGGATGCTATCATTGGAATTTTACAAGTATTCAATGATATGTCTCTATAACATCACTATTGAGAGTTTTTCATGCACTTGCTTAAAACAGAGCCATGAACTCTGTCTCGGCTCAGAATCAGCATGACCGTTGGATCTCTTGCCGTTTTACTCCACTCACACGCGACTCAAAAATAGAATATCCTTTTTTGTGCCTTATTTCATTTTGACAAGTTTAACCAAAAATTGACGCATATATAACTGGCAGGTGTATTCTTTCAGTTTTTTGTCCTGTCTTTCAATACAAAATAAACCAATCAATCAGGAGTCAATATGAAAAAAAGAATGATTATACTTAGTATGCTAATCTCTCTTTTTACATTTATAACGTTTGAAGCAATCGCGCAAGAGTGGGATAGGAATGAGGAGGTTATAGAATATTCGGTTGAAGTAGACCGAAATGCATACGAGAGAATGGTGAAAGAAATGGATGAACGCGGAATCAGTGGTAGGGAATTTGGAGAATGGGTTTCCAATAATAGCTATCTACGGAAAAGACCCGGAAGGGCTAAATTTTCTGACCGTCTGACCGTTATGGTTTTTGATGAAAATGGCCGCGTTGTAAATCGGACTCATAATCGTATTTCAGGTGAGCGACTTCGCTCTGAAAGTGATTTTCTTTCAGGTGAAAATATTACTCCCAAAGAACATTTTTTTACGGGAGACCAATTTTTTCCCTCAGGTCGCTTTATTGAATCCCAAAAAGAGCTCGAAGAAATACTCGTAGAGAGTAGCCGCAGAGTGCTAATGGAGTCAGATTTTAGGGAAGAGAATGGCTTTTTGATATTTTTTATAGTCACACCGGATTCAGAAGAGTTTGAACAGAGAGTTAAACCCGGAGGAGCTGTATTTCTTTCGAGCGGTGTCAGAATACATGGGTATTAATGGAGTAAGATTATTGCTAAGCGTAATCAAACATCTATGTTTACAATCCCTTTTTTCTTATATAGTTCTTCTGTGTTGAACGTTTATATAGTTCCTAGTTATTTCATTCTGTGACTATAACGGGTTTTAATCTGTTGTGTGATCGGATAAGTCAGATCGCTGACTTTTTTTGAGATTTCAAAACAGGAACAAATCAACAAGAATCTAATCGATATGAGATATTTAGCCGGGTTTGCCATTGTACTGTTCATCATTGGTTTCACCGCCTGCAATGAAACTCCCGCAAATGACGTGTTTATGAGTGTAAACGGCTTGGTTGATACCGATTCGATGGGTGTAACGCTTAGCCATGAACATGTTTTGGTCGACTGGATCGGAGCCGATAGCACAGGGTCCCACCGATGGAACAGAGACAAGGTTGTAGAAAAAGTGCTGCCGTTTTTTATGGAGGCGAAAGAACAGGGAGTGGAAACTATCATGGAGTTTACACCCGCCTACCTGGGACGCGACCCCATGATTCTGCATGAGCTTTCAAGGCAGTCGGGGATAGAGATCATTTCGAATACGGGATACTATGGAGCTGTAGACAATCGATTTATGCCCGATCATGCATATAATGAAACGTCCGATGAACTTTCGCGGCGATGGATTGATGAATTTCAGTCCGGTATTGATGGCAGCGATGTACGTCCCGGGTTCATAAAAATATCTGTGGCAGAACGAGTGCCCCTTTCAGAGTTTCACCAGAAGATTGTAACCTCAGCCATTAAAACACATCTCGAAACGGGGATGGTTATTGCATCTCATACTATTGGAGATATTCCCGCCATGAAACAGATCAAACTACTGGAAGCAGACGGTGTTTCTCCGGAAGCCTGGATATGGACCCATGCGCAATCGGGTTCGCTCGAGGCTAATATAGAAGCAGCCTCAAAAGGCGCCTGGATCGGCCTCGATAATGTTCGTTTTGATCCGAATCGTGAGGAAAATGATACCGGATCTATTTCCTGGTATGTGGAACGGATGGATCAGTTGAGGCAGGCAGGATTGCTGAACCGCGTTTTGATATCTCATGATGCCGGCTGGTATGACCCCGATAAAGAGAACGGCGGCGATTTCCGGGGATATTCCGATATCTTTGACCATTTAATTCCTGAGATGAAAGAGTCCGGCTTTACGGAAGAAGAGATCGCTCAGCTTCTGGTTAAAAATCCCGCCAACGCTTTTCGTATTCGTGTAAAGGAAACTGAATAGATCCATACCATCGCTTCCACTAAAAAAAGGCAGCACAAATACCTATCCGTGCTGCCTCTTACATTTAGAAGTAAAATTTTAAGAAAGCCCTGGGTCTGCTGGCGGCGGAAGCTGATTTGTTTCCTCAACGGCCAGCGTTTCTACCTGCGGTTTTGTCCATTCTTTTTTTTCTGTTCTATCAGTCATTATATTATTTTTTTCTTGTTGATAACTATTCAATTTCTTCATGAGTCCATCCATCTATTTCACCACGGTCAGTTTACGCGTGAGCATGGTTGTGCCTGCCTGCAGACGGTACATGTACACGCCACTGGAAAGGTTGCTCGCGTCGAAGTTGATGGTGTGTGAACCGGCCGATACCTGTTCGTTTACCAGCTCAGCAACCTGGCGCCCGGCCATATCATACACCTGCAGGCGAACCTGTGCCGACTGCGGCAGCTGATACTCTATCACCGTTGTGGGATTGAACGGGTTTGGATAGTTTTGCTTGAGTGAAATATCGGTTGGCAGTTCCATTCCCGTGTTCAGCTCGTTCATCGTTGCGATGAGTTCAAAGCGGTGAGTTGTAACAGCACCCTCTTTTGCATTGATATTTCTTTCACCAGTCAGAGTTTTTTCGACGGGTGCAACTTCACTCTCTGAAAGTGAAAATGAATATCTTCCGCCATCTTCGAGCTCTGTTAACGATTCCGTTTTTGTGTCGCGCAGGTAATACGTAACTCCCGCCGGCGAGTTTGACGGCAGAGACCAGCTAAACGTGTAATTGCCAGATTCGGTGGTTTCTATTCCAAGCGGAATAATTCGCTCGTCCTGGGCAAGTATAGGCAGACTCTGAAGATTATACTTTCGATTTTCCTCATCAATGGCAAACAGAGAGAGATACCTTTCTGCGAGGCCGGCTGAGCTCATATGCGTGGCATCGTAATTATCCAGATCATCACTTCCATAGTTTGAAAACAGGACGTGTGCCGATCCAGAGTAGTTTCTGTCGTTGTGCTCAAGGTTCAAAGAGAGGGGGCGCAAATTTGACTTTTCATTCTCCGCCTCTTTTAGGGGCTCAGGATCAAGTAATATGAATCTACTGCCGTAATCTTCTTCGCGGATGTCTAATGATGGATTTTCATCCGTAGTTCGAACCCAGAACCCTTGCAAAGGGCTCACTGCAATGCTAATTATCGGCTCAAGATCCTGTTTCTGTGGTATGAAATCGAACCCGCAAACAAGATTTACATACCCACCGTTGCCGTCATTTTCAGACGGGCGCCAGATATAGTAATTATTTGCAACCCGGTCGGATCTTGTAAGGCTGCCGCAAATATTTACAACTATCGGATGGGGATTGGCAATTAGAAAGTGACTGTTGCCTTCAGGCCCCTGATCCGGATCGTATCCCAAATCGAATGAGAAAGTGCCGTCCAGAGGCAGCCAGGGCCCATTTGATAAAAGCAATTGAGGTTCTGATTCGTCCAGTTCGTCCAGGTCTTCCTGAAAAACATACACCAGCAGAGCTTGTCCCTGCTCCAGTACCTGATCGATGCTGCTCACGGCTTCCCATTCATATGCTTCCTGGTCTATGGTATAAACCGTTGGGAAGGACGCGCCCGGGTTGGTAGATCCGGGGAATCCATCGGTGCGAATACCATTCAGAAGTTCACCCACTGTTTGCCCGATAGAGGGTGAAGCGAAGAAATACCATCCTTCAGGTTCGAAATAAAAAGTGGATCGGGCAGCTACATCAATTAAAAGTGTCACCGTACGGAGATCATTTTCGTATTGAATACCTTCTTCTCCAAAGAAATCGTACTGACTGGCAGACCGGAGTGGAAAATTAGATTCAAACACAAGATCACCGTTTTCAACATCTGTCTTTTGTATCTCATCGTCAGCTTCAACCTCGGTTCCATCGAGCTTAAAAACACCTATAGAAGAAGGTGGTAATGCAAGTATGGTTATCGATTCACCCCCTCCAAAATCAAGATCAGATTCTTCGATTACTGTGTTTTCAGCTGAACCAACCAGTACCCGGTCATTTGTAAGCTCGGAGAGTCCAGGTGCCGGGGTTTGCAGGGGGGCATCCGGATTGTTTCCAAAATAGGGATAGGAAATAAAGTTCCCGTTTCTCTTCAATTCTATGGTTGGTCCGCGGGAAAACCCCTCTTCTATGGCCCACAAATTATCAAAATCCCAGCTTGCTTCAAGATAGGTAAATATCGTTTTCATTTGAGATGTGTTCAGCCCGGTTCCGCCCTGGCTAACAGGAACCCCGCTTGTTTGCAGATCCCAAAAAGAGTTATACACCGTGAATTCCGGTTCGGGCTCTTCCTCTACACCAAATACTTCAGTAAACTCCTGAACTGTGTTTTCAAGATTCCTAAATGAAAAACGGAAATTTTCAATATCTGAAAAGCTTTTAGCAAGCCGCACATTAAAGCTATCACCAACCAAACCGCCCAGTCCAAACTGCTCATAGATGTCAGGCTCTTCTTCGTTGCTTTTCCCCACGTTAATGGGACCCTCATCCTCTATATCCCCAATCGCATCTTCAAAGAGATCAACACTGCCGGCAGAGTAGGAGTTGTACACAGTTCCTGAATTACCACCTATGAGCCCTCCCGTGCTAAACCCTCCTCTAACGGTACCGGTGGCATAGGTATCTCTAACTTCAAGAGGTTCCAAATCGCCAAAGTACTCATCAAAATCACTTGAATCCAGTGATGAGTTTAGGTTAAAAGGAGTAACTGTATTTCGTTTTAAGAAGAATTCAAAACCATTCAGTCCAATCAATCCACCTGAACCGAAAAAACCTCCTACATTTGCCGTAGAATAGGAGACCGTAACAGCACCTAAAAATATCCGTTCATTAATACCTACAAGACCTCCATAACCAAACGGGGGAAAGGGCAAGACCAGGGTATCATCCTGTACTGCAAACTCCTCTAACTCATTAATAAGTTCGTCGGTAAGACCAATATTCCCGTCACTGTTCGAAAGAGTGATGCCTCCAACGTTGAAGCCAACCAGTCCACCCATACCGCCAAAACCAAATAATGGAATATCAGATCCATCTAGGTCAAATATTGGGGTGTCTTGTTCAGAGTCCGATTCGTTTAGCTCAATCACCCTCTCAACATCGAAAAGCACATTAGCCTCGGAGCTGTTCTGAACCATGATTCCGGCATTTGCGCCCGCTATACCGCCAATCATGAACAAACCACGGACGTTTCCGCTCACCGATACATTACTTAGAACTCCCTCATTTAATCCGACCAAAGCTCCGGCGCCGTATGCTGCTCTTATATCTACGTCTTCCAAATGCAGATTTTCAATGGCTGCGTCTAAAAAAGGTTCATCTATGCCGTTTTTTTCTACGATTGGTTCGTCCGAAAAAAGTCCTGTTGACACATACCCAAAGAGACCAACACCTGAAGGTGTATCGGTAAAAGTATTACCATTTTCATTATTTTCATCTCTTATCTCAAAACCCAACCTATCGATATGGAGTCCACTTATAGTGAATCCCTGTCCATCAAAAAACCCGGTAAACGGTTCAACATTGGTTCCAATCGGCTCCCAGCCCTGTCCATCATTTACAACATTTTCTTCACCTTCCATGTCTTTTACAAAATCAGTATATCCCGTTGTGTTTTCATCCAGATCGTTCATCAGGATATAATGGGCGTCCAGGAAATTTCGAACTTCATTTAGCTGACTCCAGGTTTCAATTTGGTATGGGTTTTCGGATGAGCCTTCACCGTTACCCGAAAATTCAGCATCTTGCGCCATCACCATTGCCGGCATCAGGCTGACTAAGATTAATAAAATGGCTTTTTTTAGCCACACGTTGCACGTTAAATGTTCTTGTATCTCGTATCCCATAAGAGTGTTAGTTAGTTTTTAAACAATTTATTTTGCAATGTCCGTAAGACGAAAACAGCCATCCCAAACGCCAACAATTTAGTTTCAACTTTTTATTAAACCAAATATTAACTCAGAGATAAGCCATAAAAATATGATCTAGACATAAAAAAAGGGCAGCAGATTCTGGCCTGCCGCCCTTTTATTGATCTTTAAAAGTGTACCGATGTATTTACTACGACGCTTCTGGAAAATTTGGTGGATCCAGGGGATTCCCGTTATCCTGCGCCGTCTCTGCTACCGGAAGGGTCTCTATTTCCGGTGTTATCCATTGCTTTTTCATTCTGATCAGATCTTCTGTTTTCTTTTCACTCATAATAATATCCCGTTCTATTCTTTCAAATTTTTATTTCACCACGGTCAGTTTTCGGGTCAACATGGTCGCACCCGCCTGCAGACGGTACATGTACACGCCGCTGGAGAGATTGCTCGCATCAAAGTTAATAGTGTGCGTTCCGGCCGATATCTGTTCATTCACCAGTTCCGCTACCTGTCGTCCCGACATATCATACACCTGCAGGCGAACCTGTGCCGACTGCGGCAGCTGATACTCAATCACCGTCGTGGGGTTGAACGGATTGGGGTAGTTCTGCTTCAGTGCAATAGATGTGGGCAGTTCCGGCTCATTGATGAAGCCCTCAGCGCTGATGGCTACCGTAAATCGATTTATGGCACCTTCCCCTGTTTCCGTAATCGTCAGGTTTAGTTCACCTTCAGAACCGAGATTGTATTCAGCGCCGGTAACCCTGTCCCTCAGCCTGTACACCAGTCCGTGCTCCTCGGAGGGTGGTGACCATCTGAGCGTGTAGTCGCCCGAAACAGTTGTCTCCACGACCAGCGGTATATTCACTAGCTCTTCGAGATAAGCGGGCAGGCTACGAAGCGCAAATTTTCGGTTTTCTTCGTCCAGCGCGTAGAACGAGAGATAGTTTTCGGCCAGGCCGGCTGAACTCATTTTGATTGCGTCTATTCTGTCCAGGCCTGTCTCCGCATCGTCCCGAAGAAGGATATGAACCCTGTTTGCGTAATCCTGATCGCTATGGGCCAGCTCAAGCGTCAGCGGTTCCGGAAGCTCCTCAACTTCTTTTCGTGTTGTTATCAGATAGTCGTTCTCGGTGATGCTAAGTTCTGGATTTTCCGCTGTCGTTCGCACCCAGAATCCTGCAAAGGCCGGAACTCTTAAATCAATAGATGGCCTTCCGTTCATATCCGTGATAGACTGGATTTTCGATGGAATCTCACACGAGTAGTTTACGTACCCCCCGTTACCGTCATTTTCGTCCGGCATCCATGCGTAAAATGAGGTGGCAATGTTGGTTCCCTCTCTCAGCATTCGGCAAATATCAATGGGAACGGGGTGCGGGTTTCCAATCAGATAGAAGCTGTTCCCGCCTGAACCCTGGTTCGGATCGTATCCCAAAAGGTCATCATAGGTAAACTTACCGTCTAACGGTTCCCACGGGCCATTCGAGTGCAGCATCGAGTTTTGGGGCGTATCTTCATCAAATACGTAGACCAGCAATGCCGTGCCTGGCACCAGTTTCTGGTCTGAGTTGGTAACGGCAGCCCACTCGTACGCCTCCTGATCCAGCGTATAAACGGTTGGGAAGGATGCGCCGGGATTGGTGGAGCCCGGGTAGCCGTCTGTTCGCATATTTCTCAGCAGATCACCAACGGTCTGATTTTCCTCCGGAGATGAAAACAGGAACCAGCCCTCCGGATTTTCATACTCAATTCCGCGACCCGCAAGATCTACCGGCAGGGTTCGCTCTTCGGCTGATGTTGCATAAAGGAAATCGGTATATCTATATTCGCTTTCTGTTCGATCACCCTCATGTTCAAATTCAAGTTCATTGCCCTCTACCTCCGTTTTCAAAATCTCATCGCCGTTTACCACTTCCGTTCCGTCCAGTAGCAGTCTGCCCCTGTACGGTTTCCGGGTGATGGTCACATCATCATCATCTCCGAACAGAATATGAGCGGTTGTTACTGCAGTCTTTTTACCTGCGGCGGCAATCAGGCGTGGATTTTCAGCAAACCCGCCAACCTGCGCGAGTCCCGGAGGCGGATCCTGCTCGGGCGCCTCATCACTGTTGCCAAAGTAGGGGTAGGAGATATAGTCGCCCGACTCAATGGCCCATAAATTATCGAAATCCCAGTCGGAACCAGACGTTGTGAAGGTACTCTGCTGCTTCATCTCGGCCGTGGTTTTGGGCGTGCCTTTGCCGGTATCGCTCTGGCCTGAGGTTTCGGAGTCGTAGAAGGAGTTGGTGATGGTGCCAGACTCAAATTCACCAATTAAACCACCTACATTCTCCGCACCATCAACTGCACCCACAGAATACGTGTTTTTTAAACTTATGGAGGCACCCCGTAAATGGCCTGCCAAACCACCTACGCTTTTGTTTCCTTTAACATCCCCAGTTGCATAGGCATTAAAAATTTCGTCTCCTCTGAAATATCCAACCAATCCACCTACATCATCTGAGTTGCTCCCACCATTTACATCTCCTGTAGCATAAGAATTAATAATTTTTACGTCATAATTGACGTAACCAATCAATCCTCCAGCTTCGTTGGAGACAGTCGTTACATCGCCAGTTGCATAACAGTCTGATATTATGGAATTTCCAGATGCATCACCCAAAAGTCCTCCCATTTCATAGTCACCAATACCACTTACACTACCTGTAGCAAAAGAGTTGGATACATTTGTATCCGTTATCTGTCCAGCAAGACCACCCCCCACGGAGTCGGTAATAATTGAACATGAAGAATTCGAATCCTTAATTGCTGAATCATGACTCTCACCAATGATTCCACCAACCCGTGTATAACCTGCTATTTGTCCACTCGATGAGATATTTGCTATTTCTGTGTTAAATGCCATTCCCACTAATGCACCAGCATGATACGTGCTGGTAATATCAACGCTGGTAAAATCAAGGTCTTTAAAATCAGCTCCGTCTGTAAGTTCAAACAAGGCTGCCATTTTTCTGCCAGTTGTATAGTTTATATACAAATTTGATATACTTTTATCATCCCCGTCTAAATTACCCGTGAAGGGTATATTGCCGGGATCTTCCCACCCTAAATATGTACCAATCGGCTCCCATCCCTCACCTTCATTATAGGGTGCTACGTCCAAGTCAATATCGTTGGCCAGTTTATAGTGGGCGGTAAGATCTTCGCGGATGTTGTTTAGCTGATCTGCAGTACAAATCAGGTAGGGGTCAGCTTCGGTGCCTTCGCCGCCGCAGAAAAGAGGCTCTCCCGTAATTAACCAGACTGACTCTTCACTATCATCCTGCCAGGCAAGAAAGGGGTATCCGTCGTTCAGATCGGTGCTGGTCGGAGTAATATCCCAATCGGTGGAAAACGTAGCCAACTGCTTCATCTCGGCTGTGGTTTTCGGCGTGCCTTTTCCGGTATCCGACTGGCCTGAGGCTTCGGAGTCGTAATAGGAATTACTGGTTATATATGCATCAGTTGTATATGCATCAGAGTTTAATCCTCCTACCAAACCACCTGTATTTTCTTCTCCCACAATATAACCAACAGAATATGAATTGCTGACGCTCGCCGGCTTTGGAGCATTAAGTGTTGCACTCAGTAAACCTACCAATCCACCCACATTAGATGTACCTTCAACATCTCCTGTTGCATATGAATTTAAAATAGCATCTCCACTGTGATTACCTACCAATCCTCCAATATTTACATCAGAGCCGGTTACATTACCAGTAGCGAATGAATTTTTTATTTCAGAAGGATCAGGAGTCGGATATGTTGAGTAATACGATATACCAACGAGGCCCCCGACATGCCTATACCCGGTTATATTACCTGTAGCATAAGAGTTTTCAATAGTCCCATACAAAGATCCTGCAAGGCCGCCAATTTTATCAGCATTACCACCTGCAATTACGTCTCCGGTAGCATATGAATTATTAATAGTGGCATCCCTATACACATCACCTACCAAACCTCCGGCAAATCCATCTTCCGTCGTTACCTTTCCTGTGGCATAGCATCCGGAAATTTCTGAAGATCCGCCTGCCTCTCCCAGTAGCCCACCTGTCAATTCATCCCCGCCTTTAACATCACCTGTGGCAAATGAATTGGTTACAGTGGTATTCACTACCTGTCCCGCAAGTCCACCAGCATTTGTTCCATTAATTGTTTCAATAGAACAAGATGAACTCGATTCTGAAATATTAGAATCGTACCCCGCGCCAATGATTCCTCCAATACGTGTAAAACCTGTAATCTGTCCGCTCGATGATATATTTACTAGTTCTGTATTAAATGTCATCCCCACTAATGCACCAGCATAGTACGTGCTGGTAATATCAACATTGGTAAAATCAAGGTCTTTAAATTCAGCTCCGTCTGTAAGTTCAAATAAAGCAGCCATTTTAGTGCCAGTTGTATAGTTTATATACAACTTTGATATGCTTTTATTATCCCCGTCTAAACTACCAGTGAAATACACATTTCCCGGGTCATCTCCTCCTACATATGTGCCAATCGGCTCCCAGCCCTCGCCCTCATTATAAGGTGCAACATCCAAGTTGATATCGTTGGACAATTTGTAGTGGGCGGTAAGATCTTCGCGGATGTTGTTTAGCTGATCGGCCGTACAAATCAGGTAGGGGTCTGTATCGATGCCGGTGCCGCCGCAGAAGAGAGCTGCGGACACTTCTATATACTCCGGCTTTTGTATACTGCCAAATCCATCGGCATTGTAAGACTGAAGGGCAACGTCGTACGTCCCGGCTTCAGTATAAGTGTGTTCTGGGTTTTGCTCAGAAGAGGATGCCGTTTCCATACGCCAAACATCATTTTTTCGTGTTCCAGAATACCCTCCCATCAAAACGATACTGCCATCCGGCATTACCACGCTGGATTGTGAATATCTTTCCGACCAGTTTGCTGAACCTGTCAGCTCCACCCATGTTTCTCCCTGATCATTAGATCGCCAAACATCATTTTTTCGTGTTCCATCAAACCCTCCCATCAATATAATACTGCCGTCAGGCAGCACTTCAGACGTATGTTCATATCTTGCCGACCATTCTGCCGAAGCCGTTATTTCAGTCCAGTTTGCTCCCTGATCATTAGATCGCCAAACGTCATTTCTATCTGATCCATCAAACCCTCCCATCAATATAATACTGCCGTCAGGAAGTACCGCACTGGAAGGCAATCTTGCCGACCAGCTTGCCGAAGATGTCATCTCAGTCCATGAAGCTCCCTGATCTTCCGATCGCCACACATCATTTCTTGGTGAACCATCATCTCCTCCCATCAACACAATACTGCCATCCGGCAGTACCACGCTGATATGCATAGCTCTTGCTGACCATTCTGCCGAAGCCGTCATTTCAGTCCAAGTTGCTCCTTGATCTTCCGACCGCCACACATCGTTTCTTCGTGAACCATCAATTCCTCCCATTAACACGATACTACCATCTGGCAGCACCACACTGGTGTACCGATCTCTTGCCGACCAGCCTGCAGAAGCTGTCATCTCAGTCCATGAAGCTCCCTGATCTTCCGATCGCCACACATCATTTCGATATGAACCGTCATTTCCTCCCATTATCACAATACTGCCATTTGGTAGCACCACACTGGTATGATCGTGCCTGGCCGCCCAGGGAGCATCGGGATTCACTTCCGACCACGTTTTAGCTGTCCAGTCTTCATCGCCGAAGTACCAGGCCCAGCCGGTAGGAGTATCGGCAGACTCGTCGGTAAACTGCACCTCAAGTGGCGCTGTACCGGAAGTAGGTGTACCCGAGAAATCCTGGGCGATGATCAATCCGGGAACTGTCATCCCGGCAACTATGAAAAGGGTCAGAAACAGATAAAAGCCTGCAGATACCCCGTTTTTCATTCGTATAGGTAGGTCGTAGATATACTCTCTCATATCCCCGTGGTTCGTTGATGTTATTAGTCTTCTTAAAATGTACACAAACCAAACTAATTATATAAATATCTTTTTATCTAAATATATATTATCGTGATAAAAGACGTGTATATCTTAAATTTTATCGTGTTCACAATTATTAATTTCTATATGATCAGTCTATCTGTAATATTTTATTCTTCTTAAAAGACATTCGATTTAAAAAAAGCTTCCATGACTGAGCCCTCAAAAACATGGTACGTTTATACAGATGCAAAATTCCGGATTATACCTTGCTACCAAAAGGAGTTGAATGATGTTCACCCAAAATCAAACATACCATGTTTGGTTTGGTGAAGCTCCGGATTTTTGGGTAATCTGCTTTCATAACCCAAATGTAGTCGATCATGAAAAAAGCGCTCAAATATCTGCTCTTCTTTCTCATTTTTATTGCTGTTGTTTTGCTTGCACTGTTTACTTGGTTCTATCTGAGCCGCGCCGTGCCCATCTGGTCGGCACAATCAAAAATGGGTCCGCCGGCCGATACGCTTTTTGTTGGCGATCAGCCATTCAGGGACCTGAACAAGAACGGCTCCCTCGATCCTTACGAAGATCACCGGGTTTCTGTGGATGCCCGCGTTGAAGATCTCCTCAGCCAAATGACCGTTGAGGAGAAAGCCGGGCTTTTCTACCACTCATTCATCACTCCGGGAGAAAATGGAGCGCTGGCCGGGCCGCTAAACCTGATGAATCTGTTGCCGGTTGAGGATGCGCTGTTCAACAAAAAGATGCACTTTTTTAACCTCTTCGAAATCCCGCCCGGACGGGACGCCGCCCGATGGCTCAATCAAATCCAGGCCCTGGCAGAGCGTACCCGCCTTGGAATCCCGGTAACGATCAGTTCCGATCCTCGCCATACCGCCCTTGAAGAGGGGGCGGCTATCGGGTTTTATACCGTTGGTTTTTCCCACTGGACGGAACCGCTTGGTTTTGCTTCTATCATGGACTCATCTTTTGTGCGGAAATTCGGTGAAATTGCCGCAAAGGAGTATCGTGCCGTGGGCATCCACACCGCCCTGCACCCCATGGTGGATCTTGCAACGGAGCCACGCTGGGGGAGAATCAGCGGTACGTTTGGAGAGGATGCTGAACTCAGTGCGAATCTTGGTGCTTCCTATATTCGCGGCTTCCAGGGAGACTCCCTCACGTCATCAAGCGTATCGGTAATGACGAAGCACTTCCCGGGCGGCGGTCCGCAAAAAGACGGGTGGGATGCACACTTTGAGTATGGACAGGACCAAACCTATCCGGGCGACAATTTTGACTATCACCTGATACCTTTTAAGAAAGCCATTGAGGCCGGCACCGCGCAGATGATGCCCTATTACGGCGTTCCGGTTGGGCAGACCAGCGAAGATGTCGCATTCGCCTTTAACCGTGAAATCCTGACGGACTTGCTTCGGGACTCTCTGCAGTACGACGGAATTATCTGTGCCGACTGGGGCGTCATCAATTCGGTTGACCTTTTCGGGTTTGAATATGTTCCCCATCGTGGCTTTGGGGTCGAAGAGATGTCGCCTGAGGAACGTACCCTGAAAGCCATCCGGGCCGGCGTGGACCAGTTTGGAGGAGAGTCTTCCCCCGGTCAGTTGGTTAGCCTGGTGAATGACGGCCTGCTTCCCGAGTCCCGTCTGGACGAATCCGTCAGAAGACTTCTCAGACAGAAATTTGAACTGGGCTTGTTCGACAACCCTTATGTTGATTTGGAAGCAGTCGAGGAAAAACTGGCTTCGGAAGAGGCCGTACGGCTGGGGTATGAATCACAGCTTCGGTCACAGGTTTTATTATCAAACAGGGAAGTTGACGGCCGACCAATGCTGCCCCTGGAATCCGGAGAGCTGAAGCTCTATGTAGAAGGACTCGAGAAAGGCGTCGCAGCCAACTTCGGAACGGTTGTGGACAGCGTGGATCAGGCGGACGTCATCATTCTGAACATCAAACCACCCGGCGATCCTGATTATGGGAAACTGGCCGGTATCGAGCTGTTCAGGGAGGGACGGCTCTACTACACGGAAGAGGAGATGCAGCGAATACTGGAGCTGATTCGCAGCAAGCCAGCGATAGTAACGACCTACCTTGAGCGCCCAACGATACTAACAGAATTTGTTGATGAAGCCGGTGCCGTACTGGCACATTTTGGCTCCACCGATCAGGCCATTTTTGACATAATTTTTGGCAATTTTAATCCCGAAGGAAAACTGCCGTTCGATATGCCGTCTGACTGGGAATCGGTTCTCAACCAAAAAGAGGATGTCCCATTTGATCTTAAAAATCCGCTCTTCCGTTTTGGCCATGGGCTGAGTTATGAATAAAGGGTGTGAGTCAATCAACAAAAGGGTAAGGAGATTTCTCTCGGTTTTCCTGCCCTTTAAATGTCATTTCGACCGGAGCGAAGCGGAGTGTAGAGGGCCTCTTAAGGGCAGCCAGTATCTTGACAAGGAGATTTCTCGATTCCATTCGTCGCCTTGCTCCTCATTTCACTCGAAATGACAGGCGTTGCCTGTGTGAATATCCGGCGTTTCGGGTTTCCTGCCATAATACTCCATTCCCAATCACGCCGGTTCAAAGGGGCTTTCTTGTGAGCGGCGTCAAACCAAACTGAATTCGACCTGCATTCGTGATACGCCGCGATAGCCCAGCGCCTCGATTGTCATTTCGACCGAAGCGAAGCGGAGTGGAGAAATCACATGGTTCCTAATACAATTGAGTGATGATTCTACGGTCTGGTTACCCATTCATCGGTTGAGCAGACGACTATTGGCCATACCTGACGGTACTTTCTTGATTTGTATTCGTCTCATCCCGGGAATGCCCCGTAATAGGGATCGCTTTGCGGAATTCCCGGGTTACAAGATCTGCCGACCGGGAGCGACAACCTCCATGCCCCATACAATTGAAATTAAGAGATTACTTTTTTCATAAACCGTTTATTCAATTTATTGAAAATCTCTGTTGTCCGCTTTCAAGTTCGTACGCTTTCCCATCCCATACGAAGGTTCCTTTCAGTTTTTCGGGCAAACGGATTATCGCCTCTATATTATCTTCCTCCACATCATAATTCACTTCAATATTTCCCAGCGGATGCGGCATCACCGCTTCAATAGTTTTTAGATGTCCGGGACTGGGCTCTATCCGTACCGTTTCAAACCCCGGAGAACCGGGCCGTATGCCGGCCACAGTTTCCAAAAAATAGTAGTTGGGGCTGGCGCTCCATGCATGAGCATCCGATCGAGTGGGTTCAGGATGTTCAGGAAATGTGGTCATGCCCAGCGCAAGAGCATCCTGCCACGGACCAAGCTGGTTCAGATATTCATTGGCAAGGCCTGCTTTATTCATGGCTCGCGTCAGGTAAAACCGGAAATAGTAGGTTGACTGAACCAGGCTTTGATCTTCCAGAATTCGATTCATCAGTCCGGCTTGTTCTTCTGCCGGAATCAAATCGGTGAGTACGGCAAGAATATTGGCATGCTGGCTAAAATGGTTTTGTTGAGGCGTGTCGGCCATCAGCTGTCTTTCGCTGCTCCATCCATGTTCGGGAATAGACTGCCTGAGCTTCTCGATCAATTCTCCATAATGCTCTGCATCACGGGTTTCGCCAAATTCATGTGCTAGTTCCCGGGCATATTCCAGTACATACAACATCTGAAGGCTGATGACAATTGAGTGTCCGTCATCAGAGCCGGGAGGGGTGCCACGCTCAAAACCCTGTGCTGCATCTATATAGTTCCACCACGGCATGGGACCAAGTATGCCAAGCTCTTCATCCAGATGTTCTTCATACCAGCTGATCACGCTGCGGATTCCTGGCAGAAACTGCTTCACAAACGCATCATCACTGCGGTGCATCCAGTAGTCGTGGATCATGGGGATCCAAAGCAGGGCGTATGGTGGAATATATTGCGGATGGCGTGACGGGTATCGGCTCATGGTGATGCCGTCGGGCATACGAGAGTCATCAAAATGCAAAATAGCGTTACGCATCAGGCGGTCATCACCCGAAACATAGAGGCTGATAAGTGATTGTACTCGGGTATCGCCCACATATTGAAGCTGTTCGTAGTAGGCACAATCCCAGTATGATTCAAAAGCATTGAGCCGTGCCGTACGCCATCCCGCTTCCCAGATGTCGGCATGAGCCGGATCATTACTCACAAATCGTGCATTTTCTTTAAACGGATACCCGGTAAAGATTCCATGCATATCGTGAAGTACCAGGGGATCATCACCCGTTTCAATCTCTACCTGAATATAGCGATACGAGCGAAGCCAGAGTGTTTTCAGGGTTCGGTTTTGTCCACCATCAGGAATGAATATATCGTGGAATCCAAGAATATCCTTTCCCTCAATAACATTACGATTGCCTTTTCTGTTATCTTCATGGCGAAGCGATTCAGCGTAAATCAGTTTAATCTCGGCATCTTTTCCACCCGAAACTTCCAGCACCGGGTAGGCATTAATGATGGTTGTTTGATCGAGAAGAAGAACAGCACGGCTGTTTGCCGGAATTTCCAGGCTTTCCTCCCCCAGTAAAAAACCGGAATCTGGTTCAATTCCCCCGGTTCTCCGAAGTTCAGGAATTCGCTCTTTTCGTTCTTCCATCATGGGTATATTTCTCGGGATCAAATTCCATCCATAAAGATTGCCGTGCCTGTTGGTTCCTCGGGGAGTTCCCGGCTCATATAGCCGCACCTCTTCCCACTCGGTATCATCAAATCCGCCATCTTTCCAGCCCCATGGATAATACGAGGCATTCAAACGCTCTCCGTGGGGTGCCGCGTAATATCCGTCTACCGTTTGAAAGGAAACAGGGATTGGACTGTAGCCAGTATTCTTCATCACCCTCCAGCCGGTCCCTGTGTTCAAGATGGATTCTGCTTCACTGTTTCCCTGCAAGATAAATGCCGTTCGATAGCTGTGATGCTGGACGGCATTATATTCGCTGAAATTCCAGACCGTGGCAGATGCAACATTTTCTCCCTCAACTAAATAATCAGCAATATCTACGGTTTCGAACCTCCAGTTGTGTCTGTCTCCCACAGCAGGACCCGATGAAACAGATGTTCCGTTGATGAACAACCGATAGCGGGTATCTCCGGAAACATGAATGACAAAGGAATCAGGTATCGTATCTTGCTCAAATGTCTGCCGAAAATGGAAGACACCATAATCTGTGTTTGATGCCGTTGGATGCATAATCCAGCTTGCATCCCATGGTTGGTTAATAATATCCGGATGTATGTTTTCCGCATTTTGACCAAAAACAGTTTGTACATAAAGAAATATCGTGCCAGCTATCAAGCACAGGGTTGGTAATCTTACAGTTTTTGAAATCACATCCAGTCCGAATTTATTATCTTCATATTTTAAAAATAGAACATTCAAATAAACTAGCAATCTTTATAGCATTTGTTCTCTCATATTCTTCTTTAAATAAACGTATTATCATATTTGATTGGTTGCTCTCAAATATCCACAGCCGAATAAATATGACTATCTGTTTTTCTGAAGTATCCCGTTAAAAAAGGTGGGCAAATGATATTTCCATCTGTTTACCAAAAACCACATCCATTTATCGTTTTTTAACAGCTACATTCAATTCTTATGAAATCCTTCATCCATCTGCTTTTCTCATTATTTCTTACAGTTCTCCTATTCACCGCCTGTACCGACAGCAGCACAACCGGTATTGACGACCCCGAGTTTCCGGATGATGAAGAACCGGTTACCTTTACCTCGGGCACGGCCGACTTCAGCAACTACGTGGCGATTGGAAACTCGCTAACAGCCGGCTTCATGGATGCGGCTCTCTATAATGAAAGCCAGGAATTCTCGCTGGGGGCTATTTTGTCTGCTCAGTTGGCAGAAGCGGGTGGTTCCGGAGTCTATAAACAGCCCGATATCAACTCTGAAAATGGATACAACTACACATTTTCAACAGACGGCGGTCCCGCCTACGGCCGCCTCAAGCTCGACACGAACACACAGGTGCCGATTCTGGATATCAGTTTGCCATCGCCAACCATTAATGGTGATCCCGTTGAGTTTTATACCGGTGATGTCACTCAGCTCAACAACTTTGGCGTATCGGGAATCAGGGTGGGTCATCTTTTAACACCTGATACCGCAATACCCGGAACTTCGGCTTACAACGTATACTACGAGCGATTCGCCTCCAGTCCGGGATCATCCACCATTCTGGATGACGCCATCAGCGCGAACCCCACATTTTTCACCCTCTGGATTGGCAATAACGACATCCTGGGATATGCACTCTCCGGCGCAACCAACACCAATCTTACTTCTCCCTCAGATTTTCAACAGAGCTTTTCCACTGTTATTCAAACCCTGATGCAGCAGACCGACGCCAAAGGATTGGTAGCCACCATTCCGCCTATTTTTGAAATCCCTATGTTTCAAACCATTCCGTACAATGTTCTCGATCTTCCATCCGGTTCATCTCTGATCAATTTGCAATTTACGACGCTAAACTCAGCTCTCGATGATCTTGTAGAAGAACTTGGCTACGATGCTGATGATGCCAATCGCAGACGGGTGTCGTACCAGAACGGGCCCAATCCCTTTTTGATCGTTGACCCAGACCTGAATGACCTTGGCGATGAATTTGATGAGCTCCTCGAGCAGGGATTTATCGATCAGTCGCAGCGTGAATCTCTTGAGCGCTACAGACAGTCGCGGCCCATGGAAAATAACGCGGAAACAGGACCCGAACTGGTGCTTGTAACCGCAGCTGAAGTTCTTGGAACGTCATCCGATCCCGATAATATACTTTCACAATTTGGAATTGTTGAACCACTGCCCGCCCGCTACACCATTACCGCTACAGAAATGAGGGAGATTAACCAGGCCCGGGATGCATTCAATCAGACGATTAAAAATGAAGTTGATCTGGCCAACAGCACAGAAACCCGCCTGGCACTGTATGATACCGATGAGCCTGGGTCAGCGTTTATGGATATTTTTGGTATCAGCGACGGTGAGAGAGGAATAACAGTAGATGGAAATTTCTACACCTCCGATTTAACCACAAGCAGTGTATTTTCTCTCGATGCCGTGCATCCCAACGCCATCGGACACGGGATTATCATAAACGAATTTATTGATGAAATTGAATCGACGTTCGATGCAATACTCCCCCGCGTTGATGTTTCTGAATTTCCGGGGGTAGCCGTTTGTGAAGGTGACTGCCTGAGCGAGCAGCCCAATAGTTGACGGCCCTTTTAATTAAATATGAGCTTAAAAATCCTATTAGAAAGGGGCAATAAGTGGTGCATCGTAGTGAATTCGAAGTCAATAAATGAATCGTTAAGTCAATTTAACGCTCAGAAGGTCATCCCCCTCGCCCCGACGGCTGTCGGGACTCTTCCCCCTTCAAAGGGGGACTTTAGACCCTTTGTCCATTTATAGAATTCACATAAGTTTAACTAACAGTAAACTAAAACAAGTCGCCTGCCAACCAAATAAACCCCGTTGCAATTTTTAACAGGATTTTTTCAGCACTTTTATATTTATTTTGTACCGAACTCACGTTAAACAGTTTATTCAATACTAATCTTTAAAACCTGCCCGATCCATCGGCAGATCAAATCAAAACCACCCATGAAAACGATCTATCCCATTCTGCTTATGATGATGTTTGCAGCCTGCTCAAACCAAAACGGCTCTCAAAATTTTGAAACCGAATTTACACAGGAATATCCCGAAACCAGGAAAGGGGATGTTGTTGATGAATATTTCGGGACCGAAGTTGCCGATCCCTACCGCTGGCTCGAAGACGATCTGTCTGAGGAAACAGCAGGCTGGGTATCGGCCCAAAACGAGGTAACTTTTAACTATCTCGACAAAATTCCGTTCCGGGATGATATTAAAAATCGTCTCACAGAACAGTGGAATTACGAGCGGATCAGCGCCCCGTCTAAAAATGGAGATTATTACTACTACTCGAAGAACGATGGCCTTCAGAATCACGCTATTATTTATCGAAAACCTTCACTCGATTCGGATGATGGTGAGGAGGTGTTTTTGGATCCCAATGAATTTTCTGAGGATGGATCAACCTCACTGGCCGGGCTCAGCTTTACAAAAGATGGGTCCATGGCCGCTTACTCTATTTCTGAAGGCGGATCGGACTGGCGTAAAGTGATTGTCATAAATACAGACAACATGGAACAGGTTGGGGATACGCTGACCAACATTAAATTTTCGGGTATCTCCTGGAAGGGGAACGACGGCTTTTACTACAGCAGTTACGAAATGCCCGATGGCAGCCAGCTTTCAGCGATGACCGATCAGCATAAGCTCTACTATCACGAGATCGGAACACCCCAGAGCAGCGATGAACTAATCTTTGGAGGGGAAGAAACCCCCAGAAGATATATATCCGGATCCGTTACGGATGACGAGCGATATTTAATCATTAGTGCCTCTGTAAGCACCAACGGGGAAGAGCTCTATATGATGTCGCTTGAAAATGATAATGGAGAAATTATTCCAATCGTCAGCAATTTTGATAACAATCACACCGTGCTCGATACAGATGGTGAGGATCTGTTGATTTATACCGACCTTGATGCCGAAAATTACAGGCTTGTCCGTGCGCCCATCAGCAGTCCGGGCCCCGAAAACTGGACCGATGTGATTCCGGAAACAGAGAACGTGCTCAGCGTTTCAACAGCAGGCGGATATCTGTTCGCTAACTATATGGTAGATGTTCAGACCGAAGTAAAACAGTACGACTACAGCGGGGAATTTATCCGCGATGTTGAACTGCCGGCCATTGGTACGGCGGGTGGCTTTTCTGCCGAAAAAGAGGATGATGTGCTCTACTACACCTTCACCTCCTTTACCTATCCCTCTTCCATCTACGAATACACGATTGAAACAGGGGAGTCTCAGCTTTACTGGAATCCAGAGATCGATTTTAACCCGGACGATTATGTAACCGAACAGGTTTTTTATGAAAGCAAGGACGGCACGGAAGTTCCGATGTTTATCACCTACAAAAAAGGTCTTGAGAAAAACGGCGACAATCCCACATACCTCTATGCCTATGGCGGATTTAACGTGAGTTTGCGTCCTTCATTCAGCATTGCTCGCTTAATCTGGCTCGAAAACGGCGGTATTTATGCGCAACCAAATATCAGGGGAGGGGGAGAATATGGTCGGGAATGGCATCTGGCCGGTACCCAGCTCAGAAAACAGAATGTGTTTGATGATTTTATTGCAGCCGGTGAATTCCTGGTGGATGAAGGATACACATCGAATCAAAAGCTTGCGATTGCGGGCGGATCCAACGGCGGACTTTTAGTGGGTGCCGTCATGACTCAGCGCCCCGATCTGGCTGCCGTGGCATTTCCTGCCGTTGGCGTGCTGGATATGCTCCGATACCACACTTTTACAGCGGGGGCCGGCTGGGCCTTCGACTACGGAACATCAGAACAGAGCGAAGAGATGTTTCAGTATCTGCTGAACTATTCACCCGTTCATAATGTCGAGGAGGGAACGGTCTATCCGTCAACCATGATCACCACAGCCGATCACGACGACAGGGTGGTTCCTGCGCACTCGTTTAAATTTGCCGCTGAGCTGCAGGATAAACACGCGGGAAGTAATCCCGTTCTCATTCGCATTGAAACGCTTGCAGGCCACGGTGCGGGACGCACAACCGAATCAGTGATCAGCGAGTGGGCCGATCGCTACGCGTTTGCCTGGTTTAATATGGGAGATAACCCGTTTGAGTAATTCATAATATCCGCCACAGGGTGTAAATATTTATGATATCGGCGCCCTGTGGCTCTTTTTTCTGTATGACCTTAAATGATTATTGAAGCCCGTAAATTTCTATAAACCCTGCTTGAACAAATTTATTTCCATTCAAAGCACTCACTCTATTTTTATAATTTAATCATAATTTCTCGGCCGCATCTTTTTTTGTAGGCTCTGATCACAATGGATGCCATTTGATCAATTGAAAACACTTCAGAATTTAGAACTAGATGGTAGTCTGAGGGTTCTGTTACATCTTTGTGAAAGTTTTTTCGAATAAACTCTTCTCTTTCCCAATCTTTATTATCGATGATATATCTTGCCTTTTCAACAGATATATTCTCTCTGTTAGCGTATTCAAAAACCCTTTCATTTTTAGGACTAACCACACGAATATGTAAAGCCCCCGGATTTTTACAGATGTAGTTAGCACCTCTTCCTACAATAATTCCATTTCCATAGCCCTCAATTGTTTTTACAGCCTTTATTAAAGACCGCAAGTAGGTCATATTTGTTGGAATATTGATTAAAAATCCGGTTATGGTATCTTCAACAGTTTGTAATCTTCTCTCATCAAGCGACTCGATGGTTCTGATACCGCCTCCCATTTCGTTTGCTATGGCCTGAAGCAGCTCCTTATCCCAGACCTTAAATCCCAGTTTTTCACCTAAATATTCACCGAGTGCAGCTCCCCTTGCCCCAAACTCTCTAGAAATTGTAATGATAGGATATTTACGGTGGGATGAGATCCTAGACTTTGCAACCGTATTCGATAATTTCCACGTATTGATCTGCTCTTCAATGATTTTAGAAATATTTCTAGCCATTTGAATTCCTCCATTGAATTTAATCCTGATAAAATTTTTTACTTCTTCTCTCTAACTGTAATGTACTGAAGTTTAAGGATTCCTTGTACTGAAGGTTTTCCTGAAATCCCATTATTTTTTGAGAAGATTCAGGATTTAGATAAGCTTGATTTAAAATTGGGGGCACTGCCGAAACTCCATTTCAAAACGCCATCCATTCGGATACAAAATACTTCCGTATAGTTAAAAAATAACGCTTTGATTGTCTTGCTAGTTGTCATGTTAATATCGAGTTGTCGTTATTGTGTCATCTCTGAATGATTTATTGATCAGATATAACTCAATTTTTCAAAAAATCATCCGATGACTACATAACATATCATCGATGACGCTACACTAGCTTAAAATGTTACAAGCAGGCTTCGAATTCACTTTTTTTTATCCAGGATCGATTTTCAATTATAGAAACCCTTTATTTCTGTTTCTTATTCTTTCCACCCTCAATCAGCTCTTTAAAAGCGATGATTGCCAGCCAGCCTGTAAAAAGGGCTCCTCCAAAAATGAATACTTTTCCAATCATTTGATTTGCATATTCTGATATGAATGGAATCCCCCCTGACAATTCGTTTCCAAAGAATACAACATAAAATCCCGTTGCTGATAAGGTTAAGCAAATGATCCCGCCCGCTAATGAGGATATTCTGCTATGTGTACCCTTTTTTCCCGATGAACGATTTATCGCCATTTTAGTCTCTTATTCTTTGATTTGTTCATTCCTGGATGAAAATTGTTATAGTATTTAATATTATTTCAAAATAAAAAACTGTTATAATTGAGTTTAGCTATTTATTATTTTGAATCCATTATTATTTCTATACACCAAGATAATACACAGATGCTTTGATCGCACTTATCCATTAAGAGTTGATAAATAACAAACCTTTTAGCCGATGATTTACTCTCTTTTCTATAAACAACACATAAAGAGACATTTGTCCCCGTTCATAGTCAAATGTGTAACCGTTCTATTTATATGTATCATGGTTCCCGCTCTTGTATATCCGCAAGAACATCGGGCTTCTATCGATTTTATCGAAACATTTAAAGCTGTACAGCAGGAACTACCAAGAGAGCATGTATATCTTCACACTGACCGTAACTGGTACTTCCATGGAGACAGAATCTGGTTTTCTGTTTATACTACTTCGGGGTCGAGACTATTTCCATCAGAAATTAGTACTGTTTTATATGTGGAACTGGTTGAACCCGACGGAACCATTGCAAAAAGATCCTCCATCCAAATGAAAAATGGCCGTGGTGAAGGCAGTATTCTCATCGATTCCGGAAATGAAAAAGATGGAACTTACTCCATCGTTGCTTATACCAAATGGAGTAAAAATTTTGGAGAATCATATATCTATAAAAAAAATATCCATGTTTTTTTGGATGATGATACCCAAAAAACAGTAGCGACGGATGATGATTTTGATGTAACATTTTTACCGGAGAGCGGACATTTAATTGAGGGTGTCCCTACTCGACTCGCTTTTAAAGCTATTCTGGAAAATGGTTTGGGTATGAATATATCCGGCGAAATTGTAGATCAAAACAGTGGCGAAACCTTTCCTATTGAAACAGAGCATCTTGGAATGGGCTACACTCCATTTACACCAAAAGCAGGAGCGAACTATGTTGCAACAATACGGGGAAAAGAATTTCAACTGCCCGATGTACTTTCCGAAGGTATTTTGATGAATGTAAACAGCATCAATAACCTGTTTGAAGTTACCGTTCGAACAAAACTGCCCGAAGAGGTTCCCTCGCTTGTACTGTTTGCCCACGTTCGGGGTGAAATTTTTTACGCTTCCCTTTTAATGATTAAAGACGGAACAGGTGTTGTAAACATACCGAAAGAACAATTTTCGTCGGGAATTGTGCACTTTACTGTTTTAAGCCCCGATGGACAACCTGCTGCAGAACGCCTGGTATTCAATAAAAATCCCAATGATGAAGTAACCCTACAAATTGCCTCTGATGAAGAAATAAACTTTCGAAACGAGATCTCTGTGGATCTTACCACTCTCGATCATGCAGAAAATCCTATTCCCGCCACGGCGAGTATCTCTGTATATGATGATTCCGTTCGCCCCAATAATCCGTATTCTCAAAACATTCAGTCCTGGTTCCATTTGCAAACAGAAATCCGGGGACACGTAGAAAATCCCGGTTTTTATTTTAGCGATGATAAATATGCTGACGATGCGCTCGATCTTTTATTAATGACGCAGGGATGGAGAGCCTATGATATGAAACGAGTAAAAGACCCAGAATATATTCAATCCTTTTCTTTGCCTGAAAAAAGCCTGTCGGTTTCGGGGGTTGTCAAAACCAGTATTCGAAAACGTCCCGTTGAAAATGCATCCGTTGTTGTATCTCTTGGAAGCGACCACGAATCAATGGATCTGCTAACGACGGATGAAAACGGAATGTTTGTGTTGGACGGGATTGATTTTGAAGGCTCAAAAATGGTAACCATTCGTGCAAATAACGAAGAGGGGCAAGACTTCGTCCGAATTGATATGAACAGCGTTTTTGAAGGATTGCCCGAACAGTACAGTCCGATAGACCAGAGAACTGAGTCCACTGTTTCTGAGGATTCGATACGAAGCGTCGAGACAGGTAATATCGATTCTATTGCTGACAGAGCGCAGCAGGTTCAGCAGAGAACAGAACAGTTTGTTGATGTACAGATGAGCGGAGAGCTGGACGAAATTACCGTTACAGGAGAACAAATTGAAGCCGAGGATCAGTTTGAACAAAACTTACGAACCTCAGAGAGGCCAAGTCAGCGTATTGATTTCGATGAGGATGAAATGTCAAGATCCCTCCCTTTCCTGGTTGCCTTAAATCAGATGGGCGGAGTAACCGCAAATAATAATGAAATTTCAGTAAGCACAGGTTTTTCAAATCTTCAGGGCGGACTTCCGCCTCCGCTTATAATCATTGATAATATTGAGTCGGATATATCTCAGCTAAGACAGCTATACACAGAAGAGGTAAAAACGGTCAACGTCTTCAGGCGAGGAGCTGAACTTGGTTTTTATGGTGCGAGAGGTGCCGGCGGAGCTATTGTTGTTCAAACCCGCAGAGGTACCGGTGTTACTGACCGCGAAGAATCTGGACTCATATCTGCTTTTATTGAGGGCTTTCAACCACCCACTGAGTTTTTTACTCCAAGATATGGTATAAATATACCTGCAGATATTGAGGAAAAAGACAACCGTATCACCCTTCACTGGGAACCAGATCTTAATATTGGGCAGGAGGGGGAGTCAGTAAGATTCTGGGCAAATGATGTTCCTTCACGTTACAGAATCGTTGTTGAGGGACTTACAGAAACCGGTGTTCCCTTTTCTGCAACGAAACGATTTCAAATCGAAGAATAACCTCAGGGTAACGGTTTTAAATCGTTGGTTGTTTAACCAATCTTACTCAAAAGCTCATCGGGAACATCCATCTCTAAACGAAGAAGGGTAGAGGCGTGTGTTTTTCCCTGGGCATCCAGTTTCAGAGATACGGTTCCGCCGCCACCCAGGCTTTCATTCAGAATAAAATTGAGAGCACCGATGTTGGGAAGCTCGTAGCGCTCAACCTCTCCCTTACAGATATCTTTCATATGCTCTTTCACAACATCTACCGTCAGGTTTTTAACCAAAAAGGGGTATATATCCGGATGGCGGGCGATAATCCCGACGTTACTTCCATTTCCTTTATCACCACTGCGACCGTGAGCTATTTTTAATAGATGTACTTTTGCCATAAAAACCGGTTCTTCAATAAAACTTTAGTCTGTTAAATAATATACAATCGTTGAGACGACCCTCACATTTTTTATGTGGGGATTATTATTATCGCGCGGGGTAATGCTAAATTGTCCCTGTGAGGCGCTTTTTATCTTCCCGAGTTCGCTCCCGGAATCTTCTGCAAATTTTTGAGCCACCTTCCTGGCTTCCATCGTAGCCTGCTCAATCATTTCGGGTTTAATATCATTAAGCCTGTTAAAAATATACTCCGGGCGCACCTGGTATTCGTCTCCGCTTATGGATACACCCTGTTTTCCCAATTCGCCCAGCTCACTCATTATTTCGCGAACGCGCTCTACATTTTCCGAATAAACGGTGGCTGTTTGTGTGGCAACATATCGATATTCATACGATGACTGCCCTCCATATCTCTGGGCCGATCTGTCGGTTAACAGAGGAGTTGAAAGCGTTATTTCAGACTCTTCAATTCCAAGCTCTGTTAAAAAATCTGATACAAGTACGGCACTTTTGTCCAGTGCAGTAAAAGTGCCATCCAGGCTATTGCCGGCTTCTGAAAACTGAATGGGCCATATAACCACATCGGCAATGTGCTCCTGTTCTGCGAGCCCTTTTACGGTTACCGTTCTCTCAAATTGCTTGAATGCAATTGCCGCATCCTTTAAAAAATACCCTAAAACAAATAGCCCAAGAACCAGCGATATTCCAATTACAATAAAACCTGACTGATTATTTGTATTCATTTTTTTCACTTTTCTAAAATTTTAAACCTTCCTCTAGTTACAAATCAATCCCAAACCTATCAGGTTTGAAGAATGAAAAACTTACCATGTATTCATAATTCCAATAACCTGACAGGTTATAGCCAACATTTTATCGATGAGATGTTACTGGTTTCTCATCACTTTAATATTCACAAAAACTTCAATCCTTTCCAAAGATCGTTCAATCTGTTTAAAGAATTTGTTTTACTACAGCTATCTCTTCTCCGTCACGAACAGTTTTTACTTCAAAATTTATGATTCCAAGAATTTGTCCCTCCTCAGTAATCACGTCCACTCTCCATAAGCCATCACTTACATTCTTTTTAAAAGTAAATCCCCTGTATCCTTCATCTCTTCCGCCAGTAATTTCATACCCAATTCTGTCGGTTTCGTTCCAGCTTCCCGTGTCCGGATTTTTCCAGCGCCACCGGTGGGTAATTTTTTTCGATAGATTTGTGGGAGCAAAAATCGACGTAAATACATAGATATTGCTTCCAGGTTCTTGATAATATACAAGGCTGTTATCTCTCCAAAATTTATACCATAGCTCCTCCTGGTAGGTTACCCGGTAATCACCATTTACTTTATCAACTTGATGAGCAACAATACCTGTTTCGAGTGCCAGCGGCACTGGTGGTATCAGATTAAAATAGTAGAATGTATGAATCATCAGGTATAGCCCTGCAATAATTCCGAACAGCTTTTTTATGCTGATCTCTTCTCTGGTTGATGGACTCACCCGATATAGATATAGGATAAATACTGCTGTAATCAGCAGGCTAATGAGTCCTGAAAAAATAAATACTCCCGTACTCATTTTTTTTACGAGAACAGGTATAAAAAATGAGAAAAAGGTAAAGTTCATAAAGAAGTAGGCGCTGAACTGTAGATATTTGTTTGATATCCTCTTTTTAAGAAGTTCATTCGCAAATAGCAGACCAACCAGAATTAAAAAAAAGCTCAGCGTTTTTGTAAACGATACGCTTCGCGAAAAGTAGATGACATACGCACTGCATAAGCCACCAAGGAAAAACTGAATCGCCAATGGAAAATATTTCTCATACTTTTTTAAAAACGTATCATTCCACTTTCCATCATCGGCTACATTATAGAGATAGATAAACACGGTTAGTGAAACCAGGTACACGCAAAGAATCACCCTATCGTACAGTCTGTCGATGCGACCAAGCGTAAGAGAATCCCAGATAAACCCGCCAATAAAGAATAGAATAGGCAGATAATCCTGGTATTTCGCAATAAAATCCCTCGAACGGGTAAACGCGCTGTTATTCAACTTTTCCAATCACCACTACTTCTTCATCCAGCTGCTGGCATACCTGATCCACTTTCTCTTTAGCGTTTGCAGATACTACCGCAATCAATCCGATACCGAGGTTAAATGTGGCTCTCATATCATCTTCAGGTACATTCCCGGTATTTTGTATAAGCTTGAATATTTCGGGTCTATTCCAGCTGTCCCAGTCAATTTTTATCGACAATCCCTCTGGTATAATCCGTTTTGTGTTGCCTACAATACCTCCGCCCGTAATATGTGAAAACCCATGAACTCCCTCTATTTTTTTAATTGGTCGTATCAGGTTTAAATATGATTTATGAACTCTAAGCAGCTCTTCACCTATTGTATGCTCCAGCTCCTCGGGCTTATCATCAACGCTGTATTTACTGAAAAGTACATTTCTCGCAAGGGAATAACCGTTGGTATGCAGCCCATTGCTTTTAAATCCAATTAAAAGATCTCCCTTTTCAATCGACTCTCCGGTTATCAATTCATGTTTATCAACAACTCCAACAATGGTACCTGCAAGATCAAATTCACCAGAATCATATATATCGGGCATTTCAGCAGTTTCGCCTCCAATAAGCGCAACACCATTTTCCTTACAAGCTTTTGCAAAACCTTCAATTACATTATAGCCCACATCCTGTTTTAATTTTCCCGTGGAAAAATAGTCGAGAAAAAAGAGTGGTTCAGCTCCGCACACGGCAATATCATTCACACAGTGATTCACCAGGTCCTGGCCAACGGTATCGTATCTTTCAGTTTTAAAAGCTACGATCAGTTTTGTCCCTACACCATCTACACTGCTCACAAGTATAGGATCTTTCATTTTGGAGAAAGAAGCAGAGAAGAGACCACCAAAACCACCAATATTACTGATAACATTGGCATTATGAGTCTCTTTCACTACATTTTTTATAGAGTTGACCAGATCCTCACCCGCTTTAATATCTACGCCGGAATCTTTATAGGTATATGTTTTCTTAGACACGTTTGATATAATTTTAATCAGAAATATTTTTATCACAGAATGCTCTGCAGAAGATAGAGAAAATCTGATTCAATCGTTGATGTACAAAAATGTCACCACGACCGGAAGATGATCGGATGCTTCGCTTTGAACCACTTTTGCACATAAAGGTTTCATATGTGCTGTGTGAAAAATATAGTCAATACGCTTTGCTGGTTGATCTACAGGAATTGTAAAACCCACTCCCTTACCAGCTGCTTTCCACGCATCAAACAGGCTACTATTAATAATTTGATATGTCTTGCTTCCGGGTACATCATTGAGATCTCCAGCAAAAACAGTGGGTATATCCTTATAAAATGGAAGAATTTTATCTCTGATGTTCTCAGCATATAATATTCTTTCAGAATCATCATGTTCAGTGTGATCCAGATGCGTATTGATGATCAAAAAATCCTTTTCATCGACGTCAATCATTGCGGTTAATACACCTCGCTGTTCTCCCGATATATTTTCAAAATGATGATTTTGATAATTCTCTAACGGATACCTGGATAAAATTGCATTTCCATATTCACCACCATCAAATTCCAGGTTCATACCAAAAACTGTATGCTTTAAATCAGTTTTACTGGATAATACTTCCAGAATATCAACGCCACCTGAGCGCTCTGTTTTAATATCTACTTCCTGAAGCGTAACAATATCCGCTTTTGCCTGATTAATGACGGTAGATATTCGATTCAAATCAATATTCCCATCGATTCCTCTGCCATGATGGATATTATACGTCATTACCGTTAACGTATCACTTGAACTCTCTTTTAAAAAAGATTTTCCTTTAACTGCATAAGCATTGAATATGAAACAGATCAATAACAGAGAAAAAAGGAATACTTCTTTTCCTTTGAAGGGTCGATTTTTTCCAAAAAGTCCGGAGTTATCCACAGGTATTTATGATTAAAGTTGGATTTAAATTTTTTGTATATAGTAGTAGATGTCTGTGGATATGTGTATAACTTTTTTATTCTTTTTGACTGACATAATAAATCTGTTTTGTGAATAACTTTGTGGATAATTTTATGCGTAAAAACAGCACTTTACCTGTCATCTTTTTAAGATATTCACAACAGATACGTATTGCACCTATACTTCACATATAACCTTTCAACACGAAAAGTTATTCTTTTATACTGTGGAAAATCGTTTTTATATGTTGATTGATGTGGATAGTTTTAGAGAATAGACCCAAATTTTATTAATCAACAACATACCCGTTGTTTATCCACATGGTTATCCACCTATGAAAATTATTGTTCAGCGAGTTTCTGAAGCCTCCGTAGAAGTAGAAAATATGGTTACCGGAAAAATTAATAAGGGCCTGTTACTCCTTGTTGGTATTCATAATGATGATACAAAAGAAGAGGCCGATTGGTGCTGCAATAAAATTAGTAAGCTCCGTATTTTTGAAGATGAAGATCAGAAAATGAATTTGTCTGTAAAAGATGTGGGAGGTTCACTTCTTGTAGTTTCGCAGTTTACCCTGTATGGGAATGTTAAAAAGGGTACCCGTCCCAGTTTTATTGAAGCAGCCCGGCCTGAAAAAGCTGAACCACTTTACAATTACATTGTAAATAGACTTGAACAAACTCATAAGCTACCTGTTGAAACAGGAAAATTTGGAGCGATGATGAATGTGAAATTAATCAATGATGGCCCTGTTACGCTGGTTGTGGAGAAATAATGGCAGTACTTTTTATTTTTATTGATGGTGTAGGTGTTGGACCCGGAGGCGATGATAATCCACTCTCTTTACGGTCCTACTCTTTTCTCAAACACTTTACAAATCATGACTACCTTACTTCAGATACTCCTGAAAAGAAGGGAATTGATACACTTTTTAAATCAATTGATGCCAACCTGGGTGTGGAGGGACTTCCACAAAGCGGAACAGGTCAAACAAGCCTTTTTACCGGTGAAAATGCATCAAAACGAATTGGAAAGCATTTTGGTCCCTATCCTCACTCCAAAATAAAACCACTTCTTAAAAACCACAGTTTTTTCAAAAAATCGCAGGACCAGGGACTGTCTCCTCATTTTTTAAATGCTTATCCAGATATTTTTTTCAAAAAAGCGAAAGAGCGAAATCGATGGAGTGCAACTACGCTAATGACAAAATCGTGCGGACTGAGGCTGAATCAACTTAAAGATGTGCAAAATGGAACAGCCATTACCGCAGAAATAACACAAAATATTTGGAGAACGCGGCTTAAGCTCGATGTACCGGATATCACTTTACAGGAGGCTGCGCAGCGGGCTCTTACTTCTTTACGTAGGCACGACGTGGTTCTTTTTGAGTATTATCTAACGGATAAAGCCGGCCACAGTATGGATCTGAAAACTGCAGAAGAAGTTTTATTTAATCTCGATGGATTTATTACCGAAATCATTGAAAATTTACAACCTGATGATACATTGGTTATTACGTCGGATCATGGAAATCTGGAAGATCTTTCAGTAAAAACCCACACTCGAAATCCCGTTCCGCTGCTGGTACACGGTGATGTAAAAAATTTCAGGGAGTGTAAGTCAATTCTGGATGTAACACCGGCCATCTTAAAATGTCTCAATAAAAAAAAGCCTGAAACGATTTGAAATCGAACAGGCTCAGTTTGAAACTAAAGTAAAAAAGTGGTTACGAGTCGAGAGCGTCTTTAATTCGCCCAAAAATCTCGTTAACATCTCCGGTTCCGTCAATCTCTATCGCCTGACCCTTCTCTTCGTAGTAGTTTAAAACCGGTTCTGTTTCTACTCTGTAAACATTTAAGCGGGTTTTAATTTTTTCCGGTGTATCGTCGGAACGTCCCTCTCCGCGGTTCAGAATTCGCTTGATGAGCTCATTTTCCGGTACATCAAGTGTTAAAAAAGCATCTACTTTTTTATTATGATCTGCAAAAAAAGAATCCAGAGCTTTTGCCTGGGTAACAGTACGTGGAAAACCGTCGAGAATTACCCCATCACTATATTTTTCTTTTTTAAGTTCGTCTGCTACAAGCTCAACCACCGTTTCGTCGGGTACAAGCCTACCATCGTCCATGATAGATTTTACTTTTTTCCCGAGGGGTGTTTCATTTTTGATGTTTTCTCTGAAAATATTTCCAGTTGAAAGATGAGGCAGATTGTAGTGTTCGATTAGTTTTTCTGCCTGTGTTCCTTTTCCTGCTCCCGGAGGGCCAAAAATGATGATATTCATTTTAAGGTCAGTTTTTATTGCTGATTTTTTTTTGATTTATAGTCTTAAACGGTCGTTACAGGGTACAGCTACACTCTGAATATTTGAAGCTGTACATGCATAACTTTAAAAAAATGGCGATGTATTGAAGCATCGCCAATGCAAAAAAGAGAATTACTTCTTCTTGTCTCTGATGGTCTCTTTCTCTTTAATTCTGGCCGCTTTTCCTTTAAGATCGCGCAGGTAGAAGAGTTTAGAACGGCGAACCTTCCCTTTTTTCTTCACCTCAATTTTGGCAATAAACGGTGAGTATAGCGGAAAAATACGTTCAACACCCACACTGCCCGACATTTTTCGAACAATAAAGGTTTTATTTGAGCCGCTACCGCGCTCATTGATAACAACACCCTGGTATTGCTGAATTCTTTCTTTTTCTCCCTCACGAACTCTGTAGTGTACGTTTACGGTGTCGCCTGCGGTAAACTCAGGCAGATCGTCGCGTACAACAGTTTGTTCTACTAATTTCATTTTATCCATTTTGTATCCTCGTAAGTGGGCTTTTAGTTTATCTTTTTAAATTTGTTATATAAATCAGGTCTGCGTTCTCTGGTGCGTTTTTCAGCTTCATCTGAACGCCATTTTTCAATTTTTTTATGATCGCCAGACAGAAGTATATCCGGAACTTTCAAACCTCTGAAAGAAGCCGGCCGTGTGTATACAGGTGCATCAAGCAGTGTATTTTGAAACGAATCTGTAAGAGCACTTTCAGAATCTCCCAAAACCCCGGGTATTAATCTCACTAAGGCATCAGTCATAACCAGCGCCGGAAGTTCTCCTCCCGAAAGAACATAGTCTCCAATCGAAAATTCGTGTGAAATCAATTCATCCCGTATTCTCTGGTCTACACCTTTATAGTGTCCGCAAAGAAAAATAATGTTCTCTTTAACAGATAACCGGTTAGCGTGTTGCTGATTAAACATTTCACCATCAGGTGCGGTAAAAATAACTTCATCATAGCTGCGCTCCGAAGATAGTTTATCAATACAGTCGAACACCGGTTGTGCAGAAAGCACCATACCGGCACCTCCACCATAAGGATAGTCATCAATTTTTTGATGTTTATCCGTTGTATAGTCACGAAGATCGTGAATATGTATCTGAACCAGGTTTTTATCCTTTGCTCGCTTCACTATGCTGTTGTTCACAGGGCTGTGAAGTAGGTCGGGCACGGCAGATATGATATCAATTCGAAGCATAAATGAATTATTCCTCCAGTAGCTGGTCTAAATTTACACAGCTTATTGAGTTATTCTGCTGATGTGTTAATTCAACGAACTCATCAACAAAAGGAATTAAAATCACTCCTCCCTCATACTTTACTTCAAGAATGAGGTGAGCCGGATTTTCCATTACATCCAGTACGGTACCAAATAACTTTCCGTTATATGTAACGTCAAAGTCGATAAGGTCTGGACTGTCAGGAAAATCAGATTCCAAATCAGGGCTTAGTTCATCAATCACGGATTTTTCAGCAAAAAGTGCTCTATCCATGGCTGCTTCTGCATCACTGCGGTTGGCGATCAAGTCAAATTGTACAAAGAACGTTTGATGATTTCTTTTCTTTTCCAGATGCACGTCTTTAAGTCGTGCTGGTACAAGGTCTGACCGTTCATTCCGAACGTAGAAAATATTTACCTCGTTAAAGAGCTCATCAATAAAATTATCATTTGGTAAAAAGCGGACAGTTCCATCAAGTCCGCGGGGTTTACCAATCCTGCCTATTTCAATAAACCGGTCGGGTACTGTTTGTGC
This sequence comes from uncultured Rhodohalobacter sp., assembly GCA_964544445.1. Taxonomy (GTDB): domain Bacteria; phylum Bacteroidota; class Rhodothermia; order Balneolales; family Balneolaceae; genus Rhodohalobacter. The sequence continues at coordinate 35,368 of CAZJBI010000004.1, forward strand.
CATAACCGGTAGAATTATTATTCGGCGTCAGCTTGTTTGCTTTCCCAGGCACGTTGAACAGTTACCCGGTCTTCATTTTCAGGTACAAAACCTTCAAGTTCTTCAAGAGAGCTGTTTTTGATATGATCAATCGCCTCATTGGCGTTCATATCGGTAGAGACGGAAGATTTTTCTTCTTCTTTCTCTTTCTTGGCTTCAACTTCAGCTTCCGGTTTTTCTTCTTTCTCTTCCTTGGCTTCAACTTCTGCTTCCGGTTTTTCCTCTTTCTCTTCCTTGGCTTCAACTTCTGCTTCCGGTTTTTCCTCTTTCTCTTCTTCCGGAGCTGTTTCTGCAGCGGGCTCTTCCTCTTCAGCATCAGCTTCTTCAGCTTTTACTTCTTTTTCCTCAGAGTCATCTTCTTTTGGTGCAGCAGCTTTTTCTTCCTCTTCAGGAGCTTTTTCTTCTGCTTTCTCTTCGGATGCCTCTTCTTTTACCGGCTCTTCCGCTTCTTTAGCTTTGGCTGCAGCTTCTTTTTCTGCTTTCTCCTCGGCTTCTTTGGCTTCCTGCTCAGCTTTGGCTGCTTCTTCCTCAAGTTTCTTTTTCTCTAACTCTTTAGCAGCGGCAGCGGCTTTTTCTTCAAGCTGTTTTTTATACTCTTTTTCTTCGGCTTTAAGAAGCTCTGCCTGTTTTTTCTTCCGGCTTACCGTGTCGTCGCCATATTTTGCTTCTTTGGCAGCTCTCCACTCTTCAAGAGCAGCTTCAATTTCTTCTTCTGATTTTCCCCAGCGGATGAGGTGCATTTTATAAAGAATACCCTCTTTTTTTAGAATGCTGCGAACGGTATCGCTTGGTTGTGCGCCTATTTTCAGCCAGTGTATTACCCGTTCTTCGTCGTAAGTAAGCTCTTTTTTCTCACTTACATTGTCGAAACGCCCGAGGCGCTCGATTATCCGACCATCGCGGGGAGACCGGCTGTCTGCTACTACGATGTGATAAAAAGGTCGTTTTTTCCTTCCTTTTCTTTGTAAACGTAACTTAATCAATGATGTACTCCTGTATGTTTATGTTTGTATATACTATTATTTGAGTCACTCAACTGTCGACATAAAAATTCTTTACCGGTTAAATGGCAGATTTTTCAATCCTTCCATAGCGCGGCCCATTTTGCTCATTTTTCCCATCGTTTTCATCATTTTTTTCATCTGCTCAAACTGCTTCATTAATTCATTAATTTCACGAACAGTAGTCCCGGAGCCTTTTGCAATTCTTCTTCGTCGGCTGCCATTTAAAAGAGTGGGGTCTTTCCGCTCTTCGGGAGTCATAGAGTTAATGATGGCTTCGATAGGTTTAAACGAATCTTCACTTAAATCGGCATCTTCCACGGCTTTATTAGCCCCCGGAATCATCCCCACGAGGTCCGTGAGATTACCCATTTTTTTGATCTTCTGAATTTGCTCGTAAAAATCTTCGAGATCAAACTTATCAGATCGTATCTTTTTCTGAAGTTTTTCTGCCTGCTGCTCATCGTATTCCTGCTGGGCTTTTTCTACCAGGGAAACAACATCTCCCATTCCCAAAATTCGCTGTGCAAGCCTGTCTGGATAGAAAGGGGACAGAGCATCGAGTTTTTCACCCGTGCTCATAAATTTGATTGGTTTTTCAACAACTGTGCGGATAGAGAGTGCAGCTCCGCCACGGGTATCACCATCCATTTTCGAAAGAACCACCCCGTCGAAATTGATGGTTTCATTAAATGCTTTTGCTGTATTTACGGCATCCTGCCCCGTCATGGCGTCAACCACAAAAAGAATCTCATCGGGATTTACAGCCGATTTTATATCTGCTACTTCCTGCATCATTTTTTCATCCACGTGCAGACGGCCGGCAGTATCGATGATTACGGTATCCAGTGCCAGGCTTTTTGCCATCGAAACGGCTTCTCTGGCAACCCGTACGGCATCTTTCTGCTCAATGGAATAGACAGGGACATCAATTTCACCTGCCAGTGTTTTTAACTGATTGACAGCAGCGGGCCTGTAAACATCGGCCGCGGCCAGAATAGGATTGCGTTTATTCTCTTTCTTTAAATATCGTGCAAGTTTTGCAACAAAGGTTGTTTTCCCGGATCCCTGAAGTCCTGCTACTAAAATAACGGTAGGGGGAGTGTGAGCAACGGCAATATCTTCGCGCTCATTTCCAAGAACCTTCACCATTTCATCGTAAACAATTTTTGTGAACTGCTGACCCGGATTTACGCTGGTGAGTACGTCGGAGCCCATAACCTGATTTTTAATTTCATCAGTGAAAGAGCGGGCTACTTCCAGGTTTACGTCTGCATCGAGGAGGGCGCGTCGGATTTCCCGAACGGTTTCAGCGATGTTAACATCGGTTATGCGTGACTGACCCTTCAGGGACTGTACGGCTGATTCTATTTTAGAAGACAAATCTTCAAACATTACACAGACATATTTAGTAGGAAATTTTCAAATAAAGCAGAGTCACCAATAATACGGGGATTCCAAACATTTATCAACATAGAATGTGGATAATTATTCAGAACACCCCGTTTATCTCATGAATTGGCTTCAACTATCCGAAAAGTGCCGTTCATCCCTGGGTGAAAAAAGCAGATATATTCTGATAAGCGCTCTGCAAGTTCATCCGTTAGCGTGAACGAAATGGTATTGTCATTCTTAACTACGTTGATATCAGTATTATTCACTAATGATCCTTCATCCCGGCTTTGGCCAAAAAGCTTATTGCCATTAGCATCTCTGAAATCGAGCGGATGGGACGATGCTCCGGCATTATTGATGATCGTATAGCGTCCGCCGGTGGTAAGCGTAATTTCCGGGTTTTCTGCGTTGATAGTGGCTGTTGCACCGCTCCCTTCCACTGATACGGCTACATATGCACTGGCTCCGGAGTTATTCAACGTAATAGTTGCTTCGGTGATGACATCGGGTTCACTTTCTGGTGAAGTAGAACTGTCTGAACAGCCGGTAATTAATAATAAAGCGGCAATAGATATAAGTATTGTAATTGTTAATGATTTCATTGTTGATAGGTGTATGGTTGAAATTAGTGTTCAGGTTACTCTACGAACCAATACCCCAATCGGATTGGTTAAACGAATAATTATTCCAAATGAGAGCCCACCGTTATTTTTTTTTAATAATTGACAATCCGATTTGATAATCACTTCGTAGTGTCGGGTGAATAGCAAAAAAGCAGCTCTCTGATTAAACAGAAAACTGCTCTTAGATAACTCAACCAAACAAAACCAAAAGATGATTATGAAATCGATACACAAATGGATATCCATATCAATATTATCGTTAGCTGTCCTGTTTACAGGATGTGATGACGATGATTCACCAACAGGAGGAATGGATGAACTCGAATCCGCAACATTTAGCTATGCTTTTAACGAAGGCCAGCTTCTTGATAACGTAGAAACTGCATATAGAGGTGATCACAATCGTGAGTTAATGGCAGAATTTATGATTGAGGAGCAGGAAAACGGAACAGCATCCGTAACCGTAACGCTCAGAAACACCATTGAGGGCGAAAATTACCCGGTTCACGTTCATGATGCAGCAGATCCGGCTACAACTCCCAATGGTACACCTTATAATGAAACGCCGAACGGAGATATATTTGCACAAGCAGTTACCGGAACAGGTGGAGAGGTTAGTGCAACCAATCAGACATCTATGATGTATGATGAACTTCTTAATAATTATGAAGGATTCTTTGTGGTACACGATCCAACTCAGGAAATAAGTACCGTAGATTTGACTACCTACCTTATATTAGGTTCGTTTGCTCAAAATCTTGCTGCCGGCGAATCCAGCCTCAGAACAGAATCCTACACATACGCTTTCAATGAGGGACAGCTTCTTGGAAACGACGACGTAGCTTACGGAGGAGACCACCCGCGAAATTTGGCCGCAACCCTCATGATTGAGGAGAGAGGTAACGGAAACGCTACTGTATCTGTAATGTTGGAAAATACGCTCGACGGACTGGATTATGCCGTGCATTCGCATGACGCAGCAGATCCGGCTACAACTCCTAATGGTACACCATATAATGAAACGCCAAATGCAGATGTATTTGCCGGCGTATTAACGGGTAATGGCGGATCAGTTTCGATGGAAAATGAAACAGAGATACCCTTTACAGAGCTTACTGAAGAGTACGAAGCGTTTTTTGTTGTGCACGATCCAACTCAGGAAATTAGCACGGTTGATTTAACCACCTATCTTGTGCTGGGTACTTTTGCAGAGTCTCTTGAAGCCGGTGAACCAAAACTTGCCGTACAGACCTTTGAATACGACTTTAATGAAGGTCAGCTTCTGGATAGCGACGAAACAGCCTACAATGGTGAACACGCCCGTAATCTGAGCGCCACGATGCAGGTAGAAGAACTGATTGATGGCAGGGCTAAAATTACAGTTACGCTTGAAAATACGCTCGATGGTGAAACGTATCCTGTGCACTCGCACGATGCAGCCGATCCTGATACAACCGAAAACGGCACACCATATAATGAAACACCGAATGCCGATATCTTCGCGCAGGGAATTGAAGGAACCGGCGGAACAGCTAGTGCCGAAAATGAAACAGAAGAAATTCTATACAGGGATCTTGTGAACACCTATGAGGGTTTTTTCGTAGTACACGATCCAACGCAGGAAATTAGTACGGTTGACCTGACTACCTACCTGGTGTTAGGCCTCACAGCGAGATAAAACCACTAACATATTCTGACGTAAACACCCAGAAAGCCGGACCTGATACGTTCGGCTTTTTTTATTTAGTACATTTCTGCAGAGCACTAAAGGATTGGTAATTAATCAAACTATCGGTAAGATGATATGTCTGAATGAAATTCAATGTCTTATGTCGTATAGATTGATTACCTGTTTATTTCTACTGTTTATTAGTTACCTGCCAGGCATTCTCCATGCACAAGAACTGGGCGATACAGTGCGTGTGGAAACGACGTCAAGACAGGTATTTATTGGAGAGCTCACCTACCAGGATGATGAAGAAATCAGTATCTACTCAGAAACGGTTGGCCAGATTACTATTAAGCGTCTGAATGTCCATAGTATAAAGAAAGTTGACCCGAGTCGTATTAAAAATGGAAAGTTTTGGTATGAAAATCCGCAGGCTACGCGCTATTTTTTTGCGCCAAACGCCATAGGCTTAAGAAGCGGGAGAGGGTACTATCAAAACACATGGGTGCTATTTAATAATGCCAGCTATGGAATAAGTAATCATTTTTCAATTGGAGGCGGAATGATTCCTCTCTTTTTATTTGGTACATCCGAAACGCCGGTATGGCTTCTTCCTAAAGTATCTGTTCCTATTTCGGAAAATAGATTTTACCTGGGAGCCGGAGCGATGGTTGGAGGAGTAATAGGAGAGGAGACGGATCCACTGGGTATATTTTACGGATCGGCCACTGTGGGAAACCGCGATGATAATATCAGTGTGTCAATTGGCTATGGATATGCAGGCGGGAGTGTTTCAGACACACCCCTTTTGAATATCAGCGGGATGAAAAGAATTGCCCGGCGATTTTATTTAATCACGGAAAACTATTTTGTACCGGGTACTGAGGCTGCAGGTATATTATCCATAGGCGGGCGCTGGTCATCAGAATCATTTGGTTTGGATTTTGGGCTGTTTCGACCAACTGGCGATGTGGACGATTTTGTTGGCGTACCATGGCTCAGCGTTACGATTCCATTTGGAAAGAACTAGGCTGGCCAGTAAAAATATTACTTATCTAATTTTGAGCACCCGCCAGGAACATATCGCCGGTGGGTTGCGGTACTCCTCCTTTTGGCTCAAGGGTTACCGCAAACGTATTGGAAATAGCAGATGGAGATTCGTTTAACTGTTCAACCGTAAAAAACAGATCGTCTGAAGGCTGATTGAAGTTAAAAACCCCGGCACTAATCGGGTTTCCATCATCTTTGATAAGCCAAAGCTGGTAGTCACGATCGGATGGTGGTGCCGGAAGATTTGCGAGCTGCAGTACAGCCCGCCCTCTTTGTGAGTCCCATATTATTTTACCATATCCTTCCGGGCTTGGGTCAAGCCCATCCATATTTACAAATGTAATTTCTCGTGCTGATAGAATATCGAGCAGCTGCTCCTGTTTATCGAGCTGTGAAGTCAGTTCTGTAAGCCGATTCTCCTGGCTGCTAACGGTATTAGACAGCTGGTAGCTCACATAGGATAATGAGAGAGTAGCTATAAGTAAAATGGCTGCTGCAACTTTAAAAATGGCCGGCGAAAGTCCGAATATTTTAACGTTTTCAGATTTTGGTTTCTCTTTACCTGGAAGATTATTCAGGATGGAATCTTCCAATTCGGGCGGGGGGGCAACAGGAGATGTTGCCAGGGCCAGCTCGTCTTTAGCAAGCTGCATTTCATCATAGATTTTTCTCTGTTCAGGAGAGGCATCCTCCAGCATTTTTTTAAACCTCTCGCCCTCTTCAGCCGAAAGAGCATCCATCACATAGCCAGCGCATAGCGCTTCAAAATCGGTATGTTTTTCTGAATTACTCATCATCCATTACTTGTCTAAAACTATAAAATCCCGAAGTTTTAACATTCCCTGTCTCATCCTGTATTTTACCGTACCAAGAGGAATATCCATTTTTTCAGCGATTTGAGATTGACTGAGTCCCTTGTAATAAGAAACAACAAGCACGTCCCGCTCTTTTTCCGGAAGTTTCTGCAGGGCGTCTCTCACAATAGCAGCACGTTCCTGAAACTCCATATTTTCGTGAGGATTGCGCTCCTCGCTTTCCGGTATAAAAGTAAAATTGTTAATAGTATTGTCGGCAACATCAGCTTTTTTAAACTGTTTCGACCGAGTTCGGTCTATTGCCTTATTACGTGCCATTGTAACGATAAACGTATAGGCGCGTCCTTTTTCAGCATCAAAATAATCAGCTTTTTCCCAAAGACGCGTAAATACTTCCTGTAGGCAGTCTTCTGCCTCTTCACGGTCTTTTAATATGGATACAATTAAGCCAAAGAGCAGATTTTTGTACTTTCTGTACAGTAATCGCATAGCCTCTTTGTCTCCATTTTTAATACGCCTAAGCCATTCCCGCTCCTCCTCGGAGTAGGTTGCAAAAGCCACTAGTAAAGTTAACCAGAATGAAATCAATCTGTGTAAGTATGTACGAAGGTTTAGGAGAATCGGATGGTATGTTTAACGATAAATGCTAAACAACAGCCTGATAATAACAAAATATTTGTAAAATCTTAGGTTACGAAGGAAGTAATTTGTAGCTGAGTAAACACTTTTTTGTGTAGTTTTTTCAACTGACCCCCGAAGGTGTTATTTTCGTACATAAATGACGATCAACCAAACACGAATTTATATACTATTTATATGTCTGATCAAAAAGGATATGGATTATTAAAAGGAAAGAAAGGAATTATTTTTGGAGCTTTGGACGAGCGAAGCATTGCCTGGCGCATTGCCCTGGCCTGTAAGAGAGAGGGAGCTGATTTTGTGCTTTCGAACGCTCCTATTGCCCTGCGCCTAGGGGCTCTCGATGCTCTTTCTGAAGAGACAAATGCACCTATTATTCCTTGTGATGTATCTAGCGAAGAAGATGTTGAAGCGCTGATGCAGAAAACCAAAGAGGAGCTGGGTGGTGTGGATTTTATCCTTCATGCTATTGGAATGTCGCCCAACATTCGAAAAAAGAAAGAGTACAACGATCTTAATTACAACTGGTATCAGCAAACACTCGATATTTCTGCAGTGTCGCTGCACAGGATACTGCACTGGGCCGAAAAAAAGGAACTTTTAAATGATGGCGGCAGTGTTGTTGCTCTCAGTTTTATTGGTGCCCAGAGAATTTACTCTAAATATTCTGATATGAACGACGCCAAAGCCCTGCTCGAAAGCATTGCCAGAAATTACGGTAGCCGCCTTGCCCATCGGGGTATACGCGTAAATACTGTATCGCAGGCACCAACAAAAACCTCGGCGGGTACCGGAATTAAAGGCTTCGATGGTATGTATACGTTTGCAGAAAAAATTGCCCCAATGGGGAATCCCTCGGCTGATGATTGTGCCGACTACTGTGTAACGCTTTTTTCCGATCTTACCAGAAAAGTGACCATGCAAAATCTTTTCCACGACGGTGGTTTTGTTACAAATGGTGTTTCTGAGGAGATGATTGAAGGCCTGGTAAAACTGTATGCCGAAGAGGACGACGATTAGTTTTGTACGGCTATCACTTCTGAACCTGCCCGCATGATTTATCTAAAATGTTGATCATTCTTTATGCCAAAACGAATTCTTGGAATTGATCCTGGTTCGCGCACAACCGGATATGCTATAATTGAGCAGGAAAACACATCATATTCCATCGTGGAGTGCAGCGTGTTGCGAATGCAAAAAATGGATGATCATACCGACAGGCTTCAGTTTATTTTCGATGAAATATCTGCCTTAATCCGGACGTATCAACCCGATGAGTGCGCCATTGAAACCCCTGTTTATGGGGTGGATCCTCTGGCCATGCTCAAGCTGGGAAGAGCACAGGCTGCCGCCATGCTTGCCATCACAAATGAAAAACTGTCCGTGGCCGAATACTATCCAAAGGCGGTAAAAAAGGCGATTGCAGGAAATGGTAACGCCAGCAAACAGCAGGTGGCGTTTATGCTTCAAAAGGTACTTAATTTCAATACGGATGGATTATCGGGCGATGCAACAGACGCCCTTGCCGTAGCGTGGTGCCACATTACAAATCGCGGGGTGCCAGGCGGCAGTGCATCCGGGAAAAAGATGCATCAAAATAACAGTAAATCGAGCTGGGCAAAATTTGTCGAAGATAATCCGGATAGGGTTCAGGAAAACTGAAATATTATCAATTTATAATTCACGAACCGGAGCTGCTAAATCATGATTGCCTATTTAAACGGAGTGTTGCACAGTAAAGAAGATCAGGCCTGCATACTGGATATCCGCGGTGTGGGCTATCGCGTTGAAATTTCAACACAAACGGCCGAGGTACTTCCAAAAGTTGGAAGCGAAATGAAACTGCTTATCTATCATCATTTTACAGATAGTGATCAGCGTCTTTTTGGCTTTACAAAACAGAAAGAAAAAAATTTATTCGAGAGGCTGATTACGGTTAAAGGAATTGGCCCAAAGCTGGCGCTTACAATTTTATCGGGAATGCCGGCGGCTCCACTGATGGAAGCCATTGTTACACAAGACACAAAATCACTTTCTACGATATCGGGAATTGGTAAAAAAACGGCCGAAAGGATGGTACTGGAACTAAAAGACAAGTTGTTTGATGAGTCTCAGCCCTCAATTATTTCTGGCACGACAGAAAGCCGAAGCAAAAGAGATGAGGCAGTATCGGCACTTGAGGCCCTTGGGTTTGGAAAAAGAGAGGTTGTGCAAACCGTAAACGAGATATTAAGTACAACCCGGGATGTAAACGTATCCGATATTGTGAAACAGGCTCTCTCAAAATTGAAAAGGTAATATTGGCTTAATCTCGATTTATTATTTTGTATTGATATCGATCCGTTATGAATACAGTAATCTTAAATAAATCCCATCATTTTGTCGAAACAAACTATTCTTGTTGTTGATGATGAACAAGATCTTCTTGATTTAATTGAGTACAACCTGAAAAAAGAGGGCTTCAGGGTTTTAAAAGCCGAAAATGGTCAAGATGGAATAGCAATTGCTAAACAGGAAAAACCGAGCCTGGTGCTGCTCGATATTATGATGCCCCGGATGGATGGTATGGAGGTTTGTGATAAAATGAGGGAGGATGCAGATCTTAAACATATTCCAATCATCTTTTTAACGGCCCGCAGCGATGAAAAAACGGAAGTTGAAGGCTTGAATAAAGGAGCAGATGATTTTATAACAAAGCCCATTAGCACCAATAAACTCCTTTCCAGGATTAAAGCTGTTTTAAGGCGGTTCAGCGAAACCGAAGAAGTAGCCAGGGTTCTGAAAGTGCACGACCTTGAGATCGATAAAGATCGCTACGTTGTGAGGCGGGGTGAAGAGGAATTTCAGCTACCACGGAAAGAGTTTGAACTGCTCTATTACCTCGCCAACAGAAAAGGAAAAGTGAGAAATCGGCAAACTCTGCTCAATAAAGTGTGGGGCGATAATATTTATGTGGTAGATCGAACCGTAGATGTACATATTCGAAAAATCAGAGAAAAACTGGGAGATCACTATATTGAGACGGTAAAAGGAGTGGGCTATAAATTTAAGGAATGAGTTTATCAGATTTTAAAAAGAAGAATTTCTCTTCGATCTCTTACAGAACGGCTGTACTTTCTGCTCCCATCATTACAGCCGTTTTTATATTGTCTTTATATATAAATGGCATTCAGGAATTTTGGAGACTGGTATCCGCTGGCACCGGAATATTTTTACTGAGCTTTATTGTTATCTATAGTGTATCTGCCAAACTTCACGCACGAAGAATTTCAGAACTCTATAAAATCATAAAAAGCATTTCAAAAAAGAGGTTTGACGAACATGCACTGCCTCAAAAGTCTGATTATAAGGACGAACTTGATGGATTAATGTATCGAACCGTAAAGGCCAGTGAGCTTGTGAGCAAAGAGATGGCTCGCCTGAATAAAATTGAAAACTACAGAAAAGAGTTTATCGGTGATATTTCTCACGAACTAAAAACGCCTATTTTTGCCATACAAGGATTTATAGAAACTCTGCTTGATGGTGCCGTGCACGATGATGAGGTAAATGAGTTATTTCTGAAAAAAACGATGCGGAACGTCAACCGTCTTATTTATCTCACGAATGATCTGATGGAGATCAGTAAACTTGAGACCGGTGAGTTGAAATCTAATTTTACAGATGTCTACCTCAGAGACATTGTGCTGGATGTTGTGGAAAGCCTGCAATACAAAGCACAAAAAGAGGATATTGAAATAAGAGTCAAGGATTTTGGCAAAAATATACAGGTTCGGGCCGACAGAAATCAGATAAAGCAGGTACTTATAAATCTGATTGAAAACGGTATGAAGTATAATACCGCGGGCGGTTATGTGGAAATAGGCATCAGAGATAATAAGCCTGAGCCAAATAAATTGATACTCTACGTACTAGATACCGGAATCGGGATAGACAAAAGAGACCTTAAACGCGTTACAGAACGTTTTTTTAGAGTAGATAAATCAAGGTCAAGAGACAGGGGAGGTACCGGCCTGGGCCTTGCCATTGTCAAGCATATAGTTGAGGCCCATGGTGAAAAGCTTGTCATAGAAAGTACCCCCGATAAAGGCTCCACCTTTGGAGTTACACTTACGAAAGCGGGATATTTTTTGGAGTGAGAGGGATTCCCTACCTTTAGCCATCAACATTTTTAAAAAGACATTGTAGAGACGATATGAATTATGCAGTGATTATGGCCGGAGGAGCAGGAACCCGATTTTGGCCTTTAAGTAAAAAAAGAAAGCCAAAGCAGTTCCTAAGCCTTTTTAGTGAAAAAACTTTATTACAGGAGACCATTGACCGGCTGGACGGGTTCATCCCTCAGAAACGGGCCATGGTGATTACGAATAAAGATTATAAGGAGTGGGTTTCGGAACAGATTCCGGATATTCCGGAAGAGTTTATTATTGGTGAACCGGTTGCAAAAAACACAGCACCCTGTATTGCATCGGCTGCGGCCGTTTTGTTGAGGGATGATCCGGACGCCGTGATGATGGTTATGCCTGCCGATCATCAAATTCAAAACAGAGAGGCTCTTCACTCTGTATTAAAGGCAGCTTCAAAAACAGCGTTGGATGAAAATGCGCTGGTAACCATTGGTATTGAGCCCAACCGTCCCGAAACAGGTTATGGCTATATTCGCCGGGAAAATGCACATCGGTTCAAAAAGAATGAGTTGCCTGTTTATAAGGTGAGAAATTTTACTGAGAAACCGGATCAGGAAACAGCAGAAGAATTCCTTAAATCGGGAGATTATCTTTGGAACAGCGGCATTTTTGTTTGGAAAGCTTCCGTAATTGTGGAGGCCTTTAAAAAATATCTCCCCGATCTGTATAAGCATTTGGAAACGCTGATGAACTCGGGTTTTCAAAACGGGGATATGGATGAATTTTACTACTCTTGTCCAAACGTGTCTATTGATTATGGAGTAATGGAAAAGGCAGATGATGTTTATTTGATTCCGGCCAATTTCGACTGGAATGATATTGGCAGCTGGAAAGCCGTTCATGAACTTGCGGAAAAAGATGAAAATGGTAATGCATCTCTTGGTACTGAGGTAATTACAGAGGGAGCAAAAGAGACACTGGTCCACTCAAAAAGCGGTAAATTGATTACGCTGGTGGGAGTTTCGAATATCGCCCTGGTAGAAACAGACGATTCTATCCTGGTGCTGAACCTCGACAAAGCGCAGGATGTAAAAAATGTTGTCGATACCTTAAAATCCGATTCTAAAACGGAAAAATATCTGTAAAACCGTCAGATTTCGATCTGAAGCTGATCATATGCGAGCTCAACATGATCGGGCAGGCGCTCGTTGCTTTCAGCATGATTTACATACGAGTTCATGTGAATCAGATAAGTTTTTGGAATGTTTAATTCCGTAGCAATTTGTACGGCTTCGGGTATGGTTAAGTGAGTGGGGTGTTCAGGCCCCCATCGCAGCCCGCTCAAAACCAAAACGCTGCTCCCCCTCACTTTCTCTTTTGTGGCATCCGGTATATCCTTTACGTCGGTCATGTACGAGAAGTCGTTTACTCTGTAACCAAGCACATCAATTTTTCCGTGATGATAGGGCAGGGGTGTTATCAAAACGTCACCGATTTGCCTGGGTTTCTGTATCTCAATCAGATCTATCGATGTGGAACCGGGATATTTATTTTCACCAAAAAGATAGTTGAAGCGGGTTTGTATAGAGTCAAGAGTATGTTTGTTACTAAATAGCGGGATTGGCCCATCCTGCATATAATTATAGGAGCGCAAATCATCGATGCCGGCAATATGGTCCATATGTTCGTGAGTTATTAATACAAAGTCGATTCGGTGTACTTTTGAACGAATGGACTGTATTCTGAATTCAGGGCCAACATCAATGACAAAAGAGGTTTCTTCGGTCTCGACCCAGGCAGAACATCTTGTTCGTTGATTACGAGGGTCTGTGTCGATCATATCGCCCCCAAAGCCACCCGCAACGGGAACTCCCATGGATGTTCCGGTTCCCAAAAATGTTATCTGCATGAACTACAAAGTCTCTGATTGTTTTTCTGATGAATCAAACCGGTCGAGCCTTTTCCATATTGCGGCCAGTTCTTTACGTACAGCCGGCTTGATGAAGAGATCGTCGGTACCAATGATCTTAAGAACTTTTGCTAAAATAGCCGTCTGGGTTTCAACAGGACGATTTTTATTCAAGAGAATGAGCTTTTCTCCTTCCATTATACATTGATCACCACGAAAGCCTCCCCGCTCTTTTCGTACGGTATACCCGGCTTTTTCGCATAGCGATTCTAGCTCCAGCAGAAGTTTTTCAACCTTCATAAAACAGATTTAAAATCCAATTCCAATGGTAAATGTATGAGCTGTAAATTCATAATCATTTATGTCGCCATCAATATCATAATTTTTAAAATCAAAATTGTACCCAAGTATCAGTGATCGGCTCCCGATAATATTATGAATAATCATGTGCGCAACCCCATCAAACCTGAACAGCGATCCGCCAAACACTGAACCCTGTGAAAAGCTAAACCCATAGTTAGGTGTGGCTTTTAATTGAAAAGAGAGACGCTGTACCGGCCTGATTGTGGACGCAATACCTGAACCAAACACGAGTGAGCTTTGTCGAAAATCAGTACTGCTGATATCCCGGCTCACCTGGGTTAGATCAGTAGTTAACTGAATGGGCAGGCTAATTCGGAACTTTGGACTGCGCTTTAATGGAAAGTTATTATAGATTCGGGCTGAAAGATTTACATAAGACTGGTCATCCATTCCTGTAAGAGATCCGCCGAATGTTGTGCTTAAATCAAGGCCTTGGGTGTTAAACTGAATTTTAAATAGGAGATCATCAAAGTCGAGACGATCATTATTAGGAACACTTTCACCGGTAAATTCAAAATTTGCGGGGCTAAATCCAATACTCAGGATGCTTGTTGGCCCCGTCATTCGTTCGGCAGGCCTCTCGTCATCATTTATCGAAAACATTTGGGCCTGAACATTTGCGGGAACTGAAAAAAGGAACAGGACAAATAAAGTTATGGCAGAGAAAAAATATTTCATTTTGTATATGTTCATGGAATGATATTATGATACAATCAATTAACACAGAAAATCTAAGGTACTATGAATAAAATTATACTGCTATTTACAGCCTTTTTACTCATGAGTTTAACAACAGAACGGAATGACACCGTGCATCAGTACGAAGAAAATTTAATTAACGGCGAAAAAGTTTCGTTGAGTTCATTTGAAGGGGATGTTCTTTTAATTGTAAATACCGCATCAGAATGTGGGTATACTCCTCAATATGAAGGGCTTCAGGCTATATATGAAGAATTTGGAGATCAGGGTTTTAAAGTACTTGGATTTCCGGCAAATAATTTTGCGGGTCAGGAGCCGGGTTCAGATGAAGAAATTGCCCAGTTTTGCGAGTTAAACTATGGTGTAACATTTCCCATGTTTACTAAAGTTTCGGTAAAGGGAGATGATATTCATCCGCTGTTTAATTACCTGACAATCGCCGAAAATCCAGACTTTACTGGGGATATCGGATGGAATTTTGAAAAATTTTTAGTTGACGGGAACGGAAATCTCATAAGAAGGTTTAATAGTAATGTAACTCCTGAAAGCGAAGAAATTACCACAGCCATTAAAGAGTTACTTTAAGAACTTACATACATCCCATCACCATCCCGATAAAAGGGCTTCGATTGATCTCGGAGCCCTTATTTTTTTGCCTAATAAAATAATAAATGTTGACATCGTACCGATTAGCTCTTTATATTTGGGTCTGTCAAAAATTTAACCAAGTTTAGGTAGGTAAAGACAGAAACTTTTGAAATAATGGTCCGGTAGTTCAGTTGGTTTTGCCAACGGCATCCCTTCGGGGGAACGCCTATGCCGACGGCTCGGGAAGGTCGAGGGTTGAAGTCCGGAAAGAAAAAGTAAGATGTTGAAAATTTGGTCCGGTAGTTCAGTTGGTTAGAACGCCTGCCTGTCACGCAGGAGGTCGAGGGTTCGAGTCCCTTCCGGATCGCAATGAAAAGCTGCTCAATAAGAATTGGGCAGCTTTTTTTGTTTCTATGAGGGAGGAGAGGGTGCACTATCTATATATTCTTTACAGCGAACGGATTGATCAGTATTACAGTGGAGAGACGGGTAATATTGGCCGGCGGTTGGAAAAGCATAACGATGGTCACTCAGTAGCCACGAAGAGAGGTATTCCCTGGGAGTTGAAAAAGGTAATCGAATTTAAAAACAGGAGGGAGGCAATCAAAGCCGAGAAGTGGCTCAAGAGAATGAAAAGCCGCAGGGTGATTGAGAAGGTCATTCGAGGAGAAATTGACTTGAAGGATATCATATCGGGTTAGAACGCCTGTCCCGACAGTTCGGGAAGGTCGAGGGTTCGAGTCCCTTCCGGATCGCAATGAAAAGCTGCTCAATAAGAATTGGGCAGCTTTTTTTGTTTACAGGAGGGAAAAGAGGATGCACTATTTATATATTCTATACAGTGAAAAAGTGGACCAGTATTATACCGGGGAAACCAGGGATGTCAGTCAGAGGGTGAAAACATTTGGATTGCCGAAAATTAAGCGTTAGTCCAGAGCAATTTCACTCACCCATCTCCAACACAGCCTCAAGCAGTCGGGACTCCATCGTCTCTACCACTGTACTTGAGTCATCCATTATTCCGATATCTGTATTGATCTGAAAAGCAATCGCTACCCCATACTCTTTATAGTACCTGAGGCTGCTGGTATAGCCGGGAATCCAGCCCCGGTGACCATAAACTGTACCATACGCTCCATTATTATAGGCCGCCACACCCATACCATAAAGAATTTCATCCGTGGAGGGGTCGACTGGCTTTGCATCAAGGAGCAGGGCCAGAGCTTCTTCAGGCAGGGCATCGCCTCCAAACAGCTTGGTTCCCCAGCTGGCAAGATCAGCA
Source organism: uncultured Rhodohalobacter sp. (assembly GCA_964544445.1). GTDB lineage: Bacteria > Bacteroidota > Rhodothermia > Balneolales > Balneolaceae > Rhodohalobacter. The sequence goes on from CAZJBI010000004.1 coordinate 51,567, forward strand.
GAAGTGCTGATTAATCCGCCCCCGGTCCATTCAATGCCGGGGTGCCATACCATTCGTCCTTCCGGCGTTATGGTTTTTACCGGAAAGCCCAGGGAGTTTTCTGCGGCATAACCGGCTGCAAGTCCGGACAGGAGATATCTGTCTGAAGGACTTGTTGCCAGAAGGTTGAGAGGTTTCAAAAATTGTTCACTTATGTATGAATAAACATCAAGTTCAATCGCTTCTTCAATGATTAACCCAACAAGAATATATCCTGTATCGGTATAGGCCCACCCCTCATCAACTTTAAAAAGAGGATCCTTATCCAGTATAAACTGAACCAGTGAATCGGGAGAAATGGGGAGAGCTTGTTTAGCCATTCGTTGTTTGACTTCTACAGAAAATTCATCCATATACACATGGTTTGGCAGTCCTGCACGGTGAGTAAGAAGGTGGCGCAAGGTTATCGACTCGTGGTTCGGTAGTCTGGAAAACCACTCTCGATCTCCGAGCCATGTACCTATTGGCTCATCCAGAGTAAGCACACCCTCATCAACCAGTGTAACGGCTGCAGCTCCTACAAACATCTTTCCAATACTAGCTGCCAGCATTCGTGAATCCGGGGTCATCGGAGCGGCAGCTTCAACATCCGCCAAGCCCGTGGCTGCAGCTCCTTTTTTGCCATCAACCCGCACATAGGCCGCGGTAGCTCCGGGAAACCCATAGCGCTTTTGTATTACATCCAGCGCTGACTGGAAACCATCATGCGGTTTGCTATACGGTTGAGTCATAAAAAAAAGATCTGCACCATTTTTTAAAGAATTTTGCGAATAAATTCCCAGTGACAATGTTCCGGTTAAAAAAAGTAGCGTCATCAAATACACCACTTTTTTTAAGTGACTGGTTTTGGCCATTCGGCGTTCAATAGATGTTATGATTAAATTTGATTTCATTTTTTTCACCTATTTCGTTAGTTCATTTTCGGCATGCGAAAATATTGGGTGAGCTTTTTGGTAACTGGTATTCACGGGTTGTTTATGTTCTTCCTCAGCTCCGGGGATTATGGTTGTTACGCCTTCCCCTTTTCTGAACATGGTGCTTCGGTTGAGCCAAAGAATAATTGCGGCCGCAATCACTACAAAAACCGTGTCGTATGGCTGAGCATCCGGCCATAAGGGATTGATGAGCTGAAGGTGTAAGATTGCAGGTAACAGAATGCTTCCGCGGGATGCATTAAAAAGACCCGTTGCGAAGATGCTTAATGCAATGGTTCCTACAAAAAATGGCATGAAGGACCAGGCGCCTTGTGGAACACCACTCAAAAAGAATGCAGGCAAATGCCAAAACCCCCAAACGATACCAATGATAATGGCCGCAAAAAATGGAGACATTTTTCTCTGGAGCATAGGCAGGGCAAAACCTCTCCATCCGATCTCTTCTACCGGGCCTTTTATGGCAAAGAGCATAAGCGATGCAAGGTAGACTCCAATAGATGAAACTGGAAATAACTCTGAAAAGGTCAACCCTTTATATATAGCTCCCAGGTAAAACATTGCAGGCACGCCCAGCAGAATAAAAAGGTACCATGGTGCAGGCGCGCGCCACAAAAGCATTCTTCCAAAAAAGCGTTTGATATCGCTCCAGCCTGCTTTCATCAATATAATTCCAAGGGCGGCAATGGCAGGTGAATAGGTTGCCAGGAAAAAAAGAGGATGATTTCCGGAAATTTCACCAAAAATATGTACTGTTTGATCCGGTATAAAAATATAGAGTGCAATGATCCCCCAGGTTATGCCAAACGTAATCAGCAAGTAGGGAATCAAGGTTAAAAATGAAATGGAATGATTATTTGAATATTTAATTACTGGTTTCATAATGTTACCTCGTGTTCAAAGTTTTAAAATTATTTGGATATAGTTTGTTTAGTGAGTAATTATGGCGGATTGGCAAATCCGCTAAAATATTGTGGCAGAGGCGCTTATTCTCGTAAAGGGGATTGACCGCCAATTGTAAGCTGCCATCGAAGAAATCCGGCTTGCTCGGGCTCAAAACTGATAAGTTCGTCACGGCCATCGGTGATTTGCATCTGCCGGTACAATGAGAAACCGGACTCTACATTCAGGCTCATCCATGGAGTGACATATAGAATGACTGAGGGGCCCAATACTGTATCGAAATAGTCTGAATAGGGTCGGTTTATTGCTAGAGTACCGACTTCAGTTATATGATGGCGATCTCCGATGGATCGAAGCTGCAGGCCAACCTCTAATCGTTTGAAAGGAATTACCCACGCTTCAATACTTGATGGGAGAAGTATATTGCCGCGCCATTTTGGTCCGCCGTCCCAAAGCGATGCTTTATAATCGAGCTGAACAAGAGGAATGGGTATGGGTGCACCAAAATTTGTTGAGTAACCAAGTCCAAATCCGTAAGATGTGCGTTCACCTGCTTGACGTATTGCCAAGAAAGCTCCTTCAATAGCAAAATCTTCACCTGCCATTTTCTCTTCCAGCCCCGATTTGATTGCAGGGGTAGCCTGCGCTACGTACGACCATTTGCCTGCCAGCTGACCAATGGCAATAAGGTTAACGTCGATGATGTAGGCGTCCGTCGGCCTTGGAAGCTCTTCTGCCCAGTTGTTATGCCTGAACTCGATTCGCTGAAAGCCCGGCTGAATATCGAGAAAAGTTTTCCCTTTATTTATAAACATGGGGTACGATCCCCTGATAAATCGCGTGTCGGTCCAAACTTCCAGGTTATTCAGGGAGCTTGCATAGGATTGGTTCAGATCGAGAGATGAAACGGTTGCCGAGGGCCACGATTGATGACCAAATGAGAGGCTTGGCCTTAATTGTGCGAATAAACCCTGGGCAGGTATTAATAATAGTGCAAGAAAGAGTACTATTTTTTTCATGTTTTGCCGAAAAGAAATTATGGGCGTCGGAACATGAAGTACTTTTTCAGTCTCGGTTATATGTTCTCTTTTTTTCATGACGTTATGTTTATTTGATGGTTGTGAGTTTTTCATCAGTCCTTAAGATGAATCCAGATAACCAGGGCCAGAACAGCAATGCTGATCACAATCAATATTCCGAAAGCTATATGCTCGATGATTTTTGCGGCCTTGGATTTCGTTCTTTTTTTCATGGGACTGCTGATTTTTCTTCAAGATGAATAATCACAGTTCAACCATCGTCCGAACGTATACGAATGAACTGGAGATGAGTCCGAATGGGTAGGATTGGACACTTAATCGATAAAAGAAGGTGGGGAAAAGTTCAGAATGAACCTTCAGTGTTTATGAATTATATAAAATTTAGATCAGCTCTCTTTTTTTGAATGTAGATATTGCGTAGGGGTTTTGCCGACGGTTTTTTTAAAAACATCATTAAATGATGATTTTGAATTAAAGCCCGAGTCATAAGCAATTGCTAATAAGCTAAAGTTACTGTTTTCGGGATCCAGAACTCTCTTTTTGAATTCTTCTACGCGATAGTGGTTTACAAAATCGTAAAAGTTCTTATCCTCACATTGATTGATGATCTGCGACAGATGATTTGGCGAAATGTCAAGATGTTCGGCTAACCCTACAAGAGATAATTTGGGTTCGAGATAGGGTTTTTCCTTTTTCATTATCGTCATGAGCTTTTCATGATAAAGCTTAGCATCCGATTCCTTAAGACCAGACCTTTTGTATGAATCTTTTGTATCCTCTTCAACAATCGCAACGGGTGCATTCGAAGTTGAAAAGATTCCCTGGTGAATAATCCCCGAGTAGCCCAGGTAAAAAATGAATAGGATGATCAGAGAGTAGAAAATGATATCAGTATTAAAACCAAATTGAACGCCTACCCACTCCTGTAACACGGCCAGTAAAATGGCTATTCCAAAGATAACCCCCATTCCAATGATAAAGTGCTTGAGCCAGTTTAAATCGATTGACTCTTTATAGGCAAAATTCTGTTTTGTGATATCTTGATAGCGGTTGAGTAGTCTATAAGATGCTACAGCATATCCAATTCCTGAAATTAGAAATGCAACCAGCGAAAAGGCAATGAATGTTGCGTAATCATCCATTGCTCCGCTATTAATTAAAGCTCTCTCTTCTGTAGAATATTGAAAGAAAAACGGAATCATATAGAGATAGAAGCCAAGGGGAGGCAAAAAGTGAATATAATTAATAAGACCAAAACGCTGGTCGGTTCGGAGGGAGTAAACGACATAAAGATATAGCAGTGGGCCGTGTAACAGCGGAAGAGGGTGATGTAACCCTGCCAAACTTGGGTAGAGCACCCAATATCCTTGTTGGCCCATAAAAAAACTGAATAGATGGATACCGGCAACAAACATCCATACAGCCAGGATTTTATCACTTGTAGATTTATCCGGTTTTGCGAGAAGTAAAAATTGAAGGAAAAAGCTCAGGAAAATCCCAATGGTAAAGATTGTGCCCATCTGAATGAACTTTTTATGATGCGGTTAATCCAACATATTTTAAAGTACACATCTTCTATTGACTTTACTATGAAGAGAATATACCTACACATAATCCCTACACGAATGTTTTGACTGCATTGATTTACTTAGAGAAGCAGCTTTCGATTTCTCTTCTGAAATTGTTTAAGAGCATAATCTAAAAACCAATCCCGGGTCAGCCCAAATGGAACTACATCGTAAGGCTCAAAAATTTCAAAAATTATATTGGTTGCGCTATCGAGACGCTCCGCTAGGTGGCCTTCAAAAAACTCTTTATTGTTTGGATTGCTTTCCAGAAGTCGATTGATCAAATAAATACCAAAGGCGATATGGCGAGACTCATCCTGTTTAATATGGGTTATTCCTTCCTGCAGCCCGGGTAGTAAATCATGGTCACTTAGCATTTTGTAATACGCATGATATCCTGTCTCTGCCAGAACACCCTCTACAATAATATTATAGGTGCCTGCTGCCATCAACTGTGCCTTTATAGACGTATCGTTGTCCAGTCTTGCAAGGTCGGCGGGGAGCTGTTCATAGAATAATTTTTTGTAGAAGGGAGCATGATATTTCTGATGATCCGGCTCTGTTTTAAACACACTATTTATATAGATAGAAAAAAACTCAGTGTGCTTTGCTTCTTCCCAGAGAAATGAGGTTAAAAAGATCTCTTCTTCAAGCCGCCCCTCCTTAGATAGCGTTCGTATCAGTGGAAGTAAATCGAGAGTTACAGCTTCTTCACCCGCCATGAAAAGTGATGATAAATGGAGCAGTATTTCTTTCTCATCACTGCTCAGGGTTTGCCACTGTTTTTTATCTCGTTCAAGATCAATAGCAGAAGGGTTCCATATCCCAAACGTTTTCGCCTTTTGGAACAACCGCATGGGTTTGCTGTCATGATCAATTCCTCTTCCTGTTGATGTAAATTGAGACCGATTCTTTTCAGCAGGTTTATTTTTCTCTTTTTTTGTCCAGCTATGAATTTTTTCGGGATTAGCGGGAGCCGTGTGTAGCAAGGCCGATGCGGCTTTTCGATGGGTGGAAAGTACAACGAGACTACCCTTCTCGAGATTTAGTTTTCCCTGCATTAAAAAAAGAGTGGGATCTTTTTTATTTTCAATTAGATTAATCCAGGTTTCGCGATCAGCTTTTAGTATGTAATCGCACGAATTTTCATCCTCGTTCGTTGCATAGCGTAACTCCGAGCATTCTCCGTATCTTAAATCGAGATAGAAACCGATGGAATTGTGATCTGTAAGTTCAGGAGGTACCGGCTGGAATTTTAGAAGGAGTGGGGCGTTCCATTTTTTACCTGCTTCTCTGTAAGTTTCGCTCTCTTTAAGGTTTTTTTTCCATGCATGTAACCAGGCGGAATTGAAATAGTCAACTTTAGGGGGCTGGTCATTTTTACTCTTTTTGAACCACATATGGTTTGGATTAATTTGATGTCTCTTTGAAAGAATTTCAGGTTAATTTATGAAGATTCAAATTGTGAATATCTGTTGAATATTATAAGTGATAATAAAACATATAAATAAAATATAAACAATACTATATGGAATCTATATATCCCAAATATGATGTTATTGTTGTAGGAGCCGGCCACGCCGGAAGCGAAGCTGCAGCAGCATCCGCAGGATTGGGAGCCAAAACGTTATTAATTACCATGAACCTTGATGCCGTTGCAAAAATGTCGTGTAATCCCGCTATGGGCGGTGTGGCTAAGGGACAGCTGGTAAGAGAGATTGATGCACTGGGAGGATTGAGCGGTATTGTAAGCGATAAGAGCGGTGTTCAATTCAGGATGTTGAATAAAAGCAAAGGACCTGCTATGTGGAGTCCAAGGTGCCAAAGCGATCGCCTGCTCTACGCTCAAACAATGAGACAAAAGCTTGAAAATATTCCCCACCTTACATTCAGACAGGATAATGTGGTTGATATTCTGACAGAAGATGACGGTAAAAAAGTAAAGGGAGTGGCCACCCAAACCGGACAAACTTTTTATGCTGATAGTGTTATTCTCACGAGTGGTACATTTTTAAATGGGCTTATCCATATAGGAGAAAGCCAGCATGGAGGAGGGCGCTCCGGAGAACGTGCTTCGGTGGGAATATCAGCAGCGCTTGAAAAACTTGGGTTTGAAGTGGGTCGCCTCAAGACGGGAACCCCTCCGCGTATTGATGGACGCTCTATTGATTATGAAAAATTAGAAATTCAGTATGGGGATGAAGATCCCAGTCCGTTCTCGTTTATGACAGACTCTCTGCCAGGGGTGGATGAGCAGCTTACCTGCTGGATTGGGTACACCAGTACTGATGTACACGAAACTCTTAAAACGGGGTTTGACCGCAGCCCCATGTTTAATGGACGAATAAAAAGTATAGGCCCCCGGTACTGTCCTAGCATTGAAGATAAGATTGACCGATTTTCTGATAAGAATCAGCATCAGCTTTTTCTTGAGCCTGAAGGATGGAATACCTATGAAATGTATTTAAACGGGTTTTCAACCTCCCTGCCCGAAGATGTACAGTATCATGCTTTGCGAAAGATAAAAGGCTTCGAAAATGCAGTTATGCTTCGACCAGGATATGCTATCGAGTATGACTATTTTCCCCCATATCAAATAAAACGCTCTCTGGAAACAAAAATAACAGAAGGGCTCTTTTTTGCCGGTCAAATCAACGGAACTACGGGTTATGAAGAAGCCGCTTGTCAGGGACTGATGGCGGGGATCAATGCGGCGCTCTATACCCAGAAAAAGGACCCGTTTGTTTTGAAACGGTCAGAAGCCTATATCGGTGTTCTCATTGATGACCTTATTAACAAGGGGACAGAAGAACCGTATAGAATGTTTACTTCGAGGGCTGAACACAGGATTCTTCTACGACAGGATAATGCTGATTTACGGTTAACGCCAATGGGCTACAAACTTGGGCTCGTTGACGAAGAGCGCTACGAAAGATTTTCGGTAAAGAAAGATGAGATAGATCGCCTTTATGATCTTGTAAGTAATTATACGGTTCGCCCGGAGAAAATGAATGAAATGCTGCAGGAAAAAGGAACATCCGGATTAAATCAGCCCGTGAAAGCAAAATCACTTATTCCAAGGCCAGAACTTTTTTTGAGTGACATTATTAATGCTGATAAAACTCTGCGGGAAGAAGTGGATAAAGTTACATCCAGCAGAGACGTTATTGAGCAGGTGGAAATTCAGGTTAAATACGACGGCTATATTAAAAGAGAATTTGAAATGGTTGAAGAGCTCAAAAAGAAAGAAGATGCCGCTATCCCCGGCAACTTGAAGTACGATAAGATTAAAAGCTTATCTACAGAGGGAAGAAATAAACTTGAAAAAATTAAGCCGGAAACGATCGGGCAGGCATCGAGAATTAGTGGTGTTTCCGCCAGTGACGTGGCTGTGTTAATGGTATACTTGAAAAATTAGACAGAAGGTTTCACGTGAAACATACAGTTAAAGAAGTTGAGCTAAAGGATGATTTTCTTAAAAAAGCTGATTCGACATATTATTCAAAGAAAGAGAAGCACCAGGAGTATCTCGATGAATTATTCGATTGGAACGACAAAATAAATCTTGTTAGCCGAACTGTTTCACGTGAAACAGTCGAGCGTCATATTGTTCATTCACTTTTTCCCGGAGTGCTGGGTTTGCTAAATGCGCACGATCGCTGGATTGATAGCGGGACCGGAGGTGGGCTGCCGGGAATTCCATTGGCTATAGAGAACCCGGATAAGTTTTGGATACTTAATGACAATGTTAGGAAAAAGATGAAGGCCGTGATGGCAATTACAGAGTCGTTAGAGTTGAACAATGTGGAGGTAGCAGCTAAAAGTATATCACTGTTAGAGTTGAGTGCCGGAACGGGAATTGTAACCAAGCACGCTTTTAAAATCCCAAAACTGCTTCATCTACTGGGTAAGAAGCCCTGGAAAACAATAATTATGTGGAAAGGGGAGCGGGATATACTGCCGGAACTAGAAAAAACACCTGGTCAGTTAAGCGTAAATATCTACCCATTTCGATTCTCAGACCCTTTCTTTGAAGGAAAAGCCCTGGTGCAATTAAAAAAATAGGCTAACTACCCAAGCCAATGATTTAACTTTATAAAATAAGGATATAGATATGTCGAGATTGAAAAGTTCAGAGAGAAGAATGAAAATGATACTGATGCTTCAAAATGCAAAGCAGAAAATAACGGTCGACGATCTTGCCGATACTTTTGATGTCAGCAGGCGCACTATCTTCAGAGATTTCAATGTTTTATCGGAATTAAATGTACCCGTTACCTGGGATGAATACAGTGGGTATGGCGTAATACCGGGATATAAAGTGCCGCCCTTAATGTTTACCTCAAAAGAGCTGGCAACTATTATGGTAGGGCTTAATTTTGTTAAATCGCAGGTTGATCAAAACCTAGTAAACGATGCAAAAGGGGTGGAGCTAAAAATAAAAGATGTTTTACCCGATGACCTGAAGACCTTTATGGAGTCGTTGGATAATAGGACAATCGTAGATCCTTTTCTTCACTTTGGATTTGAAAAAAAAGAAGGGGGGAGCTGGTATCTCATCAGCAGCGCTATTTCTCAAAACAAAACAATTGAATTTTCTTACACGAGTATATCTGAAGGAAATACCACCTCAAGAAAAATTGATCCGTATCTTTTAGTTTTTTACCGGGATCACTGGAACGTAATAGGATATTCCCACAAAAGAGAGGCTATTCGTAATTTTGTACTGAACAGAATGGAAAATGTGAAGATTACGGAAGAAAAATTTGAGCCAAATCCAAAAATGGACGTGGAAGCCCTGATTTTCAATTCTAACAAATCCGGGCAATTAATAGAGGTGTTAGTTGATGAATCGTCCGATCGTGCGTTCAGGGCTAATTTACCGACAAAAATATTTAAGAAAGAGGCCGTTACAGGTAAAAAAATTAAGGTGAGCTTTAAATTTGAAAATCTTGACTATATCAATGAATGGCTCCTTCAGTTTGGTCATTCGGTTTCTGTTGAAGCTCCGGATGATCTGAAAGAAAAAAGAAAGTCATTACTGGAAAAAATGTTGAGCCAGATATAAAGTCTATCAGGCTACATAAAAAAAGCCCGGCGCTCATCATTCATTTCTGAACAACAACACCGGGCCAAATAACTTTTTAGTATTTTATAATCTACAAGATCAGGATACTACGGGCGGTTCACTCTCGTCGTCTTCTTCATTCACGACTCGGGTTACAGCTCCAATTTTCCCTTCTTCATCCAGTCTCATAATTCGAACGCCCTGGGTATTTCTTCCCATGGTGCGAATTCCTTTACACTGCATTCGGATTACTTTGCCCCGCTCTGTGATAATCATCAGGTCGTCATTGTCCGACACTTCCTTAAGCGCGATAAGATCACCGGTTTTCTTAGTCACTTTTAGCGTGATTACCCCTTTACCGCCACGGCTCTGCTCTCGGTAATCTTCAACATACGAACGTTTCCCGTATCCATTTTCCGAGATAGCAAGCACTGTTGCTTCATGAGTATTTTTGATGACAACCATGTCTACAAGTTCGTTTTGCTTACCGAGCGACATGCCGCGAACACCAGAAGTATTTCGTCCCATTTCGCGCGCTTCACTTTCATGGAAGCGAATTGCCCGCCCTTTCTTATTGGCAAGAATAATATTGCTGTCTCCGTCGGTAAGTGCAGCTCCAAGCAGATTGTCACCTTCTTTAATATTGATAGCAATGATACCGTCGCGACGAGGTCGGCTGTATGCCTCGAGTGAGGTTTTCTTCACTTGCCCGTCTTTCGTCGCCATGATAATAGAGTGGTTATGGATGTAGTCTTCCTCATCAAGAGTTTTTACCGGTACAAATGTTTTTATACTGTCGTCTTTCTCAATATCAATCAGATTGACAATAGCCCGGCCGCGTGCAAGTCTGGATCCTTCCGGAATTTCATACACTTTAAGCCAGTAACAATTTCCTTTTTCTGTAAAGAAGAGGATATAGTTATGATTGGTAGCCACAAATAGATGTTCTACATATTCATCATCTTTTGTAGTGGTTCCTTTCATTCCTTTACCGCCGCGTCGCTGTCTTCTGTAACCACTAACGGGCATTCGTTTAATGAACCCTTTGTTTGAAATGGTTACAACAACATCTTCATCAGCGATCATGTCTTCAATACTGAAATCGTCTGCAGAGTACACTATTTGAGTGCGACGTTCATCGCCATACCTTCCTTTCAACTCAGCAAGCTCTTCTTTTATGATTCGATTTTGACGATCCCGGCTCGACAGAATTTCACGGTATTCAGCAATTTTATCTACGATATCGCGATACTCCTGGTCAACTTTTTCCCGCTCTAAACCGGTAAGCTTTTGCAGGCGCATGTCCAGGATGGCTTTCGCCTGAATGTCAGTAAGAGCGAATTTTTTACGAAGCTCTTTGTTAGCTTCCTGTGGACTATTGGAGGCCCGAATCGTTTTAATAACGTCATCAAGATTATCGAGGGCAATTTTTAAACCCTCCAGAATATGAGCACGTGCTTCAACCTGGTCAAGATCATAGATCGTACGCCGGATGATCACTTCAATTCGGTGCTCAATAAAATGCTGAATCAACTCTTTGAGCGCCATTACTTTCGGGCGTCCCTGCACAAGGGCAAGGTTAATAACGCCGAATGTTTGCTGCATCTGCGTGTATTTATAAAGCTGATTTAAAACAATACCTGCATTTGCAGAACGCTTCAGAATAATGACAATTCTCATCCCGTCACGATCCGATTCATCACGAATTTCCGAGATATCCGTAATTTTCTCGTTATTCACCAGGTCAGCAATTTTTTCAATCAGCGTTGCTTTGTTTACCTGGTAGGGAATTTCCGTTACAACAATCTGTTCACGGCTGTTTCTGAGCTCTTCAACATTTGCACGGGCACGCATGGTAATTTTACCACGACCGGTGTTGTAAGCTTCTTTTACCCCTTCATAACCATAAATAATACCGCCCGTTGGAAAATCCGGTGCGGTTATATGCTCCATCAACTCTTTGGTTTCAATTTCAGGATTGTCGATACAGGCAATAGTTCCTTCAATAACTTCATTCAGATTGTGTGGCGGCATGTTCGTTGCCATACCGACCGCAATACCCGAAGCTCCATTAAGAAGCAGGTTGGGCAGCATGGAGGGCAGAACCGTTGGTTCGAGGAGAGTATCATCAAAGTTATATTGATAATCGACGGTTTCTTTATTGATATCCGTCAGAAGTTCCTCGGCAATTCGCTGCATTCGAACTTCCGTGTATCGCATGGCTGCAGCAGAATCTCCATCAATAGAACCGAAGTTTCCCTGGCCATCCACAAGAGGGTAGCGAAGAGAAAATTCCTGTACCATTCTAACAATAGAGTCGTAAACGGCAGAATCACCGTGAGGATGGTACTTACCCAGTACCTCACCAACAATACGGGCACTCTTTTTGTAGTTACGATTGTGGAGCATACCAAGGTCACTCATACCGTAGAGAACCCTTCTGTGTACGGGCTTAAGTCCATCGCGCACATCGGGTAAGGCACGTGAAACAATCACAGACATCGAATAATCGATGTAGGATGATTGCATTTCGTCTTCGATTGTTATCGGTATAATTTTTTCTCGAGCCATTCTGTATTATTTAAGTCTTAAAGCGTTAGGTCGAATTGATATTTTTAATTGAGTATGAGGAGCGTTAAATATCCAGCTTTGCATACTTGGAGTTCTTCTCGATAAATTCGCGCCGGGGCTCAACGTCTCCGCCCATCAGGGTTGAGAACATTTTATCGGCCGCGGCAGCATTTTCAATCGTAACCTGCTGGAGTGTCCGGGTCTCGGGATCCATGGTGGTTTCCCAAAGCTGCTCGGGGTTCATCTCACCCAATCCTTTATATCGGGATACATCAAATTTTTTCTTAGACTTACGCAGCTCGCGTATAATTTTATCCCGGGTATCATCATCCCAGGCATAATCAATTTTGCCTCGGGTTGATGTAATTCTATAAAGCGGAGGAGTTGCAATATATATGTAGCCACCATCCACAAGCGGATGCATATAGCGATAGAAAAAGGTGAGCAGAAGCGTTCGGATATGAGATCCGTCCACATCAGCATCCGTCATAATGATGATTTTATGATATCGTAATTTTTCCAGCTCAAATTCATCTTCATGTCCAACACTTGTTCCAAGCGCTGTAATCATCGCCTGTATCTCTTTATTTTCGAGAATACGATTGATTTTTGCTTTCTCTACGTTCAATATTTTTCCGCGCAGTGGCAGGATTGCCTGAAAACTTCTGTTTCGTCCCATTTTTGCTGAGCCGCCCGCCGAGTCGCCCTCTACAAGGTAAATCTCACTGTGCTCGGGATCTTTAATGGAGCAATCGGCCAGTTTACCGGGAAGACCTCCACCACTCATAACGCTTTTACGCTGAATGAGCTGTCTGGCCTTTCGGGCTGCTGCTCTTGCTTCGGCTGCAACAACTACTTTCTCCAGAATTTTTTTCGCTGTTTTGGGATTTTGCTCCAGAAACTCATTTAGTTTTTCATAAAGAATAACTTCAACGGCACTTTGAACTTCCGAGTTACCCAGCTTGGTTTTTGTCTGGCCTTCGAACTGGGGCTCAGCTACTTTCACACTTAAGACGCAGGTAAGGCCTTCACGAAAGTCTTCCCCTGATACATTAATGTTACTTTTTGATTTGATGATGTTGTTTTTGTCGGCGTAATTCTTAAAACATCGTGTTAATGCACGTCGAAAACCACTAATATGGGTTCCCCCTTCGCGGGTATTGATATTGTTGACGTAAGAGTGCACATTTTCTGTATAGCCGTCGTTGTACTGCATTGCCAATTCAACAGGCACATTATCAACCTCACCCTCGATATATATCGGGGTGTCCATCAGCGATTGTCGGTTCTCATCGAGATAATCAACAAAATCTTTTACGCCGCCGGAAAAGTGAAACGTTTCTTTATTTTCACCATCCTCTTCGCGTTCGTCAATAATATCAACGGTTATTTGCGGATTAAGAAAAGCAAGCTCCCGCATTCTGTCCGCAATTATATCAAACTTGAAGGTTGTTGTTTGTGTAAATATTTCAGGATCAGGCCGAAATCGAATGGTTGTACCGGTTTCTTTCGTCTTTCCTGTCTTTTTAAGGGGTACTTTCGTTATTCCTCTTTCAAACTCCATGGTGTAGATATCGCCATCTCTGTGAATTTCTGCACTAAAGAAATCTGAGAGTGCATTTACACAGCTTACGCCAACACCATGAAGGCCACCTGAAACTTTATAGGAATCTTTATCAAATTTTCCGCCGGCATGGAGTTTGGTAAGCACAACCTCTACCGCAGGTAAATTTAGTTTTGGGTGCATATCAACAGGGATACCACGACCATTATCAGAAATGGTGATCGATCCGTTGTCGTGTATATATACTTTGATGTAATCGCAATAACCGGCAAGCGCTTCGTCAATAGAGTTATCCACAACTTCGTTAATAAGATGATGGAGACCGCGCTGCCCGGTGTCGCCAATATACATGGATGGCCGCTTACGAACGGCCTCTAAACCTTCTAATACCTGTATATTCGACGCTTTATAGTCCGAACCTTTTTTATCAGTCATAAAATGGGGTTGAGTAATGTTGAAAATAGCCTCTTAAACGCCTCAAAATACCGCTTGTAATGTCAAAATCAAAAAAGGGTATGGTTTTTATTACCAATATTTAAAAGCGATTGGCAGGGGTGATTTTTGATGATGCAAGAAACAAATTTTACCGCCATTTATGCAAGGGGAAACAGGCTGGACAAAAATGAAAATAAGCAGATGAAAAACCCGGGGCACACGAACAGTTGAAAAATGTTTGATTATGAAATTTATCCACAGAATAAAAAGAGCAAATATTAATTGAAATTAAAATATACAAGCGGTATTTTTGGTGTCTATCAAATTTTTATAGGTTCAAAAATAAAATCATGGCACGCAAAGACGATATTACAGGACGGAAACCACTTAATGGTTATCGATCTTCAAAAGCGAATAATAAAACAAAGCACCGCTTTCATCTTAATTTGAAAAAAAGGAAGTTCTATCTTCCTGAAGAAGATCGCTGGGTAACTTTAAAGGTATCCAACAAAACACTTCGTACAATAAACAAGAAGGGAATTACAGCTGTACTGAAGGATGCGAAGAGAAAAGGAACGTTACTAAAAGAGGTATAGATCAATGGCAAAAGGAAATCGTATACAGGTTATTCTTGAATGCACCGAAAAGCCGGGCAGTTCAAGATACGTAACCACGAAAAACAGACGCACAACAACGGAAAGGCTTGAACTTAAAAAGTACAACCCAGTACTTCGCAAGCATACCGTACACAAAGAAATTAAATAATAGATAAGGTTAGTCATGGCTAAGAAGCAAGTTTTCGGAGAAGAGGCAAAGTCGCTTAGAGAAAGCCAAAGAAAAATGGCGAAAGTAATTATTGCTACGAAAAATGAACGTGGCAAGTATGCTTACAAAGAATCGATGATGGATCAGGATAAGGTCAGCGATTACATAAGCAAGCATAAAGGCTAAAAATAGCTTTTATTTATAACCGTCGTGATTTTATAGAAGGTTTCACTCTAATCAGTGAAGCCTTTTTTTGTGTAATGAAACAATTACTCAATTAAGGCTTATATTCCTGAAGATATTTATTTTTGGTAAGACAGAGCATACAAGCATTTAATGGTAAAAAAAGAAGATAGATTATGAGTTTAAAGAAGAAACTGCTCGACGACTTAAAAGCGGCAATGAAGTCAAAAGAGGCTGACAAAACAAGAGTTCTGAGATCTATAAAGGCAAAAATACTTGAGAAAGAGATTAGCGAAAGAAAAGAAGGGCAGTCTACACTCAGTGATGAGCAGATTGTTGAAGTTTTGATGAAAGCTGCCAAACAAAGAAAAGAATCAATCGACCAGTTTAAGGAGGGAGGCAGAGACGATCTGGTTGAAAAGGAGGAAATGGAACTCGCGTTAATTGAAAACTATCTGCCGGAAATGATGAGCGAGGATGAGGTTCGTAAATCGGTAAAAGATCAGATTGAAAACATGGGCGCAACATCTATGGCCGATATGGGAAAAGTGATGGGTGCGTTGATGGGAAAATTAAAAGGGAAAGCGGAAGGATCACTTATAAGCAGGATTGTTAAGGAAGAGCTTTCATAAACTAATTTACAGCTATGAACTTGCTGGATATCGTGATACTGGTTCCTGTTGGATTCGTGACCTATAAAGGTTTTGCTAAGGGTTTTGTTCAAGAGGTTTTTAACATTGCAGGCGTTATTCTGGCAATTTTTATCACTTTTAAATATATGGGGCCGGTAGCCGGGTTCATGGCACCATTTGTAGAAAATAAAGATACTGCCACAATCACAGCGGGTATTTCACTTTTTGTGATGTCGATTATTCTTGTACAGGCAGGAGTGATGTGGATCGAAAAAGTTCTGGATATAATTAATCTCAGTATACTCAATAAGCTTGCGGGAATGGCTTTTGGATTTGTTAAGTCCACCATACTGGTAAGCGCCGTTCTGTTACTGCTTACGGGTATTAATCTGCCGTCAGAAGAGAACAGGCAGCAGTCGGTCACCTATCCATATATTATACAGGCAGCGCCACTTGCCTTCGATTTTATTGCAACATTATATCCCGGAACGGAGGGATTTATTGAAACCATAGAAAGAAACATGCAGGAAAATAATCCCCTGCGAAATCTTCCAATTTTTGATCAAAAAGACGAATGAGTTTTAAATCGGTTGACGACCAATTAGCAGTTATTAAACGCGGAACAGTTGAAATTGTACCAGAAGAAGAGCTGAAAAAAAAGCTTAAAAAATCCCAAAAAAAGAATAAACCATTAAAAATTAAGCTTGGAGTAGATCCTACGCGGCCCGATCTGCACCTGGGCCACTCAGTTATTTTAAGGAAGCTAAGGCAGTTTCAGGATCTTGGGCACGAAGCCATTCTTATTATCGGAGGGTTTACGGCAAGAATTGGGGATCCCACCGGACAAAATAAAACGCGCCCACCCCTTACCGAAGAAGAAGTTCTCGAAAATGCAGAGACATATATCCAGCAGGCAAAAAAAATATTGGATGAATCCAAAACCACAATCGTAAATAACTACGACTGGCTTGGTAAAATGTCGTTTATGGATATTGTGAAGCTTTCATCAAACCTGACGGTTGCGCGGATGATTGAGCGGGACGATTTTTCTAAGAGGTACAACAATAACGAACCCATTTCACTCCACGAATTTCTTTATCCGTTGGCACAGGGACAGGATTCTGTTTATCTGAAATCGGATGTTGAACTCGGTGGAACAGACCAAAAATTTAATCTCCTTGTAGGTCGGGAACTGCAAAAAAATGACGGACAGGAACCTCAGGTCTGTTTGATGATGCCGCTGCTTGTCGGAACTGATGGCACCATGAAAATGAGTAAATCGTATGAAAACTATATAGGAATTGACGAAGATGCCAACGATATGTACGGCAAGGCTTTATCAATCCCCGATGAATTGATATACCCCTACTTTGAACTCGTGACGGATCTGCCTGTTTCCACTCTTCCAGATATTAAAGAAAGGGCTGAAAAGGATCCCAGGAATACCAAACACGAGCTTGCCTTTACCATCACACGGATGTATCACGGTGAGGAGGCTGCTAAAATGGCGAAAGAGCATTTTGAAAAAACAGTCATAAAAAAAGATATCCCCGACGATGCACCTGTATTTACGTTTGATACCGGAGTTGAAATGCGTCTGCTTGATATTATTGGTGATGCAGGACTCACATCCAGTAATGGAGAGACTAAACGAATGATGAAACAGGGCGGAGTTAGCCTGAATGATGAAAAAATAAAGGATCCGGGATTTTCGATGACGTTTGCCCCGGGAGATGAATATGATTTAAAAGTTGGAAAAAGAAAATTTGCAAGACTTACAGCAAACAGTTAAATAAATTTTCTGTATGTTTATAATACTGTTTTGACTATAAATAATTCTTTATGGGTACTCACTACACCGGTAGTTCTTCCGAAAAAAACACGCTCAATACCTTTATCAAATTGATGAGGGCAACGGAATCTATAAATAACAGATTAAATAAACATTTAGCTGAAGTAGATTTAACCGTAAGCCAATTTGGTACCCTTGAGGCTCTCTACCATTTGGGGCCGCTAAACCAACGAGCCATTGCAGAAAAGCTTCTTAAAAGCGGAGGTAATATCACCATGGTGATCGATAACCTCGAAAAATCGGGCTATGTAACCCGAAAAAAAGATCCGCAGGATCGCAGGGCTGTCCTTATCCATCTCACGGAAAAAGGGGACGAATTCATCAATGATTTTTTTCCAAAACACCTCGATAAGATCAAGAAAGAGTTCAGTGTTCTTACCGATACCGAAAAAAAACAACTGGCTGCTATGTGTAAAAAGCTGGGACTACAGGAAAAATAATACAGGCGGCGACCCAGAAATTCTGTAAGGAATTTGACAGATAAGGTTCATACATATATGAGCCATAGTCGAACAGAATCCATACCGTATCCAGCATTTCCGGGGTTTCGCCTGATGATTTTATTGGCTGCCGGAATTGTCATCTCTTCTTATACAGAGCCATCATTATGGATAACAGCCGCTCTGTTTTCAACTCTTTTGGTTGCGTGGTTTGCGGCAGAGTTTTTGATCAAACGAATAATTCCGCTTTTCGCTATTCATACCTCTATTCTTTTTTATTTGGTATTGATTTCAGCGTTTGGTTTTACGCTACATGAACTGCAAGAAAATAAACGTGAAAAAAATGTTTCTATCGGTGAAAAGCTAAATCTTTTTGCCTGGGAACAGATCGAAATAAAGGGAGAAGTGGAAGGCACAAGCAGAAACAATGAAGGTGTTGAGCGTTATACTGTGAAAGTTTCTCAGACTGTTTTACCCGGTGAAGTTGTATTGGAAAAAAGATACAGGATTCGGCTTTATGCAGATGGATTGCATGGAGGCCACGTTACGCCCGGGATGGCCATACATGGATTGGTTACACTATATGGGTTTCCAGATCGCAGAAACCCCCACGAATTTGATTATGGGCATTGGCTTCATAAGAACAGCATTGCAGCACACGGTGGCCTGGATGAACTACTGAACACTACCTCTGAAGACGGCATTAGCTGGGATCTTTTTCGGAATAAGATCCGCAACAATATTGATATCGCGTTTAGTGAGCAAGCCGCACCGCTTGCCAAAGCACTTCTGCTGGGCTATAAAGAAGATCTGCATCCTGAAACTGCAACATACTTTTCACGATCCGGACTTTCTCACATAATGGCTGTTTCGGGCCTGCATGTAGGTTTTATTGTGGCTCCTTTTTGGCTGTTAATTCCATTTTTATGGAATATCAAGCATGGCAAATGGTTTGGATTGATAGGGTTAACGCTTCTGCTACTGTTTTACGCTGGAATCACAGGGTTTAGTCCATCAGTCACAAGAGCGTCATTAATGGCATGGTTCTTAACCTATGGACGGCTTTTTCACAGAGTTAGAAATTCGATAAACTTAACCGCAGTTGCCGCAATTTTAATTTTGATAGCAGATCCAGCGCAGCTTTTTACTGTTGGGTTTCAGTTATCTTTTTCCGCAGTATTTGTCATTCTTTTTGTAATGCCGAGAGTAACAAATATGGTGCCGACTCGGTATCGATTTGGCTTAAAAGGCGGACTGATTACGATTGTCCTGGTGTCATTTGTTGTGCAGGCGGGATTATTTCCTATTCTTGTATACTACTTTGGTGAGTTTTCGATTATTGGGCCGGTTGCAAACACACTTGTACTTCCGCTGATGTCGTTTCTTGTACCGGCAGGACTAGTGGTATCACTGTTGCCCGTAACTGATGGTTCAATCTTGCAGTCCGGGTCCTTCATTATTGGGTTTGGCCTGCAGTGGATTGAGCTTGTAGCCTCCACACTTGGCTCAACTGCTTACACATACATTACGATCAATGAATTTCCAGCCTCACTTTTTGGATGCTGGCTTTTTGCCGTTGGATTCATCGCAACGATTCACAAGCCCGGCATTCGTTGGAAAATGCTTGTTGGTTTGCTACTATTCGTGAACCTCTGTTTTGTAGAATTGATCATAAAAAAACAGAGCAATATCGGCCGGCTTGAAGTAACAGCACTGGATGTGGGACAGGGCGACGCTATTCATGTAAAAACTCCCCAAAATCACCATATACTAATTGATTCGGGTAGATGGACTCCGGGCTCAAATAGCGGTGAACGCATTATTGTGCCGTATTTAAAAGAAAAAGGCATAGAAGCATTGGATGCAGTGATTCTGACCCATCCGCACGCCGATCATATTGGTGGTATGCTATCTATAGCGGAAAACATTAAAATTAAGGCGGTGTATCAGAGTGATTTCAGATACGATTCACAACTCTATCAAAATCTTCAACGAGTACTTTCAAAGAATAATATTGCTGTTCATTATCCCTCAGCTGGAGATATCATTAGGGTAGACCCGTCTATTCGTATTTTTGTGGTTGGACCGGCTACCGGGATGGTTGGCAACAATCCAAACAATCATTCACTCTCTTTTAAATTGACTTACGGAGAAACTTCTTTTCTATTTACGGGAGACGCTGAAAAAGAACAAGAACGGGAGATGGTAAAAAGGTATGGTGAATTTTTACAATCAAACGTGTATAAAGTTGCTCATCATGGGAGTAGCACAAGTTCCGGAGAGTTTTTTATAAAAGCTGTGAAACCAACGATATCAATTGGTTCACTGGCATTTAGAAATAAATTTGGTCATCCGGGAAGGCAAACCGTAACCCGTCTTCACAATGTTGGAACCGATCAGTACTACACTAGTTTAAACGGCGCAGTAATATTGGAATCGGATGGAAGAACGGTAACGAAGATTAATTGGAAAGAATAGACGGTCAATTTTAAATCGTTGCTAAATCTGTTAAATTAACAGGTCTGCCATTAAACATGGCTTCTATAGTATTATAAACGCGCTGAATTGATAAATTATGCCCCAAAAGGAACGACCATCCTTCGAAGAAGCTTTAGAAAAGTTAGAAGAAATTGTTGAAGAGCTGAACAACGATGATATAACATTAGAAAAATCTGTTGAGCTCTATGAAAAAGGCCTTGAGCTATCAAAGATCTGTTCGGATACACTCGATCAGGCAACGCTTAAGATCGAACAGATCGACACTTCGAATAAAAATGAAATAGAAAGCTAGTTGAATGGATGTATATATACCAACACCGGGACCCCTGCTCAAAAATATTTCTTCGCCTGCAGATTTAAAAAAATTGAAGCCGGCCCAATTACAGCAGGTCTGTGATGAACTCCGGGAATATATTATTGACACAGTTTCTATTCATGGCGGGCATTTTGGAGCTAGCCTGGGTGTAGTTGAGCTAACCGTAGCCCTTCATTATATCTATGATACCCCAAAAGATGAAATTATTTGGGATGTAGGACACCAGGCATACGGGCATAAAATATTAACAGGCCGGCGCGAACAGTTTCATACGAACCGTAAATATAAAGGACTGTCAGGCTTTCCCAAGCGGTCTGAAAGCGAGTATGATTCTTTTGGGGTAGGTCACTCAAGTACATCCATTTCTGCCGGTTTTGGCATGGCAATCGCAAGAGATCTTAATAAATCTGATAAAAAAATTGTTTCTGTAATCGGAGACGGTGCCATGACCGGCGGTATGGCTTTCGAAGCCATGAACAATGCCGGCGCAAATGAAAGCGACATGCTGGTTATTTTAAACGATAACAACATGTCTATAGACCCAAATGTGGGCGCTTTGAAAGAATATCTTGCAGAAATTACCACTAGCAAGACATTTAATAAAATGCGCGATGAGATTTATGACGTGCTCGGGCATTTTAAATCGGCGGGCGAAAAAATGAGAAAGGCAGCATCTCGGCTTGAACGGGCTATGACGGCTGCGATTACTCCCGGAGCTCTTTTTCAGGCGCTGGGATTTAAATATTACGGTCCTGTTGACGGGCATAATGTAGATGCATTGCGCCGACATCTTGAAGACCTTCGAACGGTAAATGGTCCAAAATTACTACACATTGTTACCGTAAAAGGAAAAGGCTTTGCTCCGGCTGAGCGGGAGCAGACCAAGTGGCACGCACAAAGCAGCCCGTTTGATAAAATTACGGGCAAACCGCTGGAGACAACTACCAAGAAAATGAAGCAGCCCCCAAAATATCAGGATGTGTTTGGGGAGGCTCTTGTTGAAATTGCAGCTAAAAATGAGGACGTTGTCGCGATTACACCAGCTATGCCAAGCGGCTCCAGCCTCTGGCCTATGATGAACACATTTCCCGAACGGTCGTTTGATGTAGGAATAGCCGAACAGCATGCCGTAACATTTGCAGCCGGATTAGCTACGCAGGGGAAAAAAGTTTTTGCAGCACTCTACTCAACGTTTTTACAGCGAGCATACGATCAGGTAATACATGATGTAGCAATTCAGAAATTGCCGGTTGTTTTTGCCATCGACAGGGCTGGTTTGGTTGGTGCAGATGGCCCAACCCATCACGGCTTATACGATATTTCATACCTGCGCGCAGTGCCAAATATGATTGTATCATCACCTATGAATGAACAGGAGCTGCGCGATATGCTGTACACGGCTTCAGAGCACAATGAGGCTGCATGGGCAATTCGCTATCCGCGGGGCCGTGCTACAGGAATGGAAGTTCGCGAGGGCTTTGAACTCACTGAAATCGGAAAAGGCAGAAGAATAAGAGAGGGTGAAAAAATTGCAATACTCAGTTTTGGCCCTATTGGAAAGTATGTCATTGAAGCGTCAGAGAAACTGGAAAAAGAGGGTATATCTGTTGGTCATTTTGATATGCGATATGCCAAACCACTCGACACAGCCTTAATCGATCAAATTATCGACGGATACGATTCATTAATTACAATAGAAGACGGCACAACGTTAGGAGGATTTGGGTCGGCAGTTTCTGAGTATGTTGCTGGAAAAGGAGTGGCCGTGCCTGTAAAAATAATGGGTGTGCCCGATGCTATTATTGAGCACGGAACGCAAAGAGAACTTCATGACGAAGTAGGAATTGGTCCCGATGGAATTGTCGAAGAAGTGATGAATGCCGTTGCAGTACTTGCGGAATAAGTAATCAAAGAGAAATAAATAAAGAGTAAAGCGTTGTCAAGATCATATAAGCTCGAAGATTTCGACTACCATCTGCCGGAAGAATTGATAGCTCAAAAGCCTGCCAGTCCGAGAGATCACTCTCGACTTCTTATTTTTGACAGAAAAAACGGGCAAATCATAGACGATTTCTTTTACAATATTGGTAAATATTTACCCGGCTCCACCACATTACTGGTTAATAACAGCAAGGTGGAAAAGTGCCGATTACTTTTTGATGATGGAAAAACAGAGATATTTGTTACTAAAGCCATCGATAATAAAACGGTAGAGGCGATGGTTCGTCCCGGTAAAAAATTCAGGCCGGGGAAACGTATTGAGTTAACCGCTGGAGTTACAGCAACCACGAACCATATAGAGAAGGATGGCCTTAGAAATTTGAGCTTAAGTCATTCGCTTGATGATGATATTTTTGAGCCCTATAAATACACTCCATTCCCACCTTATATTGAGCGGGATGAGTCTCTTGCTGATCGATATCAAACGGTATTTGCAAAAGATGAAGGGAGTAAAGCAGCACCCACGGCAGGGCTTCACTTTACTCCAGAGCTTTTGGAAAACTTAGAGTTGGCCGGCATCAAAAAGAGGGAAGTTACGCTCCATGTTGGCCTGGGAACTTTTGCTCCGGTTAAGGCAGACCGTATTGAAGATCACATTATGCACAGCGAATGGTACAGAATTACAGATAAACAGGCTGTACATCTTAATGAAGCAACAAGTATCACCGCAGTTGGTACAACGAGTGTTCGCGTGCTTGAATCCGCCCCGAAAAAGAATGGGAAATTTATTGCAAGTTCCGGCGATACCGATATTTTTATTACACCGGGTTACTCATTTAGATCTGTTGACCATCTTATCACAAACTTCCATTTGCCAAAAAGCACGCTATTAATGTTGATTGCGGCATTTGTGGGCTTTGATGAGATGAGGAATATTTATGACCATGCCATAAAAGAAAAATACCGGTTCTACTCTTTTGGTGATGCTATGTTACTGCTCTAAGATCAGAGCCCTTTAAAGAGGATTAGTCATCCCCGGATTCATCTTCGTCGCTCTCATATTGGTTTTTATACGCCGTTGTAATCTTTTTATTCATATGGCGCTTATAATTATCATACTCATACTTCCGTACGGTGAACTCAGAATGGTATGTGCCATCATTACAATCAACGTGCAACCGGTTTTCCTTGTCGCTTTCAGTAATAACTACCTGAATTGCACCTAGTTTATACGATTCTACTTCTTTACCCATTATGTCTGTAATATCCATCAAAAGTGAACCATAAGGTACTGATTTTCATTTTAAACACTGAACAATTCATATAAAATTCATCCTTATGAAATTAAATATTGCTGCTTTTTTACTTATTCCCTTCTTCATGTTAGCCTGCTCCGGTGAAAGTGAAACAGATCTTACTCCGCAACTTGATGCAGGCACTCCCCAGGATCAGTTTTTTGCCAATATGTTTGCGTTATGCGGTGAAACATTTTCGGGTGAAGCAACATTTCCGGATGATCCCAATCATGAATTAGTTGGGGTTGAATTGTCTGCTACCATTGAAACCTGCACAGAAGAAGAAATCCGTATCCCTTTTCATGCCGGGGAAGATGAATCGAGAACATGGGTATTGATGCGGTCTGACGATGGCCTTCACCTGCGACACGATCACAGGTATCCTAATGGAGAATCTCACGATGTAACGGATTATGGCGGATTTGCAAACGATGCAGGATCAGCAACAGCGCAATATTTTCCTGCTGATGAAAAAACAGCCGAAATGATACCGGAGGCATCTACAAACGTTTGGATGATTGAGATTGACCCGGAAACCGGCGCGCTTATCTACAATCTTGAAAGAAATGATGAGCCGCGATTTCGGGCAGAATTGACGATGAATTAATAAGACACTTTCCGTTTTCGGGAGCCGTCTGCGTTCATGACGAAAAGGTGAAGTTCTCCCGGCTCGTTCGATAGAAAAGCAATACGGCTTCCACTGGGCGACCATATTCCATAAAACTCATGATGCTCTGCAGAAGTGAGTCTGTTAAGATTTGTACCGTCCTGGTCTATAGTGTAAAGATCGTAATAACCACTTCTATTTGATGAAAAAAGAATTTTTGATCCATCGGGAGACCACACAGGTGCAATATCTATAGATGGGGATTGGGTGAGTACCTTCATATCGGTTCCGTCTGCATTCATTACAAACAGATCAAAAGGTCCAAGCCGGTTTGAAATAAAAGCAATTTTTGTGCCATCTGGTGACCAAACAGGATCCAGATCGTATGAGGGAGAGTTGGTTAATCGCTGTTGGTCCGATCCGTCCGCATTCATGACGTAAATTTCGGGCTGATGATCTCTGTCTGACAAAAAGACGATTTTTCTTCCGTCTGGAGAGAATTTTGGGTGCACATCTGTTGCGAAATTATTTGTAATTGCTACCCGATCTCGTCCACGACTATTCATAGTATAGATTTCGTAATTTCCCTTTTCACTCCTAAAATGCGCAGCGATAGTACGGCTGTCGGGAGTCCAGCTGGGACGATAACCATCTCGAGCATACGTCTCGTAAAGGCCTTTTACGTTATAAATCACGGTATCTGGTGGAAACGGTCCAATCTCTGTAGGGCGATCGGAATAAAAAGCAAGTCTTGCGCCATTGGGAGACCACGCCGGGTACATATCGTTTGCAGGGTGATTGGAAACCTGTTCACGTTCACGGCTCCAGATATCCATAGTATATATATCAAAATTACCGTTGTGTGATGCGGCGTAAGCAATTTTATACCCGTTGGGTGACCACGATGGGCCGCTGTGTAAACTTTTTGGCGTGTAGCTTTGACCCTTTGCCGGGTTCACAAGAATTATGGAAAGTACCATAGCTGCAGTAAGTCGGCTAAAAAGAAGGGCAAACTTTCTGATCTGCTTTATAAGCATAAGACGCACTGGTGTTGTTATTTGAGTATTCATCCCTGCACATTTTACATCGAATTAAAGCGGTAAAAATCAAAACCGATTTTATATATTGCTGTTTCAGGGATGGTTTGAGCTCACAACTATAATTACAACATTTTTGAGATGATAAAAAAGTATACAGTGTTTCTTACTCTCATTTTATTTGTGCCTGCTGTGCTTACGGCACAAAATATGAGCGAGGAAGAAGTTCTTGAGGAGATGCTTACGGAGTTCTTGCAGGGAGCATCAGTAAACGATTATGAAATTCATGACCAATTTTGGGCCGAAGATTTGGTTTACACCGGTTCAGGCGGCGACCGTATCACAAAAGATGATATTTTAAATGATTTAGGGCCAGAAGATGAGGACGCGCTTGCAGAGTATTATGCTGAAAATGTAGATATTCGTATTTATGGTGGGGATACTGCTGTTGTTGCTTTTAAGCTGGTTGCTAATGTTCCGCTTGAAAATGGACGTATTGATACGCTAAATTTTTATAATACAGGAACATTCATTAAAAGAAGCGGGGAGTGGAAAGCTGTAGCATGGCAGGCTACACAGATACCATTGTAAATTGATTTTTTCTGTACGATTTAACCAGTTCTGGTTGTTCAAAAGATTTCTAAGTAATATCTGTATTTAGTAAATTTTTGTATATAAAAGCTTCATCTATAACGATGGGCATACGTTATTTCATGGTAAAAAATGAAAAGGAAAGGTTCGTTCGGCACACCTATTTATGATGCGATTTTAGAGTTTTCAAAGGCATCTGTTGTCATTACAGATCATCAGGGAATTGTAGAGTATGTAAATGCTCAGTTTACGGAATCAACAGGGTACTCTCTGGAGGAAATTGTCGGAAAGCGTTCAATTTGTTTTGAATCATCACACCACAGTGATGAATATTATGGGGAGTTGTGGGGCACTGTTTCATCTGGCAAAATTTGGAAAGGCGAATTAACATTCCCGGCAAAAGACGGGGCGTTAATTCTTGGAAATGCACTGATTAAACCTGTTCAATCAACAAGTGACGACAGCGGTAAACTACTCCTGTCAATGCAGCTATCCACACCTAATAGTGATGATATTATATCCATCAGCAGGCGAGAAAGAATTTTAAACGATATTCAATCTCTCAGCAAAACGGGGGGCTGGGAGTATGATGTGAAAACCGACAGTATGTATTGGACCGATGAGCTTTATAGAATTCACGGTTTTCAGCGCCCATTTACCAAAGATCATATCAAAAGCAGCATACAGTGCTACAGCGATGAGGATCGGCCATTTGTTGAAAAAGCTTTTAATAACTGCCTGTTAAAAGGTAAAGATTATGATTTGACAGTTGGATTTACAGATGTGCTTGGGAATAAAAAATGGTTGCGTACAAAGAGCTCAGCCATCAAAGACAAGAGTGGCAATGTTGAGAAAATTCTTGGATCAGTAAAGGATGTAACCGAAGAAGTTGGGTACGAACAGGCGTTAAAGGCTGGAGAAAACAGGTTAAGGGATGTTGTTCAGTCATTTGATGACATCGTTGTAATGTATGATACAGGGGGGCGTCATTCAGAAATTTATGGAAAATGGGCTTCCGATCAGGATTTGAGAGATCGACTTATCGGAAAAACAGCTGTGGAAGCTCTTGGGGAGAAAGACGGGGAGGTTCATAGGGAAGCGCTTAAGATGGCCTTTAAAGAAGGTAGTTTTACCTATAATTGGTCGTACGAAGATAGAAGTGGGATTACATACTACCAGATGAAATTAAGTACCGTTAGAAACAGTAATGAGAAAATAACCGGTATACTGGGTGTGAGCCGGAATATTACGGCTGAGGTTGAGGCCGCCGAAGGCCTTAGAAATACAAAAGCAAGGCTTTCGCGAGCGCTGGAGGGAACGCAGGCTGGTATGTGGGACTGGTACCTGCCCAATGGCCGATTAGACATTGATGATCAGTGGGCCAAACTTCTGGGGTACAAGAAAGAGGAATTAACCCCCTGTACAATTGATACATGGGCAAAACTGACTCATAAACACGACTCAGATACTGTGCTAAAAAAGGCAGGTGAGGCGATTAAAAATGTCAGCGAGAAGATGTTTGAAACGCAGTTTCGCATGAGACATAAAAATGGGCGGTGGGTTTGGATTTTGAGCAGGGGCAAAATTACAGAAAAAGATCAAGAAGGCCGTCCTGTGCGTTTAACAGGCACACATATTGATATTTCGAAGCGCAAACACGCAGAACAGGAGCGAATCAAATCGGAAAAAAGATATCGCGACCTTTTCACAAAATCATCCGACGCCAATCTTCTTGTAAAAGAGGGGGTAATTTTTGACTGTAATAAAGCAGCGGTTCGACTTTTAGGTTATGGCAAAAAAACATCGCTGATCGGGAAAAGTCCCCTGAAGTTTTCCCCGGAAATACAGCCTGATGGTAGAAGATCAGCCATTTTACAAGAGGAGTTTATAAAAAAACTGAAGAAAAAGAGAAGCATAACTTTTGACTGGTATTTGAAGCGAAAAAAAGGAGAATTGTTTCCGGTAGACGTGGTGGTAACAGCTGTTTCAGTGGATGATGGTAAACAGGCTGGCTATGTTGTATTGCGTGATATTACAGACCGCGTTCAGGCAGAAGAAGCCCTAAAAAACTCACTCCGTGAGAAATCGGCGCTGCTATCAGAGGTTCATCATCGGGTAAAAAATAATCTTGCCGTAATTTCTGGATTAATGCAGCTCCAGGTTTATAAATCTGAAAGTGAAGAGAACACGAAAGTGCTCAGAAAAAGTATAGATCGAATACGCTCTATTGCATTGATCCACGAGCAGCTTTATGCATCAGAGAACTTTTCGAGGCTCTCTTTGAAAAGCCACATTGTAAAACAGGTAGGGTACATTCAAGATCTTTTTAAAGAGGAGGAAAAAAATATCAGGGTTGAGCTGGATTTGGATGATGTTTATATCAATATCAACCAGGCACTACCTGTGGGGCTGATGATTAATGAAATCCTGACAAATGCGTTCAAATATGCCTTTAGAAAGAGGGAGAAGGGCATTATTCACATAAGTCTACGGAAAGAAGAGGGGTACATCAATATTCTCATTTCTGATGATGGCGTTGGCGTGGAGGGAGATATCAGTAAGGATAAATCTCTTGGCGTAAATTTGATAGAGATATTTGCCGAACAGCTGGAAGCGACCCTCGATGTTGAGACAAAAAACGGTGTGAGCTACGATATTCGGTTTAAAGAGCGAGAGTTCAGTGGTTTCATTGAAAACGATTCTTTTGTGTAAAGCTATTCAGTGAGAATTGATGCTGACTTACCTTATTTGAACGCGAAGCCATCTTCCTACCTGAGCTGTAAAAAATGATGCGACTAAAGAACTTCCTGCTTTAAAAAAGCAGACATATGCTGAATAGAAATGTTGGCCGGCCTGAAGACTCGCTGAATGGTGCAGTGATTACAAATTTTTGCGATTTGTGTAAAATAGTGCTCCTTTTTTTGAGGCATGGCCCGAAGATAGAATAGCCGGTAGATTTCTTTTTGGAGGTATGAAAAGGCATCGGCACCCTTCATCGGTTCAACAATGGGGTTTTTGATCTCTTCATCAACATTGATAATAACTACATTATGCAGCGGCTGTGGCTTTGTTGCTGATTTATCAATATTGAGATAAAATTTATTATCCTGCGGCCGTATACGTTGAAGTCCTTCTCGGTTTTCGGATAGTTGTTCGAGACTGTCTTCCCAGAGCTTTACGCGATCAGACTTTGGAAGAATTTCAGGTTTTTCGTTGTTAAAAAGAATGGGAGTAACATCATCGGTTAAAAATAGTGCCTCTCCATGCAGGCACATGGCAGATGTAAGCGAGGATTTTCCGGCTCCGGAGTGTCCACAGAGTAAATTGCCACGTTCATTATAAACAAAACTGCTGCCGTGTATTGGCAATATTCCTCGTTGATGAAGGATTGCACCAAAAACGGAACCGTTCAAATAGAGCTCAACGCTCTCATCGGTTGCTTCTTTCTCAACTGAGAAACGAATAGTACTGCCGTTCGATGCATAAAATGTACCTACACCGGCCGCTACCATTCGAAACTCGTTTTTGGTCATTTGCAGCCAGTCGGATTGAAGCGACGCTTCCTGTATTTCCTGTATTTCATCCACCTGCTTTATATCTATATCTGAAAGCGGGAAACGGGGATGAAACAGGTTTTTTGCTTGCATGTTCTTGCCGTTACCTGGGCTGTTGTCCGGTGATTTCGATAAACTCCTGGTTGTCGACGATCGGACGGCCATCAAAATTAAGCACCTGGATGGAAGATGCGTAAATTAGTTTCGCTACCCGAGAGTACTTCTCAAACTGTATTTTTTCTATTGAGTCTGAAGGCCGATGGTAATCTTCATGAACGCCTGTAAAAAAGAAAACAAAGGGTACGCCCAAACGCCCCATATTCCAATGGTCGCTGCGTCGATAAAATTGATTGCGATCCGTTAGGTCGTTATATCGACGATCCAGGCTCATTCGAACAGTTTCATCGTTGGCCGAAACCACGAGGCTATCCAGGTCTGAGGAGATAATTTCTCCGCCTATCAGATAAACATAATCTGTTTCTCCACGCTGCATATGCTCGGGATCACTTCGGCCAATCATATCGGCATTAAAGGCGGCCACTGTATTTTCGATTGGGATTACAGGGTGGTCGGAATAGTAGCGCGATCCCAGCAGTCCAATTTCCTCGGCGGTAACGTGTACAAAAAGCACGCTTCGCTTGGGTTTATATCCGTCGGCCTGAGCTTCTTTTAACGCGTTTGCAATTCCCAGCAGCGCCGTTGTTCCGCTTCCGTTATCATCTGCGCCGTTATAGATGGCATCTCCGGTTTCATCTGGCTGGCCAACCCCAACATGGTCGTAGTGCGCCATTAAAACGAGTGCCTCATTTTTTAATTCGGGATCGGCACCCTCTATGTATGCAATTACATTTTCACTGACAATTTGCCGACTCTCAGTGTACGGTGTGTATTTCAGATGATAGCCGGTTGATTGTGCGTTAAAATTGGAGATGTTTTCTGAAATCGAGGTTTTCAAATCCTGTAATTGGTCAACGCTTTCTAGATCAAGCAGAGTGGCGGCAAATTCCGGGCTTACCTCGTTATATCCAAAAGAGAAACCCCTGCTGCCCGGACCATCTTCCTCCAGGTATGAAAGGGTGAGGTTGGATGGAGCATTGATTATTGAAGCGCGCTGTTTTGCACGATCAGCGTAGGCAGACTCTCCATCATCAGAAATAACTAAAATACCTGCTGCACCGTAATTTCTTAAAATCTGTCCCAGTCGGTTATTGCCTCCAAGGGCGGGGTTTATCAAAGTGTCACCATCAACCACATAGGGCACATCCTCGAAAATTAGTGCCCAGTTTCCATCAATACCGTCACCGTCGAGGTGAGTTACGCCTCTGCTCTCATCATTTACACCAAAACCCGCGAATACAATATCACCCTGGAACGGTTCTGCTCCACCAAAAATACGCGAGAAATTCCCGAATGTAGCGGGTGACTCAACGGTTCTGTCAATCCAAACGGAATCACTGTCCGTAATTCTCGTGGTTTCATATACCAGGCTATCGGTGATGGTACCGTTAAAATCAATTTTTTGAAAGTACGAACCATCATCTCCTTTTGGAGAAATATTGTGATTTTGATAAAACCCGGCAATATAGTTAGCCGCTATTTTCTGTCCGGGCATGGCTGTATCACGGCCTTTAAGGCTATCGTCTGCCAAAACTTCCAGGTGGCTGCGAAGAAAATCCTCAGTAATGGAATTTGTATAGGTTAATAGCTCGTCTGTATCGGTTTGATAGGTTATGGAGTCGCTTGATGCGCAACTGGCGAGAAATAGTAAAAGGGGTAAGAAGTAGTATTTCATAGTGTATTAGTTGTTTCCTATAATTTCATCAACCGGTTTAAGGTCAACATAAAATTGTGTGGGATCGTCATCTTCAACAAACAGATTAATCTGTTGTTCTTTAAGCATCTCCAGGATTGCCAAAAAAGTAACTACAATTGCAGCAACGTTTTTTAGCTCGGTACATATTGCTATAAATGATGTCCGGCCTCTATTTTGCAGAAGTGTAACAACATATTCGGTCTGTTCTTCGATTGTGAAGGTTACTTTTTCCACTTTATGATACACAGATTGTCGCTTGATATCTGCGAGTACTTTTCGAAATGCAGTCATCAAATCAAATAGTGTTACATCTTTTAGTGCTTCTCCCGAGGCCTGTTTTTCTACGTGGTCGGACTCGGTATAGCCGCGGCCGTATTTCTTCTGTATCTCCTCATCAATAACGGCCATTTTTTCGGCCATCTCTTTATATCGTTTATACTCCAGCAGTTTTTGCACCAGCTCATAACGCGGATCGTCCTCATCGATCTCTTCCTCATCATCGCCATCAACCGGCAGCATCATTCTTGCCTTAATCGACATAAGCAGACTGGCCATATAGATAAATTCACTTGCAATATCGAGGTCCAGTTCTTCCATCAGGCGTATATATTCCAAAAACTCTTTGGTTATGTGGGAGATGGGGATATCGTAGATGTTCAGCTCATCTCTTTTTATAAAAAAAAGAAGCAGATCCAACGGGCCTTCAAAATTTTTAAGCTGAACTCTATACATAGTGCTTTTTTAATGGGGTTAAAGATCGAAAATCATCGAGTTAAAACGAAATAAATGAACCAGTTTGGTGAGAATGATTCGGTTAAAAAAAAGAAATGTTAAATTTTTTTGTAACAAAAGACTGGTTCGTGCATCTATAGTAATAGAAGAGCATGTATCAACTCAACGTGTACTATGCTTTTTCATTCAATTACAGTTTGGTCTTAAAAGCCGGGATTTAGTAGGTCCTGGCTTTTTTTATTTCTGTTTTTAAACACAAGCTTGTAAATTGCACATACAAATTCATGTCACAGCCAATAACCAATAGCATGTTATGCATTTTACCGTAAATTCTTTTGCAAGGGAAGTTGGGAAAATTTTTGATGAGTACGTAAAACCGCTGGGTATCGCCCCATCATACGGAGAACTATTGATGCTCCTGGATAAAAATGAGGGGATGCAGCAGCAGGAAATTGCTGACGAGATGAACCTGGCACCATCTACCATTACGCGATTTATCGCAAAACTTGAGAAAGAAAAGCTGGTGGAGAAACAGAAAAAAGAGGGGCGATCTGAAGTGATCCTCACTAAAATGGGGGTTAAAAAGACGGTTCAAATCAAGAAAGAGTATTCCAAAGCGGTTACTGAACTTGAGCAGTTACTTGGGGAAAAATTTGTAACAACCACTGAACAGCTATTGAAGCATGGGGCAGAACAGCTAAAAGAGAGAGAGTCGTAAACAAAGCTATTTTTATCGCTGGTACCCAACGATCAGCAAAACTCAAATTCTTTGATATTCGTATTACCGCACGCGGCACGAGCATGGATTTAGCCTAAAACAAACATCGAGTGCGGCTATTCGCAATCTATATATCAGAGAAATACAGCGGCAATATGCTATCTTTTTTTAAGGCCTAAAACCCCGAAAATTCCTCTAATCAACTCTTTTCCCACGGTTCTGCCTATTTGCCGAACCATTGTGTTTTTGCTGAGCTCAGTGAATAAAGAGGTGTCATCTGATCCGGATACTTGTTTTGTACCGCGAACCGGGCTCACATCTTCCTGTATGGGTGGTTCCTGCTCCTTGGCTTTCTTAATTTTTTCATTCAGGATTTCGTGTGCACTTTCACGATTGATGTCCTCATTGTATTTGTGCCGAATGTCTGAACTTTTTAAAAGAGTTTCTATTTCTTTTTGATCTAAAACGCCCATTCGAGATTGTGGGGACCGCAATAATGTGGCTACCAGGGGAGTGGGGATCCCTTTTTCATTGATGGCCGTAATAAAGGCCTCACCTATTCCGAGTGAAGTGAGAGTT
This sequence comes from uncultured Rhodohalobacter sp., assembly GCA_964544445.1. Classification (GTDB taxonomy): domain Bacteria; phylum Bacteroidota; class Rhodothermia; order Balneolales; family Balneolaceae; genus Rhodohalobacter. The sequence continues at coordinate 85,241 of CAZJBI010000004.1, forward strand.
TGGTCTGTTTCATAAAATTCAGTGATCGGAAAGTTTTCAGAAATACGTTTGATATCTTTTCGATCTTTTGCAGTAAATGCTCTGAGCGCATGCTGTACTTTCAATCCAAGCTGCCCCAGTACTTCATTAGGCACATCGCTTGGCGATTGGGTACAAAAAAAGATTCCAACACCTTTTGATCGAATTAGCTTAACAATAGATTCAACCTGATCCAGTAGCTCATTAGATGCTTCACTGAAGATTAAATGAGCTTCGTCGATAAAAAGACAGAGTTTGGGTTTATCTAAATCGCCCACTTCAGGGAAGGTAGAGTATATTTCTGCCAACAGGCTGAGCATAAATGTTGAGAAAAGCTTCGGCTTATCTTTAATATCAGTAAGGCGTATTACGGATATCATGCCGTATCCGTCCTTGTCATGCCGAACAAGATCGTTGACGTCAAAAGAGCGTTCAGCAAAAAATTTATCTGCCCCCTGTTGCTCAAGTTCTAAAATTTTTCTGAGGATGGTTGATACGGATGATCGGTGGATGCGCCCATATTCGCTTTCAAACTCTTCTTTGCCCTCCTCCGTAGCATATTGAAGAAGCTTTTTGAGGTCCTGTAAATCGATAAGAGGAATTTCCTGATCATCGCAATATTTAAAAATCACGGCCAAGATACCGCGTTGGGTATCGTTGAGGTCCAGAATTTTGGCCATCAAAACGGGCCCAAATTCAGTGACAGTTGCTTTTAGTTTTGCTCCTTCTCCCTGTGAAAGTGATAAAAGTTCCAGAGGAAAACTTTTTGGCGCCCACTCTTCACTCAGGTAAGAGAAACGCTTCACAATATGCTTATTTGATGAACCGCTTGCGGCTAATCCGCTTAAATCTCCTTTCAGGTCCATAAGAACCGTTGGTATACCCTGAAGAGAAAACTGCTCGGCAAGTACCTGCAGCGTAACGGTCTTGCCAGTACCCGTTGCCCCGGAGATTAATCCATGGCGATTTAATGTTCTGAGGGGAATACGAACTTCGGAATGTTGTTGTGGAATGCCATCATAGATTCCGGTACCGAGAGTTATTGAACTCCCCTCAAAACCATGATATTCTTCCTGAATTGTGGAAATAAATTTGTTTTCCATGTAGTGTATCAGTAAGAATTATTGTTCTATTTGGTTGCGGCCCATTTTCTGATTTCACCTCTGAACCACTCATCAGCGGCATCTGTCCAGGTGTACTCTTTTCGGATGTAAGCCACAGTATCTTTTTCGATATCTGTATAGCTGTCACCATCCTTAACGGAATCCAGAAGTTCTGCTGCATCCGCTTTTGAAATCGGATTATTGGCGGCTTTATTATTTGTCAGCTTATCAGCCAACTCAATTAATTCGCCATCGTACTTTTTTCCATCTATTGTTTTATAATAGCCCATAGTTATTCTGGTTTATTTATTGTTTGTTGGTTTTGGTACCGAATTTCGGCTCTTGCATATCATTATTAAGGATATGCAAGAGAAGAGATCCGATATTGTAAGAAATGTTGGATATTTCAAAGTTTGAATTTTCCAAGCATTCCGGATAGTGAATCCCCGGCATTTTTGGCAACAGCTTCCATTATCATTGGAAGAACCATGTCTTTTATCTGTTCGGCAAGCCCCTTATTTAGATTTTCTTTTGATTGCAAATCAGAAACAATTTGTGAACCCATTTTTGATTTGTCACCACCTTGAACGGCCCCGGCGATCGTATCGATAATTGAATCCACTTTTTCGTCAGATAAATCAAATTTAGATGCAATTTTATCGACCGCTGCATCTTTCAGTAATTTTTTGATATCCATTTTTTAAGTCATTAGTTAGAATCTAATCTCAGCTTATAAATAAGAAATTTTGTGGAAAATAATCTTGAAAAAAAATATCTCTCAATAAAAAAGCAGTATATAATTGTGTCAGAGTGAGTTGAATGTTTTGATAAGGGAAGTCTTTATCAAGAAGAATAGAGTTTTATACATTCTGTATTTCAGGTAAGGGGTCAGATGGAATCGAATGGATTTCGAAGTAATCAGGTTAGGGCGGCTGTTTAGATTGCAGTGCACCCATATAACATGTTTGCAATGAAAAAGGAGAAGCTCGTTCCGGAACTTCTCCTTTTAAATAAAATATTGCCTACTCGGTTGCGGCTCCACTGATCGTGTCTCCGAAAAACAGGGCGTTTGCGAACAGTTTGTTGGTTCCAAACCAGAAGGCTCTAAAGTTAGGATTATCCACAAAGCTGATGATGCGTCCGCTGCCGCTGCTGCTAACAAGTGCAGACACCGTGTTCGGGATCGCCTCCAAGTTCTCTTCTGAGATATATCCGCTGGCAAGCGGAGTATCGGTCAGAGATACCGGCGCTGCGAAGTGATTATCCGGCATTTGCAGAAATCGTGTACCGCTGCGGAAAACCTGTAAGTCGCCTCGTCTGTAGCCATACCCTAATGGATTTGTGGTGTCCAGATTGGCGTGAAAAATAGTGCCGCCTATGAATTGCGCACCCCTGGCATTGGAAATATCCAGATAGGTGAGACTTTCGTCATATTCAACATCTTCTCTTTCCACCTCTTCAGCTTCCACCAGGCCTTCACTTTTGCCCCACTCAATGGCGCCCCGCTGAAGAATCAGTGTACCGCCATTTCGGACCCATCGTTTAAGCTCGTCCACCACATTTTCTGACAGATCGCCGTAATACCCACTCGCCATAACGATGTCTGTATATCGGGAAAGGTCAGCGCGTGACAGTCGGTTTTTGTCAAGAAGCGTTGCGGGAATTTGATAACGCTGATCGAGCAGATGCCACATTTCTCCCACCTCATAGCTGCTGGTTCCTTCACCGCTGATGAGCGCTATGCTCGGCATAGTGAGCGTCTCCATGTTGGGACTGCCGAGGTCAATACCTCCTGCAGACAAGCCGGTCGATAGCGCATAAACAGGAACACCATCTTCGGCAGCGGCTGTGTTCAGCGTTTCATATATATCCTCATCGCTGACCTCCTGTATTCCAAGAGGCACCACAATCGTGCCGTGGTTAAACATTTTGGAGCCGTTTGCGGTCTGCGTTGTGAATGAGCGTGCAGCTACTTTTGTGCGAACACCCATTTTCTGAAGCCTGTAAAGAGTGCGTGGTGCATAGTATTCATCCCATTCAAACGCGTAGGCATAGTTGCTTTGTCCGCCAATAACCTCTGCTTCAGGAAGCTGAGGGTTTTCAACCAGCGCGCCCATAAGATCGGAACTGAACTGACGACTGCCGAGCTCGGCAAAGGGCAAATTAAACGCGTATGGGAGCGTCCATGTCGACACATCATAAAAAAGGCTGTCGGTAAATTCGGTTCTGCGCTCAAACATCGCCTTGATGAACCGGTGTTCGGTCTGTCCGGCCGGTATCACCCACGCTTTACCGCTTTCAAACTGCCGGCCGTTTGCTTCGATATCTTCCGCCAGTTCATATACATCTACATTGTGATGTGTAAGCAGGTCGGCCAGGTGATAGTTTCGTCCGCTGTCGTACATATCACCCACCACATACGCTTTGATGTCACTTTCTGACGCTTCCTCCTGCATATCGGCATAATAGGACCGACGGTATTCATGCAGGTCGGTTCGGAGCGCTACTGCCGCCTCCATCGTAGAGAGCGATGTGTAAAACTGGTTGCGAATCGTAAACGGAAATTCCACGACACCGTTTACGCTCTCCTGTGCATGGCCGCGCGAACTTCCCTGCTCAAACAGGATGCCTACCGTTCCAAACACATCGGGGTAGGAAGATCCTTTTCCGTAATAAAAATCGTCGAAACTCTCTCTGGTGTAGTAGAGGCTTTGAATGTCATCGAGCGCTTTGGCGTGATATTCTGCTATGGCTGCGGTGAGATCCTGGTTGATTTGTGGGGTTAACGGGTTGGTTCTGGACGGAATTCCCGGCTGGAAAAAATAGGTGGAATTGGTTCCCATCTCATGCTGATCGGTAATGATATTTGGCCGCCATTCATGAAACTTGGCGATCCGTCCGCGGCTTTCGGGGTGCTGAACCGGCATCCAGTCGCGATTGAGGTCGAACCAGTAGTGATTGGTTCGTCCGCCGGGCCATACTTCGTCAAATTCACGTGAGTTGGGATCGGTAACGGTAGTTGCGCTTTTATGGATATTTACCCAAGAAGCAAAACGGTTGAGTCCGTCCGGGTTAAACGATGGATCCAGCAAAATAACGGAGTTATCCAGCATGGCATCCATTTCATTGCCGGTTGCCGCGGCAAAGTGGTAGGCGGCCAGCATGGATGCGTTGGCACCGCTTGGCTCGTTTCCGTGAACGCTGTGCCCGAGGGTAACAATTACAGGCATGTTTTCGATATCAAGATCGCTGCTGGCATTGGGATCCGTAAGAGCCTGCTGGTTCTGTTTGATACTTTCGATATTCGCGTGATTTGCAGGCGATGTGATGGTGAGCAGCAGCAGCGGGCGATCCTCGTAACTTCTTGCATACTCTTCAATGGTGACCCTGTCGGAAGCATCCGCGAGCGCATACATATACTGAACAAGCTTGTCGTGTGTGATGTGCCACTCTCCAACCTGGTGTCCGATCACTTCCTCTGGTGTGGGGATGTCGGGATTATAGGATACGTTATCGGGGAGGTAATAATCGAGATTTACCTGGGCTAATCCTGCCGCAGGTGTCATCAAAAAAAGCAGTGTGTAAATAATGTTTTTCATGAGGTGGGAACTTCTTTTTGTTTGAATGTGACGTATAGTAACCAATTCAGCCCAAAATTTGTAACCATTTACAACTTTTAAGCTGCCGTTTCGGGCTCTTTTAAGTCTTGCCTGAAAGAGCAACAGTTTGGTTTAAATGGTTGTTCCCAAAATGATATTTAATGAGTTCCCTGTGGGAAGAGACAGATCCAGATTTTCCTGCAATCACTTTTTGAATGTGTGATACAGCATTCCCGCCCTATGGCTTAGGCCAACCCGTTTTTTCTTAAATGAATGATGATTCCTGCTCAAAACGTTTTTCAGCGTAACTGACAAGAGGCACTTCTCATCGAGAAAGTCATTCTCATTCAGTTTCCGGTACCGGTCTGGTGTCCAGGAGTTGTGAAGGGCTATCAAAAATTGATTTCTGTAAAAAGGAGTATCGGGCTCGTGCGATTCAAACCAAAACTTTCGGTACTGCTCTCCGGGACCGTCTTTATTGTAAAAGTGGATGGTTTCGGGAGTGTAGGCAAATCTGTGCTTATCGAGCCGGGTGACCAGAGATTGAGGACTCGATTTAAAGAGTGAGTTGGTAATGCTGTTGCCAACAAAATCCCAGGGTGAATTGGTCAGTGTTTTCAGGCTGGCACTGTTAAGTCTTTGCCGGATGGCATCTGCCCACTTTTTAATAACAATGGCTCCGGGCCTAGCGGCAATAAAGGCCAGGTGATTTGAAAACAGCACCGCTTCACTTTTTTCAAGAAACTCATATACAGGCTGCAAGGTGTCCAGAATGATCGTATCAACATCCATGAAAATGCCACCATCGTTTAGCAGAACAGCGGCCTGTATGGCATCCTTTTGAACCTGTAGGGGAAGCTTTAACAGAGGTTCAGCCTGGAAGCCTGCGCGATCCAGAAAGGGAATAATATCATTATGATCCAGCACGGTAATCTCAAAACCAGGGGCATTCGTTTCCCATGTCTTCATACAGAGCCGGAGATATGCGGGGATTGAGCCTTTCGGCTCCCAAAATGTGTAAATGTGCCGGGGAATCATCAATGCAGCCCTGAGTGAGTATTAGTTTTATGGATAGCTATGGTGAATGTAAGCAACCGGCGAGAGAAAACGTTATTAAAAAAGTTCAGAAAACAGATTGATTTTGCATTCTTAGCGATGCGCACTATCTTAAATACTAAAACAATAGTATAACTGATGAATCTACGCTTTTCAATTTTCTGCTTCCTGCTCATGTTGTTTTTGAGCGGCTGTATTCTATTTAAGACCCCGCTGAAAGACCGCCTTGAGCCTATGGAGATGACAACCATTGAAGGAGGGACGTTTATTATGGGGGATGTTATTTATGAAGAGAATGATGATGCGACCCCGCTGCATGAGGTAACACTCAAAGACTATCTGATAGGCACCTACGAAGTAACGTACAGTCAGTATGATCTGTTTGCTGAAGAAACGGATCGTCCGTTACCTCCGGATGATGGTCGCGGACGGGGAGACAGAGCGGTTGTGCACGTAAGCTGGTACGATGCCGTTGCTTTTTGTGAAGCTTATGGTTACCGGCTGCCAACGGAACAGGAGTGGGAATTTGCGGCGCGGTCGCGCGGGAAAGAGCACCTTTATGCCGGCGCTCCGACCCGGGAGATGCTCGATGAGGTGGCGCGGTACCAGGATAACAGCGGGGCGTATACGTTTAATGTGGGCACCAAAAAACCAACGGAGCAAGGTATCTATGATATGAGTGGAAATGTATCTGAGTATATCGGGGCGTACTACCCTTTCTACAGAACCAACCCTGACTCTCTGGAGTACCATCCTTTAAATGAGAGGCAGATGCGAGTGATACGCGGCGGGAACTTTAACCGCACAGACAGCGCCTTGCGAACGTATTGGCGGACCGGGGTTTTGGGAGATCTGAGTGACCACACGACAGGTTTTCGCTGCGCTGCGTCACTGGAGTAAGGTTGCCCAAAGTTTGAGTTTCCAAATAAAAATAAACTCCACCTGTTTAGGAGGGGTTAGGGGTGATAATCAGCAGCGAATAATTTGAGATTTATCGTTTAGCCTCCACAGAATGCAGCGCATAGGGGATGGCTTCCAGCCGCTCTTTTTGAATCGGCTTGTTGGTAACAACACAAATTCCATAGTTACCGTCGTTCATACGATCCAAAGCAACATTAATTTTATCCAGCTTATCATTATTTCGTTCTATTCCAGATAGCAATACTGACTTTTCCGATTCTTCACTCCCAATATCGCCCTGGTGATGATCCTGTGCGGACTGAGTATCGTCGCTGTTTTTTGTAAGGTCGTCGTAGCTCGCTTTTAATTCTTTAATTTCATTTTCGGCCGCATCTTTTTCTTCGAGAAGCTTTGTCTTAAAATGATCTAGGTCTTCATCAGTCAGATGTGTGTTTTGTACGGGTGCTTTCTTGGATTCAGGCATAAAATTGAAATTGATTTTATTTGATTTACTATTGTAAATGGATTGAACGGCGAATGCGTTCAGCAGTCCAAAAGCATTCACCTGGTTCAAGCGTCCGCTTTGTCCGTGCCCACTCCCAAATTGAGTTTCAGTGAGGCACAAGTGAGTACTTGCGCCAGTACAGATACGTTCATGACCCGGGCCGAATATCGCACAACGCACATCAAAGATCGTAAATCTCAGATCAATAGGCAGGGATGTGTGATTCACGATGTGCGGTCTTTGATCTTTGATCTGTTTACTCACCTGGTTCAAGCATCCGCCTGGATCGTGCCCATGCCCAAATTTAGTTTCAGTGAGGCACAAGTGAGTACTTGCGCCAGTACAGATACGTTCATGACCCGGGCCGAATATTGCACAACGCACATCAAAGATCGTGAATCACAGATCAACAGCGGTGGATCTGTAATCTGTTTAGATCCATACCCATACTTAATAGTTGGAAGCTGTTTGGCTTATAATTAGTTTTACGGTGATTCGTTAGTATATCTTGTGTTCCAACATCCGGCTTGTTTATCCAGTATGAAATTTAGCGTTCCCACATTCTATTTATGGACCCTGCTTCTTCTTGCGCCTGTGTCGCTGACGGGGCAGGCCCAACGTGATGACAGCGCCCGCGCTATCGCATCCTACATTGAGGGACTTACCCATTTTGAGAACGGAGAAACCGAGCTGGCTCTTGATAAACTGACGGCCGCCTATCTTATCCACTCCAAAGACGCTGGAATTACGTACGCGCTGTCTGAAGTGTACATGGCTACCGGCGATTTGACAAATGCCGCATACTACGGGCAGATGTCCACACGCATGAAGCCCGAAAACAAGTGGTATCACCTGAATATGGCGGAGATCTACAGCCGCTCAGGGAGAAACGAAATGGCGGTAAAATCCCTCAGAACGGCCCTGGAGTACCATCCCGGCGACACCGACATTCTCTATCTGCTGGCACAAACCTACATCGATTTTGGCGAGCTGGAGCAGTCGAACGACATGCTGGATGAAATTTTAGACCTGCGAGGCAGCACCTTCGAAATTCATCTCAGAAAATTTCAAAACTACAACGCCCTGCAGCAGACCGAAAACGCCCTCCGGGAACTGGAGCAGATGCGCGCGCTGAGGCCTGGTAACATCACCACGCTGCACACAATCAGCCAGTATTACCTGGAGCTCAACCAAACCGAAGAGGCAAGGGATGTTCTGCTGGATGCGTTTGAACGGCATCCAGGCAATGAACGAACACTCCTGCTGCTGGCCGATATTTTTGTGAAAGAGAAGAGCTGGGATGACCTGGGAAAGTACTTTTTAAAAATGATCGACGATCCGCTGATCTCCCCGGCAAAGAAAATGGAGCTGATCGACTTTCTAGTCGTTCAAAAGCAGGCCAATCCCGGAGTTTCTCAGCTTAATGAGCAGGTTTCAAGAGCAATAAACACGCTTCAGGAAACGGAGCGTGGATATGTGCCCGCCCAGCTGTTTGCAGCAGAGTATTATCTGAATGAGGGAGAAGAGGAGAGAGCACTGGAAACGCTCGAAACCGTCACGGAGCTGAACCCTGAGAACGGACAGGCCTGGAGCCAGCGCCTGCAGCTTATCTTTTCACGCGGGGATTACGAAGAGGTGATCACATTGTCGGAAACGGCCAATGAAAGCGCCCCGGACAACGCATTTATTCAATTCTTTACCGGGGCGTCCTACATGCTTACGGATCGTTATGAACAGGCAGAAAAGTGGCTGCAAAGTGCCACCATGGCTCCGTCACGCAGAAATTTTCGTTCCATTATACATGGCACACTGGGCGATGTACAGAACGAACTGGACGACTGGGAAAGTGCAGAGTCATCCTACACCATGGCGCTGCGTCTCGACCGCGACAACCACACGGCACTTAATAATTACGCCTACTACCTGAGTTTACGTGGGGAGAAACTGGGAGAGGCTCTAGATTTTGCAAGAAGGGCTGTTTCCATCGAGCCCGAAAATCCGTCCTACCTCGATACAGCCGGATGGGTCTATTTTAAACTGGGGAACATCGCGCGGGCAAAAGAATTTATACAGAGGTCGATCGATGCCGGCGCCGAAAGTGCGGATGTGTTTGAGCACTTCGGCGACGTGCTCGAGGCGGAGGGAAACCCCGGTGAAGCGGTAACCTGGTGGCGGAAGGCGCTGGAAACAGATCCCGACAGAGTGTACCTGCAACAAAAAATTGAACAGGCAGAAAATGAGTAGATTCATGCCGATAAGAATTACACTTCCAGCCCTAATCTCTTTTGTCGTTCTGATGGTTTCCTGCAGCAGCAGCCGTGAACTCACTGCTCCGGAAGAGATGGAGCCATCGGATGAAAGCGCAGAAACGATTGTTCAAAAACTGCCCGACTATCGGGATTCCTTAAGCACCCTTGAGGGCAGCGGCCGCGCGATTGTCAGCGAACCCGACAACAGCGAGCGGGTAACGGTACAGTTTAGGTCCAATCGTGAGGAGAGCCGGCTATCGATAAAAAACAGCGTGGGAATTGAGGGTGGAGAAATCTATGTAGATCAGGATTCACTGCTCGTCTACAACAAGGTGGATAAATTTGCCGAAAAAGTATCACTGACTGAAGGAAAACAGACAAGCGTGGGTTCACTGGCGTCCATGAATATTCTCGACCTGTTTAACTTTACGGTTGATGCGTCTGAAGTGGAGAGTGTCTACGAAGATGCAGATACGTACGTACTTTTACTTCGGGACGATTCGTATGTGCGGCTGAGAAAAGAGAGCTATCTCGTGGAGGAGGTAGTAAGACGACGCGCGGAAGGGGCTTCTATCGGCAGAATTGAGTATGACGGCTATGCAGAGCTGGAAGGCTTTATGATGCCTCGCCGCATTATCGTATATAGCAGTGACGGTGAATCGAGAGCGGTGCTGATTGTTCAGAGTTTAGAGATTAATACAGAGCTTCCGGATCTTGCCCTCACAATCCCAGAAGATATTCCCATTTACAGATGAAATATTTCCGGATCATACTGTTGATGATGTTTCTTTCGCTTGCGACAACAGTTGTGCAGGCTCAAACATCGTACGAATATCTTCGAAACCAGATACTGGAACGACAGCACGATACACGAACGCAGATCGAGAGTCTAGACGATCAGATTGAACGGATTTCTGCACGCCTCAGTGAAACATCACGTGAATACGATGAAGTGTATGCACGCTTCGAAGAGCTGACAAAACTTGTGGCGCTTCAGGAGGAGAGGCTGCGGCAGATGAACCGGGAGCAGGCTCAGATTGAGGAAGAGATCACGCTGATTGAGCAGAATCTGCGGGAGCTGCAGCGTCAGCTCGATGCGTTAATTGAAGAATATCAATCCACACTGCGCTACCTCTACAAGCATGGGCGAACCACGGAGCTTGCACTGCTATTTACATCATCCTCGGTGAATGAACTGCTGGTTAGATCATTCTATCTCGAAAAATTTAACGCCCACGTTGAAGGGCAGATGGACGAGATTGAAGCGAAGCAGGCCGAGCTGGAGCGGACAAACAGGGAGCTTGTACAAACGCAGGAAAGGAATGAAGAGGCGCTGGTTTCCATCCGCCGCGAATCGGAAAATCTTGAGCAGCAGAGACAGCGCCAGCAGCAGCTGTCTGAAGAGCTGAAAGAGGACGTGGAGAGCCTGGAGCAGCAGAAGACCCTTCAGGAACAGCAGCGCGATAACCTGATGTCGACCATGGACCGGCTGATTGCCGAGGAAGAACGGCTGAGGCGTGCGGCAAATTCGGCAGCGCCCGGTAGCGAGGAAGCAAGGATTGTTAGCGCGGTGAGTGATGAGGAGCTGGCTCTGTTTGGTGAACGGTTCAGCGAAATGAAAGGGAACTTGCCGTGGCCGGTTGATAACGGCGTCATTACGCAGCGGTTTGGAACGCGTTCACACCCGGTGTTTGGTACACGAACACAAAATCTCGGCGTGGATATAGCTACGCTGCCGGAGTCGCCCGTTGAGGTGGTGAGCGACGGATTTGTGTACAATGTGCAGCCGCTTCAGGGGTACGGCGATATGGTCTTTGTGAACCACGGCGGATACCTCACCGCCTACGGAAATATGAGCGAAATTTACGTAAGGCGAAACCAGGTGCTGAGCAGAGGAGAAGTGATCGGCCTATCCGGCGCAGAAGACTCCATTCGCGGCCCCGTACTATTCTTTGTGATTCGTGAGGGAAGCCAGGTTGTAAATCCCGAAACCTGGCTGCAGCGCTCTTCACCCTGATGTGGTTTTCGAGATAATATCGAAACTACACTCATACTGGCGCAAGCATCCGCTTGTGCCCGCTTCGCTTGTGCCTCACTGATGCCAGATTTGGGAGTGGGTTCGGTCCAAGCGGACGCTTGAACCAGATAAGCTTTGATAAAAAATCGGCGAAACACCGCGATACCATCAGCGAAGCACTGCGAGAAAAATGGATGCTCATTCTTACTTTCCGGGGAAAGGTCTAAACGGATGCTTGAATCAGAGATTAAAAGCTTGGGTTTAAAAATGAATAGTGTAAAATTTACTTACCCGTATCAAAAAAACTGTAAGCCATGAAAGAAGTAACTGTTAAAGTACCTGAAGATAAAGTTGAGTTCTTTATGAACCTGATGAAAGAGCTGGGGATTGAAGAGGCAGATATGAAAAAGATACCTGAAGAGCATAAAAAGATATTGAGAGAGCGTATTAAAACAGAAGATCCCAAAGAAATAGTTACTTGGGATAAAGCTCGCAATCAGTTTGAATATGGGAAAAGTGAAAAATGAGCTATCGTATTCTGATAGGCCCCGGAGTGGTTAAAGATATTCAGAAAAGCATTGACTATTACGAAGAACAAGAGAAAGATTTGGGAAAACGGTTTGAAAAAGAACTTCATAAAATGGTATCGGTAAAAAAATAAATCCTTTTTATCAGGTTCGATACGACGATGTTCATTGCCTGCCGCTACATAAATTTCCTCATATGATACATTACACCGTGAATGAAGAGGAAAAGAAAGTTATTATCAGGGCAGTTTTTCATACTTCTATGAGTCCCGATAAATGGAAGGAACGGTGAGTTAGTTTACACTCTTCCAATAATATTAATACCCGTTTAATATTTAATCAGCAAAACACTATCCCAGCGGGACAAAATTGGCGCGAGAAACAGAGGCGCCAATGATTGCTTTCAAGGGAAAGGTCCAAGCGGACGCTTTAACCAGTGTGTACTTGAAAAGAATTGCATATACACTCTTTCCTGATTTTTACTTCTACTCCCGAATCAGATCATAAATTTCACCCAGTGAGATGGTCAGCTGCGAAACAGCAATTTGAAACTTCTGTGCCTCGCGCATCATCAGTTCGTCACTTTGATCATCTTCAAGCACATAACGAACACCCGGGATCATCCAGCTGGCATAGCCACTCCAGGGATCAGTTGCGACATACACAGACTTCTGCCACTCGCTAAACGGCAGACCCTCGGGATTTGCAAACGACCGCTCGAGCCCGATCAGTTTCTTGTTGATCTCCCTGAGGCGATTCGCATCAAACTGCTCCGAGTTCAGCCATTCCGGTATTTCATTTACAAGAGCCGTTGAAACCTGACGGTTTAGGTTTAAGACGGAGTTCAGATTTAACACCCCATCAAGCGGACGCCCAAGTTCTTCAGCTCGTTCAGAAAGAGTCTCTATGTGCTCTGTAATGTCGGTGGCATATCGTTCAAGATCATAGGGCAAAATATCAGCCATGGCGAAACGGGTTGCCACGACGCCATACACGCCGGCAAGGGTTGGTCCGTAGGTAAAGGAGCTGTCGAGAAAGCTTTCGTACATGTGGAACGTATCAAAGTTGGTGTGATAAACAGGAACGCTGCTTGAAATGGCAATACCGGCCGATGGAACTCCAAGGTGCATATAGAATCCAACGTGGTCTGAGCCGCCTCCCAGGTTTCCAATGGAGGGTTCATTCTGCTCGGGTCGTATCCACGTTTCGTAAATCGTACGGTCTTCGTAATCGGGATGACGAACGACTTTTGTAGCTTCAATAATCGGTTTTTTGAGTGACGGCGAGGCTGATGACCGGAAATTGGGTCCGGTGACCGACATGTCCGCATTCAGATATAAAATAGCGTTAGCCGAAAGCTCTTCCCGGAGGTCTTCAACCCATTCTGACGATCCGATAAGCATAAACTCCTCTGCATCCCAGTGGGCAATAAGAATACTGCGTTTGGGCTGCCAGCCGCTGCTTCTCATTTCACCGAGGGCATCCGCCAGCGTGAGGAGCATGGCCGTGCCGCTGTTGGGATCTGTCGCACCAAAGCCCCATGCGTCATGGTGTGAGCCGAGAATAATCCACTCATCCGGATATTCCGATCCCTCAATGATGCCGGCTACATTCGTAATTCTTGTATATTCAAGGGGCTGTTCCACATCCAGATGTACCTGGAGTGCATCGGAGCTGTTGAGCCTGTAAGTAAAAGGCAGGCCGCCCTGCCAGCCTACGGGAACGGGACGGCCATCCATTCGGGACAGAATCTCTTTTGCAGCACCGTAACCGATAGGCGCTACCGGAATGGAGTGAAAGGCGACATCGTCTGCATTCAGCCGCTCCGGCGTATTGGGGTCATCAAGAGGAAGTGCGGGCTCAAAAGGAGTGAGCGGATCACCGTAGTAGTCGAGGGTCAAAAGAGATCCGCGCTGTATGGCGCTTTCGTCACTCTGCTTTCCCTCGGGATAGGTGAGCCCCCGCATATAACCGTTATCAGCCGGGTCTGTGTAAATAATTAAGCCCGTAGCTCCATACTCTTCCGCAAATTTCGCCTTGAAACCTCTGAAGTTTCCGCCATAACGAGCGATAACTATTTTGCCTTCAATCTCAATTCCCATCGCATCGAGCCGTTCAAAGTCTTCTTTCCGGCCATAGTTTGCATATACAACTTCTGCAGTTATTTCTCCTGATCCGCTATAGGCGTTCCATCCGTGGGTCAGCTCTGCGTGCATCGACTGGGGGTCTTCATCATAAATATACTCCTGATTGTTGAGCGGCAGGCGGACAGGACGAACCAGGGAGATGGACACGCTGCCCGGTTTTGGCATGTAGGCATCGTAATCGTAGTGACGAACCTCGAGACCGGCGGATTCCATCGATTCAGTCATGTAATTAATGACGCTTTGACTGCCTTCTGTTCCGGCAATGTTGGGTACGCGGGTCAGTCGGTAAAGATGATTCCGGTATACATCCGGGGTGAGATACTGCAGCATCTGCTGTTCACTTTCAAGCTGCTGAAGTGCGTCTTGCTGGCGGAATCCGGTGAGTGAAAAGAGATCGTCTGCCGGCTGGGGATACGCAAGCGTGCTAATTAAAAGTAAAAAGAGAGTTGTAAAAGAGAGAACTTTCATCCGTTTTGATTAAAACATTGGTTAGAATTGGAGAACGCTTCAAAGAAAGAAACTTTTCCTTAAAGCGCACCTCCAAAATTGTGTTTATCGGATGTTCGTTACTCAATCCTCATCGTTCGATGAGTGTGGCGCTGATCACCTCATCCTGCCGCGTTCGGATGCTCTGCATAATATCGTCGGATGGACGGGCGTCGAGCTGAATGGTACAGCAGGCGGTTTTCTTTCCGTCAAAAATTACATTGGTAAGTTCCTGAGCGTTAATTTTCGCCTCTTTCAGCTCACTCATCACGTTGGCAATAACGCCGGGTTTATCGAAATGCCGAACCACAAGCTGCCAGGGAGCATCGGTCTGCTTACAGTGATTTAACCAGTTTCGGACGTGTCCCTCTTTCGCATATCCGCGAACAATATCGACCGCATCACGGGCCACAGCAAGCTGAGCCTGTTGGGTGCTTGCCCCAATATGATGGGTGACATAGGCATTTCCCAGGTCTTGAAACCGGCTTGTGAATTCGCCCTGTTTAAATTCAGGTTCGTCGGATATCACATCAAGGCCCGCTTTCAAACGGCCTGATGAGAGTTCTTCAAAAAGCGCATCTTCATCAATTACGCCTGCTCGGGACGTATTGATGACACAGGCGCCGTCTTTTAGTTTTGCCAGCACCTCTTTGGAGATGATGCCCCGCGTCTGGTCATTCTGGGCGAGATGGATGCTAAGCACATCGCAAGATTCAGCGACCTCCGCAATGCTTTCGGCCCGCTGTACCTTCAGTTTCTCAGCCTTTTGAGGGGTTAAAGAGCGCGACCAGGCTACGACCGGCATACCAAAAGCGCGAGCACGTTTAATCAATTCCTGGCCAATTTGGCCGGTACCGATAATACCGAGAGTTTTTCCAAAAATACCGTCAGCTTTGCTGTATACGGCTTTATTCCAGTTTCCGTCCCGAAACGAACTGACGTTATCAGCAATGTAGCGATCCAGCGACAAAATTAAGCCCATTGCGAGTTCGGCAACTGCTACGGAGTTTTGCCCCGGGCAGTTGGCAACATAGATACCGGCGTCACTTGCGGCCTGCATGTCAATGTTGTTGACGCCGGCACCCGCCCGAACAATCAGGCTGAGTTTCGGACTATTTTTAATACACTCTGCAGTTACCACAGTAGACCGCACAATGATTACCTGCGCATCTTCCAGGCCATCACTCAATTCATCGGCCGTTTTTTTTGGTTGATTTGATACGACCATCCCCAGACTCTCCAATTCGGCGATGGCTTCGGGGGGTAAATTATCAGCAATGCAAACGTTCATATAGTACTCCGTTAAGTTCTCCTTTTTTGAAAGGTAGTGAATCAGCCGAATATCCCGAAATGATCTGTGTTAACGTTTTGAAAATCATTCAGGGTGAGTACCCAAAAACTTATGACATCAGAGAAAAGAGCTGGGTAAATATCTGTCACACTTTATAAGTGCCGAATAGAATTTTTTGAAATCCGATGATATGATATCGCCTGTAAAATAATACCAGGTAACAGGTCAGCCGCCCATTCTTTTTTTCTCTTTTATAATGAGGCCGAATGCGATCCAGATGGTGGCGGCAACAATCATTGCGGTGGCGACAAATGAAAGGCCGAAGTGCAGGGCAAATAGTGCTCCTCCCCATGTGGGTCCGATCATTCGTCCAAGGCCAGAAAGGCCCTGGGATGCCCCCATCACAGCGCCTACATTATCACTTGCGGCCTCTTTTGAAATCAGGCTGGTGATGGTAGGTGTGTTGAGGCTTTTGCCGAGCGCCATTATTCCAAGGAAAAGGGCAAGAGCTAGGGTGTTTACGGCAAATGGGATGAGCCCGAGGCCGGTCACCATCAGAAAGTTTCCGGTAAGAAAGAGCTTCTCCTCAGTAAATACATTAGTGAGAGGCTTGATCAGAAAACCCTGAACGATAACGGCAATAATGCCAATGTAAAAGAACTGCACGCCTACCTGTTCGGCAGTAAGACCCAGCTCAGACTCTGCAAAAAGCGGAAATGCACTGTAAAGACTCGACTCACCAAACGAAAGCAGGAAAAAACCAAAAATGAGTGGAATAAGATATCCGCGTGCAGACTTTCCTTTTTGATCAGACAGAAGCCTCCAGAACCTGGGTGTAAATACGCTGGGGCGCCTGAAAGAGGGTTCTCTCTCTTTTTTGGTATCCACAGTTTCGGGCAGTTTTAACAGTACCATCAAAAAGCTGCAAAACGAGAGAAACGCGGCAAAAAAGCCGGGCAGGGCGAAGCGATTACTGCTCATCCAGTCGGCAAACTGTACAAATCCCATGCTGCCAACGAACTCATGAAAAGCAGGATGAATAAGTGCTGTCGCGGTAGCCGGGCCAATCACAAATCCTATACCGAATGCTGCACCGATCAGTCCCATTCCACGAGCCCGGTTCTCTTCATCAGTAACATCTGCGATGTATGCCTGCGCCGTAGAGATGTTACCGCCCATGGTTCCCGCTACAATACGTGAGATAAAAAGAACGGTGAGAGATTCTGCAAGCCCAAAAATTGTATATGCAATTACAGCGCCGAACGTGCTCATAAGCATAATAGGGCGGCGGCCAATACGGTCGGACCAGCTTCCCCAGATAGGAGAGAAGATCAGCTGCATGAAGGAGTAAACGCTGTAAAGCAGGCCAATCGTTACGGCAGACGCCGAAAATTCCTGAGCATAAAATGGAAGGAGAGGAAGAACGATACCAAACCCAAGCAGGTCGATAACCACAACCAGGAATACCGTGGCAAGTGCTGATTTATTCATTCAAGCCTTCGTTTCGCTGAAAAGAGTTTTGTGTAGTTTGTTAATGAGTATCGCCAGTTACAAGACAGGTCGGAGAAGTTACACTCTTTGAATAAACGAATCATGAAGGAATAAAAATCGGCACCATTTCTTCGCTGAGGAGTAATGTTAACTCCTGTTCTCTTCGTGTTGCTGAACACCCCTTCTCAGGAAGCGTGAAAAGGTAACGACATCCTGGTATCCGCGGTAGCTGTCAATAATATTGCCCTCAGCATCCATCAAAACGGTAAATGGATATGCTGTTACACCCATTTCCTGCGCAAACTCCCTGGCACTCATGGTGTCGCCCTTGTATGTGAGTGATGTTTCTGCATGTCCGTTGATTTTCACCGGTACGTAATCACGGTCGAGAACAGCGCGAACCGCTGGGGCGGGAAATACTTCACGTTCCATCGCCTTACAAAACTGGCAACCGACTTCGTAGATATCAATCATAATCAGACGGTCTTCTGCAGCTGCCTGCTCGGTTGCTTCATCGAACGATATCCACTCCGGGGCATTTTCAATTTCAGCCGGTTTAATCTGCTGCAGGGAAAAGTACGCGAATATCCCGATAAAGACGGTGATGAGTAATCCAATGATTATTTTCCTGTTCATACTGATGTAAAATTTATTCGTAATTCTGAAAGCTAAAAATAAGAAAAAAATAGGAGATCATTCCTCTCCCCAAAGTCGTTTCCAGTAACGATCAAAGACCGCAGATCGTGCTTCAAACGATGGATTTGAGAGATTAAAACTGTAGGCAACATCTTCCTGGTCAAATAAAATTTCGTTTCGCCATACATATGGAACATCCCCGCGGTCTGTGAGCCATAAGTCGCTTCTGCCAAATCGCAGGTCGTAGAACACAAGCTTGTCATTTTCTTTCTGAACTGTATAGTACCCTCTTGAAAACCAGAGCAGGGTTTCCACTCCCCGGTCATTTACATAAGGTTCAATCATATGGGAGTTTCTTGGTATAGGTTCAAAGTCAACTGTCTTGTCTTCATCAAAAATAGAGTAAACCGATTGATAGATCGTATCTCCTTTGATAATGTAGGCGTTCCATAAAAATGAGGAGGGACCGTTAGGAGTGGTTTTCATTTCATGGTAGTATCCATATTGGTGTTCAAAATTGTCCACAAATACGGCGTTGACGTGCGATTTGATTCCCCATCCCCAAACAAGGTAGGCCGCACCGATCACAAGGCCTGTTTTATTAATCATGGAGCCGGCATTCGTTCTGCTTTTAAGCAATAGGGCCGTCATCAATCCGAAAAATACAGGGATCGTAAAAAGCGGGTCGATGATAAAAACGGAGTCGAGTGTAAATGGCCGATTGGTAAAGGGAGAAAAAATTTGGGTGCCATATGTTGTGGCCAGATCAATAAAAATATGGGTGATAAAGACCCAAAAGGCGAGAGTTGACCAGGTTTTCCATCCAAGATTCTCTTTTGAATGTACCTTATCAATAGCCCACCCGATGAGCGGAGATGCCAGCAGGCAAAATAGAACGCTATGTGAAAGTCCTCTGTGAAAGTAGAGCTGACTAACGTTGTCCAAAAGCGGATTTGCAAGTACATCTAAATCGGGAAGAGTGCCGAGAAAAGCTCCCCAGGCGGCTGCTTTATATTTAGTTTTTTTGCCAGCAAATGCCTCACCAACGGCGGCTCCAAGAGTAATTTGAGTTATTGAGTCCATCTGTAAAACAAGGTGGGGAAATTTCCTTTATTCATGAATAATTATTGCGCTGGAGTGACAGTTGTAAAAAAACGAAGATTTATTTTTAAACAATTTAACATAGCTGAAGGAATGAATATTTGCAGAAAGTGTTAATCTACTCGAAATGAGTATTTAATATTAAACAATTATGAGAAAAATAAATTCAGTACTGGCAGTAATATTTGCGCTGTTATTTTTACATGCCTGCGGTGGAGAGGATGAAACTACTTCAGATAATACAGAGCCATTGGCCCCGGCAGTCGAGGTTGTTCAGGCTCAATATGGAGCTTTACCACTGGAAGAGCGATTGAACGGACTGGTTAGGGCGGCCAACCAGGTTGATATTTACCCTAGAATTGGAGCTCCAATTGAGGAGGTGTTTGTAGAGGATGGAGATCAGGTCTCAGAAGGAGATCCACTTTTGAAGTTAAGAGATACAGAATTTAATGAGCAGTTAAGGCAGGCCGAAGCAGCACTACGTATAAATATAGCACAGCGCCGACAGGCTCAGGCTGCACTTGGAGAAATTGAATCGGAATTGAAAAGAGAACAAATTCTTGCCGATCGGGATTTAAGCAGTGATCTTGAAATAGAGAGGCTTGAAGCGCAAAAAGAATCGGCAGAAGCCAGCTTAGAACTTGCCAATGCGCAGATTGCCCAGGCAGAATCGCTTGTAGATGAGCGGAGAGAAGCACTCGACAGAACTATTGTACGAGCTCCAGTAAGCGGAACGGTTGGCGGAAGAATGGCAGAAGTTGGCATGCAGGCAACAACAGGTGAGCGATTATTTACAATTGGGGATCTCTCAAACTCCGAGATTACCATTAATCTTACCGAACAGATGCTTGGATACATTGAAACAGGGCAGACGGTACGGATTTTTTCTGAAAATCTTGGAGATACAGTATTGACCGCAGAAATTTCGAGAATATCCCCATTTTTGGGAGCAGGAAACTTCAGTACCGAAGCCGAGATCGATATTGATAATGACTCTGGACTTTTACTCCCGGGGATGTTCGTAACGGTTGATGTACTTTATGGAGAGAGCGAGCAGGCGACAATCGTACCGCTGAGCGCCATCTACAGAAATCCCAGAAGTGGAGAAACCGGTATTTATGTAGCAACCAGCTATGGAATGGAGTCAGAAATTGTTGAAGAGCTAGATGAAGTGGGTGAGCCACTAAATCTGAGCAATCCAACAGATGTAGAATTTAAATCGATTGAAGTGATCGCCAGAGGTCGTGATGCGGCAGGGGTAACCGGTGTGCGGAGCGGGGACTGGGTTGTTACCGTTGGGCAAAATCTGATCGATCGCGACAACAGCAGCACTGCAAGAGTTCGCCCTAAAAGCTGGAGAAGTATTGTAGAAATGCAGCGACTGCAGCCCCAAGATCTGTTAAGAGAAATAATGGAACAGAATGTGGCAGACAGATCAACAATGAATGGACAAAATTAAATTAAGAGGAATGAACTATGGGCATGACAGATACATCCATTAAACGACCAATAGCAACTACGATGGTTTATCTCATTGTAGTTGTGCTGGGAATCGTCGGGTTTCGCTATTTGCCGGTCGATTTGTTGCCACCAATTGAGTACCCGCGACTTTCCGTTACCGTAGACTATCCAAATGTGGGGCCGGAAGAAATAGAGACTATTATTACAGACCAGATTGAAAACGCACTTTCCGGGGTAGCAAATGTCGAAGAGATGACTTCCCAATCGGAAGAAGGTGAAAGCCGAGTAAGTCTCAACTTTGCCCAGGGCACCAACCTTGACGAGGCTGCAAACGACGTGCGTGCTGCACTCGACCGTGTAAGGAGAAATCTGCCCATAGAAGCAGATAATCCAAGGGTGCGTAAATACGACCCGAATGACTCGCCCATCGTTATTATTGGAGCGCAATCTGCACGCCCGCTTGACGAATTAACACTTTTGCTGGAAAGAGATATTGCCAAACGGATCGAGCAAATCCCGGGTGTGGGTGCCATTGATGTTTGGGGAGGAGTGTATCGTGAAATACTTGTAAACCTGAAGCGCGATCGTCTTATTGCAAGCGGCCTTACCGCAACCGAAGTGCAAAATGCAATTATTGCCGAAAATAATACTCTGCCCGGCGGTAATGTAAAAGATGGATTTACACAGCTTTATGTGCGGACACTCGGGGAGTTTACTGATGTAAATCAAATAGCCGAAACCATAATTACCAGGATTGATGGCAAACCTGTTCGGGTGAGAGATATCGCCACGGTAGAAGATTCCTACGCCGACATTGGGCGAATGGTGAATATTAACGATCAGCCCATGATTCGAATGGGGATTCGTAAACAGACCGGTGCAAACACGGTGGAGGTTTCCCGTCAAATTGAGGAAGAAGTTGCGCGGATTAATGAATCCCGGGAAGACCTGAACCTGCTTATAGTGATCGATCAAAGCGATTTTATTCAAAATTCTATCGATAATGTACAGCAGTCGGCCGTTTGGGGAGCCCTTTTGGCAATTTTTATTCTTTATCTCTTTCTCAGAAATGGGTCCACTACATTTATTATCTCTCTGGCAATTCCGGTTTCGATTATTGCCACCTTTGGATTGCTCTACTTTACAGGCTTAACACTGAATCAAATGAGTTTCGGAGGGCTCGCGCTGGGGGTCGGCCTCATTGTTGACAATGCCATTGTGGTTCTTGAGAATATTGTAAGGCTCAGGAGCAATGGAAAATCGTTGATGGAGAGCTCACTGACCGGAACGCGTGAGGTTGCAGGCGCCATTGTTGCCTCTACTATCACTACTTCCGTAATCTTTTTGCCGGTGGTGTTTATGCAAACTATAACCGGAACGCTGTTCCAGGAGCTCGCTCTGGTTGTTGTTTTTGCCCTTTTCTGTTCTCTTTTGGTTGCTCTTACACTGGTACCCATGCTTGCAAGCAAATTTATGAGTATAAAGCCGGATGGAGAAGAAGGATCAAAGAAGAAAGGACGGTTTCAGCTCTTTTTCGAGCGCTTTGAAAATAAATACAAAACGTTTCTTCGGGTAGCCATTCAAAGAAAATATACGGTATTCGGCATCTCTACATTTCTCATTGCTCTATCAGTGTATGGTGCCGGGTTTATCGATACCGAGCTTGCTCCACAAACCGAGGCGGATGAAATTAGTATCGACTTCTATTTGCCAGACGGCATGAATATCGCTGTTGCCAATGAATATCTCACCGAGCTCAAAAACAAAGTGACGGCAGTAGCACCGATGGATCAAATAAAGTATATGACAACGGAGGTAAGAAATGGTAACGCCGAAGTTGAGCTTGCATTAGTTGATGAGTCTGAAAGAACGGTGAACTCCTACGAACTCGCTGATCAAATACGCGAAGAGATTGACGGCAGCATACCGGGCGGGTTTTTCCGAGTACGGGCTCAAACCGGACTGTGGATTCTCAGAAGAATTTTTGGATCGGGGGGTGAAGAAGCCGTTCAGGTGCAGTTGCGGGGTTACGACATTGAAACGTCAACCGAGCTTGCGGATGAGATAAGAAGACGAATGGAAAGAATTCCAGAGGTAACCGGTGTTCGTTCTGATCGCGAGGAGGGACGCCCTGAACAGAATATTGTTTTTGACCGCGAGAAAATTTCCGAGCTGGGCTTAATCGGTCGTGAAGTTGCACAGGCGGTGCAGGCCAATATTGGTGGTGTTCGGGCCGGCGTATTTCGCGAGGGTGGAGATGAATTTCCCATAACTGTACGGCTGCAGGAGCAAGATCGTATGAGCATTCTCGACCTCGAAAATATTGCTGTTCGCTCAGCCAGTGGTGAAACAATTCCAATTTCAACCGTAATCGACCAGGAAGCATCACGGGGACCGGTTTCTATCAACCGGATTAATGGTCAGCGGGTTACCTATATCACCGCGAACCTTGAAAGTGGCGTTCCTCTTGGGGTAGCCGTTGAAAAGATCCAGGCGGAACTGAGCGATTTAGCGCTTCCAACAGGATTTTCCATTTTATATGGCGGGGAATATGAAGAACAGCAGAAAGCACAGGCCGATTTTATGCTATCCATTATTATGGCTCTTGTGTTAATCTACATGGTAATGGCCGCCCAGTTTGAGCGCTTTTTGGATCCGCTCATCGTGATGTTTGCTGTACCTGTGGCTATAGTTGGTATCATTCCCACGATGTTGTTAACCGGTACTACATTTAACATGCAGAGCATTATGGGGGTCATTATGCTGGTTGGAATTGTGGTTAATAACGCCATTGTACTTGTGGATTATATCAACCTGAAACGCAGAGAAAGCAACATAAATCTGCTTGAAGCTGTGGTAGAATCGGGCAGATTACGTCTGCGTCCTATTTTAATGACTACGCTAACAACCGTTCTTGGGCTGTTGCCTTTGTCGTTTGGTTTGGGAGCCGGTGGTGAAATTCAAGCCTCCCTTGCACGTGTGGTTATTGGTGGTCTAACAGCCTCAACCCTTATTACGCTTGTGCTGATTCCGGTTGTATATATTTCTGCAAACCAGATAAAAGAATATGTAACCGAGAAAAAGGCAGAATTTCTGAAATCGAGAGAAACAGTGGTTCCAGAAGCTGCGCAGTAAACAGGTTTTTTGGTTTAGAGATACAAAAAACAGAGCCGGATATTGGGTGTTCATTCGCCCGGTGTCCGGTTTTTTTATGGCATGAAATGGAAATACCAAATAGAGTTAGGTGTTTGCAGGAAAAAGAAAATTTGGCAGGAAGGGAAACCAAATTGTTGATCGCGATGAGCTGTTATTTTTCAATCAACTATTACCAATGTACGATGATTTGGGGGTCAGATCCAAAAGAGATTTAAGTTGTATGACTAACGATAAATTGTGTAACTTAAACTATTCTAATATATAAGTAATGTTAGTTTAAAACTGTTAATTAGAAGGAAGATATGCCGCGAAAAATTGGATCATTAACCCTTTATTCCGTTGATGACCTGCATGAACTGCTGGGAATCAGTAAAATGACGCTTCGGGCCTACCTGAGGGAAGGCCGGTTAAAAGGCAGAAAACTGGGAGTTCAGTGGTTTGTTACAGAAGAGGCCATTCGCGACTATTTTGATCAGGGTGATTCCAAATCAGGAAAGGGAAAGGGAAAAGAGAAATCACCCCAAAAAGAGATCATTTATGTGGTACAGGGCGTGAACGACCTGGTTAGTGAAACGGAGGAGTGTTCCACCATTCCGGAGACCATTGAGTGTCTGGAGAGTCAGGCGATCATTAGTCTTTTCCAGGTGCAAATTACCGATGCCGAAACCGGCGAGATCCAGGAAATTATAAAAGCACGTGATTTTATAGAGAGGTATTCAAAATGAAACATAGTGAAAAGCTGGATCAGACGTTTTTACAAAAAATTGAGTTCGGAGATGAACCGGAAGATATCTATTACTGCCTGATTGATAAAAAAATAAGCCCGGACGGATTAGATGTCGATAAAATGCGACTGACCGATCCGCGAAACATCGACGCACAGTTCAGGGAGCAGGGCTGTCTTCTCATGTTTACGGGTGATGAAATTGCGTCTTTGGTTAATCGTGGTGAGTTTGATGCCAGTGATCTTCACCGGTCTCTTTTTGATGCAGCCGTGCGGGAGAATATTATAAGGTTGAAGTAGCTGAGAATAAAAATTATCAGCACATTCAAATATTGAAGTACAGAGCCTGAGTTCGATTAATAATCTCATTTTAGGCGATTAAATAAATCCCCTCCTTTCTCAAGGAGGCGATTTAAGGGTAGTTTTTCTTTGGCCATCCCCTGGAATAACTATAGTTTTTGAGTCTATTTTGGGCTCGTAACCTAAAACTACCACCCCCGTCCCCTCCTAAACATAGGAGGGGAGAATTTTTGCCCCGATTTAGAATCGAACTTAGGTACTGAGTAAAACATTTTGTATTCCGTAGGGTGTTCCTACCCTTTGATCCCTGCGGGATCAACTATGAATAGCCCCGTATGGCAATGCGGGGTTCGTAAAGAGGGCACCACACCTAAACCCCGAATGGGGTTCAATAACACAAGTAACGATTCATGTATCAATCAAAAGGAAAAAATTTTTCCAGCTATTGCATCTTAAAATGAAAAGGCTTTATTTAATAGCCATGTTAAAAACTACACTATATACAACTACTCTTTCTCTTCGCCGTCGCCGCCCTATGGGCGTGTGATAACTGTGTAGTTTACCTACAAAGGATTTATTGCAAGCCCCGATTAACAAATTTGATCGGGGCTTTTTTTATGTCTTCACTTTTTAAGAGGCATCGCTTTTCTGAATCCTGAACCCGACCCTTAACAATTTCAAACACCACGAATACCATTATATCATGAACCAACTATTAACCATCGGTGAATTAAACACCGAACAGATTGAAACCATTTTAGCTTTAAGCGAGGAACTTGCTGAATCGAAAGAGCCGCTGCTGCACGGTAAAAATGTGGGTTTTGTATTTGAAAAACCCTCACTCAGAACAAAAGTGGGTACGGAGGCCGCTATAAATCAATTGGGAGGGAATAAGATCGACATTGACCCCGATCTATTACTGGCCAACGGAAAGGCGGTTCCCTTCACCTGCAGAGAGTCACTCAAAGACGCTATGATGAACGTATCACAATGGTGTGATGCCGTTTTTGCAAGAGTTTACTCCCATAATACGCTGGAAAAAATGCAGCAGTACGGCACGATACCGGTTGTGAATGCACTCTGCAATAAACACCATCCCATGCAGGCGCTGGCTGATATGCTAACCATTCAGGAAAAATTCGGAAGTGATGGCAAAGCAGTCATCACATTTATCGGAGATGCAAATAACGTGGCGTTTTCTTTAACCGAAATCGCCCTGATTCTGGGTTATCCGGTTCAGTTTTCAGGTCCGCCGGAGTATTCCTGGACTGATGAGCAGAAGCAGTACTTTAAGCTGCTCTCCGTGCAGTACGGAGGGGAATTTTCTGTGGTGGATGATCCATACCAGGCCGCCAAATCTTCCGATGTCATTTATACAGATACGTTCATATCGATGGGTGAAGAACATCTGTATGAGGAAAAAATCAAGCATTTTGAACCCTACCAGGTGAATGGAAAACTTTTTTCCGGCGCTAAAAAAACCACAGGCTTTATGCACTGCCTGCCCGCGCATAGAGGTGTGGAAGTAACTGATGAGGTGATCGATCATCCAAATTCTTGGGTGTATCATCAGGCAAAAAACCGAATGATCGTATCAAAGGCGGTTTTCGCGCTTATGCTGAACCCTTCGCTTAAAAAAGATCTCTGGCCGGAGCCCGAGCCTGTCTCAGAATCTGTTACGGCCCAATAAATCAAATTCAAAACAAATCAAATAAAACAAACAGCTATGTTAAACCAGGAAACGACCTACAAAAAAGTTGCATCTCACGAAGCTCACAAAGGAACCTTTAACACCTGTCTGCTGCTCTACTCGGGAGGGTTGGATACCAGCGTGATGCTTAAATGGATTCAGGAGGAGTATGAGTGCGATGTGATTGCTCTAACCATTAATATCGGGCAAAAAGCCGATGATCTGGATGCGATCAAGCAGAAAGCTCTCGACCTGGGAGCGAAAGATGCCATCATGTATGATGCAAAGGATGAGTTTGCAGAGCTGTGCATGGAAGCCGTAAAGGCCAACGCAGATTATCAGGGCGGATATGCTCTCGGGTGCCCGCTGGGAAGAGTGATGATTTCGGAAATAGCCGTGAAATTTGCTGCAGAGTTTAATTGCGAAGTCATTGCACACGGATGTACAGGTAAGGGTAATGACCAGGTACGGTTTGAAAGTTACATTACAACACTCAACCCCGGTTTAAAAATTATCGCTCCCGTAAGAGAGTGGGGAATGGGCAGGGAAGAAGAGATTGAATATGCTATTGAAAACGGAATTCCGGTCGAACAAACCAAGAAAACTCCTTACTCCTACGATGAAAACATGTGGGCCAATACCGGTGAAGGGGGCGAAATTGAAAACCCGGAACTGGAGCCACCGCTCGAGAATATCCTCAAATGGAGCAACACTCCGCAGCAGGCACCCGACGAGCCGGAAAACCTGACCATTGGTTTTGAAAATGGCAAAGCCGTGAGTCTGAATGGCGTTGAATATGCCACCAAAGAGCTAATTCTTTTGCTAAATGAAATAGGCGGAAAACACGGTGTTGGAGTGTTTCATCTGATAGAAGACAGAGTGGTTGGATTGAAGGTTCGGGGCATTTATGAAAATCCGGCGGCACATATTCTTATTCAGGCACACAAAAACCTGGAGCAGCTTGTTTCTACCCGGGAAGAGAATGAGTTAAAAAACTTTATGGATCAGAAATGGGCCTACCTGATTTACGGCGCGAAATATTACGAGCCGGTGATGGATAATATCCGGGCCTACATCAACGAACAGAATAAAAAGGTAAGCGGCGAAGTAACTGTTAAACTCTATAAGGGCAATTGCGATGTGGTCGCTCTTAAATCTCCGTATTCTCTGTTTGATGAAAATCTGGCAACGTTCAATAAGTCGGCAGCCTTTAATCAAAATGCGTCACCCGGATTTATTGAGCTCTGGAATCTGCCTCAAAAGACAGCCTATCAGCTTAAGAAAACGGTAAAAAAAGAGCTGGTTTAGGCGGATTTTAATGGAAACAGCCCGGCAGAATGTAAATGATTGTGCCGGCTTTTCTGCTGTCTTGGCTTTTATGACTGATTAAGTGATATTAACCGAAACTGAATTTCTGATTACTCCATACCATATATGAAAACCCGGACAATCTTTGTTTACACACTTACAGCTTTCATTGTGCAGTTCACCTGTACAGTATCTCTAAACGCCCGGCAGTCGGAGCCCCCGGTTGTTATTGAGGATTTTTTTGATTTGAAAGATGTGGGGAACCCGGTTATCAGTCCCGAAGGTGAATGGGTGGCCTATACGGTTCAGCAAACCGATTTTGAGGAAGGAACATCAGAAACAAGACTTTGGATGACACCGATAGATGGCGGTGACCATCTTCCCATGACGGCCAAGGGTACTTCTGCCGGCTCACCTCAGTGGAGTCCTGACGGGAAATATTTATCGTTCACGGCATCGCGAAATGATGGCGAAACACAGCTTTGGGTTCTGGACAGGCGCGGAGGGGAAGCGCAGCAGATGACGTTTGTTGAGCAGGGAATTTCCGGCTACGAATGGTCGCCTGACGGAAGCAAATTGCTTTTGATGATCAAGGATAAAAAAGAGAATGAGTCGGATGAGCCTGAACCATACGTGATCGACCGGTTGCAGTTTAAGCGCGATTACGAAGGGTACCTGGACCGGCGCAGAACGCATATCTACACATTTACTCCCGGAGATACAGCCGCAGTACAGATCACATTTGGTGATTATGATCACTCGGGTGCAGCCTGGAGTCCCGATGGTTCAAAAATTGCCTTTGTGAGCAACCGAACGGAGGAGCCGGACGGCAACATGAATTCAGATATCTGGATCGTGGATGCGCAAAAAGGGGAAAATGAGGCCGGACTGATACAGGTCACAAAAAACAGCGGCAGCGATTACTCACCCGCTTGGAGTTCCGACGGAGAGCAGATCACGTATATTACCGTGAGAGAACCTGAAAAAATATGGTATGCTACGAATCATCTGGCTATAACAAAGGCAGCAGAAAACGGGGATGAAGCGGTACTTACCGAAGAGATTGACAGAAATGTCAGCCAGCCACGGTTTACTGAAGACGGAAACCGAATACGGTTTATCGTAGAAGATGCTGCAGAAAGTAAACTGGCATCCATCAACAAAAACGGCAGCGGGTATGAAGTAGAAGTTGAGGGAGATCTGTCCGTCAGCAGCTACGATATGAATGGGTCGGCGATTGCCATTCAAAAAGGGACATTTAATGAGCCCGATGAAATTTTCACATACTTAAACGGGCAGTTGAATCAGCTTACATATAAAAATGAAGAGTTGTTGGGCCGCACTCTGCAGCCTGAGGTGGAAGAGATCCGGTTTGCAAGCGCAGATGGGACTGAAATTCATGGATTTCTGGTAAAACCCGTTGATTACGTAGAGGGAAAACAGTACCCAACATTGCTTTGGATTCATGGAGGACCGGTTGCACAGTTTGAACACAGCTACCGTTTTGAGCCACAGCTTTTTTCAGCTATTGGATACGCCGTACTGATGGTGAATCCGCGCGGGTCCTCGGGGTACGGGCAGGAATTTTCGGAAGTGCTGTTTGCCGACTGGGGAAACAAAGATTTTGAAGACGTCAACGCTGCGGTAGATTATGCTGTGGAACTGGGTATTGCCAATCCGGATCAGCTTGGCGTGGGCGGATGGTCGTATGGCGGTATTCTCACAAACTACGTCATCACAAAAACAGATCGGTTTAAAGGGGCGATTTCCGGCGCAAGTGAAACGCTTTACAGATCTAATTACGGACACGATCACTACCAGCTCCACTGGGAGCTGGAACTCGGCCTGCCGTGGGAAACACCCGAAAAGTGGGAGCGAATTTCACCATTCAACGATGTAGCAAACGTAACAACGCCCACGCTATGGATCGGCGGTGCCGACGACTGGAATGTACCCATTTTAGGATCGGAACAGATGTACCAGGCGATGAAGCGCCTGGGAATAGAAACGCAGCTGGTTGTGTATCCCGGGGAGCACCATGGAATACGAAGGCCGGCGTTTCAGAAAGACAGGTACGAACGCTACCTGCAATGGTTCGATCAATTTGTAAAGAATTCTACCAACGAGTAATCAGGTTTATCAGATAAGGAAAAAAATGGCAAAGCTTTGGGAAACGCCGAGACATACAAGTAATAGTGAAGCTGCAAATAGAGTAGAGGCATTTACGGTTGGCAACGATTATGAGCTCGACCATACCCTGGTACCTTATGATATCCAGGCGTCGATTGTGCATGCTAAAGCTTTAAACAGTGCCGGCATTTTAAATGATAATGAACTGGAGAAGCTAAAAGCGGCACTTGTTGAGATCAGAAAAGAGTGGGAAAATGGACAGTTTCAGATTTTGCAGGAGCACGAGGACATGCATACTGCAATAGAAGCCAGGCTTACGGAAACTCTGGGGGATCTGGGTAAAAAGATTCACACCGGGCGATCCAGAAACGACCAGGTTTTGACGGCCATCAGGCTTTATGAGAAGGAGCAGCTTATTGAAATAACCGGATTTTTGCGCTCACTTGTTAGAACACTTATCGATTTCGGAACCGAGCATCAAAATATTCCAATTCCCGGTTTTACCCATACCCGAAAAGCGATGCTGAGCTCGGTTCCGTTGTGGGCGGGCGGCTACGCAGAGCTTTTATTAATGCAGCTGGAAGCAAAGACGGGAGTGTTTGGCTTGATTGACCGGTCCCCACTTGGCACGGCTGCGGGGTACGGAACCTCACTTCCTATTAATCGTGAAAAAGAAGCTGCGGATCTTGAATTTACCCAGCCAATGGTATGCTCAACCACCGCACAGCTCTCCCGCGGATGGGTGGAAACACAGGTTGTTCAATATATAAGCGGTGTTACCTCTGTTTTGAGCAGGTTGGCGACCGATATTATTACGTACAGCAGTGAATCACACCGTTTTTTTACACTTGATGATGTGGTTTGCACCGGTTCGTCAATAATGCCGCAAAAAAGAAATCCGGACGTTGCAGAACTGATTCGCGGAAAACATGCGGAACAGATTGGTTTACAGGCAACTCTTCAGTCAGTATCTATGAATCTTGTGAGTGGATATCATCGCGATCTGCAGCTCACCAAAGAACCGGTGATGCGATCGTTTCATATTGCCAGACAAACATTGGAGATGACCACATTGCTTATTCAGTCTGTTTCCGTGAATGCTGAAGAAGCTGAAAAAGCCTGCACACAAGAACTCTTTGCGGCCGAGGCAGCTTACCAGGTAGTATTACAAGAAGGACTCTCATTTCGAGATGCTTATGCCAAAATAAAGCAGAATCCAGAAGAAATACCCCAGTACTCAGCTAAAGAGTTTCTAGGTAAATTTACCCATATTGGTTCCCCGGGAAATCCAGGTTTGGACACTTTGCGTAGTCAATTAGAGCAATTGAAATGAAAAAGTTCTTAAAAAAGGAGTGCGAAGCGCTTCCTTTTTAACAACGGTATTGCTTTTACAAAAAAAATAAGGGTTCTTAGTGCTCTTCTTGATAAAAATTAGCTTTTCCCCTGTTTACTATGCTATTTTATTAGTTCATGTGTTTATCAAAGAATGCATCAATGAGTAAATAAGCAGCATCATTCATAACGTGAACACGGGAATCAATAATAATCTAAAGAGGCTCACATGCTTAAAAAGTTACTAAGTACGATTGTTGCAACACTGTTTGTTGCAGTTTTCAGCACGTCAGCAGTTGCCCAGTATACTGTTGAAGGAACGGTGTCAGATCAGAGCAACGGATCTCCATTACCGGGAGCAACCGTTATGCTTGTAGATACCAATTATGGGACGGCGACGGATGTCGACGGAGAATTTGAATTTACCAACGTACCCGAAGGTTCATATACACTGCGGGTTAGCTATGTAGGATATGTTCAAATAACGAGAAACATTAATGTAACTGAGGATTTGAATTTGAACCTCAGTATGACGATGGACCAGCAGAGTTTATCTGAAGTAGTCGTTACAGGTTATGGTTCTATTGTCCGGGAACAAATGACAGGAAACATTACCAGTGTTTCTGCACGACAGATTGAAGAAATTCCAGTTAACAGTTTCGAATCTGCCCTGCAGGGACAGGCTCCTGGAGTATTTATCCAAAAAGGAAATGGTAAACTGGGACAGGGTATTAATATTCGCGTACGTGGAACATCGTCTGTTTCTGCGAGCAGTCAGCCCTTATATGTTATTGATGGTATCCCGGTTACATCCGAGAGTCAGTCTGATACAGGTTTTGGTGATACCAATCCACTTACAGATATTAATCCTGATAATATTGAGTCGATTGAAATTCTTAAGGATGCCGCCGCCGCTGCAATTTATGGTTCAAGAGCCGCAAACGGTGTCGTTTTGGTAACCACAAAACGCGGCCAGGCCGGTAGAACACAGGTAAATGTGAGTCTCGAACGCGGGGTAAGCTCTCCAACAAACCGTGTAGAGTTTATGAATGCAGATGAGTATATCGAATATTTCCTCGATGCAGGTGGACGAGCTGGTGTTGTAGACTTTGAAAGAAATGGCAACCCCTTTGGTTACAGTTCTGCAGAGCAAGCTTATGCGGGGGAAGTCGCTTATGTTGAAGGCCTTTTTGATGGATTTTTATCAAACGGTACGGATTGGAGAAACCGCGTGATTGATACAGACTGGCAGGACGAATCCTTCCAGGATGCTTCAAACACCGATTTTACTGCACAGGTAAGCGGAGGTACTGAAGACACCCGATTTTTTATATCTGGTGGTTTTAGCGACCAGATAGGTATTGTTCGGGGTGATGAATACGGACGACTGAATGGCCGTATTAACCTGGATCACACCGCATCAGATAAGCTCCAGGTGGGAATGAATCTTGGATTAACCCGCACAGAAAATATTCGGGTTTCTAATGACAATGCTTTTGCTACTCCGCTCCAGGCTATTGCACAGCCACCCACAATGGCACCGTATACGCCGCAGTTTGATGATGGTGGTAACCTGACGGGTTTTTCTGATGTGCCCAATGAAAACACACTCTATTATAACTTTTTGCGACACGTACAGGGCGTTGATGCTACTCAAACCGTGTTCAGAAATGTTGGTAACCTGTTTGCAGATTATAGTATTGCCGAGAACTTGCAGTTCCGCAGTGAACTTGGCCTGGATCTTTATAATTCAAATGAAGATTACTTTGCCGGGCGTATAACCGATGTTGGAGAAAACACTAACGGGTTTGGTGACTCTCGTGTAGTTAATGTAGTGAACTACACGCTGAACAATTACTTAACCTGGAATGCTCAGTTTGGAGAGGCCCATGATTTAACGGCCGTTGCCGGTATGAGTTTTGAAAACTCAGAAAACAACCTGACCTATGTTGCGGGTACAAACTTCCCAACAGACAGCTTTAAAAAACTGGCAAGTGCTGCAGATATCACAAATGGTAGCACCTCTCAAACCAAGTACAGATTTCTTTCTTACTTCTCCAGAGCAAACTACACGCTTAATGACCGATATCTGTTTTCTGCAAGTGCACGTGTAGACGGATCATCCCGATTCGGTGCTGATTCTCGTTATGGTTTCTTCCCTTCTGTTTCTGCCGGATGGATTATGACACGAGAAGATTTTATGGACGATGTTGATTTTCTCAGCTTCCTGAAATTCAGAGCCAGCTATGGGTTAACTGGAAATGCCAATATTGGAAACTTCCCGTCTCGAGGACTTTTCCAGGGTACCGGTTATGCAGGTATTTCCGGGCTGTTTCCAAGCCAAACTCCAAACCCTGATCTGAAGTGGGAGCGTACAGCTCAGTACAACTTCGGTATTGATTATGAGATATTTGGAGACCGGGTAAGTGGTGAAATTGACTACTACATCAAAAAAACGGATGACCTTCTGCTGAACGTGAATGTACCGGCAACGACCGGATTCACAAGCCAGCTTAGAAATGTGGGTGAACTTGAAAACAGAGGATTCGAGTTTGTTATTAACACCTATAATCTTGTTGGTGAATTCCAGTGGACTACAAACTTCAATATTGCGTTCAATAGAAATAAAATTAATGACCTTGATGGCCAGATTATCGAAGGCGGTTTTCTAAACCGTGCCGTTGAAGGCGAGCCCATTGCAGTTATGTGGGGCAAGGAGTACGCCGGTGTAGATCCAGCAAATGGAGACGCACTCTATTACCTGCACAGCGAGGATGGAAAGGACTATAACGCCGGAACTACAAATTCGTACCAGGAAGCCAACGATGTGGTAATCGGTGATCCAAACCCTGATTTTATTGGAGGAATGAGCAACAGGTTCAATTACAAAAATTTTGACCTCAACGTACTCCTTCAGTTTGTTTACGGTAACGATGTGTATAACGGCGGTGGAAGATATCAGTCTGCCAACGGTGACTTTTTCGACAACCAGACCCGGGATCAGCTAGATAGCTGGAAAGAGCCGGGTGATATCACGGATGTGCCGGAAGCTCGTCTCTTTTTAGGAAATGGTTCAAACCCATCATCCCGATACATACAGGATGCTTCTTACCTGAGGTTGAAAAATGTTGTGCTTGGATACACGCTTCCACAGACTATGCTCGACAAAGTTGGACTACGACGAGTGCGAGTATACATGAGTGGACTGAACCTGCTTACGTTCACCGGTTACGACGGATGGGATCCCGAGGTGAATACTGATTTGTATGACAATTCAGATAACCTGAATATTGGTAACGATTTCTATTCGGCACCACAGGCGCGCACCATTTCATTCGGTGTAAATATTGGATTTTAATCCATACAAGTCATTGGAAATCAAAAAGTTTAGAAAACAACGATTATGAACAAGTTAAAAATTTACGCAAGTGCATTAGCAGCAGCCCTGATTCTTTTTCAGGGATGCGATTCGATGCTGGACGTTGAACCTCAGCAGTCTATCGACTCCGGGCAGGTGCTAACGAACGCAGAAAATGTGAAATCTGTGCTGGTTGGTGCTTACGACGGCATGGGAGACGCCGACCTTTATGGCGGCTGGTATATGATGACGGGCGACTTTCTCGCCGATGCCGGGGACTTCACTTTTTCCGGTACCTTCTTCGGTCCGCGACAAATCTGGAGTAAAGAACAGCTCTACGACAACGGCCAGGTTACAGCAACCTGGAACGATTCGTACGACACGATCAACATTCTTAACACGGTTATGTCGGGTCTGGATTTACTCGAAGGCGCTGATAGGGCACGTGTTGAAGGTGAAGCCCGTTTAATACGCGGTATGATTTACTTTGAACTGATTAAGCTATACGCATCGCCGTATGTTGCCGGACAAACAAACAATCAGGCTGGTGTGCCATTGGTTTTAACACCAACCGACGCCATTGATGAAGAAGCAAATGTACCGCGGGCTTCTGTAGAAGAGGTTTACAGCCAGATCATTGAAGATATGACTGAAGCTAGAACTCTTCTTGGGGATGTAAATCCTGAGCGTTCCTACTATGTAAACTCCATGGTAGCCAGCGCGATGCTTTCCAGAGTACATCTTCAGCGGGGTGAGTATAGTGCCGCCAGAGATGAAGCAAATCGAGTGATTGAGTCTGGTTTGTACTCACTGCGCCCAACATTTGCAGGAGTTTTTAACCAGCCGGAAAACACAAGTGAAGATATCTTTGCGATGCAAAATAGTGCTCAGGATGGAGTAAATGACTTTTTCACATTCTACAGTGCCGACAGCCGCGGAGACATCGATATCAATCAGCAACATTTGGATGAATATGAGCCAAATGATGACCGTCTGAATCTTTTTTATACAGACCCGGGCGACGGAGCCATCCGCTCAGGCAAGTGGAATCGCGCGGTGGATGACCAGGTAAACCTGATTCGCCTTGCTGAAATGTATCTAACACGTGCAGAGGCAAACTTTCGGTTAGGAGAGTCTGTAGGCGAAACGCCCTTAAACGATATAAATACCATTCGTGCCAGGGTAAATCTTGATCCGCTTACTGAGGCTGAGCTGAATCTGGGGTCCATTTTGCTAGAGCGTAAACTTGAGCTCATGTTTGAAGGACATTTACTTCACGACATTAAGCGAACGCAAAGATCTGTAGGCGCAAGGCCGTACACCGATCCAAAACTCGTACTGCCGATTCCTCAGCGCGAAATTGATTCGAACCCTAATATCTGCCAAAACCCTTCCTATACGGGTACGCAGTGCTAGCGGAGTTCGAACTTATTGAATTTGAAAAAGCACCGGAGAAATCTTCGGTGCTTTTTTTATTTTGAATAGCCGTTATTTCATGAAATTTGTAGGTTTAACGAAAACATTAGATCAACAGGTAGCCACTGATGAAAAAACTGATTTACTATGTATTACTGCTGTTGTTGCTGGCCGGCTGTACGACGAATGAACCGAAGACGGCAGATGATTTAAAGCAGAAAATTGAAGAGTATCTCGAAAAACAGGAAGGCACCTTTGCTGTCTGGTTCAGTCATTTGGACCAGCCCGAGCTACAGCTGGCGATAAATCCGGATACGGTATTCCATGCCGCAAGCACAATGAAAACCCCGGTTATGATCGAGCTTTTTAAACAGGCTGAAGAGGGAAAGTACAATCTTTCTGATTCGATCATGATTGAAAACCGATTCTACAGTATTGTTGACAGTTCAGAGTTTCAGCTGGATCTGGATCCGAATGCAGATGATCCATACGAGGGCAAGGTGGGCGAGATGGCGACAATTTATGACCTCAATCACGCTATGATCACCTATAGCAGCAATATTGCTACAAATATCATTATCCAGATGGTGGGAGCTGAACAAACAACACAAACAATGCGGGAGTTGGGTGCCGAAAATATTGACGTGCTCAGGGGCGTGTACGACATGAAAGCCTTTGAGCTGGGGTTAAGTAATCGCACAACTGCACGTGATCTTGGCATTATTCTCAGCCACATTGCAAACGGAACCGCTGTAAGTGCGGAAAAAGACAGTGTGATGATTGAGATTATGAAAGATCAGTTTTATAAAGATGTAATTGTAGCCGGTTTGCCCGAGGATGTTACTGTGGCTAATAAAACCGGATCAATTGATGGAGTAGAGCACGATTCAGCGATTGTTTTTCTGCCAGACGGGCAGAGATATGTTCTAATATACCTTTCAAAAAATTTGCCTGATGATATTCGGGGTCGTGAAATTGGAGCAGAAATATCCCAAATGATCTACAATTTTGTTACCGGCTAAAACCGCTCATCAAATGAATTCAGATAAATAAACTCATAAAACTTTTCAAAATGAAGAAATCTTACCTGGCCATTTTAATTCTTTCACTCTTGGCGATTGCACCGGTTTATGGATGCTCAGAATCGGCCTCGGGAACAAAGCAGTTTGAACCTGCTAACTTAACCGGTGAGGGAGCACTGTTTATTATTGGGGGTGGAAGCCGGCCCGAATCGATGGTTCAGAGAATGATAGATGAGAGCGGTATTCATGAAGCAGGATATGCCATAGTGTTAACCATGGCCGGGTTTGATCCCGATACCTCCGGCTATTATGGTGAGCTTCAGTTCAGGGAGCTTGGTATTGAAAATATTGCATCATACGATTTTGGGCGAGAAGATGAGTTAACAGAAGAGTCTCAGGAACTGCTTGCAAACGCATCTTTGGTGTATGTAACCGGTGGTTCACAATCTCGGTTCATGAATGCTGTTCGAAATGAGCCCATGATAGAGAATGCACTTCGAGATGCGTATGAGAACGGTGCCGTAATTGCAGGAACGAGTGCAGGCGCCGCTATCATGAGTCGTATTATGATTACGGGCGATCAGGTTAATTATCCGGAGTATACTTCTACGTTTTATAATCTGGAAAAAAATAATATGATTACTGCCGAAGGCCTTGGCCTCATAGAGGGCGTTATCATTGACCAGCATTTCGTGAAGCGGGCAAGAAATAATCGGTTACTAACAGCAGTGATTGAATACCCCGACCATACGGGTATTGGAATTGACGAGTCAACGGCTATTTTAGTACGAAATAACAGGGCTGAAGTAGTAGGAGTTTCGCAAGTGTTGGTGTACAGAAATCAATCAGATTATTCATCTGTTTATGAGGGAAAATTGGGAGCAAGAGACATTTCTCTGAATATTTATCTTCCAGGCGAGTTTTTTGAACTGTAAGTGTATATACAATTTTATGATAAGGATCTTCTCAGCAGGTTCAACTTCCTGAATGATTTTAACATTCGAGAGCCATACCAGCTAAGCCATTCGCCATTTACCAGCACAATATTTGATGAAGAACAAACATCTCCAACCTCCTTGATGTGTTTCTCCTTAAATGGATAAGGTTCACTGCTGAGGAAAATGACTTTAGGTTTTTTTAAAGCAAGTTCATGCAGGGTGGTTGAAGGATAGCGAAGCTGATCTCCATATACATTTTCAAAATTCCAGTGGCTCAAAACGGAATGAATGTAGGTGTCGTGCCCGACAGTCATCCACGGATCCCGCCAAATAAAGTAGGCAACGGATGTAAGAGGTTCTTCGGGTATCTGCTTCATTTCATCTTGAATATCTTTTATCAGTTTTTTTGCCCGATCCTGAACTCCACAAGTGTATCCAATGTCGTGAATGGAAAACAGAGCCTCATCAATTGTACGAATTTCCGTTAACAAGATTTCAAAATCCTGCCCGAGCTCTTCTATATCACTTTTTCGGTTCTCTTCCCTGTTTGCAATAATAAGATCCGGCTTTAACTCCCTAATTTTGTCCAGTCGGGGATTTTTTGTGCCCCCGATGATTGGTACATTTTCAACTCTTCCTTTTGGATGAATACAAAAACGTGTTCTGCCTACCACAGATTCTCCGAGACCAAGGTCAAACAAGAGCTCGGTTAAAGAAGGTACTAAACTAACAACTGTTTTGGGTTTTACGGAAACGGCCATCTTCGATAATTTGCAATGCTCAATTGGTTTACAAAAATATAAAAGTTATTCAGGCCAAAGTTGAAAATACAACAATATTTGCATGTACAATGAAGCGAGTAGTGGAAGAGGGTTCTTATTTAGTTATTGAAACAGAAACCATGTATTTTCTTGAATTGTAATTTCAGAATGAAGTAAAAGCACGAATGAGCTCTCAAAATAGGAACGACGTTCATCCCCTAAAGCAGCTACTCCGGTATATGAAGCCTTTTAGAAGAAAGGTGAGGCTGGCTACACTGTTTTCAATTCTAAATAAACTGTTTGACCTTGCTCCGCCTATTCTCATCGGTGCAGCGGTAGATGTTGTTGTTCAAGGCGAAGAGAGCCTGATTGCAAGTTTAGGTATCACCGATCCGTTTACACAACTTTTGTGGCTTGCCGGATTTACGGTATTTGTCTGGGTGTTTGAGTCTACTTTTCAATACCTGTTTGAGGTGTACTGGAGAGATTTGGCACAGTTTACACAAGACAGTTTGCGAACAGACACCTACCAAAATCTGCAAAGGCAGAAAATGGCCTACTTTGAAGATCAATCATCAGGTAATTTGAACACGATTCTAAATGATGATATTAACCAGCTAGAGAGATTTCTAGATCACGGAGCAAATGATCTGATCCAGGTTGCCGTAACGGTGCTTGTGATTGGATCAATTTTTATGTTCTCTGCGCCCGAAATTGGATGGATGGCACTGGTCCCCATGCCATTTATTATCTGGGGATCCGTTTGGTTTCAAAAAAAGCTGGCGCCCCGCTACAGCTTGGTCAGAGAGCGCGCCGGTGAGACCAGCTCGCAGTTAATTAACAACCTTGGGGGAATGACCACCATCAAAAGTTTTGGGGCTGAATCGTATGAAAACAGCCGAATTTCAAAGCTTTCTCAAAAATATAAGGAGGCAAACCAAAGTGTGATTCGGCTCAGCGCTGCTTTCGTTCCTCTTATCCGAATGCTTATCCTCTCAGGGTTTATAGGAATTTTGATCTTTGCAGGCTTTAAAACACTGGAAGGGGAAATGGAAGTTGGGTTGTATAGCGTACTCATTTTTGTAACGCAGCGTTTGTTATGGCCCCTTACCAGGCTTGGAGAAACGTTTGATTTGTACCAGCGTGCGATGGCAAGTACAAAACGGGTAATGGGACTGTTGGAGCAGGAAGAAACACTCGATGATGGGCTGGTTGAGCTGAAAAAAGAGAATGTGAAGGGATCGTACAGGTTTGAAAATGTGTCGTTTAAATACCATACGGGAGGACCGGTGATCAGGAACCTGGACTTAACCATAGATTCTGGTGAAACCGTGGGTATTGTTGGAGCAACGGGTGCCGGAAAAAGTAGTTTGATTAAACTACTGATGCGATTCTATGATGTGACGAACGGACGTATTCTGCTGGACGGAAAAGATATACGAAACTATAAGATTAACGATCTGGTGCACGCTGCCGGACTGGTAAGTCAGGATGTGTTTCTTTTTCACGGTACGGTTGCCGAAAATATCCGATACGGCACTTTTAATGCCTCTGATGCAGATGTGGAACAAGCCGCTAAACTGGCAGAGGCGCACGACTTTATCACTGAACTGGATCATGGATATGAAACCATCGTGGGAGAAAGAGGGCAGAAGCTGTCTGGCGGACAGAGACAGAGGATTTCAATTGCGCGGGCAATCTTAAAGAATCCTCCCATCCTGATTCTTGATGAAGCAACCTCAGCTGTAGATAATGAAACTGAAGCGGCTATTCAGCGATCAATATTCAGGATTGCAAAAAACAGAACAACAATTATCATTGCTCACAGATTGTCTACCATCCGTCATGCAGATAAAATATTTGTACTGGAAGAGGGTACGCTGGCTGAATCTGGAACACATGAAGAACTAATTCAAAAAGATGGCATATACAAACAGCTGTGGATGGTTCAGTCTGGTGAGATGGTGATATAATCCTGGAGATTCTAAATAAAACAGCTATTCCGCAATTCATTTTCAAATGTTTGTTTGATATACTGCTAATGGATCTTGAATTCAATAGAAGCTGAGTGAATTTTACGCGAGAAGAATTAATAAGCAGGCACAGATTATCGGGCCAGCAGGCGGATGTTTTTTTGGGGCAAAAAATCCAGTCTGCAGACAGGGGTAGCCGATTAATGAAATTAAGGCAGCTTGGATATCTTCTTCAGCTCATGGAAGAGATGAAATCCCGCAAACTGGAAACAATGGTGCTAAAGGGGCCGGTTTTGTCGCAAAAAATTTATGGAGATCCTTTTTACAGAACGTCCCATGACTTTGATCTTCTTTTTCACCCCGAGGATCTGTCTTCTGCTGTACAATTTTTTAAAAACAAGGGGTTTAAAGGAGTAAAATTCCAATGGCCGTCATCATCAAAAAAGCAAAAGGCCGTTATGGAATTAATGAATCAATACTTTATCTATAACCCTGAAAACCAGATCAGTATTGAACTGCACTGGAAAATATTTGACCGACGTTTCACCGATCTTGCAACTGCCGAACATCTTGCATGGGAGAACAGTACTGCCGTAGATATTAACGGCAAAAAAATAAAGACACTTGATGGCGAATTTGAGCTCTTATACCTGGTAATTCACGGTAGCTTACACGCTTGGTTCAGATTGAAATGGCTGGTGGATGTTCATCAAATTCTTAGCCAGAACTCTATTGATGCAGATCGCTTTAAGCGTCTAACACATAGGCTTGGAGCTGAAAATTTCGTTGCTGTTTGCAATGGTGTGCTGAGTCATGTTTATCCAAAAACAAAACTGCTTCCGTGTGATAAAAAACCAAGCCAAAGGTTAATTGAAGAGGCAGTATATCAGCTTGAAAGGCGGGATAACGATCCATTTAATTCATTTTATAATACATTTAGGCAGGTTCGGTACCAGCTAGCGCTTTCGGGTTCATGGCAATACAAAATTGATATTTTCAGAACACTTCTCTTTAACAAACGTGACCTGGACATATCGTGGCTACCGTCAGGAAAAGTTACCCTTTTCATATTCCGTCCAATCACTTTTCTAATGAGAAAATTTGGATGGATAGCATAAACTTTCATATTTAGAATGAAAGTTTAATTACAATAAATGCATGTGGGATTATGGGGATTTTTTTATGGCTTTTGCTGGTTGTTGCGGTCATTGTTTGGTTTACGGTAAAATTTAACCTGCATCCGTTTCTTGCTCTTCTGTTTGGAGCACTGATAATGGGATTTTTAGGGGGTATAGCTCCCGCGTCAATTATAGGTATTGTGGCAGATGGATTTGGCTCAACTCTTTCGAGTATAGGAATTGTAATAGCAGCAGGAGCCATTATTGGTGAATATCTAGACCGCAGCGGTGGAGCAAAAATACTTGCCAACAAAATTCTGGATACGGTTGGTGAAAAAAATTCTCCATTGTCGATGGGTATGACCGGCTATATTGTATCTATCCCTGTATTTTGTGACTCTGGCTTTATTGTGTTGTCTGCATTAAATAAAGCAATCTCAAAAAGAGCAGGAGTTCCGCTGGCAGTATTGGCGGTTGCGCTTGCTTCCGGACTATATGCCACACACGTGTTTGTACCTCCTACGCCCGGACCCCTCGCTGCTGCCGCTACGCTGGGTGCCGATGTGGGATGGGTACTTATTCTTGGGTTGATCGTATCAATTCCCGTTATGATCGTGGCTCTGATATGGGCAACAAAAGGCTGTAAAAACTATACAATTGAATATAATCTCGAGGAGGCTGAACCCGATGAAAACAAAATTCCGCCCTCATTTGCGCTGGCAGTTATACCAATATTAATGCCTATAGCCTTGATTGCTGTTAAATCCATTGCAGAGCTGCCTTCAACGCCGTTTGGAGAATCATTTTTTTATGATCTCCTTATATTTACAGGCAGCCCAATTATTGCCCTGTTAATAGGAGCGATGCTCTCTTTTTTGATGGTTCGGAGCGGTAATAAAATTAAACATCAATGGCTTGAAGAGGCCTTAAAGAAAGCAGGTACCATTATTCTGATAACCGGTGCAGGGGGTGCATTTGGAGCAATCCTCAGAGAAACCAACCTTAGTGAGTTTGCCGCTCAGTTTACAGAGTTTGGAGGTTTGGGAATGGCAATACCGTTTATTATTGCTGCTTTTTTAAAAACGGCACAGGGATCATCAACAGTTGCCATTATAACTGCGGCAGCGATTACGGCTCCACTGCTGGAGCCTCTTGGTTTCGATTCAACCATGGGAACGGCACTGGCTGTTCTCGCAATAGGAGCGGGCTCCCTCAAGGTTTCACACGTAAACGACAGTTATTTTTGGGTAGTCGCGAAGTTTTCTGAAATGGATACTTCAACAGCACTGAGGACGCATACCATCTCTACACTATTGATGGGGATCACGGGGCTGGTCACGGTTCAGGTTTTGGCCTGGATTCTTACCTGATCCGGATTTTTCTGACCTTAATAGCCATAGAGTACGAATGCAGCCCAGTTTTTTGGGTTTGAAAATTCAGGGAACTCAAGCAGTTCCAGTTTGGCAGCTCTCAGCGCTTCTGAGTAGCCGGCTCCCTGTTTTATATTTCTGTAAAAACTAATCATTAACCTGGAGGTTGGCTGATCGTTTACCCGCCACATCGACACAGCCAGGTTTGATACACCGGCAAAGATAAAAGCCCTTGTAAACCCGATAACACCTTCCCCTCTGTAAAGAGTGCCAAGACCGGTTTCGCAGGCACCAAGAACGGCTAAATCAGCATCAAACCGCATATTGTAAATATCGTTTACATACAGCACACCGCTATCTTCTTCACCCCAAAGAGCAATCCCTGATAAATCGGGATGCGTTTCGTTGATGAATGCATGGGTTGCGAAGTGTAGAAAACCGTAACTTTCCAGTTCATGGCTGATAAAATTTTCTTTTGTAGCCTCTTTGTGAAGCAGGATGTCGGCAGATTCAGGAAATAGAAAATCATAAAATGAGTCCTTTTGTTGAAAAAGGCCGGCTATTTCCCTGGTTTCGAACTCTGTGAGTGGCAATGGGCTTAATGCACCAGCCGAACGCTCTGCGTAAAGCTCGACACTTCTTTCGTTAATGGCTTGATTAAAAGGAGCCAGCGCAAGAAAATTCCTTGGATTACTATTTCTTTCCCGGCTCATGTGGTTGAGCATGGTTATTGATGGGGCATAGCTGATGTTAAATTTATGCAATAAAAATGGGAACTGATTAAATGGAACATCTCTGCCCGGCTCTTGGGTGAGAAGCATTTCAAAAGGCAGGTAGTAGAGAGATTCATCCGGAATAATTATGATCGATTCGGTTCCAAGTTGTTCGATAATCGGCTCAAACAGCGCGGTATAGAGAAATCGGCTATGACTTTTCAATTCCTCAGTATCACCGTGAAGGATAGACTCTCTCAAGCGTTCTACAGATGCTTTAACACCCTCAACTGAATCAATAAACTCAACACTGGTTTCATTCTGGCTAATCGTAACGGCCATCCAAAAATCACTGCCTTTAATAAATTTAAGAATAGTTTGATTCTCTGAAATCATCAATTGGGCATGTTGTCTGTCTACAAGCTTTTGGCTGTATTTCTGTTGATGATATA
This sequence comes from uncultured Rhodohalobacter sp., assembly GCA_964544445.1. Lineage (GTDB taxonomy): Bacteria > Bacteroidota > Rhodothermia > Balneolales > Balneolaceae > Rhodohalobacter. The sequence continues at coordinate 129,589 of CAZJBI010000004.1, forward strand.
GGGGAAATTCCTCCTCAAGCATTCGAGTATACTCTTCCAATTGTTGTTTTAGTACAAAAAGCGAATCCCTGTGTTGATCGAGGTGAAGTGAATCGGCTTCGTTTCCTTTTTCTTGTTCAATTGCAAGCTGCTGATAATGATGAGCAATTTTCTGGTTGAGCTCGTTTTCACGGGTAAGGATTTGCTCTGGTACACCGGCAAATTGTTTTGCTTCGGCTCTTTGAATTAGTTCCAGTGCCAGCCTGGAGCGGCTGCGTTCGCTGTAGTTAATAATTTCATCGAGCCAGATAGGATCTTTCGTTTGCTCAAGCAGATAATAGGCCGCTTTTACAGCATTTGAATAAACCGTGTAGTTGTTGTCGATCAGGTTGAGTTTAGATGCTTCACTTTTATATCGAAACTGTAGTAAATCGATGGTGCCAGCAGCTTTTTCGAAAAGACTGAAAGAGCGTAATAAAGAATTTATATTTTTGGTCTGTTCAAAGATATTGAGTTCAGTTTCTGCAAGAGATTTAATGGCTGCTAAATAAAGAAAAGGGTACGACACTTGTTCCAAATCCTTTTCTGTTGATATTTGAGAGGGAGGGGTCCCTGTCATCATAGAAATGGCCCGGGAAAAGTGATTTTTTGCTTCCTCAAGACGATTTTCGCTTGAAAATGAATTGCCAATTTTGATTGAAATATCCCAAATATCGGGATGATTAGCTCCTAAAGATGTTTCTGCGATAAGAGCTGCTTCATGGAATTGATTCCTGGCCTCTTGGTGGTTCCCGATTTCTGCCAAAATATTCCCATACTGCACTAAGGGAGAGATCAAATCGGGATGAATGTCTCCAAAAATATTTCTCCGCACCTCTACAGAAAGCTTAGCATTTTTTAATGCCGCCTCAGAATCTCCATTTTGCATATACAAAGCGGATAGGTTTGCATATCCAACGGCCGTTTCTGGATGATCCGGGCCGAGTATTTGTTCTTTTATATTTTGAGCTTCTTCAAATAGTTCTAAAGAGCGGCTGATATCGCTCATAGAAAAGTAGCACACGGCAGCATTGTTGAGAGCGGCAGCATAATCAGGATGTAATCTTCCATAATTGAGCTTTACAATATCTGTTGCCTGGATAAAATAATCAGCTGCAGTTCCATAATCACCAATGGTATAATAGATGCTGCCTATACTGTTATATATATTCGTGAGTTGCTTATGACTGCTCCCATAGTTTTTCTTAACAAGTTCAAGATTGGCTTGATGGAGAGCCATAGCACTATCCACATCTCCAAGCCTGCGGTAGCTGATGCCCATATTGTTATAAACCTGAGTAAGCAGAGCCACCACATCAAGAGATTGTTCCCTACTGGCCACGCTGCTCAGCGCCATATTGTAGTTTTCAATTGCGGTTTTATAATCGCCCTGAGTATCTCTGTTGAATCCTTTTAGAAAAAATAAACGTCCTTTTGTAATGCCGTTAATATTATGATGTTGGATCAATGAGTCTGCTTTTTGCTCATACTTCATTGCAGCGTCAATATTTGTTTTGCCTCCTTCAAAAAAAGATAGCTGAATGTAAAATTCCGGGTGCAGATGATGATTCTCAAGTTGGCGTTCAGAGACTTGCCGTAGCCCAAAATCAACCTGCTCTTTAAAAAGCTCAAACTCCTCTTGTGATCTGTAAATACTTGCCTTAATCAGCGCAGATTCTGTACATGCATAGTGTAGCTGTTCTCTGCAAAGCAATGGTTGTAGATCCTTTAAAGAGGCGACAGATTCATTCACATTTCCAAGACGATAATTTTCTTTAACCTCAAAAAACTGCTGTAAAAGTTCAGACTGTGCCTGACCATATAACCCGCTTGCCTGTAAGGAGAGAATACAGAGAAAAAGAGCTGTAAGTATTTGTTTAAATTCAGGCACAGAGGTATGTTTTTGTTTATACATGAACCTTTATTGTACTGAACGCCGCTCAAAAAGCAAAACAAAAAAGCACTAAATGTCTAAAAAACTGTAAGGAAGAGATAAAGATCTTAAAAAATTATTCTCCGAAAAGCGCGTTAACAAAGGCAACACGGTCAAAGACCTGAAGATCTTCAATCTGCTCTCCTACACCGATATATTTAACGGGTACGCTCAGTTCATTGGATACGCCAATCACGATGCCGCCTTTTGCTGTGCCATCCAGTTTTGTAAGGACCAGGCCGGTAACATCTACCACGTCGGTAAAGGCTTTTGCCTGCTGCATGGCATTCTGACCCGTAGAAGCATCTAAAACGAGTAAAATTTCATGTGGGGCATCATCCACTACCTTGCCCATTACCCGCTTAATTTTACCAAGTTCCTGCATCAGAGATTTTTTGTTATGCAAGCGGCCGGCCGTATCGATAAGGGCAATATCAGCTCCTTTTGACTTAGCAGATGCTGCCGTATCGTACGCTACAGCGGCCGGGTCGGCATTTTGGCCCTGCTGGATGATTGAAACACCGGCTCGTTCACTCCAGATAGTGAGCTGGTCTACTGCCGCCGCGCGAAATGTATCCGCTGCACCCAGCACAACATGCTTGCCTGCTCGTTTATACAGATGTGCCAGTTTACCAATTGTGGTTGTTTTTCCAACGCCATTAACTCCAACAATTAGAACGATATGGGGTTTATGGTCGAAGTCAGCATCAAACTCTGCAGGCTGATCCGGTCGGTTCTCCTTAAGAAGCGCTGTAATTTCTTCTCTTAAAATTTGCTGTAGCTCACTCTGGTTGATGTATTTATCCCTGGCAACCCGATCCTCAATGCGGTTAATAATTTCGATCGTTGTTTTTACTCCCACATCTGATGTAATAAGGGCATCTTCAAGATCATCAAGGGTTGCAGCATCAACCGTGTCTTTTCCCGCAATAGATTTTCCAATTTTACTTAACAGGCCTTCGCGGCTTTTTTCAACACCTTTGTCGAGTTTCTCTTTCTTTTTTAAACCAAGCTTATCTAATAAACCCATGTTCCGTATATCCTAAATGTTCAAAACGTTTGCGTGCGAAGCACAGTCATTAATTAAAATCTGCTCCGTCGATAATAATTTTTTTGTAGCGGTAAATATAATCAATTAGTGAGTATACCATAGCAGCTGCAGATAAAACCATCAGTATGGTTTGAGCCGTTTCGGCATCCCTGAAAAAGAAAACCGAAATCCAGTAAAATGTCATGATGTTAACGGAAATTTTTCCAGACATAATGGACATTGCAACTTTACCTCGGCGCCTTTTAATAATCCCGGATCCGGTCATAATCAAAAGATCGCGGATTACGCCCAAAACAAAATACCACACAGGTATCCATCCAATTGTAACCGTATATAAAAAAAGGAAAAATGCGGCCAGTTTATCTGCTATTGGATCCAGTATTTTGCCCAGCTCCGAAATTTCATTTCTGCACCGGGCAATAAGGCCATCGAGATAATCAGAAAAAACGCCGTATCCTATTAGTACGAGAATAGGCCAGGTAATTTCCCGCCCGTTATGTACATGCAGGTAGATAATTGGAGCAACGACCAACACTCGCGTTAAAGAGATTAGGTTTGACCATGTGACAATATCGTCTTTAACCAATACCTTTTTACCATCAATGTTTGGGGCTTCTCTCATAGAAGGTTTCGTTGTACTTTTTTGAATCAGCCTTAATAATACACTTTTTAAAATAGATATATGCAAATGAATAGGAGCGATTTACCGGATTTAAGCAGAGATTTGGAAAAACTTGGTGAGAAAGAAAAAACATCAAAGCGCGTTTTTGACGGAAAGCTGCTGCAGGTTTATTACGATGAGGTTACGCTTCCGGATGGCAACCAATCAACAAGAGAGTGGATTAAGCACCCCGGAGCGAGTGCTGTAGTTCCGGTTTTTGAGGATGGAAGTATTATGTTGCTGCGCCAATTTCGTTATCCTCCGCAAAAAGTGTTTCTGGAGGTGCCGGCCGGTAAACTGGATCCTGGTGAGTCGCCCGATTCGACGGCAAAAAGAGAGCTGCTGGAAGAAAGTGGTTTGAACTGTCGCAATCTTCAGCAAACCGGTTCGTTTTATCCTGCAATTGGCTATGCTGATGAAATTATTTACAGTTTTGTGGCATGGAATCTGGACATTGAAAACAGTGCACTCGATGAAGATGAGTTTCTTCTGAACTACCGCGTCTCGTTTTTTGATGCGCTGGAAATGATATCTGCCGGCCAAATTCAGGATGCCAAAACGATTTGCACGATCATGAATGCTGCTAACTGGTGGAAAAAAAATGCGCCTTTTTCAGTGAAACTGGATTCCTGAAAGCAACAATTAATCAGATACAAAGCTGTATATTACAGAATACGAATGCTATTGGAACCTTTACCGCACCAATTTTTTTGAGTTGATATGATTCACAAAACAACCGTCGTCGCATTATTACTCTTCATCACGGGTTCAGCTTTTGTTCTTCAAGATACAACAGTGACCGACTCTGTTTCTGTTCAGACTGAAGCAAGAAGTGGTAATACCGTGAGTATTATACGGGTAGAAGGAACAATCGGTCCAACGTCTACTCAGTATATTCAAAGGGGAATTCGAGAGTCTATTGAAAAGGGTGATGAAGCATTGATCATTGAATTGGACACCCCGGGAGGTCTATTGGATTCCACACAGGATATTGTACAATCATTGCTGGGAACCGATCACCCCACTGTGGTTTACGTATCGCCAAGTGGAGCAAATGCGGGAAGTGCCGGAACGTTTATAACACTTGCGGCCCACATTGCCGCCATGGCACCGGCAACGAATATTGGTGCGGCCTCTCCTGTATCGATGGGTGGCGGCGAAATGGATACGGTGATGCAGAAGAAGATTTTTAACTATTCCGAGAGCTATATCGAAACCATAGCCAAGGAGCGCGACAGGAACGTGGAGTGGGCAAAATCCGCAGTTAGAGATGGAGCTTCGATTACATCTGAAGAGGCCCTGGAAATAAATGTTATAGATTTGATCGCGACGGATGAGCGCGATCTGCTTGAACAAATTGATGGTATGGAAGTGGCCGGTAAGATTTTAGAAACAAAAGATGCATCCTCCGAGCGAATACCTGCAAACCTGGCCGAACTCTTTTTTGGATTTATACTGCGTCCTGAAGTGATGCTCATTCTTACCCTTGTGGCTATTTATGGTATTGTTGGTGAAGTGACGAATCCGGGAGCAATCATTCCAGGAGTATCAGGGGTTATCGCTCTTATACTGCTCCTTTATGGTGTTGCAGCGATGCCAATTAACCTGGCAGGATTTTTATTAATCGGCTTGGCTATTATCTTATTTGTAGCGGAGGCTTTTACACCCGCTTTTGGCATATTAATTACCAGTGGCGCCGTGGCGTTTTTTCTAGGCGCTTTAATGTTATTTCAGGATCTTCCCGACGAGATGCAACTTTCAATGTATTGGTTAATACCGGCAACCATTTTAACCGTGGCATTTTTTGCCTGGATAGTGACGTATGGAGTAAAATCTTTATTCTTGCCATCACGTACAGGATTGGAGGCAACGGTTGGAAAAACAGCCGAAGTAACGGACACCATCCGGCCCGGCGAAGAAGGAAAAGTATTTTTTGATGGTGAATACTGGACTGCTACTAGCGAAAGCAAACTGGAAGAGGGTGAACACTGCGAGATTATTGATTTTTCCGGATTAAAGGTGAACGTAAAACCTATTGCGGCCAAACGTGCTGCAGACCGTTAACCAATCAAAACGAATATTTAATAACCAAAAAAAGGAGAAGAAGCATGGAAGGCCAATTAACGAATATGCTAGTTTGGGTGATTACACTCGTGATCTTTCTGTCGGTGTTTTTACCGCAGATGTTCAAAATTATGCGTGAGTATGAGCGGGGTGTAATATTCCGTCTTGGTAAATACCAGTCAACAAAAGGTCCGGGATTTATCATTCTGATTCCGTTTATTGATAAGGTTGAGCGTGTAGATTTGCGTGTGCTTACCATTAACGTGGATAAGCAGGAAGCAATAACGAAAGACAATGTTACAGTAAACGTCGATGCTATAACCTTCTTTAGAGTCGTGGATGCAGAGAAAGCGGTGATTCAGGTTGAACGATATATCGCAGCCACATCCATGCTTGCGCAGACAACACTCAGAAGCGTTATCGGTCAGTTTGAGCTGGATGAAATTTTGGCTGAGCGCGAAAAAATTAACAAAAAAATACAGGATATCATCGACAAGCAGACCGATCCCTGGGGAGTAAAAGTGGTTTCTGTTGAGGTGCGCGATGTTATTTTACCCGAATCTATGAAACGTGCTATGGCCCGTCAGGCAGAAAGTGAGCGCGACAGAAGAGCGAAAGTGATTAATGCTCAGGGTGAATTTGAGGCTGCAACAAAGCTTGTTGAAGCAGGTGAAATGATAGAAAAAACTCCAACTGCATTGCAGTTAAGGTATCTTCAAACCATGGTTGAGCTTAGCGAAGAAAACTCCACATTTACGTTTGTCCCGCTACCGATGGATTTTCTGGAATCTTTCCGCCCGCAGAAGAAAAAGGCAGAATAAAAACTGGTACAATTTCTTAATTGTAAAACCCGATTCTGATGTTGAATCGGGTTTTTTTATTTTAATACCCGAATACTCCGGAACAAAATATCTATATCTATGAAACAGTCGTCTCTTTTAACAGCCACTCTTCTCTTATCACTGATATTTTTCTCGGCCTGTGGCGGAGAGCAGCAACAAGCAGAAAATAGCGGCCCTGAATGGGCATTGGCACTTCATGGTGGTGCAGGAACGATATCAAAAGATATGCCCGATTCGCTGAAGGAGCAGTACTATGCAGGCCTTGAGCAGGCTCTTCGGATTGGTGAACTTGTACTCAGAGATGGAGGCTCTTCCCTCGATGCGGTAGAAAAAGTGGTGAATAGCCTGGAGAACAATCCGCTTTTTAATGCCGGAAAAGGTGCGGTATACACTATTGAAGGAAAACATGAACTGGATGCGGCAATTATGGACGGCAGCACGCTCGCTGCCGGCGCAGTTACGGGGCTTACCACCGTGAAAAACCCAATATCGCTTGCGAGAATTGTGATGGAAGAGTCGAACCATATCTTTTTTTCGGGAAGTGGTGCCGAGGAATTTGCCAATCAAACGGATGTAGAACGCGTTGAAAACGACTATTTTAATACTGAAACAAGAAAGAGACAGTGGGAGCGGTCAAATTCAGGGAGCGCATCAGGTACCAAAGAAAAAATTGAAGGTCCTGCAATATTCGACGTTGTGGAGGGCTCAAAATATGGTACTGTAGGCGCTGTGGCCGTTGATATGAACGGAAATCTTGCTGCCGCAACATCTACCGGAGGTATGACAAATAAACAGTTTGGCCGGGTTGGAGATGTGCCGATTATCGGTTCAGGAACGTTTGCAAATCATGTAGCGGCTATTTCTGCCACGGGCTGGGGTGAGCAAATTATGAGAAACGTATCTGCAAATACGATTGCGAACTATATGGAATTTAACGGATCTACTCTTGAGGAAGCCATGCAGTTTGTTTTAACCGACCGATTAAATCCGGGTGATGCCGGGTTTATTGCCGTTGATAAAAATGGGAATATCTCCATGCAGATGAACACAGAAGGAATGTACCGGGGATCTGTTGATTCGGAAGGCAACCGTACAGTAATGATTTGGGAAGATGAGTAATCTGTGTTGAGAATCGATTTTTGTACCGAAACTCGTTTACATTGATAAAAAATAAAGGGAGCAGGATTTTATGAAGTCCATCGAAAAAATTGAATTACAGCATCTCGCTTTTTCTGAATACAGGGAAATTCAGTCTCTGATGAAGAAATGTTATCCAAAAATTGATGACCCTGCATGGACAAAAGATCAGATAAAAAAACTGGTAGATCTGTTTCCCGACGGGCAAACGGTAGTTAAAGTAGATGGGGTGATTGTTGCTTGCTCGCTCTCTATTATCATCGATTACTCACTGTTTGAAGAAGATCATACCTATCTGGACATCACCGGAAACGACACCTTTAATACTCATACCGGCAGTGGCGACGCTCTTTACGGACTCGATTTAATGGTAGACCCGGAGTATCGGGGTTTGCGCCTTGGCCGGCGACTCTACGACTACCGTAAAGAGCTTTGTGAGGAGCTGAACTTGAAAAGCATTGTGTTTGGCGGTCGGCTGCCAAACTTCCATAAGTTTGACGAGATTACGGCTCGCGAATACATAAAAAAAGTAAAACGAAAAGAGATTCACGACCCGGTACTCAACTTTCAGCTCTCCAACGATTTTCATGTAAAACGCGTGGTAAAAAATTATCTGCCCGAAGATAATGCGTCAGAATCCTATGCGGCGCTTCTGGAATGGTCGAACATCTACTACACAAAACCGGCCAAATCATATAAACCGGAAAAATCGGTGGTTAGGCTGGGACTTGTGCAGTGGGGAATGCGGCCGTACGCGAGTTATGAAGACCTCACCGAGCAGATAGAATACTTTGTGGATGCTGTTTCGGGATACAGGGCCGACTTTATACTATTTCCGGAGTATGTGAACGCCCCGCTGATGGCAGAGTATAATCATCTTTCGGAACCGGATGCGATTCGAAAGCTGGCCGATTACACACCAAAATTAACGCAGACATTTTCTGAATTTGCGATTTCGTACAATACTAATATTATCACTGGCAGTATGCCCCATTTCGAAAATGGCGTGCTCAAAAATGTGGGGTTTTTGTGCAAAAGAAATGGAGAAACCGAGCGATATGAAAAAATTCATCCAACGCCCGACGAGAAAAAGGTGTGGGGGATGAGCGGTGGAGAAAAAATAAAAACATTTGAAACAGACGCCGGGAAAATCGGGATATTGATCTGCTACGACGTTGAATTTCCGGAGCTGAGCCGAATTCTTGCGGATGAGGGGATGGATATCCTTTTTGTACCATTCCTAACTGATACACAAAATGGGTATTCAAGGGTGCGAAACTGTGCCATGGCACGAGCTATTGAAAACGAGTGCTATGTAGCTATAGCCGGAAGCGTGGGGAATTTACCTAAAGTTCATAACATGGATATATCTTTTGCGCAGTCGGTTGTGTTTACACCCTGCGATTTTTCATTTCCGAATAATGGTATAAAAGCAGAAGCCACACCCAACACCGAAATGATGCTAATTGTTGATGTAGATCTTGATCTGTTAAAAGAGGTGCACGAGATGGGGGCCGTACAGACGATGAACGACAGAAGACATGATCTTTACGAAATAATTAAAAAGGGTAAAAATTAATGGCTCATTGTTAACAATTCCTTAATTTGGATGTGAGGGGAATTATTCAAAATTTATGATGCTCTAACATAATCATTATTAAGCGGGACTAAGTACATGACCTATTCGTTTTTCGATTTTCTGCAACTGGTTGGCTCGTTAGGGATTTTTATTTTTGGGATGAAAGTTTTTAGTGATGGACTGCAGAAAGTTGCGGGCTCAAAACTACGGGCTATTCTTAAAGGGATGACAACCAGCCGGCCTCGTGGTATAGCTACAGGATTTCTTGCCACCTCTATCACTCAATCATCGAGTACCACAACCGTGATGGTTGTGAGTTTTGTGAACGCCGGACTCATTACTTTTATCGAATCTACAGGCGTTATTATGGGGGCCAACATTGGTACTACGGTAACGGCATGGATTGTATCGATTTTTGGGTTTAAAATGCAGATAACCCCGCTGGCTCTGGTAATGATTGGAATATTTTTTCCTTTTCTATTCGTCGGCCGTGAGAAACTTCAAAATTTGGCTGAAACGGTCATAGGTTTTGGTATCCTGTTTATTGGTTTGCAGTACATTAAAGATGGGGTTCCGAACATTCAGGAAAATCCGGAGATGTTTGCCTTTCTCAACTCATTCGCGGAATTTGGGTTCATTTCTATCGTTTTATTTGTCTTGGTAGGTACGATTTTAACGCTGCTTACCCAGTCTTCTTCTGCAGCCATGGCTATAACGCTGGTTATGCTTTTTGAAGGATGGATAACCTTCCCCATAGCCGCGGCAATGATACTTGGGGAAAATATTGGTACCACGGTTACCGCAAATATTGCCGCAGTGGTTGGTAACGTTCATGCTAAAAGAGCCGCACGGTTTCACTTTTTCTTTAATGTAATAGGTGTGGTGTGGATGCTATTTCTGATAAACCCGTTTCTGCACGGCATTGATATGGTTATGCAGTACTTTGATCCGTCTGCAGGCTCTATTTACGGTACTTCTCAGGAGGCGCGGGCCACAGCTACGCTGGGAATCTCTCTTTTTCACACCACGTTTAACGTGCTCAATGTACTGATATTGGCACCTTTTGTGCCCATTATTGTAGGGTGGGTAGAGCGCCTTCAAAAAGACACCGACAAAGAGGGCATGGCGTTTCGATTACAGTATATCGCCGGTGGATTGATGAGCTCTCCGGAATTATCTATCGCCCAGGCTCGCAAAGAGCTGGAGCTATTTACAAAGCTTATAGAAAAAATGCACTATAGTTTTTCCGGACTCTTTTTCAAGAAGAGTAAAAAACAGGAGAAGTTTCTCAAGAAAATAGCCAAACGGGAACAGATAACGGACAATATTGAGCTGGAAATTACCGATTACCTTACGAAAATTTCGTCAACCACACTGTCTAAAGAGGCTACACAGCGAATTCGGGCTATGCACAGCATGGTGAACGATCTGGAGCGTATCGGTGATCTTTATTACCAGATGTCGAAAACGTTCGAAGATATGATGGAACTGGAGGTTGCCCTGCCAAAAGAGGCTGTTCTTGAGGTAAGCGACTATCTCGATGTTGTTCTAAAGGCCATTAAGCTGATGCGGAAGAACATGGAGAATGAAAACGGAGACGTTGATCTGAACGCAGCCATTGAGCTCGAAAATAAAATCAACGCTGTTCGCGACGAGATGAAAGAAGCTCACTACACAAGACTTGAACAAGGTATTTATACTTCACAAGCCGGTGTAATTTTCCTCGACTACATCACTCGACTCGAAAAAATCGGGGATCATATTTTTAATGTGCAGGAAGCTTTAGCCGGCAAAAAGTTGAAGCAGCATTCTGACATGAAGGTTGGACGGTAATCGGACAGTCTTATATTACGATATTTAGGATTGGGATATACCCAGGCTTACCATCATGTAGCCTGCTGGCTACGGATTGCCTGAAGAACTTCCGGCCAAATGAATTGTCTGGGTTGGAAAAGCAAACTCTATTCCGGCCTCATTAAACTGGCGGATGATCTCACGGTTCACTTTTTCAGTGAATTCCATATACTGCCAGTAATCGGGCGGGTGGAACCAGTAGAAGCACTTAATATTCAGAGAGTCGCTGTTTAGGTCGTCAAAGTAAACCCTTGGTGGGAAGTCATCTTCCATTCCCTGGTGGTTATCTAATATACCTCGCAAAATTCCCAAAGCTTCTTCAATTTTATTGGGTGGGGTTCCGTAGGTAATAGTGACGTTGAATATTCTTCGGATATACGGTCGCTTCCCAATGTTATGGATCGTAGAGTTCGCCAGATTTCCATTAGGAACCGTAAGCAGGTGCCCATCCAGAGTTTTGATTTTAGTGGTTCGTACACCAACCTCATCAACCACTCCAAGCTTACCTTCAAGATCGATAAGTTCTCCTGCATCAAAAGGTTTATCGGCAAAAATCATCAACGATCCGAAAAAATTCCGAATGGTATCCTGGGCGGCAAGTCCCAGTGCGAGGCCTCCAATACCAATACCCGCAAGGATACTTGTAATTGGCTGATCACTCATTATTTGAGCGGCCTGCAGTACCACTAATATCACTACCGTCACCCTTACCGATTTGCCAACAATGGGTATGAGCATCGAGTCGATATTTGCGGAATTATCGTTCGAAAATGTACGCAGCCACTCGTCGAGTACATCAACCTGCCGATAGGCAAAATGACCGATTGCAAGCACAATCAACAGTTCAAGAGATGTAAAAAGAAGGCTTTGAAACCCCTCTGGCACAATTAAAAACGATATGGCAACCCTCAACCCAAAAGAAAAAAAGAGAAATGTTGCCGACTGCGAGGCTGCATTAGCGGCCGTTGCTAAAAGATGTCGCCCCCGTTCTTCGAGCTTTGGCCCAAATCGGCTGAGGAAAAATTTTGAAACTTTCCCCGCCAGTAGCGCCAAAGCGATTATGAGTATCAGCAAAAGAATACGCCAAAGCTGATTGCCGGCAATCTCGTAAGTCCACTGTTCAGCTAAAAAATCCATCGGGTTCAATTTAGTTATTCAAGCCATTGTGCAGAGCATTCAGGAGCTCTTCACCATAATTGCTACTGTACTCCCAGAACATGGCACCCCCCAGGCCCCGGGCTTTAATATAGTTGGTTTTGTGGGCGATAGACTCCTCATCATCATAAACAAAGATTGTTTGCGTATCAGGGTTCCAGAGGTAGGGTGCTTTGGCTTCCTCATCCCAGTAGCGAGTAAAACCATTTTTGTTGATATACTCATCACGCAGATCATCAAATCCGGCTGAGCCGCGCTCACTACTGCTTGTCCACTGGTATAGCCCATTATCTGTACTTCTTACACCAGTCCACGAACGCCCATAGAAAGGAACGCCCAGCACCAGTTTGTGTGATGGAATTCCGGCATCGATATGTTGTTGTATAGCTTTATCTGCAGATGGCCCCGTGAAATGGATGCTTTTTGATGGATATAGATTAGAGTGATGTCCGGCAATGGGCGATCCGCCTGTATGGAAATCATAAGTCATGATATTGATGAAATCGAGATACTGCTGAGCGGTATGCATCTCGGTATGATCGAGATAGCTCTGGCTCGCGCCTGTAGCTATGGTGAGCAAATAGGGATCTGACGTTCGGCCGTCCAGCTCCGATTGTCTGTCGAGATATTCGCGCAACACTTTTAGCATCAGCGTAAAATTCTGCTTGTCAACCGCACGATAAACGTTTCCGTCTCCGGAAAGTCCAGGATATTCCCAGTCGAGGTCGATTCCATCTATGTCATATTTTTTTAAAAAGTCGATCGCACTTTGTGCAAAAATATCTCTTGATTCAGGGGTAAGGGCGGCATCTGAAAAAAACTTTGATCGGCTCCATCCGCCAACGGAAATCAGAATTTTAAGATCTGAGTTTTCTTCTTTCAACGCATTGAGAACGCTAAAGTTTGCAGCGTCATTTTCGAGATAGGAGGAAATTTTGCCATCAACAATATCTGCAAATGCATAATTAATATGGGTGAGCTTTGAAGCGTCAATGTTATCTGTTGTCCAGTCATTTCTCCAGCCGGCAACATAACCAACAACTTTGTATTCGCTCAGCTCGCTAATACTTTGTTTCTGCACAGATTGTGCATCGATATTTTGTGGCGACAGAGATAAAATAAATAGTACTGTGAAAAATACGGCGAATAAAGACCGACTAAGAATATTCATATCTGAATCATTAGGGTTGAGTGAAAACTAATCATTAAAAATGGGGAAAAATTTTACGAACTTCATTTATTAATGAATCATAATGATGAACTACCTGGATGAGCAGTTTAGAGCAAGATCAAAGAAAAGAAAAATTACAACAGCTACAAACTGAAGCCTCCGGCCTGGAACCTGATAGTAAAAAGAGGCTGCAGCTAGGGAAAATGGCCGAAGAGCTTGCAGAGCGGTTTTATGAAAGTCTTCATGACGGAAAAGCATATCAAACATTTAGCGATCAGATAAGCGAAAAGGCAAATGTGCCGGTCCCTGAAACGGGGGAAGCGGCTACTGACGTATTCGGTGCCCTGGAAAATGAGTTTATCCCACCGGGACTGAATCTTGCATCGGGTCGCCATTTTGGATACATACCGGGCGGAGGCATCCACAGCGCAGCCGTTGCAGATTACCTGGCAGCCGTAACAAACAGGTATGCAAGTGTCTATGCCTCATCTCCCGGAGCAGCTGTGTTAGAGACAAATATGGTTCGATGGCTGTGCCAAACGGTTGGATATGGAGCCGGATCAGGTGGATATCTCTCTTCCGGTGGGAGCATTGCCAATCTCACCGCAGTAGTGACGGCACGGGATAATTCTGGATGTAAGGCCCAATCGTATCATAAAATGGTGGTCTATTTATCCTCACAAACTCACCACTGTGTAGACAGGGCCCTAAATATAGCGGGTATGGAAGAGTGCGTTTGCAGGAAAATCTCTCTGGATAACCAATACCGAATGCGGGCAGATGAGCTTCGTAAGGCAGTTCAACAGGACCGGAAAAAAGGATTGATTCCCTGGATGGTTGTCGCTTCGGCAGGCTCAACAGATACGGGAGCCGTGGATCCACTTGAGGATCTCGCCGAAATATGCAATAAAGAACAGCTTTGGTTTCATGTAGATGCCGCCTACGGTGGGTTTTTTATTTTAACAAAGGAAGGAAAGAGGTTGTTAAAGGGGATTGAACAATCGGACTCGGCCGTTTTAGATCCACATAAAGGAATGTTTTTGCCATATGGAACGGGGGCTCTGCTTGTGAAAAATGTAGAAAAGCTTGCAAGGTCTCACAGGTATGAAGCCAGCTACATGAAAGATGCCCGTTCAGACAATGGTTTTTATTCACCCGCTGATATTTCGCCAGAGCTCAGTAAGCACTTTCGAGCACTTAGAATGTGGCTGCCTCTGCATCTGCATGGTGTTTCCTCTTTTAGAAGCGCGCTGCAGGAAAAATTAGAGCTGGCACACTACCTGTGGTCAGAATTTAAAGCAATGGTCGAAATTGAAGTGAGCCCCAAACCTCAGCTGAGTATTTTTATGTTCCGGTGGCGTCCTGATGCAAGGAACCTGAATGAGCTGAACCGTGAATTGCATAAAAGAATGGTTGCCAATGGCAGGATCTTTTGTTCAACAACTGAGATTGATGGATTTGTTTTTTTCAGGGTGGCCGTTTTGTCGGTTCGAACACATATTGAAGAGGCAGATGAACTGATATTGACTGTAAAAAGGCTTATTAAGGAACTGAAGGAATCTAACCTAACTAAGCGTGGCAGTTAAGGGTTTGATGCTATTCGAAGCCCTTTTGGAATTGGTCGCGAAGTTCCTGGACGTACACACCTATATCGTTCCTGATTTCAAACAGTCGTTCGTTAAGCTTGATATAAAGTGAAGGAACAATAAATGGCTCTTTTTTCATAGAATTAAGGTAGGAAAGAGCATTGTTTGCGCTATAAAGTGCTTTCTTGGTATAGGCGATATTTCCACCCATAACATCCTGTTCGAAACCGAAAGAGTATCCTCCGGCCAGTTTAGCAGAAATTTTGAGTACGTTGGTTATAAATTCATGCACTTGACGGGTTTGTAGATGTGCAGGAATATTTTCTGCCCATTTGAGAACATCTGCAGCATAAAGCCGAGCAGTTCTATATACTGTAAGATTTTCGATAGAACCATAGTCAGAAAATGTGTACTCTTCGCTTAATTCTTTCCATTCTTCCCCATAATCGAAATCATCAAGCTCATCTTCATCGAGCTCATCAAAATTTAAAAACGAATCGTCTTCAAGAAAAAAGTCATCGTCAAAATCGTCATCGTCATCTTCCCAATCGTCTTCATCTTCGGGGAAATACGCTTCATCGAGAAGAAGCTCTTCTTCAATAAATGCTTCTACCGCATCAAGTTCATCGACATTTTCCCTGAGAAGAGTGATCCAACGGGGTGTATTCCCATTCAGGTCTGAGGTGATAAATCGTCGTAGATTTTCACTTTTTTTTTCGATTTCGTCAAGGTGAGATTCCCACTGAAACTCATTCCAAATTGGGCTATCATCAAAATCGTTAAAGCTCATTCAGTGATGTACTGGTTGGTTAACTGTTGTTGAATATTACTTAACGAATATTCAAGCTAAAAATACAACGTTTTATATTGAAAAACAGTACGGCATTTGGCCATCTGCTACAATTTCTCGAGTACCCTGATAATAACTTTCGTCATCTTTGGTTCGGCCATAGCTGCTGCGTCCAAAATTTCTTCGATATTCACAGGCTGAAGAGAGTCCGGGAAACATTCATCGGTTATAACGGAAACTCCAAGTACATCCATCCCCATATGCACGGCTGCAATCACCTCAGGAACAGTGCTCATTCCTACCACATCTGCTCCAAGTAATCGAAGAAATCGATATTCCGATTTGGTTTCCAGCATAGGGCCGCTCAAGGCAATATACACACCCTGGTGCATAGGGATTGCTTCTTCAAGCGCTACATTTTGGGCAATTTCGCGCAGTCGTTCGGTATAGGGGTCACTCATGTCCGGGAAACGCGGGCCCAGTTCATCATCGTTTGGGCCTATAAGCGGGTTATCCCCCAGGAAATTAATGTGATCCCGAATAAGCATGATGTCTCCGCGCTTATAGTTTGGGTTCATGCCACCGCATGCGTTACTTACAAAAAGGGTGTCAGCGCCATTCTCTTTTAACACGCGAACAGGAAAGGCAATCTGCTGCATAGTGTAGCCTTCGTAGTAATGGAAGCGCCCCTGCATGGCTACAACTTCTTTTCCACCTAAAGTACCAAAAAGAAGTTTGCCGGCATGGCTTTCAACAGTAGAGACCGGAAAGTGGGGAATTTGGTCGTATGGTATTTCAGTGTCAATATGCATTTCATCGGCAAGCTGACCTAAGCCTGTGCCCAGAATAAGCATATAGTTGGGTCGTAAATCAGTGTTTTCTCGAATATATGAGAGCGCCTCAGAGCGTTTTTTGCGAAACTCTTCTACAGTATCAATCGGCATATAAAAAAATAGGTTGGTGGTTAATCAAGGTCGTCAAGAATATCGTCAATTTTTTGCGAATCAGACACACTTGTTTCCGGAGTTTTTAAAACAGGATCGGGAGAATCATTTTTATTGGGAGATTTTTTGGAAACCGGTTTGCTTTCTGTTTCGGGAGGTAGTGTAAAGAGTGAGGGGTCCTGATTACTAAACTGTTCTAAACCTTTTTTGGCATTTTCGAGGTACGAATTGACATTTCTGATAATCTCCTCCCGCTTGTCGATAAGCTTGATGATATGCTGTCGAATTTCGCGTCGCTGACGATAGGCATCATTTACAATCGATTCTGCCTCCATTTCGGCCTTTTCTTCTACCAGTTTTGCCTCTCGTCTTGAGGCAACTAGTTTTTCTTCAGCCGTGCTTTTAGCCGTTTGCAGAGTTTCGTGAAGGGCCTCTTCTACGCGTTCATAGTGCTTTAGTTTGTCGTTCAGTTTATCGACCTGTGTTTCAAGCTCTCGAATTTTTCCAGTCATATGTTCCCATTCACTGGAAATCAAATTCAGGAAAGACTGAACTTCAGCGGGATCATATCCGCGAAGTGATTTTTCAAACTGCTGCTGCTTAATTTCGAGTGCTGTTAATTTCATAAATGGGTACTATTAGTTGGCTAAGTAGGATGAATACATTAAGACCAATGTGGCA
The DNA here is from genome assembly GCA_964544445.1 of uncultured Rhodohalobacter sp. Classification (GTDB taxonomy): domain Bacteria; phylum Bacteroidota; class Rhodothermia; order Balneolales; family Balneolaceae; genus Rhodohalobacter. The sequence goes on from CAZJBI010000004.1 coordinate 147,055, forward strand.
ACTACTGGTTGAGCATATTTTTTAGTTTGCCCGAACCCGCTTTTGTTTCGCCTTCGGGTTCATCATCCAGTTCAATTTCAAGATGATCGTTTTGTTTCTTTTTTTCTTCAGTCTCTTCTTCTGTTTTTTCAGACAGGAAAGCCGGTTCACGTTCTTCCGTCACAATCGTTTCCAAATTACTTAACCTGCGATCTGTTTTTTCTTTGAACTCTCGGAGTGCGGATAAAAACTCTTCATTTTCGGAAAGGTTTGTTCCCGATTTATTTTTTACCCACGTTTTTATAATTCCTCCAACAACGGCTATAAAAACGATACTTACAACGCTGCCAAAAATTATACTCAAAACTGCAATTGCTTGCGGATCCATAACTATTTCCCTTTGTTTTTAACTTTATTTGCTACGCTTTGTTGATTTTCTTTTTTCATTTTTTCTTCCTGCTCCTCCATATCAAGTTCAATAGAGTTCAGGTCACCAGCCTCACGAAAGGATTCTGAATCGTGTGCCGCGATTGCTTCCAGGTTTTCAATTCGCTGCTTCATTTTGCTCATCATGGCACGTAACTCTTCAAGTTCAGCTTCATTGCTGCTGGTTTGATTTTGCCACTTCAGCTTATTCTTTTGATAATCGATAACGTAACCGCCAATGATGGCTACGAGAGGGATTAAAACCCAGATCCATGCAGACATAAAAAATGAGTTGAGTTGTAATTAACAGCTAAGATAAAAAAACCCTAAAATCAATGTCATTATAACGTAAGGACTTTTTAATAGTTACGCTCTCCAAAAATTGCTGTGCCAATGCGAACCATAGTAGCTCCTTCCTGAATAGCAATTTCAAGGTCGTTTGTCATTCCCATCGACAAGTGTTCCAGTGTTACGCTGCCACCAGTGAGGTGCTTGTGTTCTTCTCGTAAATCGTGCAGCAGCTTAAATTCAGGCCGAACAACATCGAGATCGTCCGTAAAAGTTGCCATACCCATCAGGCCTCTCACCTTTGTGTATTTTAGGTCTTGGGCGTAGTTAAGCATTCCCTTCAGCTGCTCGGGATCGCACCCGCTTTTTTGATCCTCTTCACTGATATTCACCTGGATTAAAACATTAATTGTTCTGCCATAATCTGCAGCACGTTTTTCAACTTCCTTTAAGGCCTTTTTCTTATGAATAGACTGAATCCAGTTCACGCGATGAGCCATATATTTAATTTTATTGGTTTGCAGATTCCCAATAAAGTGCCACTGTATGGATTCATCTTCAATATCTTCCATACGGGTTTCCAGTGCCTTTGCGCGGTTCTCACCGAAATGAAGCTGACCTTCCTTAAGCAAGGCCAGAACATCTTCAGCAGGCTTGGTTTTACTGACTGCAACCAGGATGATTTCTGATGCGTCACGGCCTGCTTTTTTGCACGCATCATCAATCCGGGTTAAAATATTGTTATACCGTTCTCTAATTTCTGAACTCATTCGTTTTTAACTAAATCTGTTATATTTGAAATATCTGTCGAGGCGCTTGTAAACTAACTTAAATTTCGAAAGGAATCATTCGATTATATTTGATGTAAACAAGCATTTCCTGTGAAAAAACAATGCAATCAGGTTCATTTTGAACAAAACAGGTGCTAGTTATCAGATAGGTCTGATGTTTTCTGTAATTTAGATAATTATTCAGCTGTTGATGTTTTTAGATTATAGATCTTCTCGTAATGTTTAAAAAATTACAAACCTGTTTCACAAAACCTTTTCCTCAGAATTTTCTTCTGAAGAAACCTGCTTCAGGGGCGGCTGTGATTGCTTTATTCAACTTTGTGTTTTTGATGATTTATCGACCGGCTCAAACCCATCCCGGATATTTTTTAAGCTATGAAATGACGATGGCTGCGTACTGTGCAGGGGTGGGACTTACTGCTTTTTTGATGATTTATTTGATGAAGAAGGCCGGTTTTTTTTCAAACACGGAAGAGTGGAATTTCATCAAAGAACTACTCTCTGTTTTTATCGTTGTTTTTGCAATGGGTACGACAATCTATTTTATGGCATTTCTGATTGAACAGCCTGCAGACCGATGGAATCTGGAAACTCTGGCCGGTTCATTCATCGGTACATATCTGATTGCCGGAATACCCCTTTATCTGTTCACGGCAATTAATATCAATCAGCTTTTTCAAACAAAACTGACACACTCTCCAAATGACCGGGAACCTGCAGCAGAAAATGGTGTCGGTGAAGAATTCATATGCATCGATTCTCCACTTAAAAACGAAGAGATGAGTTTTTACCCTTCAGAGTTTCTGTATGCTGAATCGGATGGGAACTATGTGAATTTTTATCTGCATAGGGAAGGTGAACTCATAAAGGAGGTAATTCGCTGTTCTATCAGCAGTGTGGAGGATCAACTGTCTGATTTTCCATTTCTGATGAGAACGCACAGGGCATTTATTGTAAACCTGAAAAAAGTTGAAGAAGCCAACGGTAACGCTCTCGGTTTTCGCCTCAATATCCCGAAGATTTCGAAAGAAATTCCTGTCTCCAGAAGGCATACCGGAACATTTCGGAATCTTTTTAAACAATACGGATAAATCCCCGGAAAAGAATTCAGTTGGCTATCGATGTCATAACGCATAAAAACATTGAGTCTCCGTGATTTTCTGTGTTGTCGTGGCAATTGTGATGGATGCACCGTAACCGTTCATCACAAAACCTTACCGTTTATACCAATTAAACCGCTCTCTGATTGCTATTCATAGCAAATTCTTGTTCTCTGTCCCTCTCTGTTGTTCCCGATTTCGCTCTCTCCGAACTTTCATCAGAAGCAGTAAACAACCCAAAAACAAAAGTAACGGAGAGCGATCATGAAAACGGAACATATAATCAAACAGACCCTATCGGCAGCAACCTTTTTACTCATTTTGATCTTTCTTGCCCCGTCTCTTCAGGCACAGCCCAATGTGCTAATTACAGGAGCCGTGACAGACAGCGAAGAAAATGCACCTCTGCCATTCGCTCATGTTGTACTTTTGGATTCAACCAAAACCAACATGATCGAAGGTACAGTTAGCGACATTGACGGCTTGTTCAGTTTGAGAATTTCTGATTCTGGGAACTTTATTCTCCGAGTAAGTGCAATGGGTTATGAATCGTACTACAAACAGATTGATGCCGGAGCTGAAGGCGCAATTGAGCTAGGAGAAATTCCCCTTTCCTTTGCACTTTTGATGCATGAATCAATTACGGTACTGGGTGAAGTTACGGCAAGACCCTCCGCAGACAGAACGTCTTACTATGTAAACGAAAACCTGGTGAGCGCCTCAACATCGGGCACGGATTTGCTGAAATTCATTCCCGGTATAGATGTTGATATCATGCAAAATATTTCTCTGGAAGGCAGTCAGAATATCATCATTTTTGTGGATGGCAAGAAACGGGACAGAAGTTTTTTGAGCCAGCTTCACTCTTCACAAATCGACAGGGTGGATATCTTAAATATGCCACCTGCCGGTTTCGATGCATCAGTAACCGGAGCTCTTAACATTGTTCTAAAGAAGCAGCCGGAATATTCGCTCAGCGGACACCTGAATATTGACGTACCAACAACAAATTCCGAAAAATATCTTTTTCCTGCTTACAGTGTGAATTACGGCAGGGGAAGGCTAAACCTCTTTACATCCTACAATGGTGAGTTCAGTTATTTCGACGTGACGGAAAAATCCGAACGATCGGCTTTTGAAACAGAATGGAACAGCGTTCAAAACGTGCGGCAGCAGTATTGGTCACACAAATTTCATTATGGGGTGGACTATGCTATAAACAGCAGCCATGAACTCGGTTTTTACGGATGGTACAACCCCTACTCTCAGGAAAACAGTGGTACTGCAGAAACGAAAATGTATGGAGAAGAACCCGGCTTATGGTCATCCGACAAGATTGACGATGATTCGAACCGCAGTGAATTTTATTCCGTGTTTTACAACTATCAGCCGGATGGGAAAAACGGCCGAAAACTTTCGTTTGATGCCGCCAGACAAACATTGAACACCACAAATTCTGTTACCTACATTCATCATCAGGAAGGTGATAATATTCAGAACATGATGAGGGCAAACCAGCAAATTCATCGGGTGAGAGCGGATTTCAGGCAACCGTTGACCGACAGACTGACGATAGAAGGCGGCCTTCAGGCAAAAACCATGCGTATGACGGATGAAGAAATCAGTGATTTTAAATATCTGGATGACAACGTTGCCGGCTATGGGTCATTTACATATAACTCTTCGCTGATTGATCTTCAGGGCGGAATGCGGGTTGAATCTGTATCCTATGGATTGCAATCATCCGATCAAAATCACATTGTGGCTTTATTTCCAAATGCTTCGATCCGATATAGAATCCCTGAAACATCACAAAATGTTCGGCTTTCATACCGGCGCTCAGTGCAATATCCACATCTTTATCAGTTGAATCCGTCTCAAAATTTCGACGACCCTTACAGATCAAGCAGAGGTAATCCCATGTTGAACCCATCATTCCAAAACGATGTGAACCTGGAGTACTCTCTTTTATTCGGAAACAGTTTCCTGACTGCCGGTTTATTTTACTCACATCAAACCGATGCGATCCACATGTTGGCGGCATTCAGGCCCAGTGGTGTCTATGAATTAAAGTGGCACAATCTGGGTGACGTTGAACAAAAGGGTGTCCGTTTGTCAGGATCAATCAATATGGGCAGCAGGTCTGGTTTTCAGCCATTCTTTCGTTTATTTGAAGTTCGCTCGTCCTCAGGTGAGCACGCCACAGCTAATGGATTCAACACACGTCGTGCTTTAGCCTATGATTCCGGGCTTACAGCATATACCGGTTTTGGGAATGGATTTACAGCTTCTGCTCAATTTCAATACTCAAGCCCGCAGGCAAAAATACAGCGGTCTGTGTTCAGCGATGCACTCTACTTTATCTCTATTGAAAAATCGTTCAGCAATGGATTAAAAGCAGGCATCGTTACAGGGTTGCCGTTTTCAAAAAGCTTTACGTATGAAGGAAGTAAAATTAGTGCGACGGATTTTCAAAGCCGTTCGGAAGGGATCATCAATATGTCTGCCATACCTTTCTGGTTCAGAATCAATTATCAATTTTCAAGTGGTACGGGTAAAAGTCGAGGCGGACGTGACAGCTCCTTAGCACCCCGGGTTCCCAGAAAAGGATTCTGATTTTCATCATACTCAGCTTCAAAACCCGGTCTGGAAAAATATCAGGCCGGGTTTTTCTTTTTAAGAAATAAAAAATTTGAGAAAAACAGTTTTCAATGGAGGCAAATCATTCGTATTTTTACCGTCTGTGAAAAAAACAATGGTACTACAGAAAACGTCAACACGCAATTCGATGAACCGCTTAGTTTATCTTTGTATAAACAGCTTCACAACAGCTAAGCGGATAAAGAGGGGGAAATAAGTATGAATACTCAGGTGCGTCATATTGAAGATTTTATCCACCAATGGGCACCACCGGGTATAAAACAGAGCTACGATAATGTAGGTCTGCTTGTTGGAGATCCTTCATCACCCGTTTCCAGAATGCTGGTTTGTCTTGACGTAACCGAAGAAATTGTTGAAGAAGCCCTTGAGAAAAAGTGTGAACTTATTGTTTCGCACCACCCGCTCATTTTCAATAAAATTTCAGCTATCAATCCTACCAATGAGCAGGGGCGCATTATCTACAAAATGATCCGCAATAATATTGCACTGCTTTCTGCTCACACAAACCTGGATGCAGCCCTCGACGGTGTTTCTTTTGTACTTGCCAACAATTTAGGGCTCGACGATCTTCAATTTTTAGATCGTCAATACACAATCAGCCGAAAAATTTCTCTAACCACCGATTACGAAGATAATGAAGCGGTGTTGAAACTGTTGAACTACTACTCGGCCGAGGAGGCTCACTTTTACGAAGTAGACGGCAGAAAAGGTGGTCAGAAACATTTTGAAGCGATTATCGATCAGCACAATGTATCGCAGCTGAAAAACGCCCTTGAAAAAGAGGGACTAATGAAGAAAGGGAGTTTTCAGGAAATCGAGATGGCCACGCCTACCAATAATTTTGGCATGGGCGTAACCGGCGAATATCCCGATCAGGGAATTACCGTGGATGAATTTCTGCATCTTGTGTGCCGCGCTCTCGACGTACCCTCAGTAAGATATTCCGGTAAAGCTACACATATAAAGAAAGTAGCCGTTTGTGGCGGCTCAGGTGTATTTCTAAAAGAGAAAGCGATGCGTGCAGGTGCAGATGCTTTTGTAACCGCTGATGTGAAGTACCATGATTATTTTACTGAAAAATCTGAATTCCTTTTGGTTGATGCAGGTCACTACGAAACAGAATTTCCGGTAGTGGAAGCCATCAGGAAAGAATTAGCCGAAGCCTTTGAATTACTGACTGTTGAAGCAACCGAACATGTTACAAACCCGATGAAGGTGTACGTAACGGAATTTGAAAATAAAAACATCTAAATACTCGTAAATTATAATGCAAGAGGTACTCCAGCAACTCGCAAATTTACAATACATCGACAGCCGAATCGATGAAATTCGACAACTTCGTGGTGATTTACCCGAAGAAGTATTGGATATTGAAACCAACATCAACCGATACGAGGCTAAAATAAACCGTCTCGAAGAAGAGCTCGACAGCCTGAAAGCTGAAAAAAAGAAGCTTGAGGTTGATATGGAAACATCTCACGATAAGACAAAGAAATATGAAGAACAGCAGTTAACTGTTCGGAATAATCGTGAATATGACGCTCTCACCAAAGAGATTGAGGCACAAAAGCAATTTGTAGAGAATGCTATTTCCCGAATCGAAGAAATTGAAAAACGGGTGGAAGAGGTTGAGGCAGAACTCGAAGAGAATAGAGATAAACTTGCCGATACAAAGTCTCTGCATGAAGATAAAAAGGAAAATCTCGATAAAGTTATCGACAACACGAGAGCTGAAGAGGAGAAGCTACTTGAAAAACGAGAGGAGCTGGAAGAAGAACTCGATAAGCGATACATCCGCAGCTACAAAAGGCTAAGAGATGGTCTTACAAACGGAATCGCCGTTGTTGCTATGGAAAAAGGTGCTGCTTTGGGTATGGCACTACCACCACAGACACAGGTAGAAGTTCGACGTAAGAATAAAATTATTATTGATGAAAATAGTGGCCGAATTGTTGTAGATCCCTCCTTTTTCGAAGAGGCAAAAAAACAGCTTCAGTTGTAATACAGGCGTTTCTAAATCGTTACCAAAAATAGAATTATGGGTTCCCGGGTAATCGCTCTCCGGTTTTGCCGGGGGGAGGAAAGTCCGAACACCAACAAGAACCGTGCTTCCTAACGGGAAGGTCCTGTAATGGGGCAGCTAGTGCCACAGAAAACAAACCGCCTCAATACGTTGGGGTAAGGGTGAAATGGTGAGGTAAGAGCTCACCGCTTTGGTGGCGACACCAAAGGCAGGGTAAACCTCACGGGGTGCAAGTTCGTGCAGGGTGTGCGCCTCTTGTCGCTATACATCCGGGTGGAGCGCTCAGATCTCAGTGGCAACACTTGAGACCAGATAAATGATTACCGCCCCGGCCTCAAGTTGGGGTACAGAATTCGGCTTACAGGGAACCCTCTTTTCTTTCCCCTTTTTTGATATTGAGGTTTAAAAAGCGGATTTTAGGAAACATATACTATTTTTTATCCTCTAAGGTTAACAAGATAGACCAATCTAAATAAATAATTAGCTTAATGACTTTTATTAACAAAGCGGCGTTAACTTTCGCCATATTTTTACTTAGTACCGGAATGTTGTTTGCTCAAGTTCAGCAGCAGCAACCCCAAATGCCTGACCTCCCAACTTCCTCGGATGTTAGCGATGAAGAAATTGAACAAATTGCCGCAACCATAGGAGAACTTGAACCAATCCAGGTAAAAGCTCAGGAAAAAATCGGTTCAGCCCTTGAAGAAGAGGGAATATCTATGGAGCGTTTCCAGCAAATGATGATGGCCATGCAAAATCCCCAAATGGCAGATCAGGTTGAGATTACAGACGAAGAGATGGCAATTATTCAAAGTATGCAGCCAAAACTGATGGAAATTCAGGGCGAGGCAGAACAGGAGATGTCTGCAAAAATGGAAGAGAATGGCTTAACCATGCAGCGATACAGAATGGTTGTAATGGGTGCTCAGCAGGATCCAGAATTAATGGAAAGACTGCAAAGTAAACTCGAAGCAAACGAGGGTGAAGAGCAGTAGAGAATAAGTTGTTTTCTTGATTTTCGTTTACCTTGTAAACAATAAAGAAGGGCGTATATAATTGCGCCCTTTTTTTATCTATGATGTTGCTAACAACTTTGGCTACAGGTTTACTTTGTAAGTGCCTTTTATTTTCCTGTCCAGTTCTCTTTTAACATCTTTCTGTTTGATATCTTCCCGCTTATCAAACTGTTTTTTTCCTTTTGCCAGGCCAATCAGAATCTTAGCATAGCCTCCTTTAAAGTAGAGCTTTAGAGGTATGAGGGTAAATCCTTTCTGGTTGATCTGTTTATCAATTTCGCGAATCGCTTTTTTCTTGAGCAGTAACTTTCGATCTCTTCTCTCATCATGATTGTAATAACTGCCAAATTCGTAGGGTTTGATATACATATTTTTTAGCCATACTTCACCATTGTGAAGGTAGGCAAACCCTTCGTGCAGGCTGGCTTTACCAGCACGTATCGATTTTACTTCCGTTCCTTTTAGTGCAATTCCGGCTTCAAAGGTCTCATGCACATGATAGTCGTGCCTCGCTTTTCTGTTTTTTATTGTAACGGGAGATTTTTTTCCTTTTTGCTCTTTTTTTGAACTCAATTAAGTATGGCTGTAAAAGTTATTCTATTTGCTTAGGTGAATGTCTATGTAAAGATGAACAATAGAGTCCACTTCTCAAAGAAAGGTGATTTAGTAATCAAAGCCAACGTCTCGCAGACCTTCCAGAACCTCGGGTTCGGGTTGCCGGTTTGGGATAGTTGCATAAATTCCCATAATCTGCTCTATTTGTCCCCGCGCTACACTGTTCTCCGGATTAATGCGAAGCACCTCGGTAAACTGGGACAGGGCGTTGTTCATGCGGGTGCGCATTTCTGTTTCATCAAACGTACTCATGCTGTGAAGCCCGTAATTTAAATGAGTTTTCTCCCGTAGTGTTTGAATTTCCGGATCGTCCTGGTCTAAATCTTCTAAAATGTCGAGCGCGGTTTGATAATCGTCATTCTCAATTAAAAGGTCTATCTGTTCGCTAATTGAAAGATTCTCATCAATAGCAGGCTGCGCTTCATCGCTGCTGCAGGCTTGCAGAAATATGAAGAGAAAAATGATGGCTGTGTAAATCGTGAATCGTTTGGTCATAACTATGGATTAATTAAAGAAATAAATTGGTGTTGGGCTGATGCATAGCACAAAAACGGCCATGCTGATCCAGCCTAGTTTTTTACGGTTTGGACTCAGTTCACGCTGAATCATTACGGGTGGATGTTCTATTTTTATAAAATAGACAATAATAAAGCTCCAAAATACCCAGATAAGCGATCCGGCCTGCTCAAATCCGGATGTCACAAAAAGGTAAATCACAGAGGTTAAAAGCGACGAAAACCAAACGGGAACGATCCATGTTGTGTCGTTATTGAACCCCTTTCGGATTAAAAACAGCAATATTAGTCCCCATAACAAGATAGAAGAGAGGCCATAAGCCGGCACCCAGCCTTCAATATTTAGGTATAAGAAAGGAATGGCCTCTATACCTGCGAGAGCGGTTAATCCCCCAAAGGCAATACGAGCAACTTTTTTGTGACGCTCATATCCAATTAAAGAATAAAGAATATGACCGCCATCAAGCTGACCTATTGGAGTAAGGTTTAAGGCTGTAAAAAATAATCCCAGCCATCCCGCGAATAGGAACGGATAGTGATACATTTCGTACATGGGCGGTACGTTTTCAAAAAAACTTGCCAAGAAAGAGTAAAGAAGTGTGTTGCCAAGCATAATGGTTTGTGCTTCCGGCGCAGACTGGATAGGGGTTTCAGGGAACGTCCCGTTTTCCTGGATATAGCTTATGGTTTCATCGTGACCTGCGAAATTTTCAATAAATTCGGGGCCGGGCAGTGTGGCAAATCCTATAAGCAGAACTATAAGCGATACGATAAAGCCCGCGATGGGTCCGCTGATACCGATATCGAACAGTTTTTTTGAATCACGTACACGCTCTTCAATTTTAATGACGGCTCCAAATGTGCCAATACCAAGTGGGATAGGGATAAAATAGGGCAGCGTTACCTTTACTTTATGATAAAGAGCTGCGAAATAGTGGCCAAATTCATGCGTGCCAAGAAATGCCAGAAGAAGGGCGGCAAATAGGGCTCCTTCGGGCAAAAGGTCTGAAAAAGATTCAATATTGGCGGTTTGCCCTACCCACATAAATGCCCCGACAAAGGTTACAGAAGCAAATGTGAGAATAAAAAGAACCGTATGTTTGATAATCGCTCTGGGAGTAAGCTTATTTTTATTTTCTCTGGGTAACGGTTCAGAAAAGTCTGAATAGATTTCCGTGGGTTGAGGTTGTTCAGCCAATGTGAGATTTTTGAAATTTACAACGATTGATTAAAAATGTTATTTCCTTGAGAAAGGAAGCGTCATACAGCGAGCACCTCCACGCCCTCTGCATAACTCGTGACCCTCAAAGCTGATAGCTATTTTTTCACCAGGTTTAAGCTCCTTGTTTTTGTACTTGGATATGAATTCGTACTGCCCAAGATGTCTGTATCCATGAGCCTGCATGGTTTTAAATGTTTCAGTATTTCTGCCATATCCAATGACAACTCCTGGAGCGAGTGCAAATAAATTTGCTCCGTCTGTCCATTGTTCACGATGTTGAGTAACAGGATCGTCGCCTCCACAATTCATAAAAGTGAATGTTTCACCGGTTAACTCTTCTAAAGTTTCTTTTAAAGAGGGGCACTGCCTTGTTCGAACATGGGTGCCTCCGGAAAAAAGATCAACCACATTGTATTTTTTTTGAGTGATAGCCGGGGGATAAGCCACACATTCGTTCGAATCTGTAAATGTGAAAATGGTATCGAGGTGCATGGATGATCGTTGCTTAGGAATATCAATGGCGAGAACATGCTCCACACCATTCGATAACAGCTGATCGGCCACGTTCATGAGGCCGCTAAATGAGGTGCGCTCACTCATTCCAATCAGCACAATTTTGTCGTTTACGACTAAAACATCCCCTCCTTCAATCGACTGATCTTTACTTATCGAAATAATATTACCCCGAACAGCGGAGAACAGCGGATGGTGTTTTACAACGGTTCTGATCAATAAAAATTCACGTGCCCTGGCCTGTTTGGCTGCCCTGGATAAAATAATATTATTGCCAACAACCGCTGCCAAATCGCGTGTAAAAAGAAGATTGGGGGCAGGGTGCAGGCTAAAAGGCCCTCCAATGGTGCCTTCAGAAACAAATCGAACGAGGGTTTCCGCATCCAGATTTAATAAATCTTTGCGGATGGTATGAAGATTCTCTGATGGCAGTTCATCAATCATGAGATCTATAAACTCCCTTCGAACATCTTCATCATCAAAACAGGCTGTTGCAAGGTCAAGAATTTCCAAGATCTGGCCATCTTCCGGCATGGCAGCCCGAAAAACATTTAGCATATCCTGATGCTCAGTGCGGGCATCATTCTCAAAGATGATATCATCAAAAAGAAGTTCTTCTTTAATTGTTGGATTTACCAGGGATACCTCGCGTCCGGGTGTATGCACAATAACTCCCTGTAAACGGCCTGTTTCTGAATTAATGGAGACGTTCATAAAAGCGAATAGATTAATATTTAAGAGGGCCGAAAGATAAGCTTTTTTAAGAGAGTTTTTGGATACGATCTAAAAGTTATTGACGGGTCGTAACCAGTAAATAATTTTTTAGTTCATTTTGTAGTGAACTAAAAAAACTTTTGCTATATTGAAATATGGACACAAAAAAATTACAACACATAGAGGAATCAGGACTTCTGTTTGAGCAATTTGGCACAACAAGAATGGCGGGCCGTATTTTTGGATACTTATTGATTTGTGATGAGGATGCTGTTTCGTTCGATCAAATACGAGAAAAATTGCAGGCGAGTAAGGGCAGCATTAGCACGAATGTAAAACAGCTGCTGCAAACCGGCTTAATTGAGCAAACCACGTACCCAGGCGACCGCAAAACATACTACAGGGCCAGTAAGATAAGTATTGGAGATATTACAGCGAGCAGGCTGGACCTCATGGAGAAATTTGTAGGTCTTTTTAAGCAGGCCAAAGAGTTAAAAAGCAGAGATGATGATCTGCTGAAATGGCTGGATGAGACAGCCCTTTTCTACAGATGGATGGAGCTTAAAATGGAAGAGTTAATAAGTGAATGGGATACAAATAAAGAACAGATCAAAAAGAGGTTATCGTGAAAAGATTATTTACTGTTTTATTGTTATCAGCAACGATTTCGGTACCTGTTTTTGGGCAGAGCGCAACCGAAGTGGTTCAAAGAGCCAATGACAAACTGCAGGGAGAGAGTTCTGTTGCTAATATGACGATGGAAATTGTGAGACCCGACTGGGAACGCAGCGTATCGATGAAAGCATGGAGCTTGGGGCAGGAGTACAGCCTGATTCTGATTACGGCTCCGGCACGTGATGAGGGATCGGCATTTTTAAAACGCGGTAATGAGATTTGGAACTGGCTTCCAGACATCAACAGAACCATTAAAATGCCGCCATCAATGATGAGTCAGTCGTGGATGGGTTCCGATTTTGATAACAACGACCTGGTCCGGGAGTCGTCTATTGTGGTTGATTACGTACACAGTTTCGCAGGGGACAGTACCATAAACGGGTATGAGGCACATAAAATAATTATGACGCCAAGGGAAGACGCTCCGATTGTATGGGATAATGTTGTGGTCTTTATATCTAAGGAAGAATACCTGCAGCTTCGATCTGAATTTTATGACGAAAATGGTGAGCTTGTTCGGTTAATGGAGAGCTCGGAAATACGGGAGATCGGGGGGCGCTTGCTGCCCGCTCGGATGGAAATGTATCCAATGGATGAAGAGGGTCATAAAACGGTGATTATTTATGATGATATCGAGTTTAATGTGAATCTGAATGAGCGTTTTTTCAGTCTTCAAAATATGAAACGGGTAGAATGATATGCTCACGCTAAAACTGGCATGGAGAAATATTTGGCGGAATAAGCGTCGAACGCTGATCACGATGTCTTCCATTGTCGTTGCGGTATTACTCTCCGCAGTAATGCGTTCTATGCAGGAAGGTCAATACGACATGATGATCAGCACAACTGTGGGATCATTTTCAGGGCATGTTCAGGTTCATTCAGAGGGATATTGGGACGAGCAGACGATTAACAACAGTTTGGCTGTTTCAGATTCACTGATGGAAACGCTGAACAGGCAGGAAGGAATTACTGCCGTTGTTCCGCGAATTGAATCATTTGCACTTGGAGCGGGAAAAATGCAGAGTCGACCAGTGATGGTGATGGGAATCGACATAAATGCAGAGAACAAGATTATTGAGCCGGAAAAGAATCTTGATTCCGGTAGATATTTCGAAGACAATGATGAAAAAGCAGTGCTGGTCGGTAAGGACGTGCTGCCGCGGCTCAATCTGCAGGTTGGGGATAGCCTGGTTCTTATTGGGCAAGGCTTTCGCGGAATGAGTGCGACGGGCCTTTACCCGGTAAAAGGAACCATTTCGCTAATCAATCCGGAATTAAACAGAACTCTGGTAATGCTACCCATTACTACGGCCCAGCAATTCCTGGCTGCTGAAGGCAGGCTTTCAACCATTGCCCTGATGCTTGATAATTCGGATGACATTGAACCGACTATACAGAGCCTCAGGCAAAACTTACCGGGGAATACCTATGAGATAATGGGATGGCGCGAAATGCTGCCTGAGCTGGTGCAGTCAATCGATATAGATCGCATCAGTGGATACATCATGCTTGCAGTTCTATACATGGTGGTTGGGTTTGGAATATTGGGTACCGTACTGATGATGATAGCGGAGCGAAAATATGAATTTGGGATCATGCTGTCTGTGGGTACTCCTCGTAATCTGATTGCCAGAATTTTGTCAATTGAAATCTTTATAATTTCTATGCTTGGGAGCGTAGCAGGGATTTTACTGGCCCTGCCGATAGCGTGGTATTTCAATATAAACCCCATCCCGATTAGTGGAGATATGGCTGAGTACGCCCAGGAATTTGGATTAAAAGCGGAACTTCCATTCTCAACGGAACCCTCGCTCTTCTTCTCCCAGGCATTGGTCATCTTTATCATAACGGTATGCTTTTGCACTATTCCAATTCTGCGTGCAAGCAGACTAAATCCTGTAAGCGCGATGAGGGCCTGATATGACCGGTAATATTATAAAACTCGGCTGGAAAAACGTCTGGAGGAATCGAACCCGAAGCGCAGTAGTGATCATTGCTGTAGTACTGGGTACTTGGGCGGGTATATTTTTATCGGGACTATTTGCAGGCCTAACACAAGGATATCTGGATAATCACCTCAAACTGTCGGTACCACATATTGAAATAATCGAGCCACAGTTCAACGATTTGTACAGTCCCGAGTACTACATTCCAAATTCCGAAGTAGTTGTAAGTGAGCTTGAAAAATTAGCATTCGTCGAAAAAATTGAAGCGGAAAGCATGACGAATGGACTGGTTCAAAGCTCAAGAAGTAGTTATGGGGCCAGCATTTACGGCATTGTGGCAGACACAGCTCATGTGGTTGAACAATATATCCTGGATGGCTCAATGCCAGGACTTTCGAGTGAACGAAACCCTGTTTTAATCGGCCAAAAACTTGCCAAACGCCTGAATATTGAGATGGGATCGAGAATTGTACTGAGCTTCCAGGATGTTGATGGGGAAATAACCGGGGGTGCATTTCGAGTAGCCGGTATGTTTGATACGTTCAGCGATCCCTATGATGAAACCAATGTGTTTGTTGCACAAAATGATCTGAACCGGCTGCTGGGTCTAGACAACCAAGTTCATCATATAAAATTAACGGTTGATGACATCAGTAAAGCGGAAAACTATGCGGAACAGATTGAAGAGCAATTTCCGGATCTCATGATTCAGTCCTGGGGTGAACTAGCTCCTGAGCTGCGGATGATGTTTAATATGATGGATCTGACGATGTATATCGTTATGATTATCGTGATTATTGCGTTGGTCTTCAGCATTATCAACTCCATGCTGATGGCCGTTCTGGAGCGAACAAGAGAGCTGGGTATGTTGAGGGCAATTGGGATGAATAAAGCGCGTGTATTTTCCATGATTGTATGGGAAACTTTATTTTTAACAATTGTTGGAACACCTGTTGGCCTTTTCTTAAGCTGGTCTACAATCAGATATTTTGAACTGTACGGTATAAACCTGAACGCGTTTGCCAGCGCAATGAACAGCTATGGCTTTGGCACAACCATTTATCCATCTCTTCCTCCTGTGTACTATTTGAACATTACGCTGTTTATCGCAGTAGCGGCGTTGCTTTCTGCACTTTATCCCGCATGGAAAACACTACAGCTAAATCCTGTAGAAGCAATACGAAAATTTAATTAAACATTATGGCTGTTATACAAACTCAAGGGTTAACCAAGGTTTACAATCAGGATCAGGTACCTGTGCATGCACTTCGGGGTATCGATCTGACCATCGAAAAAGGTGAGTTTACGGCGATTGTGGGACCATCCGGATCTGGTAAAACCACGCTATTAAACATTATAAGCGGTCTGGACGAGCCAACTGAAGGGAAAACGATCATCCGCGGAACTGAGCTGAACAAATTATCCGATAGGGAGTTGATTGACTTCAGGCTAAACCACATTGGATTTGTGTTTCAATCCTATAATCTAATACCGGTGCTTACCGCCGTTGAAAATGTCTCCTTTATCTTGCAAATGCAGGGTCGCCCTGCTGAGGAATATCACAAAAAAAGCATTGAGCTTTTAAAAGAGGTAGGTCTGGAAGATAAAATAGACAAGCGGCCTTCAGAACTTTCGGGCGGACAGCAGCAGAGAGTGGCTGTTGCAAGGGCATTGGCGTCAAAGCCCGATTTCGTATTGGCAGATGAACCCACTGCAAATCTCGACTCCGTATCCACCAAAGAGCTGCTGGACATGATGCTGGAGTTGAACCAAAGAGAAGAGATGACTTTCGTTTTTTCAACCCATGATCAACGGGTGATTGATCGTGCAAGGCGAGTAATAACGCTGGTTGACGGAAAAATAGATTCAGATGAAAAGAGATAACCCGTGTTCAACACTTAGCAAAGACAACCCCCAACAACCAGTAATCAGTTTATGCACTTTTAAGAGAGTGAGTAGACTGTTTCAAATTGTGCTCATTCTTTTAACGACAAATACGGTATCAAATGCACAGATCAGCAGTATATTAGACGTGGGCGGCTATTTCAAGGAGCTGGGCCAGCTATCATTTGACGATCGTTTTTCCACATTTCGCTACGATAACAGCCTGCAGAACCGTTTGGAGACGGACTGGTCTTTCTCAAACAGTTTTGAATTCAAAGCGGATATGCGCACAAGACTCATCAGCGGATACAGTATCAAAAATACACCCTTTATTTCTGAGTTTTATGAAATGGACTCTGGTTTTGTTGATGCCACATGGATTTGGTTTGATACGGAAGAGTCGGTAATGCAGTCGCAGGTTGACCGATTTTATGCCAGCTATTACAGTGGTGATTTTGAGCTGCACGCGGGCCGGCAGCGGATTAACTGGGCTCGTACATTTGTCTGGAGCCCGAATGACTTGTTTAACAACTACGCGTTTCTTGATTTTGATTATGAGGAGCGACCCGGTGTGGATGCTTTGCTGGCTCAGTATAACTGGAGTTTTGGGTCGAGCGTGCAAATCGGTTTTAGAATGGCCGATGAGTTTGATGAAATGGTGCTGGCGGGGATGTTGCGCACAAACTGGGGAAATTACGATATGCAATTTTTGGGCGGCCACTACCTGGGTCAGTTTGTAATTGGAGCAGGATGGGCTGGCTATATTCAAAACGCCGGTTTCAAAGGAGAAATGAGCTTTTTTCTTCCTGAAGAAGATCTGTTGGATAACCCGTGGACATTGACCGCCACCGTGGGTTTCGATTACATGATGCCCAGCTCACTCTATTTGCGTGGCGAGATGCTCTATAATGGCGGTTTTGATAAAGTAAACGCTCCCCTGGCAAATCTTATTCAGCCACCAAGCGCCGATAATCTATTTATCGCCAAAACCGGCCTGTTTATGAGCGGAAACTATCCGGTTACTCCTTTATTGAGCACTTCGTTCAGCACGATGGCAAGTTTTGACCGATCTCTTTTTATTTTTATCCCACAAATGAGCTATTCATTGAGTCAGGATATTGATCTAACGATACTAATGCAGGCATTAAAAGGTCATGTTTTTGATAATGTGCTGGATACTTCAAATTTACTCTTCTTTCAATTGAAATGGAGTTACTAGCAGATGGAGTAAATTTTGAATCAAAACCAGCATTTTGTTGGCAGGTGAAACGTGGTTTGTTTACAAAAACAAGATTCTTAAGACTGATGAATTGAACCATAATATTTCTTACTATCTGGCAGGGAGAAGTTTATCCAATCATTTAAAAACGGAGGATGAAGGATGGTTTCTAAAGGTAAGTCAGTAACTGTAGGGTGGTTTGAAATACCTGTAAGGGATATGGACCGAGCGATACAATTCTATAGCCATGTTTTTGATGTGGCCCTGGAAAAACAGGATTTTGGCGGATTATTGATGGCATGGTTTCCCTGGGATGCATCTGGGAAAGGAGCAGGAGGATCACTGATTCAGGATGAAAACTATGTGCCCAGCTATGAAGGGACCCTTATCTATTTTTCATCAGTTGATGTTGAAACAGAGATAAACAGGGTTGAAGAAGCTGGTGGAAAAGTTCTGCAGGAAAGAACGGAAATTTCGCCGGATATTGGTTTTATGGGCCTTTTTGAAGATACCGAAGGGAATAGAATTGCGGTGCATTCACAGAAATAAATTTGAGCGAGCGGGTATATGTTCAAGAAAAATAAACAAAGAATAAGCCTGCAAACAGTAGTGGCAGTTTTGTTTTTGATGATGGTTTACAGCAACTGCCAATCACAAAACAAACATTCGGAATTTGGGGGGGATGGAATGATGTTGGTAAAGCAAACCAAAGACTTTACAGTAGTGGGTGACGGTAGTCATGAGAACTGGGATCAGGCCAAATGGATCAATCTGGATCAGCGTGCAAATCATGATAGGACGAATGGATTGTCTACACGGTTAAAAGTACTTTATTCAGAAAAGGGGATGTACTTTTTGTTTCAGAGTGAGGATGAAGTGCTCAGCGCAACATTCGAGTCAGATTTTGAAGAGCTATGGTACGAAGATGTGGTGGAGATTTTTCTTTGGACGGATGATTCACGGCCACACTATTTTGAGTATGAAGTTTCTCCGCTCAATTATGAACTACCCCTGATTGTTTCAAATATAGAGGGAGAGCTTCTGCATTGGATTCCATTTGCCAATAGCTATCACGTTGAGCATGACCGATACATTCATCATAAGACATCTGTTCAGGGCGGTGAAAAGGAGAGCGGTGCGAAAATTGAATCCTGGACAGCCGAAATATTCATCCCGTTTAAAGTTCTTCATCCACTGGAAAATATATTCCCAGTATCAGGAACAAAATGGAAGGCTAATTTTTATAGAATCGATTATGATTACGGCATGACTCCCTGGTCTTGGCAGCCCTATGAAACTAATTTTCATGATTATGGAAACTTTGGAACCATTCTTTTTGAATGAGATTATAGAGAGAGTTTGATTCAAAATTATTACGAAAATCTGTATTTTTTTGAAGATCTAAAGATCGGGGCGTAGCGCAGCTCGGTAGCGCGCATCGTTCGGGACGATGAGGTCGCAGGTTCAAATCCTGTCGCCCCGACTTACAGAGAATGAGCAGTTTTCGAATTTTTTTAAAATTTATTAAGAACAGGTTTTAGATCTGAGCGCTGATGTTCCGAAGCAGTGCTTCGTTTCTTTAAGGGTTTGCTTTAAATTCGTTTTCCGGCTTGATCAGTTCGTAAGCTTTGTGGCTTTTTAGTGTAGATCCGAGCCTTGATGTTCCGAAGCGGTGCTTCGGGGTTCAAATCCTGTCGCCCCGACTCATAGAGAATGAGCAGTTTTCGAAATTGCCCTTTTTTAGGTATTTAGGAAGAGGTTTTAAATCTGAGCGTTGCTGTTCCGAAGCAGTGCTTCGTTACTTTGGGTGGCTTGCCTTAAATTCGATTTCCAATCCTTATCTGTTAGTTAGTTTCGCGGCTTTCTATTATAGATCTGAGCGCTGATGTTCCGAAGCGGTGCTCCGGGGTTCTACCAAAGGGATCCTTCGGGAAAATCCTGTTGCCCTGATAAGTATCGCAAGGGTTGTCATATATATTCTGTACTTTACAGTTCACATTTTTAAGCCCGGCTTTTAATTTGAAAGCGGGCTTTTTTCATTTTATACACTATATGACATTTAAATCACTGCATTTAACAGATCCAATCCTCAGATCTTTAAAAGAAGAAGGATACTCCAAGCCCACACCTATTCAATCCCAAGCTATACCGGTGGCGCTCAAAGGAACCGATCTTTTGGGGTGCGCTCAAACCGGAACCGGAAAAACAGCCGCTTTTGCTATTCCGATCCTGGAAAACCTCAGTAAAAACAAGAACAGGGACAGAAACAGAAATATCAGAAGCCTGATTGTTACCCCTACACGCGAACTGGCGATTCAGATTGATGATAGTTTTCAAAGCTACGGTCGGTATACCGGCCTGAATACAGCCGTTATTTTTGGCGGTGTGAATCAGAAAAGCCAGGTAAAGAAACTAAAGCAGGGTGTGGATATTTTAACGGCTACTCCCGGCCGCCTGCTCGACCTGATGAACCAGGGATTTATTTCACTCTCCAATATCGAAATTTTTGTTTTAGATGAAGCCGATCGCATGCTCGATATGGGATTCATTCACGATATCAAAAAATTACTGGCGGTTCTTCCCAAAAAGCGGCAGAACCTCTTCTTTTCGGCAACCATGCCAAACGAAATTGTAAAGCTTTCAAACTCAATCCTTCACAACCCTGTAAAAATTGAGGTTACCCCAGAGAACCCAACTGTGGAGGCTATTCAGCAGGGAATCTATTTTGTAGATAAAGGAAACAAAAAGAATCTGCTTGTTGACGTTCTTCTGGATAGTGATATCAAATCTGCCCTTGTATTTACGCGAACCAAGCATGGGGCAAATAAAGTTGTAAAGCTTCTGAATGGCAGAAATATACAGGCTGAGGCCATTCATGGAAACAAGTCGCAATCTGCAAGGCAAAAAGCGCTTGGCAATTTCAAGGATCAAAAAACAAGAGTATTGGTAGCCACAGATATTGCCGCCAGGGGAATTGACGTGGATGAACTACAGTATGTGATAAACTATGAGATTCCAAATATTCCGGAAACATATGTTCATAGAATCGGGCGAACGGGACGGGCAGGTGCAGATGGAACAGCTCTCTCTTTTTGTGATGCCGTTGAGAAAGATTACCTGCGGGATATCGAAAAGCTGATCGGTAAAAAGATTCCAATAATCAATGAGCACGATTTCCCCCTTGAAGATCATCACCCGGAGGTTCCCGAAAAACAGAAGCCGCGACAATCACAAAAAAGACGTGGCTCCAGCAGTGGAAACAGCAAACGGAAGAAAAGCGGCAGTAGCAGAAAGAGAGTCAGGCGACCTCAATAAGCTCTGACGTTTACATCTGCTATCAAGATTAAAATCTTATCTTAAGGAGTTCATAAAGGCATAGTTTGCTCATTGTGAATTCCTTTTTTTATTAAAAAGGTACTGCTCTTACTCACCTCTGATATTTGTTATATTTTCTCTGCAAACCATCCGCTAAGATCTCTTTGTAAGAGCGATTGTCATCAATGGGTAAACTACCGGCTAACTTCTCCACAACAGATCCTTCAGGCGGACTCCACTCTTCAGTAGAAGAAACTTTATTAAAATACTCTTCTACTATTTCTGATATGCTTTTCCCAACGGTTTTAGCGTGGCGTTTGGCCCTTAGTTTAGTCTCTTTTTCTATGGAAAGAGTTAACTTTTCTTTCATGGGAATTCATCCGATTGGGTTTAAGTATAAAACGCAGGTATAGTGTGTATCATGTGCAAAAATTCATCGCTAACATTTGATCAAAATTTAAAATATCGAAAATTGTATGTCTGTGAGCCGTAAGATTACATCTTATGAAGTAATAAGACATTAAAACTCACTTCCTTGACTTAAAATTCGGTGCTAGATTAATAGTGGCCCGAGCGTTTACCTTCTTCGAATGACTCCACCTGGCAACCTTTCATTTAGGTCTCCATTTTCAATCACTGCAACGCCATTTACAAAAACCCAGTCAAAACCTTCGGCAAGCTGATGTGGGTTTTCAAAGGTGGCCGTGTCGCGAACATATTTCGGATCGAAAATTAACAGGTCGGCTGCAAACCCCTCTTTTATGATGCCGCGCGGAGTATCTACCATTGACGGATCGGATAATCCTAGAGTTCTTGCGGGCAAACCGCTCATCTTATGTATTGCTTCCTCAAGCGTGAGCAATCCTTCTTGTTCAACATAATCATTAATAATTTTGGCAAAGCTGCCATAGCCGCGCGGGTGGTGCATGGTGGGGCTTCCATCGGAACTGACCATGATAAAAGGATCGGTTAATAAGCGTTTCATCACATCTTCATTCATCACAAAATAGGCGGCTCCGGCGCCGTTTGGACCGATATCGTCAATCAGTACGTCTTCAAATGGCTTATTCAATGAATCGGCAACATCCTTCAGCGTTTGACCCGCCCAGGAAGCTGTGCCCAAAAGTGTGGCTTCCGGACCGTTTCGGCTGTTAACCCTATTTCGCAAGTAGGCCGCCAGCTCATCTCTTTGATTTTCAACAACACTTTGATAATGGTTGGGCGGCAGGGCAAAATCAGGGAAGAGAATAGAAATTCCGGTATAGCTCGCTGTGTAGGGATACACATCGCCGGTGATCTGAAGGCCTGATTCTCTGGCTTCATTCATCAGCGCTAAAACGGAATCTGCTCTTGCAGGATCATTGGCATACACAATTTTAAGGTGAGATGCATGAACGGCGGCACCTGACTCCTGTCCCTGGGTTATTAATTCCCGGATAGAATGTTCAATAGCATCATTATCTTCATTGCGCATGTGGCTCATCACAATTCCGCCGGACGCAGCTACGGGCCTTGCAATTTCGTTGAGCTCGTGCTGATCTGAAAACCGTCCATGATCATATTCAAGTCCGGTTGAAAGGCCAAATGATCCTGCTGATATCGCGTTTGAAAGCTGATTCTGCATACTCACTATTAGTTCTGGACTAATGCCCGAACGTCTCGGTGCGTTGACAAAAGCCCGAAGAGAGTTGTGTCCTGTAAAATGGATAATGTTGGGCCCTGTACCGATCTCATCAACGCGATTCATCCAGGATGTGAGATGATTCATGCCGGGGCTGCTTCCGTCTTGACCCAGCGTGATGGTGGTTACGCCCATGGCCAAAAAATTATCGAATCGGGGTGTTTCGAGGGGTTTGCCGTGGGAGTGAGAGTCAATAAATCCGGGAGAGACGATTTTGCCATCCAGACTTATAATTTGGCCCGTAAAATTTTCAGAGATTGTGAACATTCCAATTTTTTTGATCAGTCCATCTTCAATAAGAATGTTGGCATCATATCGATCCGCACCTGTTCCGTCAACAACGATGACATTTTTGATGAGCAGATCGCCCTCACTCTCAGAGGTCACGTTCTGGGGTTGAGCGCAGGCAGGCCGGCTCATAAGGCAGATCAGAAAAAAGCAAAGGACAGACAGCTTCATTGCAGGGGGGTGCTAAACGGTTTCTTTATTCCAGTATGATGGTAAATTATGCAGAATCTCTTGGGTCATATTATCAAGCGTATATTCCGGCTTCCAGCTCCAGTCGCTGCGGGCAGGTGTATCGTCGATACTGTTGGGCCAGGAGGCGGCAATATCCTGCCGGTGATCAGGGTCGTAGGAGATGTTAAAATCGGGGATCTCTTTTTTGATGGAGTTGGATATTTCTTCGGGAGAAAAGCTGATGGCCGAGATATTATAACTCGTTCTGATGGAAATTTTTTCATTGGGTGCATTCATCAGATCAATGGTCGCTTTTACGGCATCTTCCATATACATCATCGGAAGTTTGGTGTCTTTTTCAAGGAAGCAGGAGAACGGCTCACCCTGTATGGCTTTGTGATAAATATCTACGGCGTAATCGGTAGTGCCGCCACCAGGAAGCGATTTATATCCAATGAGACCGGGATAGCGCAGACTTCTTACATCCACCCCAAATTTTCGATGAAAATAGGCACACCACTGCTCTCCGGCCAGCTTACTGATGCCGTAAACTGTTGTTGGGTTACAGGGGCTGTTTTGAGGGGAGCCGTCTTTTTTTGCATCGGGACCAAAAACAGCAATGGAGCTTGGCCAAAATACCCGTTCGATCTGCTGATCACGCGATATTTTTAAAATATTCAGCAGACCTCCCATGTTCAGGTCCCAGGCCGTATCGATTTTCTGTTCAGCGCTGGCAGAAAGAAGCGCAGCAAGGTGATATATAGTGGTAACTTGATGCTTTTTGATGAGATCCTTTATCTGTCCGGGATTCATCACATCAAGATGTTCAAAAGGTCCATCGCCCATTTGTGGATTTGGTTCAGAAATATCGGTTGCGATCACGGCAGTATTTCCGTGTAGTTCTCTAAGCTTTGCCGTGAGTTCGCTTCCAAGCTGTCCGCAGGCCCCGGTGATTAGGATTTTGATCATTTGGCTTATTAGTGTTTAATATCGTTTTCATTTCATAGTTGACAGTTGCCGGATTTCAGTAGGCAGTGTGCAAATAGCAGTTGACAAATTTTTGCCATTATGACCCAGATTTTCTTCTGTACTTTTCGGGGTGCTGAATCATATGGTTTTGCATTCTGCCAACTTCCTCAGACTTGTTGCGAAGGTCCGAATTTGTTTGCGTTGATATGTATCCGCAGGATTCTGCAAAATCCAGAGATATTTGTGTTTCACTGTTTTCCATATCTGCATCGCTGATTTTGTTGACAAAATATTTAGGATATTGACGCTTTCGATACCCTTCTCCAATGGCTCTGCAAACGGATCTCGAAGATCTTCTTACCTGATCTGTTAAAGCGTATGTCTCTTCTTTTGGAAAAGACTTCGTAATCTCAAAGACCTCCATCGCCAATGCATAGGCTTTTTGATATACCTTTAAATCTCTAAAATCAGATGCCATAACTTTTTAAAATTTCAATAGCCTTGCTTGCTGCTTACTGCCAACTGCCAACTGCCTACTGTTACTTAACCACTCCAAGCTCCTTTCCAATCTCAGTGAATGCGTTCACTGCCTTATCGAGATGTTCTTTTTCGTGAACGGCTGAAAGCTGAACGCGAATGCGTGCTTCTCCTTTGGGTACAACCGGGTAATAAAAGCCGATTACATAAATTCCCTCGGCAAGCAGTTTTTCCGCAAAGTCCTGGGCCAGTTTAGCCTCATAAAGCATTACAGGCACTATGGGATGGGTTCCGGGTTTGATGTCGAAACCGGCACCGGTCATCTTTTCCCTGAAATAAGTGGTGTTCTCTTCGAGCTTATCACGGAGTTCCGTTGTTTCGCTAAGAAGGTCCAGCACTTCAATGGATGCGCCCGTAATGGCAGGAGCAAGCGTGTTTGAAAAAAGATAGGGACGCGAGCGCTGACGGAGCATATCCACAATCTCTTTATGGGCTGCTGTGAATCCTCCTGAGGCGCCACCCAGTGCTTTGCCAAGGGTACCGGTGATAATATCTACCCGTCCCATCACGTCGCGGTATTCGTGAACACCCCTGCCTGTTTTTCCTACGAACCCGGTGGAGTGGCATTCGTCGCTCATCACCAGGGCATCATATTCATCAGCCAGGTCGCAAATTTTATCGAGCTGGGCAATGGTGCCATCCATGGAAAAAACCCCGTCAGTGGCGATAATTTTTGTTCGTACACCAGCCTCGTTCGCCTCTTTCAGTTTCTCTTCAAGGCTGTTCATATCATTATGCTTGTACACATATCGCTTCGCTTTACAAAGACGAACGCCATCGATAATGGAGGCGTGATTTAGCTGATCGGAAATTATGGCATCTTCTGGACCCAATAGCGGCTCAAAAACACCGCCGTTGGCGTCAAAAGCAGCGGCGTAAAGAATGGTATCTTCTGTACCTAAAAATTCGGAGATTTTGGCTTCCAATTCCTTATGTATGGTTTGGGTACCGCAGATAAATCGAACCGATGACATACCGTAGCCATACTCATCAACTGTTTTTTTAGCCGCTTCAACCACCCTGGGGTGCGACGAAAGTCCCAGATAGTTATTAGCACAAAAGTTGATAACTTCATCTCCCGAAGTGGTTTTAATAACGGCGCCCTGTGGGGTCGTGATCACTCGTTCATCTTTATAGAGTCCGTCTTCTTTTATTTGATTGAGTTCTTTCTGAAGGGTGTCTTTGAGAGATCCGTACATGGCTGATATTTTTGATAGAATTGGCTGATTTTTTACAGCAGTGAAAGTACAAAAAATGCGGATGATTTGCGGGATGGAATTCCTGCCGAAGAAAATTGCCGCTGAAATACTGAGGACCACTGAAAATTCTTACAGTATTTTAAAATAGATACCCAATCAACGATCATTCATAAGTTCTGACGAGAAATGAGATTGTGAATATGATAAATAAATCCTGTTCTCAAATATCGTATCCCAATTCTCACATCTAACTATTCTTTCACCATTGTCATGCTCAGATAGTCCCAGTGCTCCTGGCTCATCCCGGTATCAGGGAAAATAGTAACGCCCGCCGCTCCATTATTTATAGCATATTCATACGCTTGTGAAACGTCGATGGGCGTCATTTCAGGAACATACAGTCCACAGAACAGATCAGTTGTGGCCGGCAATTCACTTCTGCACTCCGCAACGGCTTCTCCAACCCATCGTACTGGTTTGTGGTAAAAATGATTGTATATCATTGGAAAAACGGCATCAAGATTCCAGGCGGGCCAGTTTTGACGTACAAGTGATCGGGCAATTGAGGGTGTGGGGAATACAGCTGCCGTTAAACGCTGTCCGCGGTTGTGAACCTGTATGGCAACTTGATTAACAAGATGGGTGACCTGGTCGTACCTGAACTGGTTCCAGACCTTATGATCGCCGGGATGTTGCAGCTCCATCGGGTCTTCACCATGGAGCTCTTCGAATTTTGACCGGCACACATCGCAATAACAGTAATCGTATTGCGGGTACTCTTTATCCTGCACGATGCCGTATGTTGGCTGGAGCTGAATTGGCAGGATGACATCCGGATATCGAATATAATCGAGATGAACGCTTTTGATTTCAGAGAGGGTCAAAATCTCATCGATTTTATCAAAAATATACTGCTGAGCTTCAGGTCGAACCGGGCATAACCATTTATAGTAGTCGACATAGGCGGGCTTATTCACCGACGACTCACCCAGTCTGTTCACCATAAACCACTCGGGATGGTTGTCAATTAGCCATTGATCGCCACCCCTTTGAAGCGTAACAAACCATGCGTGAACATCTAGCTCAAATTCTTCTGCGAGCCGAATCCACTTTTCGTAATTCCCTGATGGTAAAATACCGTTTAGCCCCGCTTTTTTGATGCGCTCAAGACGTTCTCGAAGGTCATCATCGGTTCCGTTGTGGTCTGAGACCCAGGTGTAATCGAGCGAAGTGTATTTCGAAGTGTTCAGTAACGATGATGCGGTTACGGGTAGAGTTCCTGCAAGGGATAAACCTGCAGCTCCTGCGCCAATTTTTTTAAGAAAATGTTTTCGGTTCATCATAAAAAATCTGTTTGGATTAAAGAGTTAACGATTTTCGGTCCACACTCTGCTATTGCTTTGAATGTAAACGAGCTGATCTAACCTGCCACTGTCGAGTTTCATGGTGTAATGGCGGTTCATTGTAGTGATCATCAAATTTGGTAGTGGGGCTTCATCATCGAAAAGATTCCTGAACAGCGTTCGAAAATTCAATTGTTCAGGGCTCGATGCATAGTGCCCGTTTTTGTTTCTGTAATCAATTTGCCGGTAGTAAAGAATCCGCATCAGCCATTTATAATCATCAACCAACATTTTTTTCAAGGGAACATTGGTTCCCGGTTGTTTATCGGAAAACTGGATGATTCCCCACATCTCAGGATAATGCATATTAATAAGTCCTTGTGGCGACCATGACCAATTCTCCTCGGGTAATTCTTCGTCTGTGTCAGGATTTCTTTGCTTAACATATTTACCGTCTACAATTTCAGTATGCCACTGCACCCGCGAAAAATTGAGCCGCCACTGGTCACCATCAGCAGGCAGTTGGCCAGGCAAGGTTTCCATGAGCACATCCCAGGGGATGGCTACCTCAAGCACCCAACCTTCATCGGTGTCGGATGGGTCATTGAGTGTACCGTTGACACGGATACCGATTTTCAATCCTTTAATATCCCATGCGTTGATGGCGCGTCCGCCATTACGATAGGGTTTGGTGAGCAGGAGGTCCCAAAATGTGCCAAGCGCGTTTATTTCCAGTTCATAATAGTTGTGCGTGTCGCCGTCGGGATCAATAAAAATCTCAAAGTTATTGTCCATAAAGATCACCGCATCGCGCTCGGTTAGTGTAGCCCATACATGCGGATCCTCTAGTTCAGCAGCGTAATAGAAATAGTCCTCGTCCCAGAGCATTTTTGCCCTTGTTTGATAAAAGGGTTTCGGGGCTTTATTTCCACGGATATCCATAAAGGGTTGGGTCCAGTCTGTTTTTGCCCAGGCCGGTTCATCTAAAAGTCCATCTGCCGAGAGAGCACCCAAGGTTTTGTGCACAATATAAAATTCTGATGCCGGCGGCTGTTCATCTGGAAAGGCGGTGTTTTGCCTCGCATTCAGGATTGATATGGGCAACATCAGCAAGAGCAAAAAAAGTTGTGATATGAAGGTGCTTCGTAGCGGCATAAGAGCAAACTGCCTAATTGGTTAATCGCTGTAAACTATTTATGCGAATATAATACCTGGAAACGGCCAATATCTTTGGAACCGGTTCCAAATTGTTTCTGAATTGTGGATGCTTATACTTAGTGACAATTAAAAAATTGTAAATTCTTTCTGCGCAGGTCAGCAAATTACTACAATCTGACTTTTGCGAGCTGGTATTTACAATTTATCAGTAAGGCAAGCATTAGGATAGGTGAGCCTTTTGTATCTCAATAAAAACAGTAAACAAATGGTAAAATATATGCACAGTGTGTACGATGTATTATTCAAAAAAGTACTGAAGGGTGCAGGTGTTCTCAGCCTGTTGCTCAGTCTGGCAGTAGGATTGCCGAATACTGCTTTCGGGCAGGATTTCGATGTTTCCGGCCAGGTAGTTGATGCTGAAACGAATGAGCCCATACCGGGTGCAAACGTAGTTGAAGTTGGAACTCAAAACGGTACGGTAACGAATTCTGATGGGGAATTTAGCTTTACGGTTTCGAATGCAAATGTTCAGCTTCGAATTTCTTTTATAGGCTATGAACCGATGGTGATTGAACTGGACGGCCGCAGCGATCTTGTTGTTGAGCTTGGACAAATGGTTGGACAGCTTGATGACCTCGTTGTTACCGCATTCGGGATGGAAAGAGACCGGAAGTCTCTGGGTTACTCTGTAACGGAAGTGGGTGGCGAGCAGCTTGCACAGGCTAAAGAAGTGAACCTTGGTGATGCTCTGCAGGGACGCGTAGCCGGTGTAAACGTAAGTAATATTGGCTCAGGTGTTGCGGGATCCAGCCGCGTTATTATTCGTGGTAACTCTTCTCTTAGTGGCAATAACCAGCCGCTGTACGTAGTAGATGGTATTCCCATGGACAACTCACAACTGGGTAATGCCGGTGAGTGGGGTGGATCTGACTGGGGTGATGGTCTTACAAGTATTAACCCGGATGACATCGAAAATATTAGTGTTCTGAAAGGTGCCACGGCTGCTGCTTTATGGGGCTCGCGTGCATCGAACGGTGTAGTGATGATTACAACGAAATCAGGTCAGGCTGCTGCCGGCAGAGATGGTGTAGGCGTTGAATTTAATTCCAGCCTTACTTTAGATAGCTTTATTGACAGAACAAATTTCCAAACCGAATATGGTCATGGAACGGGTGGTAGAAAACCTGAAAACGCTCAGGAAGGATTTGAATATGGCGGTTCGGCATGGGGTGCAAGACTGGACGGAACACCCGTGTTTCAGTTTGATGGTGAGGAACGACCCTACTCCGCAAGAGGTGCCAATAACTTTGACAACTTTTACCGCACCGGGCTCACAAGCACAAATACAGTTGCCTTAACGGGTGGAAATCAAAATCAAACGTTTCGTCTCTCTTTCTCAGATATGAGAAACGACAACATCGTACCAAACTCAGGGATGGATCGCCAGACGGTAATGTTAAGCACCAATGGTAACTGGGCCGACAGATTGAACGTGGATGCAAAAGTTCAGTACTCCCGCGAAGATGTACAGAACCGGGCCCGACTTTCTGATGCGCCGGGCAATGCCAACTACACACTTGCCGTTCTTCCCGCAAGTATTGATGTTCGGGACTTGAAAGGAACTACAGACAAGCTTGGAGCGCTTCCGGACGGAACAGAAATGCTTTACTCCAACAACAACTTCAGCCAAAACCCTTACTGGGCAACACATCAGTTCCAGAATGATAACCTTCGGGATCGTTTTATGGGATCAGGTACTGTTCGTTACGATGTTATGGAGTCGCTTTATGTTCAGGGCCGAATTGGTATGGACTGGTACACCTATCGCCGTACAAATCTGGAGCCGTTTGGTACAGGCTATATACAGCAGGGTGCTATGAACGAGATTGAACAGCGGGTTCGCGAAGTAAACCTCGAATATATCCTGGGATATGATCAGCAGTTTGGCGATATCGGGGTTAGTGGTCTGTTTGGCGGAAGCTACCAGCGAAGAAGTTTTGAAGAGCTGAATGGACGTGCCGAAAGATTTAACATTCCATTCCTTCACACACTTAGCAATGGTGCTACCCGAAGCGTGAACTATGGTTTCAACGAATCCGGTATCAACTCGCTTTTTGGATCTGCTGAGTTCTCCTGGAGAGATCTTGTATATTTGAACTTTACGGGACGAAATGACTGGTTCTCAACTCTGCCGGTTGAATCAAATAACATCTTCTATCCAAGTATTGGCGGTAGTTTTATCTTCTCTGATGCGTTTGAGCTGCCTGAAGTCATTACTTTTGGCCGTGTTAGGGCATCGTGGGCAGAAGTAGGCGGTGGTGCGGACCCGTATCAGCTGGCGCTGAACTATACCATTTTTGGTCAGGGCCACAATGGTGCCGCTCTGGGTCGTATAAATCAGACAAGCGTACCAAATAACCAGTTGGTCCCACTCACTCTTCAGGAATACGAAGTTGGGTTTGATATTCGACTTTTCGATAACCGCGTAGGGTTGGATTATGCTTACTACAACAAGAAGACGGAAGATGACATTCTGAACGCTTCAATTTCACCAACATCCGGATTCGGATCTGCAACGGTGAACGTAGGTGAAGTGAGCAACACGGGTCACGAAGTATTTTTGAGAGTAAATCCCGTTCGAAATATTAATTTTAACTGGGATATCTCGTTTAACTTCTCTTACAACGATAACGACGTTGATCAGCTTTACCAGGATTCCAGAGTACTCAATGTGCAGAATGCCCGAAGCTTCAACGCTTCAGCTCAGCATCGCATTCCATTTACAGATGCTGACGGTGAGTACTTCAGCGGCGGGTATAGCATGATTGTGGGTACAGCACACAAGCGTATTAATGGTCAAAAAGTATACGATGCCGATGGCCTCCCTGTTCTTGATGAAAAACAGCGAATACTCGGAAGTGGTGTTCACCCATACAGTGGTGGTATCCAAAATGATTTTTCTTACAAAAACATCAACTTTAACTTCCTCGTCGACTTCAAAGCCGGTGGTGATCTTTATACCGGAACCAATGTCGTTACCTATGGCAACGGTATGAACAAAGACACGCTGGAAGGCAGAGATGGTGGTTTAACCGTTAACGGTGTAGATCAGGATGGGAATGCACAGACGTGGAATATTGCCGGAAATGACCCGGAAGGTGAAGGAATTGTAACTGTGCAAACTTACTACAGCAGATTGTCTACGATTTCTGAGTACTTTGTAGAGGATGCAAGCTTTATCAAGCTTAGACAATTCTCTCTTGGATATAACCTTCCAACACGCCTCACTGAGAGACTTCCATTCAGCCAGGCTAGTGTATCTGTAATTGGACGTAATCTGCTTCTTCTTTACAGCAAGGTGGACAATGTGGACCCTGAATCTACATTTACGAACAATAACGGGCAGGGAATTGAGTGGTTTGGTGTTCCCCAGACACGAAGCTTTGGTTTGAACCTGAATCTCAAATTTTAAGAATATGTATAACATGAAAAGCATTAATTATTTAGCAGCCATTTTACTGGCGCTCTTTTTGATACCGCTCAACGGTTGTGATACGGAAAGTTTACATGAACTGAACGAGAATCCAACGGTTGCAGAAGAAATCGATCCGGGGTATATCCTTGCATATACCCAGCTTCAAACCTCAGGTGAGCGTTTCGAAAACTGGCGTACACAGCTCATTTATCAGTCCACGATGATCCAGCAGCTCGCAACGCTGGCTACATACTGGAGTGGAGATAAATATCTTTACAACGACCAATATTCCGGTGCACTCTGGGAAAGAGCGTTTACGAACTACATCAAAGATCTCGCAAACCTTGTTGAAATTACCGACCCAACGGTTGAAGGACAGGAAGAGTATGTGAACTATCATGCTATTGCCCGAATATGGAAAGTGGTTGCCTTTCAGCGAATAACCGATATCTATGGCGATGTACCATATTTTGGTGCAGGAAAAGGCTTTAGCGAGCGTGACTTTTTCCCCGCTTATGATCCACAGGAGCAGATCTATAAAGATATGCTGAACGAACTGGAAGTGGCTGCGGGTCTATTAAATGCGAGTGCATCAAGTCCCGGTAATCAGGACCTGATTTATGGCGGAGACATCGAAAAATGGAGAAAATATGCTTATTCCATGATGCTTCGTCTCGGCATGAGACTGTCTGAGGTGGAGCCCGCAACCGCTCAGGAATGGGTTCAGAAAGCATTTGCCGGCGGCGTAATGCAGGGTGTAGACGATTCAAGCTACCTGCAACATACCGACGGACCTGAAGGTATCAACCGAAACGGCATTGGTGAAGTGTTCAACTGGAACGGTCAGAGCTTTACCAACGATGATGCTTCTCGTCTGAGCAAAACGCTTGTAGACTGGATGTCAGCACACAACGATCCGCGTCTGGAAAGACTCAGCTGGGTTGTAAATGGTGGTGAGCCTTTAGGCCGTCCAAACGGCTACGACGCTACCACAATCCTTCAGTTCGATCCGAACTATAATGACGAGGGCAGACCGGATGATTACAGCCGTGTAAACCCGGTATTTGTTCTCCTGGATTCGCCAATGCTGTTTCAACCATACGCCGAAGTGGAGTTTTATCTCGCAGAAGCTGCGGCTCGCGGCTGGATAAGCAGTGACCCTGCCGCTCATTACGAAGCCGGTGTTCGCGGAGCCATGGAGCTGTATGCAATTTTTGATGCGTCAGTAGAAATACCATCATCAGAAATTGATGCTTACCTGGCTGAAAACCCATACGACGCAGCCAACTGGGATGCCCAGCTTGGAGAGCATGTTTGGGCAGCAAGCTTCCTGAATTTTTACGAAGCATATGCCAACTGGCGACGTACAGGATACCCCGAGTTAACACCTGTGGATTATCCGGGTAACGAATCGAACGGAACTATTCCGCGACGCCTGAGATACCCAAGCAGTGAGGCCAGCGGTAACCCAGAGGCGTATAACGAAGCCATTAATCGCCAGGGACCTGATCAGTTTACCACACGTATGTGGTGGGATGCTCAGTAACCGGTTTGTAAAATTGTGATTTGTATGAAGCCCGGCCACAACAGTGAGTCGGGCTTTTTTAATACAAACTATTCTTATTTATTATGTTGTGGCATGGGTACACAACAATATATTTTATGATTTGCCGTACTATGAATATTCTTTGCGAGAACGGTGATCCTGTTTTTACATCAATGGCACCCCTTTTTGTTTATGATGACTTTTTTGTTTGTACTACTATTTTTTTTCTCCCCTCAGGACCGATCTGAAGACCCTCTTTTCGAAAGAATGGATTCAGAACGAACGGGTATCACATTTGTAAACAGAGTCGAGGAGAGGCCCGGAAATAATATTCTCGAATCAGAGTTTTTCTTTAATGGAGGAGGAGTGGCTGTAGGCGATCTGGATCAAAATGGATTTCCGGATCTCTATTTTACAGCCAATCAGGGTCCGAATGCGCTCTATATGAACCGTGGAAACTACTCATTTGAAAATATTTCCCTCTCGGCAGGTGTGGAAGATACCGGAGGCTGGACGGCCGGAGCAGCGTTTGCCGATGTAAATGCAGATGGACTCCTCGACATTTACGTTTGTAAAGCAGGGAAAGTGCCCGTTGATGAGCGCAGAAATAAACTTTTTATTAATAACGGACCGGCTGAAGGAAGCCGTTATCCCACATTTACAGAAAAAGCCGCTGGGTTTGGCCTGGATGATCCGGGGTACTGTACGCAGCCCGTATTTTTCGATTATAATATGGACGGACTTCTTGATCTGTTTATAGTTAATTACAACACAAGGAATTTCCAGGGGTTTGATCTCGCCGCTATCCGAAATGAAAATGACCCTTACGCCGGCGACAAATTATATCGAAATAATGGGGACGGGACCTTCACAAACGTAAGTGAAGAGGCCGGAATATTTCAGTATCCTATTGGTTTCGGGCTTAGCGCAACCGTTTCTGATCTAAACGGTGACGGATATCCGGATATCTATGTGGCAAACGACTTTATGGAGCGTGATTATATGTACATCAACCAGGGGGACGGTACGTTTCGTGACGAAATTTTGATTCGCACGGATGTTACATCGTACTTTTCTATGGGATCCGATATTGCTGACATTAACAACGATGGCCTGCCCGATATTATGGTGGCCGATATGCTGCCCTGGGATTATGAGCGAAGACAGCGGTTCAAGACGCCGGATTATAATATTACCGATCAGCTATTGGCGAACGGGTATCATCAAAAAAATATGAGAAACACCCTGCAGCTGAATCGGGGTGAGGGGCTTTTTAGCGAAGTTGGCCGTCTGGCCGGGATTGATAAAACAGACTGGAGCTGGGGCACTCTGCTCACCGATTTTGATAACGACGGCCATAAGGATCTCTATATTACCAACGGTTTTCCCCGCTACTATACCGATCTCGACTACCTTAATGATATTCTATGGAAGGAATATCCCGACGAAGATTTGCCTGAGAATGTCGCCATAAAATATGAGCTTGTACAGCAGATGGAAAAGGTGGAGCTTCAGAACAAAGCTTTTCATAATGAAGGCAATCTACAGTTCCGAGAAGTGACCAATGCATGGGGGCTAAACGGTGTAACTACATCGAGCGGGGGCATGTATGTAGATCTGAATAATAATGGAGCGCTCGATCTGGTAATTAATAATTTTAATGAAGAACCGTCTGTTTATAAAAATAATGCACACCTGCAAAACAGTAACAACTACATAAAAATACGGTTGCGGGGAACGGCGAAAAACAGGTTTGGTATCGGTTCAAAAATTACTGTCAAAAACGAGCAAGGGGATACTTTTTACCAGGAGATGTACTTGAGCCGCGGGTTTCAGTCTTCGGCAAACCCAGAACTTCATTTTGGCCTGGGAAAATCCGAAAAGCTGATAATTGAAGTTGTATGGCCCGATCAAACTAAACAGATCTTAACTAACATTGATGTTAATCAGACGGTAACTATCGAAAAAAACGGAAGTGGATCAGGGGCTGCAGAGAATGCCAATCGCAAGATGTTTACGCTTTTAGATGGGCAATCACTTGGGATCGATTTTTTTCATGAGCCCGCTTTTATCCGGGATCGTATTTTTAACCCCCTTATGCCGCATACACTATCGAATTTGGGTCCTGCACTGGCCGCCGGTGATGTAAATGCCGACGGTCTGGAAGATCTTTTTGTGGGTGGCGGGCAAGATCAACCGGGAGTCATTTACCTGCAAAAACCGGATGGAACTTTTTCAAAGGCACAAAACCGAATTTTTGATCTTCACAGTAATTACGATGACGTAGGAGCCATTTTTTTTGATGCGACCGGAAATGGGCTACCGGATCTTTATGTCGTAAGCGGGGGGAATTTCGATCAACAGAATGGAGAAATTTACCAGGATCGACTGTATGTGAATGAGGGATTTGGCAACTTTCAGTACCGTCAGAATGCTTTACCGCAAATGCACTCAAGCGGAGCTTCGGTAACACCACTCGATTTCAATACCGATGGTAGGGTCGATCTGTTTGTTGGCGGACGTGTGACAACCGGGCAGTATCCTTCACCACCACGAAGCTATCTGCTTGAAAACAGAGGAGGGCGGTTCGTGGATGTAACTGCACAGATTGCTCCTGAATTGATGAGGCCAGGTATGGTTACGGATGCGGTATGGGTAGATACCGACGGTGATCAAATAAATGAATTGATTGTAACGGGTGAATGGATGCCCATCCGCATATTTAAGATGGAAAACGGGAGGTACGCGGAGCATACTCAGCAGTTTGGATTGGAGAAGACAAGCGGGTGGTGGAACGTGCTGAAGGTTGCAGATATTACCGGAAACGGATTGCCGGATATCATTGCCGGAAACAGAGGCAGAAATGGCTATCCTGCTGCAGAACCTTTGAACCCTGTAATGCTTCACTACGCCGATTTTACGGGAAACGGCCTGAATGATCCTCTGATCACCTATATCGAAAATGGAAAAAGGGTTCCTTTTGTTAGCAGGGACCTGTTTCTAAGACAGCTACCCGAGTTTGAGGATAAGTTTCCCACCTACAGATCCTGGGCGGAATCGGATGTTGACGAAATCCTGTCTCAAAGCAGGAGAAAAAACCCAACAACGCTCTCGGTGCATACATTTGAATCATCACTGTTTATAAATCAGGGGAATGGTTCATTTCGTAGGGAAGCTTTGCCTTCTGAAGCTCAGGCAGCACCTGTTTTTGATATTGTAGCTGCCGGTTTTTTAGGTGGCGACCTTCCTGATCTGTTATTAGGGGGTAACAATTTTGGGTTTCGCCCGGAGCTTGGTCCATCTGCAGACAAAGGACTTCTTCTCCGTTCAGTTGAAGATGGCAAGTATATGCCGGTGCCACCCGCAGAAAGTGGATTTTACGCTTTAGGGGATATCAGGAAGATCGAGTGGATTTCAACATCTTCTGGCCCATTGTTTTTGGTTGCACGATATGGGGATGCCATTCTTCCCTATCTTTTCAGGCCTTAGATTTTTCTTTTCGAACCAGTAAAACATTTGGGCAGCAAGTAATCTTTGAAGAACGTTTATTTATTTTTACAAACATGGACGAAATAACTATGTTAATTCAGTTTTCTCAGTAAAAAGATTAACCAATAAAGGATTTATGAAACGATTATACCAAATGTCTCTTATCCTGCTGATGGTGCTGGTGAGCACAGAGCTGCAGGCTCAAGAGCAGGCTCATGTATTTGAAGGAGCTCAAATTATACCCATTACCGGAGATCCCATTGATAACGGCGTTCTGGTGGTTCAGGACGGCACGATTGTAGCAGTAGGTGAAGCGGATGATGTCCGAATTCCACGTAATGCAGTCCGTATCGACGCCACAGGAAAAGTGATCATGCCCGGATTGGTGGATACGCATTCTCATATTGGTGAGGGTGACGGTGGGGATTACTCTTCGTCGTTGCACCCGGACGTTCGGATTATGGACACCATTGATCCCAGAAGCGGTACATTTCGTAAAGCAGTTTCGGGCGGGATAACTGCTGTAAATATCATGCCTGGATCGGGCCTCCTGATGAGTGGTCAAACCGTTTACGTAAAACCAAAACCAGCCGATACCATCGAAGAGATGCTGATTATGGTTGATGAGGAGAATAATATTTATGGCGGATTAAAAATGGCCAACGGTACGAATCCACTACGTTCAAGCGGATCGCCTGGAACCCGTGCCAAATCTGCCGCACTGGTACGCGAGATGTTTGTAAAAGCTCAGGAGTACAAACAAAAAATTGAAGATGCTGAAGGCGATCCCGAAAAGATGCCAACACGAGACTTGCAGATGGAAACACTGGTGGAAGTTCTCGAGGGCAAACGAATTGTTCATAATCACACCCACCGGCACGATGATATTTTAACCGCAATACGGCTTTCTGAAGAGTTTGGATACAGGTTGGTTTTACAGCATGTGAGTGAAGGCTGGCGCGTAGCAGACGAAATTGCAGAATCCGGTGCGCAGGCGTCTATCATTGCTTTGGATTCTCCCGGTGGCAAGCTGGAAGCTATAAACCTGGTAAATATTAACGGTCGTGAGCTTGAAAAAGCCGGCGTGGATGTGGCTTTTCATACCGATGACCCTATTGTTGATTCGCGATTTTATCTTCGATCCGCTGCCCTTGGTGTTCAGGAGGGGATGAGCCGGGAGCGAGCACTTGAAGCTCTTACGCTGGCCGGAGCCCGTATGATGGATATTGAAGACCGGGTAGGCTCACTGGAGCCCGGTAAAGATGCCGATTTTATCATCTTATCCGGAGATCCATTTAGTGTATATACCCACGTTGAGCAGACCTGGATTGAAGGTGACAAGGTATTCGACAGAAGTAATCCCGAAGATAAGGAGTACGCTACAGGCGGTTACGAAATATTCAGAGCGGCCAGCCATAATCACGTACACGAATAAAGGGGATAAATGATGAATAGATTAAATCTTTTAGCAATGAATCAACAAATAAAGGCAGCAGCCGCTACAGTCATCACGGTGCTTATTGTAGCGATTTCAGGAATGTTTACCTCGTCTGAAGCACAGATAGCCGTGAAAGGAGAAACCGTTTACACAATGAACGGCAGCGCAATCTCAAATGGGGTTGTTTTGATCATGGATGGAAAAATTGAAGCGGTCGGTGCTCAATCTGATGTGACAGTGCCCGATAGCTATGAAGTGCACGAAGCGAAGATAGTAACGCCTGGGCTCATTGATGCGCACACGGTTGTTGGCCTAGCGGGATACTATAACCAGGAGCACGATCAGGATCAGCTCGAAACATCAAATGCGATTCAGCCGGAACTTCGGGCTATTGACTCGTACAATGCGCGCGAATTTTTGGTGAATTATTTGAACAATAAGGGGATGACGACCATCCATACCGGTCATGGGCCGGGAGCTGTGATCAGTGGTCAAACGATGATTACTAAAACAGCAGGCGAAACGGTTGAAGAGTCGCTGATTGAGCCATCAAAAATGCTGGCGATGACGCTGGGTTCTGGCGTGCGAAGAAATTTCGACAGTCCCGGTACACGATCGAAAGCCGTTGCCGTATTGCGACAAGAGCTCATTAAAGCGAAAGAATACGCCGAAAAAAGAGCCAATGGGGAGGAGCAGAGCCGTAATTTAAAATCTGAGGCGCTGGCCGATCTTCTGGATGGAGAAATAACAGCGCTGGTAACTGCACACACCGCCCACGATATTGTAACAGCACTCCGTATTCGGGATGAGTTTGGATTTGATATGGTACTCGACGGTGCGGCCGAAGCGTACGTGGTGATAGATGAAATCAAAGAAGCAGGAGTGCCGGTTATTATTCATCCGCCCATGATCCGCCCATCGGGCGATGCGAAGAATGCAAACATGGAGACTGCCGCAATGTTGGTTGAAGCTGGAATCCCAATTGCATTTCAGAGTGGCTATGAAGGTTATGTTCCTAAATCACGAATTGCCCGATATGAGGCGGCCATTGCTGCGGCAAACGGACTCGGGTTTGATGGCGCCATGAATGCTCTCACAATGGGCGCGGCCGAAATTTTAGACATAGCAGACCGCGTTGGCTCACTGGAAGAGGGTAAAGATGCAGATTTGGTTCTCTTTGATGGTGATCCGCTGGAATATCTGACAACCGTGCAGGCCGTTATTGTAAATGGCGTTGTAACGTACACGAACGAATAGAGAACACAGAAACAGGTTTTTGGTTTACAATCCTGCAATAATTCAATCGCAATAGGATGAGGTGAATGAACTAAAATGGGTTATTAATCAAAAGCGAGGAAAATTTAGAACCTCCGGCATATTGAAATATGTGTTGGAGGTTTTTCTTTTGGAAATATTGAGCAATGCATAAAGAAAAGTTTGATCGCGTAGCGATTACGAGGCCGATAAGTAATAGCATTGCAGAGTGCGAGCTTACGCATCTGGAGCGCTCTCCAATTAATATTGCAGAAGCGCAAAGGCAGCACGCTTTGTATGAGCAGGCGCTGGAGAGTTTGGGTTATTCCATATTTCAGCTTTCTGCAGCCCACGATCTCCCAGATGCTGTATTTGTTGAGGATGTTGCGATCGTTCTGCCCGAAATAGCGATCATAACAAGGCCTGGAGCCGTTTCCCGGCGCCCGGAACTAAAGACAATTAAACCGGTGCTTAAAGCATATCGTCAACTTGCAGAAATTAAATATCCCGCAACGCTTGATGGAGGAGATGTGCTGGTTAATCAAAAGAAGATTTTTACAGGCCTTTCAAACAGAACAAATGAGGCCGGGCTGGCTCAGCTTGCAGCCATCACCAAGCCCCTTGGCTACTCAGTGACGGGCATTCCGCTTAAAAAGTGTCTTCACTTGAAAACGGCCGTTACCCAACTGTCGGAAAACCATCTGCTTTTGAACCCGGAATGGGTAGATAAGGATTGGTTCGATGGATTTAGAATAACAGAAATTCATTCGGATGAACCGTTTGCGGCGAATGTTATTTCAAAAGACAGCCGCGTGCTTTGCCCGGCATCCTGTCCCAAAACAGCTCAAATTCTCAGAGATTTGGACTACGAAGTTGTGCTGGTTAATCAGTCGGAGCTGGCCAAAGCTGAGGCTGGGCTTACATGCTGCAGTATTCTTATCGACTAACTTTTCAGGCCTGCTTATGCCTCCTGGAATTCATCCTGCTGAAGGAGTACCTCTCCAAAGGAGAGATCTTCACCGGCAAGTACGAGTGCTGTGGTTGGCAAACCTTGTAAACGATCTTGAATAGTATCGTAGTAGCTGGCAAAATCGTCGCCCGGCGTCGCCATTCCAAGCAAAATAAGATCGGCATTGCTTGAGGATTCATGCAAAAGATCCTTAAATGAGCGCCCTTCACTCACAATCAGTTCAATAGAGGCTTCAATTCGAATCTTATCCAGAATTTGGAGAAGATTTTTCCTGATTCCTTCAACGGCATTTTCATGTTTCACAACCATTTTAATCGTTACGTTTGCATCGTACCAGCGCACGCTGCTTTGAAGCATATAGGTGAGCAGAATCATAAGGCCGCCGTTTTTCTTGAGGCCGCCCCACCATACATCGATCTGTTTAAACTTATGGAAATGAAGCTCTTTGTTGTCGTGTATTACAATAACATTTCGTTTTTGAACATAGAAATAACGGATCATGTCGCAGTATTGGTCGCGAATATCAAGGTTTTCGCTGTCTCCAAGAATGATGGTGTTGGGGACCAGCGCTCCCAGGCCGTAGGAATCAACCAGACGTTTTGCACCTTCAAATGAATCGGGTGCAGATATAACGCGAACAAGCCCCTGAATACTGCGTTTGGCGAGATAATCGCGAACATTGGTTTCCATGCTGGCTCGCTGTTGAGCACGGACGTTATCGCTTGTTAAGACAGAAGAAACCGTTAAAATGCCGCGGCCCTGTGTTAATGATGAGGCAAATTCAATAAGATGCCAGCGCCGGGTGGGGCTCCCTGAAAGTACAAGTGGATGAGGTCTCCAGGTTTTCTCTTCTTTGTCATCATCAATCCGCATTAAACCCGCACGCACGAGCGCCATCCATATTCCTCTTCGAACATCACCCCACGTGGTTTTTAATTCTCTGCTTTCGAGCCATGCGTAAATGATGGCTACAAATATGAGCGCGATACCGGTAGCCACTGCATTAATCAGAAACATGACGCTTATACAACCAATAGCCCCGATTAGAGAAAAAATCCAGTGCACTTTAAATTTTGGCCTGAAGGAGGGGCTGCCAAGGAGGCGTTCCGTTCCTGCGGCAATGTTCAATACGCCATACGTTGTTAGGAAAAACATAGTTAATATTGGAGCGATCAGGTTCAGGTCGCCCATTGCTACAGCCCCGAGTGCGATGGCAAGTGTGAGAAGAGTTCCGACTCTTGGCGTATCGTCCTCACCTTCACCCCGGCCCAGCCACCGAAGCCAGCGGGGCAACACGCCATCACGTGCAAGCGCCTGAAGTACTCTGGGGGCCCCCAATATGCTGCCCACCGCACTCGAAAGCGTTGCTCCCCACACGCCGATGAGTATCGCATCTCCCCAATACGAGATTTTTCGCATAATCAACGGGTCTTCAATCAGCGTTAGGGCGTCGGCGCGGTTTGCCAGGATGATGGGCAGAAGCATGTAGATTACATATCCCGTTCCGATGGCGTAAAATGTTCCTTTAGGAATCGACTTTGCCGGATCTTTTAAATCGCCAGACATATTCACACCGGCCATAATACCCGTTACAGCCGGGAAGAAAACGGCAAAGACAACCCAAAAACTCTCAGAATTTCGTTCTGATGCCCCCCACATTTCAATAGAAGACTCCTCCAGAGGGCTCCCAAAAATTAAAGAAAGAAGCGACAGCGCAATCCCAAACATGATAAAATATTGGGCCCGGATAGCGGCTTTTGCAGAAATAAGGGCCAGCGCAGCAACCGCAAGAGTGGTAACAATACCCACTAATTTAAAGTTAAGCCCGGGGAATACACTTACAATACTTTCTGCAAAACCGATGGTGTACAGTGCAACGGATAGTGCGAGAGCAAAAAAGAGAGGAATACCAATGGCCCCACCCGACTCAATACCGAGTGAACGGCTGATCATATAGTAAGCCCCGCCAATTCGAACACGTTGATCTGTAG
Source organism: uncultured Rhodohalobacter sp. (assembly GCA_964544445.1). GTDB lineage: Bacteria > Bacteroidota > Rhodothermia > Balneolales > Balneolaceae > Rhodohalobacter. Next base: position 189,469 of record CAZJBI010000004.1, read on the forward strand.
CAATAGAGGCTATGGAAAGTGCTGTAAGAAACGTGATGGATGTTGCGATAGTCACAATTATGAGCGTGCCAATAAGCCCCACATTTCCAACAACCCAGCCAAACCTCAGGTACATAATCACACCCAGAATAGTAAGGATGGACGGAGTGAAAACACCACCGAAAGTTCCAAGTCCGGTCTCTTTAGGCTCTATAACATACTCTTGTTTACCGGTTTTTTTGCGGAAAGGGTTTTTCATCAACTGATTTTGAATAGAAAATTATGTTTAAAAAAATTATTGTCGGTAGTCATGAAAGTACATTTTTTAACGCAAAGAATAGAGTTGAATCTTTCTCACGTTCTTGGTAATCAGAAATTTCACGTCAATAGGCACAATTAGGGTATCTATGCGGATTGTGCAGAACGATATCGGCTTTTCAGTTTGTTTTAATACTTCTGGATGAATTCGACTATATCGTATTCGTTTACATTTTATGTATCTTTAATGCTTTTGAAGGAAAACTAATTCATGCCAAAATCTGACACTGCAGGTTCACAAACTACCCCAAAAAATGAATCAATTGCATCCGATCGCCCGATTGTAGTAAAGGGGGCCCGGGTTCATAACCTGAAGGATATAGATGTAGAAATCCCAAGAAACAAACTCACCGTTATCACAGGGGTTTCCGGTTCGGGAAAGTCGAGCCTGGCGTTCGATACGATATATGCAGAAGGCCAGCGACGTTATGTTGAAAGCTTATCAAGCTATGCCCGTCAGTTTTTAGAGCGAATGGATAAGCCTGATGTAGATTTTATGCAGGGCATTTCGCCCGCCATGGCCATACAGCAGAAAACTACAAGCAGTAATCCGCGGTCAACTGTTGGAACGACTACTGAAATCTACGACTATGTTCGACTCCTCTTTGCGCGCATTGGGAAAACGATCTCTCCAATTTCCGAAAAGCAGGTTCGGAAAGATACCCCCGATTCAATTATAGATGAGCTGTTTGATGAACTGGATGAGAAAACAAAATTTTATGTTCTGTTTCCCTACAGTTTACGGGAGGGTAGAGAGCCGGAAGAGCAGTTTGCCGTACTGAAAGAGAAAGGGCTTACCCGGCTGATTGACATTACAGATGAGTCGATCGTGGATCTTACACGTGAGGAACCTGATTCCAAAAAAATCAAACCGGAAACGCACAGAATTCTCATTGACCGACTTGCCATCAAAAAAGATGATGCAACCCGCAGCCGCATTGCTGAGTCCATAGAAACCGCATTTCGCGAAGGAAACGGGCGCTGCATTATTAAAATAAGGAATGGAAAAGAGCTTCGGTTTAGCGAGCGTTTTGAGCGCGACGGCATGGAATTCCTGGAACCTACCCCCCAGATGTTTTCATTCAATAACCCATACGGAGCTTGCGACGAGTGTGAGGGGTTTGGAAAAGTATCCGGCATTGATGAAGACCTGGTGATACCCGACCATGATAAGACCATTCGAGGCGGAGCCGTGGCGCCATTTGATTCGCCCAAGTTCAGTAAATATCTGAAGCAGTTTATAAAAGTGGCTGCGAAAGAGAGAATTCCGATCGATGTTCCCTATAAGAATTTGGATAAAGAATCTAAAAGAGTGCTTTGGAAGGGGAAGGATGGGTACCCCGGCATTTATGGGTTTTTTGAAGATGTAAAAAGTCAGTTTTACAAAGTGCATATGCGGGTACTCTATTCGCGCTACAGGGGGTATAGCCGATGCCCGGAATGTGAAGGATATCGTGTTCGAAAAGATGCACTTTATGTTAAAATAAACGGCCTGCATATTGGTGAGGTTACAGAAATGACGATTGGCCACAGCCGGGATTTTTTTGAAGAGATTTCACTAACCGAATTTGAAAAATCGGTTGCAGGACAAATTTTGTATGAAATTCGAAAGCGACTCAAATATCTCGATGAAGTGGGGCTCGATTATCTAACGCTCAACAGGCTGGCAAACACGCTTAGTGGCGGAGAGTCGCAGCGAATCAGCCTCGCCAACTCGCTTGGGAGCTCATTGATTGGCAGCCTCTACGTGCTCGATGAACCCACAATTGGGCTGCACCCCAGAGATAATGATCGGTTAATCAATATCCTGAAATCATTGCGCGATATCGGGAATACCGTTTTGGTGGTTGAACACGATCCGGAAATGATGAAGTCAGCCGATAATATTATTGATATTGGCCCCTTTGCAGGGACTTATGGTGGCGAAATTGTGTTTTCGGGGCCCTATCAAAAACTGTTGGAAGCCAAAACGCTGACGGGTAAATATTTAAGCGGGGAAACAGAGATACCGATTCCCAAAAAGCGAAGGAAAGGGAATGGGAAATCGCTTCTGGTTGAGGGTGCGTCCGAAAATAATCTAAAAGATATTGACGTAGAATTTCCACTGGGCAAACTGGTGTGTGTAACCGGGGTTTCAGGGTCGGGCAAATCCACGCTTGTGCATGATACGCTTTACGCATCAATTCAAAAACGTTTTGGCACCTGGAAAGAGAAAGTTGGCCGCCATAAACATGTGTCGGGCACGAAGCACATTGAAGCGGTAGAGATGGTAGATCAGAGCCCGATTGGCCGGTCAACACGGTCGAACGCGGCTACTTATACCAAGGCGTTTGACGGAATTCGGGATCTTTTTTCAAATACACGCCAATCCAAGATTATGGGATATACTCCCGGTCACTTTTCGTTTAACGTTCCAGGCGGGCGTTGTGAAGCGTGCCAGGGGGAAGGGGTGCAGAAAATTGAAATGCAGTTCATGGCCGATATTGAGCTGGTTTGTGAAGAGTGCGGCGGAACCCGGTTCAGAAAAGATATTCTTCAGGTAAAATACAGGGGCAAAAATATTCACAACGTACTGGAAATGAGTATTAGCGACGCCATCGACTTTTTTACTGATGAGCAGTCAATTATAAGTAAACTGCAGCCCATGGATGATGTAGGCCTTGGGTATTTAACGTTAGGGCAAAGCGCAACAACACTTTCCGGTGGTGAGGCTCAGCGTGTAAAACTGGCAAAATTTTTATCAAAAACGAACACCGAAAAAACCCTCTACTTTTTCGACGAACCCACAACAGGGTTGCACTTTGAGGATATTTCCAAACTGCTAAACTCCTTCAACGAACTGGTAGATAACGGGCACTCCGTGATTATCATTGAGCACAATCTGGACGTAATGAAGGCCGCAGACTGGATTATTGATATTGGTCCTGAAGGTGGATTTGGCGGTGGACAAATAGTAGGAACCGGCACTCCCGAAGAGATAGCAGACATTGAAGAGAGCCATACCGGGCGGTTTTTGAAAGAGATTTTATCAAATAGCTGAGACGCCGAAATCTTTGAATAAAAATGCAGATATTATAAAGATTCATCGGCTAAAATTAATCGTTACCCACTACCAGATATGACGAACGTTCGGGTATTTTTTTTGATGTGGCTTTTTTTACTGGGGATGGCTTTTGCGGGCAGTTCGGCACTGGCTCAGTCAGAGCTTACGAGGGTTTCAATTGCCGAGCGCTCGGAAGGTGAAGGGTTTGTACTCCGTTTCCATCTAACCGAGGCCCCCGATTCCTTTCAAATTGAAAGGCCTTCTCCTCAATTGGTTCAGCTAAATATATACGGGAGCGAACTCGGTACAGGTGAGACTCCCTCTGGTGAGAACGATGATATTACAGATATTCAGCTTTTTGATCTTGAAAATGGTGCAGGAGCAGATATTTATCTCAATGAAAACTCATTTTTTGCAACAGATGCCTATCCTGACGTAAACGGAAGAGATTTATTGCTTTCCCTGGAATATACATCAGAAGAAGAGGTGCTATCTTCGGTTACGGATGAGGTTCGTTTTAACAGGGGGCAAACACATGATGCTGAGAGGGATGATTTCGTCCAGGATAATCGCACAGAAATAGAAGAGACAGAGAGTATTGAAGAAAATATTGTACCGAATAGGGATATTACGAGAGCCGGTGCAGCTGAAAAAAGAGTGACATATGGCGTACTAGCGGGATTTACGGTTGCAGATGTTAAGGGAGATGCTTTTGTGAGTGAGCCAAGAAGCGGAATTTCGTTTGGGCTTGCTGTGGGTGTTCAACTTCCATGGAGATTACCATACGATATTCGAACAGGGTTTGAAACCGGTATTATTTATATGCAGAAAGGCTTTGAAAATCCAACCCCTGATTTTTTGAATGCCGAAATTGTAGAGTTTGATTATATAGAAGTGCCGGTGCTGGCTAAGCTTAGCTATCCGCTTCTTGAGCAGGTTTCGCCCTATATGTTGCTTGGGCCATCTCTTGGTTTTAATGTGAGTGCAGAGCGTGTGCGAACAGACGAGTCGCGGGCCGATCTAGACGATCAAACAAGATCTGCGGATCTTTCTCTAGTGATCGGTGGCGGTATTGATGTAAGCATTGGCAGTCAAATACTTTCGCTTCAGGCAAAGGGGGGACTGTCATTTTCTGATGTATTTAAAACTGTAGATGAGAGCCCGGCTACTGATTTTTTCAAGCACAGGATTGTGGCTATTGAGCTTGTGTTCAGGCTCTAGAATTTTATGTAATAAAACTGATTAAATTGAATGTTTAAACTGTTTTCCGTAATGAATGCCCGGTTGTGGTGGCGGTCTCTGCAGGGACTGGAAGTGGCCGCTATTCTGTTTTACGGGCTATTTATACTCTTAATTGCCGGACAGTTTACCGGCGTTGCCGTTCTGCTTCTTTTTACAGACGACATCGAAACAGCCCAGGCGTTCTATCCCTGGATTACCGAAGACATTCAGTATTTCGTTCACCTTCTTTTTGTGAATATTCTATGGTTTAACCAGATCTTTTTCACAAAAATTAATCGGCTCAAAATTAGTGAGAACAGGAAACTTCTCACATTTGGTATGACCGTCCGCAAGCTTTCAGTATATCTGAATATTGCCGGGTTCCTTCATCCTATAAATGCCCTGTTTCATTTTTTATGGATCTTGTATGCTGCTTTTCTTTCTGAAACCTATACACAGCTGGCGGCAGGTATTCTGTTGGTTATCGCCAACTATGCTCTGATCTACTCGCTGAAGTGGCGGTTCAGAATTTTCACAGCAGAAAAATTTAAACAGGTGGGGGCAGTAGTTAGCACATTTGTGCTCTTTTTTATCTTGATTGCCCTGTACCTTGATGTTACACCATACTTCGGATCCATGGACGAGGCGGCTGATCTTTTAACGGGCTGGCTAATATATACGCCCGGATATCTATTTTACTATGTTTTTGGCGTGATGGATACACCTGTAGTTGCGGTGATTACAACCGGTGCGATTGGTATCGTTCTTGTTACAGCAACGATCGATATGATCCGGAATACAAAAATGGCGCTTCTCACACCGGTTCAGAACACAAATAACACGGTTCAAACGGGTCAACTCGCCCTATTTATAAAGTGGCTGGGACACGAAGGAGGTAAATATTTCTATTCGGTTTGGAATCATAAATACAGCAAAATTCAGCTGATGATTACCTACGTATTTGTGGTGCCTTATATCATTTTTTTGGGAGATACGAGCTACATCATCGGGGTATTTTTAACGCTGCTCCCTATCATATTTTTGCTGGTGATGCTGACCAACATGTTTGGTTTTGAAAATCGTGAACTGCTTCTCTCACTTCAATTCCCGATTCGTAAAGAAAGTATCGTGAGCCAGCGAATTCAAACGGCTATCCTGGTTTGTCTGGGCGGTTCGAGTGTTGTATTTATCCTGGTTCCGGTTTTTATCACGGGGATCGCCGAAATGGTGCAGGTTCATCTCGGTATTTTGTGTATCGTTTTGGTGTTTCTGCACTATATTTTAAAGAGCAGCACGCAAAACTATAAAAAGATTGAAGAGGTGAGCGTAATGTCGGTTTCGAACCCCGTACTGCCGGCCTCAATTACATTTATTGCCGTTTTCATTGTGATGATAATGGGCATTGGCACATTTATTTTCTTTGACAGTATTATCTACTACCACATCGCTGTTTTGGCTGTGGTGAATATTATACTGTTCATCAATTTCAGGCGAAAACTCAGTCGTATTGAGCAGCCATTCATTCAAAAAGTGATCCCCAAATTATGGAACGAGCTTTAGTCATAAACAATCTTACCAAATCGTATGGAAGAGAGCCTGTTATTAAAGAGCTGGAGCTGGAGGTGCCGCCGGGAACAATTTTTGGTTTAATAGGGCCAAATGGAGCCGGTAAAAGCACGCTCATAGGGATTTTAACGGGAATTTTACCTTTCGACAGTGGCCAGATTATCATTAACGGGCTCGATCTTATGCCTGCAAACGAGCTGGCCATAAAAAAAGATACCGCCTCGGTTCTTCAGCCACCGCTGCTTTTTGAATCGTTTACAAGTTATGAGTTTATCAATTATGTGGTTGAAATGTATGGTGAAAAGCACGAAGATCTGGATGATAAAATTGACTCACTTTTTTCCTATTTCGAGCTGGAAGAGTTCAGGCATGTTCAAACAAAACAGCTCTCATCCGGCAGTCGTAAAAAATTGGCGTTTAGTACCGCGATCCTCGTAAATCCCAAACTGCTGTTTCTGGATGAACCGTTTGAAAGTGTGGACGTGATTTCCATCAGCCGAATGAAGACGATTATAAGAAAGCTGAAAGAGAGGGGAACAACCATCTTTATTACCAGCCATATTCTGGAGGTTGTGGAAAATCTCTGCAATGATATTGCCATCCTTCATAAAGGTAAAATTGTAGCTTATCTCGACTCCAAAACACGAAGTGAACTACAAAAAGACTCGACATTGAGTGAGATATTTGAGCAGTATGTAGGAATGGGATCTATGAAGGACAAAGCTCCAGACTGGCTTTAAAGCATAGAATTTACTTACGCCAAACCATCGTCAGGTTTACGATGATAAAGAGTACACCGGCACCGGCGGCAAAGAAAAAGGTCCCTTCAATCTGATAGTAGAGATAAACGATACCGAGAAGATACGGCCCCAGTGCCTGCCCAAAGCGCATTACCATCCAGTTGATGGAAAGAAAAGCGGCACGATACTCCTTTTTTGCATAGCCTGTCAGCAGGTTTAAAATGCTCGGTATGTTAATTCCCTGGGCAACACCAAACATGCCAATAGGCAAAACAAACCACCAGATATTGTCGATGAAAGGGATGGCGAGAAAGATGAGGGTATAGAGTACAGACGCAATTAAGATGAGCGTTTTTTCGCTAAAACGAAGAGTTAATTTTCCAAGCTGTGAAGAGGTAATGGCTGTAATAAGCGATGAGCTCGACAGAATGACCCCAATCATAAAGGCACTCTTCTCAAATTTTTCGTCCAGCAGAATCGTAAAAAAGGTGATGTAGCCTCCATATAACATAATAAAGGTGAGAAAAATACCCGCAAACAACCCAATGACCAGCTTCGATTTTAGCGCCGATCCAATTTCATTGAAATAGAGGTTCAAACTGCCGCCACTTTGAAGTGCCGCCGGCTTTAGGGAGATAAGAGCAAATATACCTACGGGAATAGCAATGAGGGTGAGGAAAAAGGGATAGTACCAGCCCAAAACCGCCAGCGCGCCACCCACGGCCGGATAGAGAGCCGTTCCCACACTTAATACGCTTCCATTATAACCCATTGCCGTTGCACGGGTATTGCCGGAATAGAGGTCGCCAATGAGCGTAAGGTTAAGAGCCCCCAGCGACGCACTGCCAATACCCTGAAATACCCGAAACATCAGGAGCTGCTCGAAGGATGTGGCAAACGCACAGGCTGTACCGGCAATTCCGAAAAGAAAAAGCGAGGGAACCAAAACCCGCTTACGGCCGTAACGATCGGCTATGATTCCAAGAATGGGTGTAAAGATAATACCCGGTAGCGTAAAAAAAGTAATCAGAAGGCCAATCTGGTCTGTAGATACTGAGAGTGACCGGGAAATAGACGGCAGGGCCGGCGCAATACTTGAAACCCCCATTACCGCCGTAAGTGTAATTCCAAAAATTACATATAGATTCTGATCTTTGAGAAGTCCGGGGTTTTCTGATGAGTTATTGATATCGGTATTCAAAAAATTCTGCATTAATTTGGTCGGCTGATAAGGTAAGGATTTTATAGTCGAAGAAATAAGCCAATAAGAGATCAGAGGGAGTGAATGTGGATTTCAGCTCAGTCTCGCATGGTGTAACGCGAGCCCCAAGGTGGAATTTTTGGTAAGGGGATAGTTGTTTCACGGACAATTGATCATATTTATGGCGGTTACAACCAATTTTGACGTTGTTTTATACATGCAAAAGTTGAGCACTTGGTGTATTAACTGAAAAAATTATGATTCAAAAGAAAGGGTTTATCGAATTGTGAAATCATGATGCAGCAGTCAAATAAAAAACGTAATTTTACAATCGCGGGTTTATATTAACACTGTTAACCTGCCCTACAAATATTAATTAAAGACCTTACGATTTGCTGGTAGAAGCACCTGTACTTAAAGATCTTCGAAATCAACTCTATAATATATCCATCGCTCAAAACAGTGAAGAAGTAGAGGCCGCATTAAGGCTTCGATTCAACGTGTTTGCCAGGGAGCTAGACCGCAACTTTACAGCAGGAACGGAGATAGACAAGGATAAATATGATGACCAATGCCATCATTTGATTGTAAAAGAGAATAAAACGGGAAAGGTAATTGGTACATATCGCCTGCAGTCGAAAGAGCAGGCCGACACCGGGGAAGGCTTTTATACTGCCAAACGCTTTAAAATTGAGGAGCTGCCGGAAGGAGTACTGGCCGAAGCTGTAGAGGTCGGAAGAGCCTGCATACATGAAGATCACCGAAATGGTCGAGTGCTTTTTCTGCTTTGGAAAGGCCTGGCCGCTTACCTGGAGCACTATAATAAACGATATCTTTTTGGGTACTCTGCGCTTCAAACATCCAACAAACAGATTGCTCATAACACACATGCCTATCTAAACGAACACGACTTTTTACACCCCGAATTCGACATTAGCGTACGGGATAAGTATAAATGTGTGCCGGAAACCGGGGGAAATGGTACTGATGAAATCGATATTCCTCCGCTATTTAAAAACTACCTTGATGTAGGAACCAAAATCTGCAGCAAGCCAGCTTACGATAAAGACCTGAACCTGATTCACTTTGTGATACTGCTGGACGTGGAAGCAATCAGCGACCGTACCCGCAAAATGTTCTTCGGTTAGTTGCCAGCCGCTATCAACTTTGATAATAAACGAGACGGAGTGGTATGAGATCTGTGATTGCCATCATTAAAATTGTGTCGCTGTTTCTGTTTACCATTCTCTTTTTTGTGACGTACTCCGTTTTGCTACTGCTGAACCGTCTTTTTAATCGTCCATTTGAGCCACTACGTAATTCCGCTATGCATTTTTGGTCGGCCGGTTCTGCTCTCATTCTGAATATGAAAATGAAGGCAGTGGGGACACCTCCAAAGGCGCCGTTCATCATGGTTGCCAATCATTTAAGCTACCTCGATATCATTCCAATCTATCTGAACACGAACTGTACCTTTGTGGCCAAAAAGGCCGTTCGCTCCTGGCCGCTTATTGGTATGATGGTGGCGGCGATGGGGGTTATTTTTGTTGACAGATCCAGAAAGCGGGATGTAATTCGCGTAAATCGGCTACTGACGGAAAATCTAAACGAAAACCAGGGAATTGTTCTCTTTCCTGAAGGAACGTCATCGGGAGGAGAACAGGTGCTCCCTTTTCGATCACCGCTGCTGGAATTCCCTGCATCAGAAAATATTCCTGTTCATTTTGCATCCATATCGTATGAAACGTCACCAAAGGATGAGCCAGCAGAACAGAGTGTCTGTTTTTTCGGTAAACGACACTCCTTTCCTGAACACGTTTTTAAGATGGCCAAAAACCGTCGTATTGAATGTACAATTCGGTTTGGGGAGCATGCTGTTGTAAAAAGTGATCGGAAAGAGCTTGCGGATATATTGCGGCTTGAGATCGAACAGATTTTCACAAAAACCGATCAACAAAGAAAATGACCCTCTCATTTAAAATCAGGCAATGGTTTATAAACATCATCACTGGTTTTTTCCCCGCCTGTATCATAATTCCACATCCTTTACTGCTGGCGCAGTCCAACGATTTTTCTATCCATGTGAACAGTGGATTATTCTCTTTTGGAGGGGAGTCCGCTGCATCAAGTTCATTTATTCTTGTAAGTGATGTAGACTCAGAGAGGAGTTATACAAATAATCCTTACGGAACGAAGAACAAACTCGCTTATGGATTTGCTGCTCAATTTCAGCGAATGACCACCCATAACTTAATTTTCGCAATCCAGTCAGCGTATGAAGTTGCACGCAGTGAGGTAGAAATTATCGGGGTTTCGGGTGAACTTTCTGAGCCCCTGGAGATTATAGCCGGTGAAACCATTTTTGAAAATCAGTTTTTGACTTTGCATGCTGCCGCTGGTCGCAGATTTAACGTGAAGAACCTCGATATTGATGTAATGTTTGGGCCCGAAATCGGGCTGAATACTGTAAGCCATGAAAACGGAGAGGCAGAGACAGAAAGCGGATTCTTGTTTACAACAGACCGGGAGAGAAATTTGCACGATTTGGATGTGAGGCTACGCTCTTCAATTACCGTTTACTTTGACAAACTCGGAATTACTGCGGGTTATTCTTACGGATTAACGAACTATTCCAGAAACTTGACAGGAGCAAATCGCGAGAGGTTCTCTCGCTTTATCCGTTTTGGGATCGCGTATAGATTTATGTAAATCACTATTTCCATCAATAATCTACCGGCAACTCTCTATCTCTTCAATCATTATTCGTGCCGTATTTAGCCGTGTCTATGAAAACCCGGCCGCCAAAAGATTACTGAAAACAAATTTTTCAGTAATCTTTTTATCTATGATATTGAAATTAATCATGCTTCTTTGATGAGAACGATTTTCTCTAACATCCATATATGTCCCATTTCAGAACAGTTGTAAAAGCATATATCATTGCGCTCTGTCTTTTTTGTTTAGGCTGGAGCCTCTCCTACGCACAAGATGCATTTAGCTCTATTCGGTTCAGCGGCACCGGACATAAGCAGATCAGCAATACAGAATTTGCAAGAAACTGGTCACCGCAGTCGGGGTTCGGGCTCGAAATATCTACTCCATATCATAATGGATCGCTGGAGGCGGGCATACGCGCTTTTCGGTTTGATGAATTCGAATTCGAAAATTCAGGATTCTGGTCGAGATATGCATTTGTAGGATGGTTTTATCGCTACGCTGCATCAGATCAGGTTTTTTTGGTTCCGGGATTTCGGGGTGGCATTAATTTTATGCTGTACGATGAAGATAAAGTGTATGGGGGTGAGTATAATTTTAAGCGGGATGAAAGTGAATTTGCATACGAACTTCTACTTCGCCTGGAATATGATATCTCCCCAACATGGGGGTTCTATACATCGGTGTCCTATCATAGAACCATATTGAATATTCCCATTGATACGCTATTTGGTTCCATAGGGATAACGGCGCGGCTACAGTCTCCCGAATGGCTAAAGCGGGTATTGAAATGACGAAACCATTCCTCATCTTATTCATCACCATATTACTACTGAATGCGAATACCGCTATGGCATTTCAGGAAAAAGGTGAAAATTTATCCGAGGAGAGTGATTCAACAGAAGCCGGGTTTATTCTTCGATCGCAGGATCTTTTTTGGCAGACAGGATATCATCCGGTTACGCTGGATCGGATGTCGTTTATGCTCGATTCTCATATTTATGGGAGATATGGTCCGGTGCCTGATTTTTATGCCGATGGAATTCCGTTCGACCCCTCTTTTTTTGGGATGACGTTTACCCAGCTGGTTCCAATACCGATCCATCAAATGAAACAGAGTCAGCGTAATTCAAGGAGAGGAAGCGGTATAATCGGAGGAAAACCGTATGACTCCGGTATTATAGAACTCTGGTCTGAGCCACTGAAAAAAGGACTATCTGTTTCTGCCACCGGTCAGATTGGTCATAACGGGGGTGAGCCGGGTCCCTGGGTCTTTGATCCTGAACGCGTAACTCCAAACGTAGAGCGATTTGGTCCGTGGATGGATGGAATGGCTGCTTTAAGGCTGGGTAACTGGTTTGTAAAAGGTGTATTACGAAGACATTCCTATGTTCATGTGGATGAATTTCTGCAAAACAGGGTCATTAATCTTCGAATTCTTCCAGAAACGGGAGAGCTGCTTGGAACAGAGGCTGAAACGACGCTGGGCCTTGTAGAAACAGGAATAAAATCTGAAACGTTAGACGTAAGGCTGCAGGCATTAACCAGTGAAAGTGAAGAGTTTCTGTTTTTTCAGCCGGTGGCCCGTGAAGTTCCTACAATAATGGAAAGCAGACAATTATCAGGTGTGTTGAATATAAAACTAAGTGAAAAAATCGAAGTGCAGTCGCTAGCACAGATCCGGGAAAAGACACTTGGCTACCGGCTTCACAGGTTCAGCCATAATTTTGATCTTGAAAGGAAATTGCTTCTGGTTAGGGCATCTGTCAATTACAGTAGCGATAAAACGACCGCAGAGCTGGGCAGTGAATTTGAAGAGACGAGCACGGAAGCGCCGGGCCTAACATCCTATAGCCAGGAATATATCAAAGGGTTTGCCCGGTTTGAGCAGTCCATTTTAAAATGGCTGTTGTTTGAAGGAGAGGGCCGGGTGACCGCCGGGGAGGAGGATGCATCGCTCTCGGGCTCAGCCGGATTGTTTGTGAATATAGCTGAAAGCTGGCAAATAGGAATTCGGGGACAATACAATGAGCTCCTTCCGGAGCAAGCCAGGCCGCTGGATGAGTGGGTGATAAATGGCTACAATATTTTCAGCCAGCTGGGAATTGACGGGCTATATCTTTCGGAGGAGAAAAAAAGCAGAAGCAGGGAGTTGAGCGTTATTCAGCGAGCAAAAATTGGTGAAGGGTTTACTATCGACTCCGAAATTGGGTGGATTGAAAACCTGAGGCTGAGAATACCATTCCAGTATGCTGCCTATAACTTTCCGTACGGCACAAAACCCGGTACATATCTACTGCAGGATAACGAAGGCGGCCGGCGCTTGACAGGGCGACTGCGTGCACAATATCAATCCTCGCCTCGATTGAGCCAATCAGCCGGAGTATATCTGAACCGTGTTGAGGACGGGAATAGGTTATATAATCTATACTGGGGATCAACACCAGACATTTCCGTGCAGTACTCGGTGAATTTCAAACCCTTTCCCGATCTGGAAATGGAGCTAAAAACACAGTACGTTAGTGAGCGTGAGTGGCCCGAGTTTGAACGCATTGACGGCCGCTCAAACCGATCATTTTATGTGCAGTATCCGTACCGGTTTTTTTCATACGAAAATGAGTTTCCGGCTCATCTGAATATTGATTTAACAGTATCAAAGTGGTTTTGGGAGCAGAGGCTTCGGGGTGTGTTCCTGATTAAAAACTTGTTGAACAGTCATTATCAAACTCATCCGCTGGGAATTCGGGAGGGATTTGGATACCTCCTGCGCCTTGAGGTGCGGCTATAGGTTCAGCAAGAAAATGCAGTAGTCTAAATAAATGGTATGGCAACAATCAGTCGAGGGCTCAAAGAAAAAGCCGAACATAATCCGGATAAAACTTTTCGGGTACTCATCGTGGCAGATGAATCATGGACACCCGATACCAAAAGAATAAAGATTCGGGAAAAGTGGATGGGAAATATTTTGCTGGCTGATGCGAAAGGGGCAGAAATTACGCAGTTACTACTAGATCCTGCCGTTCATTCTGTAGAGGAAGACGGCCGGGTCCAGACTTCAGGCTAGGGATGAAGTCGTCATACAACATTGTATAACCATATACTGACTGTTATGCTTGATAAAATTAAAACGTTTATAGAAAATGCCTCAGCACGTGAACCCTTCGACCCATCCAGGTTCAATGACTCCGTGGCAGATAAAACCGAATGGACTCCGTTAAAACGGGGAGGAAGCAACTTTCGATCTCACTCTTTGACGGAAAAAGACTACAACCGACTGCAGTACAAAATTTCTCCGGGAATGATGATATTCAGCCTGCTCTTTACAACTATCGGAGTGGGGTCGGCTTGGTTTATGAACGCGCAATTAGCTGCTCAGTATTCCGGATTTAGCTTGGGAACACACTGGCCCGTCCTGGTTTTTGGAGGTATCTTTACCAGTGCTGGGCTTGGGATGCTTTATTCGGGCAGTAAACCGATCGTTTTCGATAAGATTAGTGGTTTTTACTGGAAGGGAAGAAAGGAGCCGGATGTGTCCATACCGGAGAGTGAGCTGAAAAATGCCTGCAGACTTTCGAGCATTCACGCGATTCAGGTTTTGAGAGAGAGGGTTCGAAGTGAAAAAAAATCGTACTATAGTTATGAGATTAATCTGGTAAAAAAAGATGGGAGCAGGCTTAATGTAATTGATCACGGGAAGAAGGCTGTAATCCTGGAGGATGCGAAAAAGCTGTCCGAATTTTTGGGGAAACCGGTATGGGATATGAGTTGAAATAAAGAAAAGGATTACAGAAATTCGTGACAGACATCCCGGCTGATCTAATTCCGAGGTAATTCATACCGCCTGAAGGGCTTCAGCCTGCATTTCAATAGAGTGGGGAGAGCGGCTTAGGATTCATCATTCCGGCAGCAATATGGTTTAAATTTACCGGTTTATGTTCTTCATTAAATCGCTTCTGACAGTGTAGTAGACTACCACTATCAGTACAGAGAGGTAGAGCATAAACAACCAGAATGTGTTTGCACTTCCGGTAAACTCCGGCAAAATGTTCAGATAATTAAAAGCTGCATTCGCGCTTATATGGGCAAGTATTGATGTGAGCACACTCCGGGTGTAGTAGTAGATCCAGCTGATAAAAAGAGTGCCTAAAACAACCCATAGTAAAAACAGTGAAAAGCTCATTTCTTCAGGTGTGCCGGTGCCAATCATGTATGCCGGGAAATGCCAGAATCCCCATATTACTCCAAGAATAATACTTGAATAGAAAACATTAAATCTATTCATCAGTCTGGGAAGCAAGTATCCCCTCCATCCATACTCCTCTCCGATGGCGATCAGTATAATGACAATAATCTGAGGCAGCAGTTGAGTCGTTCGCAATTCAAAATTGGACATATCGAAGTTCAAATTTGTGAGTATCGCCAAAGAAGCAAGAACTGGAAACCCGATTACTGAAAGTAAAAGCCACTTGAAGGCGGTTTTCTGAATGGTCTGTTGCACGAACAGATCGTACACACCACTTTTTCCACTTGATGTGGCTGTAAGAACCAATGCCACGATCGATGGCGTAAAAACAGATAAAATGGAGAGGTTTGGTTTATCGAGTAGATAAGCGATCAAACAGATAAGAGAGCTCAAGGCAATAACAATGACCGAGAACAGAATAACTTCTCTTTTTACTGTAAAGTGCTGCTTACTCAACATTGTCTATAACATTATGTGGCAATTGTTTTTTTGGGATTACGATGTGAGTTTGTTTTAAGTTGCAGAATCAAATGTCAGGTTAAAAACTCACTGAAAAGAGAACAACAGAGTTCAGAACATTGTAGAGTCCTAAAGTCTGGAATTTAACCAGTTAGCAATATGATATTCGAAGTAATATTAACTGTTTTAAGGGTCATTAAGTTATTATATAACAAAGCTATAATTTATTCTTAGTCAAACTTTGGAGTGACTCTATCCCAAAGGATTGTTGATTTATTCGTGATTGAGGAATACATTTTGATGGGCATGTACCTAACCTTAACTAACCTGATTCTATTATGAGCATGATGTCTGATTTTAAAAAGTTTGCCATGCGTGGCAATGTTGTTGACCTTGCCGTTGCCGTTGTGATAGGTGCTGCTTTTGGGCGCATTATTACTTCTTTTGTAAACGATGTGTTAATGCCACCTATCGGCATTTTACTGGGCGGGGTTGATATCACGGAGTTTGTAATAACCTTGAAGGAAGCTACCGGCGAAGCGGCTGCTGTAACCATTAATTACGGGGTGTTTTTGCAGCATATGGTAGACTTTATTATTGTGGCATTCGCAATTTTTATGGTGATTCGCCTGATAGAAAAAACCAAAAGAAAAGAGGAGGCTGCTCCCGCTGCACCGCCAGCTCCATCTAAAGAAGAGACACTGCTTACAGAAATTCGTGATCTTCTGAAAGAGAAATAGTGGGTATTATTTTTTGCTGATAAAGCTTAACCCTTCGGAATAACGGCAGTTCTTCAGACGTTTCGGAGGGTTTTTTATGTTGTATCGTTTTTTGTCAGCTTCTGACAGGAGTCAAGAATTAAGATTAATGAGTAAACAGGAGTTACAGGATCATGCCAAATATTTTCAAATCTATGGAGTAGTTTCCGAGTCTGGGTTCCCTACAGTTGTTTCAGGATTTAAGACTGGATCTGTCACGGTTGAACAATCAGGAGTAGATGAACTAGCGGGGCAAGCATCAGGTATTATATATACACTACCAACAAACAATATCTCTGAGACGAAGGAAATATCGATTCAGCTTGAATTTAATTCTAAGGCAGGTCTTGAAAATTTCCAATTCAAAAGTCATGAATCAAGAATATCGGGCAGGTAAACATTTAAATCATAATTATGACAATCAATCAACAAATACGTTCACTTACTGCACTCCTATTTATTTTACTAAGTTCTCCGGCCCTCGCACAGCAAGCGGCAGGTGTAGATGAGGATATAAAAGCCCTCTCGCTGCAGAAATGGGAATGGATGGCGGATAAGAATGTGGACAAGCTAGCCAGCCTGTTTCACGAGGATGCGCGATTTGTACACATGAGCGGGTCATGGGGAACTAACCGTGAACTGGAAATTATTGAAAGCGGAAGCATTTGGTATAAGAATACGGAAGTTCACCAGGTGGTGGTTGAAACGTTTGGTGACACCGTAATTCTTTGGAATCGCATTACCCTCGAAGCGGAAGTCCGCGGCAACATCGTATCTAATGAGTTTACAGTAACCGAAGTTTATCAAGACCAATCCGGTGATTGGAGCTTGATCAATCTTACGTTCAGCAGTGTTCGGGATACTCATAGTATTGAGGAGTAACTGAACAGAAGCTGGAGATTCTGAATCTGGTTCAGAGTAACAGCCAAAAACGTTATCATAGATTTAGCTAAAAACACGGAAAAAAATAAGAAAGAATGAATCAGGGAAAGGAATTATTCACGCTTATCGCTTTTATTATTGCCACAATCTTCACTTTTACGGCAAGCGCACAGGAGTCAGACCGCTACTCAGTAGGCAATCCACTGGGTTTGATAGCTGATGGCGAATTTCAACCGATCTCATCCAATGTTTCTGTTTTTGGAGCCATTCAGTCTGCAGAGAGCTGCATAGTTGATGATGAACGAGGACTGATTATTGTACCAAGTATGGGGAACAGGCAGAATGTTGCGCAAAATGATGCGTGGGTTTCGCTGATTAACCCAAACGGATCGGTTCACACCACAAAATGGATTGGTGTTCAGAATCCCGGTCAGCGTAGCAATTTGTCCCCATTATTGGTTCTGAATGATCCGCTGGGGAGCGAGATTGCAGACGGTGTTCTCTACTTTGCTGATCGCGATGGCGGTGCGGGCCAGGATGACCCGTCGGTTGCCGTGATTCGCCGTTTCGACCTTGAAACTGGCACTCCGATGGGCAGTACTCGAATCGAAGATTCCCCATGGATTAATGACATAGCGGTGGCAGATAATGGAACCATCTATACAACACAATCAGGAGACATCGGACCAAATGGCGATCCACAATCGTGGAAA
Source organism: uncultured Rhodohalobacter sp. (assembly GCA_964544445.1). Lineage (GTDB taxonomy): Bacteria > Bacteroidota > Rhodothermia > Balneolales > Balneolaceae > Rhodohalobacter. Next base: position 207,307 of record CAZJBI010000004.1, read on the forward strand.
GTGTGGAAAATTACTCCTGATGGAGAGATAACAGAGTTTGTCGTTGGTGCCCCGCTAAACGTTCCAAATGGTATTGCTATCGATTCGGAAGGAAATATTGTGGTGGTTAATTTTGGCAACCCGGATGTCCTTACATTTTCAACGAATGGCGATCTGCTTAAAACAGAGAAAGCTGCTCAGGCAGGAGGCGATGGAATTGAAATTATGCCGGACGGCACGAAATACGTCAGCAGTGTGCTGCAAGGTGGGATTTCACGAATTCGTCCCGGAGAAACTGCCATGCTGATCGCGGAAAATATTCCAAGCGCAGCATCCATCTGCTATGATGCCGAAAATAACCAGCTTGTGGTTCCGATGACGTCGCAGAGCACGCTCGGATTTATTTCATTAGATTAATAATGAATATGAAAAAGAGTCCCCCTTTGAAGGGGGAAAGAATCAACAACGTTGCATCGGGGGATAACCGACGAACTTTGCATGAATATAGATTTGTGATTTCAATATAAATCCAGTGTTATCATCCCCCATTGCCCTCCGTCAGCTGACGGTGGGATACTACTTAACGATTACTTAAATCGAATTGAGATTATCATACAAAACCATCATATCAATCAAACCCAAGAAAGGAATGATTATCAAAAACACGGCAAATTTCATTTTCAATAAATATTATAAACTCCTGTCGCTAATCTCTTTATTCACCATATTGCTCATTGTGGGATGTACTGATCCCGAAACTGACAATGATCAGACTCAGGCAAGTATCGACATTGTTTGCGATTCCGATAATGGCGGAATTACCCTGCCAGACGGATTTTGCGCAAGTGTTGTTGCCGAAAGCCTTGGCCCATCCCGGCATATCGCAGTGGCTCCGAATGGTGACGTCTATGTAAAATCCCGCACTGAAGAGGCCGGCATTGCAGCCTTACGCGATACGACGGGCGACTTTAGGATGGATGTTATTGAACGGTTTAGCAATATGACTGAATCGGGATCTGGCATCCAGTGGGAGACCGGTATGGTGGTTTATGATGGCTATATCTGGGCGTCGAATAAAGTGGCCGTATATCGCTGGCCTTTACCTGAAGATGGAGGGCTTGTGCCAGAAGGAGAACCGGAAATTATTGTGGACGGTTTTCCTGAGCAGAATTCCCACGCCTCGAAATCTTTTGCGTTTGATGGAGACGGTTATATGTATGTAAATGTAGGTGCACCGTCAAACTCCTGCCAGCAGGATGCCCGTACACCTGGCTCGCCAGGGATGGAGCCCTGCCCTCAGCTGGAGCAACAAGCCGGTATCTGGCGTTTTGAGGCCGATACCCCGGGCCAGACTCAGGAAGATGGCATTCGTTATGCAACAGGTATTCGGAATGTGGTTGGGCTCGACTGGAACTCCGCAAACAATTCACTCTATGTTGCGCAGCACGGCCGCGACCAGCTCAATACACTATGGGGTGATCTATATTCAGCCGAAGAGAATGCCGAGCTGCCTGCAGAAGAGATCTTTCGACTGAGTGAAGGTGCAGACGCAGGCTGGCCATACTGCTATTACGATCAGCGGCAGGGCAAGAAAGTACTCGCACCTGAATATGGCGGTGACGGAGAAGAGGTTCGCCGCTGTGCAGATTTTCTTGATCCCGTGACAGCCTTCCCGGGGCACTGGGCACCGAATGACCTTCTGTTCTACACGGGCGATCATTTTCCTGAATCCTATCAGAACGGAGCATTTGTAGCCTTTCATGGATCATGGAACCGAGCACCATTGCCACAGCAGGGATACAATGTCGCATTTATTCCATTTGAAGACGGAGACCTTTCGGCTGAGTATGAAATTTTTGCCGACGGATTTATCGGTGAAGAATCGATTACTAGTCCGGGTGATGCGGAGTACCGGCCGATGGGCCTTGCGATAGCACCGGATGGCGCACTGTTTATTTCTGACTCCAGGAAAGGACGAATCTGGCGTGTGGTGTATACGGGAGGGAGCAAGTAGATAGTTGATGAACTAAACCTGTCAGGTCTTATAGCCTAAGAAGATTAAAACCAATATTTTCCAGACCTGACAGGTTTCAAAAAAGTTGGCTACCGGCAATACATTGCTCATCCTTTTCTTATATTTGGCGCCTTATGAATGAATATTTCAGATCAGTTATTTTACAAGCAACAGGCGCATCCTCTTTGAGCGAGCAGGAGACGGTTCAGGAGCTTTGGAGCGGTTACGGGCATATCACACGGGTTATGCTGAAGGGAAGTTCCCGTAATAGCGTGATGGTTAAGCATATACAGCTCGCAGCAGATACTGATCATCCCCGCGGGTGGAATACCGATATCGGGCATCAGCGTAAGCTGACATCATACAGGGTTGAAACAACCTGGTACAAAAGGTACAGCGAGCAGAGTGGCGCCCGCCTTCCGCACTGTTTGGCCATCGACCGACATGCAGATGATGTTTTAATAGTTTTGGAAGATCTGGATGAGGCGGGCTTTCCCATCCGAAGGCAGTCGTTGAACTGGGATGAAATTGTTTCCTGTTTAAACTGGCTGGCAACATTTCATGCGGCCTTTCTCGGAAAAACTCCGGAGGGTCTTTGGGACGTGGGCACATACTGGCATCTGGATACGCGCCCCCAAGAGCTAAAGGTTTTAGATGATCAGTGGTTGAAAAGGGCGGCGCCTTTGATTGATGAAAAACTGAACGGTTGCACCTATCAAACCTTTGTTCACGGGGATGCCAAGCTGGCAAATTTCTGCTTTTCGGGGGATGGAAGGGTAGCAGGGCTGGACTTTCAGTACGTGGGTGGCGGCTGCGGTATGAAAGACGTTGCCTATTTTATTGGCAGCTGCCTCAGTGAAGAGGACTGCGAACGGTTCGAGGCAGAAATTCTAGACACCTATTTTGATCGGCTTCAAAAAGAGCTGGGAGAAAGGAATGAAGAACTTGAAAGGGAGTGGAGATCGATGTATCGTGTTGCCTGGGCAGACTTCCATCGGTTTCTGAAAGGTTGGAGCCCCGGCCACTGGAAGATCAACAGCTATAGTGAACGCGTAACTCAAGAAGTCATACAAAATCTATAACGATGGATTTTCGAAAACTTACCGATATCGCCATCAGCGCCGCCCTTTCGGCGGGAGATATCATACGGCGTTATAAAGATGAAGATGTGAAGGTTGAGGAAAAGAACGCGGGTTCGAGCCGGTTTTCAGAAGTTGTAACGAAAGTAGACAAGGAATGCGAATCTGAAATTCTTGCTCACCTTCAGCCCTCATGCGAAGAGTACGACCTGGCACTGCTTTCCGAGGAGACCGAGGATGACGGCAGCCGATTTGAAAAAGAGTATTTCTGGTGCATTGATCCTATTGACGGAACCCTCGCGTTTATCAACAAAGAGCCCGGCTTTTCTGTATCAATTGCCCTGGTTGCGAATGATGGCACCCCACGTATCGGCGTTGTGTTTGATCCCAGCTCGGGTAATCTTTATCATGCAATTAAAGATGTGGGGGCCTTTAAGAATCGAAAGCCCTGGAACGTGAATCATGTTGACAATGATCTCACATATGTCACAGACAGAACGCTGGAAGAGACCCCCAGAGTCGACGAGATTAAAGAGCTGCTGGATGAATATGTTCAAAAATTCGGCATATCTGGAATCAGGGAGATGAGCGGGGGCGGTGCCGTGCTGAACGCTATTCGTGTTCTGGAAAACGGGCCGTCGTGTATGATGAAATTTCCAAAAGAAGAGGCCGGTGGCGGGTGTATCTGGGACTATGCTGCCACGGCTTGTATTTACCGTGAACTGAGACTGCCTGCAACAAACTTCGAAGGCGGACGCCTGGACCTGAACAGGCAAGAGGGGGTTTTTATGAATCACCAGGGCGTTTATTTTTCTAACTTAATGAAAAGTTGACATAGTGTGTATGTCGAGATTGAGTTCAAGTATTTCCAGTGAAAGTATTTTTAGTGGAAAACGATGTTAGTTTTCGTCTTGAATTCTGTCATAACTGCAATTGTCAGGTAGATTGGACCTTTCATAGGATTCGGTATCGCTTTCACCTTCAAACCTAAGGACCAAGCTGTTAAGGTCGGGAGGGAAGGATTCAATACCAACAAATAGCGGGTCCCTGTTATAGGAGACAGTAAATGAGGCTTCGGTTTTGTTGATCATTGGATATGCCTCTTTGTTCTCATCGCAATTAATCCACTCTTCAGATATCGTTGGGTTCGTAAATACAAACATGGAATCAGCTGTCAACACCATATAATTCCCGGAGCTGGCATCAGTTCGCTTCCACTCACCAAACCACTCGTAATCTTGGTCATTATCAGAATTGATGATGCCACAGGATATAAATAGAAAAACGGGTGCAGAAAAAAGAAGTGTCTTTAGAATGGATTTCATGATATCTGATGGGATGATTGTTCCATTGTTGAAGATAAGAGCGTTTGTGTAGATCCCCAATGAATCTTTTAGCAAACATGGTTTTTGAACGCAGGTAGTTTATATATGTTATAAATGCATAAATGTGAACAAAAAAACCTGGAAATCATGAAAATTACAGTTGTAGGTGCACATGGAAGTATTGCACAATTACTTCATCCAAAGCTCATCAAGCAAGGGCACAGCATCAGAGGAATTATCAGAAAGAGGGAGCAGGCAAAGAAACTTCAAGAGATGGGTGTTGAGCCGGTTGTGGCTGATATCGAGGAAGAAACGGATATCTCTGATCATGTGGGCAAAGCTGATGCGGTTGTCTTTGCCGCTGGAGCCGGCCCGGGCAGTGGGAAACAGCGAAAATACACGGTTGATCGCGATGGCGCTATCAAGCTGATAAGAGCCTGCCGGGAAAACGGAATTCGTCGTTATATCATGATCAGTGCAATGGGGCTCGACGAACCCAGGGGCAATGAGGTTTTCCAGGTGTATCAAAAGGCGAAAGCGGAAGCTGATGAGGCATTGATGAACAGCGTATTAAACTATACGATAATTAAGCCGGGGCGATTGAGTGACGATGAAGGTACCGGAAAGATAAAAATCGGTAAATTGGACAGGGGTGAAATCCCAAGAGAAGATGTGGCGTCGGTGATAGCTGCTTCACTTGAAAATGAGGCTACCTACCGAAAATCGTTTGATCTTCTTGCAGGTGATCAGCCAATCAAAGATGCTTTGAACGAGTTGGAGTAGCTGTACAAATGAAATTAAACCGAAGCCGCTAGGATATTCTCAACTGTCGTTGCTACTGGATATGAACCAAAATTCGAATTTAATTAATGTTATTGGGCAGCAGTAAATCCTCAAGGAAAAATGCGGACAGTTCGGAACGTCCCGAAAGCCCCGACTTGGTATAGATCGCATTCGTTTGGCTACGAACGGTTTGCGTGCTCGTCTTCCTAACCTCAGCAATTTCCTTATTACTTAATCCTTTCAGCAACAAAAAAGAGACTTCTTTCTCTGCCACTGTAAGTCCCCATCGATCCAGTTGGGTTTCCATTTCAACACTTAATCCCTTCATATACTTTTCGGACACCTGTTTCCATTTCTCTGCCTCGGCTTGCAGATCCTCCGAAAATTTTTGTTTTTGGGTCAACGAATGCTGCAGCCTGAAACGTCCTCGAACCAAATAAAAAACCCCTGATAACGCAACAAAACCTACGATAGCTTCAATCAAAATATGCCACAGTGCCACTCCTTCAAAATAGTCATTATAAATATCTACGGATGCTAAAACCGTTATTACTAATAGAATAGCGGCTATGATCCATCGCTCATTGTTGTTCATTTGCTTGTTGTTTAATCGTCATCATACCCTTCTTCGTAGGCTTCTCCTTCATAAGCAGACTCATGTTCTTCATGCTCCTCTCCCACCCTTAGCTCTTGTCCGAAAACATCAATTGTTTGATTCGCACTGTCATATGTTGAATACAAGTAGCCTGTCCATGTTAATGTAAGAATTATAAATAGTATTCCGGCCCATCGTTTACTATTTGTGATACCCACTTTTCCGGATAAGGCTTCCTTTTTGCCGTCAAACATACTCGACCAAAGTGAATCTCTATGCCTCACATGGTGGAATATAATACCTCCGATATGTGCGACAACCGCAATTAGAAAAATGTTGGCCAGGAGTTCATGAGTCTCTTCATAGAAATCACTCTCACTGCCTCCGGTCATCATCACCCCGGTGAAAGCCAGCCCCGCAGCACAGACAAACATCACAACAGCAGCATAGCTGGAACCCGGGTTGTGCCCAAGGTAACTTTTAGTTTTTGAGACAACTACATTTTTTAGGTATTGCAATAATTCTACAGGATTCAATTTGAAGGATGAAAAGCGGGCAAAAGTGGTTCCGAAAAATCCCCAGACAATTCTTAGAATCAATATAAAACCTATGGTAAGTCCGGCCATTATATGAATGGTAAAAAAGGAACTCTCTTCGCTTACTGTTTCTGCGATCACGTAAGCTACCGCAAAAAGTAAAGCAAAGAGCCAGTGAAAAATTCGTGTTGGCCTGTCATATACCATGGTTTTGTTCTGCGCTTTCATATATGCATTTCATTTGTTTTTGGTTAACAGTTCCAATATTTGGAATTGTCGCTTTTTGCGCATCAAACAAATGATGTATAGAAGCACATTTTATAGGTTTATGATCTTGAAAAAAGTGAAAATAAGGAATGAATTCTATGATCTTATGCTGAGTATAGTTGAGAGCTATGTATGGTATTGGCATTAAGACGGCAACTTCTGCTTCCACCTGCGTTCCGGCTCCTTGCGGCTGTACCAAAACCGACGAACTGAAAGACGAGGACGTCGAACAGTTGAACTCGACATTGATCGTTACGGATTCACCCGGGTTGAGTGTTCCTTCAGAAGTATCGGTATCCAAAGCTCCTGTCTGGGCAGCAGCATCCCATGTTACGGTGACGTCTCCACCAATAGTCAGGGTAAAGCTTCCAACAGCATGTGGGCAGGGTGAATCTCCCACAATATGTTCTGCTGATAATGATTCCGGTGAAACAAAGATAGATACCTGTACTCATTCTGAAATGAAATTTCGAAGTAATCAAATTGTACCCCGAAGCACTGCTTCGGAAGATCAGCGCTCAGATCTATAGTAGAAAGCCGCGAAACAAACGAACTGATCAGGATTGGAAATCGAATTTAAGGCAAGCCATCCAAAGTAACGAGGCACTGCTTCGGAACATCAGCGGTCAGATCGAAATTCAAACCTATGGTCATAAAAAAAGCCCCGGTCTCATAAAGAGTCCGGAGCTACGTTTTGTACGCCCGGAAGGAACGAATATTCTTCATATCCGCGCATCAAAATATGCTTTCAAAACAATTGAAATGTGATTCTAACTTTTCAGTATGGTAATACAATGAAGGGAAATGAAAGATTTGTTTGCAAAAAAAATTCAAAAAAATCTAGAAAAGATTTAATGCCGCATCCATTAAACGGCGTTGAGCTAATGGGATCCCGATATTAGCAGCTACCGTTTCCCAATCGATACGATTTTTTGCACTTCCTTAAAAACACTATCTATTCCTTCTTCTATGATACTTGAGAGGGAGGCGGTAGCTGATTCGTTTCCTCTACTGGAAGTTCGCTGAGCTCTGGGCTATTCCACTCTTTTTTAATGGAGAGTTCGTTTATACCTGGGTTTGTTGATGATTTCATGACTTTTAATTGATTTCGTTTATGGTCTTATCGATGGTTGTTTCCGGCAGCCAACCTGAGCCAGGCTCATTCCCCTGTCTCCACTCAAATGGGGATAGAAGATGAATGCTCCCGTCCACAGGCTATTTCAATATCGTCAGTTTCCTTGTCTGAATGCTGCTGCCTGCCTGCAATCTATACAGGTACACGCCACTGGATAGACGGCTCGCATCAAAGTTAACAGTATGGCGTCCCGCCGCTACCTGGCCGTTCACCAGCGTAGCCACTTGGCGACCCGTCATGTCATAGACATCCAGCTTCACGTTCGCTGATTGTGGCAGCTCATAGGAGATGACCGTGGTCGGGTTGAAAGGGTTCGGGTAGTTCTGGTTCAGGGTAACCATCTCTGGCAGATCGCCCAGTCCGGCATATCCGTCCGAGCCATCGGTGGTGATCAGCAGTTCAAAGCGGGGGTGCGATTCGACTGGCCCATGAGAGTGGGATAACGCCTGCATCGGAGCAGCCATCGGCCCATCGGCCTGCTTCTGATGAGCTACATCCTTCCCCTCTATCTCAAAACTATACGTATTTCCTTTTTTCAGCTCAATGATTTCGCCTATGTGATTATCACGCAGGTAATAGCTCGTATTCACATGGTGGGATTCAGGTAGCTGCCAGTCCAGTGAGAAAGTGCCCGCCTCTGTGGTGTGGATATCCAGAGGGATCAGTATTTGATCCTCCGTAAGAGGGGGCAGTGACTGAATTGCATAGGAGCGTCCATCCTGATCCTGGGACGTGAAGCTCAGCCAATTTGCTGCAAGTCCCTCCGGGCTGAGCCTGGGGCCATCGAATGGATCGAGCCCAATCTCGCCCTGATCGCTAAACAAGATCCGTGTGCGGCTGGTAAAGTGGTTTTCCTGGTGAGTGACCTTCAGCGTGAGCAGCGGCAATTTAAGTTCATTTTCTTTCAGATTGCCGGTTTCTGGACCACTCAAATAAGAGCTTTTAGTTACACCCAGTGATGGATTATCTGCAACTGTACGAACCCAGAAGCTTTGGAAAGGAGGAATGCGAACCTGCTCGGCTGAACAACTCAGCAGAATATAATCTCCATTGGCACCGTTTGCTTCAGGGTCCCAAACACTAATGTTGTTAGCCAGCCCGGAGGAGGCACTGTCGAACATCTCGCAAATATCGATACCAAACGGATGCGGGTTCCCGATAAGGAAGAAATTGTCCGGATTTGCAGGGTCTTCATCAAACCGAAGATTATCAAATGAGAAACTCCCGTCAACAGGAATCCAATTGATCGCCGAGACCAGTGTTTTCGGAAAGCCTTCCGGATTCCCGTCGTCATCATCATCGGAAAATACATACACGATGAAAGGTTCTCCCGTTTCTGTTGTCTCATCCATGCTCGAAGGAATGTCCCACTGGTAATTGGGTTGATCGAGTGTATAAACATTTGCAAAACTTGCACTCGGGTCGTCTGAGCCTGGCAGTCCTCGAGTCCAGATGGGTTGCAGCAGGTCATCGAATGAGTCTCCTCCGGATGGATTGGTTAAAAACCGCCAGCCTTCAACTCCGTTCAGTTCAGTTAGGCCAGCTCCTAAGTCAATGGTCAGGGTATAGGTTTCTTCGCTGGCTTTATCACCGGTGATTACCGATCTGTATTCAAAAGAGGTATATCCATAGCCATACTCTGAAGTTGGCAGCCACCGCAGCTTTTTATCCTTCAATTCGTCTATAGTAATCTCCTGTCCATCAGCCAGAGGACCCCCATTAAATTGCAAAATGCCTTTATCTGGGCTTGTTTCAACTTTAATGGCATCGCCCAGACCGGAGAGATTAAAATCAGATTCTGTAAATCGGTATGGAGTGGTACTGACTGCCAGTACGCGACCGTTTGAAGCTGTTGGAGGGGGACAGGAAAAGCTGTCACCTGTAATCTCCCAGCCGTAGGTATCGATAATCATCTGGCGGGCAAACTGAGAACTGCAATAACCTAATCCTTCAGCTCCAAGTGTTACATTGGTTTGCAGGTCATTTAGGCCAGCCCATCCTGACAAAGTTGCATCATAGTTGGTTGTGGAAAGGCCGGAGCCGTCAAGCATTTCTTCCATATTGGTAACCCCACTTACGTCCCAATTGCCAAGATTATTATTAAATAACCCTGCATTTTTAAACATACCACCCATATTGGTAACATTACTCACATTCCAAGCTGTATATTCATCAGCTTGGTTAGCATTTACTGTTTTTTCTGACAGATCTCCATTAAAAGAGCTGGCATTAAAAAACATATTGTTCATTAATTCAACATTACTCACATTCCAGTTGCTCAGATCTCCATTAAAATTGGAGGCATTTTGAAACATACCACCCATATTGGTAACTCTTCTGACATCCCAGCCACTTATATCTCCATTAAAAGAGCTGGCATATGCAAACATATTTTGCATTGTGCTTTCTACACTACCCATCTTCCAATTGCTTAGATCTCCATTAAAATTGGAGGCATTTAAAAACATCGATGATAAATTCTTTACACTGCTTACATCCCAATTTGTCAAGTCCTGATTAAAGGAGTTTGCAGCTGAAAACATACTAAACATATTTGTGACATTTCCTACCTTCCAACTGCTTAGATTTCCATTAAAAGATCTGGCATTTGAAAACATACTCGGCATTAATTCTACATTACTTACATCCCAGTTACTCAAATCTCCATTAAATTTGGAGGCATTTGCAAACATACCGGTCATGTCAGTGACAGCTGATAAATCCGGTGCATCTTTTGCTTTATAGGTTAGATTTGATGCTCCGAAAAATGCACCCTGCATGGAGGTCCACTGAATATCGCCCCATTGTTTAATCGTCAAGAGCTTTTGTTTATCTCCGCCCGTTTGAAAATAGATTCGGGGAAAGCTACCTGTTATTTTAACTTCATATTCACCTGCTGCAGAGTACGTATGTTCCAAAAAATGCTGAGTGCGAGTCCCTGGATTTATGATATGCGAACTAGTGTTACCATCTCCCCAGTCAACTTTAAAATCATAACCGTTTCCAATCATAGGAATTCGTATAGATTCATTGTCAGAATCTCCGTCGTTATCAGTCTGCCATGTGGTGATAAATGGGTTTTCAGCCTCCGCTGGCTCTCCCTGGAATTCATAAGCTCCCATATCTATCACGTCTGGGTTGGGCGAACCGTCAAACAGCCTTGGATTACCTGCGAGGTCGGTATCAGTATCCAGATCGCCTCCGGCATCTGTATAGGCTTGATTGTTTCCCGCATTAACCGCCGGACTTCCAGAGGTCAGTGTATAGTCACCATTTGCAGGATCCGTAAACTGCGGATCGGAACCTACAATATTTCCTGTACCCGTATTCCACACTTGCGTGAGTGAGTAGTCGACGTTGATTGTAGCACTGCCCTGAAAATTTTCAATATCTGAACCTGTGTTGTTTGTCTCACCAGATTCCTCGTTAGCATGGAAAACAGAGTTTTGGATGGTTAAAGTGGCATTATTCGCTAAAATTCCGCCACCCTCATCTTCTGAACGGTTTTGATAAAATGTAGAGTTGGTGAGATAGGCCGATCCCAAAGCAATATTCAAACCTCCTGCTAAGTTGGCACGATTTTTTTCAATCAGGTTATTGACGAGTGTCGACTTAGCAGCCACCAGAATTAAACCACCACCCTGTCCGGATACGATATTCCCAGTGATCAGATTTTGAGTCAACCGATTAGTATTTTCATTTAGATATAAACCTCCTCCACTTGTTGCTCCATTCTCAATGATTCTATTCCCGTCCAATCTCACTATAGCCTGATCTCCCGATGCAAAGATTCCACCTCCAAAAGTTCTAGCTGAGTGATGAGTGATGAGATTGTTATTGATGACGTGTGTGCCGGTTTTCAAATAAATTCCACCTCCATCACCATCAGTTATATCTTCACCATTGATATTAATTGGGCCCAGTCCTCTCGTATTATCTGCATTCCCTCCTTCAACAGTAAACCCATCCAGGATAGCCATAGTGGTGGCCTCTGCAAATGCTCCAATCACCACATGGTAGGTGTTCTCGCCCTTGTTACTAAATTGCAGGTCCCACCCGCTGGTATTAATCTCATCATCCCCGTTAACATCCCCCGATAAAATGGTTTCGTTAGCCTCAAAATCACGGTTGTCGAGGTTAAAAGTTCCCGGATCTTCAGTGCCTGCGAACCCGCCATACACATCTACAAACTCTACCATCACAAAAGCGTTATCGCGTCCGCCATCGACGGTATATTCTTCATCGGCTGCATCATAAAGAGGCTGGTAGGTTCCATCAGCCACCCAGATATTTAGCGGATTTTCGGAGTCCCAAACGGCAGTTCCTCCATCCCATTGCTCGCGTGCCCATTTTAGGGCATCAGCAAGTTCAGAAATGGCGTTTGTCCAGGAACTTCCATTGCCATTTCCGCCAGATACGTTTCTATCTACGAACAGTATATTATTCCCATCCGGGCTGATGGAAGACGACTCTCCCTGGAATTCATAAGCTCCCATATCTATCACGTCTGGATCGGACGAACCGTCAAACAGCCTTGGATTACCTGCAAGGTCGGTATCAGTATCCAGATCGCCCCCGGCATCTGTATAGGCTTGATTACTACCCGCATTGATTCCCGGACTTGTAGAGGTCAGAGTATAGTCACCATTTCCCGGGTCCGTAAACTGTGGATCGGTATCGAGATTATTGCCTCCATCGGTGCCAAAAGCAGTATTCCAGCTACCACTTCCTCCGGAATTGGCAATCAGGCTATGTGAGATTATCGGTGTAGAGGTATCATTATAAATAGATGCGCTTTCTGTAGTTGTGCTTTCGTTAGCTTGATTTTCCCAAAGTATAACGTTGATCAGAGTCGGATTACTGGAAGTGACATTGGCTATTGCACCTCCAGATAACAAGGACTGATTCTCTGTAAAAGTCACATTAATGAGCATAGGGTTACTACTACCCCCGTTGCTCACCCCACCCCCCTGGTTAGCAATGTTACCACTGAAGCTGACGTTAACAAGCGTTGGACTGCTTCCTTCGTTGGCTAATCCGCCACCAAGTGATACAGCACGATTTTCAGTGAAGCTCACATTGGTCAAGATCGGGCTACTGGTACCGTTAAACATCCCCCCACCCCAATCAGAAAGGTTAATAGAGAAGGCTACGTTTGTTATGATTGGATTACTAAAAATAGTGTTATAGATTCCGCCACCTCGTTCTTGAGCACTATTCCCGGTAAGCCTCACATCCGTCAGGATTGGGTTGCTATTGGCATTGTAAATTCCACCCCCATCACTGACAGCACTGTTTCCACTTAAGATGAGGTTTGTAAGCTTCGGACTACCGCTGGAGTTGTACATCCCGCCGCCGGTACTTTCACTATTACTACCATTTGCTTGCCCACCTGTCATTATAAATCCATCCAGAACAGCAGTGGCATCGGTGTCACTGCCATTGGTCACATGATAGCTATTGTTCCCACGAATATGGTCAGTCTGTGACGGAGTATTAGTGTCATTATCAGTGTTAGAGTCTGGGTCATATGGATCATCATTCCCGTCAATATCTCCGCTGAGAATTGTGGGATTAGCCTCCCAGTCGCGACCATTCAAAGAATTTTCATTACCGACAAACCCACCATAAATTGCAACACCGGTTTTAAGCTGAAAAGTAGCTGTTCGGTCATTCTCTGTAAATCCCGAACCCTCATCCGGGTAATATACCCCCTCAGCGACCCAAATCTGATCGCCAGAAGAGGCCACCGACAAGGCATCCTGTAAAAATGTATAAGCATCTCCCCAGCTGCTCCCGTTGTTGGCACCCGTTGCGTCAGCGTCTACATATAGGGTAGATTGGGCAATAATGGTTGCAGGTCCAGCCATTAACAATAGAACAAAGACAACTGTGCCCAGACCAATTCGAGCCCAAGTAGCAAGCTCCTCTTGTTGTATTTTTTTGAAGTTCAATGCAGTTTGAAATTTTGCCATAGTAGGTATTTCTTAATGTTAGGCAGGTTTTTAAAGCCGACATATCTGAAAATTTACTTCTGATGGAACATCGTTTCTCTTACATGACTCCCCGTTTAGAGGGCTTTAAAGTTGATTGATGAAGCTTAAGTAGATTATAGAAAGTCTGATTAAGAGTCCAAATCTTACCTGCATTAAATATAAATGCGAATTTTCCATCAGCAATCTATCAAACCATCTTCCCGAGGTACTGTTTGGGATTAACTATGCGCCGATCGAATGTGTAAATTAACCGAAACTCTCTCCTTTTAAATGGTCCAAAAAAAGGGGAAGCTTACAAAACAACGCCCTGGTCAACTTTTCGGAAAAGCCGGAACAAAAAAAGCCCCAGTCTCATACAGAAACCGGAGCTTTGATTTGTACGCCCGGAAGAAATTAAAAGTACTCATTCTATCACACTTAAATGCGCTTTATTGGTGATTAAGTGTAGATTTACAAATTTGTTTGAGTGGCCTTAGGGAAGGGAAATGAAAGTTTTGTTTGCCAAAAACTGAGTAATTCTATCCAAGATTAAATGCAGCTTCCATTAATCGCCTCTGAGCAGATGGTATTCCCATTTTAGTTGCCAAAATCTCCCATTTTGAGACCGCCTCATGTACTTCTTTAATGGTAGCATCCATTTCTTCATTGTTGAGGTTGAAGTATTCCCCAACAGATCTTGCAAGATCAAAATCTAAAGCATTCAATTCTAAATCGATATTTAGAGAAAGACCGTTTTTGTCGATTGAAGGATTCATATCAAAAGCGGGGGACAGTCGCCATCCACCTTCCGTGATAATAAACCCGTGATTTCTCATATGGTCATCCGTATTGGATATCGCGATATTGAATACAATTCTCCTCCATAACTGCTTCAAGTCCTTATCAGGTGATGCTCCATAAAACTGAATAAATTCTGCTATCTCCAGGTAACTTGGTGGCTCTCTTTCCTCACCTTCAAAACGTCCAGTCATGGTCATGGCTGATGCAAAATGAATACGTTCCTCACCTTGTCGGTCAAATCGCTTTGAAAGGAATGTGTGATGCTTACCTGAAACATTCATGAAATCAGCTTCCGGAACTACAATTCCGGCATCCTGAGCAAGCTTCCACGCAATATATTCCCAAGCACCTTTATCCATATTATCTTGTCTGGATGGAAATTTTGCGATCCAAAAATTTCCCTTTTCATCGGAAACAGAAGCTTTTGGTCTTGCCCCTCCTAAGGATGATCCGGGAGCCAATAAAAACAATATCCATTCTCTAACTGCATCAGAATCCTCATCTGACTCAACCATATCGGCAGCATATTGAAGTTCTCTTAGTGCTGTAAGAGGAGGCGCTGCTTTTTTATCATTGTCATCAAGAAATGGACCCTCTTCATCTAATTTAAATCTCAGGCCACCCATTCTTGTCAGATCATTTACGCCCAACAAATAATCAAAATCCGTTAGCCTTTTCCTTTCCCTCTTCTCATTCAGAATAGTTTCTCTTCTTTGCATTAATGTTTTTCCCCAGCGATCAGGCATGGAATCCAAGAAAATTCCGAAGTTAGATTTAATCGGGGAGTATTGCGGACCGTCTACCCATTGAAGATCCGGATCTAATTCCATTTGAGACTGAGTTTTAATCCAATTTTCATCATATTCAAAGCTCCAGACTAAATGCCCTCGAGCCTCTTGAGCTGAAAGAATTCCCATTTTGAGCGGCTCTGGTATTCTTTTCCAATGAGCATATACAATGATATCAGTTTTTTGGTGAGGCATAACTACAGATCCATATCTTGTAACTTTCGGCCGAACGTATCATCCGCTGCTAATTTCAGAAAATCTTCGTGTAAATTGAGGACTCTAAGTACATTAAAATACGCACCAATAGCCACCGATGGTTTTCCTTTCTCAATATGATATAACGTAGTCCGATTGATATTTGCCCGGTCTGCAACCTGGGTAGTCGTAAGCTTACGACGTTTACGAGCCAGCTTAATATTCTTGCCTAACTGCTCCAGTATTCCCCGATGCTGTGGGAATATTTTTTGTTCTTTTGACTTCATAATGTTGAATAATTTCAACAAAAATAATCTAATTGTTCATAATAAACAACATTAGAAGAAATGCTAGTAGTATTTATGACCAAATAGAAAGGCTATTGTCGGGTCTAAACCAGTAGGGTGAACAGCTTGAAAAAAATCAACAGAACGCACTTAAGTGAAAATGTTTGCCATATGTTGGCCGGTCACAAAAACACAAAAGCCATAAGACATTTTAAGTAAATATCTTATGGCTTGGTGTTAGTGCGTCTATGTACGCCCGGAAGGATTCGAACCCTCAACCTTCTGATCCGAAGTCAGACGCTCTATCCGGTTGAGCTACGGGCGCATTCATATTTTTCATGCTCTGTACCCATAATTGTACCCACGACGTGGGAATTACGGGAATCTTGGGAAGACATCCATTAAATTTCCCTTCTTACAAAGCATTCAAGTTAAGAATATCTCTAATCAGAAGAAATGGAAACTATGATTTATCTTTAGGCTGGTGAATTGATGATTTTTTCCCGAAGACTTCGAGAAAAAAATATGTAGCTATTGGGGGTTTTTGGTAATGATTAAGTTGACTTAGATGAGTATTTAGACTCAATTATTTTACAAAGTCATTGAATATGTCTTAAATAGACTTCCGCATTTAGGGTGTAATTACTGATGTACAATGACTCGATAAATTAAAAAGGAGTGGTTGTTCAAATGAACTCAACCGTTGCCATCTTGTCTATCATCCGCAGATCGCGGGCGATAGATGTCGATGCTTTTAGGCATGGTATTTTATATTGGTTTAAATTTTATTAAATGTGAACCTCACACCCCATAATCTATGCATTAATCATGATTAAGAGAAAACTCTGTAAAGTAGAATGTATTTTCAACACCTAAATTCATTATTCGTGAGAAAAATTTGGGTGTTTGATCATCTGAATTAAAAGATCGGGAGCATTCACCCCTTGAAAGGCCAATCAACCTTCCCCGCATTCACATCCTTAATCAGCTGAACAACCTGAACCTGCATCATAAAGTACCGGAATAGCTCCTGGTCCTGCAGAAATGTTTTCCACAGCTCTTCGATCTCTTTCTGCTGTAGCTCACCCCGGATATATTTATCTGCCTTTTCGTAATTGCTAATGTTTAGCGTGCTCAAGAGCCTTCCAGGTTTCTCTTTATTCTGTATCTCATTAGTATGAACCGAGAAATATAAATTCTGTACAAAAGAGGTTTAGTAAATATTTATTTAAATAACATTTCTGAACATTTTAACCTGAAATAAGCTAGTGGATGAGGTTGTGTGGGTCAACATTGTGTTATTAGTTGAAACATAGTAAGTTTATCTAAAATGTGTAGAAATTATGAAAAGCAAGACTTCTCGAAAGGAGCATTGGAATTCGATTTTCTCTAGTACAGCTGATCCTGAACTTGGCTGGTATGAAAAAGATATCTCACAAACGCTGAAGTTTATCGAAGAAATCCCGCGCTCTGAGACAACTACAGTCTTCATACCAGGCGCAGGCACTTCTTTGCTTGTCGATGAGCTTCTGGCGAAAGGGTATCAGTTGATTCTAAATGATATCAGTGATAAAGCCCTAAATAAACTTAGAAATCGTATTGGTATAAACAAGAATTTAAGGTGGCTGCATAGCGACATTTCTAAACCGCTACCTGAAGGCTACCCCCCAATAGATATTTGGGTTGATCGAGCTGTTCTTCATTTCTTGCTCAAAGAAGCAGACATTCAAGAGTATTTTGCTAACTTGCAGACTTGGATAAAACCATGCGGATATGCACTACTGGCCGAGTTTTCGAGTTCAGGGGCCCGTAAATGCGCGGGCCTTGATCTTCATCTCTACTCCATCGAAGAAATAATCAGGCGTATGGGCCCAGATTTTGTACTAATCAAGCACGAAGATTATACTTATATCAACCCTGCTGGTGATTCACGCCAATATATTTATGCGTTGTTTCAGAAGCATAATAGCTAAAAAGTGTTTTAAATAGTAGGTGATCGATGGACGATGAATTTTTTGGTAAGAAATTACAGACACCCAGCTGTCTAAACAATGGAGCGTTATGTCAAAGTAAACATACAATTTTTTTAAAAGGTTTTTTTTATCTTCTCTCCAGATGAAATTTATTCGTTCACATATCAACTCGATCCTTAAGGTGGTACTCGGCACTTTTTCGTTGTCATGGATATTGCTTGTTTTGGCGGTTCCCGTACAAGTTGCTGCGATGGGAGAATCACACCAGATATTTTCTATCTACAATGCAGATGAAGGGTGCTTTGAATTGGTGGTTGATCACCATGAAGATGCCGATGGATTTCACCTGATGGATGAGGAGAACGATGCCCATTCTTTTCACAATTCATGCTGTTTTGATGATCTGGCGCTGACTTATAAAAAGCAGGATACCGATTTTGATCTTCCGCTGAGCTACGAAAATGAAGGATTCGAATTCAATCTCCTTTCTAAACAAAAACAGAGTACTGTTACTCTTCAGGAGCATCCTTTACCACCTCCGGTAATGCATCAATCGCTCCAAATTACCCGCCTCCTCATTTAAATACCCTTTTTGGCAGAGCTTTATCTGTCCCTCTCTTATATAAAAAATTGATCTCAGGGAAACCTACGCCTGATTTAATTTATTTCATCTATCAAACTCACAATTTCTATATCACTCAGATATGATTAATAAAATCATTCGCTACTCTGTGCGTAATAAGCTGATCATTGGTCTATTGACGATCGCTTTAGCTGCGTGGGGTACCTATTCACTTACACAAGTTTCGATTGATGCCGTGCCGGATATTACCAACAATCAGGTTCGTGTCATCACCACTTCACCAAATTTGGCTACGCAGGAAGTCGAACAATTCATCACATTTCCGGTGGAACTGGCTATGGCCAACCTCCCCGGTGTGGTGGAGATGCGATCGGTGTCCAAACTTGGGCTTTCCATTGTAACCATTGTTTTTGAGGAAAACATGGGAACCTACCTGCCCCGGCAGCTGGGAACAAGTTTGAGAATGCAAAAAAAGCATATTTGAATGACGGCCGCATTATTACTGAACAGCGATTAAATCTAACAGAGAATCAAACCAAACGCTTGTATGATTTTTTGGAGAATAACGCCCGGCCCGAAAATCGATATTATTCCTATGAGTTCTTCTATGATAACTGTACCACCCGGATCTATGAGGCTGTCAAGGCAGTAGCTGGGGATTCAATCCATTTTCAAGAGCCGCAAAATTCGGCAAAGAATAGTTTTCGGCAGTTTATTAATCCCTACGTGAAATCCGTTTCCTGGGTAAAATTTGGGATTAACTTGCTGTTGGGTACTCCCGCCGACCGCAACCCACCCGAGTCGGAAACGCTGTTCTTACCCGACCTGTTAAAAGAGGGATTTTCACACGCTCGGATACAGCAAGCTGATACAAGTCTTGCCTTGGTTTCAGAGCAGAGATTTTATGCTCCTCAGAAACGGTCTGTCATTAGTCCTGCGAGAGTAAGCCCCACTTTAAGCTTTTGGTTTTTGCTGATTACAAGCCTGCTTGCCGGGTTTTTCTATAGAACTAATCACACATTCTGGTTTTGGTTCGACCGTCTGTTATTCGGGATAATTGGGTTGATTGGAGTGTTGATCATTTTTTTGTGGTTTTTTTCTTCGTATCCCTCAACCAAATGGAATTGGAATATAGTGTGGTCTGCCCCGGCTTTGTCGGCCTTTATATTTTCTTTTATGGGCAGAAAACGACTTTCAGAAAATTATAAAGTGTTTTTGGTACTATATGCAGCTATTTTTCTGCTCTTTCTCCTAAGCTGGTCATTTATTCCTCAACAGATCCCCTCTGCAATTTTGCCTCTTCTTTTTTTGTTGGGATTTCGGAGTATTAAAAAGCAATCCGAATCAGTAAATCAGGAAATGGTCAATGTGTTATAGCTTGCCAATCTTTCACTTATTTAGAATTTTGGAAACGAAAGATAACTGCCCCGAACCCATATATTTATGTCAAAATTACCAAATATGAGTTTCAAAGATTTTAGTGGTAGTTTATCATAGAATTGATATGATTTATACCGGCGATTCGCCCTTTGTATAAATATTACTTGTACACATTAATCAACGAATATTATTTCAATAAAGATGACTATTCATGAAAAAAGATTGCAGAGCAGAGATATACAACCGACCGCTATGCGCATGCGGATTCTTCTTTTCATGGCTGAAACTAAGTCGGTAATAAGCCTATCAGATCTTGAAGAAAAGTTTACCCATGCAGATCGGACAACGCTTTATCGTACCTTAAAAACATTCTTAGAACATGGTTTGGTGCATCAAATAAACGATGCAAGTGGGATAACTAAATATGCCCTTTGTTCTGAAAACTGTACCTGTTCGTACCCGGATGATGTGCACGTTCATTTTTATTGTTTCTCCTGTGAACAAACATTTTGTTTTCCACATCTTGGCATTCCTAACTACGATCTGCCCGAAAATTTTACTCCATCCAACGGCAATTTTGTGATAACCGGGAGTTGTCCTTCCTGTTCTTCCTGATCTTTGCAATTGAGTTGCATTACAAATAATCCTTATCATCAGCATTCTACTTAATCACAATATTTCCCCTTAAAGAATTGTATTTTTTCAGAGCATACTTACGTAATCTGAATGTTGCGACAATCGCATCTTTTCTTTTTTCATGGGCAGGGTTTTTCTTTTTTCTACCCTTAAGTGTTTCTGTATTAGCAAGTACTCATGATGTTTCCTCTACCTACAACTTAGATAAAGGCTGTTTTGAAATTGTATTACAACATTCAGAAGAGACTAATTCTGAGTACAAAACAGTTGAAAAAAAGCACCATCAATTTCAAAATCAGTGCTGCTATGATGATGCACTGTTAAGAAATGAGTGCCCGGACTGTAAGTTTATGTTTCCAATCATTCCTTATTTGTTTGGGAACTATGGTGACCCTGTTGTTCAAATTACGTTACCTGTATATCTAAAAGACAATTTATCCCCTCCAATAACTCTTAAGGTTATTAAAGTCACGCAACTTCTGATTTAATACCTGCCTTTCTCTATTTAGCAGAAACAAATTCTGCCCCATCCATTTTTTTCAACGAGCTGTTTAACCTCTGGTCATTCTGTGGTTTCAGCCAAAGTATTTGAAAAAGATCGGCATCAAAGACTAATCTATATTCACACAGCTGTCAACATGATCAACAAAATTATTGCCTTTTCGATTAAGAACAAGTTTATCATCGGCTTGTTTATCCTGTCTCTAATAGGAGTAGGATTATATTCTATGATGACCATTAATCTAGGTTCGGTTCCTGATATTACAAATAATCAGGTACAGGTGATTACGGTATCGGAAAATCTATCTACCGAAGACATTGAACAATTTGTAACGTATCCCGTGGAGCTTGCCATGGGTAACCTGCCAGGAGTAACTGAAATCCGTTCGGTATCCCGATTCGGGTTATCCGTGGTTACCATCGTTTTCGAAGATGATATGGGTACCTATTTACCCCGGCAACTGGTACAGGAAAAACTCAGTGAACTGGGCGAAACGATCCCCGAGAATTTTGGAAGTCCATCCATGGGTCCCATTTCAAGTGGATTAGGCCAAATTTACGAGTACTCCATTCAGGTGGACCCTGCATATGAAGATGAATATACGCCTGATGAATTGCGCACAATACAAGATTGGATTATTAAGCGCCAAATGGTGCTCCTGGAGGGGGTTATAGAGGTCAACTCCTTCGGTGGAGGCATCAAACAATATGAAGTAGCCATAAGTCCTGATAAACTAAATGCAATGGGAGTTAGTATTTCAGAAGTATATGAGGCAATGTCCAGGAATAATGTAAATACCGGCGGGGCCTATATCGAGAAAAACAAGATGGCTAATTTTATTCGTGGCGAAGGATTGATACGCAGCCTTGAAGATATAGAAAACATTGTAGTCAAGAACGAAAACGGACTACCCATCCTAATCAGAGATGTAGCAGAAGAGGTTACCTTTGGAACTCAAATTCGTTATGGAGCTTTTACTCAGGATGGTGAGGAAGCAGTAGGTGGCATTATTATGATGCTGAAAGGCTCAAACCCGAATGCAACCATTCAAAACGTTCAGGATAGAATTGCTGAAATTCAAAAGTCACTGCCTGAAGGTTTAAAGATTGAGCCTTTCCTTGATCGAAGTGCTCTTATTGAACGAACCACCAGTACAGTTACCACAAACCTGGTGGAAGGTGCATTGATTGTAGTTTTCGTTTTGGTAATACTCTTAGGAAGTTTACGCGGAGGGTTAATAACCGCCTCACTTATTCCGCTTTCCCTTCTTTTTGCTTTTATAATGATGAAGGCCACCGGGGTGTGGGCCAATCTAATGAGCCTTGGAGCCATCGACTTCGGTATTATTGTTGATGGAGCCGTAATTATAGTGGAAGGCACGGTTCATGAAATTGAAAAAAGGGTGAAATCCGGAAAACGTGCTTTTAGTAAAACACAGATGAATGAAATTGCCTACAAGGCAAGCAGCACCATGATGAATGCTGCCTTCTTTGGACAGTTGATCATCCTTATTGTATTTGCCCCTATCCTGTTTCTGGAAGGAGTAGAAGGTAAGATGTTCCGTCCTATGGCATTCACCTTTGGGTTTGCTGTATTGGGTGCTATTATTTTATGTCTTACCTATGTACCAATGGTCTCGGCACTGTTTATGAAACCCTCACAAAATAGAAAGGGATGGTTTGCCCGGTTCGAGCGAGGCCTCGATCGGATCAGCAACAAACTTATATCCTTTATTCAGAAGGGCTACGATCCGGTTATCCAATGGTCGTTAAAGCGAAAACCTGTTGTGATTGTAGCTGCCATACTGCTTTTTGGCGGTGCGATGTTCACCTTTTCGAGAATGGGAGGTGAATTTATTCCACAACTGGATGAGGGAGATATTGCCATGCAAGCCCTATTCCGTCCGGGCAGTGGATTATCAGAGGCGATCGATCAATCCAAGAAAATTGAGACGACACTGCTGGAAGAATTTCCAGAGATAGAAACAGTAACAGCTCGAATTGGGGTAGCTGATATTCCCACTGATCCTATGCCCATGGACATTGCCGACATGTACATCATTCTGGACAA
This sequence comes from uncultured Rhodohalobacter sp., assembly GCA_964544445.1. GTDB lineage: Bacteria > Bacteroidota > Rhodothermia > Balneolales > Balneolaceae > Rhodohalobacter. Next base: position 230,210 of record CAZJBI010000004.1, read on the forward strand.
GAATAAAGAAAACTGGATCTCTGCCGAATCTAAAGAGGAGCTGATAGAAAAAATAAAGAGTAAACTCGATCAGACCATGATAGGTGTGAATTTCGTTTTTACCCAGCCGGTAGAGCTTAGGTTTAACGAACTTTTGGAAGGTGTACGAGAAGATATCGCCGTAAAGCTATACGGAGACGACATAGATGTATTGGCGGAGAAAGTTCAGGAAATGGCTCAAATTATTCAAACTATTCCAGGGGTGGGTGATGTGAGTCCCGAACGTACGGCTGGACTACCTCAAATGACCGTTAGGTATGACCGGCAAAAAGTGGCTCAATATGGACTGGATATCACGAAGCTCAATCAATACGTAAGTTCAGCTTTTGCCGGAGGTGTTGCTGGAGTTGTATTCGAAGGCGAAAGACGATTTGATCTTGTGATCCGCTTTGATGAAGCTCATCGTACTGGCATTGAGGATATTCGCAATCTGTATGTAGATCTGGAAAACGGTGCACAGGTGCCGGTTAAAGAAGTGGCGGATATCAGTTATCAGCCGGGGCCTATGCAGATCTCGCGAGATAACACCTTTCGCAGGAGCTATGTTGGTGTGAATACACGCGGGCGGGATGTGGAATCGGTGGTTTTGGATATTCAAGAAAAACTGGAGGCCGAATTGAATCTGCCGCCGGGTTATTACATTACTTATGGGGGTGAATTTGAGAATCTGCAACGGGCCAAGAACCGATTGGCTATTGTAGTGCCTATAGCCCTGTTTCTTATCTTTGTGCTACTGTACTTCGCACTAGAATCGTTCTCACAGTCGGTAATGATCTATCTGGCTATTCCCCTGGCTTCTATTGGAGGTGTCTTCTTCCTGGCTTTACGTGGAATGGACTTCAGTATTTCTGCCGGAGTTGGTTTCATTGTATTGTTCGGAGTGGCTGTGCTAAACGGCCTTGTGCTCGTCAGCCGGTTTAATTCATTAAAAATCGAAGGTGTTATGGATTTACAAGAACGAATTTTGACAGGTACCAAAGAGCGACTTCGCCCCATTTTATTGACCGCTACGGCGGCTATTATGGGTTTTCTTCCGATGGCGTTTTCAACAACAGCCGGTGCTGAAGTACAGCGGCCGCTGGCCACTGTTGTAATCGGCGGGTTGATTAGCGCCACGCTGCTTACGTTGGTCGTGCTGCCCATCCTTTATGCGTACATAGAAAAGCGTAAAATGAGAAAACACAAGCCGGGTAGTACTTCTATGGCCTCCGTTGTGTTGCTGATTATTGGTGGAAGCCTGCTGCTTTCTCCCGATTCTGTACAGGCTCAGGAACAGGTGCTGAATGATACCCTCCCGCAAATTGCGCTGGATCAGGCCGTTCAAAAAGCGATAGCAAATTATCCTTCTCTTGAGGCAGCCAGGCTTGGAATTGACAACAGGAAGGCTCTTCAAAAAACAGCCTGGGACTTTGGCGATACGAACCTCTTTACCGGAGGTGAAGAGTTCGGCAACGGTTCGGACGGTGTTACTACAAAATTTGGCATTCAGCAGCAGTTTGATCTGTTCGGTGTTTTACCAAGGCTAAATCATCGGAATGAACAAACAGAACTTGCCAGGCTGAACTATGAATTGTCTGAGTTAGAACTCAGGCTCCGGGTAAAGCAGGACTGGTCAACGGTTTTCATCGCTAAACAACAATATGAGATCTATAATCGCCTGAACCAGCAATTCAGGGATATTGCTAGGGCTGCGGAAATAAAATTTGAAACGGAGGAAATTTCCCGGCTGGGATATCTTAATATCATGAATCAGGCCAACCAAATTACCATACAAACAGAACAAGCCTTCCGCGATTATGGGGCTGCTGTTCGAGCTTTTAACAAATGGTTTGAGGGGGACTCGTTATACACGGTTCAAAGTGTTTCAGCCGAACAGCTTGTTCAACCTTTACAGGTAGATTCTACATTCGACCATCCGCTGATTGCTTTATATCAACAAAAAATTGACGTGGCGGAAGCATCGATTAAAGAACAAAGAAGTCAGTTTTTACCAAGTTTTCAAGCCAGTTATGGCTGGCAGGAAATAGCTGGGCAAGGTGGCTTTAATTCCTATGAGATCGGGATCAGACTTCCGGTATTCTTCTGGTCTAAGGCCGGGAAAACTCAATCCGCCCGGATTGAACGAAATATTGCCCGTCAAAACCTAGACCAGGCTCAGAGAGAATTCAACAGTACCTATAACAGTATCCGGGAAAATTATCAGAAATGGTTGCGCTCGTGGGAATATTATCGACAGGAAGCACTCCCTCTTGCCAAAGAACAACAGCAAGGTGCCATCACCTCTTATGAAGAAGGAGCCATAGACTATGTGGCTTTCTTTCAAAGCATCAGAGATGCCATTCGCATTGAAATCGACTCATGGAATGCATTTGGCAATTATCTGAATAGCCATTTCCAATTAGAATACTACCTCAACAAAACTCAATAACAGATTTTAAATCAACAAAAAAATGAATAAATCTAATTTATATATAATTTTATTGGCTGTCCTTGCATCTGTTTTTACAGCCTGCGGCGAGATCAATAGCGATGAAAAAGAACAAGAAGCAACAGAACTTGCCGGTGTGGCTGAGGCAGAAGAAAACATGGTTCATCTGTCGGAACTGAAGTTCAACAGCCTTGGAATGAAACTGGATACTTTGTCCCTGCGCTTTCTCTCAGAGAGCGTAGAAGCAAATGGTCAGCTGGAAGTTCCCCCGCAGCATGAGGCAAGCGTAACTGCGGTTTTGGGAGGTAATATTGGTTCCATAGAAGTTATTGAGGGAGATCAGGTGTCAAAAAATCAGACTATTGCCTTCCTTTCCCATCCTAATTTAACCAAAGTCCAAACTGAATACGTACGGTTGTATCAGCGCATGTTGTATTTAGATCATGAATTTAAGCGACAAGCAAGGTTATATGATGAAAAGGTAGGCTCCGGCCAAACTTACCAACAAACTAAAGCCGAATACGAATCAGTTAAGGCGGAGGTCAAAGGTTATGAGGCTCAGCTGAATCAGCTTAACCTGGACGTTGAACAAATACAAGACGGCGATATTTATTCGTCGGTGCCGGTAGTAAGCCCTATTGATGGGTACATCGAAAAGGTTCAGATTCAAATCGGTCAGTACGTTGATCCCCAAACAATCATGTTTGAAATTGTGGATAACGAACATGTTCATGCCGATTTGATGGTCTTTGAAAAAGATGTGCACAAAGTTAAAAGGGGCCAATCCATCTCTTTTACTGTACAGTCAGTACCGGATCAAATACTTACAGCTACCATTTACTCTGTAGGCAAACAATTCGAACAAAATCCTAGGGCAGTGCATGTGCACGGCGAAATTGATCAGAAAGAAAACTTCCTGATTCCCGGGATGTATATCAACGGCACGATTCACACTTCAGAGACTAAAGCCTTTGCTTTGCCTGAGAATGCCATTGTTGAGGACGAGGGTAAAACCTACCTATTCACCGCAGAACAACAAGAGGAAAACGGAAATACCGAATGGTCTTTCACTCCGGTAGAAATTATGACCGGCATTGAGGAAGATGGTTGGGTTGAAGTGAAGTTGTTAGAACCATTGCCGGATGGAGCACGAGTAGCTTGGAACAATGCCTATTACCTGATCTCTGAAATGAAGAAAAGCCAGACTTCCGACGATGATTAACAAAAACTATTCCTGCAAAGCCATATTTACATATTCTTCGCTTTGCAGGATTAATACATAAACCACAGTATTATGAAAGAAATAAAAGCCTTTATAAAACCTGGCAGAGTAGAAAATGTAGTTGCAGCACTCCAAGAAGCAGGACATGAAAGTGTTACGCTTTCCAAAGGAGAAGGTACCGGAGCATACAAACAGAAAGATGCGTCCCCATCGCTGGATTTTCACTTTACGGACAGTCCAGTCGTAAAATTAGAAGCTGGTATGTCAATGCAAAGAATCCGATAACGTTGTTCAACTTATCTGCGCCAATGCCAAAACACCGGAACGCGGTGACGGCATCATTTACGTTACAGATATTCAAAAAGCGTTTAGGATTAAAACCTGTGAGCCTTTTGAGGGGTAAGGAACAGGTGATTCTTTGTCACAGTTAAGTTGAAGATGAAAATAATCCCATATATTCAACCATGAAAAAATCCACATTTAATATTCCACAAATGGACTGCTCAGCCGAAGAGCAAATGATTCGAATGAGGTTGGAAGAGTTTGAAGATATTAAATCTCTAAACTTTGATATCCCGAATCGTACATTAGAAGTGTATCACGAAAATAGGCTTAATGAGATTGAGAAAGCCCTTGACTCCCTGAGTTTGGGTTCTAAATTGAATTCAACAAAAGAGGCTCAAATGTCGCCTTTCGCTTCTGATGAGCAGCAACAAAAGAACATTCTATGGTGGGTTTTAGGGATCAACTTTCTCTTCTTTATCATTGAAATGACAGCCGGATGGATTATCAATTCTATGGGGCTGATTGCAGACTCACTAGATATGCTGGCAGATTCATCCGTATATGCGCTCAGCCTTTTTGCTGTTGGAGCAGCGGTAGCAAGAAAAAAGAAAGTAGCAAAAATTAGCGGCTATCTTCAGATGGGTCTGGCATCACTGGGATTTCTTGAAGTACTGCGGAGGTTTCTTGGAGTGGGTGAAATGCCCGACTTTCATTGGATGATCATTATTGCTTCAACGGCTCTTGTTGCAAATGTTTTTACCTTATGGCTTATCAATAAAGCGAAAAGCAAAGAAGCACACATGCAGGCAAGCACAATTTTTACCTCCAATGATATTATTGTAAATGGTGGTGTAATTTTGGCCGGAATTCTTGTTTATGCACTGGATAGCAGGTGGCCGGATCTGCTCATCGGAGCTATTGTGTTTAGTTTTGTCATGAGAGGAGCAGTAAGAATTTTGAAACTCTCGAAATAAAAGATTATGAGACTAAATTAACGACAAAAGACGATGAAAAACCATCTTTTATCTTTTCGATCAATTTCGGCGTTCTCACGACAGGACTTCTGGAAATGAGCGGAGTATATTAGTATGAATTCGATTAACAGATATCAGTCACTTATTATAGCGCTGGCAGTCATTGCAGGTTTGCTGGCTGGGCAGGTGGAAACAGTGGCATCGGTTGCCGGATATGTGATCGTCCCTTTTTTAATGCTCATGCTATTTGGGCTATTTCTTAACATCCCGATCAACGATCTGCTGAAGAGCTTTTCCAATTTAAAATTCTTTTCAGCAAACCTGGCCATCAATTTTCTCTGGACACCCTTTTTTGCCTGGGTACTGGGCTACCTGTTTCTTCAGGATCACCTAAGCCTTTGGATAGGTTTTGTCATGTTGATGATAACCCCCCCTGTACGGATTGGTACCTGATTTTTACCGGTATTGCAAAAGGAAATACGACGCTTAGTGCCTCTGTGCTTCCTCTGAACCTGATTTTACAGGTGATTTTATTACCCGTGTTTTTACTACTCTTTTTTGGTGCATCCGGTTCGGTGAACCCGGCATTTCTGTTTGAAAGTATCGGCCTTGTGTTGATCGTACCCTTTGTTGCAGCGCAAGTCACAAAATATCTGCTCCACAGGTTCAAGCAATCCGTATTTCTTGAAACCAAGCTGCTGCCTTTTTTTAGCTATCTCAGGTACTATTTCTTGGGTTAGCGATCATGGCTATGTTTGCATCTCAGGGTGATTACCTTCTTCAAAACATCGAAACTGTTCTTATTCTGCTGATCCCCCTAATGATATTTTTCGCCATAAATTTCCTGGTGAGTCGCTTTACAAGTTATCTGCTCCATTTTGATTATGAAGATTCAGTCAGCTTGAACCTTACCACACTTGCAAGAAATTCACCCATTGCATTAGCGATAGCTCTTACGGCTTTCCCCAACAGTCCGCTGGTAGCTCTGGCTTTAATCGTTGGGCCTTTGATAGAATTACCGGTGCTGGCTTTGATATCTCAATTATTACTGAAAATCAGAGATAGCAGAGTTTCGGAAATCACAAAATCATGAAAAATTCTTATTGACAAAAAATAAACCCCAATCAACATGTCACACGATCATTCACACGAACACGAGCATGGAAACATCAAACTCGCCTTTTTTCTCAATTTTGGATTCACCATTCTTGAATTTTTTGGAGGTATGTATGTAAACAGTGTGGCCATTATCTCCGATGCCCTGCACGATTTGGGAGATAGTCTATCCTTAGGACTCTCCTGGTTTTTGGATCATAAATCTAAAGAAGGAGCAAATTCATCCTTCACCTTTGGTTATACCCGGTTCTCGCTGCTTGGTGCTTTGATTAACAGCTTGGTACTGATCGCTGGATCTGTCTTTGTGATCAATGAAGCGGTTGCCAGAATTTTATCGCCGGAACATACCGATGCTCAGGGAATGCTTCTTTTTGCCATCGTGGGGGTGGCAGTGAATGGGTACGCTGCATGGAAGGTGAGTCATGGCAAAACCCTTAATGAACGAGTTATTTCCTGGCACCTGTTGGAAGATGTATTGGGTTGGGCCGCCGTTCTTGTAGTGTCTATTGTATTACTTTTCAAAGACATTCATTATTTAGATCCTGCACTGTCTCTCTTTATTACTGCCTATGTACTTTGGAATGTGGTAAAACGATTGAAGGAAACCCTACACATTTTCTTACAGGGAACTCCGGATGATATAAGCATTGATGAACTGCGAGAAAAATTCCTCGAGCAAGATATAGTGGCCGATACCAATCACCTGCACTTATGGTCGCTGGATGGAGAAAAGCATGTGTTTACTGCTCACCTCATTCTTAAAAATGTAGAAAGCTATTCAGACATTCTGGAAGCCAAAAAGAAAATTCGTGATATTCTTAAACCTTACAACTTCAGCCACAGCACGATTGAAGTGGAGCTGGATGAGGGAACTTCATCTTTGATTGAGTGAAACGGTTATTGATACTCTTTTAAACCGCACAGCAGCTCAATTTCTTCACGTCTTTGTCGAAAGTGAGAGCCGCAAGTTTAATTCCTTCAGAAAGGGTCAGATAGGGATGAAATTCTGACTTGAGCGACTGAATGGTTACCCCATGCCTCATAGCCAGAGCCAGTTCCATCAATAGTTCCGAGCCCTCCGGTGCCAAAATGCGAGCTCCAATCAAGTGGTCATTATCTTTGTTTCGGATTAACTTGATAAAACCACGTGTATCTCTCGCAGCAATGGATCGGGGTACATTATCCAGCGTAAGTTTAGTTGCTTGATAGTTAAGTCCCGCTTCTTCCGCTTGCTGTTCGTCCATACCCACTCCGGCCACCTGTGGATCAGTGAAAATAACCCATGGTAAGACTGAAAAATCGGCTTTTCCATGACTATCTCTCATCGCATTTTCAGCAGCGATTTTTCCTTCATAAGCAGCCGTATATACAAACTGCCGTTCGCCAAGTACATCGCCGGCAGCAAAGATGTTGGATGTATTGGTTCGCATGGTTTCATCCACTGGAATATAGCCGCGACCTTCGGTGTCAATCCCTGCGGATTCAAGATTCAGGTTCCCTGTATTTCCCTGCCTGCCGGTAGCGACCAATATCTGATCAGCTTCAAGTTTTTTTTCCTCTCCATTTACCGTAAAACGGATGCTTCTATTTTTATCTGTTTTCGTTACTTCCAGAATGTCTGTATTCGTCAAAATGGTTAATCCTTCCTCTTCCAAATATCCCGTTAAGGCTGTTGCAAGCTCTTTGGGTTGATCACTTAATACATGTTCTGATCGCTGTAATACAGTCACCTTGCTTCCAAGCCGACTAAAGAGTTGAGCATTTTCAAGAGCAATATATCCGCCGCCAAGTATGACGAGCTCTTCCGGAAGTTCCTCAAGTTCATAGGCCGACTCATTGGTCAGATATCCCGCTCCTTTCAGTCCTGGTATTTCAGGAATAAACGGGGAAGCTCCTGTGGCAATTAAAATGTTCTCAGCGGTATAGGTTAAATTATTAACCTGAACCTGATTTGTTTGAATTAACTTTCCGTACGCCTCAATGAGGGTGATATTTGGATCATCCTTTATCACGTTCACATACTTTTCCTGTCGTAGGTCCCGAACCATCTCCCGTTTTTGCTCAATCACTTTTTTAAAATCACTGATGGTTGCCGTGGTTTCAATCCCTTCAAACCTCGGATGGGAAGCATTGTGAAAGGCTTCTGCTGTTCGGATCAGTGTTTTGGAAGGCACGCAGCCCACATTTACACAGGTTCCACCGGCTGGCAGACCTTTATTAATAATAAGTGCGGTTCCCCCCAATTCACTGGTTCGGATAGCCGCAGCAAAAGCAGCCGAACCGCCCCCGATAATAATCAAAGAGTAAAGGTTTTCACTAGATTGCTCTTTTCCTGATTCGCCCACTACCTGATACTTTCCTGTCTGATTTACGGCTTCAATCACCGATGCTTTATCAAGGGTGGAATCATCGAATGCTACCATTGCCTTTCCTTTGGGGTAGCTTACAACCGCCTTATGTATTCCGTTTAGTTTGGATAGATTTTTTTCAATAGACTCGGCGCAATGATCGCATGTCATGCCAGCTATGTCCAGTTCCAGTTCTTTCATCCTATTATTCGTTTACTTCCTCTTGTTGAACATTAGCAGTAAATCCGGTCTTATTGATCGCATCCTGAAGTTTTTTTTCAGTAAGCTTCGTTCTCAGATACGAAATAGTAGCCGTTCCACTGTCGTAGGATACCTCGGATTCCAAAATTCCATCCAGTTTACCTAACTCATTTTTTACACTTGCTTCGCACCCAGCGCAGGTCATGCCCTTCACAGTAAAGGTGACACGTTCTACATCTGCCTCGGAAACATATTGTATTTGAGCGGGTTGAGCGTCAGTGAAAAACCAATGAGAGTAGTTTGGAAAAGCCAGCAACAGCACCGCCACAACAGTTACGATGCCAAGAAACGATTTTGACTGGGTAAAACGGGCTTCTTCAGGATCACATTCGCAGTCGATTTCTTTTGAGGGCTTCAGTTTTTGATACCATGCGAACCCAAGTAAAAGAACAGTTAGCCCAATTAAATAAGGTCGAAATGGGTCCATGAATGAAAACGTAGAGGCCACACCACTTGTACCTGCCAGAATAGCCAGTACCGGTGTGATGCAACAAAGGGAGGCAATAAATGCAACTCCGAGTCCCGCACCCAGCCATCTATTGTCAGTTTTATTGTTTTGCTGCTTGTTCATGCGGCTAATACCTCCATAATGGTATTGTTTTCAATTTGGTTGAAAAGTGGTTTCAAAAGATCGTCATAGGGCTTCTGAAGGGAATAGAAGATGAGTTTTCCCTCTCTTCTTGAGTCTAAAAGCCCGGTGTCTTTCAATTTTCGCAGGTGTTGCGATACCGCCGGTACGGTCATATCTAAAATATCGCTCAAATCGCACGGGCATAAATCTTCTTCGGTGCTCAGTAAAAAAAGAATTTTCAGACGAACATCATTTCCGGCCAGTTTCAATATGTCAGATAGTTTTAGGATGGATGACTCTACCGCACTAATTGAGTCAATGCAGCGGTTGATCTGGTTCAGATCTGCTACATCACGAATACAGGATTGTTTGCTCATAGTAATTTAATTTAAGTGACTGCTTAAATGTAAATTTGAATAAACATTTAAGCAAATGATTAAATTTATATTTTAGCTAATTATCTGAGGTGTTATCCTAAATAGGCAAGACTACTAAATTAGATTAGCTTAAAAAAAGATATAATATGTAGGTCACTTTAATTTCAATCTATTTAAAGCCCCAAAAATGTACTATTAAGTGGTGACACTCTAAAGATGATCTATTGATTTTCGAAGATTCCTGCTATTTTGAATAAACTCATTAATTGAACAATTCAAATTATCGAATATCAAATGCTTGATTTCTTTATGATTGTTGAAACCTAAGGTCAAAGAAATCTCTGCAAATGAGTTTTTATTATAGCTAAGTAATTCTTTAAAACGCTCTAGTCTTAATAGATCGAAATAATCTTGTATGTTATACCCATTTATTTTTTTAAAGAGCGGGTCTAAAACTAAATATTTAGTTTGGAATTTTGACTCCAATAGTTCTTTGAGACGTGCATTGTCCACGATTTCTTCACTAAAATAAATCCATTTGATTAGAGTGATTTTTATTTGCTCTGACACCTTTTCGTTGTATGAAGAGATAATTTTGAATCCGTAAGGTTCAATAGCTTTTTCTACTTTCTCAGGGTATGGCTGGGGTAATTTATCAACCTTGATCGCAGCTTTATCCCAGTCAATACTTTCTATTGATATATCTTCCTGCTTAAAAATATTTCTAATTATTAATAAGCAATTCGGGCAAACCATGTTTTTTATATAAATAATTGTGTCCGTTTTATCCATGATTTAACCATTGTTTCATCGCTTAAATGAATATAATACCAGGAGCTTAAATCAAACTTAAATTATCAAAGAGATAGTTTGTCTATCTAAAACTCACATCATTAAGTATTTACCGGTCAAGAAGGCTGCACTGATAGTCTCCTTATTTATAACCGGTAAATACGTTTATAATTAATTAATGAGTTGCATATAAAATTGAGTTGCCTTCTTGATCAAAAAGCCTGACCTCGTATGAATCATCTGTATCTATATCCATCCCGGGAGAGGCAGCAGGCATACCAGGTGCAGCGATACCTACAGCGTCAGGTCGTTCTTCAAGCATTCTATTGATGTCCTCCACAGGAACATGACCTTCCACAATATAGTCATCGACAAAAGCAGTATGGCAGGATGCCAGATTTAAAGGCATATTATTAGTTTCTTTAATCGATATCATTTCGCTTGAAATGTTCACTGATACAGGATAGCCCTGTTTTCTAAGATAACTGGCCCATCTATCACAACAAGTACATTGTGGGTTCTTGTACATGACTACTTCAGGTAGATCCGAATTAATAGACTCAGAAATCCGATTATACTTTTTAGCGAAAGCCCATATTGTAATACCTGAAATGATGATAATACTTAGATAAAGAATTGGTTTTTTATACTTCTTCATGAGTCTTTAAATCTTTGTTAAGAGGTAGGGTTACGTCGTTCATGTTGTAAGAAGTCACTACCCGAGTCTCCTGATCTAATATGAACAGATTTACTAACCGGAGTCACATATATAATTCCATCCCCGGGCTGTCCACTGCGACCCTTGTTTCGAATGATTTCGACTATCCGCTCGGTATCTTTTTCACTACACACCACCACGAGTTTAACAATGTTAGTAAATCGTTCAGCAATGCTGACTGAAAGCTGGGCTTTTTCCGGGTCCGACATTCGACCCAGTCCCATTACATCGATTAGTGTCATGCAGCAGAAACCTTGCGCTTCCAGCCCGTCAATGACTTGTTCTGCTTTTCGTTTGCGAATAAATGCTTTGACTTCATTCATACTTATTACCTTTTTTGTTAGGTCTGGCAAGTTTGAAAAACCTGCCAGATCTTATTTCTGTTTGTCAATTAGTTAATTGTTGATCTTCGCCCGTTGTTTTTGTCAGTTGTTTCACTTCTCGACTCTTCCAGAGGTAGTACACCACTGGGAGTACAACTAAGCTGAGTATGGTTGCAGTAACCATACCTCCAACCATAGGTGCAGCAATACGCTTCATTACAGCTGCACCAGTTCCTATACCCCACATTATAGGTAGCAGCCCGCCGGTGGTAGAAAAGACGGTCATAAATATCGGCCGTATACGTTGGGCTGAGCCTTCCATAACAGCATGCTTAAGGTCTTCAAGGTTGTTCATTTTGTCATTATATTTGCGTTCGTTGTAAGCATTGTCGAGATAGGTAAGCATAACCACGCCAAGTTCAGCAGCTACTCCTGCCAATGCAATGGCACCAACACCCACAGCCACACTCAGGTTATACCCCAGGATATACATGAGCCAGAACGAACCTACCAGCGAGAAGGGTAATGTCAGCAGCACAATTATACTCTCCTGTAGATTTTTAAAGTTGAAGTATAACAGCAGAAAAATAATCAGCAAGGTGATTGGTACTACCACCTGAAGGCGCTTTTTGGCCCTCTCCATGTATTCATATTGCCCACTCCAGGTTAGGCTATACCCGGAAGGCATGTCCAGTCGTTCTTCCACGGTTTGTCGGGCTTGGTTTACATAGTTTCCGAGATCAGAAGTAGTTAAGTCCACATAAATCCAGCTGGAATAGCGGGCATTCTCGGTTTTAATCACAGGTGCGTCTTTGCGGATCTGCAGGTCGGCTACGTATTCAATGGGTATTTGAGCACCGGAAGGAGTGGGGATTAACACCCGTCCAAGATCCGTCAGGTTTTCACGGGTCTCCCGGGCATACCGTACGTTGACCGGATAGCGTTCGAGTCCTTCCACAGTTTCTGTTACGTTCATACCACCGATGGCAGATTGGATTACATCTTGTACATCACCGGTCGTAAGTCCATACCGGGCAGCTTCTTTACGGTCGATATTGAAGTCCAGGTAATTACCACCCGTGGTCTTGTCAGCGAAGACACTCAAGGTTCCTGGGACATCTCGTACTACCGAGGCTATGTCCGAACTGAGATCGGATAGCGTTTGAAGATCTGGCCCGGTTACTTTTATGCCAATCGGTGTTTTTATTCCTGTAGACAACATATCTATTCGTGTCTTGATCGGCATGGTCCAAGCATTAGTAAGTCCCGGTATTTTGATAGCTGCATCCATCTCTTGCTTTAACTTGTCGATAGTCATACCCTCACGCCACTCATCCTCAGGTTTTAACTGGATAATGGTTTCAAACATCGACAGTGGTGCCGGATCGGTTGAAGTTTGTGCTCGTCCTGCTTTGCCAAACACCGATTCTACTTCAGGAAAGGTGGCTATAATTTTATCGGTCTGTTGTAACAGCTCCTTGGCTTTGGTAATACTGATTCCGGGATCTGTTGTAGGCATGTAGAGAAGGTCACCTTCCTCGATGGGAGGCATAAACTCAGAGCCAAGACGATTCAGAGGAATTATCGTGAGCCCAAGAATGACAACAGAGGCAAAAACAGTAGTCCACTTGAAACGTAGGACAAAATTGATCACTGGACGATAAATCCAGATAAGAAACCGGGTAATTGGATTCTTATGCTCCGGTTGAATTTTTCCACGAATCAAGTAGCCCATTAATACCGGTACCAGTGTAACAGAGAGCAGCGCTGCGGCAGCCATGGCATATGTTTTGGTAAATGCCAAGGGTTTGAAAAGACGTCCCTCTTGTCCCTCTAAAGCAAAGATCGGGAAAAACGACACCGTTATAATCAACAAAGAGAAAAATAGGGCCGGTCCCACCTCTTTGGACGCATCAATAACAATTCTCCAGTGATCCTTTTTGCCCCTATCCTGTTCGAGGTGTTTATGGACATTTTCAACCATAACGATGGCAGCATCAACCATCACACCAATGGCAATAGCAATTCCTCCCAGCGACATAATATTGGCATTTATACCCTGGAAATACATTACCAGGAAGGCTGCCAAAATACCCATTGGCAGACTAATAATAATTACCAGTGAACTTCGGAAATGTAATAGGAATATTATTACTATTATTGCTACAAATATACTTTCCTCCAGCAGTTTATCCTGCAGGAATTCAATAGCCCGCTTAATCAGGTTGGAACGATCATAGGCCGTTTTGATAGTTACCCCTTCCGGCAGACCGCTTTCAAGTTCCTTCAACTTAGCTTTTACGTTTTCAATAGTTTGCAGTGCATTTTCCCCAAACCGCATGATGACCACACCGCCTACTGCTTCTCCCTCACCATTCCACTCGGCTACACCGCGGCGCAGATCCGGCCCGAGATGTACGTTGGCAACGTTTCTAACGAGAATAGGGGTGCCATTACCATCGGTTCCTATGGGTACATTCTCCACATCTGCTACAGATTGAATATATCCTTTTCCCCGAACCATAAACTCGGTTTCACTCATTTCTACCAAGCGGCCGCCTACGTCATTGTTACTGCGCTTGATGGCCATTTTAACTTTCGAGAGGGGAATGTCATAGGCCAACAGTTTATCCGGGTCCACTTCTACCTGGTACTGTTTGACATGGCCTCCCACACTGGCTACTTCGGCTACCCCGTCCACACTGAGTAGTTCGTACTTCAGGAACCAATCCTGAATGGAACGCAGTTGTTGGAGATCATACTGATCACCGCCATCTAAGACATATTCGTAAACCCACCCTACGCCAGTTGCATCCGGTCCAAGGGTGGGCGTAACCCCTTCCGGCAGGCTACTACCTGCAGTATTAAGGTATTCCAGAACCCGGCTTCGGGCCCAATACATGTCAGTATCATCTTCAAAAATGATATAGATAAATGAAAGTCCAAAAAATGAATAGCCACGGACCACTTTAGATTTGGGTACCGACATCATAGTAGTGGTTAGCGGATAGGTGACCTGATCCTCAACAACCTGAGGAGCCTGACCGGGATATTTGGTGAAAACAATGACCTGTACATCACTGAGATCGGGAATGGCGTCCACGGGTGTTTGATACATCACGTAGGTACCACCCGCCAGTATCAGGATACTGGCAATAATCACCATAAAGCGGTTATTTACAGATAGTTCAATTATTTTCTGTAGCATTTCTTAATTCTCCAAAATGTTTAAAAAGGTTTGTGCTTTAACTTTGCCCATCGATTCACATATTCATAGTTGAATGGTCGGTAGTGTCGGCTGGCATTTCATCATGATTCATTTCCCCGCCGGTCATATCCATATCTGAATGATCAATAGTGTCGACTTGTGTCTCATCGTGGTTCATTTCGCCACCGGTCATGTCCATATTCTCCATATCAGAGGTATCTTGCTTTTGCTGTAGCATTTTTTGAATCGCTTCCTGCAACCTGCTTTCACTATCGAAAAGGAACTGAGCAGAAGTAACAATTTCTTCACCCGGTTTGACGCCTTCCAATATTTCAATTTCATTGTTTCGTTCACCGCCTTCCATACCCAAGGTTACTTCGCGAGGCTCAAACGCCCCGTCTCCTTTGGCAACAAAAACGATATTACGTTCCCCGGTTCTGATGATAGCTTCATTAGGAATAACTGGTACGTTTTTCTTAGGGCGCGTTTGGATACGGACATTGGCAAACATCCCCGGCTTTAGTTCAAGATTAGGGTTGGAAAATTCCAGCCGCACCTGAACGGTTCGGGTTTTCTGGTCCAGGGTGGGGTATACATAGGCAACGATTCCTTCATAGGTTTTACCCGGTTGATAGGAAAGTTCCATTTGTGCAGGTTGTCCCTCTTCAATCCAGGGTACCTCGTAGTCGTACACGCTTGTTTGCACCCAAATGGTTGAAAGATCTGCTATTTTATACGCAGGTGTACTCGCTTTTATATACTCGCCTTCTATGGCATTTTTATGAAGCACTATTCCAGAGGCAGGCGATTTTAGCGTAATAGCTTTCTTGACTTCCCCACTTTGTTCCAGTTGTTTTATTTCTGAATCAGGAATGTCCCAATATTCTAGCCGTTGGCGTGTAGCATCAAGTAGGCTACTTCCTCCAGAACGGATGGTTTCAAAACTGCTGGAGGCTACCTTTTTCTGGGTTTTTAGAGCCAACAGGTATTCTCTCTGAGTGGTCACCAACTCAGGAGAGTAGATACTGAATAGCGGTTGCCCCCGTTGCACCATTTTACCTGTATAATCCACGTAAAGCTGCTCAACCCAACCTGAAATTTTTGGACTTACAGTAAAAAGTTTTTGTTCATCGTAATCGACTTTCCCAACGGCACGGACGACTGTTGATAAATCTTTTTGCTGAACTTTGGCCGTTCGAACATTCATATTTTGTACCACCACGGGATTTATTGATATCATCCCTTCCGAGCTGCTTGCTCCATCGGCATATACCGGAACCAGGTCCATACCCATACTAGATTTACCGGGTTCATCATAAATTTCACTTGGATTCATCGGAGCTTGCCAGTACAGTACTTCGCGATCTTCCTTTTGCCTGGTATCTGATTCAGCCTTCGGCATATTCTGCATCTCTTCCGCGGTTTCTGTAGAAGATGCTGAACTGTCAGTAGTTTGTTGTGTTCCCAGCCAGTAACCACCTAGTGAAAAGGCGACAACTGCTCCGAGGGATAGTAATATTGATTTGGTATTCATAATGGTTGTACTCATTGTTTAAATTTTGAAAAAGGTTTAAAACTCTGTGCCGGTTAGTGCTTCTATATCTGCTATAGCTTTATGGTAGTCGGCTAAAAAGCGATGGTAATCCAGGCGAAACTGAAAAAGCGTTAATTCACTATCAAGTAGAGACAAGAAGTCCACCTTGTCATTCTGATACCCGGCTATTGATGACTCCAGGGATTCTTCGGCCTGAGGAATAATCCCTGTTCTGTACAGTTCCAAGAGTCTCTGGTTTTTTTCAAGGTCAGTAAGTGATTGTTGAAGTTTTTGTTCAATGGAATTTGCTACATTTTGATAGCGATACTCTATAGACGACTGTCGAATTTGGGTCTCTTGTACCTTTTTATTCTGCTTTTTATTTAAAAAGAGAGGAATTTTAACATTGAACATAGCCGAGACAAAATCATAGCCCTGCATCCCGTTTTGCAGTTCATTCCGTTGGGTATAAGCAACACCAACTGAAAAATCAGGATATCGGTCTTTCAGTGCTAAATCTACCTTTTGCCCGCTTTTCTTAACGGCCGTTTTCCATGCTGCAAGTACCGGGCTGCTACTGTCGGCTCGCTGAATGAGCGTTTGTAGTTTGCCCGTCCAGGGTTCCGGTTCCATAACAACAGCCTTGCCAAGCGGCGAATCAGCGGGGTCGTTTAATAGGGTATTAATGCGGGCCTGCACAGCTTCACGCTGTTGGAGAAGCTTGAGTTCCTGATCAATCATTTTTGAAAGAGCTACTTGTGCCCGTAATACATCCGGTTGCGTACCTTTACCCACGCCATACCTTGTCTCAGCTATTTCAACGAATTCCTTGAGCAACTCCTGGTTATTTGCAACTGTTGCAAGAGCCTGATCTATGTAATAGAGGTCGAAATAAGCCTGAGAGGTGTTTTTTATAAGCTGATTCTTAAGTTCTCTATACCGATGTAAAGCTATCTCCGACTCACTTTTTGCAATATCGCCCTTCAGACTAAGTTTACCGGGGAAAGGGAACGGTTGCATCAGGGATACCTGCTTGCCTGTCATAGGCTCCTGATCAAGTGCAAAGCTGTTGACCGGCAGGTTCATGATATTTAAACCTAACGTAGGATCGGGTAATGCTTTTACCTGTGATATCTTAGTTTTGCTGGCATCCCAGTCTTTATTTGAAGCCATTAATTCTGGATTTTGTTCTAATACTTTTTGTATAAGCTCATCCAGTAATAATGTGGAGTCTGGTGTTTGAGAAAAACTTAAATTAGATGAAACAAGGAACAGTGATATTCCGAAGAAAAATCCCTTTATCATTATTTTTTTCATTCCTAAATCCTTGGTTTAAAAGGCACAAAGCCCGTAGTTTGATATGTTGTATTTAACCCAAACTACGAGGGGAATGCTTAAATGAAGCTTAAATCATAAGAAGTTTTTATTTCTATAGGTTAGGTGGCTATACCAAGATGGTGAAACAGAAAAAAGAGAAGAATATTAAGGCTAATTAATTCGATTTTTGGAGCTCAGGATGGTTGAAAATACGAACTAAGTGGAGGCCGAAAAGAAGTACCGGGATGTGATTCACAAAATTGAAGACTTGCAGCGGATAAAAGGGACGATGCTTAATCTCATTGACTCCTGCACTGGCGATGTGACCAAAAGCGAGTGCCCTATTCTTGAGGCCCTGGATGGCGAAAGCGTAGCTGGGGAAAAACTAAGATGAATCCCGATATGGAAGATATAATTTTAAGCTCTATTATTACCTGCCCGGAATGTGGAACACATACGGAAGAACAAATGCCTGAGGATGCCTGCCAATTCTTTTGGCAGTGCCCGAATTGTAGTGAGATTATAAAACCGAAAAGAAATGACTGTTGTGTATTTTGTTCTTTTGGTGATACTCCATGCCCTCCAGTTCAAATGAATTGAATAAAAATTGCTCCTAAATCAGGACCAATGCAAAGCAATAATTTTCCATTCACCCTTTTCTTTCTTCAGAACTGCTAACTCGAGACTGGTTCGGTCAATTTCTCGTTCATTATAGGTCCCGATCATTTTTGTTTGGGACGATACCCAGGCTACATTACCTTCGATGGTTATTTGTTCAGAAATTAATTCACGATTTATCGCACTTAGAAACCTGCCATCTGAATGAAAGTGGTGAGAAAGGTACTGTTCTTTTGTTTCACTGTTGTTTCCTTCCAGAATAACGACATCATCATGAAGTAATTTGGAAGCAACTTCCGAGTTATTTTCAACAATGGCGTTTTCGAAGTCGCCCAGTATTTTACTAACAGATTGTTCTTCTGACTGTTGAGCCAGGGCTGTCATGGAAATGCTAATTAGCACTAATGTAAGAGTAAATATTTTATTCATAAGGTTTACCATATTTGGTTTTAATTGTAAAATTTAAGATCAAAATTTTGCGTTCATATTAGTCCACCGATCGTAGGTTTTCTGGTCCCATAAATTTTGTATATAGGCAATAACAGCTATTTTTTCCTCTTCAGAAAGTACTTCCCTGAAAGCTGGCATATTGCCACCATATGGTGCTCCGCCATTATTAATAGTTTGTACTAATATTTCCATCGGATGATGCCAGGTATGTGCCGTACCATTTAAAGGAGGTGGCGGGAAGGATCCATCAGGGTTTGGCTTCTTCCAATTCTCTACCAATCCCTGGCCTTTTGTCCCGTGACAACGGGCACAGTTTTCTGAAAATACGACCCTACCCATTTTATATTGTGACTCTGTGTACCACCTGTTATTCTTAAAGGAGTCATCCACTATTTCGGGTTTGGATCTTTCATTCTCAGAGTTTCCACACCCGATAAGAATAAATAAAGGCATCAAAAGCAGTAGGAAATCAATCCTTAACATTTCATAAATAATTTACGAGACATAGTCATTTAATTGAGTTGTGTTAAAGAAATGCTGTCGATGATTACAGTACCGCTTCCATTTAGCCGGAGTCCAACTTTCCCGGTTTCCGGGGCATCTCCATGCCCGTGAACGGCCATCTCCCTGTTAATATACGCTCTGAAATGAGTGCCGTTAACCACTGTACGAACAAACAGTATGCCGGAAGCCGAATAGCTTTCCTCACCAAAAATGTTAGTTTCTCCCCCGATTACCCGTCCCTGTGTGATGGTTCCTTCGGAACTAAGGGTGACGAAATCGTAATTTTGAGCATCCAACGCATGATTGACCAGTTCCACCTCGCCATCAAAATCAGACAGATCCAGGTAGTAATCAACTTGTACATTCAGGAAGGCCTCACGGGTGGTAAAAAAGTTGGGGGATGAACCGGAGGTCAACTGTAATAAATAATTGTCTCCATTATTCACAACTAAAGGCTGAGTGTTTTGAGGAGATCCTTCAAGCCATTGGAAATTGGATAACAATGTACTCACTCCGTTAGCACCAATCTCCCATGACCAATTTCCATCATCATAGATGGCAAAAGTTGAATTTGTTTGTTGCAGGCTGTCCGGGGTTACCGATGTTGAACCAGTGCTCTGCTGTTCTATCAACTGCCCTGTACCGGCTCCATAACCAAATACCAACTTGGCACCGTTGTCTCCGGTTAGAAAAAGAAGAAACACGCCGGGCAGAGCTATGATAAATACAAAGATTCTGAGACTAAATTTGTCCATCATTTTATACCAATGAAGAACGATGCGTGCCGCTGCATAAAGTCCAAAATACCAGACAGTCCAAAATGCCCAGTCAGCATGATCGTTTAATACCGATTGCGCTTGAGAGGGCAGAAACACGGTATCGGCGGCCAATGTCCCCGTGTAGTATGCAAAGAGGGCTGAAATGGCACCGACTCCATAAAGAATGGTTGTTTTTAAGTCATCCCACCATTTATCTGGCAGAAAGAAGTTCAAAGAGTCCATCAATACGGCCAGTAAAATAATGGCTATTGGAAAGTGAACAAGCATCGGATGTATGTTGGGTGCCCATTCGGGGATGAGTTCCATAATGTTGTGATTTAGTTTTTATTGGTTTGTTTTTTATTCTGGCCTTGTTTGTAAATATCTTTCCAACTCCAGCCACTGCTTTGTAGTAATCCAGACAGGAGTATTCGTCTTTTGTTGGTTCTGTTTTCCTTAAACAGCTCGTTATCTATAGATATCCCCGATTGTTTTAAATGCTGAAAATCAGGTTCACATTCTATCTCAAGGTCTGGTGTATTGATGAAATGATTTTGAATGGTATGTAGAAATTTGTCAATGGCATTGCGAAGAGGACGCAAATCCTCATCTTTTAATGTTTCGTTTTTAACTCGTGTTTCGAGAAGGGTTATAACTTCATCAAGATTTGTGAGATTAACTGAAAGTGATTCATCACGCGGGATACTATAAAAGTAATGAACACCGGGGTGGGCATAATGATTTTGACTGTGTTTGTTGATCATCTGCTGAAGATCAGGGGCTAATCTGGTTAACCGTTTAAAGTTTGTTCCGTTATAGCTGTTGGAAAGAATCTCTTCTGGTGTTTCACCTAAATTGGAAATAAACAGACTCAGTTCCCGCTTATGAATAACCGCTGAAGTGAGGTTCATCAGGTAAGTCATTGCTGTAGTAATAAAGATGAACCCGGCAAACGAAAAAGCAGCGACTATAACCTGCCAACTTTTGCCATTTGGTATATATTGCCCATTGCCCAACGTAGATAAAACATATCCGCTGAAGTAGAATTTATTGGCAGCACTGGCTGCTGTTTGAGATGGAGCGTGAAGAACTGAGCTTGGGTCGCTCATTAATAATAGAAACAGGCCCAACCAAAGAAGTCCAATCCATGCAATTACCAATGCCAGAATATGGGTCATGCCGGAAAATTTAAATAAGGCACGACTATCAGTTTTTCTATTCACCCATAGAAATATAGCTGCGATTGACTTGGATATAGTCCTAGAAAATATCCCCGCACCATTAAATGAAACGGTCGTGTAAAAGAAATCACCGGCGATTGCTACAATTAAAAGAACGCCAAGCGCGAGATACATTTCAGATGCCATATATACTATTCCAGAGTTCCCATAAAGTCGGGTACCGGCCGGTCCTCTGCCTCCGCTTGAGTGGTGGCGAATCCGTTTTCGCGGATATCATCGATCAGCCACTCCATCTCTTTAATCTCTCTTCGCTGTGCTTTGATGATTTCGTCAGCGAGTTCCCGAACTCTTGGGTCCACAATTTTTGCGCGTTCACTGGTGAGAATCGCAATAGAGTGGTGTGGGATCATCCCCTCCATGTAGTCAACGCCGTCGACGGTTGCCTGACTTCGCACCAGCCAAAGTGAACCGAGAAGCATAAGAGCGCCCAGTGAGAAAAGGGCGATATTTGCCTTACTGCTTTTGTACATCTGCAGCATGAAGGCCAGCATGATGATGATCATACTGCCGCCCATAATCAACGTCATATACATCCGGGTTTCACTGAACCACGCATGATCCAGAAGCTGGTACGAATTCAGATACATCAAAAAGAACATGGCAACGATTGCCGTTGCGATCATTGCAATAAATCGTGAATAACTGCCAGATTTTGAGTTGTTATTTTCCATTATGTTTGTTGGTTTTGGTTTAGGATAAGAGTTGTGTGTAAGCGAATGCCGCCAGGCCGAGCACATTGATGATGATGAAGATCGTAACAGCTACTTTTTTGATTTTACCGCCACCCTCCATCTCCATCATCTTCATGCTGTGATTTTTGAGATAGGCTTTGTTCTGCCAGATCAGCCAGCCGGCAATCCAGACGAAGACCAGGTTCATCCAGAAGGTGTAATCGATCTTGAACTGGGTAATATTTGATACGGTGCGGCGGCTTTCAGGTACAATATCAAGCAGAGTGAAAAGGCCGTTAAGAATCAGTGCTGTAAAAACAATGCTCACGAACATTACGCCGGCGATATAGAGAGCCACTCTCCAGCCGTAGTATTTAGCGTTGATGTGAACCAGCGGCGGTACCATCAGGTCGGAGTAGATAAATCCCATGATTCCGGCAAAAAGAACACCGTTGCTGTTTAGGACGGTGGCAAGAGGAATGTTTCCCATCGACCCGATAAACGTCAGCGCGGCCACGAACGGAGCAATCATGGCATTTTCGATGGCGACAAGCCAGCCGGGCACCCCTTCCGCGCCAACGAGAAAGAGCGTTGTCCAAAACGATTCAGGAACGAGAACAGCCACGAACCCGGCGATGGTGAAACCGATCAGGATATCTTCCCAGGCCATCTTCCAGTCGTTTACAAACTTATGGCCTACCAGCCGCCATCCCTCTTTGCTCTTGATCCGCTTTTTCCAGTCGAAATCTTCTTCCAGATCATCTCCCTCACTCTCTACCTTATCCCGGGCTGCTTCAAGCCAGCTTTTTGGATAGGTTAATTTTATGAGAACCGAACTGATGGCTATCAGGATCAGACCGCCTACGATTTCGGCCGCCAGAAACTGCCATCCCAGGAAGATGAGTATCAGTATTCCCAGTTCAATGACCAGGTTCGTGGATGCAAACATAAAAGCCACCCCGGCAATGAAATGAGCTCCTTTTTTGATAAGTGCGCGGGCTGCTGCCAAAGCTGCAAAAGAACAAGAAGAAGAGGCTGCGCCAAAAAAAGTAGACAGTGAAATGCTTTTAATATCAGCCTCGCCCATGTGTTGTGTGAGTTTGCCTTTTGGTACAAAAGCCTGGATCATACCGGAAACAAAGTAACCCAGCACAAATGCCCACCCCGATTTCCAGAAAAACCCCAAGGCTGTTTTGGCTGATTCGCCGTAAAGATGAATGAATTCCATATTGAGTGTTATTTTGACTGATGAGTTAACATTTTTTTGCTCTTTTCAGCAAGATAAATGCTGAGTGCCGGTAAAAAGGTGATCTGCAAAATCGGAGACAGGCCCACTTGATAATTCAACAATTCAATGAACGCCATGTTCGAAGAATATTCCCACAATTCCAGTGCTTTTGCTATCCACTCCAGGAATATGCTAATTGGAAAACTAATGCCTATCAGGAGTGCATAATCTTTGAAGTTTACGGGTTTAAATTGCCTGGAAGGGATCAGCGCTAAAGCCAGCTTCCAGAGCCCCAGAACAATAAGAATGTCACCGAAAATTGCTGCCCACATCCAGATTGTTGCTTTCCAAAAGGGCCAATCCCACATATCATACAAAAACAGGCATTGCGTAAACTCCCAAAGCGTATGCAGAAGGAAAGCCCAGAAAATGATATGCAGGGTTCGGTTCTGTTTCATTAAACAATCTCGAGATTTGCCATCATTCCTGCATCTTCATGTTCGAGATTATGGCAGTGAAATACATAGAGGCCCTCTTCAGCACCGAAGGTCATAATCACACGAACCCGTTCTCCCGGCATGACCAGAACGGTATCTTTCCAACCGGTTTCGGTGGGCAGGAGGCCACGGCTTCCGCTACGGCTTAGTACTTTGAACTGCACCGCATGGATATGCATGGGATGAGGAACAGCGGAATTGTTGATGAACTCCCAAATCTCGGTATCTCCCTGATTTATCTGCTCGTCTACACGGAGCATTTCAAACAGTCGACCGTTGATGGTGTGGCCGGTCATCATCTCCATGTCGAGCTCAATTCTTCGGGTTCGTACCGCTCTTCCCTCAGCCGGGAAGTTGGACTCAGAGAGCTGTGTAGGCAAATCGACGGTTGATGATGAGTTGTTGTCACCATCGATTCGAAATTCCATGAGTGGAAATTCAGAGCCCTGTTCAAGGCCTCCTCCGCCCATCATTTGAGACATATTCCCCATCATTCCACCGTTGGAAGGAACAGGGAATTCTTTGCTGACTAATTCTGCAGAGTTGCCGGAAAATCCATCAGAAAAATCCACCAGTATATCAGCACGTTCTCCGGGGGCCATCAAAATTTCACCTGCTTCAACAGGCTGAGGCAGCAGGCCGCCATCGGTGCCGATGATTGTGAATGGATGTCCATTTCGGAAAGCGATGTTATAAATCCGGGCATTTGAGCCGTTGAGCAACCTCAGCCGGTAGGTGCGAGGATGAACTTCATGATATGGATTGGGAACGCCGTTGATCAACATATGATCCCCCAGGTAGCCGGTCATCATGCGTTCCGGCATAGAAGGGTCGTAATAGATATTGCCCGAGTCGTCGATTTTTCGATCCTGAATGACCAGCGGCAGTTCGTATTCTCCGGACGGCAAATTCAGGACTTCTTCCTCTTCATCCGTCACAATAAAAAATCCGGCTAATCCCCGGTATACCTGCGGACCGGTAATTCTGTGTGGATGGGGATGGTACCAATAGGTGCCGGCCCGCTGATTGATCTGGAAGTCGTAAGAATAACTGCCATCGGAAATGACATCCTTTGGATGGCCGTCCATCTCAGGCGGCACGATCATTCCGTGCCAGTGGATAATACTTTCCTGGCCAATATCATTTTGGAATTGGATCTGGAAATGCTCTCCGCGTCTCTTGCGGATCGTTGGGCCGGGCAGACTTTCGTTAAACCGCAGGCCGTCTAAGGAATATTTGCCTGCAATCATAAGGTTACTAGGAGCTGCCTGAAGTATGTCACTATCCAATCCTCCGGGCAGCTGAAGCGGATTTTGGTACAAATCAGAACTGCTTATTCCGTCATTCACGCAAGAGGTTATCACAGATGGAGTTAACATATAACCTGCACCGGCTCCGGCAGTTTTTAAAAATGTTTTTCGGTCCATACCCTTTTATTTAAGCAACTCTTTTTTTCGCCTCTTGAATTCTTCCTCATCAATTTCACCATCGGCATACCTACGTTTCAGAATGTCCATGGGTGTCTCTTTACTTTGCCGGTTTTGATTGGTGTTCATCAGAGACCGAACAACAATGATTACCAGTGCGATAATTAAAAACCACCAGAAAAACATCATCCAGCCCCCTCCAAAGAATTGAAAGTCATGCATTGGATTCTCTTGTTTTGTGTTTCTGTTAAATAGTTACTCATGATAATATTTTCTAAAACCACATACGAACCCCGCCTATAAGTCCGAATACACTTGCTTCTCCTCCTTCAAGTCGTGTAAAATCGGCGGTTTGACCCAGTTTGCGGTTCCAGGAGATACCGATATAGGGCGCAAATTCACGCTCGATTTCATATCGTAACCGAAAGCCTAGCTGCACATTGTTAAAGCCGGAACCGATGCCCCACTTTTCTACCTCCTGCACGGCCAAACTGGTTTCAAGCCGTGGTTGTCCCCAAAGACGCTGGGTGATGGGAAAATCGTATTCCGCTTCCAGGCTGGCCGATATATCACCGGCATCGCTGACAAAAAGGGCACCGTCCACTTCAAACAGGTAGGGGGCTAGTCCCTGCAGGCCAATTACGGCAAATCCTCTCGACTGGCTGTCATCGGCGTTGTAGGCCACATCATACCGAATGCCCGCCTGTACGTCGAAATAAGCGGAAATGGCTTTGCTGTAGAGCCCCTGAAGCTCCATTTCTCCCGACAGCTGTCGGGATTCGGCGGTTAGCGCTTCGCCTTCGGCTTTAAACCAGAACTTGTTCAAGTCCTTGCCGATATAGCCCTGGGCGTCGAGCACCAGTGGGTTTAATCCGCTATTCATATTGTACTCAAACCGGTCGGCCATAAAAAAGACATAGGTGTGGTTGTCCATCATGATGTCATTGCTGAATGGCGGGGCTTTTTGTGCCAGGACGGAACTTTGGGTGAATACAATGATTGCAAACATAGTAAGAATAAAGATTGCTGTGCGGTTTATCATGGTCATTGTTATGGAAATTTGTATATCAGATAAAATTTGTTCGTAAAGGTTTGGTTAGACTTATTTATCCATAATCTTGTCCATAAATATTGCCGTCTTCATCGGCTACCTGTACCACGCGGAACATGCCCCGCTCCATGTGGTAGAGAATGTGACAGTGAAAGGCCCACCGGCCTTTATCTCTCGGTGTAACAAGGGCAGATATGCGCTGTGCAGGCTGCAACAGCAATGTATGCTTGCGCGGGTTATAAATACCATTGCCGTTCTCCATCTCCATCCACATGCCGTGCAGGTGAATGGGGTGCTCCATCATGGTGTCGTTGACCAGCGTCAGCCGCAGGCGTTCGTTGTGTTCGAATTCGATGGGTCCCTTCACCTCGTGAAACTGCTTCCCGTCGAACGACCACATGTAGCGCTCCATATTGCCGGTCAGGTGCAGTTCAACTTCACGTTCGGCCGGCCTTTCGTCGATATTTGGCTCCAGGCTTTTAAGATCGTTATAAACCAGCACATTGCGCCCATCGTTGCCCAAGCCAATGCCAGGTTCGCCCATCCGGTTGAACTGATTTTGTGCGATGGCTGCCGCGCCCGGTCCGTGTTTGTCAGGACCGTGCTTGACGGGCGTTTCTTTCATGGCGGACATGTTCATGTCGCTATGATCCATGTTCCCGTGATCCATATCCCCATGATCCACCCCCATCATGCTGTCACTTTCCATGTCCATTCCGTCCATGTCCATCATCATTCCCATATCTCTATGGCTGCGTTTGGGGCGGGAACGCAGTTCGGGAACGGTGGCTCCCATACCCTCCCGGGGCGCCAGCGTGCCGCGCGCATAGCCGCTGCGGTCCAGCGATTCGGCAAAGATGGTAAAAGGTTTTTCTTCTTTTGGCTCCACAATGACATCATACGTTTCTGCAATACCAATGCGAAATTCCTCGATGGAGACGGGGTCCACGTTTTGGCCATCGGCCTGTACCACGGTCATATCAAGGCCGGGAATGCGAACGTCAAAAGCTGTGGTTCCTGCAGAGGCGTTAATAAAGCGCAAGCGCACTTTTTCTCCTTTCTTAAACAGGGCATTCCAGTTCGATTCCGGGCCGTGACCGTTCATCAAGAAAGTATAAGTGGCCCCGGTAACGTCGAGCAGGTCAGTGGTACTCATACGCATTCGACCCCATGAAAGGTAATCTTTCATGGTGCTTCCAAAACCTTTCTTTTTTACATCGTTAAGGAATTCACCTACATCTCGGCGCTGGTAATTATAGTACCCCTCCATCTTAACATTTTTTTCGAGTACTTTGTATGGATCTTCAAAGGTCCAGTCGGAGAGTACCACCGGATACTCGCGATCATACTCCACCGGATCTTCGCCGGCCGGATCAATAATCATGGGTCCGTAGTGGCCGAGCTGCTCTTGCAGGCCGGAGTGACTGTGATACCAATAAGTCCCGCTCTGCCGGACCGGGTACCGGTATTCAAAGGTTGTTCCCGGTTTAATACCGTCAAAGCTGACCCCCGGTACACCATCCATCTGGAACGGCAGCAGGATGCCATGCCAGTGAATGGATGTTGGCTCATCTAATTCGTTGGTAACACGAAGCAACACGTCCTGTCCTTCTTTCAGGCGAATAAGAGGGGCGGGGACGCTACCGTTAATGCCAATGGCTTCTCCTCGCTTTCCATCGACCATATGTGGCATTTTGCCAATGGTCAGATCGATGATATTATCGGGTCCTTGGGGGGTTAAAACATCTCGTTTCTCACTGCCGAAGCCCGCCAAGGCGTAGCCCGGCAAAATAGAACTTACGCCTGCAATGGCAGCCATCGAGGCGGAATAGCGCAGAAAGGTTCGGCGGGTGATACCGTTAGTTTTATTTTCACTCATTTGACCGTATAAATCTTTGTTTTTGAATATTTCAGAGTGTGTTTGAATAATTCAGCTTAAACATATAAAACAAACCTTAAATCAAGCTTAAATACAGCAAGACAAGAATTTTTAGACGGTATATATTTTAGTCAGCCATCATCCAGATCATAAATCCGGTCATAATGACTCCACCGGCAATCCATGGGAGGGGGGTAAAACCATTGTATGCAGCAACGGGTTCAGAAACCTGCCGGAAATCTGAAATAATCAAAGGTGAAGAAGGCTGTTTATGGCCGTCAAACTGTATTTTGAAGGCGATTTCATATCGTCCCGATTCATGGAAGCTGTAAGGGAATATCCAATATTCCGGGCCGCTCAAGGTTGGGTCGGGTACAATTGTGGCAGAGGAGAGAGTAGAGCCGTTGGTCCCCGTTTTTTTTATTTCCAGGATTGTTGATTCTATAGGAGAACCGGCAGTGTCCTGAGAGATCGTTTCCAGTTCAAAACGAACCTGCTGGCCTGCTGTAATAGAAGGGAATATTGCCCGAATCGTCTGATTTTCTGCTTGGTGTTCTTTTATCAGAACTGACTGCTTTTCAGCAGGCTGGCGACGGTTATTATTGTAATGTCCGCCCCATCCCATAGTCATACATCCGCTAACTGACAGAAGTATGATTAGAGAAAGTAAAAGAGGAAGTCGGGTTTTCATGGTAGTCGGCCGCTATAAATTCTCAACGTTATCTTACTTATTTATTTGATTTAATTATGTCCTCCACCCATCATTCCTCCGTGACCTCGACCACCTTCTTCCCAATGATCGTTCATGCCATTGCCGTTCATATCCACGAAACCGGGCCCATGCCATGTTGGGCTGCCGTTCTGGGCCAGGTCACAAATTCCATCCTGGTTTTCATCAACAAAGTCATGTTCTCCCCAATGGGTTTCTTCCTCCATATAGTCATTCACATGATTATCATTTTCATCATGGAACCGCATTCCTTCATGTCGCTGGTGCATCGGAAGGGATTCATCCCAATAGTCACAGATACCATTGTTGTTTTCGTCAATGAAACCGGGCCCATGCCACGTTGGGCTTCCATCCTGGGCATAGTCACAAATACCATCATTGTTTTCATCAACAAAGGAGTGTCCGGGATCAGAAGAATTAGTAGTGGTAGTGCTGGAAGCTTTCCCAAATCCGTCATCGTGAGTTGTTTGCTCTACAAAATCGTTAATATCATTTGAGTTTTCGTCTATATACATTGGAAATATCGATTCAATCTCTTCAACTTCAGGTTCAGTAGAGGATTTGCATCCAGAAAGTATTAACATCGTGAAGAGGGTTAAGGAAAGCAGTGTAGAGATTTTCATATTGTAGATTTTTAATCATTAAGCTCTCATTATAAGATATCATATCAACCTTAAATCAAGCTTAAAACATTATTGAGATGTGAACCTTATCTTAGGCTAAAGTAGATTTGATTAATCGATAATGAATTGTCAGCTATTATGTGGATCTTATTGGTTGAAGACGAAAAACAACTTGCAAACTCCTTAAAACGCGGACTCGAAGAGGAGGGACATGTGGTAGAGATGACCCACGATGGGGAGGAAGGAGAACTGCACGGTTTTGCCAATGATTACGATATGGTGATACTGGACTGGCGGTTACCACATCGCGACGGTAAACAAATTTTGGAAAGCTGGCGAAAAGAGGGCCGATCTTTCCCGGTATTAATGCTCACGGCACTGGGAGATCTGGATCACAAAGTGTCTGGTTTGGATGCGGGAGCCGATGATTATATGGGCAAACCCTTCTCTTTTGATGAACTTTTGGCCAGAATTCGTGCGCTTGGACGTCGTTCTTCAGAAATGACACAAACTGAAATCCTTTCAGTAGGCCCAATTGAACTGGATGCCCGTAAACACAAAGTACAAATTTGCGGGTATGAACTTATGTTAAGGCCAAAGGAATTTATTCTTTTAGAGCTCTTCCTCAACAATCCAGAAAATGTTTTTTCAAAAACACAAATTGCCGAAAGGGTCTGGGGGTCCGCTTATTATGTAAGTGATAACACTATCGAAGCCACTCTCTCCACACTTCGTCAAAAACTGGCTGAATCATTCAAAGAATGTGATGAGATTTTATTAAAAGATACATCAAAAATTGTCGAAACAATTCGTGGAGCGGGGTATCGCTTAAATAGCCGTTTAATTAAGATTGAAGAGTAAAATAGTGGCAGGCATTACAACCTATTTCGACAGATTCTCGATTTCCAAAAGGCTTGCTTTTTGGTATGGATTAAGCCTCTTCATCATGCTTAGTTTGTTTGGTTATTTTTTGTACGAGAGCTTCCACCAGTCCATCCATCATAACTATGATCGTCACCTTCGGTTTGAGGCCGAGCAGCTTCTCTCCTATATCCATACCAGCAACGATTCACTCTCGATTGACCTGACCGGCTACAGCAGGAACGCCGCACTTGAAAGCGGAATCGAATATGGAACCTATGTTCGGCTCTATAACGAGGAAGACAGCCTGATCTATGAAAGCCCCAACTTATTAGGGGTAAAACAGCCGTTAGACACAGAAATACCGGATACGCACGTGGAATATTCCTTCAGCAGCCAATGGCAGGACCTTCCCGCCCGCACTCTTTTTTATCCGATCATGAATGAGAATAATGAGTTCTGCGGCTGGCTGGAGGTCACCGGTTTTGAGTGGACGCTGCACGAAGAACTGAGTCGCTTCAGACAGTACTTATTGGTTCTCATTGCTATAAGCGTGGTTTTTTCAATTATGGGAGGGTATTGGCTCTCCAGAAGAGCGTTGTCACCAGTGGCTTCCATTAATGAAGCGGCGAAGTCTATTACAGCTACTGATCTGGATAAACGAATACCGGTTAACTACCAGGTTAAAGATGAGTTAACCGACCTGGCTGAGACCTTCAATATCATGCTGAACCGCCTTCAAAAAGGTTTTGAGCGTGAAAAAAGATTCACTTCAGATGCGGCACACGAACTTATGACGCCGCTTTCATCCATGCGCAGTGATGCAGAGATCATGCTCCGTAAACCGCGATCCAAACAGGATTACCAGGAAACCATTGAGCGCATGTTGACGGAAGTAAGAAAGATGAGCGAAATGGTTCACCTTCTGCTGCAACTTTCAAGAGTTGAGTCGGTACATCGCCCGAAGCCGGATATTGTGAACATCAGCCGCATCACTGAAGCGGTCGTTATTAAACATCAAGAAAAAATGGAAGCCAGGAATCTTGACATTAAAACGCAGATTGATTCAGATTTGCAGGTACGTGCACATGAAGCTTATCTCGAAGAGGTACTCAATAATCTGCTTCAAAATGCGATAAAATACACACCGCAGGGCGGAGAGATAAAATTAGAACTGCAGCAAAGCAGCGGTAAAGCGGTTATCCACTTGAGTGACACTGGAATTGGTTTTGACGAAGAGACCAGAAAACACTTGTTTGAGAGGTTTTTCCGTTCGAACGAATCGAACGTTCAGGAACAATCAGGAAGTGGTTTGGGATTACCACTTGTCAAAGCAATCGTTGAATTATATAACGGCCGGATTCGCGCGTACAGTGAAGGAGTTGGAAAAGGAAGTACGTTTGTTATTGAATTACCTCTGGTCGAAACAAACACATAATCAGTATGGTTTTTCTGCTTCTATCATTCTAAAAATACCACTCGGTTCTAAATCCTTTACATCCACTACATTCCATCCGGCATTTTCAACATTCGCGACCGTTTCCCTGGCTATATGGACTCCGATAAGCCAGTGAATGAGATTATCCAGTTTATCCATCACAGAAGCTAAAACAGAATTTCGGCTACGCATATGTTCCAGAAGATGCAGTTTCCCACCCGGTTTTGTAACCCGAAAAGCTTCTTTTAAACCTAAAACTGGATCGGGAACAGAACATAATGCAAATGTAGCCACTACCTCATCGAAGGTATCATTCTTGAATTCCAGGTTTTGAGCATCCATCTCTTTAAGGACAACATTTTGCCCCTCTTGCTTTGTAAGTTTTTTCCTGGCACGCTTTAACATTCCCGGAGATAGATCAATGGCAGTAATTTGTAAACTCTCTGAATAGTGTGGCAGATTCTTGCCGGTTCCTACTCCGATTTCAAGTACGTTTGGACCTTTTACCTGTTTCCAAAGTAGTTTGCGCCATCTGTTGTACCATATTCGCTCAATCGGCCATTCCATAAGGTCATACACAACCGAGGTTGCGTTATAACGTTTTCGGGTATGTACGGTTTGTTGAGAATTTTTTTTCATACTATAATCATGAAGTTTTATGTAGTCCCACTATTTCAGAATAGAAAATGACAAACTCACTACCGGCTTGATTAGTGTAAAAGGGAATGTACGCGAGAGTATCTTGTCCACTGAGGTATTAAGAAAATTGACAGGACTATAAGTGCTTTCCAGATTAAAATTTAGTAGTAGTTTGGATTTAGACAATTTTCGTTGTTTATGTGAATTTATAGCGCAGTTTATCGCTGCGCCATAAATGATTGGAATTACAAGCTATTTTTTAAAAACTGATGACAGCTTCTATCATTACGCCGTTAAATTCAGCACCCTCATAAGGCGAACCGGCATAACCTTCCCCGTCATAGTTCTGGGTTACGTATTCGACCTTGGCCAGCACGTTTTTGGTCAGGAACCAGCCGCCGCCAATGTTGAAACGATCGATTTCGATGTTTCCGTTGGCCGTTTCACCGTCGACCAGGTTGTAACGGCCGCCGATATAAAGGTCTTCCCCGGCACCGAATCGATACAGCAGTTCGGCTCCATACTGTTTAAAGGTGCGTCGGTCATCGGCAGATTTGATTTTGCCGGACGCATTTTCATAGACCCCGTAGAATTCCAGTCCCTGGTATTTGATGAAGGGGTTGATCATGAAGGCCGTCATTTCGCCTGGAGCTGCAGGCTGGCCAAAGCCCGGAGTAAAGCTTGGGGCAAAGCGGCCCGCGCGGAAGTTGCCCGGTGTTATAACATCATAATATCGCGAACCGGCCCGGTCGCCTGAATAGAGATAGATCGAAGCTGATTGTGAGATGTTGAGCGCAGAACCGGTAATACGGAAGCGCAAGTCTTCATTGATCTGCTTGTCGAACCCGACCTTTCCATAAATGGTAGCATGCGTTTTAAAGCCATTTCCGGCTGCATCCGTAACGTTCTGATTCAGTTTGCCATTGCTTAGACCACC
Organism: uncultured Rhodohalobacter sp.; assembly: GCA_964544445.1. Classification (GTDB taxonomy): domain Bacteria; phylum Bacteroidota; class Rhodothermia; order Balneolales; family Balneolaceae; genus Rhodohalobacter. The sequence continues at coordinate 263,275 of CAZJBI010000004.1, forward strand.
CATGGCGAACATCGGTCCATTGTAGTAATATACCTCACCGGCCACTTCGGTAGTGAAAGAATCCATAATGTAGTTGCCTACAAAGGGATTGAAAATGGCTTGGGCATTGTCGGATCTTCGGAAGTGATTGTCGCCATAGTTCAACTCCATATGGCCCACTTTAAAACGAACTTTATCCATTAAATCGGAAAGAAAATCTTTTCTGATGAAATCCAGACGGTCCACTTGCAGATATCCCCCTTTTACATATGCTTCATTATGGTTTTGGGATGAAAGATAGGTACGAAGATGCATGCGAACCCCTTCTGCCAACAACACATCCAGATCTAAATTGGAGGTAGCCAGGTTAAAGTTGGATTCAAGATCAGAGAGTGATCCGGCAGCATTGTCGTGGCGTAGACCCTGAAACTGTAGAGTATTTGCTCCGCCAATCCGAACTTCAATCCCGTCAAATTCAGTATCTGATGTAAACGGAGCTTCAAACTGGTTGACTCCGCGCTGGTCGGGATAGGTAAAATAGGGAAGGTCTCTTGAAAATTGTCCGAACACAGTTCCTGCACTCATCAGAAGCGCAGCGAGTCCTAAGGTGATATATTTTATTGGAAATTTCATAACAGTCTCCTGTAGTAATTATGGTTTATATTTAATTGTTAATGACTTACACTTTCCTGATTACCGATCTTGTTCCATACGAAATCAGTCGGACAGATAATATTCAGGTTGATTACCTGAATAATAGCAGAGCAAACCTTAAGTAAAGCTTAAAGGGGATAAAAAAGTCTGTAATTTATTTACGAATTGAGTGGCGAAGTATGCAGAGCTTGCTAACAAAACCTGTGCTGTCTTTTGAGGGTACGAAATACACCTGGCTTAGACTTCGTGAGTCTTCCATTCCTCCTTATCTCCTGGTAAGCCAGGATCTCATGAGGACTCTCAATATAAGACTCTTGAAAATTGTGGATAACTTTTTGTTTGGCTTTACCTCATAAATCAACTAATCAATCTTGTGAGAATTCCCAAGATGTCTACAGGTGCGATCTACCAACACCCTGTCAACTCTCCTATCTGTTGGAGTTGGTACGGACTTGGCATAGAGATGGTATATGGTATAGACTTGGCCCTCAATTGAAACAGATTTCAGATTCCCGAAAAATCTCTCTCCGGCTCAGCATAAATCTGTCGTTTTTATTGTGTAATAAAAAAGTGAATAACATTTTAAAATGGATTTTCTATAAACAATAACGTTCAGGTAGATTGTAACCAGATAGCCCGAGTACCTCGTTCGTGTTCCTCTTTCGGCTGTTGATTTTTCCAGGGCACCACTCTCCGATTTTCTACACTATTCTATGGATGAGATATATATTCCTAAAAACATTATTCAGGATAAGAGAAAATCTCTCAGAAAAATTAAGGTTGTCTTAAGGTTTGAGGCCATATACTACAGTTAGTCATTACTTAACTTTTCATTGTGAGAGATGAAAAATGTAATGATCTAACCTTCAAAAGTCTTAACAATGGAAAAAATACTCAGAAGATAATTCTAAATCAGAACTTGAACATCAAACACAAAAGCTTTAAAAAATGGAAGTACTTCTTTTAGCAACCAAAGACTGCAATCATCGCCCTCAATTAGAAATGAGATTGAAGAAAATGGATATACCTTATACAGTAAAGTATGTCGAAGAACATCCTGAACTGGCTGCCCGTTTCAAAATACGTTCTTCACCAAACATGATCGTTGATGGAGAAGTTGTATTTCGAGGCGAGGGCGAACAATCTCTTCCCACTAAGCAAGAACTTAAAATGCTCTTCTCTCTGAAATTATTTGATCAGGGCAAAAAAAATCTACCCCCCAAAGACAGCTTTGAGTAATGTCAAATAAAGAAGCATTCAGCCCAATAGAATTCTCAGCAAGTAGTGGGAGAAATATTTAAAAATTAATTTCCAAAATATTGATAAAATAGAATGGACAAAGGAGAACAGTTTCTGGAGCGTATCACGCAAAGAGAAAAAATGCAAATGATTCCCCAGTACATTTCGGATACTAAGGGATTGGTAACGGTAGATGTTACGTGGGGAGAAATTCAACCGATTCAAGTGGCCCCGGGCGTTCGCACGGTCGGTGAACTGGAGGTAAAAAAACACCTTCTTAAAGGATTACCGATAATTGACGTCCGTGCTTCGGGTACCCGTTATGGGGTACGAATTCCGGGAACGAAAGCTATTCCGATTTCTGATATCGTGGACCGGATGGAGGAACTGGATCGCACCAGGGAAACTATTTTTTTCTGCAATGGGCCGCAGTGTCCGCAGTCACGAAAGACGATCCATATACTGCTTGAGGCAGGATATCCCGCCGAAAAAATGTGGTACTACCGCGGCGGCATGCACGATTGGATAACCCTGGGATTGCCGGTTGTGAAAGACAGTGAGTAAAGATTTAGATCAAATCAGCCGGATCACAAAATAGCTACCGTCATCAGTGCTGGTAAATTTTTGCCAGATAATTCCCCGGTCCTTGGCAATGATTTCAATAACACTGTACCCAAATCCTTTCACCTTAATGCCCATTACATACACACCAATATCTACTCCCGAGTTAATTTGATACTGCTCGGTCTGCAGGGTATCGTTGGATACCACACGCCGTTCGTGGATGGTAATTTTGCTCTTTCCGCCCAAAAATCCCACCAGTCCCTTGTCGATATTCAAAGCAAATTCAATAGGTTTCATCTCCCAGCCGGGCTCGGGAGCCGTTGGGTAAAAAGCATTCGTATCCAACAGATTGACTTTGATTTTGCTGCCTTTCCCGTAATCTGTAAAGGGTAAAATATTTAACAGTACTTGCTGTTCATCCGGCCGGCAGGTATAGATTGTTTTTGTACTGTCCTGAGGCTCTCCTTCGGCATTATACGAATACAATTTCACGGGAAGTTGGTAGATACTCTCTTTTTCCTGGATGGAGCCAATAATAAGTTTTTGAACAGATTGCAACTCACCTTGTTTGTTAAAATTAAGCTTTTCATACCGGTTGCCGTCGATTTCAAAGAGCAGCATCTTTTGCGCTTGCTGTGCTGTAACAGTGCCGGGATGTGTCCACAAAAATAAAAACCCCGTCATCATAAGAATAGCTACAAACCATCTGTACTTTACATGTTGTTTACTTCTGGCCATTCTAAGATTCATTGATTCATTTTGATATTTAGAAACATCCGCAACATATAACCCGGTACCATCAACACCAAGAATGAAAACAAAAAATATGGTAAATGAATATTCAGCGAATACAGACCGGCTCCAAGAAACGAACCGACGGCAAGTCCCAGGCTGCTGATGGATGTTAGCAGTCCCATCCGCTCACCGACCCGGCTGTTACTTATTTTGCTCGTCAGCGAAGCCAGACCCGGAGTAATCAGCGCCATGCCCAAGGCAAGAATGCTGACCACCGTAATAATGAGGGCAAAAGCATTGGTAAACATCAACAGGAAAAGGGCCAGCCCTAACAGCAGATACCCAACGGGCAACAGCCGCTCCTCACCCCAGCGGTCGATCAGAGAGCCTGTTAGTCCGATCTGGCTGATACTCATCCCGAGTGCACAGGCCATAAAGATGAATCCCATTTCCAAAACGCTATACCCCAGGATCTGCTGTGCGTGCAGGGCGTAGGTGCTTTCGAACATGGAGAGCGCTGCCTGTGCAATCAGGGCATAGATCAGTATCGGGAGCATCTCTCCCTTTATAATGCTTAAAAAACTGAGATTACCCTGTTGGTAGCCGCTTTTTTTACTGTGAGATGATGCATCGGATAGCCAGAATAAAACGGCCATCAGGGCCAACAGAGAAAACCCGCCGGCGATCAAAAAGGGAACCGTGTAGGCGTTTGCCGCCAGCAGCTTCCAGGACCACCCGTTAAACCAATCAACATCCATAAAGAAAGAACTCAGGACCGGACCGAAGATAACCCCAAGGCTGGCCCCTCCGCCCGTCCACGCCAACACTTTGCCCCTGTTTTTAACCGGGCTGAGATCCGTAACCCAGGAGTTGACTGTGGGCAGTACGGCTGCCGAAAAAAGGCCTCCGGCTATCCGGAGCGTATATAACAGCATCAGGTTGTCCGTCCAGCCAAACAGGATCAGAGAGAGGGCATAGCCGCCCATGCCTACGGCCAGTGCTGGCGGCCGTCCGATGCGGTCGGACCACCGTCCCCAAAGCGGGGCGGCAAGAAACTGCATCAGCGGGAAAATGCCGGTCATCAACCCTACATGGATAGCCGGGGAAAGATTCCCCAGCTCGGTTGATTGTGCTGATTTTTCTACCAGAAAGGGGAGAATGGGCAGTGTCAGTCCGTAGCCGATCATTACCAGAAACAGGCAGAAAAGCAGGATAACGATCTCTTTTTTGTTCATCGATTCATATTCTATTTACCGATCTTTTTTATAATGCGTATTCTCTCTTCATGACCTTTATTTCAGGTTGTCTTAACAGGCAATGGAACACATCCATACCCCTGTTCCAGGACTCGTTTTGAAAAGCGGTAGGCTTCTTCTATAATTACCTCTGTTTTGCTGAAATCCAACATACTTGTAAGATGCGTATTAATACAAAGATCCAGCAGGTAGAGATTGGTATTCTGAGCAATTTTCTGTACATCCGTTCTCATTTTTTGGTACTGTTTGACCTGTGCCGTACGGATGATCATATTAAAAAGCCCGCTCACAGTGTGGCTTAACCTGTGCCGGCAGTCTGTTAAAATACAGTAAATGGAGTCGGCACCTTGTTCGTAAGCGTTATCGACAGGGATGTTATTGGTGATCCCGCCGTCTACCAGTTGGTGTTCATTTATACGCTTAGGCGGAAAATAGACCGGGAGAGCAGTGCTGGCCATCAGAGCTGGCAGTAACAGCCCTTTTTCAAGGTACACAGATTCGGCTGTTTGTAAGTCAGTTGCTACCACCGTCAACGGAATCTCAAGCTCTTCAAACGTGTCGACCGGCAGCCGTTTCTTGAGGAACCGTTTCAGACCGGTGGGTTTAAACAGGCTGGAGGCATCACCCCATTTCCAGAGAAGTTCCGGGTTGAAACTGTAGAGTTTGCGATTAGAAATCTCCATCCATATTTCTTTCATCCGGGAGATGTCCATGCCGCAAGCAATAAAAGCCCCGTTCAGGGCTCCAACCGAAGTTCCGACTATAAAATCAGGGCTGATGCCCAGTTCCACCATCGCCTGGTAGAATCCGATTTCGGCCGCGCCCTGGGCGCCGCCTCCGCAAAGAACAAGTGCTGCTTTTCCAGACTCCATTTTTATCCGTATTAACCAATTTATACTTTAGCAGGTGAATGGCTGAGATTGAATGCTTTATTTATTTTGGAAAATACCGGCCTTTCATAATATTGATCGTTGATATAAATAACGGGCAATATCAAGGGATTCCCTAATTTAGAGACCAGCCCCTTCGCTTTCCGAGTATCAAATCGCAAGTCAATAAAAGTAAACGCATAGTCTTTTTCCTGGAGCAGATGGACCAGCTTTCGCAGGTAGTCGCACCACTCCTTGCAATATATAATTATTGCTGGTTCATTTTTTTCATCAGGGCTACTATCTGTTTGGTTACTCATGGATTAGATATGTTTTGTATTAAAAAATTTCGTTTTGAATAAAATCCAGGATAAAGCCGGTCAAGCGCTATCCCGTTGGAGGGATGGGGATCATATTGAAGGTTATAATCTGTTAAGAACCACATCCTATTCGCTTTACATCTTTCAGTCAAAACTATGTTATTTGTCTGTATTTTGAATTCATTCCCTCGAATTGAATCGATTAGTCTGGGTTGTCTGAAGAACCGCTGGACGACCGTTGCAGAAACTGTTTCCATTTGCCTTTCACCGGAAGGAAGGCCGGGACGTTCCGCTTGTATTCGAGATATTCTTCGCCAAACTCCTCGATCACTTTCTTCTCTTCTCTTTTGGCAAGCAGAACATAAGCTATAACGATAACCGGGAACAAACCTACGGAGAATATGGTGGGCCAATGAATGACACCCTCTCCAAAAAGCCCGATAAACAACCCGGTGTATTGGGGATGCCTGACCAGGCTGTATAATCCGTCGGTGGCCAGCCTGTTTTCCTGTTTGGCGCGATACAGTTGGCGCCAGCCCTGGATAAAAATGCCAAATCCACCAAAAAGAAGGATATAACCCACGATCATCGAGATCATCATACCCGTTTCACCAACGCCCACTAAAGTAGACCAAAGGTTGGCGTTTAGATCACCACTACCACTATCCAACCCCAGGAACCGTACCATCAGATATATCGTAAGTGGGAAGCCGTACATCTCTGCATACAGTGCGATGATGAAGCCCTGAATCAATCCGGCTCCTATCCACTCCCGCCAAGTTTTTGGGGCCAGATATTTGTATAAAAGCCAAGACGCAATAACGATCACAAAAAGTGCTATAATCCAGGCACCTGAATGTTCAAATCCTCTTTCCATGTATCAATTCCGTGTAGTTTGAAATTTTTGTTAAATGAGGGCTTTGCAAAACCATTAACCTACGGTTCCAAGGAAATGCACTCCCGTTTAATGGGTCCATAACATCGAAAGTACAACCAACTTGAAACAAGAGGCAGCAGATTTTGCTACGCCCTCTTACTAATGAAAACGAACCTTTCTAAATGAACCGTTGCGTAATGCCCAGCGAACGGTTTGTCTTATCAACCGATTTTTTGGGGTCCGATTCGCTGCCGGTCAGCGCACGGATGGCATCAATAGTTTCGGGAATCACGATCGCCTGGTTATCGACCAGGTAGGCGTAATATAGCTCCTCGCCTTCCACTTTGAGCATATCTTCCCAGATGGCCACTTCATACATATCCCCATGGGGACGACCCAGATCCAGCATCAGCTCCTTGACGGCATTATTGGCCGAAAGATCATCGCTCATATTGATAAATGCGGTTCGCGTTGAGGTACTAAAAGCCTCCAGCACGTCCTCCTTAGATACTTCTTTGGTCAATTGCACGGTCCAGTAATGCATATGGGAAAGTGTTTGGGGTACTTTTACCGCGGCAGTTACCACATCCAGTTCGGGATCTACGCTCTGGGCATCCGGGCCCTGGTGACTGGGAATTTCCGGTTCAGGAACCATTGTATTCATGATACCGTTTTTGTGGCTTTCCCACGGATCGGTGGCTCGGCGCAACAGCGTACCACGTGCTTTATTCAGTAATCCCGCTCGTTTTAATGCGCTGAGGGTCCGTACGATAGAGGTGGTGTTGCAGGAGACCACGCGGGTACTTTCCCGATTTAAAGCAGAGGCATAATTATTTTCCGCGCTGAAGGAATGCCCGGTCGTCTCATGCTTTTCCCCGCCCTGCACGATAAACTTCACACCTGCCGTTTTATACCGTTCGGCATTTTGCGCGCCGAATTTTTTCGGAGCACAATCCACCACCACATCAGCGGCCTCCAGCAAATCATCCAGGCCTCCGGCCACCGAGATATTCTGATTGTCCATCGCTTTGCGGCCTTCGTCCGTATTGGCAAATATCGGATACCCTTTGGCGGCTGCGGCTTTAATTCTCCAGTCGGCAGCTACATCACCGATGCCCACCAGTTCCATATCTTCTTGCAAGGTTACTGCTTCCGCCACCCGTTTTCCGATGACGCCATATCCGTTTACGGCTATTTTGATCTTTTCCATAGTTGTATTTTTTAATTTTACTTGTTTAGTTTTAAAACTTTCTTACGCTCCTCAAACTCTTCGCGTTCTATTTCTCCACGGGCAAACCTCTTAGTCAATATATCCATTGCGTCTTCCCGTACATCACTATCGCGCCAATATGGAATCAAATCCAAAAAAACCAAAAGGAGTCCTATAGAGATCACAATCCACCAGATCCAGTGCATGCCAAAAAAGTGGTGATTGTAAAACATGATTTTGTAATATTTATTTAACTAAAAATGTAGTAATCGGTTATTTAAACGATTATCCGTAAGATAGATGCAAGTGCCTTAAATAAAGCTTAAACCAAAGAATGAAGTTTATGTCTCCTGATATATTCAGATGTGAGATAACCATTGCGTATGTAGAACATACACTACACTAAAAACAAAAATCCATAATCAAGAAGGGTATAAAATGACAGAATTAAAGCTCACTCAGTTTATTATTCCAGTGGTAGTATTGCTCATAATTACAGCCAGTTATATTTCTTATTCAAGAAAAGTCTCAGAGAAAAATGTGTTCAACAAACTCATCTTAAAAATCAGCAGCTTGGCTTTTTTTCTTAACCTTGTGTGGGAGATTGCCCAGGGGCCACTTTATTCGGGCTATGTCTATGATTTAAATCATATTTCTTTTTGTGCATTGGCATCCGTAGCTGATATGTTGATGGTACTACTTCTTTATTTTGCCTTTAGCCTGTTTTATAAAGACCCGTATTGGCTGGGCAGAATGACCATCAGTAACGTAATCTCTTTGGTTCTTATAGGTGGAATAGGGGCCATTTTGGGAGAACTCAGACATCTTGCAGCCGGGAGCTGGAGCTACTCTGATGCAATGCCACTGCTACCTTACGTAGAAGTCGGCTTATCTCCCGTATTGCAATTTATGATTCTGCCGACTTTGATTTTTTATCTCGGCCGCTTATCCATAAAAAAGGTCAATGAAGTTGATTCCCCTTAAAAAAATCCGCATTCATCTACCTATCTCGTTCCGTTTTAATAAGTCTTGTCCCCGGATGGTTCTTTATCATAATAAGCTTGGTCGACTTTTTGCCTCCAGTAGGTTAACTCAAGCTGATTCGTGGCCTCTGCAAACGATAGTTTTTCATAATAGACACCATTGATCTCAAGTATGGGTAATATCAGTGGATTACCCAGCTTCGATATCAACTCGTTAGCTTTTGATGTATCATACCGAAGATCGATAAAGGTGAAATTTTGCTGTTTCTCCCGCAGGAGGTTAACTACCTTTTTTAAATATTCACACCATTCCTTACAGTAAATAATGATGGTTGTACTTTTTTCTATGTGCTTATTATTGGAATTATTCATCTGTTCACTGAATTATTTTTAACATTACATATATCCATGGCTTCTTTAAGGACTCTGTTCATCGTATGACTATCAAGATCAATATTCCTGAGAACTTGCTTGTCTTCACATATTTGCTTGCAGAAGACAACATTTTGTTCCAAAAGAAGCTTTTTCTTTTGATTGCTTAGGGTTGACAGGCTTGTAATAGGATGAAGATTTACATGGCCTATTAGGTCTTTTAGTCCGTTATTTTCCGGATAATCCCAGCTTAAGAGTTTAAGACCTACGCATTTGCCATACTGCTGGGCATCAGTAGTGAAACGGGTGTTTGTAACTACCCAGGCCTGGTGTTGTTTGTCTTCGTGGCCGGATTGGCTCCTCCAGTTTCTTTCTACATCCTTGAATCGTGATTGAATGTAAAGCGGGATTTTTACATTACATTTATGACTTTTTCGGTTGTGAAATTTACACTCGATCATAAAATGTTCGTCGTCTTTTTCTGCGATAACATCAATTTCATGGGAGACGCAGTTCCCGTCAATAATAACTCCGATATCAGTTTGATAACCGAGCCTGATTAGAAGTTCACCGATAAATTTTTCAAAAGGATAACCGGAAGGCCCTAATTCCAGCAGGGCTTCTTTTAATTTATATCTGCCAGCCGAAGAATTTGAGTATTGCCTGAGCTGCTTAAAAGCTTCTCTGTATATTTTTTCAGTCGTTATCCCTTCAAATAGAATCCGTTGGATAGAGTGAATAATCTTGTCTGTAATCTGTTGATCGGCACCTGCTTTTCTGAGAGAATGGCGAAGCTTACTCTCATAAAAAGGTTCCCTTTCTCCGGACGCTTTCACTACGTTAAATGTTGCCATTTTTTTATTTTAAGGCCGTCTGTTGACTACTTACTTTGCTTTAGAATTTTTTTTCGCTCTTCAAACTCCTCGCGCTCAATTTCTCCTTTGGCGAATCTTATCTTTAAAATATCCATGGCATCTTCTTTCAGATTATTTTTAGGTTGAAAAGGTATAATATTGAAAGCAATCAGCAGAATAATTATGATTAAAATGACCCACCAGAGCGAGTGCATGCCTATAAGATGATGATCGTAGAACATCGTTCTGATGTTTAAATTACTGTTGTTTAAAGTGTGTTAAAGCTGCTTACAAAATAGAAATGGGTATCTTAAAACAAGCTTAAAACGGAAACGGCATGTCGGAAACTCTAAGAAATTATTCTTGCTGACTTAACAAAGCTTGCCGTTCCAAAAGAAGATTATTTAAATCTTTCTCAGTAACAACTCCTAATAGTTTGTCCTTTCTAATAACCGGATACAGAGAGTGATGTTTTGGAGAACTATTATCAATTAATTCTATCAGTAATGTTTCCGGATGCAAGGTAATTACATCTTCCTGGATCAGTTCTACTGCGGGGTATTCTGTTTCACCGGCTTGCAAAGCATTGATGACAGACTTGAAAGATATCAACCCAATAAAAATATCCCCGTTGATTACAACCAATTCTGAAGATTGATTTTTTAGCATAACGGAAGCCGCGTGAGAGACAGTAGCACTCAAGGATACGCTTTGAAAGTTTCCGGTCATGATATCCTTTACCTTAATCTCTTTTAGGGATTCAGTCATGGAAACCTGTCGTGATTCTGCACCGGCTCCAAGAAATACAAAAATTCCAATAAATAATAGAAATGGATTGTAGAAGAGTCCAAACATGGTGAAGGCGATTGCAAGTAATTGGCCGACCGAAGCTGCAATTTGAGTGGCTTTGGCTCGCTTCATCTTAAAAGCCAAGAGTGCCCGAAGCATCCGGCCTCCATCCATTGGAAATGCGGGGATCAAATTGAACACGACAAGAATAATATTAATGATCAGAAGATCGGACAGGAAATTACTCCCAGTAACGTGATGGCTGATATCTATTTGACCCTGGCCTGTAATCAATAACAGAGAAAATAACACAACTGCAATCACTACATTGACAGCCGGTCCGGCAGCGGCAACAACCAATTCTTGTTTAGGATCTTCGGGCATTCGTTCAAGCCTTGCCACCCCGCCAATGGGCAATAAATTGATGTCTTGTGTGTCAATTCCATATTTACGGGCTGCCAAAGCATGTCCAAATTCATGCAGTGTTACACAGGCAAACAGGAAGATCAGAAAAAGGAGGCCCATTAAAATTTCATTCAAACCGTGGCCTTGTCGCAAATGCATCCAGGAAAGCCAAATGACCAGCAGGATAAAGGTCCAGTGAATAAAGACTTTAATTCCTGCCGGTTTACCGATGTATAAGGACCATTTCATGGTAGTATTCTTTTTATTGGTGGTTATTTATTGTATAAAAGCAGATGGTTATTTCAAGGTATTACCCGTTTGTGTATTGGTGCCTGGTAGTCCTATAGGTCGTTGGGTGATTTTTTTCACGTACTCTTAGCGGAATTTCCTGTAGTCCGGACTTCCCCAGCAGTTGATCGATCTTATCGATAAGATTGCGAAGTAGGTTTTTCAAAGTTTCCATATCAATAATTGAAGGTTGTAATTAGCGGATCTTATATTCTTTACATAACATGCGAAGGCATTGCTGATATGAAGCTTAAACCGGAAAGAAATCTCACATTATTTTGCTTCCTGAGATCAAGTAATAAGTGCAACACAGGCTTCTATTTATCTGTCAAATCGTAACTTATGCCAGATGACGTGTTCGCACAAACTTGAGCAATACATCCCAAAAGCATAACCAAAAAATGCTTACTAATTTGTTATGTATGTCCCTTAACCCCATCGCAGCCGCATACCGTTTAGAATTACGGCCATCACCGACAGCTCATGAATCAACATACCGCCCGCCATATGCACCGACCCTGCCATTACACCCGCCAACAGTGCGGTCACTGTAATCAGAGCAATTACTACATTTTGATGTATATTGCGTAACGTCTTTTTTGAAAGACGAAGTGCCTCGGGTATTTTCATCAGGTCATTGGCCATCAGTGCAATATCAGCCGTTTCGATAGCCACATCGGTGCCGGCTGCTCCCATGGCAATGCCGATATCTGCGGTAGCCAACGCCGGGGCATCATTGATGCCGTCACCGATCATAGTCACTTGGTACCCTTGCTGTTGCATTTCAATGATGATATCGTTTTTGTCTTCCGGCAGAATGCCCGCATGCACCTCCGTGATCCCTGTCTCTTCGGCAATCGCTTCGGCCGTTGGCCGGGCATCACCAGTAAGCATCGCAATACGTTCAATGCCATTTTCACGCAGTTTTGATATCATTTTTGGAGCATCCGGGCGCATTTGATCAGCTATCCCAATAGCTCCAAGTAGTTTATTATTTCGTGCTACCAGAACCACGGTTCTTCCTTTATTCGTCAGACTCCGTATCTCTTTATTAATGTTTTCACTAATAGAGATCCTCTTTTGTTTCAGAAACTCAGCTTTCCCTACATAGATATGATCGTCGCCCAATATCGCCTCAATTCCTTGTCCGGTATAAGATTCAAACTCATCGGGTTCCGGAATTTGGCCCGATTTTTCCGCTTCCGTTATAATGGCCTCCGCCAGCGGATGCTCGGAGGCTGATTCGGCTATGGAAGCCCAATAGAGAAGTTCTTCACCTTCCAATGGCAGCGACTCATTATTTCGATCAGACAAAGAAACCGTATGAACTGCCGGAAACTCTTCCTGGCCACCACCGGCTACAGCAATGGCCCTTGAAAAATAAATAATCTCGATAACGCCCGGTTTTCCTTCTGTCAGGGTACCGGTTTTATCCAGTGCAATGGCGGTAACTTTACCTGCATTTTCCAAATATTCACCACCCTTGATAAGAATTCCTTTTTTCGCAGCATTGCCTATACCCGTTATGACGGAGATTGGGGTAGAAATCACCAGAGCCCCGGGGCAGCCGATCACCAGCAGCGTCAGCGCCAGCTCCAGGTCCCAGGTAAACAAGTAGGATACGATACTCAAGCCCACAATTCCGGGGGTATACCACCGGGCAAATCGTTCGATGAAACGTTGTGTAGGAGCTTTTTCTTCCTGGGCTTCCTCCACACGCCGGATAATTTTTGCCAACGTAGTGTCTGCACCCGCCTTGGTTGCCTTCACAAAAATACGACCGTTTTTATTGATGGTACCCGCATACACTTCCGATCCGGTCTGCTTTTCGGTCGGGATCGGCTCTCCGGTAATCGCACTTTCGTCTATCGACGTAGTACCGGATTCCACCAGGCCGTCAACCGGAATTTTTGATCCGGGTTTTACCAACACCCGCATACCTTCCTGAACCTGCCGGGCCGGAATTTCCTTCCGTTCTCCACCATCTATAACTATTGCAGTTTCCGGGGCCATATTAATCAGTTCTTTCAGGGTATTGCGGGTCTTGCTCATCGTTCGGGCTTCCAGCCAGCCGCCCAGCAGAAACAGAAAAGTAACGGCCGCAGCCTCCCAGAATACGCCGATGAAGATCCCGCCCGTGGCAGCGATGGCCACCAGCAGTTCTATATTAGTATGCCGGTTCCGCAGCCCCTGCCAGGCCCGGCGGGCGATCTCAAACCCGGCCGTCAGCGTGGCCAGCAACATCAGGACGTCAAACAGCCGGGGCAAAGCCCCAAAGAAATTTGCGGCCCATCCGGCTGCGATGAGCAGGCCGCTGACGATCAGTAGTGCTTTCTTCCGTGTTGTTGCATTACGCACTAGTTTTTGAAGTAATTTCATAGTCTTGTGGATTTAAAATGGAGAGATTTGAGCTTCGTAGCCTGAATGTCGGACGACTTCTATCAGTTTCTCTTCGGAGGCCCTATCGGGATCGTGTTCTACTTCGATGCGGCCGGTATTAAAATGGACCTTGGCATTGGATACGCCTTCTGTCTGATTCAGGTTCGATTCGATGTTGTTTACGCATGACGGGCAGCTTAGCTCATCGCTTCGCAATATTGTTTTTGTCGTTGTCATAATGAGTACCTCTATTCGATCTTAAGATTTATTTGCCTGTTGTTGAGTACCTGTCAGGTTTTAAAACTGACAGGTCTCTGGCAATATGTGTTACTCTCCTACGCCGTGGGCTGGTCCGGCTTGGATTTTTTGATACAGTTTGTGGACATATACGATATATTTTACATAAGCGTCTACCCACTCGCGGCCGGCTTCAACACTGTTATCCTTTTTGCTTTTGGCTTCCATAGCTTTGCTGTAAAGTTCCGAGGTTTTCTTCTGGATTTCGTTCGCCAGCATGTCGGTAACCGGGGCCAGTTCGCCTGAGACAAGTGCTTGTTCGGCTATCTGGATATCTTTGGAGCTTGGTTGGGCGGGTTTTAGACCGGTAAAGGGCATGCCTTCTGCCTCGCGGTGCAGTCGTACTGTCTCACTAATAAAATAGCGTACGGCAAGCTCTTGGGATTCATTACCCTTGGTATAAACTTCCAGGCTTTGCTCAAATGTGGATTTGAGTTCCTCGGCTTGCTGATCTGTTACCCAAATAAGCGCATGAGAGAGATCGCCGGTTTCAAGGGCCTTTCGGGCATCTGTTGCGACCGGACCGTTAACCCGATCGCAGTGGGCCTGACTGGTTGACGCAAAGCCAAGCATAAATACTAGCGTGAAAATTGATGCTAATGTGGTTTTTATATGTGATTCTAAGTATTTCATAATGAGTACCTTTTGTGTGGTTTGTCATTTAGATTCAATCAAAAGGTAACAGGCGGGTAACAGCACTAAAATGAGCTGGATCAAGCTAGTGCAAATAAATTTTGTAGAAAGGGGAGGGGACTAAATGAAAGGCAGCTTACGGAAGCAATAAATACACAGGGAGAGATCAATCTTCAGCCGAAATACGCAGCAGTTCCGGCTTGTCATTGATCGCAACCCACTGGCGACCGGAAGTAATGAGATCATCCTCTTGGAATTGACTCATAATCCGGCTGGTGGTTTCCGCAGATGTACCGACCATGTCAGCCAGGTCTTTGCGTGAAAGCGGGAGCTGTATAAGCAATCCTCGACTGTGCTTTTCACCAAACTTATTGACCAGTGTTACAAGGATATGAGCCAACCTCTTTTTTACCGGCAAAGTGGTCAGATGCTGTATCCTTTGCCTCGATTCATTAAGGCGGTCAGCCGTGATATCTAAAACCGACATAGCAACCGAGGGATACCGGTTCATGACTTCTTTAAAATCACTAATCCTGATCGAAAGGATACAAGCCGATGTTTGAGTTTCTGCTGTTTCATTATAGACATCCTTGCTGCCGGCCGTGGGATTTCCGAAAAAATCGCCCGGCTGCAGCATATCCAGCAGCACACCTTCTCCCTCCAGGGTGTGAGCCACCAATTTTACGTTTCCCGCGACGACCACCCGAAGCATGGTTGCAGAGTCACCCTGCCGGTAAATCGTTTCTCCTTTGGAATAGTGATTAGCCGTAAATTTTTTATTTACTTCGCGGAGCTGTTCTTCAGATAAATCTTGAAAAAACGGAACCATCCCCAGCTTCTCCAGGCGCAGGTCAACGCTACAGTGATGCCCTTCCAAGGACGGACTGTGAAGCGGAGTTTCCCTTTTTTTTGACATACGTTAAAAGTGGTTTAATCCAAAATATTAACTTGTTTCCTGCTTTTGGGGCAGCAGTAAATCCTCAAGGAAAAAGGCGGACAGCTCGGAACGTCCCGACAGCCCCGACTTGGAATAGATCGCATTGGTCTGTGCCCGAACAGTTGGGACACTGGTTCCTCTAACCTCAGCAATTACCTTGTTACTAAATCCTTTTAACAGTAAAAAAGAGACCTCTTTTTCTGCCTCAGTCAAGTCCCACCGATCCAGCTGGTTTTCTATTTCAATGCTCAGACCCTTCACATATTTTTTGGACACCTTCCTCCATTTCTGGGCCTCAGTCTGAAGATCTTTCGAAAACTGTTGCTCTCTAGCCAACGAGTGCTGCAATTTGAAGCGACCCCGGACCAAATAAAAAACGCCTGCCATCGCAACAAATCCTACGACAGCTTCAATTGAAATATGCCACAAGGCCACTCCTTCAAAATAGTCATTATAGATGTCTATGGATGCCAGAACCGCTATTACAAAAAGGATTGCGGCAATGACCCACCGTTCATTTCTATTCATTTATTATCGCTTAATCATTATTTTCATCTTCGTGGACTTCTCCTTCGTAAGTAGACTCATGTTCCTCCTCACCGAGTACCAGCTCTTGTCCGAATAAATCTATCGTTTGATTCGTACTGTCGTACTTGGAATACAAGTAGCCCGACCACATTAATGTAAGAATTAAAAATAGCATTCCGGCAAATCGCTTGCTATTGGTAATGCCTGTTTTTTCTGGTAGCGGTTGCTTTTTGCCATCGATCATGCTCGACCACAGCGAATCGCGATGTTTAAGATGATGGAATATAATACCGCCGACGTGGACGATAACCGTAATCAGAAATATATTAGCCAGGAGTTCATGCGTCTCTTCATAGAAATCGCTCTCTCCACCACTCGTCATCATCACACCAGTGATGGCTAATCCGGCAGCGCATATAAACATCACGAGAGCCGCATAGCTGGAGGCCGGATTGTGTCCCAGGTATCTTTTGGTCTTGGCGACAACAGCATCTTTTAGATATTGTATAAATTCAATTGGATTTAATTTAAAGGATGAAAAGCGGGCATAGGTGGTCCCGATAAATCCCCAAATAATTCTCAGAATTAATATAAAACCGATTGTCAGTCCTGCCAACATGTGGAGCGTAAAGACCGGATTTTCATCGTCTACTATTTCGGCAATTAGATAAGCTCCCAAAAAGAGGAAGGCGAAAAGCCAGTGGAAAATTCGCGTAGGCCAATCATAAACGGTAGTCTTTTTCATGGTTATACTCCATAAGGTGAAGGTTGGTTTCTGTCTTAATATTCCATATTCACCTTACTTACGCATCAAACAAATGATGTAGAAAACCACTCTTGATCATCATATTAAATTTTAATTCGAATATTCCTGAGCACCGAAGACGAAATTTATCAGCAACTTTAATTCATTGATCTGGTTTCAGCCTATTTCAGCTGCTCTTCTTCATCACCTATGCCAATATTATAGATTGCCGCTATCAAAGCACCAATCAACCAACTCAAAATGAATGTTTGAATAATACCAAAGAATACGTCCATGGCAGGTACACTCATCCGAATGATTGGTTCTACGTTCAGTCCATGCAACAGGTTGTTAAAAAAGAAGATGGTGCCTTCTCTGCCAACTGTAACCATCAGTAAAATGCAGCCTATGTAAAGAATGGTGCCTGTTGCGCCAAATGCGAACCCCATTCTTTTAATGTTAAGTGTTTTCATGATCCCTCCTATATTTAATGTTGATGATCTTTATGTTTGGATCCTTTTTGGTGATGTCCGATCATCATAATGTGACAAGCAAACATCGCTATTATAAAAAGGAATAAAGTTATACTGCTGTTAAGCCCCATCATCGGAGCTATAAACAGAAGCAGAAGCGGAATACCGCATCCGATAATCATCCATAGATTATGCTTGCTCATTTTTGAAATATTTAATTATTCGTTTTTTAATGAATGTTGAAGGTTCTTAAACTCCTCTTCGGTTATTTCTCCTGCATAAAATCGCCTGCGGTGAACTTCGATGGCTGCATTTCTGATTTCAAGCCGGTGCTTGCCGCGCAAGGCCAGGTACCAGACCAGAAGAAAAACCCCGGCCATTAAAATCCATAATACCGGGGCCCAATGGGTATTTAGTGTGTTTAACCAGTCCATGGTTAGTTGTGATGTTGCTGATGATTATTGCCGTTCATTCCATTTTTGTTCATCATTCCCTGGCCGTTCATCATATCACCCTGCATCATTTGCATGCACATCATGTGCATCTTCATCATAGACGAATCTTCCATCATGTTCATCATTTTCGAGTGATCCATATCTCCATCCATCATGGACTGCATCATCTTCATGTGGGCTTGCATGCGTTCTTTCATTTCAGGGTTATCCATCATTTTCTGCATGTTACCCATCATCATGGTGTTATCCATGTTCATGTTTTGCATCATAGACTGCATCATCTGCTTGCGCATTTCGGGATTCTGTGTCATATGCTCCATCATCATGGTTCGCATGGTGGAGTCTTGAATCATTTCCATCATCTGCTGCTTTTTCATTTGCATATCTTCGTTTTGTTGCTGTGCAAATGCTAATCCGGTGAAAAGAAAAAATGTGGTTAGAATAAGTGTTAAGCGTTTCATAATAATATCCTTTTGTTTGATTTAACTGTTTGTTGAATAATGTTCTTAGAGGTTGTCGATTACCTTGTCTAATTTATCTCTTACCTGGCCTGCAATAGGATGCAGATCATCATTGGTAACTGCTTGCATGGATGCAACAGGATTGACAGCCGAAACTTCTACGGTGCCGTCTTCATGCTCTTCGACAATAACATTACACGGCAGCATGACACCAATTTTATCTTCTGCCTGAAGTGCCTTATGGGCAAAGTTCGGATTACAGGCTCCGAGGATTTTATATTTTTTAAAATCCACATCCAATTTCTCTTTAAGCGTATTTTTTACATCTATTTCTGTAAGCACACCAAATCCTTCTTCCTTAAGAAGCCCGGTGACTTTTTCAATAGCCTGATCGTAGGAAAGGTCGACAGTTTTTGAAGTAAAGTATTTCATGATTGTTTTACGGATTAATTCGTTTGATTAATATTTATGTTCTGCTTAAACATACGTCCAAGATGCTTAAAGCAAGCTTAAATCCTGAAAATTAACCGCTCAACACTTCTCTTCCCACTTTACCATCTCTGATTCGTTCTGCATGTTCAATATCCATCACAAAAATATTGCCGTCCCCACGAGTACCTGTCGATGCTGTTTCTCTTATGACTTTTACAATGGAATCCACGTTTTCTTCCAGTGCTACAATTTCCATTTTTACCACATGAGAATGCATGGCTGGAAAGAAAAAGGAGCCATGTTCCTTATTGGAATTGCTATATTGTCCTGTACCTTCACCCTGGAATACGGTTACGCAACAATGACCGGATGAACGGAGTTCTCTATACACATCTTCAAGAAGTATGGGTCGGATATACGCTTTGACAAGTTTCATAAGTACCTCACTTTTTAGCGTTCGATTTTAAGGAATCGGGCATTAATAGCCACAATTACCGTACTTAGCGACATCAACACAGCACCCAGTGCCGGACTCAGAATAATTCCGTACGTGTATAAGACACCTGCTGCCAGAGGAATTGCAAATGCATTGTAGCCCGTTGCCCACCAGAGGTTCTGAACCATCTTTCGGTAGGTGGCTTTAGCCAATCCGATGAGTGAAGCCACGTCTTTCGGATTACTTTGGGTAAGAATGATATCTCCCGTTTCGACTGCCACATCCGAACCGGCTCCAATGGCAATACCAACATCAGCCTGTGCAAGGGCGGGAGCATCGTTAACGCCGTCGCCGGTCATGGCTACTTTAAGTCCACGGTTCTGAACTTCTTTGACTTTGGCGGCTTTTTCTTCTGGAAGTACTTCGGCAAAGAAATCGTCCAAACCCAGCTCTTTGGCAACATAAGCGGCAGTTTGTTTATTGTCACCAGTGAGCATGATACATTGAATTCCCATCGATTGCAGACTTTGGATAGCTGCTTTCGAATCTTCGCGAATGGTATCCCCCAGTGCAATAGCACCTTTCAGTTGATTGTCAATCAATACAAATACAACTGTTTTTCCCTGCCCCGAAAGTTGTTCGTATTCAGTGGTTGGCAGAGCAATGTTCTGTTCTCGAAGATAACCGGGACTAACCACTTTGATCTGTTTGCCATCTACCCGGCCTTCAATACCTTTTCCTGTGATGGAGTTGAACTCTTCTACTTTCATCAACCCGTCCGTGGCCTTGACGATACCCCTTGCAATAGGATGTTCAGAGTTTTGTTCAAGGGAACCGGCCAATTTCAGGATTTCATCCTTCTCATAGCCATTGAACGTAAGTACGTCGGTTACACCAAACTCTCCGTGTGTCAGTGTCCCTGTTTTGTCAAAAATGATGGCTCCAAGATTTCTGGCTTCTTCAAAAGCCGTGCGATTGCGAATTAAGAAACCATTTTGAGCCGCTAAACTTGTAGAGACTGCTACCACCAGAGGTACAGCCAGTCCTAAAGCATGGGGGCAAGCAATGACCATAACGGTAACCGTTCGCTCCAAAGCAAAAACAAAATCCTGTGTTGTAAAGGCAGTCCACGCAAAGAAGGTTACCGCCCCGGCCCCAAGTGCTACAATGGTCAACCAAAAAGCGGCTCGATTAGCTAAATCCTGTGTACGGGATTTACTCTCCTGAGCTTGCCGTACAAGATTGATAACCTGAGAGAGGAAGGAATCTTCCCCGGTTCGATTGACCTCGATGGTCAGCGACCCTTCACCATTGATAGAACCACCAATTACCTCATCCCCCTGTTTTTTGGAGACCGGCTTTGATTCCCCGGTCATCAGAGATTCATTAACTGAACTCTTTCCCTCAACAACCAAGCCATCAGCGGGGATCTTTTCACCTGGCTTAACAAGGACTTTTAATCCTTTTTCCAGCTCTTCAAGAGGAACATCCCGTGTGGATCCATCGTCCTGTACAACATGTGCTTCCGATGGCATCAGTTTGGCAAGTTCCTCCAGGGCACGAGAGGCACTCATCACAGATTTCATTTCTATGTAGTGCCCGATAAGCATGATATCTACGAGTGTAGCCAGCTCCCAGAAAAAGACTTGTCCCTCAACGGCAAAAACGACCAACGTACTATATACATAAGCAGCCGTAATTGCGATGCCAATCAGGGTCATCATCCCTGGTTGTCGCTTTTTTAGCTCATTATAGAGTCCACTCAGAAAAGGCCAGCCACCATAAAAGAACACGATGCTTGAAAGCAAGAATGATATATAGCTGTCACCAGCAAATCGAAGCGAATCTCCAAGTCCAAGGAATTCCTGAATCATTGGTGACAAGATCAGAATAGGAATCGTAAGCGCAATTGAAATCCAAAACCGCTTCAGGAAGTCTTCGGCCATGTGGGCATGATGTTCGGCATGTCCCCCGGAGTGCTTATGCTCTTTCTGGTTGTGGTGTTGATGATCGTGCCCTTTTTTGTGTGAATGAGCATGACCGTTTTGATCGTGAGAATGTTCCATAATACCATTATTAATTTTTTTGAAACCAATTGGATAAATACCATTCCAATTTGGTATTGATAGTATTATAGGAAAGAGGAGCTTAAATTAAGCTTAAATTTAAGTGACGCTATAAGTGCATATGTAAGTTTTTCAGCTCAAGAGTAATTTCAACATGCCAAAAGAAGGTATTAACAGTGCCTCGAATTCAATAATAAGATTAACAAAGATTTTTTTCTTACACAGTCTCACACACAACTAGGCGGTCAGAATAGAGAAATATGATCTTCATTTTTTCGAAGAAAATCTTTAAACTTTTTTTATTAATAAACTAATTAATCAAAGAACCCTGCCTTAGACTTTTCAGTGGATCTACTTTTTGAGGGCAGGCTTGTTCTTCCTGTATTCAAGATTTTCCTTACTTACTTTTTCTAGGTACTTCTATAGTTACTATTATATCTGAATTAAAATTAAATACTATTCCATAGAACATAGTGATGTAAACCAAGTGATTTGAATTTCTACTTCAATCATAGCACAAATATGAGTCTAAAAGAGAAGGCTTTCACCCCCTCTTTTGATTCAATCTCCCTGTCCATTCACCGACTCGGCATACTCCGCAGGCTGTTTATAACCTTCGCGTTCTTTTACGCGGATATACTCTCCGCTGGGCAGCAGATCGTACAGCAGAACCTGTCCGTTCTTGTTTTTATAAGGCAGCACCGACTCGATATTGACAAAGGTGCGTTCTTCAGTCTCGTTTTTCACGATGAATAACGTGGCATTCCGGCTGATCAGGTTCTCAAGATTGACGCCCTGCTGCAGCTCGTCCGGGGTATACTTGCTTCCCCGCCACTTCTCAAGAAATTTGCGCAGGGAGGCCTTCTCGTTGAGAGATTTGGTAAATCTTTTGCCAGCAACGAACCGCTTTCCAGTTTCATCGGTGGTTTCAAGCTCGAAGATTAGAGAGACTTTCTCTTTCGGACCCCAGGGTGTTTCCAGGGTTCCAAGGTCGACCGCGTCCACACAAACCGCGTTGTGCAGTCCCTCGTCTGGCGTTGGGTAAAGTGATGGATCTTCACGTATTAGTAAGTCAGACATAGTGTCCTCCGTTTATTTGACGACGAATCGCCGGGTTGATGTTTGTTTGATGAACTTCTTGCACAAGGCGGGATAGCGCTGCTTGAGGGCTTTGGTATCCAGCCGGTTGGTGGTCTGGTTCTTCCAGGTGATTAAATCAGCGCCGTTGGCCACCAGTCGCTCAGCGGTTCCGATTTCATGTTTCAAGAAGACTTCCAGAACTTCTTTTTCCAATTGCAGATCGCTGATTTTATTCCGCACCTTTACCAGCTCGCTGTGGTAGGCCTGTGCCTCTTTAGAGGCTTCGGCTACAGAGCCGTCATTGGCATCCGGGAACAACAGCATCATATCTTCATTACTAGAAGGGGAAGGTGCGATATCCTGCAGGATGTGGAGCGTCCACCACTGAATCACCTTTTCGGTGTTACGGCGAATGAATTCTTCGTCACGCTTGATCAGGATGGGTTCATGAAAAATCCCCGTATCTCTTTCGAAGATGGCAAGGTATGCGTAGGAATATCCGGTCAGCATCAAATAATGCATAATTTGGTATTCCCAGTCCGAGGCGTATACTCCGTCTTCTGCTTTCAGACGGTAGCTGGTGGTGCTTTTGATTTCAAGTACACCGGGGCCATCATGCTTGTCAGAACTAAGTATTTGCCGGTCGATGTTTCCGCGCAAAAAGCTGTGTTCCGGGTGCTGGTACGGCTCGGAGATATTGCGAAGTTTCAGCCCGGTTGTCTGACTGAATTTTTCGGCAATCATGGGCTCTAACAGATGGCCTAGCTCCATGACCGGTGTAGAGTCGATGGGGTCGATCCGGCCGGTCTTTACCAGCCAGAGATTCAGCGGGGTTTGATAGGAGCTTTCTCCAAGGGCAGCCGCGATTTCGCTGCCTCCGATGTAATGCTGTCTATCGGTTACCCACTGTATTGTAGGGATGTTGTCTAAGATTTTCTTTGTCATAAGTTTTTGGATTTGTCTGATGAATAAAAGAAGAAAAGGCTCCTAATCAGAAGCCTCTTCTTGGTTTGGGTTGGTTGGCTCGTCTGGCGTCTCTCCCAAAAGAACAATCTTCAGGATACTCTTGACCAGTTCGCCGATGTTTTGGATCAGCTCGTTCATTTCTTGCGTCCTCCTGTGATGATGATAATGATGATCTTGACGATCACCGGGAATGGAAGCTTCATTAGATCCCAAACACTTTGGAAATGGAGTCTTGGTAACGAGCACGATGCCGCTGTTCCAGATCATGACTCACGTAGTTGGTCAAACGGTTCAGCAATTGCCACTGCGTCAGCCGCCCGATCTCTTCGGTGCTAATGACCTGTTCGGCCAGTCGCTTGGAGATCTTGTTGCTGATATTCTCTACAAGCTGCTCATCCACCCGAAGGGTTTCCAGACGGTTAATCCGCTCCTGTATGATTGGGAAGTAGTGGCGGGCATCGGCCATTTTCTCATTCAAATTCTCGAACGAGAAGCCGGATGTGTGCTTACTGTAATACTTGGACAAAATCTGCCCGAATACCATGCCGTTGCTACAGATTTTTCGGATGGCTCCAAAGTAGAAGCGTACCCCTTCCGACTGATCGTAGCTATTATGGACAAAGGCCGACAAAGCAATCTCGCTTTCTCCATCGCGAAACAGAAGCTCCGGGAAGGTAATCTGCAGGCGCATGCGGTTGTTATCCACAAAGGAGTGGGAGGGGTCAATTTTGAAGCTATAGCCGCTGGTCGCAAGCTCCTGAAGCAGTCGGTTAATCAGATCGGCGTTGGTGACGATTCTGTAGGAGTCTTTCACAATGGAAATGACCTCGTTGGTGTCCTCACGAACAATCGCTTTGTACTCGTTGGGCAAAAACGAGTCCTGGTCGTCAATGTCGATCAGGGGGAATGTCGCATCATCCACGGCAACGGCGCGTTCGGTTACCGGGAAACAGAAAGGTTGTAGGTTCATAATGGGTTGATTTAAGAATGTTAATGTGAGATTATTCTCATCATTCTTATACCAAAAAAGGGGGGGAATTTGTCGAAAAGGGGCGTTCAGGCTAAAAAAGAGCGGTTTTACGCCCTTTTTTGCCCGATTAGAACAGCCCACGGGTTTTCATGGAGAGATATCCTTCTGATGTGAGGATGATATGGTCGATTATTTGAATGCCAAGAAGCTTTCCAGCATCACTTAGGCGACTGGTTAAGTTGATATCAGCCGTTGAAGCCCGTAATTCTGAGCCAGGGTGATTATGACAAAGCAAGATACCGTCAGCATTGGCCAAAAGAGCGGTTTGAAAGATAAATTTCGGTTCCACAATCGTGCTGGTAGAACCTCCCTTTGAAATGGTGGTATATCCAAGGCATCGTTTTTGGGAATCCAAGAGCACAATGACAAAATGCTCCTGCAGCTGTATAGTATCTTTATCGAAGAGTGTTTTTAGCAGCTCATAGGCTGCATCCGGGGAGGTAATCCGAGGCATTCCATCCGCCGGAACCGTGGTTTTATAGGTCAGGCCAACCTCGGCAACTATGGTTGAAGAGTTCATAAGTATAAGATTTAGTGAATGGTTTATATCACTGTTCTTATACCTGAAAAAGGTTGGTTATTGTGGTTTTTTGAGTTGTTTAGCAAGCAGTATGAACGGCCCTGAATATAGCAAGTGCGGGATTTTTAAAACCGATTTCTTGTTTGATTACCGTAAATATATTTAGATTCAATATCTTCATTTTTCAGCAGTCAGCCCGCAATTGCTTTATCCGATGTTGTGTGCTGTTTTATAATTCATTTATCGTTTTCATAATTATGTTGGATGATTCAAGGCCAAGTCCAGATGCAATTTTGAGCTTTTTGTCCTTTTCTTTCTCTTGATAGAAGCTTATTGTCCAAATTGCATTTTCATTCACTTTGTTCTTTATTAGCTGAAAATATTTTATATCAACGGGCGACATTGAATGACCTAGGACGAAAACTTCAACTATTTCACCTAGACTATCGAAAAAGGAGCCATTTTCACTAATAATGGTTTCTGTATCCTTGTAGGTCTGTTTGAAATAATCGTCAAGTTGATCATTTCCTTTTGCTACTCTTGGGTCGGTATCTTCGTCAATATTTGTAGAAAAAGAGTCTTTTTCGTCAAACTCCCTACTATGACCAAGAATAAGAATTGAATCTATGTCAACTGCTTTGTTGTGAATGTAAATTATTCTGTTTTCTGAAACCCCGTAAGCTCTTTCTAATGTGTCAGTATAATTGAAATTCATGAAAACGGCATTTTCATCAATGTTTGCTTGACGTGAACTGGGTATTTCGATCTGTAAAATCCAATTTGTAAAATGAGTTCTTAATCTAACAGTTACTAATTCAAGAGCCTGTTCTATTTCGTACTGATAATCGTGATGATAAGCGTCACTCCAATCATCCGCACCATAGGACACTAAAAAGTTTGAAGCATCATCAGTTATGGTATCGGTATCAATGTATGCCAATGTTTCTTCAAAGTCCGACCATAAATCATCCGTATTAAAGTATCTCTCCAACATTTTATACAAATCGTTATCCTGGTCTTCAACATATTTCTTGAAGTCAGAATATTTCGATTTGATTTGGTGATGAACATCAAAGCCATTTCCGATTATGTAGAGTCTATTCATTTTTTTGAATGGTACACAACAATAGAATAAATGTAGGGGTAAGATGAATAAATACGACTTATTATCAAATTACGTACATCAGCTTATGCTTAGCGAGTTTGCTAAAAATCCAATACTGACTTCTCCTACAAGATGGGTGTGATTTTGCGTGGGAATAGGGGTTTAAGTGATTGGTTATCACTTTTCTTATACCCTATTTGCCTTGATTATTTAATCCGGACAGGTTCCCCAGACGGGTTTGTTTTCTTCGGTAAGGGGACTGTTAGTTGAAAAATCGTCTGGTTCTGATGGGATATCAGATACACACCATTCCGATATATTTTGGTTAAAGTTTGAGTTATAGAACAACTCCCACATATTACTGCTAATTCTATCTTGAACGTTGCTAACATCCCATTTACCAATAGGTTGGTTGAATTGACTATTACTAAACGTTGCCCACATATCTGTAACTGAACTTATATCCCAACTGCTAATATCTTGATTGAATTCACTATTACTAAACATATATCTAATACCAGTGACTGAACTGACATCCCAGTTACCAATAGGTTGGTTAAATTTACTATTATTAAACATTCTCTCCATATTTGTAACATTACCAACATCCCAGTCACCAAGGGGTAAATTATAACTTGTAGATGAGAACATAGACTCCATATTTGTCACTGAACTCACATCCCAGGTACTAAGATCCTGGTTAAATACACTATTGGAAAACATATAGTCCATTCTTTGAACTGAACTCACATCCCAGTTACTAATGTCCTGGTTGAACTGACTATATCTAAACAGATCTCCCATATAGATAACAGAACTGACGTCCCAATTCCCTATGGGTTGGTTGAATTCACTACCACGAAACATTCCCCATAAGTCTGTAACCTTACCCATATCCCACTTACCCAGTGGTTGATTAAAGGGTGTATTCTCAAACATATTACTCATAACTGTTACAGAACTTATATCCCAGTCTTCAATCGGTTGATTGAATTGACTGTAACTAAACATATCATACATCGTGGTAACATTACTAACATCCCATTTACTCAGTGGTTGGTTAAAGGGAGTATCCTCAAACATTTCTTCCATATCCGTAACCGAACTGACATCCCAGTTCTCAATCGGTTGATTAAAGTTACTGTATTGAAACAACCCTTTCATCGTCGTAACACTACTTACATCCCAGTTTTCAACAGATTGGTTAAAATCACTGAATGATAACATATACTCCATATTCTTTACAGAACTTACGTCCCAGTCTTCAATCGGTTGATCAAAGTTTGTATGTGACAACATATTCTCCATATTCGTCACTGAACTCACATCCCACTCTCCAATGGGTTGGTTAAATGGGTTAAAATGAAACATATAGGACATATCAGTAACTGAACTGACATCCCACTCACTGATATCCTGGTTGAACGATCCCGCTCGAATATATCTTCCAAAAGCACCTTCAAACATTGATGACATATCTGTAACCGAACTCACATCCCAGTTCCCAATAGGTTGATTAAAGTCACTGTATTGAAACATCTCTTTCATCGTTGTAACATTACTGACATCCCAGTGACCAATGGGTTGATTAAATTCATTTAAAACAGGGGGTCTCATTTGGGTGTATTCACCCGCAAATAACCCACTCATATCTGTTACCAACGTGGTACAAACCGTTGTCATATCAGATTCTGACTCTATCATTTCTCTTAATAAGTCATTATCAACGGATACATACTCTAAACTATCAACTACAAATACATCCCCCGGGTTTGTGTGCGGACATTGAATGGTTACCCCGTTTGGTGAAATGCCTGGGGGTTGAATATCAGGTTCGGTTCCACAAGAGATAAAAAGGAAAAATGAAAGTGTAATGGATAGAAGTGTATAGACAAATAGTCTCATCTCGATGGGGTATAAAAGAAGATAATTTAATGATCCTGATACAAATATAGACATTAACATCTAAAAATTAAATTCTAATAATCAATACCTCCATTGCCATCTGAGAGTGTTGAATCCAAATGATCAAAAATAAAAAAGTATCAGGCTTTGTGCACCGATGCAGAATCCATCTACCAAAAAAAGGGGTTCATTTACCCCTAACCATTAGGAATTCTTAACGAATGTTTATTAGTTTGAAGGAAGATATAAAATACTGACTTTACCCGGCTAAGAGAGCCTCGACGGAGAGTGCTGAGAACGATTTCAGGCGGCTGGCGTTCATCAACTATGATAAGAGACAAGACGATGAAAAAATCATCCCCCTATACCATACATAATATACTTCGTACCACCTTGATTTTGGGGCTGAGTACGCTCTGCTGTTTCACTCTTTTATCTTGTGGAGTGTTTGACTTGAATAAACCTTTTAGCGGTGGAAATGGAACCGTTGAGAACCCCTATCAGATTTCTTCGTTAGAGCAGCTTCAAAAAATTGCTGAGGATGATAATCTTGATAAGCACTTCATTCAGGTGGGGGACATTGACGCATCAGCATCAGAAGAGCTACAAAACGGCTCTGGCTTTAAATTCATCGGAGACACCGAAAAACCCTTTACCGGCTCGTATGATGGAAATGGGTTTTCCATCAGGAATTTGAAAATTAACTTCAACAAGTTTGACCCGCATAACGGCATGTTTGGGTATGTGAAAGAGGGTGTCCTTGAAAACATCACTATCGACAACCGTGGGCGGCTTACCAGCTTAGATAAAGGAACTGCAGTATTAAATAGTGAAGAAAATCTATCATTAAGTGAAGCATCAGACGTACAAAATATCGACATAGCAGACATGGATGGAGTGGGCGGGCTTGCCGGAATAAATGACGGAGGCCTTATACGAAACTGCCATTTTATAGGGTCAATAACTCCTCCCACCGGAGGAGCAGGATTGGTTGGAATAAATACCGGTACCATAGAACACTCTTCATTCGAGGGAAAAGTTTCTGGTGTAATTTATACCGCTTCAGGGCTCGTGACGTTTAACAGTGGATCTATTCGTCACTCTTTTGTAAAAGGGGAAATAAGTGGACAGGGTGCCACTGGATTCATAAGATATAACCATGGTGATATTAAGAACTCTTATGCAGATATAGATTTATGGGGACGCCTGGCAGCAGCCGGATTTGTGATGAACAATGATGGTGTGATACGTTCTTCATTTGTAAAGGGAAAAGTAAATGGGGTCCGCAATTCCAGTGGCTTCGTTCGTGACAATAGAGGACTCATAGAAGATGCGTACGTAACTGCAGACCATCAAATAGAGCTATATGAAGCTGATCCTCCTGATATTTTTTCAGAATTAGGTGGGTTTGCAGGAAGAAACGATTCCGGTGGAGTGATTCGAAATGCCTTTATTACCGGGTCTGTAACCGTGGATGGAGACATGGAAGGACTATCTTTGTTTGGTGCTTTTGCAGGGGAGAATTTAGGGTCAATAGACCATGGATATTGGGACAAAGAATCAACCGGGATGGATGTGGGAGTCGATCAGGGAGACCCTGAAGGCGCAACCGGCCTGTCCACCGCCCAAATGAGCGGTACGGCCGCCGAGAAGAATATGCCCGGCTTCGACTGGGTGAATATCTGGAGAACCACCGAGGATGGATATCCGGTGCTGCGGTGGGAAGAGGAGTCGTGGGTGATGTATGATTAACGATGTGGGATCTGTGATCTTTGATCTGTTTAGAGCTCTAACCTGGCTCAAGAACCAACTGTATATCAAAAATCTTTGTGTGGATCATTAAAAAATTCCAAAAAAATCTGGGAATCCGATTTTAAGAGGGAAAACGGCTTTTTTCTGGACGAAGTTTAACTATTCACAGGCTGGCTTTAGAGTCAGGCTGACCCTGAGTACCAGTGCCGGGGCTATGGGACCCTGCGAGTCTCTAGAGACTAGATTTAACTCGCCTTTCAAGCATAAAAAAGCCGCAAGAGGGAATCCTGCGGCTTTGGTTGGCTGTTTTGACCTGTTATGGACGATATGTCACACCTTCATCTTTTAAATGGGCGATCGCGTGATCAACCTTTCGGAAATGCCGTGGACTAAAATAGCTGTCCTTTCGCATCTGCTTCCGCAGCTCCTCCAGCGTCTGAATGCGTTTTCATCGAACATTCGATTCCAGTCACGCTTTTATGTTATTGACGTAAGTATGCGCGCCTGTATAGTTTCTGAATTGCTGTATTCAGAATCGGCTTTCTTCGGGTGTTATTATTTGATCTTTTTTAGTCATTATTTACTCCTTTTTTATGGTTTTTAGTTAAATCGACATTACTCCAGTCAAGTTGTTTGTATGTGCTTGCCTCGGCTCTGCCCAACTGAACAGCGCGGACCAAATGAGGACATGTGGAAGCGGGGCGCTTTCAGGAATATTTATTGCTGAGGTGCCTGAGTACATAGGGAGAGCAATTTAATTCTCGGGAAGCAACATACATTCCCTCATTTTGTCACATGGTCTTGACTGTCTCGTAGCCGTGCTTTTGGATCAGTTTA
This sequence comes from uncultured Rhodohalobacter sp., assembly GCA_964544445.1. GTDB lineage: Bacteria > Bacteroidota > Rhodothermia > Balneolales > Balneolaceae > Rhodohalobacter. The sequence goes on from CAZJBI010000004.1 coordinate 293,706, forward strand.
TAGCCTTGAGAGTAGCTTACATCTCTGGGCTTCTTGGTTTTTTTATCTTTCATATGTGTTATGTATTTGTAGTTAAAATTAGAAAGTATTGTGGACATGGAAGCCCACAATAGTATGTTATGGTTCTTCTGGGTTTTACCCAGGGTGGGTGGGGGTGGGTAGTGTTTTGCAACATTACTATGATATTCTATGGTCATTCCCTTTACTTCTCTTTTTATCATTTAAAAACTATTTGGTTCAAAAACTACCTTATCTACCCACCCTTATCCGTTTACCCATTGCAAATCAATAGGTTAGGGGGTGGGTAGTTGTCGGTTTACCTACCCACCCGGGTGGGTACCCCCAAGGCTGTTTTCAACGGTTGACCAGCAAACCTGTGTTTTCCTTCTGGTCCGATCGCGCTCAAAACAAACGATGGGGAGGGGGCAAGCCCTGCCTACCCACCCCACAAATCGCCCTTTGTTTGAGTTTGCCAGGATCGTTTAACCAGCCATTTTTTCGAGCCTTTCATCATTTGGTAGGTGAATCCCTGTTTAACCAGCGCCTGCCCAAGCTTGATGGCCGCTGAGGTACTATTTGGCGGCAATTTTCCGTCGTGAAGCTGTTTCAGGATATCTGTGGCTGAAAGCTTTTCCGAGGTTGCATCGTCAGCCGATCCCGGCTCAAACTCTTTTACCAGCATTTCCTCCTCAATGGTGCTCAATTCATACTTTCTGTTTTCAGCATGAATACGGTCGATATCTTTTCCGGCGAACCAATACTTAAAGCCTTGCTTATAGAGCGCATAGGCTTGCGAATAGACCAGATCCATATCCAGATGATGCCGGTAATTGATGCTTTTGATCTTGTGGACCAGATAGCGTCTGCTGCCACTGGTATCGGACAAGATGCCCTCGTGGTTGATGCTTCCCATAAATGAAGCCACACGCGTATAGTTCTGATTGAACGTACCATACGGCCGTCTGTACTTAATTACGGATTTTGTAATCAGCTCCTTTAAAGCCGCTTCCTTTCCACGGTTTAAACTATCCAGCTCGTCCAGGTTAATAAAGAAACACTCGGCCAGATAAGACAGTGAATCCTTATTGGCAGGGTCCAGCACACCGGAAAAGTAATAGGTGGACAACCTTTCGGGAAGCAAACTTTCCAGAAACATGGATTTTCCCGCCCCTTGATGCCCACACAGAATAAGAACCTGCTGATTCGTTTTCTTGGCATCCAGTGTTGTAGCTACAGACCCAACGAGCCATTTTTTCAGGCACCACTGCCAGTAGCTTTGATTATGAACCTGTACCTGGGCTGCAAGTTCTCCGATGTAATCCGGGTCTATGCCTGGGTTTCAGGCCGGCAGGCTCTTAAAGTATTCGGTAAACGGGTTATACCGATCCACCAGGTCGGAGGTAAGCAGCTGCCGCAGGTATTGGCTGGTGATTTTTCCACCCTTATTGATGACATCCCGCAGCATCGAATTGAACACAAAATCTGTGATCTCTTCGTACGCATCCCCGTTGATGATTTCCGGTTTTCCGGTGACCTCGTTAAACCGGCAGTTATAATGGAACCTCAGAAACCCTTCAATTTCTTTGCGATGAAAGATGGGGCGGGTTGACAAGATGGTATGAATGGTTCTCTGCAAAAGAGTCTTGTTATCCTTTCCCTTCACCTCGTCTCCGGGATGATGCAACGCCGAGCCTTGAAACAGCTCTTCCAGAAGATCAGCATCAAAATTTGTCCATTTTGACAGCTCGTAGATCAATTTTCATCGGCCCTGATCATGATCGGCTTCCTTGCCCAATGAAGAGATATCCGCCCGGTAGTAGAGTTTTGCGAAATCAATGGACGTTGTGTTGTCATCAATCTTGACCAGCAGCTTTTCATGTTTCTCCTGGATCAACTCCACGTCTTTTATATTCGGATCTGCTCATGGCGAGCCCACAAACACCAGAAAGGCCTCACTGCTGTAGCTGCGCTGGATGATTGATTCGCTGTAATAGCTGTTCGGGCGATCATTGTAGGACTGAACAGGGTAGTCCAAAACCACTTTATATCTTTCCGGAATCGCCGGTTTCACACCGGCTTCGGGTTTGGATTTATGTTGTTCAAAGTCAACCCAGGTGTCCACGACCGACTGTATTTCCGGCGAATAGTCGCGGGTCTTGGGCTCTGTGGATGGTGAATAGATGGGCTTCATATATGGCTCTCAGGCTAATGCAATGCCCAGATACGAGGAAGGGGCTGCATGATAGATATCCGCCATTTCGCGAAAGGTGCCGACTTTTGGAACAAGGTCGGTTTTGTAGTGATTTCATTCGTATTCGAATGCTTTAAAGTCGTGAGTTACGAGTGTCCAGAATGGCTTCTGGGCGAAGGTTCATACGTTTATTTTATTCATTTTATTACCAGTTTAATTTTAGGTTACAATTACTGTATACATCCGTAGGAGTGATATACATTTAAAATCTATTCGATCGGGAGATGGTTGTCAAATCTAAATCAGATAAATCTGTCTTTTTTTAATATTTAGTTGATAATCACCGTTATAGGGCTATAATCACAGATTTTACGAAAATCTAAATTTCTAAATCATCTAAATAAAAACAGAGAAAACCGGGATGCCTGTACCAGCACACCCCGACATGTCCCCGGTTTTTTAGGTTTCGGCCATTTTGGTTTAGGCCGTTTAGGTTTTTAGAATCAGCCTTTTTGATGCCTATTTGGCCATTTTTTGGCTAAATATATCCTGAACGGTCTTTTTATGAACTTTTAGATTCAGCGGAAAGCCTGTACAGCTTTTTGATGTACCAAAACTAGGCAGATGTACTGACCCTTTATCAACACCGGGAAGGTTATCAAACCATGTCAGCGTTTTTGCCTTTCCGCCTAGCAGATCGGCCAGCGGGGTTCCTTTCCAGCATTCATTATGTATCCATAGCATGTTGTCCTTTTCTGTGTAATCACTGAAGTCTGAATCCTGGCTCCATTTGGAAAGCAGCTTAACCAACTCCTTTTTCCGCGAAGTTTCTATATTATTTTCAGGATACCACGCAACATCAACAGCTTGCAAAAGCTTCTCTTCAATACCTTGGGTACCATCAATATCTATTAGTCGTGCAATCGCCAGCAGTGGTGAAAGTATTTGCCTTCTTCGGTTATCTATAATGTTGCCTGAAGGTAGCTTCACTTTGGCGGGGACACTGTGATAGGCTCTTTTAATAGCATCATGATAATAAAGCCCAAGAACGTACCCACCTCTTTTGATCAGCTGAATTTTTCTTTTCAGGTTATCTGTGTCCGGGTTCCAAACACTTTTTACAACACTGTCAGGCATCATGGTTGTTGGGACTGGAATGGTTCTGGATTCCAAGGCTTCATCTCCTATAGGATCAATGGAGGCGAGAGCTTTGGGGCAGTAGAGGCTAAGGCGGGTAGCTTTGCCAGAGCCTGACTTCTTGGAATACGTTCCCTGATAGGAGTAACCCGCTTTGAGCATCTGTGAATACGCATCTCCTGTTCCCAGAGAGCTGGATTCAAATTCATCCAAACAAAGAGTAGGACTCAGGTTGTGTACCATCTCTATTACCTTGGCTCTCGTTGTTTGTGATTCAAGTCGGCCGTTGAACCCACATTGTGCAATGATCTCAAGGAGTGTCGTTTTACCGGTCCCTGCGCTGCCATTCAGATGCAGATACCCAAACTGGCTGAACAATTTGTATACATATCCAGCCATAATCCAGATAGCAAGCATCCCGCTGGTACCGGAGTGCTCGAAGTAGATGTGCTGATCCAGTACCTCCCGTATAAGATCATATATCCGTTTCGGTTTTAACTGGTCAGAAGCATTATGTGCGTTAAAGGCTTCTTGTTTACTTAAATAAAACCCGTCTTCCACTGTAGAACGGCTTTCCAGTGAGTAGTTCTTCCGCAGTGTTTCCGTGTCAATGCAGTTAACCGGATAGGAGTGAACGTGGTCTCCATCGAGGGTTCCGTACCAGTACTGACCTTTAGCGTAATCCTGGGCAAAACTGATCTGATTAATCCCACCCTGATGTACGAACCGGCGATAGGTTGACTCATCATAGGAGCTGTTGTGGTCAGCTTTCAAATTGAGAATTACCTTTTTAAGACTCTGTTTTGCACTGTCCTGGTTCCAAAGCCATTCTGCCAGCTCTCGCCCTCCACAGAAGGGACGAAAATGAGACAGGTATATCTCGGTCTTACTCATATCCAGCGCCCGTAAAAACGGATTGAAAGAATCCTCCCAGTTACCGTTGTCGTCATCCTGCAGGCAGTAAACTTTTTTCCCTGATAGCAGGCTTCTGTAATCATTCCACGTCAGGCTCTGCTGATTAGGCTTTACAATGACGTGGGCATAGCCAACAGAGCGCAGAGCCACGGCTTTAAGTGGGTCTTCTACGACAAAGACTGTTTTTGCAGATTTAGGGATATCCAATCGTTGTATACCGACGCTACTCTCACCTCGCTTTTCATGTGTCCAGGTAACTCGATAGAGGGGGTAGCCGGATTCAGAATACTGTACAAAATTCAGGCTCTGTGTACTCTGGTCCATCCAAATGGTTTCACTTCTAAGATGATTTGGATCGATTCCGGTGAGATTTTGAAAGGTGGTTTGAGAGGATCTTCGTTTACGAAACTCCTTTATTTGCGATTCAACGTGCCGTTTGTCTAATCTTTCATAGTTGTCGGCCTCAATCCCGGCTGCCTGTTCAGCGCCAAGTTGAGTCAAAGTAGGGTTTAATCCTTGTAAGAACTCAATCGGAGATCCCTGGGCCCCGTTACTCTTCCGAGTGAATGAGCCGTCTTTGTGGATCTTGTAAACATGTTTCGTTCGCGGGTGAACACCTTCTACAGGATAGATTCCCTTTAAAGTTGTTTCGGGCGGGAGTCCGGTAAGATGTCTTCTGTATATATTTATGTGATTTTTCATAGTTATCAGTTATTTGGGTTTGTTATTATAGTTGTCGGTGTGGCTTTTCGTTTGATTTGATCAATCAAAAGGGTGATTCGATTGGTGGTAATTTGATGCAGCTTTCCTCCATCTAGCTGCATAGCAATCTGATCAGCCAGATTGGCAAGTTTTCGAAAAGACCAGTCCTCTGTCATGTACGCCAGCTTTAGGTAGTCCATGTCTGCAGCGGGAAATGATGCGAATTTCTTCTTCAGAAAATCCGCCCGGTCAAGTTCATCCGGAAGCCCGATCTTATACTTGAATGCAAACCGGTCAAGAATGGCAGAATCAATATCTTCCAAGCGGTTTGTGGCGCCCACAACTATGAGACCATCATTGCTGGCTTTCCCGTCAAGTTCCGCCAGGATGGTATTAAGGACTTTTTTGTCGTGAGAATGACCGTTGGAGCGATTTCGTGTGAGTGAATCCATCTCATCAATAAAAAGTAGACAGGGAGCGTGGTTTCTGGCATCCTGAAATAGTTTTCTCCACGCTTGTTCGGACTCGCCCACATATTTATGTTCCAAATCGCTGGATGACATGTACTTGAAGAGCACACCCGCATGAGAAGCCATAGCCTCAGCCCGCATTGTTTTTCCAGTCCCCGAAGGTCCGTGCAGAAGGATATATTGGCGCTTTACGTTGCTGTAAACCGACGGTTTTTTCCCGGTGATCAAATCAAGGTTTGTCTTGATTTCTTCCTTTTCGTCCTCATTCCCAAAGATGTCATCGAACGTTATTGTTGGCCTTCTTACGTTCAGAATTCGGGCTCCGGTGGATTGAAAAGTATCCAAAGCCTTGTTGAGATCATCTTGGTTAATCACAACGTCCGTTTCACCAGATTCTAAACGGTCGATAGCATGATCTCCGGCTTGATTGATAAGCAGTTCGATATCCACTTCGGTGAATCCTTGAGTTTGCTTTGCAAGTTCTGCTCGATCAATGCCTGGATCAGTAGCATGTTCTTCAAGATGAAAATCAATGAGATTTTCCCGATCGGATCTGCTTGGCCGTCCAACAAATATGATTTCGCTAAATCTGCCAGGTCGTTTTAACTCATCCGGAATGGCGCTGAGGTTACTGGTAGTGGCCACAGTAAGTATGTGGTCAAACCCAACAAGGCCATCCATATACTGTTGAAGTGTTCGTGCAGCCTCGCTGCTTAGGCCATCAATTTTCTCAATGAATACGATTCCGCCGTTCTTTAACTTTTTATCTTTAAAGGTTTTGGACAGCAGGGGTGAGTCAACAGTGCCCATTATAGAAATCGCATTTAGATTGAGAGTCCTATTAAATGCCTTGACAAGGGCCATTTTCTCGGTTCCCGTAGGACCGTGAAGAATCACCCCTCGTGTTTTTTTACTGGTCAAGTGCATGTACTTTTTCGGATCATTGAATTTATTTGCAATCCTTTTCAACCTCTTTTTGGCTTCTTCGTGACCGATTATTCGGCTAAAAGGGTCTGTTTTTGAAGTGGGCGAGCTTGGAAGTAGCTTTGGAGTATTCTTTGGCCCTGATTTCTGCGGATTTGCCTGGGTCTTGACAATCGTTTCAGGTGATAAGTAGGCTATTTCGGGGTAGCAGCTTTCAACCATCCACGTAGCAGCGTCATTTTTCAGCACAGCATTCCTGGATATTTCCACTCCTTCCACATACGGTAATGCTTCTTTTGAAGTTGAAACCTCTTTTAATTGAACATATTCAGCAGCATCCAGGTTACTGATCTTTACATGGTAACTTTGCCCTTCTTTAAATTGCAGATTTCCTGCGAGTTTGGGGTTTATTAACAGATTACTGTTTGGCATAACCTCGTGCGGGGGCTCCGCTACAGGCCCGTGCCAACTGATAATTCCGTCGGAAATACAGTATCTGGAGAGGTAGCTCCATCTTGGATTGCCAAATGCCTTTAGATAGGCGGCAATTCCTGCTGTGTTGGAGTCAAAGTTCAGAGTACTTTTCATACGTGACCTCCCACGATAAAGAGTCTGTCAAGCATTTTTTGTTCGAAATATTTCCTTCTCCCACCTCTCATTTTAAGAGACGGTATGTATCTGGGATCTGACTTTGAAAGACCGCTCCTATTAAGAAGAGTTTTGGCATTAACCCCATAAATTTGAGCCGCTTCCTGGGCGGTCAGATATTTAGGCTTTCGCTTTTTAAGCGTTACTTTTTTGGTCATAAAACTTGAGTGTTTTTTTGTTATTTAGTCACAGCTTTTGTGACTTCGACCAAAAACTACCGTAAGCCAATTCCAAGATAAGTTTTGTGAAATTTTGTCCTCTCTGGTACAGGTTTTTTTAAGAGTTATTCACTTTAAGGACGTAGAGATCAGAGAAAGGTGAGTCCTTGGAATGTAATAAGGAGGGATTTTAGGCTAAAAGGTCTTCTGAGTATAGTGGAATCTCTGTATTTTCTTCAAAAAACTTAGCTATTCTATCTATAAGTGATTGAGTATACAATGCTATCATCATTTCAATTGCTATTTGATGATAGCTTTTAATAAACTCCTCTCTAATTGTAATACCGGTTGTAAGTTTCATATCGTCATCAACCTTGAATAGAAGCTGTTGTGGATACCAATGTTTTAAGATCGGTGATACAGGTTGTTTTAATTTTTGGTGATATCCATCAAAAACATGAATAGAAACCATTTTTGGTTGTGCGCGACTTAATATATTTGATGAATGTACACTTGAGGTTATTGACTGATGCAAAATCAACCCGGTTTCTTCGAGTATTTTTATTTGATCGTTTTTTAAAGCTAGAAATACTGATCTATTGTCGTTCCAGTAGGCACGATTCAAGGCAACGCTTCTTGGAATCTCTCTAAGTTCACTAGTTGTTTTATTTTTATTTAGAAATACGGGGTCAAATAAAGAAGTAACAATAGTTTGAAAGTGTTTGGGGTTGTAATACTCTCTCCTCTCATTTTGCATTTTGCTTGAAATTAGGATCATACATACAATTTCCCAATACTCTGCAATCATATCAGACTGTCTCTTTCGGTAATTTCTGAATTTCAAGAACTCACCTTTATTCAGTCTATCTGTGATCTTTTCGAATTTATCTTTTTTACTCATCCCGAAATCTTTTTATAGCTTTCAAAATACTATTTGGTTTAAAGTTATTACCCTCTAAATCTGCATAGTAGTTAAATATACGATGGGCTAACTGTGAGTTAGTGTAATTTATCTCCCAGGGGTATGTAACTATGGCGTATGCTACAGCTGTACTCACACTTCTGACGCGTTTTTTAAAATGAAAACTTTCAGTAGACAGTTTTAGCCATTCATGAAGTCTTTGATCAAGGACTTTCAGTAAAAAGAACGGTTGATAAGCTTCACTCAATTGACGAAAGTCGTTCAATTGTGGCAGTGTGAGTTTTTTATGAAAAGGGTAATGTAACGGACCATTTATAAGTTTTCCTTTTGCCTTAGATCTCAGGGCATTTACCGCCATAGAAATAGATGGCAGATGAGGTTGATGATTTTTTTTGAGTTTTAAGTTGATAATTTGAAATGACCGCGAAATCTCAGACATTTGCACAAAGTCCTCTAATGCATGAATTAGCTCTTGCTTGACCTTTTCTCCTTGTTGAAATTTTTTGACCAATTGTTCGGCTTGACTGTGAGTAATTTTGTAATCACTGTGCGAAACCCCATCAAATCTATTAAATAAGATAACCTCCATAGATGGCCTGTCATATAGAATAGCTATCAAAACTCTGAAAGTACTTTCGAAATCAATCTTTCCGTGCTCATGGTAGATCCCTAAAACAGTAGACCAAAAAATTTTCTCTACTTTTACCTGATCTCGCTCATATTCTCTTTTAAAGATACTGTAATCCGTTTTAAATGCGCTTTTAAGCAATGAATCAAAAGCATCAAAATCATGTGTTTCATCCATATAAACAGAAATCTTCTTTCAAGTTTTTTATTTCATTACTCCAATACGTTTTGCTTCTTCTCTAATATCAGCCGGCACGATATGTAAATAACGTTCTGTTGTTGTGAAGGACTCGTGTCCCAGCATTTTCTGTACTGAATGTGAGTGAAAGCCCATTTTTAATAAATTAGTGGCACAGGAATGTCTCAAGCTGTGGAAGTGAATATAATCATCCAGGTGAGCTCTTCTCACGTTTTTCTTGAAAACATCTGAGACATTGTCTGTCATTTTTATTGATTTACATTGTCTTGATTTGGGTGATTCAAAAACGTATCTATTAGGTTTTGAGTCGACTGAGGCTTTCCATGTAAGTAAATCAGTTTTTATTTGATCCAGTAATATCATGGTTCGAAGCTTTCCCCCTTTTCCAACAGTCGATATCTCATTCAAAGAAAAGTCAACATCTTTCCACTTTAAATTTAGTACCTCGCTAAGTCTAAATCCTGTGTAATAGGTAAATTTAACTAAGGGCGCGAACCAAAGTTGACTCTGTTCATTTCTAGCAATATGCCCTTTCTGTTTTTTCCGTTGGATGTACCTAGTATGACAATCTATTATTTTATACAATTCAGCTTCAGATATGATTTGCTGCCTCAGAGTATCTAACTCCTTTTTGAACTTTAATCCCTTGCTAATATCATCGCCGTAATCATTGTCTTCCGCCCACTTAAAGAATACTTTCAGATGCCGTAAATAATTGTTCTGAGACGGTATTGCCAAGTCATTACCGTAAACAAACTCTATTATATCAGATTGTTTTACCATTGTATAAAACAGAGTATGCCCCGCAGATTGATTAAATCTGTTTAGAATTGACTTATAATTTTTCCTGGTTTTTTTCTTAAAGTCTGCTCTGGACCTCAAAAATTCTTCAATTAAATCTGAGAGTAATGGATTGTATATCGGACGATCAGAATCACCATTTCTCCAATATTTAAAGTCGAAGGATCCAAAAACGTCAATATCTCCCGAATCATAATCAACTTCTAGCTTCCTTTTGAGCTTTAGTGCTATTTCCTTTTTGCCAGTTTCTAGGGCAATTGTTTTTTCCTGTCTTTTTCCATCGATTGTTCTCACAAATCTGAGAGAGAACTTACTTCCTCTTTTCTTAAGTGTTGCCATTTTCACCTCATATCTTTCATTATTTAGTCTCCGCTTTGGTGACTTTATTTGAAAGATATTGCAATGGAAGTGGTCCTAAGTGGATTGTGAAATTTTGTCCACTTTAGTACATGTTTTTCTGAATAATGCTAAAAACTAGCTTTTCAAATACTTCACTAACGGATGTCCATTGCGTACCCACAAATGTACCCACCAAAGGGAATTCAGGGAAGCAATTGATGATCTAACAAGAGAAGAGCAAAGAAAAAATGGCGCTTTATGTACAGAATAGCCCTATTTAAAGCTTATTGGGCTTTTATTTTAATCAAGAGGCTCTGATCCGAAGTCAGACGCTCTATCCGGTTGAGCTACGGGCGCAATGGTCAATATGTAAATTAGATTCAGGGGCCAAAGAGCAGATTTATCTCAAATCTCACTACTCAAATCTCCTAACTAATCAAAAAAGTACGCCCGAGAGGATTTGAACCTCTAACCGCCTGATTCGTAGTCAGGTACTCTATCCAGTTGAGCTACGGGCGCAAAAAATTATCAAGACTCCAAAAATAAGCCTTTTATAATATCAATACAACCCTCGTCTGAAATCGAAAACTGATGAAGTTGAATGGTCTGATCAACATTAAGAAATCAAAGAATGATTAGTGTACTTTCATTAACATACAGAAGTAAACCATTCACGATCACAAGGAAAGAGTTGGATACATTTTACGTAAAGGACAGTGAAGGAAAGTCGCTTTTTACCAGGGTTTGGAAACCAAAAAAAATCAAACCCAAAGCGATACTGCAGATCATTCACGGAATGAGCGAGCACAGCGGAAGGTACAGTCATGTTGGGCGGTATTTTTCCGAGCGGGGATTTATTGTGGTTGCGCATGATCACCGTGGTCATGGTCGAACGGACCCCGACCACCTGGGTCACATTGGCCACGAAAGAGGCCTGGACGCTCTATCAGAAAATATTGGCGATATTAAAAACCACATCGCAAAAGAGCACCCCAATCTCCCAATCATCATGCTCGGGCACTCGATGGGCTCATTCTGTCTGCAGCGCTATTTTCAACTTACAAATGACCGGGCTGACGCAATCATCTATTCCGGCAGCAACGGCCGGCCATCCCGTCTGCTGCCCGTCGGGATATGGATTACCTCAGCCCTCATGAAAATATGGGGCGGAAAGAGGAGGAGTACGTTCCTGGATAATCTTCTGTCAAAGTCCTTTAACCGCCATTTTAAACCCAGCAGAACCAAGGCCGACTGGCTGAGCCGGGATGAAACGATGGTAGGCCTCTTTCTGGTTGACCCACTCTGCGATAAGACTTTGACCGTTCAGTTTTTATATGCTCTCTTTACAGGTTTAAGAGATCTTCATCACCACAAACCATTTGCAGATCACGACAAAAACATCCCGATTCTGCTTCTATCGGGTGATCATGATCCGGTGTCCAACATGGGTAAAGGCGTACGAAATCTGGAGAAATTGATTCGTAAATCAGGTATTAAGCAGGTGGATGTGAATCTGTATAAAGATGGCCGGCACGAGATGCTGAATGAAATAAATAGGGACGAGGTCATGAACGACCTGCACGGGTGGATTCAAAAAAACGTACAAAGCTGATCTTTTTTCAAACCTGTATTTCCCCTGTGCAGCAGTACTATGATGCTGCAGCGATCGCAGATCATATAACTCCCGCTATGGAATTAAAGATCATCCAGCGTGTAGTCAATTCTCTTAATCAGGCTTTCGCAAGCCTCATCAAGGGTGTTTCCATCCGTTAAGAGATGAACACCTTTTTCATTGACTGCCTGAACTTCGAAAGCCTCTTTGTTTTTCAGGTGGCTTTTTTTGAGCTGAAACCCGCGATAACCCTGATCTTTTAACAGATTAACACGTTCCTGGAGTACTGATTCCCGGTTCATTTCATAGTTATCCATAATCACTCCTGTGTTTGATTTTGGATTTCATAGTGCTTCAGTAAAATTACGAAGAGTGCAGAAAATATGCACGTTAGAAGGGCGAACAGTCCGGTTGATTTCGCACTTACAGGTTATTTTCTCTTGTCTTTTATATAGATGGCTTTTGATTGACCGTTGCCGGTTGGGCGTTCTTCCATTTCAAAGAGTTTCATGGCGTTAAGCAGCTCACCAAGTTTACGGTAGCCATAATTACGGGGGTCAAAACCGGGACTCTGTTTTGCAATGTAGCTCCCGACAGGTGCAAGATGGGACCACCCGCTATCGTCTGATGACGCCTCAATTGCGTTTCTGACCAGGGTTACCAGTTTGGTATCTTGTTTTAGCTCCATCGAAGATTTCTGTTTTCGATCTTCTTTTTCATCTTCATCTTTGGCAAGCACTTCGGTATAAATAAATTTATCGCAGGCCGCCACAAAAGGCCCCGGAGTCTTTTTCTCTCCAAACCCGTAAACTACAAGCCCCGATTCGCGAATTCGCGCTGCAAGTTTGGTAAAGTCGCTATCACTGGAAACGAGGCAAAATCCATCAAATCTCCCCGTGAAAAGCAGGTCCATTGCATCAATAATGAGGGCGCTGTCGGTGGAATTCTTTCCTCGGGTGTAGCCAAACTGCTGGATGGGCTGGATGGAATATTCGAGAAGCAGATCTTTCCATCCCCGAAGCTGTGGTTGGGTCCAATCCCCGTATATTCGTTTTACATTTGCGGTCCCGTATTTGGCAATCTCCGCCATCAGGTTTTCTGTGATAGCTGGCTGAGCATTGTCGGCATCTATTAAAATGGCAAGTTTGCGGGTATTTTCCTGATCCATAAAAAAGTTAGTTAATTTCTGATGAAAGGTAATCAAAATCGGGCTGAAGTAAAGAACGCTATGTTTGATGGAAATCGTAGTGCGTTGCCCGCTATCAGTGTATCAAGAGCCTATTGCTTGATCCGATCCCATACATTCCACCACCACGTACTGAAGCGATTTGTAAGTGAAGACTGCCTGAAAACAAGATTTGGAGAAAGAACAGTGCCTTAAATTTGATTCTGGTCATAAAAATGGTGATATATAGGAAACGTTAAACTTTCTTTGTGAGGACTACAACTATGCCAAAATGTGAAATATACCAGGATGTAAAAGGCGAATGGAGATGGAGAAGAACCGATAAAAAAGGTGAAATTTTAGAATTCTCCACCCAGGGTTTTGACAAAAGAGAGGACTGTGAGAAAAATGGCAAGGAAGAAGGCACCTGCACCAGCTATAAGCTTGTCGTTTAACAGAGTATTGGTTAATACCGTTTGCCGGCCCTATTGCATCGATTACGATTCCAAATATGATCTTAGTATGGCTAAGAAACGTGATTTTTGATCCAGAAATGCGTAGTGTCCGGCATTTTCGATGAGAACTAATGCGCTATTTTTTAGAAGATCATCCATTTTCTCTCCCTGATATACCGGGGTGGCTTCATCGTTTTTTCCCCAAATCAAAAGAACTTCATGGGTAATTTTCTTTACGTCGCTCTCGAGATACTCGGTCACTGTTTTTACAAAAGTTTCGCGCATGGTGCCCGAAAGCTGCTGATAGTCTGAAGAACCAAGCTTTTTCCAGACAGACGTTTGTCGCAAGCGGTTCAGGCCCTTTTCCTCCAGTGATACAGGAAGCAGCCTGAAGGGTGCTTTTAGCGTTTTTGCAGTATACTTTTTTGCATAATATGAGATGCTTCGTTTTGGTCTAATTCCTGCAGCGCCGGTGAATATTACTTTATCCACCCTGGAGCGGATACCGGGAGCAGAAAGTAACTTAATAGCCACCCGCCCACCAAAAGAGTGTACAAGTAGATCGAATGGCCCTTCGGGAAGAACACTATCCAGCCACAACTCGGTGACTCTGGCATAATCACCAACACTCCACGAATAGGGAGGTTCCGGAGAGTCCCCAAAACCGGGAAAGTCGATTAAATAACTTGTTCGAATATCGTTTACCCCACCCGAAATTGACTGCATCACAGAAGAATTGCTTCCCCACCCATGTAGAATTACAAGCGGTTTGCCCGAACCTGTTTTGTACCAAGCCAGGGGAATACCTTCAACAACGCTTTCTTTTTTTTCCATGAATTCTGTAAGGGATTGAGTTTTTAGTGTTCATAAATATAAGAAAGCAATGTTCTATGCGATACCGGTTTACAAGTTCCCTGCAAACGGGAATACGAGCAAAGAGAGGATAATTATGAAACGAAAACTATTTTTCTTTTTAGAAAAACTTCAAATTAGTAAAAATGAACGCGTTGCTGTATCAGTACTGATTGTGATGATCGTTTGCACAAGCAGTATGAGCCTTATTTGGAATCCGGGTCCTCAATATTCCGAGACGGAGTATGCAAAACTTGAAAGAATATTTGAAGAGAAAAGCCGTGATTTTGAACAAGACAGGGCAATGATTCTTGCCCGATACGAACCGTTAGATGGAAATGAAAAGGATATCGATGCTGTAGAAAAATCTGAAATGGCACTGAGAGACACAATTCCACCTCCTGAAAATGATGCAGAGACGGTTTCTGCAAATAATCTGATAGACATTAATTCAGCAACGGCATCAAAACTTCAGGAGCTGCCCGGCATTGGACCCGCCTACTCGAAACGAATTGTGGAGTGGCGTAATGAAAACGGACAGTTTACATCATTCGACCAGCTCCTGGAAATAAAAGGTATTGGCGAAAAAAGACTGGCCAATATCAAACCGTTGATCACGCTGTAGAGAAGTGGAACATTTTACTTGCCCAAAAAGCGATTGCGGTTTTTAACCATAACCACTTTGTTTATTTTATGAACGTATTACAGCGTGGAACCACCATACTGATTTATGGTTAGAGCAGAAAGATAAAGAATATGGCCACAAAAATTTTATGGGCTGACGATGAAATTGATCAGCTGAAATCTCACATTATTTTTCTTGAAGGTAAAGGCTTTGACGTAACTCCCGTTACCAATGGTAATGATGCGGTTTCGCTGATTGGTAAACAGTCGTTCGATATTGTTTTTCTGGATGAACAAATGCCCGGGTTGGATGGCCTTGCTACACTCGAAAAAATACAAAATATTCAACCATCTTTACCGGTTGTGATGATTACCAAAAGTGAAGAAGAGTCGATCATGGAGGACGCGATTGGTAATAAAATAAGCGACTATCTCATCAAGCCGGTCAATCCGAACCAGATTTTACTCACGGTTAAGCGAATTCTGGATAAACAGCGTATTCAAAATGAAAAAGCCGCACAGTTGTACCTGAAAGGGTTTAATAAACTATCGTCAAAATTCAGTGTTGAAACCGACTGGGAGGAGTGGATTGATGTGTATAAAACGCTTACCCATTGGGACCTAAACCTGGAGTCGGGTGATGAGGCCTTACAGCAGGTACTGCAAGATCAGTTTCAGCAGGCAAATCAGGCTTTTGGCCGTTTTATTGGTCAGGAGTATAAAAGCTGGCTGAAACGTGATGAGACAAAGCATCCTACGTTGAGCCCCGATCTGCTTAAAAGAAAAGTATTCCCACATCTTGAAAAGGGAGAGACCGTTGTATTTTTTTTGATTGACTGCATGCGGTACGATCAGTGGCTGCTGTTTCAGAAAGTTCTCAATGATTTTTATACCATTGAAACTGATTTTTACTACTCTATTTTGCCAACGGCAACACCCTACTCACGAAACTCAATTTATTCGGGCTTGTTTCCTCTCGAAATTCAGCGCCGCTATCCTCAGTTATGGGAAACCGGGCAGGACGAGTCTTCACTTAACAGGCATGAACAAGTTCTCCTCGAAAAGAACCTTGCACGCCATGGATTGCATGATGTTGTAAAATATGAGAAAATTATTCAGCCGGAAGACGGGAACCGGTTGGTAAGTAAAATGGCGAACTATACGCAAACACCGTTTACCACAATTATTTACAATTTTGTTGATACGCTGGTGCACAGCCGTTCTGATTCGGAAGTGCTCAAGCAGCTTGCCCCTGATGTATCCGCCTTTCGTTCACTTACGGAAGCCTGGTTTCAGCATAGTTCGCTTTACAAAATGTTCCGTGAGCTGGCCAATGAAGGCGTTACCGTTGTTGTTTCAACAGATCATGGATCTATTCGGGCAATGCGCGATACCAAGGTGTTTGGTGACAGAGACGCGGCAACAAATCTTCGCTATAAATATGGACGTAATCTTAAAGCGCAGGAAAATGCGGCTATTTTCATCGATAAGCCCGAAAACTACCAGCTTCCTGTTGAGCCGCCGGCCAACAGTTTTATCATTGCTAAAGAGGACTATTACTTTGTGTACCCAAATAATTATAACAAATTCCAAAATCGCTACCGCGATACATTCCAGCATGGTGGGGCATCTATGGAAGAGATGATTTTACCAGTGGCCACACTCACTCCCCGCTAACCATGCAAAAAAGAATAAGTAACAGTGTAAAAGAGACGGAATCTATTGCAGAGGAGTATGCGGCATCATCAGTTGAACTCGGCGACATTATCTGTCTGCATGGAGACCTGGGAGCCGGAAAAACACAATTTGTTAAGGGCTTTGTTCGAGCGTTCGGACTCTCAGGCAACGAAGTTAACTCACCTACTTTTACGATAATCAACGAATATGAGGGGTCTCTGCCAATATTTCATTTTGACTGCTACAGGCTTGAGCACGAAGAGGAAGCGTTGGAAATAGGGGCAGAGGAATATTTCTACGGGAATGGCGTTTGCATTATCGAGTGGCCGGAACGTATTTTAAGTGTTCTGCCAGAGTCTCGGAAAGAGATTCATTTAAAGCACAAAGCAAAAAACAGACGCGAAATTATTTTTCAATAACCAGCAGTACCATGGCAACAAAGAACAGGCGGCTTTCTTACAGGCTCGACCTCTTACCGGTTATTTATCCCTACCACAGGAGAGCCATTAATACACTCCAGCTTGGAGATCTTGTGTACTATGGCCCCTCACCCGAATATTATGGAATCGGTGAGGTTGTGAGTACAGAAGAGAAATATTGTGTAGTAGACTTTCGCGGAACAGGACTGCTTGGAATTCAAAAAGATGTTTTTGCCAATAAATATCTGATTCCCATTCATAAGCTAAACCTCAGCCATATTCTAAAGGCGACATAAGGTTACCTTCCTTCAACGCGAGATCGAGGTAGAATCTTTGGATTTTGCAGATTAGAAACCCACTCCTTTTGGAGGGGGGCACATTTTTTGAACGCGTATGTAAATTTAGGGATGGTTGAAATGGGGACGTGAACAAATTTCACAACTATGACCAATTCTACATGCTTTAACCACCTACGGTTTCTGCTTGCACCCCAAAGTATCGAGGGCGGGAAGGAGGGGAGACACTTTTTCTAATTTTTTCCCCGAATACTCACGTCATTTCACTTTTTGTGCAGCTTTTCCTGTTATCCAGAGCAAAATACCGGCGAACAGCCCGGGATAAAATGGTTCAAGACCGTAAAAGGCATAGCCGCCATCAGGCTGTGGAAATAGATTACCAAGAACGAGCCATGAGAGAGATATAAGCGTACAGCCGATAATGGAGTACAGAACGTAGCGTGGCGGCACATAAAACAGGCTCAGGTAAATCCCCAATACAGGGAGCAGCAGCCCGGGAATAAATATGGATCCAATGACGTACCACAGATCAATTACGCTTGGGTAGAGGATGATGAGCAGAATACCCAAAATGGCAGAAATGAGAATGCTTATCCTGGTTAAAACATTGGGATTTACGGAGGGGAAATATTTTTTTAGATAGTCGCGACCCAGTGTTTGTCCCGAAATAAAGAGGTAGCTGTCGAGCGTGGACATAATGGTGGCCAGCAGCGATAGAAAAAAGAGCCCTTTGATACCAATGGGTAATATCTGATCGGCCAGAATGGGATAAGCAAGAACAGGCTGTTCCAAATCAGGGCCAAGTATTACAAACGCATATAACCCGGCAAAGCAGGTAAGAAAATCGAACATCATCCAGCCGGCGATGGAATAAAAAATTCCCTTCCGAGCTGTTTGGGGGGATTCTGCCGCGGCCGCTCGCTGATGAAAACTGGGATCTACAAATGTCCAAAGCGCAATAAAGAACCAGACCAGGATATACTGAAGACTGTTCCCGCCCGTGATGTCGAGATGGCCGGAGGGCAGTGAAGAGAATAATGTTTCAAATCCCCCAAACTCGAGCATGGCGTAAATTAGCAATACGATAAAACCGCCAAACATCAACGTGATTTGAAGCATATCGGTTCGAATAACGGCGCCAAATCCGCCAATGGAAATATATAGCACAGAAAAAAGTGCAACCAGCGAGGCGTAGACCAGGAAGGGCGCATCACCGCCGGTAAGGAATTGAAAAATGAGCCCGAGCATTAATATATAGGGTGCCGGACTCACCAGTATAAATATCGGTAGCGCACTAATCCTGCCTGCACGTTCACTGTAATGGTTGGAGATCGCCTCCGGAATAGTGAGCGCTTTATTCATGCGGATTTTACCCGCCAGAAATACCGCAAACAGTGCTGAAAATACATAAAAGGGTATTCCCAGGATCAACCATTGTGAAATGCCAAACTGGTAGCTCCACTCACCAATCCCCAAAATACCGCCGTACCAGGTGGAAACCAGCGTAGCTACGAATGCGGGTAGCGTTACTTTTCTGCCGCTGAGCAAGAAATCTTCTTCGGAGTCTGACTCCCAGCCGCGCTTCCAGCTCAGCCAAATCAGGAAAAAGAAATAAACCGCGATAAAAAACCAATCGAGTAAGGAAAATTCAGAAACCAAAACAGAACATTATTCGTGATTAATCAGCAACAAAAGGTCACCCTTTTTGAACTCAATTTCGACTGTTTTTTTTACCGTTAAGTTAGAGCTCCCATCCTGAACGCCATTTTTGAGATCTCCTTGTGTGAGCGGATACTTCAGCCCCTTTGTTGTAATACCTTCTACCGTACCGCTCAAAGGAAACAGCGAGAGAGATGTCCCGGGCGCAAACGAACGTCTGAACGGAGAGTGGATGATCTCCATGATTGAGTATCGGTCTTTAAAAACAAGAGTGCTGAACCTATTATCAAACTGAAGAAGTACAGAGAGGTTTTTTAACGTATGATCGAGTCGTTTTCCTGTGGCGCCAAAAACAACAATATCAAGAAGAGAGTGTTGTTCTGCATATGCCAGAGATTTCTCAAGATCATTGGTTTCCTGGTCGGGGTCTTTTATTACATCAGCTTTTTCGTTGCCGGTTGGCTGGTAGCTGTCGAGGTCCCCGATAATTACATCCGGTGATATATTCATTCGCTCTAGGGCCAGCGCTCCGCCATCAGCGGCAATCAGCAATCTGGAGTCGGTAAGTTCGTTTGTGATGATGTTTTTTGAGGGTAGCTCGCCATCACAAATAATGACGCATTTCTTTTGATTTGGCATGAAATGAGTTCTTCGGAATTAGAGTATTCAGTTGCTCATGAAAATAAGCCAAAGTACTTGCGATCGCCCGTATAAACCGGCATTTTACAAGGCTTATTTACTTAATGTGCAGCTATAAAATATTTACTATAAATATTATGGCGATGATTAAAACGGTCCGGCTGCAGACAAATGATATCAGCAAATATGTTTCAAGAATTTATCGAAAAAATCAATAACTATAATCACGTTGGAGTGATCTCTCATGTACGGCCCGACGGAGACTGCATCGGGGCGCAAATGGCGCTTTGTGCCTGGCTCGAAAAAAACGGCCTTACCGTTTCCGCATTTAACGATGACGAAGTGCCGGCCAACATGCTGTGGCTCCAAAAAAACACCACTGTAGAAAAACCGACCCCAAAAAAGCTTTCAGGCTGCGATCTCATCATATTAGTGGATGGAAATGCCACTCACCGTTTCGGGAGCTTTCATGAATGGATCGAAAAAGAGGAGAATTCCAGGCCGGTCTGGATGATCGATCATCACCCCAACCCGGTGGGAAATTTTGAAATATCGATCTCTGTAGACAATGCCTCTTCTACATGTGAATTGATCTATCAGCTTTACCGGGAGCACAACCTTGAGCAAATAGATGAGCATGCGGCAAAGGCGATGTATACGGGTATTATTACCGATACAGGTTCACTACAGTTCGAAAGCGTAACCCCCGACACTGTCAGAGCGGTAGCCTCGCTGCTGGAACAGGGCGAATTTAAGCCTAACGAAGTGATTGAAGTTATTTTTTCGAATAAGACACAGGGGCAGATGAAACTGCTTAGCGAATCACTCAACACGATAAAGCTATATGCAGATAATCAAATAGCGGTTATGTACGTTAACACAGAAATGCTGGAAAAAACACACACTACACAGTCCGACTGTGAAGGCTTTGTTAGTTATCCATTAAGCATTGCCAATATAAAAGCCGCCATTTTGCTCAAAGATTTTTATGATGAGGGAATTCGGATCAGCCTGAGATCGCGCAGCGATATTAACGTAAATGAATGGGCTGGTAAGTTGGGTGGTGGCGGCCATAAAAAAGCAGCTGGTGCGTGGCATCCCGGCCCGCTCGAAAAAGCAATTAATGATGTTGTAGCGATAGGCTCAAATCAAATCAAAGAAATTGAAAAGAAACAGACTTCATAGCGTTTTTTTAGCCTTAGTGTTTGCGCTGGGCGCCTGTCAGCCGCAACCAGACGATAATGCTGCTGAGACGCCTCAAGAACCTGAAAGACTGGAGAACGGGCGTACAGAAACTGTATTGCAGCCGGTACCTCAAAGGATTGAAGACGATATTGAAGATATTTATGATGATCGGAAAAATGCCATAACGGCTGCTGTTGAAAAAGCCAGCGGTGCCGTTGTGAGCATCATGGCATCGGCACCTGTGCAGAGGCGGGATACTCCTCAGGATGAATTTTTCCGTTTCTTTTTTGGCGATCGTATGCCACGCGACAACACAAGCATGGGGTCGGGCTTTATCATCAGTGAGGATGGATATATTGTCACAAATCAGCATGTGGTTGGGAATAACCCGAGTGAAATATCGATTTATACGTCCAACGGAGAAGAGCATAGTGCAGCGTTGGTAGGGAGTGATGAGCTCACCGACCTTGCCCTTCTGCGAATTAATTCGGATGAGGCGTTTCCGTTTTTGGAGTTTTCCGATTCGGATGAGATTGTAGTTGGGGAGTGGGCCATCGCCCTTGGGAATCCATTTGGGCTTTTTGAGGACGGAGATCCCACCGTAACTGTAGGCGTGGTAAGCGCAAAAAACAGAGACTTCAGGTCCGATCCTCAGAATCCGCGTATCTATATCGATATGATTCAAACTGATGCGGCCATTAACCGGGGAAATTCCGGCGGCCCGCTATTAAACAGCAGGGGAGAGGTGATCGGCATTAATACTTTTCTTTTCACCGGTGGTACCAGTGCCGGTTTTGTGGGCCTCGGTTTTGCGATTCCCAGCAATAGGGTAAATCAGATCATCACTCAGCTGCAAACATCCGGCTCGGTTCAGCTCGACTACGATCCGGGAATGGAATTTACTTCCATGACAGAGCAGCTGATTTATCGATATCGCCTTCCTTTTGTTCAGGGGTTGCTGGTTACCAGCGTAAATAAAAATGGGCCAGCATACCATTGTGGAATTATGCCCGGAGACGTGATTGTGAGAATTGGCGAAGAACGGGTAATCAGTGAGATGCACGCCTGGGCCCTGCTCCGCGAATACGAAGAAGGGGATGACATGTATATCGAGCTGCTGCGCGAAAATGAGCTCTACAAAACGGAGATGATGCTCCGGCAGAAAATCTCAGCGGAAGAGCAGGGACGCTAGCGGAGCACTTACAACCTCAGTTCGATTAATGATGTGCTTATTAGGAGTTAAAAAGTCCCCTCCTTTTCAAGGAGAAGATTTATGGGTGGTTGAAACGGGTTTATTGAGTTGTATTAAGCTTGAAAACCTAATGGCTACCACCCCCGGCCCCTTCTTACACAGGAGGGGAGTGCTTTTGGCCTTGATTTTTAATCGAACTTAGGTTTACAGGCTTATGTGGATTTCTGTTCGAGTTCACGCTCCTTAAAATCGTCGTCGAAATAGTTGTACCACTTTCTAAACGGCCGAAAGGCGTGGTCGGGATCAAACGGGCGTTTATACTCGCTGTTTTTACACTCTTCACTACAGCACCCCTCCATCATTGCGGCACCCTCTTCTGAACAAACAAATAGTTTGTTGCACTCCATATTAGCACAGTTGATGTAGCTGTCGGCCGGTTTTCCGGTGATTTCGCACCGTGCAATAGGTTCCAGGTTCTCTTTATTTACAGGAACAACAAGGCGGTCGTCGAAGACAAAACATTTCCCTTTAAAGTGCTTTCCACCCTCTTTTTTTGCATAGGTTAAAATACCGCCATGAAGCTGGTTCACATCGTCCCAGCCTTTTTGCTTCATAAGCACTGAAAATTTTTCACACCGAATACCGCCGGTGCAGTACATCAATACTTTTTTATTTTTTGGAATCTCATTTTCTGCCTCATCAAGCCATTTCGGGAAATCATAAAAATTTTCAACGTTTGGCTTGATGGCGCCTTCAAAATGTCCCACTCTGGATTCGTAGTTATTCCTCACATCAATCATGACGTAATCATCTTGCTGCTCCATCACGTTTTTCCATTCCTCCGGAGACAGATGTGTACCTCCTTCCGCTGGATTTAGTCCGTCCTGATGGATCGCTACAATTTCATCGCGCACTTTACACGTTAGTTTTGCAAATGGAATCCGATCGTTCAGGTCGGTTTTGAACTCTGTTTTTTCAAATCCGGGCAGGCTCCACACATATTGTTGATACTTCTCAATCTGTTCAGGAGTGCCGCCTATCGTTCCGTTAAGCCCTTCTTTACTGATATATACACGGCCCTTCACTCCCAACTCCTTCAGGAAAGTTTTGTGTTCTTTGCAAAATTTATCCGGGTTTTCCACCGGGCTGAAGTAGTAGTAGAGAATTACTTTATAATCCATAGCAAGTAAAAAAGACGTTCTTGACGTTATATTCGTTAAAAATTGAGCGAATGCGTAATTTACGATGATTACGAACAAAGATTAAACTTTTCATTTTTGGATAATGTCTTCAAGGGCTCTCCTATTATTAATATTTCTTTTGATGCCTGTGGCAGGATTTCTTCTTTGGAATGATGCAAATGCACAGACCCAGCAAAGGCATAGCCATATAGTGCATGAGTCTATTCAACGTATTGAGACGGCAGAAGCGCAGGGACTTATTACAAAAGACCAGGCGATCATTCAAAAACTGGCTGTAGGGCTTGATTCCGATCTAATTGAGGAGGAGTTCAGTACAAATGATTCGGAGATGGTGAAGTGTATGACCCCTATTTTGTTAGAGTATTATACACTTCAGGATGAACTGCAGCCGCAAACGATATTGAAGGCCGATGAGATGATACAAAACATAACGGCTTCGCCCGGGATCTTTGAACATATGTCTCCATCAGGCCGGTTCAGAATTTTCTATGAAACTGATGGCAGAAACGCTGTCCCTCTTGATGATGACAATAGCAATAATATACCCGATTATGTTGAAAAAGCGGCGGTAATGGCCGACTCTTCTTACCGTCATCAGGTTGAAACCCTTGGATTCCTGGATTTTCTGGAAGAGGATCCATACGAAATTTCTTTTCGCAGAATTGGCGCATACGGGTTTACTCAGCAAAGTGGAGCCACAACCAGAATAGTAGTTCATAATAATTTCTCGGGATTTCCTCCAAATACACATCCTGAAGGCGATCAAACCGGAGCCTTGTATGCTACAATTGCCCACGAAATAAAGCATGCCATTCAGTTTGTAAGCAACCGCTGGCAGGCCGACGCAGGTCGTTTTGAATGGATTGAGATGGACGCAACAATGATGGAAGAGGTCGTTCATCCGGATGTGAACGACTATTATAATTATATCAAGGAGGAGTTTGAAGAGTTCCGTCCTCATCGAAGTTCAATTTTTGGTTTACCACAAGATGCGACTCCCGGGGCCTACTGGCATGTTAGCTGGATGCTGTACTTTCAAGAGCAGTATGGGATGAGTTTTTGGGTGGACGTGTGGGATGAAATAAACAGGGATTTCAGAAGAGCAGGATCGGATGATGATAAGATTACTTTTTTTGATGCTATAGACAGGATCCTTCAGCAGCGGGGAGCAAAACTGGAGCAGGAACACCTTTCCAACCATTTGTGGCACCTTGCTTCGGGGCCATTTTTATCTCCAATAGATTATGGATTTGAGGATCGGGAAAACTATCCGGAGCCACTTATTAATCACTCACTGGCATTTTTACCCGATAGCCTGAGCGGAGAGTTTTTACTGCCTATGGCGGCAAACTATATTGACGTGCAGCCAACATCAGCTGTTCTTGGACAGCCTGCCGTTTCAGTAACGGGTAATACGGATGGAGTGGGAGTAGGTATTATCGGATATTTCAGGAATGGGACAACGGAGGTCAGGTTGAGTGTAAGCCCAGACCAGTCAACCCAGAGCATACAGACCACCTGGGACTGGGCCGATCTTACAGACATGAAGGTGGTTGTAGTGAATACCAACAGGGAGCAGGCGGTAACGTACGATCTTTCAGTCTCCTCGATTGTGCCTGATGGAGACGCGATTACCCAAAATTATCCCAACCCGTTTAACCCAACTACCCAGATCGGTTTTTCGGTGGATAACCGGAAATATGTGAAACTGGAAGTGTATGACACAGCCGGGCGAAAAGTTCAAACACTGATTGACAGCGAGCTCAACAGGGGATTTTATACCGCCACATTCGATGGAAGCGGATTGGCATCAGGGATCTATTTCTACAGGCTTGTAACCGGAAACTCTGTTCTCACAAAAAAAATGGTCCTGGTAAAATAGATTAATCTTTCCCATCCATACGATTACTAAATTCGATGATATAATGATAACTTTGATCGGTTCTGTTCAATAACCACGAATTTTTTCAGAAAGACCAAAATTTTCTTGTAATGCCAGATCAAAAAGCCCTTCAAGCTCAGCGCCGCCAGATTGACGATATTGACAACCAGATTCTGGATCTTCTAAAACAGAGAAAAGAAGTAGTTCAGGATGTCCTCAAGCGTAAAGTTGAAAAGCAGCTGCCTGTGTTTGTTGCCAAAAGAGAAGATGAAAAAACAGAAGCGTTCAGAAAAAAAGCTGTTGAAAGAGGCCTTGACCCCGATTGGGCCGAAGATTTTCTCAGAATGGTGATGGCGGCGTCGCGGGCGGCGCAGTCGGCCGACACATTTCCAAGGGCGACAGAAGAGGCAAAACATATTTTGTTTGTTGGAGGTGAAGGAGGAATGGGGCGTCTTTACAGATCGTTTGCCAAGAACAGCGGTCATATTACCTACAGCCTCGACAAGGGAAACTGGTACCAGCTCGAAGAGACGGCACCAAAACTTGATATGGTGATTATTACGGTTCCCATCAACGTAACGACAGACGTCATTAAGCGAATTGCCCCCAAGCTGAAAAAAGAGACGATTCTTGCTGATTTTACAAGTAATAAAAGTGAACCACTTGAAACAATGCTGCAGGAATTCGAGGGACCGATTGTTGGCCTGCACCCCATGCACGGACCGGATGTTCCAAATTTGTCGAAACAGCTAATGGTGTTTTGTGATGGCAGAGACTCAGAGCAGGCTAATTGGTTTAAAGAGCAGTGTAAGCTCTGGGGTATGCGTGTGATTGAAGCCGACCCGTCCAAGCACGATCACGTTATGAATCTTGTGCAGGGACTGCGCCATTTTGTTGCACTGCTACACGGTTCGTTTATGAAAAAATATGATCTGAATCCGGCAGAGATGCTGGATTATTCCAGTCCAATTTACAGAGCTGAACTTATGATGACCGGTCGTATTTTTGCACAGGATGCAGAATTATATGCCGATATTGTATTTGCCAATAAGGAGAGACGAGATTTGTTGCTATCGTTCTTCAAGCACCAGGCCAAACTTATGGAAATGGTTGAAAAGGATGACAAAAAAGGATTTATCAAAGAATTTGAATCTGTTACAGATTTTTTTGGCCGCTTTGCCTCCCAAGCTCTTACCGAAAGCAGTTACTTGATTAACCGTCTCGCTGATCGCTTTTCATAGTCGTCTTCACATTCCAATTCCGCGCCATTCCCGCGTGTTTTCAGATTTGAAAATAAATCTGTAACAATTTGCGGATGAGTGCATCTTTAATAGCGAGGCATGAAAATCTGCATAAAATAAAGTGTAGCTGATCGTATTGCTTTAGATAAAAAGATAGATTTCGAAAGCCTCTTTCGTATTTAAGGAAAAGTGGGTGACTATTCTGGTGCTTCACCAGATTGTGGCAAAACACCAAACCAGTATTAAGCAGCAGGGAGAACTTTGTATCGGTTTGGTTGATGCCAGGGTGTGGTCGCCCGTATTCAATAATAGGTTCAAGCTTAGGGAGGCTGGATGGAAGTAAAAAGAGATATATCGGAGTCTGTAGAGGTACTGCGCTCAAATCTAAATCAGGCAGCAAGGGTGTCAGAATGGGCCGAGTTAATGGGCTACAACTGCCCGAAGAAATTTGCAAGACAGTTTCTGCGTCACTATTACGAGCGGCCCCAATCCTACCTGACGTACATTCGCTTAAAAAGTATTGTTGAGGATTTGCGAAATGGCCATCAATCCAATTTTCGTATCGCTATAGAGCATGGAATTCCGGATGAAATAGCGCTGAATAAATTTGTGAATTATCACATGGGATGCTCACCAACATGTGTGAAAAACATGAGTGACAATGAGATGAGGGTAAAGCTGGAAAATTTCGGTAGTAAAGTTAGGTAGTGAACAAGTCTTGAATTATAAAAACATTGCTACTGCAATACAGCTTAGAAAATCCTTTCTGAAATCCTGAATCTTCATTTTCACATGCCAAATCAGGCTGACCTTGTGATATGAAGAGCCGGATATAGTTCTAAGGAGAGCAAGTCTGTTGTAGCAACAATATTAAAAATAAACCAAGCAATCGCAGAGAGCAGATGATTAAACGATCCCTGGAATATCTGTCTGAAGAACTGGCTTTTGGAATAGGAGTGAGTGAAAGTGATGTGAGCATTAATAATTTAAATGCGCTTCAGAATGAGAATGCACAGGGAATTGTCGTTTCACTGCTCAATGTAGAAGAGGAAACAACGCTCAAAAACACACCTCATGTCAGTCGAAAAAATGAGCGTCTGATGTACAAAGAGCCTCCCGTCTATCTGAACCTTAATGTTCTGCTCGCTTTTGAGTTTGAAAATTATGGCACCAGCCTACAGCGCCTTGAAGACACGGTTCAATTTTTTCAGAATAAACGATTGTTTACTTCAGAGAACGAGAGAGTTGAAAATCCTTTCCCTGCAGGCGCAAAAAAACTGATTCTTGACCTTCAGCAGCTGAATTTTGAGCACCTTAATCATATCTGGAGTATTTCCGGTGGCACACATTTTTTATCGCTCTTCTACAAAATTCGCCTGGTGAAAATTGAGCCTCAGCAGGAGATGGAAGCACCATTAGTAGACACCATTCAACTCAATTCTGGACGGATATAGGAGGAAACATATGGGTTTTATCATCCGATATAATCGATTCTTCAGCGTTTCTATGAGGGACGAAGGTCTGGAGCAACCCATCGATGGTTTTACCTTTTTTACCACTTCAGAGACTTGGCGGCTCTTGCGGAATCACAATCTTGTATTTCGGCCCACAAGCAGTGGCTTTACAATTTACTACTGCTCATCTGATCTTATTCCCATTAAAGACAAAGTGCGGTTTACGTTTGGCTTCCGATACTCCAACAATAGCTTGTATAAAAATTATGGTATCACCAAGCCGGAGGAGAGTGATCCTTTTGTTTATGGTCCTTCACTCATATTTGATAACCTGTCAACAGACGGATCAATTATCAATGAACAGGGAGCCTCACTTGCAGCAGCGGGATCTGAGCCCGATAAATCGGTTGGAGCTGAGGATACAGGGTATATTTTTAACCAAACATTTACTCTTATTCAATCTGCAGCCGGTGATGTACCCGCGCAGTATGTCCTGAAGCCTCGCTACAACCCGTTACCAGAACAGACCATTCCAGTGAATACTTCGGGGAATGCTCAATCGGTTCAAACACTCATTAATTCAGTAGATATGGGGAGTGATTATTTAGGGGAAACCGGCCTCTGCACCCTAACATCAGATTCCCCAAGCAGCTCACGAAATATCTATCTGCATGATGAACTTAAAGGCCGTTCTGCACGAGGAGTGGTGGATATCTATTGGAATACCGCTCAAAACAGTGTTGCTGAAGATACAGGCCAACAATATTACATAACCTTTAAGCCCAAATAATCGGACCTATGGCACCTTACAAAACACCTGGCGTTTATATCGAAGAGATCTCACTTTTTCCACCATCGGTGGCGCAAGTGGAAACCGCAATACCTGCATTTATCGGCTATACTGAAAAGGGCCCCACAGAGCCAACCCGAATTAAGTCGATGGCCGATTA
Organism: uncultured Rhodohalobacter sp.; assembly: GCA_964544445.1. Taxonomy (GTDB): domain Bacteria; phylum Bacteroidota; class Rhodothermia; order Balneolales; family Balneolaceae; genus Rhodohalobacter. The sequence continues at coordinate 322,243 of CAZJBI010000004.1, forward strand.
TCGGGCCATTTTCGGAGGAGCATCAAAAGAATTACCACAGTTCAATATTAATGGATCAGGTGACATTACTCCTGATGGCAGCATCCCGGAATCTCCGGTTTATAAGGTGTATTACACACTTGATCTCTATTTCTCGAATGGGGGTGGTCCGTGCTATATCATTTCGGTTGGAAATTATTTAGAAACTCCGGGCGTGAGTGCTTCAGAGCTGACGGCCGGCTTATCACTATTGAAAAAAGAAGATGAACCAACGCTCATTCTTTTCCCGGATGCACAAGGTGTAAGTGATGCCACAGAGTATCATGGCCTGTATGTTGATGCCCTGTCTCAGTGTGCGGAACTGGGAGATCGGTTTGTAATTTGTGATGTAAAACCGGCCGTGCCATCAAGTACAGACCCTGTAGGAGATGCTGCCAGCCATTTTAGAAATAATATTGGTACAAACCACTTAATGTATGGCGCTGCTTACTATCCAAACTTAAAAACATCGCTCGTTCACAGTTATCGTGAGAATGAAATAGACGTGGATAATGATGGCACATCGATGAAGCTGCGTCATACCGATGAAACCCTGTTGAACGATCCTTCAAAGGCGGACGAATCTCTTTTTCACGCAGATGATGGGGCTCACAGAAGCAAATATTACGACATCTTGAAGATGATTCAGGGTGTAAAACTGGTCATGCCGCCGAGTGGGGCCGTTGCGGGAGCGTATGCCATGGTTGATAGCAACCGTGGGGTTTGGAAATCACCCGCTAATGTCTCCTTAAATCGTATATCAGCACCAACCGTGACGGTTGAACGGTCGGAGCAGGATGGCCTAAACGTGAGTGATACCGGCAAATCGATAAACGCCATTCGATTTTTTAGCGGGAAAGGGGTATTGATCTGGGGAGCACGCACACTGGACGGAGCAAGCAACGAGTGGAGATACATTTCTGTGCGTAGATTTTTCAATATGGTAGAGGAATCCGTAAAAAAAGCGACCGAGCCGTTTGTTTTCGAACCCAATGATGCAAACACATGGGTGAAGGTAAAAGCGATGATAGAGAATTTTCTTACGCTTCAATGGAGGGCCGGAGCGCTGATGGGGGCCAAACCCGCAGATGCTTTTTTTGTAAAAGTAGGCCTTGGAGAAACCATGACGCAGGATGACGTGCTCAATGGAAAAATGATTGTGGAAATCGGAATGGCGGCTGTGCGTCCTGCAGAGTTCATCATTCTTCGCTTTTCTCATAAAATGATTGAATCCTGATAAACCAACAGTTAATGCTATGAATTATAAAACACCCGGCGTTTATGTAGAAGAAATTTCACTGCTGCCTCCATCCGTAGCACAGGTCGAAACGGCAATACCTGCATTTATAGGCTACACGGAAAAAGGGCCTATCGAGCCTACCAGAATATCATCAATGCTTGAATATTCCCAGATTTTTGGGGGTGCTCACAAGCAATCGTTTGCAGTGACTCTGGACGATGAGGCACCGTACCTTCCTCAATCGGTAGCCCCGAGTGGTGGTGAATCGCCATACCTGATGCATGCTTCACTACAAATGTTTTTTGCCAATGGAGGCGGACCCTGCTACATCGTATCCGTTGGAGATTATGACCCAAACACTCTTTCACCCAGCCTCGATGATATTGCCGACTACAACGAATTGAAATCAGGGCTCGATAAAATCAGAAAGGTAGATGAGGTTACCCTGGTTGTAATACCCGAAGCCACCAGGCTAATGGCTAATGAGCAGTATGATCTCTGCAAAGATGTTTTGATGCAGTGCGGAGAACTTCAAGACAGGTTTGGGATTTTTGATCTGCGTTCGGATGATGAAATTGCAGATAGTTTCCGGAATGGAATAGGCACTTCATTTCTGAGTTATGGAGCCGCCTACACTCCACATCTGAACACGTCACTGTCTCATTCATACCAGGATAGCGGTATCAGTTTTATTCACGGTGCCTCTGACGCATTCAACGAGTTAACACTCGATAAGGTGAAAATTCTTGCGAATGCCCTGAATATTCAGGGACAGGTTGCAGACGCAAAGATATTGATCGATACGGCCGAATCGACCGGGAAAGCGGGGGTAAAAGCCGTAAAGCTAAAACAGACCGGAATTGGCTTGAGCAATGTGAGAAGGGCAATAGATCTTATCGAAGGCCTCATTGAGACGGTTGAAGATGAAAGCTTTTCATCGGCTGAACTCGAGTCTGCAAAAACTACCTACGAAACCCATGCAGGCACTTCTTTTAATTTGACTACCAGCAACGGAGATTTCGACACTGTATTAACCGAGCTGGGAGCTGCAGCTGCAGAGTTGGAAACGGCAGTAGCAGGCGTTATTGCAGAAATTAACAGCCAAACCGGAATTGCGGGATCGAGGAATGAAGCCATTGGATCTTTTTTTACCAGTGAGTTTTCATCAACCATTGAAAAACTTCTGAGCAGCCAAAAACTTACTCTGCCACCCTCATCCGCAGTTGCAGGAATTTATGCAAAAGTAGACGCCGACAGGGGAGTTTGGAAAGCACCTGCCAACATAAGCTTGAACCGTGTTTCAGGCCCGGCGCAGAAAATAACCCATCTTGAAAACGGCAATTTAAACGTTCATCCAACCGGTAAGTCAGTCAATGTCATCAGGTCCTTTACGGGGAAAGGTACACTTGTTTGGGGAGCCCGAACTCTGGATGGAAACAGTAACGAATGGAAATATATACCGGTCCGTCGTTTTTTCAACATGGTAGAAGAATCGGTAAAAAAAGCGACCGAGCCGTTTGTGTTTGAGCCCAACAGCGCCGCAACATGGGTGAAAGTAAAAGCAATGGTAGAAAATTTTCTCACCCTGCAGTGGCGGTCTGGCGCACTGATGGGTGCAAAACCCGAAGAGGCCTTTTTTGTAAAGGCGGGTCTGGGCGAGACCATGACGCAGGAAGATGTCTTGAACGGCAGAATGATTGTGGAAATAGGACTGGCTGTTGTTCGGCCCGCCGAGTTCATTATTCTCCGCTTCTCTCACAAAATGCTTGAATCCTAACTATTAATACAAATCACCAAATGCCATGAATGATTATCCATTAGTAAAATTTCACTTTAGTGTAGAATGGGGAGGAACCAAAATCGGCTTCTCAGAAGTTTCAGGTCTGGATGTAGAAACCGAGGTAATTGAATACCGGGATGGAGCAAGCCCCGAGTTCAGTAAACGAAAAATGCCCGGCATGCAGAGCTATAGCAACATCACGCTGAAGAGGGGGTCCTTCCAGAGTGATAATGAATATTACGAGTGGTGGAACACCGTAAAGCTTAATACTATTGAACGCCGCGATATTATAATCTCTCTGCTGAATGAAAGTCACGAGCCAATGGTAGCGTGGAAAATCAAAAATGCATGGCCGATAAAAGTGCAGTCTACCGAGTTGAGTGCCGACGGCAGTGAAGTGGCCATAGAAACACTTGAGCTAGCACACGAAGGTCTAACCATAGAATATCTCTGATGGCAGAAGAGTATCCACCGGTTAGTTTTCATTACCTGGTTTCCTTTAACGGTGTTGGTGGCAAAGCAATCGATACGCGGTTTCAGTCAGTATCCGGCCTGTCGGTAGAAATGCAGACAGAAACAGTAAAGGAGGGCGGAGAGAATCGGTTTGAGCACGTACTTCCTTTACGGCCAACATATACTGATTTGACGCTGAAGCGAGGCCTGGTAACGGATTCTGATTTAATTACATGGTTCACAGATACGTTCAATTCCATGCAGGTAAAACCCGTTACGATCGACATTATGCTGCTCAATGAACAAAGTGAGCCGTTGATTAGCTGGAACGTTGTACACGCATGGCCCAAAAAGTGGAGTCTTTCAGACCTGGATGCAGAACAGAGCGGAATTGCAATTGAAACCCTGGAACTACATTACCGCACTTTTTCCATTAACACATAAAAATGTAATCGATGCCTGTTGTAATAAAAGAGCTACACGTTCAAGTGCAAGTAGAAGAGGATCGTCAAAACAGGTCTTCATCTGTGAGGGCAGTGAATCGGAAACCAGATCATGAAGCAATTATTCGAGAGTGTGTGGAAAAAGTGGTCGAGATCATGAAAAGAGAAGAACAGAGGTAATTAACATGCTTGACGAAACTTTAAAAATGTTGATTGTGGGATTTCAAAATCCTGAATTTACCATACCCGCGCTTATTCCGCCTTTCAAGGCACATATAAACCCGGAAAGTTATACCCAATCAGTTCAAATAGAGTATTCAGAAAAGCAGGCGCAGGGAACCAGCGGAAGCACCAATAACTACAGCCACACACAACCCCGCAGGCTTCAATTCGATTTTCTTCTCGACCGAACCGGTGCACTGGGAAACTTATCAACCGGTTTAATTGGGGTTACCCCGGATATACTTCATTTCAAAAAGCTGGCTCTCGACTATGAGGGTGAAATTCATCGGCCAAGGTATTTAAAACTAATTTGGGGAACTCTGCTTTTCGATTGCCAGCTGCAAAGTTTAGACGTTGAGCATAAAATGTTTAGCCCACAGGGTTTGCCTCTTCGCGCCATATTAAAAACGTCATTTATTGAAGTTACAGAAAGCACGAAGCTAAGTGCTCTTGAAAACCGTAGCTCACCCGATCTTACCCACGTTCGGACTGTGAAAGAGGGCGATACCTTGCCTCTGATGACCCATCGAATTTACGGTGATTCAAAATATTATCTGGAAGTGGCCAGGGTCAATGGTCTCACAAATTTTCGAAAACTTGAACCCGGCACCGAACTTATTTTCCCACCTATTGAAAAAGTGAGCTGATATGCCCGTTATTCCCACAAATATATTTCAGAATAACGCCCGCAGAGATGGGGTTGTAACGTATACGATTCTTTCAGAGGGTACTGCCGTTCCATCTACTGTTGAGGTGCATTCGATCGATATATGGCAGGAGCTGAACCGAATTCCGCGGGCAAAAATTGCTATTCTTGACGGAAGCGCATCTGAACAAACCTTTCGCGTAAGTGATGAAGATTGGTTTATACCGGGTAAGTCCATTGAATTACTGGTTGGATTCAGTTCGGATGAGGCTACAATTTTTAGCGGTATCGTAACAGGCCAGACTATAAAGGTGCGTCCGGGCGGAAACAGCGTTTTAATGGTGGAGTGTGCAGATCCGGCTATAAAAATGACAACCAATCCACGCAGCAAATATTTTTATGATATGGCTGAGAGTGATTTGTTTGAAACATTAATCACGGGCTATAGCGGTTTGCTTGCAGAGGTTGAGCCAACCGGGCATACTCATAAAGAGATTCTGCAGTACCAATCCACAGACTGGGATTTTATGCTTAGTAGGGCAGATGTAAATGGTCTTTTTTGCCTCGCAGATGGCGGCACTTTGTATATAGCATCGCCGGATTTTACACAGGAACCTGCGGCAACTATAGCCTACGGACAAAACTTACTCGAAATTGATGCAGAGCTTGATTGTGTAAATCAATTTTCATCGGTTAAAAGCACGTCCTGGGATTATTCACAGTCTGAAAATAGTGAAGTGGAAGCAGTTTCTTCTTCTCCCTTATCACCGGGAAATATAAGCTCGCCTGATTTAGCAGATTCTTTGGAAAATAGCGAGCTGGTTCTTCGTGCAGGCGCAAAAATATCGAGCGAAATTTTGCAAAAATGGGCCAATGCCAAACTAATGAAGCAGGAGTTGGCCAAAGTACGGGGGCGGGCAAAGGTAGAGGGAATTGGCGCTTTAAAGCCGGGAACGGTCATTAAGCTCGAGGGCGTGGGTGATCGCTTTAACGGAAGTGCTTTTGTAAGCGGAGTGAAACATACAGTTTACCGCGGAGACTGGACTACAGACATTCAGTTCGGTCTGTCTTCAAAATGGTTTACTCAGGAGTACGATGTATCAGAAAAGCCGGCAGCAGCCATGCTTCCCTCAGTAAGTGGATTACAAATTGGACTGGTTACACAAATTGAAAGCGATCCCGACGGTGATAATAGAATACTGATTCGTTTGCCCATGATTGATGCGGCTGAACAGGGCATCTGGGCAAGGGTTGCATCAGTGGGTTCGGGAGATTCGCGAGGTTTCGTATATCGGCCCGAAATCGGGGATGAAGTGGTGGTTGGTTTTATTCACGATGATCCGAACCAACCGATAATATTAGGGTCTGTAAACAGCTCGGTAAATCCATCACCTATTCCTCCAAGCGATGATAACCACGAAAAAGGAATTATTACGCGAGGCGAAATTAAATTTATAATCAACGACGACCACCCATCAGTATTGATAGAAATGCCCTCGGGAAAAAAAATCTCTATAAATGATGATGATGCAGAAATTTCTATTACTGATGAACATGGAAATCAAGTCATTATGAACCGTGATGGATTATCACTGGAAAGCCCTTCAGATATCTCTGTAAAAGCTACCGGTGATCTGAACCTGGAGGGCACGAACGTAAATGTAAAGGCCAACGCCTCACTCAAAGCAGAAGGATCTGCATCAGCAGATGTCAGCTCAACAGGAACAACCACCATACAGGGTAGCCTTGTTCAAATAAATTAAAAAGGAGAATCATGCCGGCAGCAGCCAGAATAAACGATATGCATACATGCCCGATGAATACCAGTGGAGTACCGCACATAGGAGGGCCCATTCTGCCTCCGGGTGCACCAACCGTTCTTATCGGTGGAATGCCGGCTGCTAAAGTGGGAGATATGGCTACCTGCAGTGGTCCGCCCGACACAATCGTATTAGGATCGGGAACCGTATTGATTGAAGGGATGCCCGCTGCCAGAATGGGTGATATGACAGCACATGGCGGGACTATTGTGGCTGGTGATTTTACCGTAATAATTGGAGGATAACAGATGAGCGCAGGCAACAGCAATGAGTTTCTTGGCAGAGGTTGGGGATTCCCACCCCGGTTTAATCAGGCCGATGGAAGTGTTGAAATGACCCGTGGCCACGAAGACATAGAAAAAAGTCTTGAAATCTTGCTGGGTACCCGAAAGGGCGAACGAGTGCTTCTTCCCGATTACGGCTGCAATCTCGATGAAATGGTTTTCGAAGCGTTCAACGAATCGGTGAAAACCTACCTGGCGGATATGGTAAAATCAGCCATTCTTTACCACGAACCCCGTATTGAACCTCTTCAGGTGATTATTGATGATGCTTTTATCAATGAGGGCCGCATCATGATAGAAGTCGAATATTTAGTGCGCGCAACCAACTCTCGTTTTAATAAAGTGTATCCCTTCTACATCGAAGAAGGTACCGAAATTCGTACATAATAATGAGTGAATCGTGTGAACATAAAAATCCTCTGCAGCATGGCGGGACTACACAGGCCGAACGGATAGTTTCGGCCCTTGATCCTGCAAATACAGAGCTGCACGGCCTTACAGAGGCCAACTGGCTGGAGTTTGCAAGCAATTATGCACGACTGTTAAACTATTATGGGGATGATAATCCAGAGGTGCCTGCGGGCGACTGGCAGCACTTTTTTGAATCAGAAGGAGATATTCAGGCTCTGCTAAACAGAGTTGGTGATGGCAGCATTGAGCCGCATATGGCTCTCTTTCTAAGCTTTTTAAAACTGCTTGCCTACCCTAAAATGCATTTGAATGAACTGCCGAAACGACACCTGGACTTTTATTATAAAGAGGTGTTGAGGATCAGGAAAAAGCCTGCAACAGCTGATCACGTCCACGTGCTTTTTGAGCTCGCTAAAAATGCCACAGACGAATTTATTGATCTGGGCACATCTTTAAAAGCCGGGAAAGATGCTGATGGAAAACCAATGGTTTATGAAACGGTTACGCCTCTTGTCGTCAATCGGGCCAATATCGCATCCGTTAAATCGATACACGTAGATCGAACGGGCGGTTCAGAAATATTACGAAATGCACCTATGTCAAAATCTACAGACGGAGTGGAAGAGGAACTTGAGGATGGGGAATCATGGTCTGCATTTGGAAACCAGACCTGGCCAAATGCAGAACTGGCTTTCTATGTGGCTTCCGACCTGCTTCTGCTGAAAGAAGGGACAAGGTTATTGTCGTTAAAATTTAAGTTAAGGGAGAATTTCACCCTTGCCAAAAACCATCTAAAGGCTTTTGTAACGGGAAAAGATGATTGGATAGAAGCAGTAGTAACCGATATTGATGACGGGAATTCCCGATACAATTTTATCATAAATATCGAAATAAACCGCGATGAAGATGCCGTAACCGCCTACAATGATGACGTGCATGGCAGCGGTATACCAACGTCAAAACCCTCCTTAAAAATTGTTTTTACGCAGCCTCAGCAGTATTCCGTATTGAAGGATGCGAACATAAGCGAGCTAAATTTAGAGGTACGAGTTCTTGGAGCTTCTGCCTTAGAACTAAAAAATGAGTTAGGGAATATCGATCCCGAAAAACCTTTCATGCCGTTTGGGTCCAGACCGAAAGTTGGATCGAGGCTTTCTGTAAAATATCCGGAACTGTCCGGAAAGCCGGTTTCAAATATTGAGTTTTCAATGGAGTGGCTAAATACTCCATCAAATTTCAGCATTCACTATCGCCACTATGAAGATGCAATTAAAGAACAAAAAGAACTAAATGAATTAAATATTGGCAACTACGGTAATTATATGCCCTTGGTTGTGCAACAGTATTATGCTCAACCATTTAACGAAGCGTTTTTTCTATTTGAGCCAATAAAGATTTTGCTGGATGGGGGGGAAGCGCCTAGGGATGAGATGAAGTCGGCATTTACGGCTGCACTTTGGTCACCGTATATGAATGGGACTGAAAATTTTGAACTGTTTAAGAATACGCCTCAAATTTCATCAGCATCCGGTTCGGGGACAAAAAGAGTTTCGAATCCTGAAGTAACATTTACACTCAGGGAGTCTTTTTATCACGATTTATATTCTAAAATTTATGTAAATGCTGTTCTTGCGGCACCACCTGGTAGTGATGCAGATCTCCCGAACGAGCCCTATACACCCCTTCTTGACAGCCTCACTATGAATTATACGGCTCAGGAAAATATCTCATTTACTTCTGATGATGACCCCACTTCACTGATGTTTCATCAGCATCCTTTTGGGATTAAACGAGCCATGGAGAACGATGCGCTTGTCCCGGATTATACTTTCAATGAACTATACATCGGCCTGGAAGGAATGGAGTCAGGAAGCAATATTAGCCTGCTTTTCCAGGTTGCAGAAGGGACAGAAGATCCGCTATTAAGCACGTTTGAAGAGAATGATATTGACTGGTGGGTTCTTTCTGATGATGACTGGATAAATATCAGGAAAGAGGACTTTGCCAGAAATCAGACAAACAATTTTTTGAAATCCGGAATTGTTGAGCTGGCTTTACCAAAGGTAGCAAGCACGAATCATTCACTGCTAAAAAAAGATCTTCACTGGCTGCGTATTCGCCTGAAAAAAGAGCATCAATCTGTGTGTCGGTTCATCAATATTCACGCTCAGGCTGCTGAGGCGGCTTTTCAAAACCTAGAGAATAGCCTGGATCACCTGGATAATGGGCTACCCCCGGAAAGTATTGGCAAAATGACAAATAGCCGGGCGGCGGTTAAAGGTGTTTTACAGCCATATTCAGGGTTTGGGGGATCACCTGAAGAACAGGATACATCATATTACAGGCGGGTAAGCGAGCGGTTACGTCATAAAAAACGAGCGATTTCCATCTGGGATTATGAGCACCTGGTTTTGGAGCAATTTCCATCTTTATACAAGGTAAAATGTTTAAATCACTGCTTTTGGGATGGAAACAGCCTGGATGAAATGAGTCCGGGTAATGTGACTCTGGTATTGATTCCAAAGCTGCCCAAAGGGAACTCTAATTATCGAATGGAACCGAGAGTAAGCCGCAATTTTATGGATGAAGTAGAAGATTTTCTAAATCAGCAAAATTCAGGCCACGCAAATCTGAAAGCGGTAAATGCAGTTTATGAACCTGTTCGGTTTGAGTTTGGCGTTGAGTTTAGAAAAGGCCTCGATTTTAATTTTCATAAGAAACAGATTATAGCAGATTTAAAGCGAATGGTGGCACCCTGGGTGTTTGACGAAGAAGCAGCAATCGAGTTTGGCGGATCCTTTTCGGAGTACCAGGTAGTGCACTACATTGAGAAGCTCAACTATGTGGACTATATATCCAATTTTAAAATGTTCCACAAACCCGTCTCCGGTACATACAGCCAAAAACCATTTGTTGAGCCATCCATACCAATGGCTATTTTGATCCCGGTTTTTGACGAGAGAAAGATAAATGAAACCCGGGAGTGTGACTGATATGGAATCGAAGCTGATACCCAAATATGTTGCGACAAATGACGACCGGGACTTCGATTTCCTGAAACGAAAAGGCCTGGAACACATCGAAGAAATGAGTCGCAAACTTTGGACGGATTATAACAGCCACGATCCGGGTATTACAATTCTTGAAGCTCTCTGCTACGCAATTACTGATCTTGGAAACCGAATACAGTTTCCAATAGCTGATCTGCTTACTGAAGCGGGGAAGAAAGAAAACAGCCTGAAGGGCAACTTTCCAACTGCTAAGACCATACTGACAACGAGTGCGGTGTCAGAAACCGATTATCGAAAGCTGATAATCGATATTGAAGGAGTGAAGAACGCCTTTATTCATGTAAATACAGACCAGGTTATCTATCGTCATTGTTTGAGGAAAAGCGAGTCCGATAGTGATGATCCCTGGGGTAAGCTGAGTTATGAGAAAGATCTTTCACCCCACTATGAAAAAATTGATTCTTTTGCACTAAAGGGATTATACAACATATCGTTTGAACCCGATCACGACATTCAGTTGCTTGAAAAAGGATCGGAAGAAAGGAAAAAACGGATTGCCGAAATTACCCGGGAAATTGTGAAGAGATACCATGCGAACCGAAATGTTTGTGAAGATCTGGTTCGGGTAGAAGAGGTGAAATATAAAGACGTGCTCGTTTGCGGTGATATCGAGATTGAACGAACTGCGAATGCTTCTGATGTTATGACCGAAATGATGTTTCGGGTTAAAGAATATCTGTCGCCAACGGTAAAACGCTTTACGCTCGATGAACTTTTAGAGCAGGGGCTGAATGTGGAGTCTATTTATGATGGCCCCATACTTCAGAACGGTTTTGTGCCGGATGAGGAACTCAAGAAAACGGCTATCAAGAGTGAAATTTATCTTTCAGACCTCATTCGAATAGTTACAGAAATTCCCGGTGTAAAGAGTATTCGTAAACTAAAAATGGGTCCATGTAAAGGTGCTCGGGCTCTTGAAGATATTGAAGATAGAGCAAAGCAGAAATGGAAAATATGCCTTCCGGAAGAAGGTATCATCCTTCCCAGGCTTTGTGCCGAATCCAGTATTAAACGCACCAACCTGTTTAAAGACGTGGTGCCGGTGCCAACGGACTTCGAGACCATTTCGGGGATGCTTGATGAGAGGATAGAAAGCCATGAACAAACCATCTCGTTAAACTATGACGATCTTCCGGCGCCTAGTGGATCACCAGTAGATACAGCAACCTACCGATCAATACAGAATGACTTACCGCAAATTTATGGAACAGGAGAAAATGGGGTATCTCCATCACTGCCTCCGGTGTGGCATGCTGCCGCCAAACAGCTGAAAGCATATCTGCTCTTTTTCGATCAGATTTTGGCTTCATATTTCGGTCATCTAAAAAGTGTGGGGAGTATGCTTTCCTCAGAGCTCGGCTCAGGCACATATAGTGCCGGTTACGTGAAAGATGTTGCAGATTTTGATGCAATTGTGCAGGATGCCGAAAACTACCAGAACAGTGTGCAGGAAACTCTGGAAAACCACGATGAATTTAAAAGCCGCAAAAACAGCTTTCTGGATCATTTGCTGGCTCGTTTTTCCGAGAACATGAATGACTATGCATTTGCTATGCTTGAAAATTTCGGAGAAAATTTAACCTCTGCAACATTATGGCATAAATCGAACCTGCTGGAAGAGTATCCGTCTTTGAGTGCAAATCGTGCACGGGCATTTAATTATCATGCAGGTGAGGAGAATGCATGGGATACGTTTCAGGTATCGGGATTGCAGAAGCGTATTGCCCGACTATTGGGAATTCGAAACTATTCGCGCAGGGCAATAACAAAAACGCCGCTGGAAATTGTTGAAGGAGATGAGAGCGGAACAGTAATCTGGAAGATCCGTGCTGAAAGTGGGGATGACCTTCTTGTTTCTGCCGGGAATTTTGAAACTGAAGCAGAGGCCGAAAAAGATCTCTGGAAATCTGTTGCCCAAGGCTGGGACCCATCCAACATAAAGATTGAAAAAGCTGGTGGCAGAAATAAATTTCGTCAAATTCTCATCGATAACAGTGGAGAGGCTTTAGCTGTAGGGAAGAAGCTGTTTGCATCCAGGAAGAAAGCAGAGGAGGCAGTTTCAGCAATATCGAACTATCTGTTTAATCACGTATCCGATGAAGGATTCTTTTTGTTTGAACCCATACTATTGCGGCCGGATCGCGATGATGGTGATGCAGATAAAAAATTTATGCACATATGTATGGATAGCGACTGCCGGCAGTGCCACCCCGGCGATCCATACTCATTGAGATTAATGATTGTTCTTCCGGGTTGGACAAAACGTTTTTCCAACCTGCATTTCAGGGAGTATGCTGAAAATGTGATTCGAAGAGAAGTGCCTGCTCACGTCTTGTGCAGAATCTGTTGGATTGGAAATGCAGTTGAAAACGAAGATGGAGAGTGGAGCACGGAAGATGGACCAATGCAGCAGCTGCAACAGCTCTATCAAAAATGGATTACTAAAAAAATGGAATCTCCGGCCAATCAAAAAGAGAATGAATTTTTGAAACCGCTGGCAGATATGCTCCATGATCTGGAAACGGTGTATCCCGAGGGAAAACTCTTCGATTGCAAAACAGCAGGCCGCGAAGATACAGACTCCTCAATCGTATTGGGGAAATCAACAATTGGCGAATTAAAAAACAAGAAAAATGGCGACGAATAACTTATTAAACCAACCCACCCCGAACTATCGGCGATTCGTCGATAACCAGGTACTAACAGACAACCAGCTTAATGCGGTATTAGACTATCTGAATCATCAGGATCGGCTATCGCGTCTCCTCTTGCATGGAGTGGGGATCGTTTGCGGGCTCAATGTGTCGTCTGAGGGATCTGGCAGTAAAATTCGCTTATCAAAAGGAGTTGCCGTCACTACCGCCGGTGATTTGCTCAATATGGGGGAGAAAGTATATCAGGGGTTTAAGAAATTTGATGACGCCAATGTCAAATACCCGTTTTTTCTCAAAGGTGAAACAGATTCTGTTTCGTTATGGGCTCTTTCTGAAGATCATTCGCCATCTGATGTTCATCCGCTCAGCCAGTTTCGGTCAAAAACGGATATGAAGTTAAGAGATGCGGTGGCGGTTCTCTATTTAGAAGACTATTTGGACGAAGAAAAAGATTGCTCGGCTGTAGACTGTGATACACAAGGGCAGCCTGTTGTGAACCGATTGCGTGTTCTGCTTGTAAACCAGGATGATGCCGAACAAATAGTGACTCAGGATTCCCTGTTATCAGGTTTTGTCCGAAAAGGTAAACAAAGCAGTGGATGGGATTCGGTACAGCATTTTGCCCCGCGCATTATATTGAACAGAGTAAACACCCGTTCATTCAGTGAGTTCAAAAAAGAATACCAGGTATCCTTTGAAGCACTGGCCGAAAAAATTGAATCTCTTTCCGAAATAGGAATTTTTGAAAAAACCCTGAGCAATGCGGGAATTGATCCCGTGGATGAGCTACTCCAACTCTCACCTCAAAAGTATAATTTTCAGTACCATTACGATTTTTACAGAGACTTAACAACTGCATATAACGAGCTCAGCGAAGCATTTGGTGAACGAATTGGCTTATGCAGTCCAGATCCCGATGCGTTTCCAAAGCATGTGTTATTGGGCAAAATCGACGAAAATCAACAAGAGTATCGGCACTCGTTTTATCCGTCACCAGTGCATGACTCTTCTTTGCTGGGTGATGTGATCCGTCTGTATGAACGCATACTTTTGATGATCAGAAATTTTGATGATGGGCAAAAAAATGAGATAAAAATTACACCGTCAAAAGGAGATCATTACTCCCTTGGGGAGAGATCTGTACCTTCATATTATCAGGTGGGTAAAAATAAGGGGGACTTTTTAAAAACATGGGCAGCAAATAGCACTAAACTGGTTTTAAATTATGAAGAGGCTAATTATCCATATGAAGATTTTGACCCGCTGGATGTGGTTCTGGATGGGCACAATTTTTACAGAGTAGAGGGTCACGCGGGCAAAAATGTACGCGAGGTGCAGAAAAAAATACAGACAATTCGCGAGACAAAAGGACTCTCCTTCGACATCAAACCCGTAGCGGTTGGTCGATATCCTGAAGAAACCCTTGTAGATTTTAATAAATATCGAATACACTTTGAGGACCTTCAAGTTGTTCTGGAAGCCTGGAATGAGGAGCAGCAATGTATGATACGATCGGCCAGTGCTTTTCTATCAGGATTTAGTATCAAAAAGCCCGGTACGCATACTGCATATTCGCCCCCCGAAAAGAGAGAAGATGTTAATGAAGATACATCGGATACGGGTGGGAATAATTTTACGGGGATGGTATATGAGCCGATTTTCACACCTCTAAACGTCATGGCGAAAACATATTATCAGCCCAAAAAGAAAACTTCCGGCGCAAAAAAGATATCGAAAAATCAATCGATTAAAAGTTTTTCGAAGGTTCAAGAATCATCTGGTTATGCTTTACTGAATAAAATTAAGCCCAGTGACTCAAAAAACGACGTAACCATTAAATTTTTAGATTTGTTGCCAACCACTGTCATTAACTGGCAAACAGATATTAGGGAAGCAACGATAAACATACCCGCAGAAATCATTGGCCACCTGAAAGAGGTTGAAGACTATAAACTCACAGATATTGGCGAGTTTTCCGACAATAATCTGAACAGTTTCCTAAAAGCGCTGCATGATCTCAGTAACCAGGCCTCATCTGCAATAAATCGTCTGCAGCACATGATTGCCAAAGATGAGAGTGAAATAAAAGGAAAAATCTGGCTTGATGATTACTTGCATCTGCTAAATCGAATTGCCTCATCGAGATGTCTTATTGAAAAGATAAAAGTTCTGTACGAGACTATCATAGAGCGAAAAGCAGAGCTATTTAGTGAATTGACACTGAACTCCTTTATTGAGAAACACGCCGGAGCAGAGCATAAGGCCGGTGTAGAGCGTGGCGGAACGCTGATTCTTCTCTATTATTCCAAAAATACGGGACCTTCAAATCAACAACAGCTCATACAGCAGTTGCAACTGCTGAAAGGGAGAGAAAGTGGTGCCGAGATGAAAATGCACCATGGCCTTTCAATAGCAGATGCAAACGAGGCCGAGGCTGTTTATGGGATAGAACGGTATTTACGCCCCGGTGAATACATCGAAAACATACCGGACAGCTTTATCAACGTAAATGTGGGAGAGTGGTTCAGAAAGCCATTGGAAGACGAGCCTCAGCATGGAGATGTGATTGGTGACTTATGTCTGCCGTATATTTGCTGTTCAGATACACCATCCGTCACGTTCGTTTTCCCCGATCAGCTTGCGACCCTTCGTATACCTGTGGATCATGTTTGTGTAGATGAAAATGGTGGTGCAGACCCGATAGCGCTGAATGTGATGCCTGCTGGAGGTACAGTGAAAGCATATGTAGGGCAGAATGAGCTGAATGACGTCATTTCGGAAAAAGAAAATGGATTGTTCTTTAATCCGAATAAGGTGGACCGCGATCTGTATGGAGAATCGATACGCTTTGAAGTAAACGGCCAGGCCGTTGAGCCAACTCTACATATTGTGCGTAAGCCCAAGGCTGCGTTTAAGATTTCAGACCAGGTAACGTTCGAGAGAAATAACAGCGGAGCCGTGCTGTTGATCAAAAATGAATCCGTTCCTTTTGATGAACTCAAGTTTGAATGGAATATTGATGGTCACAGGGTCACAAATGAAAATGCCACAGAGTTTAAGTATCCAATAAAAGTACGCCCCGGCCAGAACCTGTCGGTGCGTGTAAAGCTAACGGCATTTAATGAATATTGCAGCGATACCCATCAAGACACGATAGAGATTGATGTGCCGGGAGGGCAGCGCCCAAATGATCCTAACCGTCCGGGCCCGAATGAGCCCGATGAAAAAGTTGACCTGATTTTAACAGCGGTAGGAGATAAGAAAATTGCTGTGATTAAAGAAATTCGGGTGATTACGGGTCTTGGTTTAAGAGAATCAAAAGAACTGGTTGACAATGTTCCGAGTACAGTGGTTGAAGGTGTTTCGGTTCAAAAAGCAAAAGAATTTGCCACTATGCTCAGACAAGCAGGTGCAAAGGTTAAAGTAAAGCAATAGGTAATGAATGCCATCCGGTAAACAACATATCATTCAAAAGGTAAATGCCCGGTTACGAATTAGCAGCGATAGTAGCCGGCATAAACAGACCGCAAGGCTTGAAGATGCACTCTATCGTTCAATTCAAAATATTGCGGACATTTTGGATGAAGTACCGGATGACAGAGTTCTTTTTTTAGACCGCGTAGATGTACAGGTTACCCTGCCGAACTGGAATGAAAAGCTGATGGAAGACAACATTTATGCTGCCCTGAGAGACACCCTGCAGAATTTGCTTCACAAAAGCCTGAAAAATAAGGAGCGGGATGATCCGGGCAGTAAGTCGATATCCGAGAACGATCAGCATAAAGAGATATTAACTTTTTTTCTGGAGACAGGGCGATCTCCCTGGTGGGCGACTTCGCAGGACATTACAAATGCGAAGACCTATCTGAATTCACTTTCAGCATCAGAATGGATGGCTTTTATGCAGCCGATTGTGCAGAAAAATGGAATTGCACTGAGGCGTTATGTGAGCCAATGGCCTGAGAACTCCGTGATAGATACTCTCAGAACAGCTGCTAACCATCAGCTAGGCAGTGATTCTCTATATTCGTTTCTACAAGAATTGCTAAGCTATAAAACCAAAACGAAGCGCAGTGACCCTAAAATGGAGGGGACGAAGCAGAATCTTATTTATACAGTTCTTGTCGATATTCTGGGAGGCAAGGGTGAGCATGAGATCGTGGAAAATCTGCTTTATCAATGGGTCCGGGTTTCCGGATTTGCCCGGAGTCAGCAGCATGAAAGGTTGAATGAGCTAAAACTCTTTTTACTTAAAAAACAGGATTTACCAGGGAAAATTAGAGCAATTTTAGAAAAAGAAATCCCTGAAGAGATGTTCGACTCGAATGGGGATGAAGTGGATGTCAACAAGAATGTTCTCGATGATCATGAACAAATTAATTCAGATATAAATGAATCGGAGTCTATTCCAAATGCCGGGATTGTTCTTCTTCATAACTATCTGCCTCATCTTTTTGGAAGACTTGGCTATGTGGAAGATGGGCAATTCAGAAGTATGGAGGTAATAGAACGGGCAGTGTGTGCAATTCACTATTTGGGAACTGGAATTTCAGAGTTTCCCGAAGAAGAGCTTGTACTTGCAAAGTTTTTATGTAGCTGGCCCTTCGATGAGCCTGTAAACCGATATTTGTCGTTTAGCGACTATGAAAAAGAGGAGTGTGATAATTTACTGTTGAGCGTCATTTCTCACTGGAAAGCACTGAAAAATACATCGATAGATGGGCTGCGCCCATCATTTTTACAGCGAAACGGAATGTTAAAACGTGAGGCGTTCGGTAATACTCTTTATGTAGAAGAACTCACGCACGATATTCTTCTGCAACGACTGCCTTGGAGCTTTTCAGTTGTGAAGCTACCGTGGATGGACGAACTGCTATCGGTACAGTGGAGGACGTCATGAACTATCAACATCTCATCTTACAATTAGAAGAGTTTTGCAAAAAGCGGCTGTCACACTATTTCGGACAGGAGGAATCTGAGCCTGCAGTCAATGAATTTCACCTGGAATACGAAAAGGAACATCCTTTTTACGACTTCATCAGAAAGCATTCTCTGAGCAGCCAGGAACAAATTATACTTGGTGCGGTATTGGTTCCGCATCTAAACCCCGAGTTTTATTCCAGGCTTATTCTCTCATTCTTGCCAAATGGTGGAGACCTGCCCGTTTTTGGCTGCGTAAAAGGAAAACAGCATCGTGGTTTTTTGCCGACGGGAGAAACTATTCAGTTTATATTGGGCGGAACCCATACAGAAAACCGTTTGAAAACGGCGGCTCTGCTGAAATCATCTTCTCTTTTAAAAAAAGGAGTCCTTATGCTCGAACCACCACCGCCAGGTGAACCGGAATTGAGCGGCAAACTAATATTGTCGAAAGAGTATGCCGGACTGTTTTTGACCGGTGAGCTGACAACACCTGAATTTGGCCCTGATTTTCCGGCTCAGAAAATTGAAACGTCACGAAGCTGGGATGACCTGGTACTCCCCGATGAACTGGAAGAGAAAATTGGCGAACTCAAAACCTGGATGCTTCACAATGAAACATTGATGGAAAAATGGGGGATGCGTGAAAAGGTAAAGCCGGGATACCGTGTGCTCTTTTACGGGCCATCGGGCACAGGTAAAACGCTAACGGCTACCCTGCTGGGGAAATATACCGGCCGGGAAGTGTTCCGGGTTGATCTCTCCACCATAGTCTCTAAGTATATTGGTGAAACAGAGAAAAACCTGGAAAAACTCTTTACCAAAGCCAGTAATAAAGACTGGATACTCTTTTTTGATGAGGCTGATGCGCTGTTCGGAAAGCGAACGGAAGTGAGCGATTCACACGACCGGTACGCCAACCAGGAGGTAAGCTATCTGCTGCAGCGGGTAGAGACGTTTAACGGCATGGTGATTTTGTCGTCGAACTATAAAACAAACATCGATGATGCGTTTCTGAGGCGGTTTAATGCCATTTTGAAATTTACACTACCTGATAGTAATGAACGTCTACGCATCTGGAAGAGATCTTTGCCGGATAAAATGAAAAGAGAGAAAGATCTGGACCTGTGGGAGGTAGCCAGGCGGTATAAACTTACGGGAGGAAATATTATGAATGTTGTACACTGGGCGGCTCTGAGGACAGTAAGCCTGAAATCGGACACAATTACACTCGAGAGCTTGCTTCTTGGAATAAAACGGGAAGTGGAGAAAGAGGGGAAAATTTTCAGCAATCTTTTTGAAGAAAGGCTCAGCCTGAATGGAAAAAGTGAGGAGGTAAGATGAAAACTGCACAATGTTTAACGAACTCAGAATCCACTCATCACGCAAGTGTTCATCAAAATCAGGTCTTTTTTAAAGGCCATTCAAACAACAACACGTCGTTTTTTGGCCCTGCTACGATTCAGCCCCAACTAAAAGTTGGACCATCAGATGATAAGTTTGAACGACAGGCAGACAGAGTAGCGGAGGCTGTTGTAAGTTCCCCGGCTTCAGATATTCAGCCACAGTCGATGGAGGTGCAGAGTGAGGGTGTTCAGCGAAAATGTGCTGACTGTGAAAAAGAGGAAGGCCTGCAGATGAAGTCAGACTCTGTCTCATCGGGAGGTAACGTTCATACGGGGATATCACAAAAGATTCAAAGTGCTGCAGGAGGAGGCCATCCACTATCTGAGTCTGTGAATGGTGAAATGTCTCAGAAAATAGGGGCTGATTTTTCGAATGTGAATATTCATACAGGCCACGAAGCCTCACGTTTGAATCAGTCGCTGGGTGCAAGGGCCTTCACGCATGGGAATGATATTTTCTTCAACTCAGGAGAGTATAACCCGGGCTCAAGAGAAGGAAAACGGCTGCTGGCACATGAGTTGACGCATGTTGTGCAGCAGGGTGTTTCATCCCGGAAGATCCAAAGAAGAGTTATAGACGAAAATATAACTACAACTCAACCTATGCTCGATGCCATTGGCAGAACAAGACAAGAGGTTATTCAAATAATTAATGATGCGGACACTGATGCAATAACCCTGGCTGACAGTGCAATCAGTGCACTTACCACACAGTTAAACAATGCGCAGGGCGGTAGTGCAGTGGACGGGAATATAGAGCAAATATTAAATGAAGAACTTGGCCTGTCCTTTAACAACCCTGATCAGCACGGGCTAATCCAACAACAGATTGATCGATTTACCCAGGTTAGAGATACGTTGCAGTCAGGATATCTGCGCTATCATTCGTTAGGGATCGGGGATGTGAGCCTTGTGGGCTGCAGTGCCGGCAACTGTGATGATGCATATGCTTTTAGTTGTCCTGGTAACAGGCTTGTTGTACTGTGCATGCCATTTTGGAATGAGCAATCTGAACGAGGCCCAACGCTTCTGCATGAGCCATTTCACATATGGTATCATATGGCCCATCACGACCCAAGTGCACTCAGAAGAGCTGATGCAAGTTGTTTTGAATCGTTTGCTCTAAGAGTATCCGGAAGAGCGGCACCGGCTTCATGTGTGGGTCATACGAGAGGATAATTGTTCTGAATAAAAATTGCTGATATGAAATCAACCCAAACGAAATTGAATCAGAATAGTATCCATCACGGCAGAGTGAGTCGTGATAATCAGGCTTTTTTTTCAGGACGTTCAGATGATGTAACGACATTTTTTAGCCCTGCTACCATTCAGCCAAAACTCAAAATTGGTGCGCCTGATGATCAATATGAACGCCAGGCCGACAGAGTGGCTGAAGCTGTGGTGAACTCCCCGGCACCGAATATTCAGCAAGAGTCGATGGAGGAGGAAGAAGAAACGCTGCAGCTAAAATGCAGTGAATGTGAAAAAGAGGAAGAAATTCAGATGAAATCAGAAACGGGGCAGTCTGCAGGAACAGCCCCCTCTGCAATTTCCCAGAAGATTCAAAATGCCGGGGGCGGAAGCCATCTGTCAGGGTCAGTGAACAGCGAGATGTCGAAAAAAATGGGGGCTGATTTTTCAGATGTAAATATCCATACGGGGCCCGAGGCATCACGACTAAATCAATCGCTGGGAGCGAGAGCCTTTACTCATGGCAACGACGTATTTTTCAATTCAGGTGAATATAATCCAGGTTCAAAAGAAGGGAAGAGACTGTTGGCTCATGAATTGACGCATGTTGTGCAGCAGGATAACGAGAAACAATTAGTGCAAAGAGATGGTGACGGGGAGCAAGAGTCAGTAACTCAATTATCAGGCCATTATTGGTCTACCGAGAGGTTTGAAAATGGACATAGAAAAAGGACGGATCTATTTATTAATGTGAACCAATTAACTCTAACGGGTAATTTCCGGAGTTTTATTGATCATGGTAATGGATACGATATAGAAGATTCCGGAGATGTGTATGGTGAGCGTGTAGATCAGCACCTGCCAGTACGATACAGAGTGATCATTAATGGCGAAACTTGGGATTTTGATTTTAATAGGCGAATGAGGGGCGGTCTAAATGAATTGATTGAAGGCGGGAGGCGAGTACCGATCTATGCTATGAATATGGCTGGACAAAGTATGGAATTCAGAAGAGTAGGCTCTACTCCTCCCGTTACTTCTCAAGAAGTAGCAAATGCCCCCACTAATGAAGTTTCTGCTCTTGATAGTGAAAGGCGAGAAGGGCTAACCCCGGATATGATTGTTGGATTAAGAAATAGTGCAGAACGATTGGTAGAGGTGATTAGAAGATATCCTCATGCTGGTATCGGAAGTCAGTTGAATAGTGCGTATCTGCAAATTGCTGATCTATATAATGGCATACTAAGTCAATACTCTGGAAATCTCAGACTTCGTGCGGAATCTTATTTATTAGAGCGGTTGAGAAGAGTTGAAGTACAGTTTATGGGGGATCGTGTACGAGCAGACAGAGCTGTTCAAACATCACTTGGTTTTCAATCAATTCAGGAGAACGGTGAAACGGGCGTGACAGGCGGTATACCTTACCGATATGAAATTATCTTCAGAGGTGTTAGAGGGCAGGGGCGTGCAATAGCAGGTATTCAGGGTGCAAGTGGATCTGTGGAAGTGAATGCCTACAGAGCATCGGCAATTGAAAGCGATGCAGAGATAGCATGGCAGCAATTCTATCATTTTGTGGAGATGAGAGTTTCCGCTGTAGCAGGTGGTGGATTAAGTGGAGGAGTATACTGGAAAACATTTGATGCAGTATCGCCGATAGAATGGACTCAAGAAGATTTTGGAAATGCAGAGATTTATATTTTTGGTGTGTCTGGTCCTACGGCTCAGGCAGGAGCAGAAGCTGGGCCGGTTAGCGCAAATTTGGCTTCCTGCACTGCTTATCAGTTCGAAGGAGTATCACTTCAATCAGGCAACAAAACATTGGAGTTGAGTGCCGATGAAAAAAGCTTTGAATGTCAATCTGACCTGACTACCTCGGGTGGTGGAGTTAATGCTGATCTAGATCAAGAGAGCGATTCTAATAGTAGAAGCAGAAGAGAGGGAGGGGTTGAAATGGGTGTAGAAGGTTCATTGGGACAGCTTGAAGGAGGAATGGGGCATATTGAAAGTTTGCCTGGCAGAGAGTATTCAGATGAAAACCAACAGCTTCCTGAAAGACAGAACAGATCTCGTTCAGTAAATGTAACTCCATCGGTGGGGAGGAGTGGGTTTGATATAGGATCAAGTGAACTAGAAAGAAGCATGGAGGTTGATGTTTCCAGACAGTTGGCTTCTGTACAGCATCTAATTAGAAACGAATCAATACCGATTCGTATAATTGGTCATGCCAGCAGTTTGTGGAGAGGAAGGGCATCAAATGCAGTTCAAGGAAATTTGGCTCTGAGCATAAGTAGGGCAGAAGAGGTTGAATCACTGATTCGAAGGATATATGAACTATCCGAAGGCCGGATAATTGATGTTGTGGGAATGGGAGATCAGGAACACAGGAATAACGAAGGTACTGTTCAAACCGATGATCCCGGGTATCGAAGGGTAGATGTTGTTATCCAAGGGCATAGAACCATCCCAATTTATTATTAAAAAGGCTGAGTCTTTTAAATTAAACCTGTACAACCATGAACATCTTCCAAAACCTTTGCCCGCATGAATCAATCCTCATGATTCTGGGAATTGTACTGTTTGCCGCCCTTATTTTTGCTTTTATCTGGAGCGTGGTTAAAGAGAAAAAGTATGCGATACTGCTTCCTTTTTTTCTTCTACCCGTGATTATGGTGGGGTACCCTTCTCTTGGGACGATAAAGTATGAAAACAATAAATTTGAGCTCGAAAACCAGAAACAGAAACTGTTTGAAGGTGATTTTACCCCTGAAGAGTACGAGGCGTTTACTAATGCATATTTGACAATAGCGCAATCATGTAAATCAAATCACGACCCGGAAGCACAGGAATCTATGGCCGAAGCGCAGCTGGCAACCGGAAATTTTGAAGAAGCACGTGAGATTGCAAACAGAACATTAACATTACAGCCGGGAAATGCAGCTGCACAGGAAATTGTGAGGAAAAGTTCTGAACAAATAATGCGCGAAAGACAATTTCGGGACGGCCTCAACCAGATAGATCAAATTTTCGCTTTGATGGAGTCGGGGAGAACGGAGCGGGTGGAGGGTGTAAAAAGATTATCAGAAATCCTTAAAGACCTGCAGCCACCGCAAAATATTGAGAGCCAGGACGCCTTGATTATGGCAAAAGCATTGGCTTACACAAATCGAAAGCAGAGCGCTCTGCAAATGGTAAATCAGGTGATGCAGAATCCGGATGTTGATAAAGAAGTCTTGACTCGCGCGGCCCAGCTAAAAACCGAAATTGAAAATAATCAATATGCTCCTCCAGCTAATGATACCATACAGGTACAGCCCCAGATTAACCCGTCTCTGTTACCGGAAATAATCAATCAGCAGCGGCTCAAAATAAAAATCCCCCAACACCTGCAGATCAATAACGATCTGTGATGAAACTCAACAGATAAAACGCATATGAATACATATTACATAACATGGTGGAATGTAGAAAACCTTTTTGATATTGAAGATTCAGTTGATAGACCGGATTACATGCGCAGTCGACTCAGAAGTGAACTGAAAGGATGGGATGCATCTGTTTTAGATCAAAAGCTAAATCAGTTGTCATCAATCATCAGAAAGATCAATAATGAAAAAGGACCGGATATTCTTGGAGTGTGTGAAGTTGAAAATAAACCGGTCATCGATAAACTGGTGGCAAAGCTGAGTTCATCTGGGCGAAATTACAAAGTAGCACATCATGACGGAAGTGATAACCGGGGGATTGATATCGCATTTATATATGATGAAGACCTATTTACCGCAGCAGAACAATTTTATTATGCTGTTTTAAAACGAAGTTCCACACGAGACCTTTTCCAGGTAAATATGCGTACAGCGAAAGGGAGGGACTTTATTTTAATTGGAAATCACTGGCCCGCCCGAAGCAGTGGAATTTATGAAAGCGAACCATATCGTATCATTGCGGCCGAAACGCTAAGCTACTGGATTCAGCGAATATTTGAAATCAGAGGGGATGATATTCCTGTATTTGTTATGGGAGATTTTAATGATGAATGTTTCAACAGATCGATGGTGGAATATGCTCTCTCAACGAATTCAGAGACAAAAGTAAAGTATTCAAACATTCCGCGTCTTTACAACATGATGTGGTCTACACATAACGCAGGAATTGGCAGCTATTATTACAATAACTTTCCTTTAACAATTGACCAGTTTCTGGCATCAAAGGGTGGCATTCTTAAAGGGTCGAAGCTGCAGGTGGGTCGTTTTTCAAATGGTGAAAAAATAAAAATTGAAATGCTGCCTGAAATGATAAGCAGCGGAAGATATCCAAACCCAATACGGTTTGGACGCCCCTCATCCAGAAGCAGCTATCACCCTGATACCGGTTATAGTGATCACTACCCGATTTCTATTATATTAAATGAAAAGTGATGGCCGAACCAGAATAACAGGTGAAATGATATGAACAAAAGAGTTAAAATTGCTCAGCGAATTTTAAAAGATAAAGGATTTTATGATGGGGCCATTGATGGCTACGCCGGTCCGATCACTATGGCTGCTTTGGCTAAAATCGAAGGAATCGACACGGACCTTCCCAAAACCAGGCAGGTAACCACATATATTCAGATTGTGGCAAATGAACGCGGTATTGACGCGGGACCTGTTGATGGGCTTTGGGGGCCGCGGACAAACTCTGCATTCGAAGAACTTTCATTTCAGCTTGAGCACGGAGAGCCCCAGCCTGTCTGGCGGCCGGATGAGATCGAGGTGGGTAATCCAAATGGCTGGCCGATTCAGCACAGCCCGGCTTTTTATGAGTTTTACGGAGAACGGGGATCTCAGCTTGTAACCATCGACTTGCCTTACGAAATGAAACTCTCGTGGGATTTGCGAATCAGAACCCGAAAAACAACCTGCCATCAAAAAGTAGCCGACAGCCTGCTGAGAGTGCTTCGGAATGTGAAAAATATTTATGGAGAGCAGAACATCAGCGAGCTGCACCTCGATCATTTTGGTGGGTGCTACAACAATCGAAAAATGAGGGGTGGTAATTTATGGTCCACACATGCATGGGGCATTGCCCTCGATTTTGATACTAAACGAAACCAGCTTCATTGGGGAAGGGATCGTGCGGCCCTGGCCCAACCAGATTATGAAGCATGGTGGCACTGCTGGGAGGAAGAGGGATGGATAAGTCTGGGAAGGAAACGAAATTTCGACTGGATGCACGTTCAGGCAGCGAGACTGTCTGAATAAGGGTATAAAAATTTGTAGCTATTATCTGTAAAAAGGGCACGAAATTTTCATTGAATTTCGTTAACATGTCTTTTCTACCAAGAATTGATCACTGTTTATGCATAGATATAGCTACAAGTTCCTATTCATCACGTTTCTTTTTTTATTAGTAACCACAGCAACAGCTCTTTCTCAACAAATCAAGATTGAGAGAGCCATTGCGGTTGAGCCTGAAGAGATAGGTAATGTTTGTACATTGCCGGCAACCGATATCAACGCCAATTATCGCTATGTGCCCCAGCGAGCTAAAGTGGCTGAAGGAATTGAACCACAAAACCAAACGGCGAACTTTGATATAAGTTATGTGAATGATTGTGAGGGACGGGAATGGCCAGAACAGGCAAAGACAGCCTTCGATTATGCCGTAAGTATCTGGTCTACCCACCTGGAATCGACTATTCCCATTCGAATTGAAGCAAGCTGGACAGCTTTGGGGGGAAATACGCTCGGCAGTGCAGGCCCAACTCTTCTTTTTACGCTATCAGGTGATGGGGTTGAACCGAATACATTTTATACAATTGCGCAAGCCAGCGCCATGCTTGGTGAAGATCTCGTTAGCCAGAATTCAGTGGAATTTGATGTTCGTGTGAATATGAACTGCAATTTTACGGATTGGTACTATGGTTTAGACGCAAACCCTAGCCTAAACGATATTGATTTCGTAACAGTCTTGCTTCATGAGATTGGTCACGGCATTGGGTTTATTGGAAGTATGTTCGGCGACAACGACACACAGTCGGCAGACTGGGGGTTGTCGAATCCGCCGCTGCCAATAATTTATGATCAATTTACGCTGGATGGTGAATTCCAAAACCTGATTGATGATGCAGCCTACATCAACGGCTCATCACTGCTTTACCAGGCGGTTACGGGGCAGCTTGGTGGAGTGTTTTTTGATGGTCCGGAATCGGAATTTTCGATCGACAATCAGCGTGTGCAGCTATATACGCCGAATCCCTACCAGCCGGGTTCCAGTTATTCTCACCTCGATCAGGCAACTTTTGGCCAGTCTGAAAATGCTTTAATGAGGCCACAGCTTGATCGTCAGTTTGCCGTGCATAGCCCTGGTCCGCTTTTTTGTGCCATGCTCGAGGACATGGGGTGGCCATTGGGCAGTTCCTGTATCGATTTAATCACGGATGATTCAGAAATACAGCGGCCGATGCTGTCTCTGCCGGGTAATGGCTCATTCGATCAAGATCTGAGTCCTGGATTTGTATGGGCTGAGATTGCGGGAGCCGACGAGTATCAAATTCAAATATCTACAGATTTTAATCACTCCAATCAGGTGTTTGATGATGTAGTAAACGGCACATCCCTAACTGTTCCTGTTCAGCTTACCCCGGACACACGATATTTCTGGAGAGTGCGAGGTCGTTCAGGAAATACAGTTGGAAGCTGGAGTAATACTTTTCGGTTTACCACTCTCATTGGTATTCCAGAACAGGTAGCTCTGCTTGCGCCAGGGAATGGAGCCGAAAATATATCCCCTAACTTTACATTGCAATGGATGGAAGTTCCGGGTGCGGAAAACTACAGACTCCAGCTCTCTACAGATGAAAATTTTGAAACCACAATGATTAATCGCCTGATTCCTGTAACGTCGTTTTCTACTTCACAAATGCTTAATTTTTCCACAATGTATTTCTGGAGAGTTCGTGCGGAAAACAGTGCCGGTGAAAGTCCATGGAGCGAGGTCTGGAGCTACTCCACGATAATTGAGAGGCCTGAACCAGTGTCTCTTGCATCGCCTGCAGATGAGGAAGGACAGGTTAGTTCGACTCCAACGTTGTCTTGGGAAGCGAGCGAACGTGCAACAAATTACCGAGTAGAAGTTTCAACAGATCCGGATTTTTCACAGCTACCGGTGCAGGGCACATCCACAGAAACCACATTTACAGTACCAAATCCTCTTGAGTTTGCAACAATTTATTACTGGAGAATAAAAGCTGTTAATATTGGGGGAGAAAGTGACTGGAGTCCGGTGGCTTCGTTTACAACGGAGGTACGGGAAACAAAGATTTTCGCGAACTATCCAAACCCGTTTAATAGTTCAACAACTCTTAAGTATCAGCTTTCAGAACAGCTGCCGGTTACCATTGAGCTGTATGATATCGGTGGACGCAGAATTGCAAAGCTAGTGGATGGTGTGCAGTCTGCGGGAGTATATTTTGTACCCTTCAATGCTTCATCAGTCGCTTCAGGTACGTACCTGGTACGGTTTATTTCCGGTGATATTACAGACATCCAAAAACTTACCGTTGTAAAATAAGAAAAAGATTAGATGTTAGTTCAGCAGCCAAATGGTGCCGTTTAAAACCGAAGCAAAACTTACCCAGACAATGTACGGCACCATCAACCAGCCTGAGAGTTTACTTTTATAAAAAAAGCTGATGGTAGTGAGCACGATGAAGAATAGCAGCACCAAGATTTCGAAAAAAGCCCAGCCAATAAGGTGCATTCCAAAGAACAGTTGAGACCACAATCCATTAAGCACCAGTTGAATAATGAACAGGGATAATGCAACTCGTGCCTGGTCATATTGGTAGGTTCTCCAAACATTCCAAGCGGCTATTCCCATAGCCGTATAAAGAAAAGTCCATACCGGCCCAAATAACCATGCCGGTGGATTCCAGGAAGGTTTTTGAATCGACTGGTACCACTCCGGTGAGGCAATTCCCGGGGAAACCGTTGCACCAGTCCAGGCCACAAAGTAGCAAAGTCCAACCCAGCCAACAAAGGCAGCTATTTTGACAAGTAAGGAAGGTTCACTTTTAGCCATGATTCGTTGATTTATATAAAACGTTGTATAACTAGATTGGATAATAAAATAAACAATACTAAAAAAAGTATCGTTTTTTGAAAGTAATATTTAGGAAAACAGGCATTATTTCTGCTCTGAATTAATTACTTTCATAGGCAGTATCCAGAACTTAATAAGTTGTTTGAAGGTAGCAAAATGAAGAAT
Organism: uncultured Rhodohalobacter sp.; assembly: GCA_964544445.1. Classification (GTDB taxonomy): domain Bacteria; phylum Bacteroidota; class Rhodothermia; order Balneolales; family Balneolaceae; genus Rhodohalobacter. The sequence goes on from CAZJBI010000004.1 coordinate 351,052, forward strand.
CGGCTTGCATCAGTTTTACTATTGATTTTGTATTTCTTGTCTGTTCCTCCCGCAATTGCCCAACAGATAGACTATGCGGCAAATGGTTTGAAAAGTATGGCAGTCCCTCAAACAGAGCATATATGTACGCTGGACCCTACTGATATCAATGCTCATTTTTACCTGGAAGCTGATCAGGAGATTCAGAAGCAGTTTAAAACAGCCGCTACCGCCATCTTTGAGGTAGATTATAAAGTAAACGAAAGTTCATGCGGCTCCAGTGCATGGCCACCGCAAACGCTTCAGGCATTTCAACACGCCATGGATATCTGGTCGGTTCATTTGAATTCGCCTATTCCCATAAAAATTGAAGCATTTTGGACAGAACTTGAAGAAAGAACGCTTGGCAGCGCCGGCCCCACCCGAATTGTACAGCTGCCAAATGTGGGTGAACCGGATACCTGGTATACAATATCACAGCTGAGCGCTATGAGCGGAAGAATTTTACGCGAAGAAATTGATGGCGTTGAGTATGATATCAGAATAAATATGAACTGTAGTTTTGCCAACTGGTATTTTGGCACAGACGCAAACCCGCCGGAAAACACAATCGATTTCACCACCGTTGTGCTTCATGAAATTGGGCACGGCATTGGGTTTTTTGGAAGTATGTCGGTTCCGGAGGGTTCCACTATTGGTGAGTGGGGAACGGGCTCGAGCACTCTGCCTTTTATATACGACCGGTTCGCAGTTGATGGAGAAGATACCATCCTGCTTAATGAAAGCGTATATCCAAATCCCTCTACCCAGCTTTTTGATGCACTCACAGGCCGCCGCGGTGGGGTGTTCTTTGATGGTGTAAGTGCTCTGGCTACGCTTGATGAATCTCCTGTACCGAAGGCTAAACTGTATACCCCGGAAGAGTTCAGCCAGGGATCGAGCTATTCACATGTAGATCAGGAGACGTTCACGATGACGCCCAATGCTTTGATGAGGCCACGTATTGATCGTGCTCTTGCAATTCATTCACCGGGGCCACTATTTTGCGGTATCCTGAATGATATGGAGTGGCCGTTGGGAGCCGGCTGTCTCAGCTTTCTGGCTGCTGATGCAATTGTATCGGTGGAGCCGGATGACATTGATTTTGGCGTGATCAACAGTGATGAGACAAAGCAGTTCACATTTGAAATATCAAATGAGGCTTCAGCAACGGTGGATCTAACGGGAAACATCTCTATAAATGGCGACAACTTTTCCTTGCAGGATGAAGACACGTTTAACATACAGCCCGGAAATTCTATTTCTGTTAATCTCCTATACGAACCTGATGAAGAAGATATAGACGTAGCCATTATGGAGATATTTCACAATGCAAGGAATATTGCATCCCCAATCAGGGTTAATGTTACGGCCGAAGCATTGAGGGCCGGTCGCCTGGTGAAACTTGAACAGAGCTACCCTAATCCCACCGTTGGATCGGGGGCATCACTGCAAATACCCTTTGCCATCTCCGAAAATTCGAACGTAAGCCTGGAAATTTATACGGCAGATGGAAGGCTGGTGAATACAATTATTGACGGCGAAATAAGAGACGCGATGCGGTACGAAGAGCTTGTTACGATGAACGGACTGGCCAGCGGTGTATATTTTTACCGCTTAATTGTGGATGGAGAAGTAGAAACCGGGAAGTTTATGCACGTGCAGTAGTGTCGTTTCAAGCATAATCTTTCGATTATTGTCGACATAGAACCGAGGCTGTCTCAAAAGGATGGGCGATGTTCCAACAGATCAAAGATCGCACATCACCGCTCCTCCCACCGCAGCACCGGGTAGCCATCTTCGGTGGTTCGCCAGATATTTGTCCAGTCGAACTCCGGCATATTTTGTTTGGCAGCCGGGCCCGTCATTTGGGCGGTGGTCAGGCCGGTGGCGCCGTCGGGGCTGCCTTCTCCTATAGCCGCACTCAACCCTGTAGACTGGATGTCCCAGTAAGCGGTTTGAATCATACCCTGATTACGTGCTGTAATTCCGCCATATGTGTCCTCTTTTCCAGAAAGCGACACGAAGCCCGAAAAAAAAGAATGCTGAATCATCCCGATACTTGTATTTTCTATTGCAATGCCTCCTAAATGTATATCTGAGGAATGGTCATGGAAATCTATTTCAAGATCCATAATTGAATAAGAATTGAAAATATCACCATCATTTATTCCTGAAAATCCTGCAACATTAGAGATAGATTTAGCTTCTCCAATAGCATATGTCCCTGAAATGATTGCATTTTCATGGTTTGTTCCCACTATACCCAAGGATCTAAATGTACTACTGATTTCTCCCTCAAAATAAGAATCTAAAATTTCTCCATGATTTACAACAACAAGGCCATAACCTGATGTACCTTCCACCCGTGCTTTTACAAATGAATTGCTAATTGTTCCCAAATTGAAAGCCACAAGCCCGGCAGTACCACTGGCTGCAACTAAACCTTCAAATGAAGAATATTCAATAAATCCATCATTCACACCAACAAGACCGCCAACAGTATGACTAATCGGATGTCCTTCTGTAAACCCGTTAACATTACAATGACTGATCATTCCGCCATCATTATAGCCAACCAAAAAACCAATACCGCGGGTATCTGTTACATTAACATGTTGCAGATCAACAAAATCATGGTTTGTCTGCTCCAACTTTGTTTTAAACATTGCCTGTTCAGATCTGACCTTGTTCGGTAATTGACCACTGTTGTCTATTGTAATATTCAAAATCCGACCATTTTTTACATATCCAAACATGCCTGTATGTATAATAAAATTTGCAGCCATACCTGATTTTTGTATATGTAAATGAATGTCACTTATAGTATATCCATTTCCGTTATAAGAGCCTGTGAACGGGTTTTCCTGATCACCAATAAACTTAAATCCCGATCCATTTTGAAACTCCGCTGAAGCCGAGGCATCAATATCCTCGGTCTGAATAAAATGCTTATCGAGATTATCAGGGTCATCAATCGCCTGTAGTTGTTCAATCGTTGAGATTTGATAAGGATTGGCTTCGGTTCCGTTGCCGCCATCGAACCTACCGTTTGACGAGAGAATGCATCCATACATTTGAAGGGTGATAAATGTAATGATACATGCGATTGTTAGCTTGGGTTTACGTATCATTTTTTGATCAATATTTAATGATTCATTGTTAGAAGAATATGGATACTTCATTACCATGTATCCCAAATCCAAGGTCCCAACTGAGTATCACTTGTTGCCTCTTTTACTCTTGAATCGTCTGTGATTTGTGTATTGTCAATTCCGCATTAATGTGTTGATCCTGAATTTGCTGCCCAAGCAAAATTATTATCACCGTTTGTACAATCTTGATGACCACATATAAATCTTGAAAAATTATTACTGAAAGTCCAAGGGCCATGTCTACAGTCCGTAGAGGAAGGAAACGCAGCTGCATATACCCCTACATTACTAATGCCATTAATCTGTTGACTGTATGTTTTATTATTTTCTACTTTAAAAAATCTTCCACCGGCAACTCCTATTCCACAATTGCCGGGATTGACTGCAATATTATTTTTTGCTTCCTGATATTCTCCACCCAAATCACCCAATATTATCATGCATCCAGTGTCTGAAACCCTCGTTGCTTGTCCATTATTGAGAATTACTCGCGCCCGGTTATTATTTACTTGTATGTTGTCCCTTCTGTTTCCATCAGATTGATAAAGATTTATCCAATCTTCAAGTGTAGTATTACCGTATCCTGTTGTGTGCTCCAGGGAGTTATTATTTACACGAATGCCGGACCCTTCACAATTATCACACTGAAAAAAGTTCCTGCCCGGATTGAGTGCCTCATTATGGCTCGCATCCAATGGACCCGTGCTATGCTTAAACCGTATGCCGGAGGCTACATTGGTGAAGTTAGAAAATCGAACTTGTATATTCT
>CAZJBI010000005.1:0-340877 GCA_964544445.1 uncultured Rhodohalobacter sp.
CTATCGATCAGGTTACGGTGTATCGGGACGGAGCTCTTGTCCGTAGATCTTCGGAAGCACAGTTGCCGGCCGGAACCAGTCAATTGGTGTTTACCGGACTACCCCGCCAGATTTACGAAGAGACCATCACTTTGCGCACGGGCCGGGGATCTTTAAGACTCCTGAGCATCAATACACGCCTTAATCGGGAAGGATCTCCGGCTAAACGTAAAGAGGTGGATTCCCTGACTGTAGTTAGGCAGAATCTGGAAGATGAGATCACACTGATCAATGCGGACCAAACCAATTTAACCCGGGAGCTGAATCTTCTTGCGGCCAACCAATCACTAACCGGTGGCCAGGGAGTAGAGCTCTCCGGTTTGAAAGAAACCATGGAATATTACCGTGAGCGATACCGAACCATCGAATCACGAAAAATTGAAACGGATAAGGAGTTAGAAAGACTCAGCGAAAACCTGGATGAGGTAAACCGGAAGATCAGTGAGCTGGAAAATGAAATACGACGGCAGAGCAATGAAGTTGTGGCCGTGGTTGATTCACCTGAAAGACAGTCCATTCCTCTGGAACTCTCTTACGTCGCTTATCGTGCCGGATGGACACCCTCATACGATGTTCGCTATTCCGGGGCAAACTCTCCACTCGTGCTCGATTACAAGGCCGAGATTTTCCAGGACACTGGAGAAGACTGGAACCAAGTGAATTTGACTATATCGTCAGGCCAAAATCAGAGAGGAAATACCGTGCCGGACATTTCAACCGAGTATGTCGATTTTCAACCGGAAGAATCAGCTATGAAAATGGATGCTCAGCGCAGCCTGAACGAAGTAGTTGCTACTGCCGCACCAGTTGAAACTGCACTGGGTGTTTCTATCCGTACGGACGAACAAATTCGCTTTAGTTATGAGATTCAGGAGCCCCATTCAATTTCATCGGGAAACCGGGCTGTACTCCCCTTTCATCGAGAAGAAACGGATGTTGATATTGACCACATCACTGTTCCAAAACTGAATTCCGGTGTCTTCCTGGTCGCAGAAATTGACGATTGGGAGTCACTGCATCTGATTGACGGCGAAGCCAGTCTTTTTATGAATGGCTCTTTTACGGGGAAAAGCCGAATAAGAACAGAAGTTTTTGACGAGTCGCTCCGGTTATCCCTGGGACAGAATGACTTCATACTGGCTGAACGAAACCGGGTCCGGGATGTCACATCCAGAAATTTCTTTGGAAACCGAACCCGCGAAAATCACGGTTGGGAAATCGTGTTGAGAAATACTGGCAATGAACCGGTTTCCGTAACCGTGAAAGATCAGATTCCTGTTTCCCGACAATCAGATATCAGTGTAGAATTGACGGAACGAAGCGGTGCAACATTTAATGAAAGTACGGGTATTCTTGAATGGGACGTAAATCTGGATCCGGGTCAGACACGTAACATCCCGTTTTCTTATCGAATAGAGTATCCCCGTGACAGGGAATTGCGCAATTTTTGAGATGATTTATTTAATCTTTTAGCTTATCCAGGGGGTAGCGGCCTGGAAAATGAGTGATGTGTAAATAGATGCTGGGTTAGAAAAATGTACAGTGAACTGAGAATTTAAGCCGGAAAGGTTCTTCTCACAGAAACTTTGATTTTTGAAACGTAGCAGAGTGAGGCACGGCCCATTTAATACAAGGGTTAGGCGTGCTCATTTTAGATATTTATTGATGAAATATTGATAACCCGTAATTTCAATACTTTTCTCCCCTTTTATTTTTTGTTTGAGCACTTCTCTGGCAGCTTCGAAGTTAGAGTGCATTGTTGTAATATTGATTGGATTATTGCTGGAGTCATAAATACTAAAACCGGCGGTTCCAACCTCAACTTTTTTAATATTGTTGAATGAAATGGTCTTCGACTTATATCCAATTTTTTTGATTTCGTTCTCGTCAAACAAAACCTCTCTCTGATTAAATCTTGAAATACCTGCTACAGATCCAGTAACAATTACAGAAGAAACAAATGCTACAGTCAAGAGCATTTGATAAGATTGTACACTAGCAAAGTAGTAAAGAAATACGGTGGCGAAAGAAAAAAAGAAAACAAAAAACAGGCCCCAATATTTTGGATTCACTCTTAATTTAATCTTTTCCATAGCGATCAATATTTTTTTGAGATAGAGTGTAAATCTACCGTCGTGGCGGTTGTTCACACTATTTGTTAATGAAAAATTATCGTTTAGAGGCTGACCATGTAAAAAATTACTCCTGAAAGACTACCGCTGAAGTATGATAACGTCAAAGACCAAAAGAGTTGAAGGTCTTCTGATTTGTCTTTGATGTAACCAAACGTAATGGATTTCTTCGTAGCCAGCTGTAACACGAACATCATTAAGAAAATCCCTGACAATACCCCGCATAAAAAAGCAGTCATAGTTATTGGTATTTAGCTTTTTGTACTGTGTGTGCATCAGCTTCGCAACTAGCCAACCTTATGTGGATCATCAGGTTACATCAGCTGTGTTTGCTATGCAGTGAATATAATTATTTGGTTGATTTTTTTAAACATACACCAGACAATATTTTCCATGAAAACTCTCACCGATTTCAGGATGTAAGCTTTTAAGGAAGTATGAACTGCTAAAATAAGAGATCGCTATCAACCTAGTGTTGAAGTAATAAATTCAAAGGCGTTGTATACCGCCGTATAGAGAAACAGACAAAATGCTGCCATAAACAGGGAAAATAACAGATGCCTGGCTGCGTTTTGATCGGGTCTTCCTTTTAGAGAGGCTTGTAAGCCAAAACAGAAAGCTGCAAACAGGCCAAGCAATCCGGTTGTTGTGATCGTCAAAAATGAAAGCTCCAGTATTACGATTCCTGTTTCCGCAATGTAAAGAACAGCCATTATCATAACAGATCCCATGCTGATCCAGAAAGCTACATCTTCGAGTTTGATTTGGAAGATCGTCGATTTAGTTTTTATAATCCCAATTTTATTTAAATAATTGCTAGATAGCTTGCACAGTTATGAGTTTGATCCCATTTGATACAGCTTTAACACTTGGTCATCTTAAGATTGTTAATTTTCGGTTGGGATATTTATTGCTCTTTCAAACCAATTTTGTAGAATAGAATGAGGCAACTTGTATCAGATACTATGACGTTGGGCATTTTCTATATCTTCATCAAGTTCGTCTGTGGGATAATTGATCATTGATACATTGTAGTCAGCAAGCAACTCCATAAATGTTTCTTTAGAATAGCCGGCAAGTTCAGCAGCTTGCCCAAGTGTCAGATTCCCTATTTCAAATAATTTAAATTGAGCACCCTAATGGTTTGGCGTTTAAGCGGGCGGGCAATCAATTCTAAAGTCCGACAAGAAGCCCGTACCGGTCCGCAGGAAACACTGGTTATGGAGCCAATTCGTAGTTAAGCCTCGCTGGTCCAATCTTCAAGTTTGACACCCTTGATCTGGATGAAATGATTCGTGTTATTCGTGACCATCACTAAACCGAATGAAACAGCCGTAACTCCAATCAAAAGATCAAAATCGTCAATAATTTTTCCGGATTTTTGCAAACGAGCTTTTTCTGAGGCGTAAATATCAAGTGCTGGAAAAATTGGCAAAATCTGAATACCAGTTAAAAAGTTTTCCAGGGCTTGTTGATTCTTCTTTTTGGCCTGACTTTTAGCAACACCAAACTTTAATTCGGCAAGCGTGATTTCGGAGATATAACAGTTTTCAGGACCAACGTCTTCAAACTTTGATTTCAGTTCGTACAACCCCTTGATGTAGTAAATGCAGATATTTGTATCCAGCAGGTATTGATTCAAAACTCTTCTATGGTTCGGTTAAATGATCTGGATCTTTTGATACTGTCAATCAATTCTTCGGCGCTTTCAGCCTCATCCCAACCGCCGAAAGCATTATAAAATTCAGTCTTCTCGTGTTCTACATTTGTTTTTACAGTTTTGGTGAGCTTTGAAATAAGATCAAGCTTGTTTTGTGAACTCATGTTCTTCAACAAAGAGAGGTAGCTGTCAATAAGTTTTGTATTTATATCTGCTGTGTTCATGATAACACCTCACTGTTTAAATAGGTTTAGAAAACTGATTCGCTTGAATCAATAACATTTCTATAAACGAGCCAATTCTAAATTACTTATAAAATGTAATGAAAAATCAGGACTGTATGAATTCCGGATAAAAGAACAGTTATTGAACTAAGTGGCACCCTAACGGTCTGGCGTTTAACCGGTTTTGCCATTAGCAGCTAATAAATAGATAAAAAATGAAGATATACCGCAACACTGAAAATTTTTATTGCAAACTGTAGGCGGCAAAATCCGGTTGAAACGCTGGTTATAGTTGCGAACGAGCCTTTTCAGGAATCGTTAACTTTTTTAAGTACCTGCTCAATCAATTCTTCTGAAATACGAAAATTCGTTTTCTGTATTTTTTCTATGAGCGGTTCTACAGCCTGGATAAGTCCTTTCTTTTTGGCTACAATCAACACACCAAGTGAACCGGTAACAGAAATACCCATTTCTTTTGCTGCTTTCCTACCTTTGATTTCATCAATAATCAAAAGTGAATTTTCATGTTCTGAAGCCAATGAAATTGCGGTAGCTTCTCCTTTGTCCAAATAGCTGGATAAGCCCTGATGTAAATTAGTTGTTAGTTCGACAATTTCAATCCAATTCGGAATCGGTTGATTGAATTCTTTTTGAACCGTTTCTGTGATATGAAGTTTACCGAAAACCTTTTTCAAAAGATCAAACTCTCCGATTTTGTAGAACAAAATGAGGCAACTTGTGTCAGATACTATAACGTTGGGCATTGTCTATATCTTCGTCAAGTTCATCCGCAGAATAGTTGATCAATGATACATTGTAATCAGCAAGCAATTCCATGAAAGTCTCTTTCGAGTAGCCGGCCAGCTCGGCAGCTTGTCCCAGTGTCAATTTCCCTCTTTCATATAATTTAGACGCCAATGACATTTTTGCCTCTTTGTCATCTATATCTGCTGTATTCGGTATGTTTATCGTTAACGTCTTCATATTTGGAATGTAATTAATTTATCTGTTTAACGATAATCAACTCTTGGTGTTCTATGAAATAGGTAAGAGAATTTAATTTAAAGGGAGCACCATAACGGCACTCCGTTTAACCGGCCTGGCTTTGTAAGCTGGTAATGTATATAAAATTGGGAATTAACTTTTAGCCTCTGAATTTATTGAAGCGGAAAAAAGTGGCCAAGTCTGAGTTAAAACGCTGGTAATAGGGCGATTGATTGAAGATTTGGAAATTATTTTAACGCATCGGTTATGCGCCGTGGTGGGCTTTTGTCCGACGTGGACGTTTAGCCTTTGTTGGTGGTAGTTATTCGTTATTTATCATTTCTTCAGACGGCATATGATCCTCAAGAAATTTATTAATTTGCCAAAGTGATCTTTCTCCAATGGGTGAGAAAAAATCCATAACATGAGGCCATCCTTCAATTCTGTCATATATATAGGGTACTTTTTTTGATGCTAGCACTTGCGCCAAATTATCAGAGTTCTTAACAGAAACAGAACCATCAAGGGTGCCATGTATGAGTAGAATTGGCGGGTCATTTTGGTCGACATGTTGGGTTGTTGAAGCATCAACATAATTGGCGGTGTCTAAATCATAAGGTGTTCCAATGTATAACTCAGTAAAAGGATGCTCTCTTTGAATTGTCAAACTCAAATCATGTATACCATACAATGAAATTGCGCCTTTAAATGAGGATGGATTCAATCCTTCTATATATCCACGATCAGAATTAGCTGAAAGGGCCATAAAAGCCGCGAGATGACCTCCAGCGGAAATTCCGTACGTCATAATTTGACTAGGGTCTATGTTATATTTCTTTGCGTGTTTGGTTAAAAAAAGTATGCCATCCCTCAAGTCTTCTATATTAGCAGGGAACTTATACTCTGGAGATAAGCGATAATTTATAGAAGCTACAGTGTACCCTAATTCAACAAACTCCGTAGCACGTTGGGTATAAAATGCCCCTTTATCACCTGCTTTCCAATATCCTCCATGAATAATTAATATAAGTGGGTTAGGTGAATTTTCAGTTTCATTCGTGTAGACATCTAAAGCGAGGGAGAGATTTTTGATTTCCTTATAGATGACGTCTGTATACTTTTTGATGTACTCGGGAAGCTGATATTTAGTATCATAAACCATGGGTATTTGTTGGTTTGCGACTCCAAATAAAAAACTTCCATACATCGCTAAAGGTTGGTAATCTGGTGGCTCCTTTAATTGATATAAGCTATCATAATCAATTGGGATGATTCTTGGGCCATAAACTCTATTACTGTCACTTTCGAATTCCTTTTCTTGTTGTTGGATGCAAGAAGTGGTTATCAGAAGCAAAACGGCCAATATGACTTTGGAGAGCATTTTCACGATTACTTATTTAATTACCGCCAACATTGGCATATAACCAACGCTAATGAGGTGATCCTTGCCTTGTACACAAGTTATATTCATGATATTCTTTAAATATTCAGGGTATAATGAAGAAAGCGGAGTTAGTATCAAAATATGAATATCGGTTTACTCGAAAGGATTTTTATAAGTTACTGAAATTGATTTAGTCCTATAACGGCTTGGCGGTTGTGCGGCGAGGCGATGACTATTTCAAAGCCCAAAACCAAAACGAGTCCGCATGAACCGCTGGTTATGTCTGCCTCACTCTACGAGTTCAACTCTGAGCTTTTTTCCAAATGCTTGGGCATACTTCTCCAAAGTTGAAAGACGAATGTCTTCGGCATGATTCTCGATTCGTGAGATAGCTGTTTTTTTTGTGTTTAATTGTTTGGCGAGCTCATCCTGAGTCAGGCCGGCTTCCTCACGGGCTTGCTTTAAAAGCACACCAATTTTGAAACTGCGAAATCCTTCATCGTAGCCTTCGGCAAACTCGGGATCTCGTTTTTTACGGTCGCTGATATAAGCTTGTAAATCACTCATGTTTTACCTCCTTTTTGGGACAGATAATCAGCTTTGCGCTGTTCTGCCAGTTTAATTTCTTTCTTTGGTGTTTTTTGTGATTTTTTAGAAAATCCATTCGTCAGGATGATAAATTCATCACCATCAATGAAGCCAAGAATTCTGAAACTGTTCGATCCGATTCTTGCTCGAATCTCCCAAATATCATCTGTGCTTTTCAGTTTCTTAAAGTATTGAACCGGAACCTGATCCAGTCTTTCAACCAATTCAAGAACCCAGGTAACTTTCTGGGCATGCTTAGAACTCAGCGAGTCCAAAAACTCTTTTACGGGAACTTTGCCTGACTGGGTTTTATAGAACTTAATTTCTTTCACAGAAAAAATGTTAACAATTATGTTAACTTAATCAAGTGCTATTTATTGTGAGGAGGGGGGTATAACGGTTCAGTGTTTAAACGGCGAGGCGAACAATTATCCAAAGATCCGAAACATAAACTCGTCCGTTTGAGCCGCTGGTTATTTGGTCTGGCACAGGAAAGGCGAGTGGAAACTACGCTGGTTGCTTAGAAACTTTCTTATAATTCTCTTTGATCGTGGATCGCTTTTTTTCCACCGAGCTCAGACTTCTGCTTTTTCATCAGTTTCCTGAACTCCTTCAGCTCTTCATCAGGCCAAGATTCTGACTTTACAACGAAATCAATTCCTTTGGGTTCTTTAACTATAGCCATGGGTTTAATCCTTGAAATATTTTCTACAAGCTTCATAGCGTTAACGGTTTCGATGTACATTCGTTGTCTTTTGAAATGCGTGGCACCAAGTTTTTTCTTGTAATGTTCAATTAACGCAGACTTGGAGTCAAAGGCAATATATCCCTCATCTCCTTTCTCAAAAGAGACTTTACACGCAAAAGCAAAAAGATTCCCGGCTACACCCAGATATATTTTGTTGGTTCCTTTATTGAAATTTGCACTTTCAATAAGGTGAATAAAAATGTGATCTCTCTTGTCTTCCAAACATAACAAACCATGAATAATTTTGGGATTGTTGACAGTAACTAATTTGTAAACCTCTCGGCTTGATAAATATAATTCTTCTTCCCAATCGAAAAGCCATTCTGCAGGTTTGATCTCCTTCTTGTTTGTTTTACCAAGTCGAATAACACTCGTATCAAAAACTTCACCTGTAACACTGTTTTCGATAGAGTTCGTTAGCCGGTCAATTTCAATGTCTATCTCTTTTTTACTCATGTTTCAAAGTACAGATAATGACAAAATAATAAGGATTGACTTGTCATTATCTGATCTATTAAATATGCATTCAATTTAGACCAATAAAGACCTTGCGCAAAAGGGCCGTGCAATACAGCACCGAATTTGTTTAAAAATGCACTGCGGGAGCTGAGCAAATCGAAACTAGCAGCCAATAGCGAGGCAGGTCCGCTTAATGCGCGGGTTAGGCAGCTGATTCTCTATTTTGATTATCAAGCAGTTTTATAAACAATTCCATTGAACTTTTTATGGTGTAATATTCTTTCGCGTGGTAGAGTAAAGCTACAATAAGAGCTACCCATATTCCTATACCCAAACTAAGGTCTAACCAATTAGGTTCTGTACCGTATTCAATAAAACTTGTGATTCCATACCAAGAGCCAAAGAATACAGCCCATGCAATAGACCAAAATATTTTCTTAGCTTTTTTTATTTGTTCCTGGGCATATTCTTTAAACTGTCCATTTTTTAACAGCTGCTTGTCTTTATAAAGAAAATATTGAGAAGTATTTTGGAACTGCTCTTCGAAAAATTCTTCAATAGTTTCTTGAGTAGTCATTTTCTGGAAAATTTTGATTGACGTTTTTAAAGCAACTTAACGGCATTGCGCATAAGGTGCAGGCGCCAACGTGTTGAAATTGTTTACAAATGAAAGAGTAACTATAAAAAGAGAAGGTGGCAAGAATAGGCGAGGCCTGTCCCACTTAATGCGCGGGTTAGGCTTCTCTGCCATCTAGATTCTTAAAAAGATCGTCAAAAAGTCGATTCTCAATTTCTAAAGCAGAGTTGACTAGTTCTAAGTACTTTGAATTAATTTCATCTATTTCTGATCTAGTGGTTCTGAAAAACATTGAATGTGGTTTCTTACCATCAATTTTGATATGAAATGATAATACAAAAGTATTGATGTCTACCTGTGATTTATTCAAGAGCGAGAATATTTTATAAGCATATGAGCAAACTGAATCATGGATTTCAAAGACATCAGGACTTGCAACTGAAACATGGACATTAAACCAAGCTTCTTCTCCTTTTCTTTGATCTAAAAATTGTAGCCTAAGATCACCATCTAAAAAATCTTTGGTCTTAAGTGGGTTCAAATCCTCTAAGTCATGAGACTCTAGATACTTTTTTAAAGCTTCCTTCTCCTTTGAAAAGTCTTCTGATTTGTCAGGCTGTTTTGAACCACTCTGAATTTCTAACTGTGAGTACTTAAAAAGGTTCGGTAAGAAATTAATTATCCGATAGATTGAATAAAGTAGAATCAATAAAGTTGAATAGAATAACCCCTTGCTTGTAATTTGTAAACTGCTTGTTGTGTAGTATGAAATAGCAACTGGATAAACAACAAAAATGGTGATAGTAGAAAGCAGAAGAATACTACTGAAAAAACCTAGATTAAGTATGTAGCGAAAATAGCTCCGAATGCTACCAAATCTTTCCGGAACTAACTTTTCGGAGAACATTGTATGCAAGTAGCCTAACTGCTTGTAATAGTCCATTAGTGATTTGATGAAAAGGAATGCAAAGAGATAAAATAAACAAGATAGTAGAAGAGGATACATTGTTAGATATAATGCAGCGATAGGAACTATTGTCAAATAGGCTAATGAAACCAGCAGGTTTTGTCCAAATTTCACATAGTATTCAAGAAACATATTTCGACTAAACTCAAAAGAAGAGAAGCCATCTTGAATAACATATATCAAACCCGCAAATGCGAGACCAAGCAATACACCTGAAATCGATAATAAAGTTCTATAATAATTTGAATAATCATTTAAACTAGCTGGGTCTAGTAAATTATCAATCATAGATTACGATTTATTTGAGAAGCCTAACATATTCTTGATGAACTTAGTCCTTTTCAATAAATAACACAATGTTGCCCTCAGCTTCATTGATCTATAGATTTTGGGCTAAAATGCTCACTACCATAGTTCAATAAAAAATTTATGGAACATTTCTAGAAGGTCTCTCTAATTGTGGTTCTTATTACAAAAAGCCTATGAAACCGCATTTTGAAACAATGGAAAAATACGGTTAGGCAGATGCCGTTTTTATCTTCAATTAAAAAAGATACCCGGATAGTATGATTCACCGGGACTTATAGTGCCTCAGCAGAAATGACTAATCAACTATTAAACAGGTTGGCTGGAAGATTGAAATAAAAAAAGCGCAGGGGAAATCGAAAATTTTCCCTGCGCCTTAAATTAAAAAGTACCAATCGCTTTTAAGCTGCTAAAACCTTCGACACTTCCTCGGCCGCTTCTTTCAGCAGAACGGCAGAAATCACGTTGAGGTCACTATTGTCAATAATCTCCTTGGCCTCTTTTGCATTGGTACCCTGCAGGCGTACAATAATGGGCACACCCTCAACTTTTTTGGCAATCTCGGGGTCTTTGATCGCTTCAATAACGCCGTTGGCAACACGGTCGCACCGAACAATACCGCCAAATATATTGATAAGGATAGCTTGTACGTTGGGATCGTCCAGGATAATGCGGAAGCCGTTTTTCACCGTTTCTACATTGGCACCACCGCCAACATCCAGGAAGTTGGCGGGCTCACCACCGGATAGCTTGATGATATCCATGGTTGCCATGGCAAGTCCGGCGCCATTTACCATGCAGCCTACATTTCCATCAAGCTTAATGTAGTTGAGGTTAAATTTAGACGCTTCAACTTCAATCGGATTCTCTTCTGAGGTATCCCGAAGCTCTGCAATATCTTTGTGCCGATACATCGCGTTTCCATCAAAGGTAACTTTTGCATCCAGCGCAAGCACATCGCCGCCGGGTGTAAGCACCAGGGGATTGATTTCAACCATATCGGCGTCTTTTTCCACGTAGAAATTGTAGAGCGCCATGATAAACTTCACGGCCTTTTTAAAGGCATCCCCTTCAAATCCGAGCGCAAAGGCCAGTCTCCGTGCCTGGTTAGGCGCCAGCTCCATTCCGGGCTCAACCCACTCTTTTACAATTTTCTCGGGCGTTTCTTCGGCTACTTCTTCAATCTCCACACCACCTTCTGTCGAAACCATGATTACGTTCTGGCTCTTGGCCCGGTCTAGCAGAATACCGAGATAAAATTCTTTTTCAATATCTACGCCATCTGTTACATAAATCGTGTTTACCTCCTGTCCCTCTTCGCCGGTTTGCTTGGTAACCAGAACATCACCGAGCAGAGATTCTGCGGCATCACGGACTTCATCAATGGTTTTGCAAAGAATGACGCCCTTTGCATTATTTTTTTTGGTGCGACCTTTTCCGCGTCCGCCGGCGTGAATTTGAGCTTTTACTACAAAAAGGGAGGAACCGGCAGCTTTCATCTCTTCCGCTGCCTTTACAGCATCATCAACGGAGGTAGCTGCCACACCATCAGGTACAGCAATTCCATTTTCTTTAAATAATTCTTTTGCCTGATATTCGTGAATTTTCATTTTTCCGGTTATAAATCAGTTTAGGGGTAATTTTTTCAGCTGAATAATACCCAAATTGGCAGGTAATTAAAAGCTGAAGACAATTGCTTGTAAGGGATTCGCATTTCGAGGTTCATACTATATAAAGGAACGAACATATCAGTGAATGAGATCGAGAAGAAGAAAACAGAAGGAACTATATTATGCAGAACTCCGAATCGCGGGAGATATACCTTTGATGCTGTACCCTTCCGTAAAAAAGAAAATTGTGGACGGTTTACAGTGGTGCTGCGATAAACGGGGTCTGCGAATTTACGACTATGTGATTTTACCAGATCGCATATTGATGATTGCAAATGTGGCTTGGGGATCGTTTGATGATCTGCTGAGCTCCTACAGGGAGTTTTCTTCAAAAGCGGTCATGCTTGTTCTGCGAAGAGGTATCCCCTCACGAAATTCGGCCTGGATGATACCGGTGCTTCAGGAGTTTGGTCCTTCGGGAAAAGCTGCAGGTATATTTATATGGAGTGAAGAGCCGCAGGTAAGATCTCTGTTTAAACAAGATGATATAGATGCAAAATCTGAAGAGATCTACATGGCCCCGGTAAAATTGGGATTGGTAAAAAAACCGGAGCATTACCATTGCAGTTCTGCAAATCCAGCTCATCCGCTTGAGGGCTGGGTGGTGGAGGCGGTTGATCCCTGGAGTTAAGCGCTGTTCACAATAGCATTACTGCCCGATTTCCATCCGGAGTAGAGTTTAATGAATGATACAATAATGAGAAGCGCCAGTGGAATGTACCAGGAATGAGTTGCATCATATAAAGCACCAAATAGAACCGGACCAAATGCTGCAAACGAATATCCAACCGATTGCGACATTCCCGAGAGTTCATTGGCGGCTGTTGAATCACGACTCCGCAGCACAATGAAGAGCAACGCCATACCGAAACTTGCGCCCATACAGAAGCCCAGGATGGAGATCCATACAGCCACAAACGAAAGAGAGGGAACCATCAAACCACCAAGGCTAATTAATTCCAAAATAACAATACCAGCGATGGGAAGCTGCTGACGCTTCCGTTTTGATGACCATGCCGGTACCAAAAGTGTGCCTGCCACTCCTACCGCCTGCATTAGTGCAAGATACCAACCTGCTTTTTCACTCCCCATGCCCCGATCTACAAGAATTTCGGGCAGCCAGGTAATTAAAATATAGAATGAAAGGGACTGCACACCCATAAACACGGCTACATGCCAGGCTAAGGGAGATGTACCCAGTTGGCGTAATGAACTTCTGAATCCTTTTTTATTGATCTCCGGTAGTTTATTTCTGAGCTGAGGAAGCCAGCTGATAAGGGCTGCGAGAGAAAAGAAACCCCAAACGGCAAGTGCCCAGCGCCAGCCGAGACCGGCGCGTTCAGAAAGCGGCACGCTGATACCCGAAGCCAAAGAAGCACCAATGGCAAGCATTGCGGAGTAGATTCCGGTCACCCATCCCACAGTTTTTGGGAACTGTTTTTTAACGATTCCGGGAAGAAGCACATTTCCCAGCGCAATGCCAACGCCAAGGATGGCGGTACCTGCAAAGAGCGCAAAAGAGTTGTGAGCGGTTCTAAAAAAAACACCCGCTGATAGCAGAATCAGCGCAAGAGCCATTGTTTTTTCAGTTCCAAAGCGGCGCGTTACAAGAGCAGTAAATACAGAAAAGATCCCAAAGCAAAGAATGGGAATGGTGGTGAGCAGGCCAAGAAGACTGTTTGATAGTCCGGTATCAGCGCGAATTTCCCCGATTAAAGGACCTATGCCGGTAAGTGGCGGCCTTAGGTTCAGTGAAATGAGAACAACGGCTGCAAAAAGCAGTATCTTTTTATGGTGTATCTGCAATGATATTGGTTTGAATTGACCAAAAGATAGGGATATGTAACTGAGAGATACAGGGTCTATTCAAATTGTTTTCTTACGGGTCAATGCATAATTTAGGATAACAAAAAATCACCGAGGTCTTTTTGGAAACAGCCAGAATAATGACGGAACAGGATGTAAATCGCACCTACCAGCGATTTGCCCATCAATTCCTTGAGCCGTTTGATCAGCCCGAAACGCCTGCCATCATCGGTATGCAAACCCGGGGCGTGTACATGGGCAAAAGAATTAATCAAATTATTGATGAAAAGCTGGGGGTAAGCCCCGATTTTGGAGTTCTTGATGTGACTTTTTACAGGGATGATTTCCGCACAAAATTAAAGATCCCGGAGGTGAAAGTGACCGAAATTCCGTTTGATCTCTACAACCGCGATGTCATTTTGGTTGATGATGTGCTCTATACCGGACGAACGGTGCGCTCTGCAATGGATGCGTTGATGGCCTATGGGCGGCCCAGAAGCATAAAATTCTGCTGCATGATTGATCGCGGACACCGGGAACTACCCATTAATGCAGATTTCGTGGGAATGGTTGTGCCAACTCACGCAGACGAAGAGGTGATGGTAAAAGTAAAAGAGCTGGATGGAGAAGATGCCGTTTATGTTGTAAAAGAGAAGGGGATTCTATGAGTGAAAAGCAAACGGAGGCATTCAGTCAAAAGCACCTTTTAGGCCTTTATCACTACTCAGCCAAAGATATTCGATATGTGCTGGAGCAGGCCAAAACATTTCGGGAGGTGCTGAACCGACCGGTTCCAAAGGTGCCTACCCTGCGCGATAAAACCATCGTTAACCTGTTTTACGAAAATAGTACTCGAACCCGTCTGTCGTTTGAACTCGCCCAAAAGCGGATGGGCGCCGACGTTGTGAATTTCTCGGCAAGTACATCCAGCACCCGCAAAGGAGAGTCTCTAAAAGATACGATTCGGAACATCAGCTCTATGAAAATCGATATGGTTGTGGTGAGACATGAGAGCCCGGGTGTACCACATTTTTTAACGCGCTGTGTAGATGCATCCATCATTAATGCGGGTGACGGGGCTCATGAACATCCAACACAGGCTCTTCTGGATATGTTTACCATGCAGCAAAAATTTCCCGATTTAAAGGGTAAACGAATTGCAATTATCGGTGACGTGAGCCATAGCCGGGTTGTCCGATCAAATATATTAGGGTTGGTAAAACTGGGGGCAGAAGTAACGATTTGCGGGCCCAAACCGTTAATGCCCGCATTTGTGAATACACTGGGAGCGCACGTTTCTTATAACCTTGATGAAACACTGGCCTGGTGTGATATTGCCATGGCACTCCGGATTCAGATGGAAAGAATGGGCGCTGAAACCGATCTATTTCCAAGCCTGCGAGAATATCACGAACTATTTGGGATTAAGATGAGTCATCTGGAAAAATACCCCGATTTTACAATTATGCACCCCGGCCCCATCAACCGGGGAGTTGAAATGGAGAGTGATGTTGCCGACAGTGATAGAGCTGTAATTTTAGACCAGGTAACGAACGGTTTGGCCGTACGGATGGCGGTTTTATACCTGCTAAGCGGCGGATCAAGAGTATAAGAAGCCTTTGAAATCCTTTAATATTGACCTCCCCAAACCCCTCCTAAAGATTCAGGAGGGTTTATAAGGAAGTATTTTAAAGGCTTCTATATTACCATCAAAGCTGTCTACAGTTTGCCGTAGCGCGTTAGTAAAATGCCAGCAATGACGATAGCCGATCCTGCGTATTGGAGCCACTCCAGTGTTTCTCCCAGAATGATAATTCCGAAAAGCAGCCCAAGTACAGGCACCAGATTTTGGTACGTTGCTGTTTTAACGGCTCCAACTTTTAAGATTCCGTTATTCCATATAAGATATGCCAGCCCAATAGATAGTAATCCGCTGTACAACGCTCCTCCCCATGCGCCTGCTGAAATAGATCCCCAATCGGTAGCCGGTATAAACGGAATAGCTATGAATGTGAGAGAAAATGCACCAATTGCGGTCATAACTGCAGAGAACTGAAGGGGTGTGTATCTTGTAAGAAACTGTTTAGAGAGTACCGTAAACAGGCCAAAAACCATTGCTGCAGCAATAATCAGCATATCTCCTAAAAAAGTCTCGGAGCTAAAGGAGATGGGATTTTTACCAAAGATCACAATTAAAACCACTCCTGAAAAAGCAAATATAATTCCCAGCGTCTTTAAACGGTTCATCTTCTCCATGTTCAGCAGGTGGGAAAAAAGAGCAACCCATATGGGAATGGTGCCAAGCATCACGGCGGCATTGGCGGCAAACGTAAAATTTATTCCAATAATGAAAAGCCATTGATAAAGAAGGTTTCCGAGCAGGCCGAGCGGCAGCAGCCACTTCCAGTCACTGCGCCGTATGGAAAACCACGCATCATTTTTGGCAATCACAATCCAAAGAAAAGCGGCCGCCAGGATAAAGCGGATCGAGTTAAAAGTGTAAGGGTCGAACTCAGAAAGACTGGCTTTTACGACTGTAAAATTGAGTGCCCACACAAAGGCGATAGCGAAAAGGGAAAGGTCGGTTTTTAAATGGGAGTTGTTCTTCATTTGGGCGGGTGTTCTAAAAGTGCAAAAAGATATGATTTTCATCTCTGAAAAGAGAGGAGAAAAAAAGGCAAAAAATTTGTGGGAATGAATGCTGAATAATTGTAGTTTATGACTCTGATTCAAAAAATGAACCGCAGTCATAAACATGAGCAAACAAAGCAGAAAAGAGCGTGAGCGACAAATTCGAGAGGAAGCAATCCTAGATGCGGCTGAGACAATTATTCAGGAATATGGTTTCGATGGATCCACAATGGATGCCATCGCTGAAAAGGCAGAAGTTGGAAAAGGAACGCTATACCTCCATTTTAAAAGCAAAAATGCGATCTACCTTGGAATTTGCGTAAGAGGCTCAAATAAGCTCAATGACCTGATGAAGCGCGTGCTGCTTAAAGAGCAAAAGGGGATTGATATGGTCGAGGAGCTTGGACTCTCCTACCTGGATTTTATCAGATCGAATCCCATTTATTATTCTGCATTTAATTTCTACGAGAACATATCGGGTAAGGGTACTGCTAAGCCGGGATCACTGTTAAAACAGTGTGAGGAGTGCGCCAAAGAAGCTATGACCTACATTACCAGAGCCCTGCAAATTGGAATGCAGGACGGAACAATCAAATCGGATGTTGAGCCTAAGGAGCTGGGAATTATTATGTGGGGAGCGTCCAAAGGAATTGTTCATTTGGCTATGCTCAAAGAGCAGAGAAAACACATGGAAATTCTGGATGAAGTGAATTTCAGCCTCGAGTCTCTTGTGAAAAACTTTATGCACATCCTGAACAACGGAATTAAAAATGACTGACAGTCAAAAAAAATGAAACTTCAATATAAATCAGTCGTAAACCGTGGCTGATATTTTTAGAATAGAAAACAAGAGTCATTTATTTATGACACATATCATTAAATCGAACATATTAATGTGGCCGCTGCTGATATTGTTGGCGGCTCCCTCCTACTCTCAGCAACTATGGGAAAGATCGCAGGAAAAGGATTTTAGTGAGGAAATTACCATTACAGTGGATGAGGCTATTCAGCTTGCGCTGGTAAACAATCACATGATTCGAATTGGGCTCCTTGACGTGGAGAATGCCGAGGCTCAAATAAAAGAAGCGTGGGGTACCGTGTATCCGCAGCTAAGCGCATCCGGGAATTATACGCGAAATTTGAAGGCTCCCAATCCTTTTGCAGGGTCGGATGCCGGAAGTATTTTTGAAACACTGGGTGCCCTCGACTGGATTGCATTCAATGAAAATGCCCGAACCGATGATAATCCGGATACCAATCCCATCGACTTTGCAGAATATATCGACAGGCAACAGCAGGGGTATGAAGACGCGGGCATTGCGCCGCCGGGAACAGGTGGAGGAAATCCGTTTGCTGTGGAAAATCAGTTTCAGTTTGGGGTTTCTTTAAGCCAAACACTCTACAGCGGGGCCGCTTTTGCAGCGATACGCGGCGCTCAAAAAGTGCGTGAACTGAACGACATTGAGACAGAAGTAAATCGCCAGTCCGTCGTAAATCAAATCAAAAATTCATTCTACACCGCACTTCTTGCAAAGCGACAGGCAGAAGTACTGCGTTCCAGCGTGGAGAGGCTGGCGGAAACGGTTGAAGAGACCAAGAAATCGGTACAGGCTGGCGTTCTTTCAAAATTCGACAGGGTGAGTGCTGAAGTAGAGCTGGTAAACCTGGAAACGGATCTCATTGAAGTAGAAAATCAGGCAGATCTTGCCGTAAAAAATCTGGCGCTGCAGCTGGGAATTCCAACAAAAACAGTGGTGAACCTGAGGGGATCTCTTGAGTATGATGATTCTCTGAGGCCCGAATATTTTGATACTGAATTATCATACGAGTTGGCGGCCCAGCAGCGACCGGACTTGCAGCAAACCAGTAAACAGATAGAGCTACTGGAAGTTGAAGGCGAAATTACGCGTTCATCTTACAGACCTACCCTCAGCGCATTTGCGAATGCCACCTACATCGGACAGGTTCCTTCAGACCGAACATCCGTGTCGCCGGTAGAGGGAGAAGAATTTCAGTTTACCAGTAGTGAAAGGGGCTTTTTCAGTCAGTCGTACTGGAATCCTGCGGTATCGGTAGGGCTGAATTTAAGCTGGAACCTTTTTAATGGTTTTCAAACGAAGATGCGGGTTCAGCAAAATAAAATTGCTATTCGCCAGGCGGAGATTAACAGAAACCTGCAGCAAAATTCAATCTACCTTGAAATTGACCAGGCGGTAAAAAGCCTTGAAACTGCTCTGCAGCGAATTCAGAGCCAGCGCAGGAATATTGAACAGGCTGAGCTAAACTATGAATTTGCTGTAAAACGACTTAAAGAAGGTGTGGGAACCCCACTCCAGGAGCGGCAGGCGTCATCCCTGCTTGATCAAAGCAGGCTTAACTATTTGTCGGCCGTGTACGACTATCTAACCGCGCTCAGTGATTACAACAGAGCGATTGGAAAACCTATTCGAATTGACCAAACAAACAATGACTAACATGTATAGAATATTGAGTAAGGCAACAATGATAATGCTTCTGGCAGCATTTTTGATTTCCTGTAATGGAAACGAAGAGGTGGAAGAAGAAACCAATGGAAATGCCGTGAGACTGGTACCCGTGGAAACTGTTGAGGTTGTTGATGGATCTTTCGACGATTATATCCGGCTAACAGGAACCGTTGAAGCTCTGGAAGATGCAACCATCTCGTCCGAAACATCGGGGCGGGTTCTTTCTATCAAAGACCGTGGCGCTTATGTGCAGAAAGGAGAAACGATAGCACAGCTAGACGACCGACTGATTGAAGCACAGTATAACGCGGCCAAAGCTGCATATGAGTTTGCTCGCGACTCTTATGAACGATTAGAAAGCCTGTATGCAGATTCAATAGTAACCACACAGGACTTTGAAAATGCCCGCACTCAATTCGATCAGGCACGTTCACAGTTTAACCAGGCAGAAAAACAACTGGAAGATGCCAGTATTGCAGCTCCGTTTACCGGAAGAATTGAGTCAAGAATGATTAATACCGGTGAATTGATTAACCCGGGCCAGCCGGTTGCAAGACTCGTTAGTTCGGAGCGGGTACGCATCGTAACCGGTGTTCCTGAACGCTATACGGGCGAAATTATGGAAGGTTCGGAAGTGGATATTTTTCTTCGAGCGCTGGGAACGGGCGTTATTAAAGGAAGCATAACGTATGCCGGGAATGTAATTGATCCGGAAACCCGAACCTATGCTGCAGAAATTGAGATAGATAATCCGGACAGACTGGTAAAACCCGATATGATAGCCGACTTGCAGATAAAGCGCACTACCCTTGATGGGGTGGTTTTGCTGCCAAGAACGGCGGTGCTGCGAAACGAAGAGGGCGCTTCGGTTTTTCGATCATCACAGGAAAACGGACGCAAGATAGCAGAATTGGTTTCTGTTGAGACAGCAGCGGCATCAGGGCCGTTTATTCAAATCGTTTCGGGGATAGAAGTAGGCGATGAAGTGGTGGTAGCCGGCATGAGAACATTGAGCTCCGGAGATGAGCTGAACGTGTTGAATACCACAACAAATCTGGAAAGAATTGAACAGCTGAAAGAGCAAGACCGACCGGTTGTAAGCTATTAAATCAACAGGCTACACACTTTATTTATGAAACTCACAAAAATTACATTAGAGAACAGAACAGCGATAGTTGTTTTTACGGCAATTCTGATTATTGCGGGAGCATTTAGCTACAGTTCCATTCCAAAGGAGTCAAATCCATCCATTGAAATACCCATTTTTATCGTTAATACGGTGTATCCCGGTATTGCGCCGGCCGATATGGAGTCCCTGATTACCCAACCCATTGAGCGGGAGCTGCAAGGCATTAGCGGGGTGAAGGAAATTCGGTCAACAACAACGGAAAGTTTTAGCAGCGTTGTGGTGGAGTTTGAACTGGATGTTGAAATCAACGAGGCCAGTCAGCGTGTGCGCGAGAGGGTTGACCTTGCCAGAACCGAGTTACCGCCTGATGCAGAAGAACCATTTATCGTTGAAATTGACCTGGACGATTTTCCCATTATGACGGTGAACCTGGGAGCTGAGTATCCGGTATCCCGCCTCACAGAAGTGGCAGAAAGGCTGCAGGATGATATTGAAGCGGCCTCAGGTATACGGGAAGTAGAAATTGTAGGTAACATTGAAAGAGAGGTACGGGTTGATGTAGACCTTGCCGCACTCAATGGATACGGCCTTGGGTTTGGCCAGCTTGTAAATGCCATACAGGGACAGAATTTAACCATACCCGGCGGCACCATGGATGTAGATATGATGAATTATCTGATTCGGGTGAGCGGAGAGTTTGAGAATCCCTCTGAAATAGAAAATCTTGTGATTGGCCGGCCGGTGAGGGAAGGTTCCACAAGTGCCGGGCTGGTGTACATGCGTGATGTGGCAGACGTCTTTTTTGGCTTTCAGGACAGAGAGAGCTACGCCCGTCTCAGAACGTATAAAGTTGATAAGAATGGGGAGAAAATTGATTTACCCGAGGAAGAGATCAGGGATAACCAGGTTATTAGTTTAAATATTAAAAAACGGCCGGGCGTAAATATTCTCGAAACGACGGATGAAGTGATGCAGATTGTTGATAATTTTTCACTTCCCGAGGGTACAAGCGTACTCATCACCGGTGATACGAGCGAGGATGTTGTCACGTTGATTTCAGATCTTGAAAACAGCATTATCAGTGGTATGCTATTCGTTGTGCTGGTACTGGTTTTCTTTTTAGGAGTAAGAAATGCCCTGCTGGTAGGAACGGCCGTTCCGCTTTCAATTCTGGTTGGTTTTATTGTGCTCTCTGCACTGGGCTATACGCTGAACTTTATTATTCTTTTTAGTTTAATTATTGCGCTGGGTCTCCTGGTGGATAACTCGATTGTTGTTGTAGAGAACATTTACCGATATCGGGAAATGGGCTATGGGAAGTTCGAATCGGCCAAGAAAGGAGCCGATGAAGTTGGGTACGCCCTTATCGCGGCCACGGCCACGTTGTTAGCAGCTTTTGTGCCGATGACTTTCTGGCCGGGAATTATTGGTCAGTTTATGGGATTTCTCCCTCTAACCCTCATTATTGTACTCCTTTGTTCTCTGTTTGTGGCTCTTGTACTCTATCCGGTTCTTACAGCCTACCTTGTAAAACTCGATACCGATGAGGCAAAACCCAAGCCGAAGCTAGTGAAAGGAATTGTAGCCGGACTATTGGTATTCGCAGCAATTGCCATCGGCGTGGCAAATATCATCACGCTTGTTGTTACGTTGCTAACCATCGTTTTCTTCTTTGTTTCGTACAGATATTTCATAAAGCCCATCTCTGCAGTATTCATGGAGAAAACTCTTCCCAGAATATTGAAGTACTACAAGGTTATAATGCGGAATTTTTTGAAAAGGGACTATTCAAGAAAGTATTCGTTGCTGATAAATACCGCCGCACTTGGCAGCCTTACCCTGGCTTTACTTCTTGCAATTGTGGGTGGTTCGGTAAGTATTTTTTCTTCAGCGGGAATGTTTCTACTGTATGCAGCGGGTGTTCTCGCCGTAATCGGAATCTTATTGGTGATCATACATTCGTTTGAGGCAGTGTACAGAGGCGGAAAAATTTCGGTTGTATCAGGTGTGCTTCTTGGGCTGCTGAACGCGACCGTTCTCTTTTTGGTATCGCTGTCAAAATCAGTTACGATAGAAGTATGGCTGGTATTAATGTCAGTACCTATCCTGCTGGTAGTTCTTGGCTTTATAGGATCTCTGAGAAGGGTTGATAAGTCCATTATTCTCACGGATAACAGAGCCGTATTATTAAACAGTGTATTTGGTGCCCTGTTTGCAATTTTTGCGATGTTTGGTGTTGCACCCACAGGGGTTGAGTTTTTCCCCGAAACCGATCCTAACCGAATCATTATTGAGCTTGAAGGGCCAATAGGTATGAACGTGGATGCGAGCAACGAAATAGCAAAAGAGGTTCAGCAGCGCGTATATGATCTTATCGAAAATGATGAAAATGTCCGGGCAAATGTAGAGAGCATTCAAACAAATGTGGGTGTGGCCGGAGACCCGCTTTTTGGTGGAGGAGCCCAAAGTCCCGAACTATCGAGGCTAACACTAAATCTTGTTGATTTTGGAGAACGTGCCGAACCATCGAGTACAACCATTACAAAACTCAGAGATAAGGTTAACAACATTCCCGATATAAATATTACCATTGAGGGTGAAGAGCTGGGCCCTCCAACAGGAGCACCGGTAAATATTGAGGTGTCCGGGGAGAATTTTGATGAAATCGTGCGAATATCGGAGGAAATCACCGAAATTCTTACAGAAGCGTCCACCACACAGGAGGTACCGGGCTTAGTGGACGTGAGGAATAACATCAGTGGCGGATTGCCCGAATACCGTGTACTTGTGGATTATGAAAAAGCAAGCCGGTTGGGATTGAGCATGGCCGATGTGGCCCAAACCATTCGAATAGCAAATAATGGGCTGGAATCGAGCAAGTGGCGCGATGGAGAAGATGAGTACGATATCGTAGTCCGCTTGAGACCTGAAGATCGCAACACACTGGAAAGCCTCAAAAATCTGAACATTCAAACAATGGCCGGAACAACCATTCCGCTTGTTTCTGTGGCGTCGTTTGAAGAGGGCTCCGGGCTGGGAACCATCACCCGACTTGATCTGCAGAGAACGGCCACCATCGAGGGGCAGGCAGCTCCCGGTTTTAGCGGGCCCGAAGTTCTCGCACAATCCCAGGCATTACTTGCGGATTATGTAGAAAATATTCCCGCAGGATATAGTGTGGAGTACACCGGAGAAAATGAAGACCAAGAGGAATCCTTCGGGTTCTTAACATCGGCTCTTGCTGTTGGTTTTGCACTCATCTTTCTTGTGATGCTGCTTAAGTTCAATAATATCGTTTCTCCGCTTATCATTTTAACAGCCGTCGGTCTCAGTCTCATCGGTGTTCTTTTAGGTCTGGTGATGACCCGCACTGCTTTTGGGTTGATGACGTTTATTGGGATTATTTCACTAGCAGGTATTGTTTGTGTAAACAATATTGTGTTGATGGATTATGTGAAGCAGTTGATAGACCAGGGAATGAGCAAGAAAAACGCAATTATTGAAGCCGGTTTGATCCGTTTTCGCCCAGTGCTGCTTACCGCACTGACCACAATTTTAGGCCTGGTTCCACTCACTTTTGGGATCAATATTAACTTTGTGGAGCTGTTTGCAAATTTTGATCCGCAGCTGCAGTTTGGCTCAGAAAACACGGCATTTTGGGGCCCGATGGGAATTGCCATTATCAGTGGGCTTACCTTTGCAACCTTTTTAACCCTGGTGCTTGTGCCGGTTCTCTATTCAGCGTACGATTCCGTTTCTGAAAGGCTGAAAGCCATCAAATAATTGAGCCCGGCCTATCCCTATAAAAATAGATGCCGCCATGAATAAGGCGGCTTTTTTTCTTCATATTTAAAGTTGAAGAAGCAGAAAGGGAATGCCTAACTTACAGGCGGCTACCTCCGTGAGAGAGAATAGCATGTAAAGCAATCATAAATAAATATCAACAGCTTGTGATACAACGACCTCAAACAATCTACCTTACTTTGGCTGCGCTTTTAAATTTGGCCGTGTTTTTTACTCCTATTTATAGAGAGTCAATGAACGATCCTGTGCAGTGGATAGGATTTGGGCTTGCATCAACTCTAACACTTACAATGGTTTTGGCAATTATTGCCATTTTCCTATATAAAAATCGTACTCTCCAGCTTAAAATAGTGAAAGGGGCAACCTACTCCGAGATCATAGCGCTGGGATCATCGACGGGAGTCGTGTTTTCTATGGGCGGTATAGGCTTATTTTTATGGCCAGAACTGCTTAGTATTTCCTTAATTTTATTATGCATGATTTTTCTATGGATGTCTGGAAGTAAAATTAAAAAAGATGAAGAGCTAGTTCAGTCTATGGACCGCATTAGGTAGTTGAGTTTTGAATAATGTAACTCCATCCGAAATTCCAACGGGTAAGGTGGTACTCTTTTTGCTGGTTGGTCTCATCTCCTTTGGCGCTGCCCCTATCCTCGTACGTTTTGGTACAGACGTAGATCCGTTGGTGCTAGCAGCACTGCGAACAATAATGGCCGTTTTAATTTTGCTGCCATTCTGGTTTTCAAGACGGAAGAAATTGTCAGAACTGAAAAGTGAGGGGGCATCTCCCTTTTTAATGATCAGCGCAGGCGCCTGCCTGGGTCTTCACTTTACCTTCTGGATTGCTTCACTGCACTACACCTCCGTAGCCTCGGCGTCGGTTTTGGTGACGATACACCCGGTAATGCTGATTGTGGCAGAGAGCCTTATTTTTAAACGAAATTTCCGTCCGCTTGTGTGGATAGGGGTTTTTGTGGCATTTGGCGGCTCATTGATGCTTGGCATTGCGGACGAAAGCCAGCAGGCCGGACTTTATCCGAATCCGCTATTGGGAAATATTCTTGCTTTTTCAGCAGCCGTTATCTTTGTGATCTATTTTATGCTTGGCAGAAAAATCCGCCAGCGTACCGAGTGGATCGACTATGTTTTTTATATCTATCTCTACGCAGCGATTGTCTGTACGCTTCTCTCATTTATATGGGTTGGGGGTGTTCCATACGTGAGTTATTCTGCTCTTATTGTAGGGCTTGCCCTGGCTATTGGTCCAACAATTTTAGGACACGGTTCAATGAATTATGCTGTGAAATATATTTCACCAACTCTTCTTTCAACCCTTATTTTATCAGAAGCGGTACTTGCGGCAGTTGCAGCCTATTTCATTTTTGATGAAGTTCCTGCAACCATATCAATCTTTGCAATGATCATTATCATTGGCGGGGTATCATTAACATGGTCGCGAAGATTGGCAAGAGCCTCAAATGAATAGAAAGCCATTTTACATATTGATATAGTTAGAGTTATCTATTAAAAGTATATTCATAATGACACTATTTTTGCTCTACTACGTCAAAAACTATACATTAATTGAAGAGTTTTTACGTTATTACACTGTTTTAAAAATCGGATGTACCCGAAAGAATGGTTTAAAGGTATTCAAAAGTTAATGATTTCTACTGTCTTGAGATGACACCACCAAAGTAATCGCCTTTCATTTTCTTATGTGAGAGATGACTACTTTGTTTAACAGGAACGAACCTGTATCGCATGAAAAAAACATTACATCCGGCTTTTCTGAAACAACTCCCGCTATATATAATAGCTGTGGTTTTGTTGGTTTCTGGTTGCTCCTCGGATAACGGGAAAAGCAGTCAGAATCAAGAAGAATCACCCGATCTGATAACGGATGTAGAGCCCATAGAGCGAGATTTTGCAGACATTAAACAGTCTGGTGTACTGCGAATGATAACCTACTACAGCTCAAACACCTATTTTTTAAATCAGGGAATTGAAGTAGGCTTTGAGTATGAAATGATTAAAGAGTTTGCAAGGGAAAATAACCTTGCACTTGAAGTTGTAATTGTAGGTGACGAAAACCCCTTTGAGCTGCTGAATCTTGGCGAAGGAGACGTGATAGCTGCGAATTACACCATCACTTCAGAAAGAAAGCGAGTGGCTAATTTTACCAGGCCATACAATATTGTGGATCAAATGGTGGTTTATTCGGCTGATGTTGGCAATCCGCCAGAAACGATCGAAGAGCTTGCAGAATCGGGCATCCCCATCTCTGTTCGAAGAAACAGCTCTTATCACTACAGACTTCAAAACCTGATTGCAGACGGTTATGATATTGAAATTGATTTGATCGAAGAGAGCTTTGAAACCGAAGCAAGCCTGGTTCAGGTTGCGAACGGTAATTTTTTGGCTACCGTAGCAGACGATAATATGTTTGATGCTGCTAACCGCTATATGCAGGGGCTTTTGCAGGGACCTGTGATTGCTGAATCGGATACTATTGCCTGGGCAGTACGCCAAAACTCCCCGGATCTTGAGAATAAAATGAATCAATTTCTCTATAAGCACTTTCGTTTTTCTGAGGACAGGGATACGCCAAGGCGTTCTACATTCTTAAATGTGTTGAGAAAAAAATATTTTGAGGGAAGCCGGCAAATGGCGAATTACTACAATCCCGACTGGAACTACCAATCTCTGGGTATTATTTCTCCTTACGATGAAGTTGTTAAGTCTGTATCAGACTCCCTGGGGCTGGACTGGCTGATGCTAACAGCCATGATCGCGCAAGAATCGAGCTTTAACCCCGACAGCAAAAGCTGGGCCGGGGCTGTAGGGCTAATGCAGGTGCTTCCCCGTTTCGTTGAAACTCCGTACGAAGAACTGTACGATCCGGTAAAAAACATACAGGAGGGAGCAAGAATTATAAAAGAGCATCTGGATCACTATGCCTATATGGATAGCACAAACCGGTGGGCATTTTCTCTGGCCACCTACAACGTTGGATTGGGGCATATGGCAGATGCAAGAAGATTAACGATCGACAGGAATAAAAACCCGAACGAGTGGGACCATGTCTCCGATTCGTTGATACGGCTTATGCAGCGGCGATATTATCAGGATGCACGATATGGATTTGCCAGGGGTATTGAGCCGGTTAAGTACGTTGAAGAGATCATGAACAGGTATAGAACATATCAGGCCGTGATTGCCTTAGCTGAACAGCAGCAGCAAGCTGGATTTACAAACTCGTTAATACCCGGGTTTATTCGCAGGCAGTGAGGATAAGAAGTGTTACGTCATCAGAAAACTTTCCGCAGCTATGTTCCGTAATTTCTGCTACGATGTTATCTAAAATTTGCTGGGAGGCTTCATGCCTGTTTTTCAATATGGTCTCTTTAAGTCGATTTACTGTAAACTCCTCCTCATCGGGACTCATAGCTTCATCAACGCCATCTGTGTAGCATACAAGAAGATCTCCCGGGTTTAGTTGAATATCTTTCTCCTTGTATGGCATAATCGAATCCATAGCCCCAAGCAAAAGCCCTCCGTCTCGAAGCTCTTCAAACTCATCTTTATTTTTTCTGAGCAGCAGGGGAGGATTGTGTCCGGCATTTACGAAGTTCAATATTTTATGTTCATGAACATATTTTGCCCAAAAAAACGTAATGAATTTATCGCTTGGAGTATTATCAAAAATAATCTTATTCATGCGGTAAGTTGCCTCGCTGAGTGAAATGTCTACGGGCAACAGCACATGCAACATCGATTGCAGATTGGCCATCAAAAGTGCGGCAGGCACACCCTTTCCTGTTACGTCAGCGATGCATAGAATAGAATTTCCATCGGGTGTTTCCGCAATATCGAAATAATCACCCCCAACCTCTCTGGACGAAATGGTTTTTGCGGCGAGATCCACTCCAGGAATTGCTGGAATGGGGTCCGGCATCAGCCCTTCCTGTATGGATTTGGCAATCGATAGTTCCTCCTCCATTCTCTCTTTATCAATTCTCTCCTCAAGAAAATAGGTTTTTTGAATCGATATAACAGCCAGGTTGGCCAGCGACTTTAGGAAGTTTATATCATTCTCATTGAAAGGTATCTCGTTCACCCGTTTGCCTACCCCAATAAGTGCTGCTTTTTCGTCCTGATTTGAAACAGATATAAGCGCCGCTATTCCGTTATCTTTTAACCATGGATGCTCTTCACACTTTTCTTCCTCAATAATCAGAATATCTTTGTTGCAGCTATTGTACAGGTCATTAATCTGTTTTTGACCGGGCACACTCTTTAACCCGCTGGAGGCCAGGAGTTCAGGCCCCTCTTCTGTATCATATATCAGGAAAAATGTGCGGATGAAAAGCTGACCCAGTAACGTTAATTTGAATATGCGGGTAATCTGATTCCTATCTACCAGCAGATTAAACTCTTTTGAAAGCTCAAACAGAGTGTTTAGCTCATGAATTCTGCGATCAAGGTTTCTGTATGTCTGCTGCAGCTCAGAAAATAGCTCAGAATTAACCAGCGCCGCAGTTGATATGATACACAGCCCTTCTACAAAATTGAGCTCGTCCTGGGTGAAATCTTTTCCCGAAGCTTTGGGCCCCAATACCAGGTAACCGTGATGGTGGTTACTGGTTCTGAGATTAAAAAAATAAGTTTTATCTCTTTTTTCAGAGAGAATGGGTATATCGGTTTCAATGTTATCGGCTGTTGTAAAGCCTTGTTCTTCGCAATCTGCCTTAATGGTATATTCCGCAGAGGAGTTGAGCCCGCCCATCCCCTTCTGTTTTGTAAGGGTATAACACTCTTTTGAAGAAGAGTGAGTGAAAATTGCAGCCTTTGTAACAAGCAGCCGTCCCATAATAATGAGTAGCACATTGTTTGCAATAAATGCGGCATCCCTCGATTCAACCAGCATCCGGCTGGTTTCCAGCACTGTTTTTAGCTCAAAAGAAGATTGATTATGTGTAGTTTCTGTGCTTGCCAAAGTATTTAATTGCGGTATTTGATCATTTTGATCACGTTCTTGCTGCCGTCCGAGTTGTACATGAGCTCATCCATCAGGTTTCGAATAAGAAAGATACCCATCCCTCCTCTTTTTTTCTGTTTGATTCGTTTTTGGAGGTTAGGAACTTCATAGGTTGATGGATCGAAGCCATTGCCAAAGTCAGTAATTTCTATAGATAAAGCACTGTTGTCAAATTCCAGGTCTACGTCAAACTCTTTTGTTTCATCAAAACTGTATGCGTGCTTTATAACGTTTGTGCATGCCTCATCAACGGCAAGACGTATATCGTTTATTTGAGTATCCGTAAACCCATGCTTCTTTGCCTGCGTAGACACAAATTTCCGTACACGCGAAAGATTTTGCGTGGTGGCGTTCAGGGTTTTATGATATGTGGTGGCTCTTTTCAAGCGGTATGAAGGGATTTACTTTTCTTGCAAAAACTTTTTAACGGCTTTTTCCTCATCATCGAGAATGTCGTATAGAGTAGGAAAGCCCAGCAGATCAAAAACATTGTAGACTTTACTGTTCATATTGGTAAGCTTAATATCTCCTCCGATACTGCGAACGTCTTCGATATAAGCCATAAACACGCCAAGTCCTGCGCTGGCGATGTAGTCTAGTCTTTGGAAATTGACGATGATATTAGCCTTATTGTTATTGATTAACTGCTGTAGTGCTTCTTCCAGCTGTGATGCTGTGTGCGCATCCAGTTCACCATGCAGGTCAATAACCTCATACCCATTATTTGTCCGGCGTTCTATTTTAAAGCTTTTCATGAATTAAAGATTGTGTTCAAGGCGTATCAAACAATATATCCAAAAATGTAGTAAGAGAAATGTGGAAACTCTACGATTGGAAGGGAGAAGTGGTTGCAAAAAAATAAGGTATCACACGTATCCGGTGTGATACCCTGACTATTCATCAAGAGAGACGCTACTTGAGCGCACTGTATATTAGAAAAAATATTCGTAAAACGACAAAAATAAATTACTTTCGGACCTTAAACACATAAAATCGGGCGTTAATACCTACTGTTTTCTCATAAAGTAGGTATAAATACGTAGGCGACTACTTGTGTTGTCAAATAATTGATGTGGGTGAAGGGATCAGGCATGAGCCGAAATTTCTTTTATAAATGAAAGTAATATTGTGGAAATAAAAAAAGCCGTTGCGCACAACGCAACGGCTTTAGTATCTGATTTGATGCGAGATTTAAACCAAATGGGCTTAGTCTCTCGGCTGCAGTTTTATGTTTCTGAACCAGACATCATCTCCATGATCTTGCAGAGAAATGTATCCCGGCTCAAATTTTCCAAAAACATCAGAGTAATCGGCAAACTTGCTGTTATTCACCATATCCTCCCAAGCCGGGGTTCCCAGGTGATACTCTACAACAGGCTCTCCATTTTGGAAATGAACAACTGTGCCTCTGTATACAAGCACCTCTGCTTTATTCCATTCACCATGTCCGTTGAAGTTTTGTGGTTCAGCCGGAATCAGGTCGTAAAGACTACCTGCCTGGCGATTTCCATTCTCACCGAGCATGGCATCTGGATGGTTGGCATTATCGAGAATTTGCATTTCCGGAGCTGAGTGCCAGATTGGGCGATCATCGAGCTCTTGTGCAAGATAAAATATTCCAGAGTTGCCTCCTTCTGAAACTTTCCACTCAAGAGAGAGATGAAAGTTTTGGAATTTTTGATCGAAGAGGATATCTCCGCCGGCTCCACCTGCTTCTCCGGTTCCGGCACCTTGTACTTTAAGAGCGCCATCTTCAATTATCCATCCCGATTCAGGGAAGGATTCTTGCTGATAACCGCGCCAGCCTTCAGTAGATTCGCCGTCAAACAGCAGAATCCAGCCATCTTCCACTTCCTGTTCAGAAAGAGTATTTGGTGGAACATCCGCTTCGGCCTGCATACTTTCGCTATCGGCTTCCATGGTTTCCGTTTCACTTTCACCTGAAGAGCAGGCCGCCAGTAAACTCATGGCGGCAAACCCAACAATTGTGAGATTTAAGAATGATTTAAGCGTCATTTTTAAGTGTGTTTAAGTTAAATATTTAGTGAAGACTAAGCGGGCATATCAGGTAAAGACCAGCCATCTCTGTATCGTTTTCTGATAAGGTTTTGAGCAAACCGCTCTGCATTAATAGGATCTGTTATTTCTCGATTGAATGATGGGTGTCCGTCATTAATTTCGAAACCGTCTTCGATAATAATTCTAATGAATTCATTAGGATTAATGTTGGTGAACTGCATGTTTTCTCCGTCCCACTCAAGCTCTTTATCGAGCTCCTGCAGACGAACAGCAAGTACGCCCATCACAACCATTTCGTTGAATGGACCTGCATTGGCTTTATCAAAAGCAGATTTTGCAGGTACACGGGTTTCGGGACTTTCCTTACAGGCGCGTACCCAGTCCATTTGATGGTTCGTATCTACACGACGCTGGGTTTTAGGAACGTTTGGCATACGGCCGGAGAGTAAAAATGGCTCAGCACCGTAGCATCCGCAAACCAGTGTATCTTCAGATCCGTGGAAAAGAACTCCTCCACCCTGTACGTTCATGTCTTTGCCTTCTGGCCAGCCTTCTGGCTTCATAGGCTGAATTCCGCCATCGTACCAGAATACTTCAACTTCGGGCAGCATGCCAAAGCTGGATTCTCTTTCTGGGTATACCAGCTTAACTTTCTCAGCAGTTGGTGCAGAATCCTGCAGCAGGAGCGTTGAGCTTCCCTGTACACGTGTCGGATATCCAAGTTCAAGAGCCATAAAAGCCGGATGAAGGATGTGACAAGCCATATCACCAAGTGCACCTGTACCAAAATCCCACCAGCCACGGAAATTCCATGGAGTATAAATTTCATTGTATGGACGCATCTGGGCAGGCCCGATAAAGAGGTCCCAGTTTAGCGTGTCGGGTACCGGCTGAGAGGGAGGTGTGTTCAGACCCTGTGGCCAGATAGGTCTGTCTGTAAAGGCTTCAACTTTACGTACTTCGCCAATTTCACCGTTTGCAACCCACTCAATCATCAGGTTTACACCCTCACCGGATGCACCCTGGTTACCCATTTGTGTGGCTACTTGGTGTTTTTCAGCGAGTTTGGTTAACAGGCGGGATTCGTAAACCGTGTGTGTAAGCGGTTTTTCAACATATACATGTTTACCCATTTCCATGGCGTGGGCTGCTACAATCGCGTGAGTGTGGTCAGCCGTTGCTACGACCACAGCATCAATATCGTCACCCATTTCGTCGAACATGACTCTCCAATCCCAATATTTCTTGGCATCAGGATATTCATCAAATACACCCTGAGAATATCTCCAGTCGACATCACAAAGAGCTACAATGTTTTCTGTTTCTTTCATGGCGCGAAGGACACCGGCACCACGGCCGCCAACGCCTACACCAGCGATGTTCAGTGTTTCACTCGGTAGTTTCTT
Organism: uncultured Rhodohalobacter sp.; assembly: GCA_964544445.1. Lineage (GTDB taxonomy): Bacteria > Bacteroidota > Rhodothermia > Balneolales > Balneolaceae > Rhodohalobacter. Next base: position 32,060 of record CAZJBI010000005.1, read on the forward strand.
ACCCATTCCGCTAACAACTGAACTGGGTACAATGGTAAAACCGGCAGATATTGCAGCTGCCCGTCCTAAAAAATCTCTGCGGGAAAGTCCGCTTTTTTTACTTTCTGACTCTTTCATGATATGGGTTGTTTGTTCATGGATTCTGTTTATAATTGTATGACATTACAAATCATATTACCCCCCAAAGGGGCCTTCATAGAGAACACATACTAACTAAATAGGAGATAGTAGATGGTACATTCTTAAATATGATTGAAGCAAGTATACTTTATATTAATCTTTTTTTTCTGTTACATCAATCTTAAAACACATTTTAGTGTTATTGAAAACAGTTATAATCTCATTATAACGGAAACATTGCAGATTGTTTTAAGTAAGAAGTAAAATAATGTTATCAATAATCAATAACCCATTTTAAACAGTTGGTATTATGATTAAAAGATCGATTGCGATTACGATTTTATCCATCTCGGCACTTTTCTTTACAGCACAACAATCTCAGGCCCAATTTGCATTAGGTGCAGCATATGAAATTAGAGATGAAGTTCCTGAAAATGGATTTGGTTTACGTCTTGAAAAAGGCATCTTTTCTGAGCTACCCCTGATTGATCTTGGTGTTCGTGCTCATTTCAGCTTTTTCAATGAAACATCCGATATTACGCTTGATGACATTAGTGTAAGTACTGAGGTAGACGCCTATGATTATGGGTTAGCTCTTCTCGGTGGCGTTAATATTGGAATTGTTAAACCTTACGTAGGCGTTGGGGTTGGCAGTGAGCGAATAGATGCAGATCCACAATTCACGGAGAATAATTTTTATTGGAACGGATTCGGCGGAGCAGAAGTGACATTACTTCCATTCTTAAATCCATTTATTGAGTATAGAATAAAGAATATAAGCGGGTCTGAAGATATTGGTTACGATAGCGTGAATCGGCTTGCGATTGGTGTCAATATCCGCTTTTAAAGAAAGCGATTGTGCAAATTAAAACCGTTCGAGAGCGTTTCAAAGTATAAAAATTATCCTTAGTTTAAATAGACTGAATTTAAATAAGGATTTTATCTTGGGTTTATGAGCCCGAGGGCGTCTGTTCCGCAGATGATGTGTGATTTAGAAATGCTTCTTGACGTAAAAAATATCGAAAAATCGTTTGAAAAGGATGTGCCTGTTGTTACCAACACATCTTTTTCGGTTTTTGAGAACGAGATTTTCGCACTTCTGGGACCCAGCGGTTGTGGAAAAACAACCACGCTAAGGTTAATATCGGGGTTTGAGCATTTAGACAGTGGTGAAATATATCTCGATGATGAGCTTCTCTCATCTGTAAACCGGCACAAAGCTCCACAAAAAAGAGGCATTGGTTTTGTATTTCAGGATTATGCCCTGTTTCCACATATGTCTGCCCTGGATAATGTGGCATTTGGTCTTACAGACCTGCCTAAGTATAAGCGTAAGGTTTTCGCAGAAGAAGTTCTCTGCCGAACGGGAATGGGGGATCATAAATATAAAAGTCCTGCAGAACTTTCGGGGGGACAGCAGCAACGGGTTGCGCTTGCCAGGGCCATTGCGCCGGAACCTAAACTGGTTTTGTTGGATGAACCTTTTTCCAACCTGGATGCCATGCTCAGAGATACAACCCGAAAAGAGGTTCGCTCAATTATAAAAAAGGCTGGAATGAGTGCTGTTTTAGTAACGCACGACCAGGAGGAGGCACTTTCGTTCGCAGATCGAATAGCCGTGATGAATGATGGGCAAATTGAGCAGATAGGAACGCCTGAGGAAGTGTATTACGCCCCTAAAACCAGGTTTGTTGCTCAATTTTTGGGACGTACAAATCTTTTAGAAGCAGACGCTTCCAATTCTGATACTATTGAAACTGCAATCGGGCCCGTTAAGCTCGATCGGACCGCATCCGGCCGAATAACCTGTTCAATAAGGCCGGAGCATCTTACAATTGAGACACCAAATGGCGCATCATCTGCAAACAATCGCGGCGTAATTATAGCCAGGGAATTCAAAGGACATGATATTACCTATCATGTGGAGTGCGCCGGTGAGAGATACATTATTCATACCGATAATCGTGTACTTTTCAACAAAAATGATGAGGTTGTTGTGAAACCTCTGGATTCAGCGGTTGTTTTAGAAAAGACATAGGCAACTCTTTAATTATTTTAAGTGCGCTAAACTTTTGTGCAACGATTTTTCGTTATCAGCGTAAGTCTATACAGAAAAATCAATAGTTCAAATCCCTGATAGTTGAAGCTGTTCCTGCTAACTCTTTCATTTATTTTTTTACTTTTCAATACAGCATATGGCCAGATAGAAATCAAGGGCCAAATCGTTGATAGTGCCAGTAATGAAACGCTTCCTTCTGCGGCAATTATATTAGATGGATCCTATAAAGGCACCATATCGAACAGCGACGGATTTTTTACATTGCCAGTAGACAGCCTCCCGGTCTCTATTACCGTTCGCTTCCTGGGTTATTATCAGGAAAAAGTAACCATCTCAAACACATCCGATTTACCGCTACGAATTGAGCTTACTCCCTCGGTCACACAAATGGATGAAATTGTAGTGACGGATAAAGATCCCGGTCTTTCCATTATGGAGAAGGTCATTGAGAGAAAGAAACTGTGGCGTCAATCACTTCAGAATTACGAAGTAAGTGCCTACACCCGACAGTCTATGAGTAATGATACCTCCATCGTATCCATTTCGGAAAGCAGCTCGATAGCATATTGGGATAGAAACGAAGGACATAGGGAAGTACAGCTCACCCGGCAGCAGACCACCAATATATCGAACGACCAAAACTTTTCCGGTGTGCGATATATGCCAAACTTTTATGATGACAACATAGAGGTTGCCGGTTATAATATGGTTGGAATCACACACCCGGAAGCTACCCGATTCTATACCTTCACGCTTGTAGATACTCAAGAATTTGAGTCCAAGCCACTTTATAAAATTGAATTTATACCCCGTAAAAACCTGCAGCCAACTTTCGAAGGTACAGCTTGGGTACTGGGCAGAGATTATGCATTATTAGAAGTAGACTTAAAGCCCAACGATGTAGTCGACTTTCCTCCACCGGTTCAGGAGTTTGACTTATCCTACAGACAGCAGTTCAGCAACTTCGGTGGTTCGTACTGGCTTCCCGTAGATGTACGGATTCAGGGCGTGGTTAAAATTGGGATGATTGGTTTTAGAATGCCTGCGGTACAGTTTAAACAGGTGTCTGTACTTTCGGACTATAAAGTTAACACCACTATACCCGATTCAGTGTTTAATGAAAACGAAGACTTAATTCGTTTAGATGAAAGCCTAAAGGATACAATGTATGCAGATATCGAAAGAATTCCCCTCACAGAGGAGGAGACGATCGCATACAGCACAATCGATTCTACCTATACTTTTGAAAAAGCTTTCCAGGCAGAGGGTTTTCTTGCCAGGGCTGCAAACAGCGGTGACGATGATGCAGGAGGTGGGATTTTTTCGACAGTAATGGATCGGTTGCCCGGTAATCTTTCGCCCAGATTTCGTTACAACAGAATGGATGGTTTTCATGCAGGGGCTAAATATGATAGAGATTTTCTTGATGTCAAAACAAATATTAAGGGATTTAGCGGATACAGCTCAAATACAGGATATTGGGATTATGGCGGTAGCATAAAGCAGAGATTATTCAGTTTTGGTAATGCCACATTGCATACCAACATTCGGTATGCAGTTGAAACAGAATCCAGGTATTCTTCGCCGATTTATAATTTTGGAATGAACAGTGTTGCAACAATTTTTGGTGGAGTTGACTATTTCGATTATTACAGGATAGAGACTGCTTCCGCTGAACTTGGTGTAGATAATATTTTTCCCAGAACGGATGTGGCTGTCGCCTTCAAACACGAACTGAGTAGAAATTACGAAGATGAAACTCTTCAGAATTACAGTTTATTTGGTTGGCACGACACTCGCAGGGAAAACCCGGAAATTGACGAGGGAACGCTTCAGTCACTGGTCTTTAGCACCGCCATTAATAAACAGCAGAATACATTTGGAGTAACAGGCCGAAGGCAACTTCTATTAGAAATTGAGTGGAGTGATAAGGCCATCGGGAGCGAATTTAATTTTATAAACTATCGCGCTTCAATCGACTGGAATGTTCAAACATTTTTCAGCCGTAGAGTTTTCGCAAATACACTGGACCTTCATTTTTCCGGTGGCTTATCAAGCGGAACTGTACCCATACAGAAATTTGGAATCGTCGATGGCAGCATGAGCAGATTTACTCCATTCGGTGCGTTAAAGACAAGGCAGTTTTTACCGTATGAAGGAACAAGACACTGGCTTGCGGTTGCGGAGCATAATTTCCGATCCATTCCATTTGAGTGGATGGGGCTAAACTGGTTTGCCGACAGGGGGTGGGGAATTATCGTGTTTGGAGGGGCAGGGCACTCGTATGCAGATCGGACGGTTTATGAGAACAGATATCTATCAAACGGCGTGCATACTGAAGTCGGATTAAGCCTGAATAGCATCTTTGGGATACTCCGGGTTGATATTGCCCGGCGCCTCGATGCCCCGGCAACATTCGTTGGTGTTAGCGTGCCACGATATTTCTAAAACCCTAAAACTACTTCTTTTGCTGAACCGGGATGGTTTCTGCGCGCCTGTTTTTCTCGCAACCAGGTGTGTTTGTGTCTTTCTCTTCTTCTGAGCAGGCAACAGGAGCTTTTCCAAGGCCGCGACGTTCAATTCTGTTTTCAGATATTCCGTTGCTGATGTAAAAATCTGCAACACTATTTGCCCGCCGTACACTAAGGCGCAGGTTATATTGGTCTCCACCCACATGATCGGTATAGGCGTCAATACGCATAGAAACGCCATCATATTCCTGGAGTAGTTCGATGTTTTCAGCTAATTTTTGAGCCGATTGTGTGGTAATATCAGACTGATCGAAGCCAAAATTAATGGTTCTAAGATCATCAGCTGTCAGAGATGGAGGATCGTTTGAATCGAGCGGATTTGAGCCCATATCCACTTCCTCACCATCAATTAAGCCGTCACCATCCGTATCATTTTTGATGGGATCGGTGCCGTAGCCTCCATCAAATGCTGAAAAGCCCGTCGTTTCACACTCTGTTTTATTGGTATGCAAAACCTCCTGGCAATCGGTAAGACCGTCTCTGTCAGTATCGGGTTGAGCCGGATCTGTCAGGTATCCCCCATCATAAGGACCTGAAAATGTGGAGTCCTCACACTCAGACTTTACAGTGTGCTTAAGCTCCATGCAGTCCGAAAGTCCGTCAGAATCGGTATCGTTGCTTAAGGGATTTGTTCCAAATGTATGAACCTCTTCCCCATCCGATATACCGTCAGAGTCCGTGTCGGGGAGGGTTGGATTTGTTCCATGCACAAATGATTCATCGTAGTCGGTAAGCCCATCCGAATCGGAATCCGGCTGCAGAGGATTCGTTTCATAGACATTTATTTCATCAAAATCAGAGAGCTGGTCTCCGTCACTATCTCTCTCCATTAATTCCTCATCTGATAAGCTCATCAGATAGTCGAGGGTAAGCGGATCAGGGTCATTCTTCGGTCCCGAGGATTTACACGCCTGGAGAAAAAAAACGGTAAACAGACTGAACATTACAATGCGGAAAAGAGATGAATTTTGTTGGATAGTCATAGTGCAATAATATTTAGTTCTACTTTAGAAAGTATGACTATTGCAGGTTTAAATCATGCAGAAAAGCTTTTGACTTCTAAACAAAAAACTTGGTATATTTAAGGCTCTTTGGGGCTATAGCTCAGCTGGCTAGAGCGTCGCGCTGGCAGCGCGAAGGTCCGGGGTTCGAATCCCCGTAGCTCCACGGATATTTATTGATAGAACTATTTTCTACAGAATTTAGGGCAAGTCCCATACAGCCAGCTCCCTGTGAATTCCGTCAGGGTCGGAAGGCAGCAGCGGTAGCAGGTCGTAGCGGCGTGATATGGGTAGCTTGCCCTTCTTTTTTTCCTTTCTTTTTAAGTTTAATTGCTTCAATTCTTTTTTTCCCCTAACCTGCCATCATAACTGTAAAAGCTTAAATTTTTGAGATATGTATGTACAGGTAGACGAGCCACATATTGTATATGAAACGATTGATGGGGAAACAATTTTAATGGATTTGAGATCAGGGAATTATTTTAGCATCGAAAAATCAGGGGTAGCCATTTGGGAAGCATTAGCTGAATCAGGTGATGTTGATGCATTGATCCGGATAGCTGCCGAGGCTTGTGAACCGGGAAAAGCAGAGCAGGTTAAATCGGATATTCAGAATTTTGTAAAAAAACTTCTTGAAGAAAATTTGTTAAGGGAGTCATCGGAATCGGTGTCATCAAAAATAACAGAAGAGATGCAAAGCTTACTGAAAAAAACGGTCTCTGCAATGACGCCTCTTGAAATAAATAAATATTCTGACATGCAGGAGATGCTTCTTTTGGATCCGATTCATGATGTAGATGAAAAAGGATGGCCCGAACCCAAGAAAGATAATGACGAAAAGTGAAAATAGGGTCATCAGAACAACGTCCGTTCCCTAATTCCGCGCAGAATTTATTACTTAAATCCGCACTTTTTGACAGGGATGATGCCGTTTCATATTGGAAAAAGTGGACATCAACGGTAGATTTTGAAGAAGAGGTGGACCATGGGTCATACCGATTGTTGCCGCTCGTTTATGAAAATCTGTATAAGGATGGGTATCAGGATCAGTTAAGTGGACGCTTGAAGGGAATTTATAAGCGTTCATGGATGGAAAACCAGCAAATTTTCCATCACGCATCAGAAATTCTGAAATTATTTTCGGCGTCTGATATTCCCGCCATTGTAATGAAAGGAATTCCCCTAAGTCTTGTTGTTTATCAAAATGTTGCAACCAGACCCATGTTTGACGCTGATATTTTAGTGCCGCACGTGAAAGCTGGCAAAGCGGTACAGATATTAAAAAACAAGGGATATATACCAGCCAATGAAGCGATACTTGAGCACGATTTAGAGTTTGGCAGGGGAATGGGGTTTGAAGATGCGTCTGGAAGAGAGCTGGACCTGCACTGGAGAGCCATGCCCGATTCAATAAAAAACTCAAAGGAGAGCGATTTCTGGGATCTGGTGGTTCCAATTGAGATTAAGGGAGAAACTGCGCAAAGGTTTTCATTCACAGATGAGCTGTTACAAACGATCGTCCATGGTATGCGAAAAAACCCTGAGCCACCTATTAGATGGGTAGCTGATGCATTTCTGCTGATTAAGAAACACGGAGAAGAGATAGATTGGAACCGGCTGTTGAACTACGCTCAGCGCTATAAAGTGATTATACAGTTACAAGAAGGACTAAGCTATCTGGTAAACGAGTTCAAAGTTGATATACCTGCAGAAGTACAGAGCAAGCTGCATCATTGCAGCCCGGGGTATGCAGAAAGAGTTGTGTATCGGCATGCACAACGTATTGGAGACAACCGTAAAAAAGTATCATTTCCTGAAAGGGTGTATACATTTTATGCACGATTTTTAAGGCAGTCTGCAGATGTAAACTTTATCCGTTTGCACATCGATTTTTTAACATATTCGGTAACCAGGATCATAAAAAAATACCGTCAGACAGATGGTTTAAGATGAAAGAAAAAGACATAAATAATCGTGTCAGCGTAATTATGACGGTTCATAATGGTGCAAAGAATATTATGAGGGAATACACCAGAGGTATCACGGAATATTAAAGAGAGAAAAATACAATGATTATGTACGAATGTTGAAAGAGTCGCTGGACCGGCGCAGGTCTTAAATACAAAAGTTACGTTTATGAAAGTACCGGTAAGCATGAATATTCCTGTTCGAACAGAAGAAGAACAGATTCAATTTTTTGAACAGGTTAATAAGAGATATCATCTTGCAGTTAAAAAGACTGAGCCAAGACGACTTTTTTTTGCTATCGCAGGCACCACTGTGTGTATTGAGTTTGCGGGTGATGCATTAATTCAAACTCTAACCAAAGCACTTCTTCATTTGCAAGTTGATGAAGTTGATGAACCGGATTTTACCATTCTGGCTTGGGACTCTGAATCTACTGGGGTTGAGATGATTCCCCCACCCTGTGATCATAGCCACTTTACCGATCGCGGAGATATCTGGGGATTCAACAGCAAACGAATTAAAACAGCATTTCACTGGAGTGAATTTTCAGTTAACGTAGCCGATTTACATAGAAAAACGGCTGTGTATTGGGTAAAGTCGTCTCACCATTTCCCCTATTGGGTTCAGTCTTCCCCATTTCGAACAATTTTTCACTGGTGGATGGAGCAGAACAATGCGCAGCTTCTGCATGCAGCCGCTGTTGGAATAGATGGCAAGGCTGTTCTTTTAACAGGAAAAGGTGGGGCGGGCAAATCAACAACAGCATTAAGCTGCCTCAATTCCGGGATGGATTACTACGCGGATGACTACCTGATTGTTAAGATAGAAGAGGGTCTGCCAATGGTCTACAGTCTTTACAGTACCGGAAAGCTGAACCGAGATGCAGATATTAATTTTCCTGATTTTGACCTGTATGCATCCACCCATGTTGAGAAAAATCAGGAAAAAGAGGTATTCTACTTTTATCCCGGATTACAAAAGCAGATAAAATTATCAGCGCCGCTGATGGCAATTCTTGAACCACAAATAAAGGGTGAAAAACGCAGTAGTTTTTCATCGATCTCGCAGTGGCAGATGCATCGCGCGCTATCGTTTACAACGATGTCTCAGCTACCCGGTGTAGGGCCCCGCACTCACAATTTTATTCACAATCTCTCCAAAGGTGTGCCTTGCTATGCATTTCATCCTGGCACGGATATGAAGGAGGTGCCTGAAACCCTAAAAGAGTTCGTACAATACCCTGATAAATTTGCAACCAAGGAGTTGAAGCTATCAAAAAAAGAGCTCCCACTTATCTCAGTGATTATACCGGTATATAATGGTGAACGGTTCATTGCTAACGCTATTGAAAATGTTGTATCACAAAACTATCCGGCATTAGAGATTATTGTCGTTGATGACGGGTCTGAAGATAAAACGTCGGAGATTGTAAATGGTTTGCCATATGATATACGGTATTTTAAGCAGGAAAATTTTGGTCCTGCTGTGGCCAGAAACCGAGGGATAAAAGACGCTTCGGGCAGTTATCTTGCATTTTTAGATGCGGATGATTTATGGCCGGAAGGACAACTAAGTATGTTTGCTGATATTCTGGATATTCACCCGGAAACTGATATTGTTCGAGGTTATGCCCAGCTTTTTAAAAACAATGATCATGACGAAATGGTGTATCAGGGCGATCCAAAAGAGTCGTACAGATATTACATTGGTGGCGGATTGTACCGCAAAACTGTTTTTGAGAAAGTTGGACTGTTTGACAGAAGTTTGCTTTTTGGGGAAGACACGGACTGGTACTATCGTGCAATAGAAGAAAACACAGAGATTTTGTGGCTTGAGGAAGTCTCGTTGTTTGTTCGACGCCACGGTGAAAACATGACTGAAGGAAAAAATATTTTAGAATTGAATAAACTTAAAACGTTTAAAAAAGTGCTTGATCGAGACAGAAAAAGAACTATTAGTGATCAGATCATAAAAAAACTGGAGGAGTAAATTTGAATTCCAAAAGATTGTCGGTGATAGTGCCTGTTTATAATGGGGAAAAATATGTTAAAGAGGCATTGGACAGTATTTTTTCCCAAGAGGGTGATCATGAATTTGAAATTATTGTTGTGAATGATGGCTCCACGGATAAAACTAACCAGGTTTTAGAGCCATATATGGATCGTATTGTTTATACGTATCAACAAAATGGGGGGCCACCCGCTGCAAGAAATACCGGTGTGAAACTGGCTACGGAAGATCATATAGCATTTTTGGATGCTGATGATATCTGGACAGATGATAAAACATCTCTTCAGAAAGCATTTTTTGAAAATAATAGTAAGATCGACATCGTGTTGGGGTTATATAATAAACAGAATTTCAATACACGTGATGAGATCTTTTTAGATGATCAAGAACTTCATTTCCAGCTTTCCCTCGGTTGTGCCATCATAAAACGGGAGGTTTTTGCAAAGGTTGGACTGTTTGATGGAGATCTGTTTTTAGGCGAAGACACCGACTGGTTTATGAGAGCCCGGGAAGCCGGTATGAAAATCAGGGTTCATGAAGATCGGGTAATGTATCAAAGGCTGCATGAGAATAATTCGACTGCCAACAAAGCGAAGTTTAATTTTTATGTGTTTAAAGTCTTAAAAAAAGCAAAAAACAGGAAAAAAGAGATAGGAAATAAGAATACATCTTTTCTGCCAAAACCTGAAAATAGAGAACAGCTTATAGAGCGCTGGAACACTGCAATATGAATGAAAAAATCCCGAAAATAAGCGTTCTCATTCCGGCATACCGTGCAGAAAAGTATATAGCTGAGGCCATTGAAAGTGCTCTAAACCAAACTCTTAAACCATTTGAGATTATTGTAGTAGATGATGGTTCTCCAGACAAGTTGTATGAAGTTGCAAAAGAGTATGAACCGAGTGTTTTGCTATTCAAGAAAGTGAATGAAGGAATTTCAAAAACAAGAAATTTTGCTCTTAAAAAGTCATCCGGAAACCTTATTGCCTTTTTAGATGCGGACGACTACTGGCCCGAAAATCACCTTGAATCTCTTTTCAAGAAGATGAAAGAGAGTGAGCATGCTGACATGGTATTTGGCTCCACTCAGGAATTTGTAAGCCCGGAATTAAATCAGGAACAGATAGGAAAAGGCAGGAAAGAATTGTTTTCGAGGGTGCCCGTTCCGGGATCTACGCTTATTAAAAAAGAGGTTTTTGAGAAAGTGGGTGTTTTTGATGAATCCCTTCAGGCAGCAGAATTCATTGATTGGTTTGACAGAACAAAAAATGAAGGCATATCGTCACAAAGTATTGATGAAACCGTCCTTTTTCGGAGATTACACTTGGAAAATAACGGAGTAGTAAATAAAAATAGTCAGCAGGATTATCTGAAAGTGCTGAGAGCATCACTGGCAAGGAAGAAAAGTAAAAAGACTCAAGATTGAAAAGAGTTTTAGGATGAATGCATTCTATTGAAGTTTGGGTAAACCTAAATGAACAGAGTTGGTATATGCTGAAATTTACAGATGAGGTTGTTGCACAATTAAGAGTTTGGCGAAACCTTCCTGCAGGGCCGCCAAATAAGTTTATCATTTTATTTTATGGGCGTTCAGGGAGCGGACTACTGCGAACATTGCTTAACTGCCATCCCGATGTCTATTGCGATGCGGAAATATATCTGCATCGAAAAGCACTTTTCCCTAAAAGATATCTTCAAAACAGAGCGAAGCTTTATGGGAAAATATATTATGGCCATAAAGCAAAACTCTTTCAGCTCGAAGAGCAATACAGTGATGTTGATAAAATCAGAGATACTTATTTGACAGGAAACAAAATAATTTTTTTGAAGAGAGATAGTTTTGTTCGACAGGCCATATCTGTTTTTATCGGTGTACAACGAGGAAAATGGCACGACAAAAGGGAAAACTCATTAGCCGGGCAAAAGTTTAATATCAACCCTGTAAAACTCCTTGAAAAGGTGAGGCGAATAGATACCTATTACAATAAAAAAGAGAAGCTGCTAAGGGGAATAGACCATCTATATATTAATTATGAGCGAGACCTGCTAAGCCAGGAGAATCACCAAGGTACCATGGACAAGGTGTTTGACTATTTAGGTGTATATTCTGTGCCTGTTTATACTAATTATGTGAAAACATCTCCTGAAAACCTGGAAGAAGTCCTGGATAATTATGATGAAGTAATCGAAGCAATAAGGAACTCAGAATTTGCCCATTTTTTGGAGGATTTAACCGGCACGGCTTAAAGCTCAAAACAGGTACAAAAAATGAATTCTCCTTTTATCATTTTCAGTCAAAGTCGATCGGGCTCAACGTTACTGCGAAAGCTACTAGACTCTCATTCTCATATTCACTGCGAGGGAGAAATTCTTACCCAAACGGATGGATATTTAAAGAGTGAATTTGGACAAAAAACAGCCCGTCTATTTACAATTCCATACCTCTATCGAAGAAAATGGCCTTTTAAAAACAAAGTATATGGAGCGACACTGTTTATCTATCATGGACGATATATTGCACGAAATATTCTATGGCTCTATAAGCTTGGTTGGAAAATTCTTTACCTGGAACGCGAAGATATCGTAAATCAGGTTCTTTCAAATATGATTGCTGCTCAAACCGGTCACTATCACACCGAGATAAAGCAAAAAGAGCAGATAGATAGGCATGTTTTATCGGAGGACTCATTTATCAATTTGGTTAAAAATCGTATTAGATGGCATGCTAAAGAGAAAAGTATTTTAAAAAAGATGGAGTTTTTACGTATTTCCTACGAAAATGACTTGATGACAGCTGAAAAAAGAGAGCGTTCACTTCCGGCTGTTTTTACATATTTATCTGTTTCTCCAGAAGAAGTTGATACAGATTTAATGAAAACATACTCACGCCCATACTCACAAATCGTTGAAAATTACGATTCACTTATGATGAGATTAAAACATGATGGACTTACTGAGCTGTATGAAATCCATTGTCACTTAAAAGATGCAGATTAAAAAATTTAAATTGTACTAGTACGATTTTTTAATTTTCCGTATTCAATTTTTGAACTTTTTTCATTTTAAAGATGCATTTTAAACCAAAGAATTAGTCACATTTGATAACATCAAAAATAAATTTTTTCAGTGTTAGATAGGAATTTTATATTAAAATATGTTCATAAGTTAAGAAATAATATTCAGATAATTCCTTTTTTGAGTCAAAGAATAACTGGAGATTTTGTTTTTGTAACAGGTGCAGATTCGTCTCACTTCAAGAGTGCGTTGCAATTATTAAGTTCTCTAGAAGAATTCGAAAGTGAGTCTAAAAAAGTGTTTTATGATTTAGGTTTAACAAGTGGTGAAAAATCAATTCTGAAGAATAAATTTAATAGCGTAGAATATCAAAATTTTAACTACTCGTTATATCCAGCATACTTCAACATCAAGAAGAATGCTGGTGAGTATGCCTGGAAGCCCGTTATAATTTGGGATGAACTACAAAAGCATAAATGCAAAGTAGTATGGATGGATGCAGGGAACATTGTCTACAATAATCTAAACCATTTAAAAAAAATTATATGTAGTCATGGTTTTTACTCGCCTATTTCTGCGCAAACGGTTGAGCGCTGGACCCATAAAAGAACCTTGAAATATCTTAATGCACCAAAAAGCATTCTGGCAAAACGGAATTTAAATGGAGCATGCGTAGCTTTTGACTACAAAAATACAAGAGCCAGGGAATTGGCTAAAGCATGGTGTGAATGTGCATTGAATAGAGATTGCATTGCACCAGCTGGGTCAAATAGAACAAATCACAGGCAAGATCAAGCAGTTCTTTCAGTATTAGCCTATAAAATGAATTTAACGGAAAAACTACCGGAGTTTAAATATGGATTTACCACACACAATGATATTGGATAAAGTCTATACCAAAAGCATGGGAGTCATAAGATAATTAACTATAATTACTCTCCACATGCCCCGCAATGTGTTCGGCGTGAACACGAGTGTTCTCGATAAACAGGCTGCTTGTATCCATTCCACCGCAAACCACACCTGCTACATATAAGCCTTTTCGATTTGTTTCAAGAGAGTTTTCATCAAAAACCGGCATTTTTTTATCATCTTTTGTCAGCTCAATGCCCATGGTTTCCATTAATCCAAAGTGTGGGTGGTATCCGGTCATTGCCAGAACAAAGTCATTTTCTAAGGTTTTAAGACCATTCTCAGTTTTAATGACGACCTCCTTTTCACGAATTTCAACAAGATCGGTATTAAAGTAAGCCGCAATAGATCCCTCTTTTATTCTGTTTTCAATATCGGGTTTAACCCAATATTTAATAGAAGGTTTAAGCTCATTTTCCCGAACAGCGATGGTGACGTTGGCGTTACAGCGATACGTTTCAAGAGCTGCATCCACAGCCGAATTACCAGCGCCAACTACCAGTACATTTTGCCAGGCATATTTGTGAGGCTCATCGTAATAGTGGGTTACTTTTGGAAGCTCCTCACCGGGAATGTTCATTCGATTCTCCTGCCCGTAAAAACCGGTAGCCAGTACAACTTTTTTTGCTTTATGAGTTTCTTTTGTGGTTACAATCTCGAAATCTCCATCACTTCCATTTAATTCTTTAACTTCCTCGTATAGCCGAACGTCAAGATCATAATGCTCTGCAGCTCGGCGGTAATATTCAAGCGCTTCCTGACGTGTGGGTTTGTCCCCGTGCGAAATGAAAGGAATATTTCCAATTTCCAGCTTATTGGAAGTGGAGAAAAACGTCATGTTTGTCGGGTAGTTAAAAATAGAGTTCACCAGGCAGCCACGCTCAATTATTCTGCTTTTGATTCCTCTCTTTTTAAGTTCTATTGCGGTTGCAAGACCTATAGGCCCCGCTCCAATAATTACAACCATAAATTCCGTATTAGGTCAATTTGTTTTCGGTTTGAAGAAAGAACAAAGATAAGGAAATGATCGTGCAGTTACTGAACCCTGCTTCACGTTCTATATGGTTTTAAAATATGACGTGATTGTATGATTAATCCAGCCGGGCGGCAGGCTCCAAAAACCAACGTGCCCTCCCCGTTTGGTAAAGGCAGTTTTTATGGCCGGATTGCCTTTGATCTCGTTTACTGGTGTCCATTGAAATGGGCAAAGCGGATCCTGCATACTATGAACCACAAGTGTTCTTGTCTTGATTTGGTTCATAAAAAAAGCACTTGAGCAGCTTTCGTAATAGTGGTCGGCGCCGGTAAATCCATGAACGGGTCCTGTTACCTGATCATCAAATTCATACAGCGTTGATCCTGTAAAATTCGGCAGATCGGGGTATACTTTTCGTTTTTGATCTAATTTTTGAACCAAAGAATCCAGGAAGTAGCGGGTGTAAATCTTATTAAAGCCTTTGTTGAGATTCAGAGAACCTTTTTTCAGATCAAAGGGCGTCGAGACCGCGGCAATTGCGCAAACAGGATGATGTGTTCCATTCTCTCTAAGATAATTTAGAAGAGCACTTGCGCCCAGTGAAAAGCCAACAGCATAAATTGGCCGTTGAGGAAAAGTATCTGCTGCCCAACGGATAACGGTATCAATATCCCGGGTTTCTCCGGAGTGATAAAACCGTCGCTTTCGATTGATATTGCCGCTGCAGCTCCGAAAATTTACGGCAATTGTTGAGTAACCTTCATTTAAAAAGGATTTTGCCAGCCGGGTGATGTAGTACCGGCGCGAGTTGCCCTCAAGGCCATGAAAAAGAAGTACAATCGGCGAATTCTCTTTTCCTTCGTTAATGTCGAGCTCAAGAAAATCATCATCCGGAGTGTCTATCGATATTCGTTTTGAATTGAGCTTGGGTGAATCAAAAAGAAGAGAGCAGAGAACCGTGTGAGCATGCCCGTTAAAACACCATGGAGCGGATGAGAATGAAACTGTATTGATATCTTGCATGCCCTAAAAATATTTATTTTATAGACTTTTACCATCAAAATGATCAAAGAAATTCTTCTTTAGTTTCGTTATCATTTTTAAAAGATAATTATGAAATAGTCCTCTACGGTATGGATGAACCCGTTATAAATAAACCGGTGAAACGCGTAACCGCCATTGATCTTGGCACAAACTCTTTTCACGCGGTTATTGTAGATATTTATCCCGATGGCAGTTTTTACACGGTTGATAAACTGAAGGAAATGGTGTTGCTTCAGGATAAAGGAATGGGCGATCGGCTATCTGATGCCGCATTTAAACGAGGGTATGATGCTTTAAAACGGATAAAAACGCTTAGTGATCACCAGAACTCTGAACGGATATTGGCATATGCCACAAGCGCAATCAGGGAAGCGGAAAATGGCGGTGAATTTATTCAGAAAGTAATTGATGATCTGGGAGTAAAAATCAGTGCCATTCCCGGGCGGATTGAGGCAGAACTTATTGGCCTGGCCGTACAGCATGGAGTGGCTATGCCAACTTCAGCCCCTTCTTTGATTATGGATATTGGAGGGGGCAGCGTGGAATTCATTCTGGCGGATCACGAAAAATTATATCATGTGAGCAGCAAGAAGATGGGCGTTGCTAAAATGACGTCGCGTTTTGTGAAGAACGATCCCATAACACCGGAAGAAATATCGAATCTCGAAGACCACTACCGTCACCAGCTTACAGAAGTAGCCCAGTCGTTTGCGATGCATCGCGGCGATATATTAATCGGATCGTCCGGCACAATG
Organism: uncultured Rhodohalobacter sp.; assembly: GCA_964544445.1. GTDB lineage: Bacteria > Bacteroidota > Rhodothermia > Balneolales > Balneolaceae > Rhodohalobacter. Next base: position 48,451 of record CAZJBI010000005.1, read on the forward strand.
GAAAACATTGCTTTGATGGTTGCAGACCACAATAAATATTCACCATCCATGTCGGTGAACGAGCTCCGGTTTACAGCCGAGGAATTTTATAAGCTGTATAACGAGGTAATCGCCATGAATGCTGATGAGCGGCGAAAGTTAAAAGGTTTGGATGAAAAACGGGTCGATTTATTGCCGGCAGGTCTGGTATTGATGCGATATGTTCTGCAAACATTCGGAATAAAAGAGGTCAAGATTTCTACACAGGCGCTGCGAGAAGGAATGATCATTCGATATATCAATCAGGAGCTAAAGGAGTTAAAGAAAAATCTCTCCATCGAAGACCCAAGGCACCGCAGCGTGATGGAGCTTGTACAGAAGTGCAAATGGCATGAGACACACTCCAGGCATGTTGCCAAAATGTGTAATGAGCTATTCGAAGAATTTAAAGATGATCTGGGGCTTACCGAAAACGATCGGGAGCTGCTCACTTATGCGGCCTATATGCACGATATTGGCTATCACATATCACACCGTAAACACCATAAACATGCCCTGTATCTTATCAGAAACGCCGATTTGAAGGGCTTTACTGAAGATGAAATTGAAATTATGGCCAATGTGGCCCGCTATCACCGTCGATCCACGCCCAAGCTCAGGCATAAACATTATAAGAAGCTGGAAAAAGATCTTAAGAAAAGAGTAAAAAAACTTTCTGCCATCATGCGAATTGCGGACGGGCTGGACCGAAGCCACTACCAGAATGTTCGCTCTATGAAGGTGTCTAAAACGGCGGAAAATATAACCATCGAAATATTTACCGAAGAAGACCCTCAGCTTGAAATATGGGGAGCCATGAGAAAAAATCTCTTGCTGGAAGAGGTTACCGGTAAAGATGTTACTATTGTCGAGTCAGAGACCGTAGCTGAACCTGTTGCATAAATATTGGATCTCGGGGTTATGATGAATTTTTTTCTTTTTGTTCTTTCTGATAGGCTTTAAGCTTTTGCACATATTCGTAACGGTCTTTAATGCCTCGAACATTGCCATAGTGATTCCCCAGCGCAACAGACCCTGCCAATACCGCAATAATTAATAAATTGATTGAAATTGGATTATTTCCAATAGTGAGTACCCATGCCGCCGGTGGGGCAAAAATAAGGGACGAAAGCAGTATATGTGTGTTGGTTGGTGCAGGCACTTTTTTGATGTATCGCTTTATGGCAGCGTAAGTAAAATTGCCGTACATCACTCCAAAAGCGAGCACCCAAACTCCCAGCGAAAGCAAAGAATTTTCGGTTAGAAATACGAATTGGTGTGAGAAAATCATGATCCCCAGAGAGATCATAATTGCCCATGTTGCATAAGCAAAAAATCGTGCGCCGTCTTGCATAACTACTGTTTGATTAAATACTCATCAAAGATAAAAAAATGAACAGCCAATGGGAGATTAAAAGCGTGGCGGGCGCCGTCCGTTGGGAGAAGAACTGCGCTCAAGGTTATTCAGTCCGGGCAGTTTTTGAAACAAGCTCTGTATTTGTCCTCCGGAAAGGCTCAGCCTGAAGCTGTAGTACTGAAAATCACCAAATGGGTTAAACTGAAATGAAAGGTCCCAGCAGATCATCGTCCGTCGCAGGCTAAACTGAGAGGGCGTAAGCTCTTTTTCGATAAAATCGTAACCAAGGCGCGTACTTACGCTCCACTTTGGAGTAAGGTTAAAGCGAATATTGTTGGCGTTTAAAATAGCTGATTTAGTAGCGCTATTTCCTGGTCTGTATGAAATTCGGTAGCTAAAGTCGAGCCCCATTTCAAAAGGTGAACTAAAGTCCTGTACGGGGCTGGAGAAAAAACGATTGTCGACAGGACCAAAAAAGGCCTGATCGTAAGGATCGTATGGCCTGTAAATTGGAGTACTCACGCGGAGACCCCGACTTCCCTGGCGAATATTCGTCGAAAGGTTCAGGCTGTAGTTAAGAGGCCTTAAAAATTTATTAGTGTCTTCCCAAATAAACCGGCCAATTTCCCGGCCGTTCGTGTCGGTGTCATAAAAAGAGTATGATGCGTTGGCTGAAATTCGAAGGCCATCTACAACGCGGGAAGAGAGCCGAAGATTAACTCTGCCGAAGTTCAGGCTGTCGGCAGCAAAGTTGTAGCTCGATGTGGCCGAAAGATTATCAATAAGGCGCAGATTGGTAGAGTTTACTTCGCCGGTGGAGTCGCGGCGAACACGCTTGGTTTCAAAAATATTGGTTATTCCAAACGACATGGTTCTCTGCTCGCCTGCAGAGGGGCCGCGAAATATTTCATCTTCAAAAATGGAATATGTTTCGGTGTTTCCGAGCGTATCCCTCTGTACTTCGCGGAAGTACCCCCATCGTTCATCGGAGAAATCGGGACGGTAGCTAAAGCTGATGTTGGGCCGAACTGTATGGCGTAAACCTTCAAAGTTACCAACTTTTAGCTGTGAAACACCATAAAAAGTGGTGTTAAAGCTGAGAGAGGTAGAAAAATCGCGCGCCGTTACAAATCCACTCTCTTTCCGGGTAACCACTTCGTTTTCTTCCTCGTCGAACTCCTTTCTAATCGACGACGGATACCAGTACTCGTCGTAATTACCACTCGCGCTGATGTTCAAAAACTGGCTGGGAATAATTTGAGATGCGCTAATCTGAGCCGACTGATTGAACCCAAACTGCAGATGACGGTCGTTGCCAGTTGCCTCGCGATATTTTTCAGGATCGAGCAGCGCTTCAAACCAGTTTACTTCTGCTGAGTCGCGAGCGATCGGGGTGAAGTTAAAGTTGGATCGAAAGCTATTGTCATATCGAATGGTAATACGTTCGTAGAACTTTTCATCCGTTCCGGAACTACTTGATTTGAAGGGCGAAAACTGACGCAGAGAAAACGTCATATCGGGCCCCGAAAAACGTGTGGTATTGGTATTAAAGTTTTGATTTAGATTCGAGTTCACACTAAAGTTATAGGCGCCCTCGGGCTGACTGTAGCGATACGATATTCGGGATGTTGTACTGGTTTCTGCCCTTTCGTCGAGATCGAATGAGTTTTGCCGGAAATAGTTGGCGGTTCTCAGGTTTATATTTGCGTTGATGTTTGAGTACGGAGATAACTGTTGATCGTGCGAAAGAGATAAACGCTTTGTCACTGTTTTTGAGAATCCGGGATCTGTGGGCTCGAGTCCCCGCTCGTTAGAGTAACCCACGAGCACGCTTCCGTTGTAGCGCCCCGTTTTGCGGTACTGAAGCCTCGACTCGTTGAAAAATGTACCGGATGTAAATATATCAAACGATGTTTGGGCAGTGAGGTAGTCGTTGATATATTGAAACCATCCCAGGTTTTGCAGCCCTATTCCCCTGGTCGAGGTATTTTGAAACATATACGTTGGTTCGAGAAGCCCCGACTGTTTCTGTTCAATACCAGCAGGTACGTACCCAAAAGGAAATATTAAGGGGTAGGGAATATCGAGTATAAAGAGCCGGGCGTTAGTGAAAAAGATCTCTTCTTCGTCAACAACTTTCATTTTCTTTGCCTGAATGTAATAATACATATGATCGGGTGGACAGGTGGAATAGATTCCATCTTCCACAAAAACCTCATTTCGCGATACATTCTTAACCTTTGTACCTACGAGATAACCATCATCAACCTGGATTTCAGCAACTTCGAACTTCCCTTTTTCTGTTTCGTAATTAAACAAAATCCGCGTGCTGCGAAGATCGCGATCGCCCTGTTTCAGTACCGGGTATGAGAGGGTGTCCTCCGGGGTTGCGGTATTTGCCTGTACCTGATTTTTGTTTAAATCGAGCTCAATTTTTCCCGCAGTTAACTGTCCGCTTTCATGGCTCACGTTGCCTGCTCCAAAAAGCTGTGCTGTTCTCTGTTCACGGAAGTTAAAAGTGAGTGAATCGCGTGCCTGGAAATTTACAGCGTCGGGTGTGGCCTGCCTGTCGGTTTGCCTGTTTTGGGCAGACTGCGGTATACTCGAGCCGCCACTAATCTCAGGCGGTGTGGACTGTGCTGGAGGTGGTAGCGTGTCGCTTATAGCTTCTTGCAAATCAGCTTCATTCAGAGAATCGGCGGCAGTGGTTTGAAGTGAATCGGGAATGCTTTGTGCATACAGATTTCCACTGCTCAATAGAATGGCACTACTGCATACTATGTACCAAACAAGACATCTAAGTGTGGTGGATAAAGCCATGGATTAAGCTAACCATCATAGCTCTTCAAACGCAAGGCTTGCTGCACCGAGAAGTGCGGCATCATTACCGAGAGATTCATAAATAATTTCAAAATCCTCAACAAAGGGTGGCATCAGCAATCTCGATGCGGTTTCTTTTGCCGGCTTTAAAATAAAATCACCTGCTTTGGCCACACCACCGCTCACAATTATTTTTCTGATATCGAGTATGTGAATATAATTTACTAGAGCAAAGCCAAGTTTTTCGCCTGTCTTTCGCAATATCGTGATAGCAAGTTCATTTCCGGCTTTGGCAGCGTGATATAGGTCGATAGGTTCGAGTTTGTCAAAATCCCGATTAAACTTTTCGTAAAGAGGATTATCGGTATTCTGTCTGATGGCGTCGGCAGCGTAGCGGCTCAAAAATCGCTGACCCAGATAAGCTTCTATTCCACCACGGGTATTACTGTTGGATAGAGGTCCGTGATAGTCGATAATAACATGCCCAAGCTCAGCAGCCATGCCCGTTGTGCCACGATAAATTTTATTTTCAAAGATAATACCTCCTCCAACACCTGTACCAAGGGTAATCATAATGAAGCTGTCGAAGTGTTCTCCCTGGCCATACCGCGCTGAACCGAGAGCGGCCAGGTTGGCATCGTTTTCTATTACCGAATCGAGCCCTGTCCGTTTTTTTAATTCGTCGTATACATTTTCATTTTTCCAGCCCGGGAGGTTTGGCGGGCTTTTAACGGTTTTACGATCCATACTAACCATACCCGGCAGCCCCATTCCAATGCCAATAGGTTTATCTTTGGCCAGGCTTAAAAGATCGTTAACCGAATCGGCAATTCTGTCGAAAACATGATCTTTACCCATGTCGGCATGTGTCGGTACTGAGCTTGTATGCACAAAACCCTTCTCTTTATCCACAAGCGCTGCTTTAATATTTGTACCACCTAAATCAATACCAATTGCAACCATGATTCTTAATTTTTTGACTTTCTTTTCTTCGTTAAGCCTAAGGTCTACTCATCGTTTCTTTGAACTTTATAGACAGTTTCTTCCGGTTTTTTCATACCGTAGTCTTCTCGGGCAATTTTTTCTACCAGCTCGGGGTTGTTTTCAAGCTCCTCTATCCGCTGTTCGAGTTCAGCTGTTTTTTGACGGTACTCCTCCGTTCGCTCAATAAGTTCTTTCTTCTGGTTTTCGAGCTGAAGTTTTGTAATGAAACTGTGGGTATCAAAAAATAAAAACCAAAGCAATGCAAATGTGCACAGCAAAAGCAGCAGGCGCGAGCGTTTCCATTTAAAAAGTCGAAAATATTGTTTCATTCCCTTACTATCTTCATTTTTACGAAATTACTTTAAATATAGCGTATAAACAAAAGATCTACCTTAAGCAGAAGTGATGGTTTATAAGTTTTTAATTCGGGGGTTGGCGGTTCTCGCCCTTGTATCGTGTTCAACCCAAAGACCCGTACAACAGACGGATGATACCGCTCCTTCGCGTACATCAACGCCCGATACCAGCTCTGTTGAGTGGATTGAGGTGTATTTCAACATGCCGGGAGACAAACAGGTGTCGCTGCCGGGAAATGAAGCCAACGATGAAGCCGATCTTCTAAAAACACTTATTGAAAAAATTAATGCCGCGAAATATAGCATCGATCTGTCTATCTATAATCTCGAAAATCATGAAGTAGGTGAAGCACTTGTTCGTGCTGCCAACCGGGGGGTGCGGGTTCGGATTACCACCGACCATTACAACCGCTATCGAGACAGGGAGCTTGGCGAAAAAATGTGGACCATGCTACGTGAAGCGGGTATTTATTCAATAGATGACGCAGGAGAAGTGTATCGGCCCGATGGTTCTGTTGATGCTGATAGAAGGCTGCCGGGAGCCAGTTACGATATGCACAACAAGTTCGCCGTTTTTGACATGTTAAGCGAAAATCCAGATGACTACTATGTATGGACCGGATCAATGAACCTGACATATACTGGTCCGTTTAATTCTAACAATACCATTGTTATTAAAGACAGCGGTATCGCAGAAGCATATTACCGGGAGTTTAATCAGATGTGGGGTGGCGATGGAGACGTGCCCGTACCCAGAAGGGCTCGTTTTCACAAAGATAAACGATATGTAGGCGAGAATACCTTCTATGTGGATACTACAAAAGTTGAGCTCTACTTTGCACCGATGGACCGAAACGAGTCGAAACCCTCTGTTGCGGAGAGGCTTCATGAGCTGGTTAGAGACTATGTGCAGGAGGACATTAATTTTTTGGCTTTTGCTATTACACACGATATGCCTATGAGCCAAACTATGTGGGAACGTTCATTTACCGATGGCATAAAATTGCAGGGCGTTATTGATCCTAGGTTTTATGTGCAGTACAGAAATACCGGTACGATTTGGGCATCACCCGAATCACAGCTGGGTAATCGTACTATTTTACCAGCAAATGAGCTTAGAACGCTTCACCACAAAATTCTTTTGGTGGATGTAGCAAATTCAGAAAGAAAGCGAGGAATCGCAGTTGCGGGGTCGTACAATTTTTCCAGGAATGCTGAAGAAAATAATGATGAAAATACACTGATTTTTCATAGTCCGGAGATTGCAAATCAGTATTACCAGGATTTTATGGGGGTGTTAAATAGGGCAAAAGGATTATCGGAACCACCCATTCCCGATATTGTACATGAAGAGTGGTATAATGTTATGGATATTAGTGATGGTAACCGGTTTGAAATAGAAATAGCGCCACGATTTGGCTATCCGGTTCGGTTTTTAGGATTGCAAACGCCCCGTATTTATGCAGGTGAAGACTCTTCAGAATATTATTCACTGGAAGCCGCAATGTTTTTGGAAGAATTAATTGCCGGCAAAGACATTCGTATGTATGGATACGACCTGTTTACACCAGAGAATCGCTATGGATCCTGGCGGGCTTACGTTCAGGTGAAAAATGAAGATGGTTCTATTACCGATGTGAACAGAGAGCTGCTGCTGAACGGTTATGCAGAGTGGTCGAAATATTATCGGCAGCATCCTGATTCGATAAGCGCATATCAGGAATATGAACGGATTGCGCGTGAAAATAAGCGCGGAATCTGGAAAAATCCGGGACGTATAGGCGAAATGGTTGAGCGTATTGAATTAGGTGAAGAGGACCTTGTGCCGGTTACGTTCCCGGTAAATATTAATACGGCTGATGAACACACGCTGCAGGCGTTAACGGGGATCGGGGCTACTTATGCTGCGAGAATTATTGAATACAGAATTAGAAACGGAGGATTTCGAGAAGTGGAGGAATTAAGAAATATAGAAGGAATTGGCCCGGTCACGTTTGAAAAAATCAGGCCTTTCGTAACTACCGAATAAAAAAATAACCCCTACCGGGTATCAGCCAATAGAGGTTAATCAAGAGAGATTCTTACTAAATATTTTTTCGAGCGTGAATCGGGAGGGGCTCGAACCCTCGACCCGCGGCTTAAAAGGCCGCTGCTCTACCAACTGAGCTACCGATTCGATTCCTTTTTTTCAAAGATTTTTAAGATAAAGACTTTTAGCTTCCAAAATCAAACGTCACTCAAAAAAATGTTACATACCTGCTTTTAGAGTATTTTGCGAAAAATCAAAGAATTTATCTGTTGCTTCTCAGCTCAGTCCATATATTTAACGAAGAAACAAATAAAGTAGTTCAATTAAATTTCATAATTATGGCCACCATTTTCACAAAAATAATCAACGGAGAAATTCCATGTTATAAAATAGCTGAAAATGATCAGCATATAGCTTTTCTCGACATCAACCCGATAGCTGAAGGTCATACACTAGTCGTGCCGAAAAAGGAGATTGACTACCTTTTCGATCTGTCCGACTCACTGCTGACCGACACCATGTTGTTTGCCAAAAAAGTGGCGTCTGCTCTGGATAAAAGCCTGAAACCACTGCGAACGGGAGTGATTGTAGAGGGTCTGGAAGTGCCTCATGCCCACGTACATCTTGTGCCAATTTACACGGAAACACAGAATGTTTCTCTGCGAAACAAAGTGGACGTTTCTGAATCAAAAATGAAGGAGATTGCGGAAAAAGTCTCTCAAACGATAAAGGGATAAATAATGAAGATATTGATTCTGAACGGACCCAACCTGAACAAGCTGGGAAACCGGGAACCGGAGATTTACGGCACAACAACGCTTGGCGATATTGAAACGATTATTGAAGATACATTTCCAGCCATAGAATTCCGGTTTGTACAAAGCAACCATGAGGGGGCTCTTATCGATGAAATTCAGAATGCCGAAGCGAATGGTTTTCACGCCATTGTTGCCAATTGGGCGGGTTTTACGCACACCTCCGTGGCCATTCATGATGCGCTGCTTCTGGTAAATATTCCGAAAGTGGAAGTACATATTTCCAATATTCACGCTCGTGAAGAAGTGCGGGAGAAGTCTGTTACCGGTCGGGCAATGAATGGCGTAATAACAGGCTTTGGAGTAAACAGCTACATATTAGGTGTTGAAGCCGCACAAAAACTGATGAATTCTTAACAGAAAAAACGTGCAAAAACTACGCGAACTATTTTCTGATTCGGTGATCTACGGAATCAGCAGTGTGCTTGCACGATTTATCAACTACCTTCTTGTTCCGTTCCATACGGGTGTATTTGCCACGGCGACCTATGGAGTGGTAAGTCTGGTTTACGTGGCCATTGCATTTCTCAACGTTATCTTTACGTTTGGAATGGAGTCTGCCTACCTGCGCTATGCAGAAGATCGCGATAAGTGGGCGTCTGTCTTTAAAACCGTGCAGATGTCGCTTTTTGGGTTTGCAACTGTCCTGGTGTTCGTTCTCTGGCTGCTAAAGCCTGTTCTGTTACCGCTTATGAATCTCGACCCCGCCATGTCGGATATCTTTCTGATGATGCTGGGTATTCTCTGGTTTGATACGCTGTCGATCGTGCCATTTGCCGAGCTGCGGCTTGTGAGGCGATCTGTTCTGTTCGCAACGCTGCGGGTACTTCACGTGATCGTTAACGTAGCGCTGAACTTCTACCTGATTCTGAGTTTGGGAATGGGTATTGAAGCTGTCTTTCTGGCAAACTTGATCGCGACAGTACTGGTAACAATTCTGGTCTGGGGTTGTACCGCCAAAGGGTGGCGCGGAGACTGGAATACTGATGTACTGAAGAGAGCCCTGAATTTTGGGTGGCCATTTGTACTATCGGGTATCGGATTTGTGATTAATGAGATGCTCGACCGTCATTTCCTTAACACCATGGATCCGGCAACAGCTATAGAGCTTTATGGCATCGAAACAACCCCGGAAGATATCGTGGGCATTTATAGTGCGTGCTATAAACTGGCGGTATTTATGCTCTTGCTTGTTCAGATGTTCAGAATGGCCTGGCAGCCGTTTTTTATGAGGCATTTTCGCGATAAAAGCTCTCCCCTTCTGTTTGGGCAAACATTTATATGGTTTAACGGCTTTTCGGCGATCCTTTACATGATTGTAGCACTATTTAAAGAGCAGATCGTTGCTTTGGAAGTGCCTATACTCGGCCGCACCATCATCGACAGCAGCTATTGGGGCGGACTGGAAATCGTGCCGTTTCTGCTGCTGGCCTACTGGTTTCACGGCTGGTATATCAATTTCTCATCGGGGGTTTTTATCAAGGAAAAAACCCGTGTTCTCTATAAAATAACCATGCTTGGAGCTACGATAACCATTGTTGCCAATCTGCTGCTGATACCTCATTTTGGGATGACCGGTTCAGCGATAGCCACACTCTTAAGCTATGGCACGATGGCTACGGTTCTGGGCCTCTACAGTAAAAGAATTATGGAGGTCCCCTACCGCTTACCCGAAAGTTTCGGTTTTATGGGTACTATTGCGGCGCTGGTATTTGTTGAGCCGTCCGTATCCGTTTGGCTGGATGCAGGCTGGGCCGTTTCAAAAGGAATTATCTTAGTAACCGGAATTTTTGTAAGTATTTTGTATTTAAAGGTTCTTACTATTAGAAACGATGAATTTTGAACGTTTAAATATTGTGAGAATCATGAAAAAACCGGGAAATATAATTCAGAATAAAAGTTTCGAATTTGCATTGGCGGTTATTGAATTATATAGAGAATTACAGGCCAAAAAAGAGTTTGATATTTCAAGGCAGTTCTTAAGTTCAGGCACAAGTATTGGAGCCAATGTTGAAGAAGCAAATGCAGCATATTTTAAAAGAGATTTTCTACATAAAATGAGCATTGCGTCTAAAGAGGGAAGAGAATCATCCTACTGGTTGAGGTTGATAAAAGCAGGTAATCTAATTGAAGTTCCTGACTACTATTTTGCAGATATCAACTAGATAAATTCTATTTTAACATCTATTGTAAAGACAACTTCAGATTCACTCAAGTAATTTTAAGGATTGAATATTGGTTTCTCGAAAATGGCTCATTTAACATTCAAAAGTAATCATTCATAATTCCTGTTATGATTAAGACACTCTACATTAAAGATTTTGCACTTATTGACGAGCTGGAAGTCCGGTTTGACGAGGGTTTAAATGTGCTTACCGGTCAGACGGGTGCCGGGAAATCGATTATCATTGGTGCATTAAACATGATTCTGGGAGAGCGCGCCGACACCGAGGTGATACGCAGAGGTGCGGATAAGGCCATTTCGGAGGCAACGGTTCATGTCGGAAAAAATGAGTGGCTGAAAAACTTTCTTGAAGAACATGCGGTAGATTACAGCCAAGAGCTCATATTACGACGCGAGATTCGTCAAAATGGAAGCCGGGCGTTTATCAATGATACTCCGGTAAATATTTCCGTGCTCAAAAAGGTGGGCGATCAGCTGGTAGATCTCCACGGGCAGCACGACCACCAGCTGCTCCTGAAGGAAGAGAATCATCTTGGCGTTATCGACCAGTTCGATTCGGTTCAGCCTTTTCTGGATTCGTACCGAAAAGAGTACAGCGTAATGGCCGGGCTGCAAAAAGAGTTGCGCGACCTTAAACGGCGTGAACGAGAGCTAAAAGAGAAAACGGAGCTGTACCAGTTCCAGGTAAAAGAGCTCGAGGCAGCAGATCTGAATCCCGATGAAGAGGAAGAGATGAAGGCGGAAATGAACCTGCTGGATAATGCCGAGGATCTGGATCAAAAAGCGACTGCTATAGTGGATATCGGTAATGGAGACGACGTAAGCCTGATGGATCTTTTGAACACCATAAAGCTGCACCTCGAGGATATGGCGCGCATCGAGCCTGAGTTCGAAACCTACCTTCAGGAAGTGAATACCGCCCGAATCAGTCTTCAGGAAACGATACAGTTTGCCGAGCGCTACCGTGATAAAATTGAGTTCAACCCTCAGCGGCTCGAGACGCTGCGTAAACGCCAGTCCGAAATCAACCGTCTTCAGAAGAAATATATGAGATCGGTACCGGAACTTATTGCGTATTACAACGAGATAAAAGCCGAGCTGAATATCGCTGAAAACTTTGATCTGGAGATCGACCGTATTCAGAAAAAAATTGATGTGCAGAGTGAGAAGTTGAAAAATGAAGCTGTTGCGCTGCATCAGAAAAGAGAAGAGATTGGCAAACAGTTATCGGCTGATATTGCCGGCGCTTTAAGCAATCTTGGGATTCATCACGGTCGGTTCGACGTAGACATTAATTGGATGTATACGGAAAAAGGATGGTTCACTATGAACGGGCAGGGTGTGGAATGTACGTCCGGTGGCTGCGATGATGTACGATTTTATATATCAACAAATAAAGGGGAAGAGCCGAAGCCGCTGGCAAAAATTGCGTCAGGTGGTGAGATTAGTCGTGTAATGCTCTCCCTGAAATCCATACTGGCAAAAGAGCATCATTTACCCGTTATGATATTTGATGAAATTGATACCGGCATCAGCGGAGAGATATCAGAAAAAGTGGGACGCGAAATGCGAAAACTCTCGGAATACTGCCAGATCGTTGCGATTACACATCAGCCACAGATTGCCAGCCAGGCCCACCAACACTACCGTGTATTAAAAGTGGAGAAAGGAGACCGGACCATTACGCGAATTGACGCACTTTCAAGAGAAGAGCACATCAAAGAGGTAGCCGGACTGATGAGCGGAGAGCAGATTACAGAGTCTGCCATCAACAGCGCCAGGGAGTTGATTGAGCGCGGCGGTATGCGTAATTGAGTAACCCGTATCGAATAACCACAACAACTGACCGGATCATAGATGAAATCATTCACTTTCACCATCATTCTATTTTTATTTGGGTTATTTGATGCGTTGGGGCACCCCGTCCACGTATTAATAGTCTACCACTCCGAAACGGGAAATACCGAAGCGATGGCAAACGCGGTAGCGGAGGGTGCAAGATCGGTGGATGATGTAATTGTAACATTGAAGCCTGTTTCCGAAATACAAATGGAGGATTTGACGAATGCGGACGCTATCATTGTTGGCAGCCCTGTATACAATGCAAACGTCTCTCCTGAAATTTCTGCGTTCATTGCTTCCTGGCCGTTTGAAGGGGAACCACTGAAAGATAAAATCGGTGCGGCATTTGTGTCAGCCGGCGGGATGTCGGCCGGGGAGGAGATTGTGCAGATGAATATCCTGCATAGTATGCTGGTATTTGGAATGGTGGTTGTTGGCGGGCCCGACTGGAAACAGCCGTTTGGCGCTTCTTCTGTTACTTCTGAGGAGCCATTCTCCAATACTTCGCCGGAAGAAACAGAAGATCTCTTTTTAAGGAAGGGGCACAAACTTGGTGCTCGGGTTGCGGAGATAGCCGTGCGGTTTAGAGAAAATAAGCAGCTTGATTAAGCAGACTTGTTTTATTGAAAAAAATCGTGTAATTGTCGGTATACCTTTCAAATAAATGTTGATACCGATGGCAAATCATATTTCAAGAAAACAATTTTTGGGAAACTCAATTCTTGCGGCAGCAGGATTAACCATACTGCCTGGACGTGCTCTTGGATTGGGCAGAGTGTCGGCGAATGATAAACTTTCGATTGGATTCATCGGCACGGGGCGGATTAGTCGCGGTTTGGCAAATAACTTTCTGAACCTGGAGAATGTGGATATCGTGGCGGCCTCGGACGTTTACAAAGCCAAGCTGGATGGATTTGAAGCTTTTGTAAACGATCATTACATCGAAAAAACAGGGAAAAATTTCTGGACTGGATTTGAAACCTATCACAACTATGAAGATATGCTTCTGCGCGATGATATAGATGCCGTAGTTGTATGTACACCTGACCACTGGCATGCCAAAGCAACGATAGATGCGGCGGATACAGGAAAGCACGTATATTGTGAAAAACCGCTGGCTCACACGGTCGTTGAAGGTCGTAAAATGGTTGAGGCTGTCGATAGAAATGGTATTGTATTGCAAACCGGAAGTATGCAGCGTTCCTGGGAGCATTTTCGGCATGCCTGTGAGCTTGTGAGAAACGGTTATCTGGGGGAGATAAAAAAAGTCGTTGTAAGCGTGGGCGATCCAGCCATTCCATGCGATCTCGAAAAAGAACCGCTGCCGGAAGGACTGGACTGGGACCGGTGGGTTGGACCTGCCCCAATGCAGGCATTTAACACTATTCTGGCTCCGCCTGCAGACGATGAGGGATGGCCGATGTGGAGACGATATTCCGAATTCGGAGGAGGAATACTGTGCGACTGGGGAGCACATATGTACGACATTGTACAATGGGCATTAGGTATGGACCGAAGCGGACCTGTCGAGCTCATTCCGCCTAAAACGGCGGTTCCAAGACGCGGTTTGCTGATGCGCTATGAAAACGGCATTGATATGTACCATTATGAATTTGGACGCGGGCATGGCGTGGAATTCCATGGAACGGAGGGTACCATGCAGCTCTCCCGTGAATTCCTGGAAACGAATCCAGCTTCGATTGCCACTGCTGTCCTTACAGAAAACGACGAAAGACTCTATCGAAGTGATAATCACTATCAAAACTGGATTGACGGGATAACACAGGGAACCACACCCATTTGTGATGCTGAAACGGGTCACCGAACATCCACGGTTTGTAATATCGGCAATATTGCCTACTGGCTGGGCCGGGACCTCAAGTGGGATCCGGTGAACGAGCGATTTGATGACGAAGAGGCAAACACGTATCTGACGAAGGAGTATCGAGAAGGATTTGAGATATAACAGGCTAATAAGGAACTATATTTGACATACTGTGTACAAGATTGGCAAATTATTCAGGAATACATGCTCAAACTCGTTAAATAGAGTTGTAGTGTATCATAGGTGTTTTTCCTCCTGCTAAACTGGCGTGATTGCAGAACACAATTCGCCTCTAATCTTTTTCGAAGCGATTTATCTGCACTTAAATACGAGAGGGCATCAGCTATATCTTTTGTGTTTTTAACATTTACACTTATGCCACAATCACTCAGAACTTCTTCAAAGGGTGTTTCCGAATTGAAAATGAGCGGAGTTTTACAGAAGAGTGCTTCGTATGGCAGCGCACGTCCCGGAGTGAGATTAAATGAGGTAAGAGCGCTCGAATATAATATGTGCTTAAAGTGATCTTTGATATGGCCTGTAAAAATAATTTGAGGGGTATGGGAAATATCCAAATAACGGGATATGTGTTTTTTTGCCCTTTTCCCAATTATTACCAGAGGCAGGTCATCAGCGGAAGTTCTTTGTTGATAAAGTAAATAACCATCAACGATTGCATGCAGATTTTCTAAAGATTCATGATTTGAATCACAAATAATGAACTTCTCATTTGGAATTTTAAATCGCTTGAGTACCGTTTTTCTTTTTTCAGGATGCAAGTTCATATGATATTTCTTTTTATCACCCTGCAGGTAAATATCACGAATGTTTGATGGGTTAATGCTAAAATTTTCTTTTAGCTTTTTACGAACAAGATTAGAAGTAGAAATAAAAAAAACGTTTTCTCTGTTGGAAAAATCAGGGTAATCCTTGGGGTTCACACTGGATACTGTAATCACTACCGGGCCATTAAATTGTTCAAATTTCGGAACGTTATATTCATCCATACAGTGGATCAAGTCGTAGTTAACTTCAGCTTTGTTTAGAACGTTGAGCAAACGCCCTCTTGTTTTTTTTGCCTCTCTTTTCAGTTTCAATTGCTTCAATGTTCGATATAAATCACTAAACTGAATGAATGAATGAAACTTACTGATTGCGTATGAAGCGTATTCAGGAAAGTTATAAGAAGGAAGACCTCTCTCGTTTAGCGGTAAGCGTTTGAAAGGAACAATGCTTGCACCTTCAAATAGAGGGATGTGTTGAAAGTCTTGAATTGAGTAAACCGTATCTTTCACAAGCAGATCAATTTTTAAATTTGCATCCCCTAATTTTTCAGCGTCTTGAAGGCCAAGAAGCAATTCTTTTAGATTCGTTAGTAAGGGGCCGTCGGCACTCGTAAAAAATAAATTACAGTCAATGAGTACGCTGCGTTTTTTTTGATTAGAAAAAGATTTTACCTCCTTAGAAACGGAAGTCTTCATTTTAGCTATCGCAACAGAATCCATAAGAGGGTTTTGAGGCACCAGGGCAGGGGTTCTGCTATATCCCAGTCTTTCCATAGTATCACCATGAAAATGCCAGAAAAGCTCCAGTTGCTCCTGCGACATTTCATCTTTCCAGGATCCTGATTTTCCCTTTCTGAAAAACTTGTTTGTTTTTTTACCTCCATACTTTGGATTACCAAACTTCATCTCTTTAAAATTGGGTAAATTATCCCAGTCTGCTTTCGGTAGCTGAAGCAACTGTTCAACCCTTTTAAATACGCCCTTTTGGTCTTTAATCAGATCTTCATATCTAATGACAGTGGTTGCCCTGTCTAACCAGGCAGTTACATTATGAGACCAGCCTCCAAAATAACTATTTTGCTGTGCTACTATAGCTTCATAAAGGTTTGTTGAAAAATCTGAACCGGGAGATACAATATCGGCTCGGTGATTGGCCACGGATACAAGAGAATCACGTCCGTCTCTCACGAGGTAAATAGCAGGTATATCAGGGTCATCGGGGACAAGTTCTTCGGGTAGCAAATGAGCCTTTACTACATCATACTGGTCATAATGCTTTTGGGCTGATCTTTTAGCACTCCAGTGGCAGGAGCTTGATTCCACGCCATAAACGTAGAATAGGATATTACGAAAAAAGGTGTTTCCTGATCTGGGAAAAGAAGCGAGCCAGCATTTCATGCGTATATCAATTCATTTTGGACGATTGTTTCTTTTTCAATCGAAGTGCCTTTCGGTACAGAATTAAATCCTGACAGTTTAGAGCAGCAATCAACGCTTTATGAAATGGGGTGACGGTTATGTCAGAATTTGTAGTGATTGTATTGACATTGGTTTTTGGAATCGAATCAGCCTCAAGGTTTAAATTAATTAACAGATTCCTTGCATCATCTTCAAACGATTCAAAAATACCCAGGAAATATAAACTTTCCAGACTTATGCCTTTCAGGACGTTACTCATTAAGTTTTTTTTCCCAGAGCGTCGGGCAAAGGTAATTAAAGGCTCTTTGATGGATTGATTTCCAGAAGTAGAGCCGGTTAAAATTCTAGTTTTAAAATACTTAAAGTGTGAAATAACCCGGTCAACAGGTTTTCGGACAAACGTCACTATTTTAACATGCGGATGCTCTTGAATTACAAGTTTTAGATCCTGATATGAAAAATGTCCGTATAGTACTATTGAATTTGGAGTAATTAAATTTAAAATAGCTTCTTGACGTTTCTCTTTTGGAATATCCGAGTAAAGATTTTTCTTGTAATGTACGACCTCTCCTGGACTAAAATTCCTTTTTAATAGATCTACAACTGTAGTGCCAGCAGTTTTGGGAATGTGGATAAAAATAATTTCAAGCATTATTTAGATGGAGATTTTTCTCAATTTTAATGCTTTTTCGTAGAGTTCAATATCCATTCTATTCAAATCAGCAATTTCTTGTAGCACCTCCAAATCAAAATTATTGGGTTTCTCACCAGACTTTGTTTGATTTTTGTGTACAGTTTTTGGGATGGTTTGCCAGTTTAAAATCTCTGAAAGTTTGCCAAGGTCTTTTTCAAAATTCTCTGTAATTCCCACAAAGTCGAACTCACCCAATTCAATACCTTTGAGAAATTTGCTCTGCCTGTTTCGGTTGCTTTCAAGCCTGGAAAATTCGAGCAATGTTTTTTGCATTCTCTTTAATAGGTTTTGGTTTTTGTTATTTTCACCGATTAATTTTTTTAAATGAGATTCCAAATAGTAATAATTAGAAAGCACTCTTTTTACAGGATGTCTGAGCCAGGTAATTTTTTTGATGTCTTTTGGAATTTCAAATGTGGATATCAGTTCTTCATAAATAAAATGACCGTGTAAAACCTGAAAACCGGGCAATATATTTGAATGATACGTCTTTGAATTTACTTCAATTCCTGCTTGTTTGATGTCAAAACGAGCAACAGACTTTCTTCCATATACCGACTGTAAAACATGCTGAAATGAAACACCCGCAGTTTTAGGTATATGTAATGAAAGCAGTTCCGGGTCACTTTTCCTATTACAAAAAAACATGGATTTAATGTCTGAAAAACAGTTTAAAAAAATAGCTGTTGAGTAAAAGAATGAGTTAACGAACTTGTGCAACACTTTAAATTCGTTGATATATTGATGATTAACAAATTCAGTACGATACAGTACAGCTTTACATACTCCTTATGAAAATAAATTTAATGTATGATCTATCAGTTGCCGGCATCGCAATGTCGAACAAATCTTCCAGAACAGGGGTCTATCGTGTAGTAATGGAGCTTTTGGACGAATTACTTACACATGAAGATTTGAACATTGAGTTTTCAAATACAGGGGTAACCGAGCACCTGAGCATGACGAGGCAATTTATACAAGAAAAAGGATATAGTAATAATTTAAACAACAACTTAATCTATCCTTTTCCCAGAAAAATATTTGGCAGAGGGCGCAGAAAACTCAGTTTAATGTACGATTTCATGGGTATCGATATAAACCGAATAAATTATAATACGAAAGCCTTTGAAGATGCCGATATATTTCACTCGCCATTTTATAAAATTACAGACAAGATCAAAGAATTTAGGAATCTAAAAAGATGTATCACTATTTATGATCTGATACCCATTCTGTATCCGGAACTTCATAACCAAAAAAAGCAAATAACAGAAGTAGTAGATTCTATTGGAAATGACTATGCGGTATGTATATCAGAATGCACCCGGAACGATCTGCTGAACTATAATTCTGATTTGAATCCTGACCGCGTTTTTGTTAGTCATTTAGCTGCAGATCCTGATAAGTTCTATCGCTGTGAAGACTCAGAAAAGTTTAAAAAAGTCAAAGCAAAATATCATTTACCAGAAAATTACTTTTTAAGCTTATGCACTCTCGAGCCGAGAAAAAATCTTGACAGGCTTATTCGCTGTTTTAATACCTTCATTAAGCAAGAACGTGTAAATGATCTTTCTCTTGTATTGGTAGGCGGCAAGGGGTGGAAATTTGAGAAGATATTTGATGAGATAGAACATTCTGATTCATTAAGAGACAGGATCATCGTAACAGGCTGGTTGCCAGACAGCGATCTGGCGTCGATTTATAGTAATGCACACTCATTTTATTACATATCACAATATGAGGGATTTGGATTGCCACCACTGGAAGCCATGCAGTGTGGTGTTGCTACGGTTACATCAAATACATCATCGCTTCCGGAGGTGGTTGGAGACGCAGCAATCACAGTAGATCCCTTTTCTGAAGACGAAATTTGTAATTCCATGTATCAATTTTATTATCACAATAAACTCAGACAGACATATATGCAAAGGGGGATAGAACAGGCGAAAAAGTTTTCTTGGGAGAAAACAGGATCAAAATATGCCGATATTTACCAGAAAATAGTAGATAGGTAAAAATATTTTTGAATTCGAATTCATTGATTAATTTTCCTTAACCTTAGGCCTGCTCACAGCACACGAAAATCGCACATATATAGGTTTATATTTATAAAATGCCCCAGAGTAAAAAGGTTATAATTACAGGTGTATCTGGTTTCGTTGGCCACCATATGCTCAAATTTTTATCCCATAAGAATGCGGTTGTCTTGGGAATGGATAAAGACAGAAGAAGTAAGAACAATGCCGAGGACCAAAATTTGATATATGAGTTTCGTTCTTTAGATCTGCTTGATTTTTCACGCCTCAAAGATAATATCCGCTCTTTTATTCCTGATGTTATTATGCACTTCGCTTCACTCTCTAATGTGGCAGAAAGTTGGGAAAAACCAGATTTTGCATTTACAAACAACACAAACATTTTTCTTAATCTAGTAGAGGCGGTTCGCCAACTGGAGCTTGATTGCAAAATTCTATCAGTAGGATCATCCGAAGAGTATGGAAAAGTTGATAAGAAAAATCTGCCGCTAACCGAAGAAAGTCCGCTGAATCCAATTAGTCCTTACGCAGTTGCACGTACCTCTCAGGAAATGCTATCTAAAGTATACGTAGATGGATTTGGCATGAAGATTTTTTTAACACGATCGTTTAATCATGTGGGACCGGGCCAGTCGCATAAATTTTTTATTCCCTCAATGGTAAAGCAGGTACTTGACGCGCAAGAGAATGACGATATTCAAACCGGAGATTTATCTATTGTGAGAGATTTTATAGATGTGCGGGATGTTATTCGTGCATATTGGATGATCCTTGAAAAGGGAACACCCGGAACTGTCTATAATATTTGTAGCGGAGAGGGCAGGGTATTGCGCGACATTGTTTTAAAAATAATTGAGTTTTCGGGAAAACAGATAAACGTGGTAAAAAATCCAGACAGAATTCGCCCGGCAGACAACCCGGCCATAATTGGATCATATGATAAAATTTTCAATGAACTTGGCTGGGAGCCACAAATCCATTTCGATCAAAGTTTAAAGGATGTGATACGTGAAAGATCCTGATTTATCAGGACTCTCTTAGGAAAATTAAGCAAATAGTTATAGTAGTTTATGAGCTCAAGAAATGATTTAAAAGAGTTTTTTTTAAATAACGATGGGAATGTACTTCATAAATGGCACCATTATTTTGAAATTTATGATAGGCATTTCAAGAAATATCGGGATACTGAATGCGTAATTTTAGAAGTAGGAGTTTCCATGGGTGGAAGTCTGGAAATGTGGAAAGACTATTTTGGGGAAAAGGCACAAATTTTCGCCATTGATATAGAGAAAGAATGTAGGAGGTTTGAAGATGAGCAAGTTTCCATTTTTATTGGTTCCCAGTCAGACAGGGATTTTCTTAAAGATTTAAAAAAGAAAATTCCAAAGGTTGATATACTCATCGATGATGGTGGACATACGATGAACCAGCAAATCGTACTATTTGAAGAGATGTTCGATCACATAAAAAACAATGGTGTTTATTTATGTGAAGATACCCACACGTCATATTGGAAAGAATATGGTGGTGGCTTTCGAAAAAAAGATTCCTACCTTGAATATGCCAAGAAGTTAGTTGATCACTTAAATAAGTGGCATTTCAGAAAAGAAATCAGTTTACCAGCTCCGGATATATCGGAATCTGCAGATTCAATTCATTTCTACGATAGTATTGTTGTTATTGAAAAAAGAAAGCGGCGTCCACCATACGATGAAATGCGTGGAAAAGGAGAAAATGCCTACCAGCAGTTTGTTTCAGACGAAGAGGTAAAGGATTTCCTGATAAAGCTAAAGGTAATGGGATTAAATTTACCAGATAATTCTATACCACATTATCTGTGTGATAATCATCAGGTTTTGAGCCGAATGTTTGGCGACAAATATGAGGGAAAGATTTGGCCGGAAACCGGGCAAACGATGATAGGATACAAAAGGCTTAAAAATTTTGAGCTTTGTATTAGGAAGGTTTACGATGAAAAAATCGAAGGCGACATTGTAGAAACGGGGGTATGGCGTGGAGGAGCATGTATTTATGCTAAACATTTGCTGAACCAGCTAGGAGATGAAAAAAGAAATATCTGGCTTTTAGATTCTTTTGAAGGTTTGCCAAAACCAGATACAGAAAATTTTCCCGAAGACAGGGATTTAAATTTGCATCAATATGAAGAATTATCTGTATCGGCAGAAGAGGTAAAACGAAATTTTGAAATGTATGGTGTTAATGATGATCGCGTAAAATTTTTACCCGGTTTATTTAAAGATACACTGCCAGATGCCCCTATAAACTCAATTTCGGTATTGAGGCTTGATGGTGATTTATATGAGTCTACAATTCAGTCGCTTTTTTATTTATATCCAAAGTTGACGAAAGGTGGTTACTGTATCATTGATGATTGGGGAGCTATTCCAGCTTGTAAAAAAGCTGTGAACGACTATAGAAGAGTCTTTAAAATAAGAGAAAAGGTAAAAACCATAGATTGGACGGGTGTGTATTGGAAGAAAAGAAAAAAAATAAAATCAATGAAATGGAAAGATTTCCTGAAAAAACTTAATAAGGTCAGGTCTGTATAAGATGCGATTCTCAGAATTGGACCCAATAATTTTCAAAAAACCACGTACCATTGAGCGCGAGTCAGCCTGGATAGAGCACATTCCTTTTGCTTTTTTTACTGCTAAAAGTCTAAAACCAGATGTCTTTGTTGAGTTGGGCACGCACTATGGCACCTCCTATTTTGCATTTTGTGAAGTCTTAAAAGAGTTACCTCATAAGGCAAAGTGTTATGCCGTTGACCACTGGAAAGGAGACTCTCAAGCTGGATATTTTACCGAAAGTGTATATGACTATGTAAACCAGGTAAATGAAAAGTATTACAGCGATTTTTCCACTCTACTAAAAATGCCTTTCGACGATGCGTTAAATCATTTTGATGACGCAACGATCGACTTGCTACATATTGACGGATTGCATGATTATGAATCTGTAAAAAATGATTTCTACAATTGGTTGCCTAAAATGAGTGAGAATGGAGTAGTACTACTTCATGATACTCAGGTGAAAAGTAGTGACTTTGGAGTATGGAAACTCTTTGAAGAACTGAAGAATGTTTACAAGAACTTTGAATTCAGTTTTGGGTATGGATTGGGAATCGTTTGTACTGGAAAGGAAATTCCAAACAGTTTTGAGACAGTTATTGATGACCAGAATTCAGAAAAAATAATTCATGAGCTTTTTCGAGCCATTGGAAAGCTGCGTCTTGAAGAATTTAAAAACAAAACTCTAAAGAATCACCAGGTTGATGTAAACCGTTTTGAAGCACAGATTTTCTATAAAGATCCTGACGAATCTTTTGGCGAAAAAAAATCAAAAACGTTTCATGTAGCAGAGAAAATCGAACGAATATCTGTCGACTTCCCTGAACCAATTGGTATCAATAACATCCGATTTGATCCCCTAAATGGATATGCGGATGTGACTCTCAACTCGGTTCAATTCAGGCAGCGAGAAAAAACAAAGAATTTAAATTTCAAAATCAGCTCAAACGCAGTTTACAAATATAAAAACAGATTCATTTTTGATACAGAAGACCCTCAAATTTATTTTAAATCTAAAAGTCTCATTTCCCCGAAAGTAAATGGCATCGATATTGAGATAACATTTCATCAAAAAGGAATAAAAACACTTGAGAATGTTATTAAGTACTTAAAAAGAAAGTAATGTAAGCTCTTTTGATTCAGACCATTAATTTATAGCTCTTTTTGATTTATGGCACCCTTAAAGCCTCGCTCCTCAAGGCTCTTGATATATTCGCATTATAACCCTCAGGGGTTGGTATCGGAATACGTGTATCATTCTATTTCAGAAATGAAAAAAGTTACCGATTCAATCATTTTCGTATCGAATAGTGCTCTGAGTGCTAAAGATGAAAAGAGAATTCTTAAAAATAGTAATGAAGTATTACAGAGAGAAAATCGTGGTTTTGATTTTGCTGCATGGCGAGATGCATTGATAAAAATAGGTTGGACATCATTAGAGTCTTTTGACTCTCTCATACTGATGAACGACACGTGTTTCGGTCCATTATCTGATATCGAAGATATTTTTAATGAAATGGAGAAAAAAGAGGCCGACTTTTGGGGAATAACAAATAACGTAGAACATATTGATCGTTCAACTTGGCCCAGGAAAAAAATTCCAAGTCATCTGCAAAGTTATTTTATGTGCTTTCCCAAAAAAACATTTAAAAAGAAAATCTTTCAGAATTTCTTTAAACAAATTAGAGATGAAAAAAATGTAGCTGCGGTGATTGAGAAATACGAGATAGGTCTGAGTAAGACTTTTAAAGAGGCAGGTATGAGATATGAGTCATATGTGAACATCAATGATCGGTTTGGGCGTTTTAAATTTCAGTTAGCATTTTTAGCACCCGACTTGTTGCTTCAGGCGGGTAGCCCATTTATCAAAATTAAAAGTTTTTTTCTTTTTGGTCATCCACAGTTTATCAAAAAGAAGATTAAAGACAGTTACAAATATGATGTGACCTTGATTGATGATCACATTTATAGTACATACGGTCCTGAAAAAGCTGTACGAGTTTCAGATAAAAAACTTCTTTTTATAAATAATCCCAAAAGGAATATTCCAAAAGGATTGGTAGATACGGCAATCCATATACATGTTTATTTTGTGGATATTTTAAAAGATCATCTAACAATTCTCCGCAATAATTCAAGAACATCAGACCTTTACTTTACTACAGACACAAAAGAGAAAGCTGCTGAGATACAAAAAATAACTGCCGATTTTGAACAAAAATGTGAAATTATTGTTCTTGAGAATCGAGGCCGGGATGTTCTTCCTTGGTTAAGAATTTCTGAAAAATTATCGGATTATGAAATTTGTGCACATCTACATTTAAAAAGATCAACAGAAGTACCCGAGTGGGTTGGCAAGTCGTGGATGGATGACACATTTTGCTTGCTTCTCAATAAATTCGATGAGATTATTTACGAATTTGAAAAGAATAAGAAGCTTGGCATTGTAATTCCGGATGTTCCTCAATTTTTTAAACTAACCGAGAGAATATTATATGATGACGAGGAGGTTGAAAATACGGAAAGTTATTTACGAAAAATTGGAGTGAAGAATATTTTTCCAGAGAACTCCTTTCAGGCTCCTGTAATGGCATACGGTAATATGTTTATATACAGGCCGAATGCTTTAAAACCTATACTTGATGGAAATATTAAAGATACATTTTTTCCTAAGGAACCGATTCCTCCAAAAAATACAGTAGCTCATATTATTGAACGATTGCCTGTTTATGTGGCGTGGAGCGAAGGGTATGACTTTCGAATTGCTATGAATACGAAGAACATCATGTCGGGATTTGCTTTTCAGCAAAGGTCAGAACTAAGGAGCGTCAAAAAATCTTTTTACGATACATGGCAATGGAAGATAGGAAGAGTTTTCACATTTATTCCCGGTCTTTTTAAACGATATATACGCAATAGAAATAATAGCAGTAAAAATTAATTTTGATAGAAAATTCTAAAGAAAAAAAGAAGAACGAAACGCTAGTTTCTGTTATCGTTCCAAACTATAACCATGAGTCATATCTGGTACAGCGACTCGAGTCCATTTTCAATCAGACATATACAAACTTTGAAGTAATTTTGCTGGATGATTGCTCAACAGATGGCAGCCGTGAAATTATGGAGAGATACAGGGGGCATGAGAAAGTAACAAATTGTATATACAATAGTGAAAATAGTGGGTCTCCATTCAAGCAGTGGAAGAAAGGCATCGATCTTGCAAAAGGGGCCTATATATGGATTGCCGAAAGTGATGACGTATCTGAGGTAACTTTTCTTGAAAATCTAATGAACACAGTAAATGATAATACAGGACTTATTTACTGTAAATCAAAAACAATTGACGAGCATGGAGAAGTATTAAATAACAAGTATTTTCCCGAGCGCTTGAATCCAATAAAGTGGAATAAAGATTTTACTGCTCGAGGTGAAGTGGAGTTGTCTAAGTGGCATATTTATATCAATTCTATACCGAATGCGAGCGCCTGTATTTTTAAAAAAGAACTGGCAGATTTCAATGGTAGACTATTCTCTATGGAATATGCGGCCGATTGGTTGTTTTGGGCAAGAATTATGGAAAAAACCAAAGTAAATTACATCTCAACTACCCTAAATTACTGGAGACAGTCACCACAAAGTGTACGATCGGAAAAGAACGAAAATGAAGAGTATCGCAGGTATAAAGAGTTGATTTATTGTGTCGAAGAAATGGTAAAAATGACGGGTATAAATGATCTAAAAATTAAAAACTACGACTGGCTATTCAATTGGTATATTAAAACAATTCCTTTAATTAGAATCCCATTTTTAAAAATACCTGACTTACCTATTAATATTCTAAAGTTTAGAATTTATATGATAGTTAAGTTTATTTATTTAAGTGGCTTACGATTCAGGAGTTTTATTTTTTCCAATAATTATAATTGAAATGAAAATTTTATACGACCACCAAATTTTTACTATGCAAACTGTAGGTGGAGTTTCAAGATATTTTACTGAGCTGATGAGCGGTGTTGAGGAAAGCGATACTGCAGATTTTAAATTAAGCCTCAAATATTCGAATAACGTTTATCTTGAAGAAGTAGGTATAAATACTCACAAATCCTTTTTTAAGATATTCCCATACAAAGGAAGAAGGAGAATTCAGCGGTTTTTGAATAATCGACAAACAAAAAATGACTTACAACAAGAGACATACGATATTTTCCATCCAACATATTATCATCCTTATCATTTAAACTATTCAGCTGCCAAACCTCTTGTTCTTACCGTATATGACATGATTCATGAACGATTGCCGCATTTATTTCCCAAAACAGATAATACAGCTGAAGTAAAAAAAGCACTTGTTGAGAGAGCAGATAAAATAATTGCGATATCCAAGTCGACGAAGAAGGATCTGGTCGAAATTTTAGACGTGAATGAAGAAAAGGTAAAGGTGGTTTACCTTGCGAACTCCCTGCCAAAAAAGCATGCGGATGAGATTGAACAAAAAACCCTGAACTTGCCTGAAAAATTTATCTTTTTTGTTGGGCGAAGATCGAAATACAAAAACTTCACGACTTTTTTAAATGCATCAATAAGACTTTTGGAAAAGGATGAAAATCTTGAAATCGTATGCACTGCAAGTCATGGGTTTGGAAAAAAAGAGAAAGAACATTTTAGAAATCTGGGAATATTAGATCGTATTCACGCATTTTATTTAAATGAACAGCAGCTACAAGAAGCCTATAAAAAAGCATCTGTATTTGTATTTCCATCTCTTTATGAAGGTTTTGGTCTGCCCTTGCTGGAAGCTTTTTCAGCTTCTTGCCCTGTAGTTTGCAGCCACTCCAGTTCTTTGCCTGAAATTGCAGAAAACGCAGCAGTATATTTCAATCCCCTATCGGAGCATGAAATTGAAAATGCAATCTCTAAAGTAATTTACGATAAAAAACTACGTCAGACGTTAATTGATAATGGAAAACAAAGGCTAAAAGAATTCTCATGGCAAAAGACTGTCGATGAAACACTTGACGTTTATCGGTCTGTCATAAACTGAGCTCTACAAAGTTCATTTTTGCAATATTTACTTCAAAAATCGATCAACAATTTCAGCCGGATGGTAGCTCTTAAGCTCCGGCCCATCCGCTATCTGATGGCGACAGGAGAATCCGGGTGAACAAATGATGGCATCGTCTGGCAGTTCTTTTAATCCCGGGAACAACACCTGCTCACCAATTTTCATGGAGACATCAAAATTATCTTTGCTGTAGCCGAAACTACCGGCCATCCCACAACACCCTGTCTGTAAATCCACAGGGTTAAATCCTAGCTTCTTAAATGAGTCCATCACCGGACCGTTTCCAACTAGCGCCTTGGAATGGCAATGTCCGTGTACATACACATTTGTATTTTTTCCGGGTCTGCCAAAGTCAGTGGTTGAGAGCTCAGTGGCAAGAAATTCTTCAAAAAGAAAGGCCTTATCTGCAATGAG
This sequence comes from uncultured Rhodohalobacter sp., assembly GCA_964544445.1. Lineage (GTDB taxonomy): Bacteria > Bacteroidota > Rhodothermia > Balneolales > Balneolaceae > Rhodohalobacter. Next base: position 75,683 of record CAZJBI010000005.1, read on the forward strand.
TTTAGCGTTCGGCAGGTCCTCTTCTGAACATAGGTCGAGATATTCGTCCCTCAGGGTTAAAAGTTCACTTGGTTCCAGGCCAATAACGGGTATGCCCTGTTCGGCAAATGGGGTGAGTCGTTTAATGTTCAGTTCACACAGTGATTTTACCTCATCTAAAAAACCCTTCGATAGTTGTGGCCGGCCGGTTGGATAAATGCCCGGCATAATCACGCTATAGCCAAGCTTTCTGAGCACGCGACAAGCAGATTTTGCAATGTCTGGATCGTGATAGTTGGTAAAGATATCTACAAGCAGGAGAACCTGCTTTGCTCCGGGGATATTAAATTCTGCCTCTTGATGTTTAAACCATTTTTCAAATGTCTGATTTGAAAATTCGGGAAGATCCCTCCGTTTATCGATTCCTAACGTTTTCTCTAGCAGAGATTTTACTACGGACTGCCTGTTCATGAAATTGGTAGCTGATGAAAAAGCAGAGGCAAGAGGATAAAATTTTTCAGGGTTACCAAAAAAAGATTCTGACAGCGATGCCCTTCTTTCTTTATGCCAGCCATTCATAAACTCAGCTTTCATCTTGGCCATGTCCACATTGGCAGGGCATTCACTTTTACACGCTTTACAGCTAAGACACAGGCTAAGAGCTTCATGAAGTTCATCTGAACGGAATGCATCCTTCTGTTTGCCTGAAAATAACTGACGAAAAATGTTTGCTCTTCCGCGGGTTGAATCTTTCTCCTCACGGGTGGCATGGTAAGAGGGACACATCGTGCCACCGCTTTCTGCCAGCTTACGGCAAACGCCGGCGCCGTTGCACTGTTCAAGGGCAGCATCAAATCCGCCGGCAGGTCGCCAGTGAAAAACGGTATCTACTTTGGGTTTCCTGTAATCGGGGGAAAAACGAAGGTCAGAGTCGATTGGTTTAGGGTCCAGAATTTTCCCGGGATTAAACCGGTAATCCGGATCCCAGAGCTCTTTCACCTGCCTGAGAAGCGTCATCATTTCGCTGCCAAGAACTGTTTCGATAAAGGGTGCACGGGTTCGTCCGTCACCATGTTCTCCTGAGAGAGAGCCTCTGTATTTTTTCACCAGAGTGGCAACTTCTCGGGCTATACTTTTCATGGTATCTACACCTTTTTGAGTAGTGGTGTCGAGCACTGGACGCAAATGCAGTTCGCCCACAGAAGCGTGGGCATAAAACACACAGCTTGTATTATAGCGGTTTAAAATTTCTTGAAATTCTTTTACATAAGCCGGCAGATCTTCAACCCGCACCGCAGTGTCTTCTACAAATGTGGGGGATCGGTTATCACTGCCCAGTCCCATTAAAAGACCAAGACCTGCTTTGCGAAGGTTCCATACTCGCGCCATTTTTTCCTCATCCGTCAACACAGGGTAGGCGTATCCAAGTGAAAGTGATTTTAGTTTCTGTGCCAGCTCTATTGCTTTGTTCTCTACTTCAGCCTCATTATCTCCATCAAACTGTATTATGAGAATACAGGCGGGGTCATCTTCAAGAAAAAAGCGATTTCGGCTCTGTTCAATGTTTCCTTTCGTCGCGTTCAGAATGATGTCGTCCACAAGCTCAACTGCAGAGGGTTCATACTTTACAGCCTCAACCGTAGCGAGCATGGCTTCGTGCAGGGATTTGAACTGGGGTATGATCAGTGTTTTTGTCCTGGGCAGCGGTTCAAGGTTCACCTTGGCAGATGCCGTCATAGCCAGGGTTCCTTCGCTTCCGCAGAGAAGTTCAGCGAGGTTAAAGGGTCGCCCGCCAGGCGTAATAGGGTCCATTTCACAGAGCCTGTCGAGTGCGTATCCCGTATTTCTGCGAATGATATCGGGATGGGGGTAGTGTTCAATAATTTGGTCTTTATGCTTTTTAAGCAGCTCCAGCATTCCGCGGTAAATATCGCCCTCAAGTGAATCCAGCTTAAGCTTATTTGCGAGATCACTTTTATTCATTGGTTTAAAGAAAACGTGTGAACCGTCGCTGAGAATAGCTTCAACCTCCAGTATATGTTCTCTCGTGGTTTTGTATTTGATGGAAAATGAACCACAGGAGTTGTTACCAATCATTCCGCCAAGCATACAGCGGTTTGTTGTGGCAGTATCGGGTCCGAACAGAAGATTGTATTTGGCAGCTTTCCTGTTAAGCGTGTCGCGAATCACACCGGGCTGAACATGGGCTATTCTTTCCGATGGCGAAAGCGAAAGAATAGCGTTCATATATCTTGACGTGTCCACAATTACGCCGCTGCCGGTGGTCTGCCCTGCCAGACTGGTACCCGCGCTTCGTGCCGTAATCGAAAAACCCTCATCTGCAGACTGTTTTACAATTTGTTGTATATCACTGATCGTTTTTGGAAATGCCACTCCCTTTGGCATCTCTTCATAGATAGAAGCATCGGTGGAGTAAAGTCGGCGGGTGAGTGAGTCTTTATGTATTGCGGACAATAGTTTAATATTTCATTAAAAGCTGCTGCGATAGTTGAGTGTAAGCTGAAATATAGATCAATTCAACCTGAAGATTGCAGGTCTTTGCAGTGAAATCTGATTTTTTGTCTCTTATGAAATACACTGGTTTACACAGAATGATTACAACAGACACAGTCCTCTGCTTAACTTTTCTTTTCCCCGGGATATCAAGAATTCCGTCAGTGGCTACAGTGTGTCAAAACAAATTGCATGTACATACTCCACCTTCCTGTCAATACCTAAGTTTATAAGAATAACCCGCCAAGGTCGCAGGGGAACGCTGAGGGATCCTGCAATGAAATGATGAGCCGAATGTGAAAGGCGAATGATTTCTAACCACAGTACTATATTCATTCGGCAGATTTTTAAAACAGGGTCTGAATTCTCTGCGAAACTTTGCGCTCCCGGCGGTTCGGAAGAGTTGTGGCGGTAACTTCGATTCATGAAGAAAGATTACAGTTTTACATTCAGAAATACAGGTACTGATCAGGCTGTAACAGCTTTTCGGTGGTGGTGTCTGATTAAATAATTCCAAATCCGGTATCCTTCAAGTACGGCAAGAGGTGTGAAATGAATGAGAACTGGAATCCAGTGCAGATGACGTTCACCCAAAAGCCAGTGTAATAAAATGAATACGGCAGCGAAGTAAACTGCCCGCTGCATGTTCTTCCAGTTTTTCCCCTTCATAAGCCGGATAGAGAGGTTATTGCTGGTAAGTGCCAGGGGTATAAAAATCAGAAATGCGATCCAGCCAAACAGAACCATAGGTTCAGATAACTCAGAAAACAGAACGCTGGCACTATTATTTTCTATAAAATATCCGGCAAGGTGGATAGAAGAATATATAAATGTAAATATTCCAAATACCCGTTTTTGTCGGTTCATCCAGCAGAGAAATTCGTTCTTTTTGAAGAGAATTCTAAGTGGAGAAATTAGAAGCGTGATAATTAGCAATCTTGCAGACCACACCCCGCTATCGCGAAGAAAATGATTATACTGCCTGTGTGACCAGGGCTGATTGAATAGCTCTAGAATAAACGGTAAAGCAAAGAGCGATAATAAAATTGTGAGAGCAGCACGAGAGTTTAAAAAATGGGTAAAACGGTCTTTCATTACAACCACCTACTTCTGATTGAGGGTTTCCATCGTCAGTTATTGTTTAGACGAATGGAACCCCCGCTTGTTTGGTGGTCGATATAAAATTATAAGGAAAAAGCAGATTTCGCCTTCTTAACAATCTCATCGCCAATGGACAGGCACGCAGTAGCTGCAGGACTAGGCGCGTTAAGGACGTGTATTTCTCGTTCTGTTGCTTCAAAATAAAAATCATCCAGGATTTCACCATCCGGTTTTAGTGCTATTGCGCGTACACCTGATGGGGAGCCTGTTAAATCATCTGCAGTGATCGATGGTATCAATTTCTGAAGATTTTTAAGAAATCCTTTCTTTGAAAACGATCGGTACATTTCGTCGAGGCCCATTCGCCAGTGCTTACTGGATAATTTCCAAAACCCGGGAAAATCGAATGTTTCAATGGTGTCTTTAAGGTCAAAAGAAAGTTTACTGTAGCCTTCCCGTTTGAATGCAAAAACAGCGTTGGGCCCGCACTCCACACCGCCCATTACCATGCGTGTAAAATGCACACCCAAAAATGGAAACTCAGGGTTTGGAAGTGGATAGATAAGCCCTTTTACTTTGTGTTCTGCATCGGGAGTGAGCTCGAAATATTCACCACGAAAAGGAACAATTTTAACCGGAGAATTCACTCCAGATTCGCGGGCAACCCGATCGCTGTGAAGGCCCGTGCAGTTGATAAAGTGACGGGTTTTTAAGGTGTGATTTCCGGCCATCACGGCCAGGGTGCCATTAGTTTGGTGAACACTTCGGACTGGAGTTGAGAATGAAATAGAGTGCCCAGAATTTACAAGTTTGTCTGTAAGTTTTTGACACATGCCTTTGTAATCCACAATGCCGGTGCAGGGGACATGAATGGCGTGCGAACCTGCCACATAAGGTTCTATTTCCAGAAGTTCTTTACGATCGATGAGGCGGATGCCCTCAATGTTGTTTTGCAGGCCGCGTTCATAAATCGATTGTAATGTTGGCAGCTCCTTCTCATTGGAAGCAACAATTACTTTCCCACATATTTCGTGTGCCACATCATTTTCCCGACAAAATTGTACGAGCTGATGTCGGCCATCTACACAGTTTTTAGCTTTATAACTGCCCGGCTTATAATAGATACCTGAGTGAATAACACCGGAGTTATGCCCTGTTTGGTGAGCGGCTATATGAGATTCTTTTTCCAGGACGAGAATGTTGGCATCACTGTATTCTAAAGATAGTTTATATGCAGTTGATAGGCCAACAATACCAGCGCCCGCTACTATAAAATCGTATATCATAGATAATGTTAATTAATGAGTAGCCCTAAATATAAGAATTGCTCTCTGGAAATTTGAGAGATATTTCAGAATTCATGGATAGTTATATACAATAGACGGGAATGAATCGTTACACATTTTAAGTTGATAAACCGTATTTTAAAACTCTTTTTAAAACAATTATAACAGCGTGAAATATTTTATAAGTACTTTTTTGGCAGGCTCACTCCTTTTAATTGCATCATGTGGAGGAGAGTCTCCCGATCAACAAGCTGAGCAGACGAACGACTCACCCGAAGCAATCATAGAAAATGCTGTATTTACAGATCTTGACGGGAATGAGGTTAAAGTCAGCGATTTTGAAGGGAAGCTGGTTCTCGTTGATTTCTGGGAGACCTGGTGCGGACCCTGCCTCCAGGTATTTCCTGCAATGCAGGAGCTGCGTGAACAGTACCCTGATGAGTTTGAAGTACTGGCCGTTACGGTCGGGATGAATGATACGCCCGAAATAGCAAAAGATTTTGCCGAAGAACACAACTATGATTTTACCTGGCTGTATGATGAAAACGAAATTTTTTCCACAATTGGCGGACAAGGCATTCCGTTTAAGGTTTATATAGATCCTCAGGGTGAAGTGATTAAAATCGAGATGGGGTCATACGGCAAAGAAGGGGACTACAATCGTACTAAATCAATGATTGCCGAGCATTTTGATATTGAGTAATATCAGATCAGAATAAGTGTATGTTATTTTTATGGAAGCTGAACCATCTTTATACCTGATTTGTTTAAAAGCGTAAATTAAGAACACAAAAACCAAACATGGAACAACAAGTAGAAAAACTACCCTATAAAGTTAAAGACATCGGCCTTGCACGTTTTGGCCGACAGGAAATTAAAATTGCAGAGGCAGAAATGCCCGGACTCATTGCCACAAGAGAAGAGTTTGGTAAAGAGAAACCACTGAAAGGTGCAAGAATTGCCGGATGTTTGCATATGACAGTTCAAACCGCTGTGCTTATTGAGACTCTTGTAGAACTTGGAGCCGAAGTACAATGGTCATCCTGTAATATCTATTCTACGCAAGATCATGCGGCTGCAGCTATTGCGGAAGCAGGAATTCCCGTATACGCGTGGAAAGGAATGACTGAAGAAGAGTATAATTGGTGTATTGAGCAGACACTCTTTTTCGAAGACGGTAAACCATTAAATATGATTTTGGATGATGGCGGCGATTTAACCAATATGGTTTTGGATGACTATCCTGAGCTGGCAAGTGGCATTCGTGGAATATCCGAAGAAACTACAACGGGTGTTCTCCGACTGTATGAGAGAATGAAAAAAGGAAGCCTCTCAATCCCTGCCATTAATGTAAACGACTCCGTAACAAAGTCGAAGTTTGATAATAAGTATGGCTGCCGGGAATCATGCGCCGATGCCATAAGAAGAGCAACCGACGTGATGATGGCTGGTAAAGTAGCTGTAGTTGCAGGTTATGGAGACGTAGGTAAAGGCTCTGCCGCTTCACTGAGAGGTGCAGGAGCCCGCGTTATCGTCACTGAAATCGATCCGATCTGTGCTCTTCAGGCCGCAATGGACGGATATGAAGTGAAGCGTATGGATGATGCCGCAGCTGAAGGTGATATTATTGTCACAGCAACAGGCAATAAAGATATTTTGAAAGATCGCCACTTCCGCGCAATGAAGGATAAAGCCATTGTTGGAAACATCGGTCACTTCGATAACGAAATCGATGTGAAATGGCTGAAGGAAAATGCCGAAGAAGAAAATATCAAACCACAAGTTGATCTGTTCAGATTTGCCGATGGAAAAGAGCTGATTCTTCTTTCACAAGGCCGATTGATGAACCTCGGTAATGCAACAGGACATCCAAGCTTTGTGATGAGTAACAGCTTCACAAACCAGACGATGGCACAAATTGCCCTCTGGAACGAGGAGTTTGAAGTGGGTGTACACCTGCTGCCGAAGCATCTGGATGAAAAAGTGGCCCGGCTCCATCTAGAGAAAATAGGTGTTGAGCTCGAAGAACTCTCTTCAGAGCAGTCTGAGTATATTGGAGTACCAAAAGAAGGGCCATACAAGCCTGATCACTACAGGTACTAAGAATTGTTGCCGAAGAGTTACTGGCAAAATTGAGATACAAAGAAAACCCGGTTCGTAGAAGCGAACCGGGTTTTTTTATGTCTTTACATCAGGCAATCTCGAGCCTTATAACTCGCGAATCATAATGTTTTTGAACTGAACCAATGAGGGCGGGCTCACCCACTCACCGTTTTCCATTCGTCCGTGGTGCTGCAGGGCAATGGGACCTCTTTCGGGCACATCAGGCAGAAGGGCATTTTTGAGAACCGTGTGGCCGTTTAAGACAACGGTTAAATAATCACCCTTCATCGTTATGTGGAATGTGTTCCACTCACCAATATTATTATCGGCATGAATCATGGGTGTGACTCCCTCGCGAACTTCAGCAGGCAATGAGCTGTCCATCCGGTAGCCGTATACTTCGCCGGAGCCAATAGGCCATCCCCAGATGTTGATCTGCGCCTTGGATGTTCCGCGAACATATACTCCCGAGTCGGAATCGGGTACGGCAATCCGAATAACTTCACCATCTTCATTCAGCTTGTGGCTTCCATCGGGCAGTACAATAGGGACGTTTTGGTTTACATATGGTGTTTCTTTGATGCGCCAGTCTAGCTTTAGTTCGAAATCACCATACTCATTCTCACTCCAGAGGTTTTTGTCGTCTGGTGCTTCGCTGAGGGCATCGTAATCAATAACGTCATCAACTACTTTCCAATGACCGTTATCGCCTTCCGGAACCATCCATCCATCGAGGTTTTCTCCATTAAAGAGGGAGGTCCAGCTATTTTGATTCATCTCCTGTGCATTCGCTCTGATTGTGAGTATTACAGCAGCTGCCAGGGTTAATAAAATGATTTGAGATACTTTATTTGACATAATTGTATGGATACGTGTTAATGATTATTTATTTGTTATGTATAAATTAAATCTGAGTCTTAAATCCCGACAGCCTTCATAAATTGCAATAGCTTTTCCTCATCAAGCTGGCCATTCGATCTGACGCCACTGCATAAATCAATACCAAAGGGCTGAACATGATCAAGCGCCTGTTTAACATTATCAGCTTTGAGCCCTCCCGCCAGGAATACAGGGATAGATACCTGATCTACTATTTTTTGGCTAGTGTTCCAATTGTGAGTTTTTCCGGTTCCTCCGAGTATTTTGGTCTCTGCTTTGGGGTTCCCACTATCGAGTAAAAGGGCGTCAGAATGATGTTCAATCTCCAATGCATATTCAATTGAACTTTCATCCTGCACATGAACAACCTGAACCAGTTTGATCCCGGGGAACACTGCCCGGATGGCATCGAAGGCCCCTTCAGATATCTCATCAACCAGCTGAATAGCGCTTGTATAGGTTTTTTGATAGTGGCTGATAATAGAATCTGCATTCGTTTTGCTGGTGAGCAGGAATGTTGATACCGGCGGAGGTACGGATCTTGCAATGGTTGCAATCATAGAATCTTCTATTACGCCCGGACCGCTGGGCATTTGTCCTACCAGCCCCAATGCAGATGCTCCGTAATCTATCGACATCTTTGCTTCAGCAACTGATTGTATACAGCAAATTTTAATTCGGGGTATCATCAAAAAATAATTCTGATATGCGTTTGGACTGAAAGATGAACCTGTTCATTTGAAGGTGTGAATTCCTGACAAAAAAAACTAATCCGCAACAGGTTTTTACTTCCATAAGGCTCCACTGTCCATTACATTACAGCCAGCGTTATTTTAATCATTAAAAAGCATGTACCTGGGATGGAAAAAATTCGAATAGGAGTTCTAAGCACGGCAAAAATCGGAAGGGTCTATGTGATTCCGGCTATGCAAAAGTCAGAAAACGTATCCGTTACGGCGATAGCTTCCCGAAATATTGAGCGGGCGAAAGAGACAGCCAAAAAGCTCGGTATTGCCAAAGCGTATGGATCGTATGAAGAGCTGCTTGCGGCTCCGGAAATCGATGCAGTCTACATTCCGCTGCCCAACCATATGCATGTGGAGTGGAGTATCAAGTCACTGGAAGCTGGGAAGCACGTGCTTTGTGAAAAGCCCATCGGGATGCATGCAGACGACGCCAGAAAGCTGAAGACCGCATCCCAAAAATATCCCGGCCTTAAGGTGATGGAGGCGTTTATGTACCGGCATCATCCGCGTTGGAAACGGGTGGTGGAGATTGTTAATTCAGGCGAGCTTGGCGAGATTAAATCGGTGCACTCATTCTTCTCTTACTACAATAACGATCCTGATAACTACCGAAACAGCGCAGAAATGGGCGGCGGCGGACTCATGGATATTGGCTGCTACTCTATATCGGTGGCACGGTTGATCTTCGGACGTGAGCCCGAACATGTAACCGGGTATTCTGAACATGATCCGGAATTTGGTGTGGATCGCCTGACATCAGGCCTGATGAGTTTTGGCAGCGGAACATCCGTCTTTACCTGCTCTACACAGTGCTATAAAGGGCAGTATGTGAAAATTTACGGCACGGAAGGGATGATGGAGCTGGACTGGCCGTTCAATCCCGATTTTTCAAAAGACACTACTTTGACCATCAGGGTTGGGAATGACGAGCGTGTGGAAACGTTCGGCCCTTGCGATCATTTTACGCAACAGGCGAATGAATTTGCACATGCAATTCTGACGAATTCTCCCGTTCGCATTTCGCTTGATGATAGTATCGGAAATATGGAAGTGATTGACAGGGTTCGGGGTTCGGCATCTGTGTAGAAACACAATCAAGTTGCACTGCACAGCCTTTGAGAGAGGGCGAAGTGGCCACTAGAGATAGGCACCCTTCGGTATTTTAATCATAAGTTGAGTTCAGATAACGTGCCCAAATGCCGTTGTTTTGAACTTTTTATGACCCAGGGCTTCAGAAGTTACAGGAAATCTTACAATATTAAGCCGTTCACTAAGGTTGATATTGAGTTTATCTTACAAGCTGATGGTTTATTCATTTATTGATAACTGGAATCAACGAGTATAGTTATACCAAGCCCCGAAGGGGTGCCCAACCTTAGCATCGGGTGAAGCCCGATGGAATTTGCCGGAATCATGAAAACGGAAGCCCTGCCACAAAGTGATCCCGATGGGAAAAGGGCGAAATAAAACGGGCCGGACATGGAAGTCCAGCCAAAAAACTCAACTAAGCCTTCCCTAACACATCATTCACAATCTCTTTTGCCTGCTCCTGGATCTGTTTGAGGTGATCTTCGCCTTTAAAGCTTTCGGTATAAATTTTGTAGATATCCTCAGTTCCGGACGGACGTGCCGCAAACCACCCGTTTTCGGTTTCCACCTTGAGTCCGCCGATGGGCGCGTCATTTCCGGGTGCGCGGGTGATTTTTTTGATGATGGGTTCACCGGCCAGCTCGTTTGCCGTTACCTGTTCTGGCGAGAGATCTTTCAGCACGGCCTTCTCTTCCGTGGATGCGGGCGCATCGAGACGTTCATATACGGGGCTCCCAAACCGCTCTTCCAGTTCGCGATAATGTTCGGAAGGGTCTTTCCCGGTTTTTGCGGTAATTTCAGCCGAGAGCAGACAGAGAATAATCCCGTCTTTATCGGTGCTCCAGACGGTTCCGTCTTTCTTAAGGAAGGAAGCTCCGGCGCTCTCCTCTCCTCCGAATCCGTAGGTTCCGTTCAGCAGTCCGTCCACAAACCATTTAAATCCGACGGGCACTTCAGAAAGGTTACGGTTGATCGATTTTGCGACGCGGTCGATCATGCTGCTCGAAACCAGCGTTTTACCCACGGCTGCATCATTTCCCCAGCCCGGACGGTTTTGGAAAAGGTATTGAATGGCTACAGAAAGATAGTGGTTCGGATTCATCAAACCGGTTTTGGTTACAATACCGTGTCGGTCGAAATCAGTGTCGTTGCCAAAAGCGATATCGTATTTATCCTTCAGTCCGATCAGGCTCGCCATGGCGTAGGGGGAAGAGCAGTCCATACGGATTTTACCATCCTTATCCACCGTCATAAACCGGAATGTGGGATCCACTTCGGGATTGACCACCTCCAGGTTCAGGCCGTACATATCGGCAATCGGCTCCCAGTAGGCAACACCCGCTCCTCCCATGGGGTCGGCGCCAATATGCAAGTTCGACTCCGCGATGGCCTCCATATCCAGCACGTTTTTGAGTCCGCTGATGTAGGGCGTCATGAAATCGAACGGCTGCGTAGCCTCTTTGCTCAGTGCCTTCTGCCACGAAATGCGTTTCACTCCGGCCAGTTCCTTTTTCAGGTATTGGTTGGCCCGGTTTTGAATCCAGGATGTGATCTCAGTTCCTGCCGGACCGCCATGAGTGGCGTTGTACTTAAACCCGCCGTCGCCCGGTGGGTTGTGCGATGGCGTGATGACAATTCCGTCTGCCAGCCCGGTTGTTCGTCCTTCGTTAAAGGTGAGGATGGCGTTTGAAACGGCCGGTGTAGGCGTATAGCCAAAGTCGCGCTGGTAACGGATCTCCATATCGTTGGCAGCCAGCACTTCGATAGCCGAAACCAGGGCCGGCTCCGAAAGAGCGTGCGTGTCGATGCCAATATAGAGGGGACCGTCTATCCCCTTTTCATTTCTGTAGTCGGCTACCGCCTGACTAATGGCGAGGATATGATCTTCATTAAAGGTGGTGTCTTTGGCGGATCCGCGATGGCCTGATGTACCAAAAGAGACTGCATGCTCCGGGTTGGCGGGATCGGGGCTGTTGCTGTAGTACTGTGTAATTAAACGAGGAATATTTTCAAGAATGGTATAGGGTGCTTTTTTACCGGCAAGATCGTGAGTAGCCAAGGGGTTTCTCCGTTTATTTTTGGTTACGAATACGTTTGTTTATGCTTTTAAAAATGTTACTAAAAGCGGTAAATGGCAACTTTGAAAGTTTTCGTTGATGAGAGGGGATCACAAATTGTAGAGTGACTTTAGGAGAGGTGGAATAGAGTACAATTCTATATATCAGGTAAAGCGACTATGCGATTGTGAATAATATTATAGAACCATGTTATGCAAAATTCATTTATTTAAAATATGCATAACATAATAAATAGGTGGATCTGCTTGTTATTCAGAGGCTTTTAAAATATTATGCAACGAGTTTATGTGGATTGTGAAATCCGCTTAATTATATGTTAGTGGTCTTGATTACAAAGACTTCTGCTTACAAGAGAAAGAACTAAACCCTTTGCTTTGATCTTTAAAAGAACATCCAAAATAGTCCCCTTATTCACAGTTTGTTTAATTGCATTTATTTCTTGTAGTCAAAAGAATAATCAGGTTCCGAATTTAAATACATCTGAAGTACCTAAGCTTGAACTTGATCATCAATTTACGATTTTCGATACGGAGGAAATTATTTTGCAACAAATCACCGGAGTTAAAAGTGATTCTGAGGGGAGAATTTTTCTACCAGATCAGCGTGCATTACAGATTCATGTTTTTGACTCACAAGGAGAGTATTTGACAAGTATTGGCAGAGAAGGCTCAGGACCAGGTGAGTTTTTAAGTTTGTTGAAGATCTATATTAATCAGAGTGACCAGCTTATTGCATTTGATGTCAGACAGGCAAGAAATATAATATTTGCTGATAGTAATGGCAGCTGGGAACCAGAGAATATGTATATGATCGAAGGTCAACGATATTCAATTGAAAGTGTAGATTCAGTTGGTAATGTAGTCCTACGACAAAGTCCACCTCAACGTCCTGAACCTGGTGCTTACTGGTACAAGCATGAGTTTGCAACGGGTAATCTTACATCGGGATTAACAGAACAAAACGTCCTTCAAATTAAAGAAATGGGTTATTTAGTTTTAGATAATGGAGCAATGCAACAAATTCCATTTGGCCGGACTACTGTGGTAGCGACTGATCCATTGGGAAATACCTATTTGGTATGGAATGAAAAATTTGAGTTAGCAAGATATGATGCCACTATGGAATTAACTGATTCATTAAGTGTACCAATTCCCAATCAACCAATTAGTAGCGAAGAGAGAAATGAAGTGATTGATCGGTTGGGAGATAATTTCAGGTCAATTGGTCGTGAACACATACCTGTGACTAAACCAGTTATATCCAATATGATGGTTGATGGTAATCGGAATATATGGTTACAAACTTTTGATTCGCCTGAATATTTAGTCCTTGATCGCGAAGGGACACCAATCGGAAGCTTTGATTTAGAAGATGATCTTCGTTTAGTTCATGTAGATGAAAATAGATTATATGCTCTTAAGATGGGATCTGATGGATATCAAATTCATGTATTCGATTATATGCTTTAAAGCTTAGCAATACAGCCAGAGATCACTAACCAGCGTTTCAACGCGGTCTAGGCCAGTGTTTGCCTATTCAAAATTTCTTGGCTTATAGAAATCCTGAGTTTTATTTACATTCCTAATCAAAAAGGCCAAGCCGGTTAAACACCAAACCGTTAATGGAACTTTACACCTGTATTATTCTGAAACCTAAATTCCTTTTTCTTTTGTTATATTGGAGGTAGGCTCAAAACCCGACATTATGAATAACCTCGAAAACATAAAAAGTAAAATAAGGCCGATCCTTTACAAGTATAGCATCAAAAAAGCAGGCATCTTTGGATCATCGGCGCGAGGTGAATCTGTCGTAAATGATCTTGACCTACTTGTCAAAATTGACAAGAAAATCAGCTTGTTGGAGTTTATTGGAATTCAGCAGGAGCTAGAAGACACATTGGGGATGAAGGTTGACCTTGTTGAGTATGACGCCATCAAACCTGCTTTGAAAGATGACATCCTGCAGGATGAAAAACCTGTGCTATGAGCAAAAGAAAACCTGACGTCTACCTTCAGGACATTTTAGAAAGTATTAGCCATATTCAGCGTTTTCTAGAGAGAGTTTCAGAAAATGAGTTGTATAAAAAGCTGGGAATTCCTGCAGAAGTTTTAATCCAGGAAACAGAGCCGATTACATAACAAGGTCTTCAAGCTTAGGATTTTGCTAATCCTGCTTCACCAAAAAGTTTGTCGACTCGCAGCTTAAGCCCTAAACCGTCAGATGTACAAAATCAATCAGTGTAAGTCTGCAATGGTAGTTGAGTGGCTATCTTGTCGAAATCTTTATCATTGTGCAGTAACTCCACTTCATGTTCGATGCACCAACTTCCAATAAGCATATCTACGGTTTTGCGGATAGTTAGGCCTTTCGACCGAAGAAAGCGAAAATTAGATGCCGCTTTTATTGCCAGTGATTTTCCTCCGAGATGAATACAGTCTAACGGCTCAAGCGCCTGTTTGGCTAATTGAAACTCTTTGTCGCTATCGAACCCCTGCAGAATTTCGGTTAGAATAATGTCACCCATAAGAACTGTCTGCTCAGAAAGAATCCGGTCAAGGCTTTCGGTTTGTTTATTTTCTGCGCCATTGAAATAATCAATCCATACGCTGGTATCTACTAGAATCACTTCTCGTCAGTCCTCATCTTCTCTAAATCACCTATCCAGTGCAATTTTCCGCGCAAGTCTTTGATATTTTCTTGCTTTTTCCGCTGCACTAACAACTTCAATCCTTCTTCCACAGCATCTTTTTTTGTTTTCAATCGACTCACCTTCAAGGCTTCTTCCATTAAGTCATCATCGATTACTACATTTGTTCGCATAACTGTATCGATTCCTTTTATGTGTATTATTTATCAATTTATACACATAACTGCCCATTTCCTAACTATATTGTATACCCAATCCGCTCATTAAGGGGACGCACCCCGCCTGGCCAGCTTTTGGCTTTATTGCTCATCGTTCATTATTTATCAACTCAACATAATTTCGTGCGGAACTTATGCACAATGTCGTACATGGCACTTTACATCTGTAATAATCTGAAACCTATATTCCTGTTCCTTTTGTTATATTAGGGAAGCCGTATAGCACATGCCTGAAGAAATTCGAGAAAATCATCCTGATATCCCCTGGTGTCGTTTAAACGCTGGGTCGATATTACTACATGAGTAAACAGCATCCTCAAATAGGTAAAAAAATGAACCACTCTCGTCATGGAACGACTCTTTTCATCACACTTCTTATGTCGCTGTTGGCTTTTGGATCCCGGGTTGTTACAGCGCAGCCCCAGACAGACTCAGCTCCGCAATGGCAGGAAGTGGAGCTTATGTTCGAGGCAGAGCAAGAGTATGAAAATCCATATACCGATGTGGAGATGGCTGTGGAGTTTTCGGGTCCGGACGGTCTGGTACTGCGCCGCCCGGCTTTTTGGGATGGCGGCAGAACCTGGCGGGTAAGGTTTGCGTCGCCAACAGCGGCGGGTGAATGGTCCTGGAGATCGATAAGCTCTGAAACGACCGATTCCGGCCTTCACGGGCGCTCCGGAACACTTCGTTCAGCAGAGTATTCGGGAGAGAATAAGCTTCTGCGGCACGGACTTCTCCGGATGTCACCCGAAGGCAGAAACGTGATACACGCAGATGGCACTCCTTTTCTAATGATTGGCGATACCCCCTGGGCATTGCCATTCAGGGGTACAGAAGAATCCGTCAGGGTGTATGCACAAAACCGGCAGGAGCGCGGATTTAATACAGCCCTGCTCATGTCCGTACAGCCCGACCGCAGAATAGATGGGCCTCGAGACCGGACTGCAGAGGGTGGGTTCGGTGTGGCCTTTGAGGATTTGCCAGACGGACATCTGAATGAGATGAATCCCGGCTATTTTAAAACGCTCGATGGCCTGATTGATATCCTCCTCGATCACGGCATTGTGCCTGTCTACAACCCGGTGTTTCAGGGTTTTGGGTGGAAAGGCGGACAGGCATTGGGCAGTCACGCCGACCCCGGTGAGTATTCCCGGTATGTAAAATACCTTATCGCGAGATACGGCGCCCGCCCCGCCATGTGGCTCATTATTGCCGACGGATACGGGAATGAGCCTGTGGCTGCTCCTGCAGGACAGACCATTCAGGAATGGGATGCGTACAGCCAGCCCACGGGGATTCATTACAGTCCCTATGATGATATGATGCCGGAGTGGAGTGATGATCCAAGGTTTGGATTTCATTTTAACCGGGCGCATCAGAATGAGGAGTGGCTCGATTTTCAGTGGGCGCAGACGGGACACAACGCCGATCATCATCCGCACGAAGTATTCCGCATGTATGAAAATGAACCGGTGAAAGCTGTAGCCAACGGAGAACCTACCTACGAGCGAATTGGGGCACCGGATAAGGCAACCGGATGGTGGCAAGGGCACGAAGCATGGCTGAATTTTACATCCGGCGGCACCATGGGCGTTATTTATGGCGCCGGAGGGCTCTGGAACTGGAAACTCACACCCGATGAGGATGGCTGGGCAGACTGGGCAAACACAAACGCATCCTGGGAACAGTCGATCCAGTTTGAAGGGAGCAAATATGTAGGCTACCTTGGCCTGGCACTTGAGGGACTGGACCTGACGGATATTCAGCGACGACCGGACCTGGCTTATGGAGCTCTGGCCCTGGCTAAGGAAAGTGAGCTCTATATTGTCTATTTGCCTGAAGGTGGCAGCGTCCGTCTTGGCGGGCTTAAAGAGCCGATGACGTATCGATGGTTTAATCCCAAAGATGGGAAGTGGAATGGGTCGGGCAGCATGGAAAGTGGTGTTATTACAACACTGAATGCGCCTAATCAGGAACCTTGGGTGCTCATTGCAACCAGGCAGTAGGTGTTCGGGAATCTGGAAAACGGGGAAAAAGAAGAGTCTGTATATTTATCCATTGGTTTTTTCATGAACCTGATAAACATCCCCCTCAATCCCCCTTTTTTAAGGGGGACTTTTGGGTTCGTTATTTATGAATCGAACTCAGGTCCATAGCCAATAAAAACATACCTTATCCGGGTATTAAAAGCGGCACTCATGGAGAAACGTTTTTGCAGGATTTAACTCCCCGGTTCCGCAAAGTTCATCACAGTTTTATATTATCCATGAACTCGTGTTACCTAATAACGAACTCATCCGTTTTGAAACAAATATTTCTCATCAGTTTTGTATCCATACTCTGTATTTCCTGCTCACAATCTGAACCTGAAACCCGGGCTGAGCGTGCAGGCAATCCCGTGATTGAGGGCTGGTACGCCGATCCTGAAGGAATCATATTTGATAATGAATACTGGATCTTTCCCACCTATTCAGATCATTACGGGGAACCGGACACCTCTTCCGTATTCACAGAGAGACAACTTGCAGCCCGTTCAAAAGCGATCAACGATCAATATCTGATTCAGACGTTTTTTGATGCTTTTTCATCTAAAGACCTGGTAAACTGGGAAAAGCATTCACACGTACTGGATATAAAAGATGTCACGTGGGCCTCCTATTCCATGTGGGCTCCGTCGATCATACAGGCAAACGATCAGTATTATCTCTTCTTTTCGGCGAATGATATTCAAAGTAATGAAGAGTATGGAGGTATCGGAGTCGCTGTGGCCGATCAGCCCGAAGGGCCGTACAAAGATGCCCTGGGCGAGCCATTGATCAGTGAATTTCATAACGGTGCGCAACCCATCGATCAGTTTGTATTCAGAGATGATGATGGACAGTTTTACATGTTTTATGGGGGCTGGCGACACTGTAACGTCGTAAAACTCAGCGACGATCTCCTCAGCCTGGAGCCATTTGAAGACGGAGAATATTACAAGGAAATAACGCCGGAACGTTACGTGGAAGGACCCTTTGTTTTTAAAAAAGACGGAAAGTACTATTTCATGTGGTCGGAAGGCGGATGGATGGGGCCGGATTACAGCGTCGCTTATGCCGTGGGGGATTCACCAACCGGCCCTTTTGAGCGGATCGGGAAAGTACTCCAGCAGGATTCTACCGTTGCGCGTGGCGCCGGCCATCACTCCGTCATCATCACGCCGGATAAAGAAGAATACTATATGGTATACCACAGGCGTCCGCTCGATACGGATGATCCCCACCATCGGGTGGTGAGCATCGACCGGATGTATCTTGATGAAAACGGATTCATCAAGCCGGTTACGATGACATTTGAAGGCGTGAAGGCAAACCCACTGGAGTAAACCTGGACACAATCTCACGCTGTTGGGATCGATAAGGAATTGAAACCAGATGAGTTATATTTATTAAAGAGAAAAACAAAAAATATGATACCGCAGGTTAAATACTGTTTAAAATCTGTAGTCCACCGATATTTTTGTATGAAATAAGTGGAAAAGGGTAGGTTCTGATTACATCAATAATTAGAATCAAATCACCTAATAATGAAACTTATAATTTTGCTTTGCATATTACTTTATTCTTTTCAGACGGTATCGGGGCAAGGTAACGTACATAAGGCAGATAGTTTAAAAGAGCAGGGGCTTCTGGTGCCTGCTCTGATGGAATATGCTCAGCTAATGTCGCAAAATCCATCCAGTGAACTGTCCTATAAAATTGCTTCAACCTCGGCGCTTTTGTGGACATCTGCTATGAGAGACACGTCCTTTGTCTACTTAAATATAGCCCTCCAAAACGACTCAACATTAAAAGCTCTGCACGACCCGGATTTTCTGAGCCTGATCGACAAGCCCGGATGGAAAAAGATAGAAGATGGTCAGATTAGAAAGTTTGAAGAAAAAAACGGCTCTATTAAAAATGAACCCTATGCTCGGGAACTGTTTAGAATGATTATTAAAGATCAGGGTCTGATGTATGCGGGGAACATTGAGCGAAGAAAATATATGCGTAATGGAGGTTATTTCAGTACGCCCGCCATTTTCCCTGTGCTTGCCATGGAGGAAAAAAACAAGATGGAAAACGCAAAAAAACTCATTCAGCTTCTTGATAAGCATGGATGGCCTGTTGCTTCGGAGGTAACGGAGATTGCAGCAGCAGGAGCGGCTCTAATTATTAATCATACAACATATGAGCTACGGTCTCAGTATTTTCCTATGTTGGAAAAAGCATTTGAAGAAGGAGAAGCTCAGCCTCTGCGATATGCTAAAATGCGGGACCGTTTATTGGTAGAGGAGGGCAAAGAACAGATATTTGGAACACAGCTGAAATACGTGAACTCAGCACGAGTGCCCCACCCGATTTTTGAACCTGAATATGTGGATAAGCGCAGAGCAGAAATTGGATTAGGTCCCTTAAATGTATATTTAAAAGAAAGATTTAATATTGATTGGTCATATATTACCAATGAATAAAAGCCAGATACCTGCAGATGACTGAATATTGCCTGGTTTGTAATTTTTTTGCCAGTGTTATGTAGAATTTAAATCAGTTCTTTAAACAAAACCAATGATCATGATTGAATTCATTAGTGGACTACTTGTAGACTTATGCCTTATTGGAGGCGTCATTCTGTTGTTAATCAGCCTGAAGAAAAAATACAAAGAGCAGCGGCTGAAAATGATTATAGTTAGCGTAATTCTCATCGCTGTGGGTCTGATATTCCTGGATACAGGAGCACTCTCTGAGGCGTATCAACGGGGAACTGAAGCGGCCGAAGGAATGATAGCGGATTAGATAGGTTTTTTAAAAAACCAAAATTTGTATATGCAGCATATTGAAATGTAGATATTTGTTGCACCTTATTTCTAACCGCTACGTATCATCTTTTATGTGAAAAAGTTTAATGAATGGAAAGAATCTATGAATCCACAAGAATCGGGACAGAATAAGTTTGAATGTGTGAAATGTTCAAATACAGATTATGAGCTTGGAGAAATTCGAGCAGCCGGTGGATTTTGGTCAAAGTTTTTCAACATAGAGAATAAGCGTTTTACAAGCGTAACCTGCACAAAATGTAAATACACCGAATTTTATAAAGGCACGCAAAGCACCGCAGCTAATATTGCAGACTTTTTTGGTAATTAACGGTCTGATCTTATTGGCCTGTTCAACTAATTGGACCGAACACTTTCAGCAGCAGTATTATGAGATTATTTAAGGCGGCAACTGTTCTCTTTATTTTATTTTCACTTCCCCTACAACTGTCCGGACAGGAGATTGGTTTGGAATATGGGGCTACACAGGCCGGTTATGATGATGCACTTGAAACCCCTACAGGATTTGGAGTTCATGCAGATATTCCGCTCATCCGCAATATGAATATACCGCTTGTAAGACAAATTGAACTTCGTTTGGGCGCTTCCCGACATTTAGAAAACCTGAAAATTACTCGTTCGCGATGTACGGGATTTGTTCAGCCGGGTACAGACTGCAGCCTTGATACGTTCGACGGTGATTCAGATATCACCCGATTTGGTGTTGGGCTTGTGGTGGGTTTTGACTCTGTTATTTCGGACATCGAACCGGAGCTTTATCTGATGGGAACGAGTTCAAACATAAACACCGAATTTATTGGTAGGGATAGCGGACGTAATCTTGGGCCCGTTGACCCGGAAAACCCATCCATCGGCATGGAACTTGGGATGATGCTAACCTATCCTGTTACGCCTTTTTTAGGCTTTTATGGGCGGTTTTCTATACAAGACACAAATTTTGGAGCCTGTGGAGAAGATGCCTGGTTTGCCTTCTGTGAAAACCGGCTGCTCTACCAGGTTGGCCTTGGCGCACAGTTTCGGTTTTCAGCCCTTAGGGAATAGTATTATTCTTGGTTTATTTAAGTCTCCACAATAATCAGCGAGGCATCATCTTCAAATTTATCAGCGTGATCACTTTTTTTTACTTCACTGAAAATAATTTCGGAAAGCTCAGTTGTGGATTTGTATTCAGAGCGGATACATCGAATTAGAAGCTCTTTAAAAAACTCAATATCCCGAATTTGGTTTTTTTCATCTCTGGTTTCTATTAGCCCGTCAGAAAACAGAAAGAGGATGTCTCCTTTTTGTACATAAAATTCTTGGTTTTCGTAGCTTGCACTGCTAATCATGCCAAGACCGAGTCCTTTTTTATACTGCTGTACAATTCGACTCTCTTTTTTTTGATAGTGTAGTACAGGCAGGTGACCAGCGTTGCACAATATAGCCTGTTGAGTTGATGCATTGTATTTAAGAAAGGCCATCGTCGAGTACATCGATCTGTCCGACTGGCTTAAAAAAAGTTGATTGAGGGCGAGGGCAATACTTGACGGATCGTTATTATAGTGAAGATGAGTTTGCAGCGCGCTTTTGGTCATTGTCATTAACAAGCCTGCACCAAAACTGTGGCCAGATACATCACCCACGCATGCAAATATAGCGTCATCTTTACGTGTTAGTTCAAAAAAATCTCCCCCCAATTCGTTTGCGGGAATAGATTTTGCATATGCACATAGTGAGTCATGTTCAACAGAAACTTCTTGTAATATCTTTTTCTGAACCTCTGTTGCAAATCGCACATCCGCTTCAATAGCTGCTTTTTTTGTGTAAATAGCCCTGGAAGCTTTTAGTATGAGCGACATTCCAAGATAGGTCCAAATAAATATGCCAATACCCACGACAATCCCGGCAGAATAGGTTCCAATCCAATCTATCCCTGAATTTGAACTGAATACCGAAGTACCAAATAAATAGCCTCCATATCCACCAAAAATAGCGATGGGTATAAACAGCCAGGGAAATATCTTCTTTAATAATTTGCGGGAAGCAGGGTACATATAGGCAATTGTTTCCAGAATAATTGCAGCATAAAAAAGTAAGCTCGCACCCCAGATATAGTTTGAGTAGGCATCGCCCCAGAACCTTTCCAGGAATAAGACAGCCACGAGTACTGATAGAAAATGAATCATCATATGTGCAAATATGATGCTTCGTCTGTACTTGGGGTCAATGTCGTAAAATGCCTCAAGGTCGGCATCGCGGTAGAGGCTTACCTGTATATAATCGTTGTTGAAAAAACTCATCTATTCAGGTTGTAGCCGGCGCTTAAGCCGGAGCAGTTCATCTTTATGGTCACTGAGTTTAGCAAAAGTAGCTTCATATGTCTGGACGTTTGAAAGCTTTGGAAAACTGATCTCCTGCTTTAAAAAGCTGTTTGATAGCGTGATGGGAATATAGTTGAAAAGAAGAATAATGATCTGCAAAAAATCTTTCTTAACAGGCCGTAAGCCTAAGCGTGAGGCAGTCCTTTGATTGATGATATAGGATGTGCCGCGGATTCTGACATTTTCAGATGCACTCTTTTCGTGTTCCGTGATAAACCTGAGAAACCCTAATACAAAGCCATAAAGAACAAACCTTGTACGCTGCCGACCCTCAAGATCCGGCCTCAAAGTGAAATAGTAGTCGAATAAAGTGCCGCCGTGAAAAACAACCAGTCCATCTTTTTTGGGTTCGGTTATCAGAAAGGGTGAATAGTAAATAAATGTGCCATTCTTTTTGCCAGACGGCAGATCGAAGAAAGGAGCAGCAATGAGAATGGCAACTGGAATCAGAGCGCCTAAAATATAAAAACCAGTAAAATAGGCGGCCAGCACGATGAATACGCAAAATAAAAAAAGAAGACCGCCTAAAAAGAAGAGTATCTTTCTTTGCTCCGACTCTGATTTTTGGAAAAATCTATGCTTCATAGATGAAATGGATATTTGGGATGGCTTGCAAATTGATCAAATCACGATGAATTCACAAGCATTAATTTAAATTGAACCTAAAGAACAACACAATGTTAATAAATAGCTTTGGATTTAGGTCATCAAAAAGCAGAGGACTGTGAATTTGTTATCTATTTTTGAGTTCAAGATTTCTGAATAGAGAGTGGATTCGGGCGAATAAATGAGCTGTTTCAGCTCTCGATGAATGAATTGACGCTCTTCCTTGTAATATTCATGAAATAAAAAGTGAAATTGGAGAATTATAAGCATGTCAAATTCAGTAACTATACAGAACATCGAAAGCGTTACACACGATGTAAAACAGATTCGATTTGAAAAACCGAAAGACTATTCCTTCACACCGGGTCAGGCTACAGAGGTGTCAATCGATAAGGATGGATGGAGAGACAAAAAACGGCCGTTCACGTTTACATCACTGAACTCCGATGACTATCTGGAATTTGTGATCAAGATTTACCCTGAGCATGATGGGGTGACCGAGCAGATCGGAAAGCTAAAAGCCGGTGACCAATTAATTGTTGATGAACCATGGGGCACCATTGAGTATAAAGAGCCGGGTGTGTTTCTTGCCGGCGGTGCAGGTGTAACGCCATTCATAGCTATTTTCCGTGATCTGAAGAAAAAAGGAGAGGTGAACGGAAATACACTCATATTCTCAAATAAGTCGGAAAAGGATATTATTCTGAAAGATGAATTTGAAGAAATTCTGGGCGATCAGTTCATTAACGTGATTACGGATGAACCGACAGACGAGCACATTTTTCTCGACGGACACATCGACAAGGAATTCCTTGAATCAAAAATTGATGATGTTGAACAGGCCTTTTACGTATGCGGGCCGCAGCCATTTAACGAGGCCATGATGAAGCACTTGAAAGAGCTGGGAGCCAATCCGGATGCACTCGTTTTTGAGGAGTGATTCAGTTTAAGCTATCTGGCTTCCGTTCGATATAAACATTGCTGAAACTGATAATCAAACTGTCCCCTCCTTCTCAAGGAGGGGATAAAGGGGTGGTTGAAACAGGATGAACGGCTAACTTTTCATCAAGCAGCCATGCTCAACAAAGTATTTTCACCCCGACCCTTTCTTAAATAGATGAAGAGCATTTTACGCGCCCCAGGCCTTCCGCAAGAATCGGATCCAGTTTAATGAGAAGATATGCTCGATATCATCCTCTGTGTAGCCCCGGCCTTCAAAGACGCTTATAAGTTTCTGGAGGTCGGCAATTGTATCAATCTCTTTGGGGCACTGTTCGGTGCCAAAAGCTCCATCCAGGTCTGAGCCGATGCCGACATGATGGGTATTTCCCGCCAGCTGACAAATGTGATCAATATGGTCGGCAACGGTTTGAAGGCTCACATTGGCACTTTCTGGGGTACTCTCGCCCCGAACCCATCCCTCTTTTAGCATCCACGCATCAAAGACGGTTCCAATTACTGCTCCACGCTCTATCAGAGCTTTTAGCTGTTCATCTGAAAACTGACGATTGTGGTTTACGAGCGACCGGCAGTTGCTGTGGCTGGCCCAGACCGGTCCGTTGAAATGATCCATAGCCTCCCAAAAACTATCATCACACAAATGGGAGGCATCCAAAATGATGTTGAGCCGCTCCATCTCTCTGAGCAGATCTCTTCCCTTCCGGCCAAGTCTGCCCGTGGCGTTGGTCCCTTGTGCGTAGACTCCAGGTCCGTAATGTGCCGGACCGATTGCCCTGAGTCCACCATCATATGCTTTTTGAAGATGCTCGAAACTGATGATGGAATCGGCGCCCTCCAGGCTTCGAATGAGTCCGATTGGTGTATTCCTGGAATCATTTTCCCAGTCCTGAAGATGAGCGTTCAGTTCTTCAAGATTGGTAATCTGGGTCAAATGGCCGTCCTCTTCCATCGACCTGTACCATGCAAGTTGCCCTTGCGTTTGTGCCCAGGCCTGCTCCTGGGAGCTCCAGCTGGCTCCGGGCATTCTGTTTGATTCCTTTGAAAACCGGGCTAATTGCGTTCCCACAACAACACCGATATTGCCCTCCCGCAGGGCGCCAAATGAGACTGCTCCGTTTCCTCGATCGGGTTTATCGGTCATGTTCTTCTCCGATTCACGAATTTCATTTACTGACCATCGCAGGTCGCGGTTCCACTCCATGGCGTTCATGGAGAGATCAAGGTGGGCGTCAACAATCAGTGGTTTTGTTTTCATATGGACTCAGTTGAATAGATTCTTTCGCGGGATGCAATCTCCCAGAATTCGGTTACGGTATGATTGTTTACAATGCCGGCTTTTTCGTGCATGGCCACGGTTGGGCAGATGTGCCAGGGGAGTCCATACAGAACATCTCCCGGCATCAGGTTATTTGCATCAGAGGTTTTCAATACAAGATGCTCTTCGCTGTGTCCGGCGAGTTCGGCTTCGTGCAGTTGAGGAAACCAGACTGGAGGATGATCTTTCATTTCTGAAGCAACGGCTTTGTAGCCAAGATCGAGGCAAATCAGGTCATCTCCCGGTTTGCTGATGATGCGAGTCAGCAGCGTGGCTGCAATATCAAAATTGAGATCCAGAAAGCTTTCGCCGTAACCCCGGTCCCAGAGCAGCGTGGTGCCGGGCGAGAGTTCACGGCCTGGATATGAGGCGTGAATCGGGAAGGTTATACTGCCCCCGGTGATGAACTCTTTTGGTTCTGTGAATTCCTTCATGAACTGTTCTGCTGGTCTGAAAGATTTTTCAACAGACTTTATTCGCTGATTGATATCTGTATCTCTGATGTGCCCGTCATAAGCATGAAAACCAGCCAAATTGAATGGTTCCTCCACCAGAAGATCAACCAGTTTATTGGCCAGTTCAGGTTTAATGCCCGTACGGTGCATGCCCACGTCTAAATCTATATAGACCCGAAGCGGTTCTTCCAGTTTGCTTTTCCACTGGGCTGCCTGATTGGGGTGGTCTACCAGGGTGGAGAAGGTGGTTTCGGGAAATTTTTTAATGATATGAAGCAGGGCGTCTTGATTTGGCCCGGACAGCGGGTAGGCAACCAGTACATCAGGGGCTTTACACCTGCCCAGCATGGCTGCTTCAGCCAGCGTGGAACATTTAAAACGGGTAATCTCCGCTTCCATCTGCATCTTTACGATCTCCCCGCACTTATAGGTTTTTACGTGTGGTCTGAGCCGATTCGGCGATCCCGCAATCCGGACCATTTCCCGGATATTCCTGCGAATTCGTTCAGGGTAAAAAAGCAGTGCGGGGCTCAGAACCTGATCGTGATTGTTAACTTCAAACCAATTTGGCATCATTCATAGAGTTCAAAGATCGCTTCAATTTCAACTGCAATATTCAGGGGTAAGATCATCCCCACAGCGCTACGGGCGCCTTTCCCGTAATCATCTCCCAGGAGCTCCACGAATAGCTCGCTGAACCCATTGATGACCTGAGGCTGCTCACTAAAATCCATTGTGCTGTTCACCATACCCTGTGTTTTCACCAGCCGCTTGATTCTGTCGAGATCCCCAATCTGGCTTTTAATGGTGGAAAGCATGGTTAAGCCAACCTGACGTGCAGCCTCATACCCCTGTTTGGTATCCAGGTCTTTTCCCAGTTTTCCGGTGATGAGGCTCGAATCATTTCGAACCGGTGCCTGTCCGGAGACATAGAGCATCTTATCGACAATCATAACAGGTTTGTAAACGCCTGCAGCGGCCGGGGCGGGTGGTAGCGTAAGATGGAGCTTTTTAATTTGTTCTTCGAGTTTTTTCATAGGGCATTTAAATAACGAGGTTAAGAAGTAAAACAACCATGAGTCCAACGACGGATACAATAGTCTCCATCAATGTCCAGGACATCAGTGTTTCTTTGATACTAACGTTAAAATATTCTTTAAACAGCCAAAATCCACCATCATTAATATGCGAAAATGTGATGCTTCCGGCTCCGGTTGCCAGTACAAGGAGCTCGGGAGCAACGCTGGTGGTGCCGATCATGGGTGCCATAATGCTGGCGGCGGTCAGAGCAGCAACGGTAGCCGACCCCACGCTTACGCGGATGATAGCGGCAATAAGCCAGGCCAGGAGAATCGGTGACATTCCCAGGCTGCCAAGAGCCTGGCCCAGGGCATCACTGATATTCGTACTCACCATTACTTCTTTAAAAGCGCCGGCCCCTGCAATAATCAGTAAAACCACCGCGATGCTGGCAATAGCAGAGGTTACATATCCCATCACCTCCTTCATTTTCCGGCCTGTTCTCACCCCAAGAAAGTAGATTCCGGCAATTACAGATAAAAGCATGGCCAAAGCAGGATTACCCAGCGCTGATATAATAATATTTTCCCCTGCAATGGCCTGGATAAGAGAGGCCCCGCCAATAAATACAACCGGCATCAGCGCAATAAAAAGACAGATCCACAGTGAGGGAACGGGATAATCATCATTTGTTTCAGCAATAAAATCGCGGTTCAGTTCAGGCTGAATTTTAACCATCGTTTTTTGAAGCGCGAACTTTGCAACCAGGATCGCAGGAATCCCGGCAATAATTCCATATATGAGAGTGAGTCCAAGATCGGCTCCATACACGCCGGCAATGGCCGTTGGCGCCGGGTGTGGCGGTAAAAATCCATGGGTAACAGAAAGCGACGCGATCATGGGAAGGCCAACATATAGCAGAGGCAGCTTGGTGTTGTAGGCAATGGCAATTACCAGTGGTACAAGAATCACAAAGCCAACCGTGTAAAACATAGGGATCCCAACAATAAAGCCCGTAACGATTAGCGCAAGCTGTATTCGCTTTTGCCCAAACATGCTTACCAGGCTGTTGGTGATTTTATTCGCAGCACCGCTTTCGGCAACCAGTTTTCCAAGCATAGCTCCAAATACAAGGATAATAACCAGGCCTCCCAGCGTGTTGCCAATCCCGGTTTGTATTGCAGTGATTGTATCTCCTACCGAAAGCCCGCCAAGGAGCCCAACCATCAGGCAAACCAGCATAAAAGAGATGAACGTGTCGAGTTTAATCCAGGTGACTAACAATACCAACACAACAATTCCAATAATGGCCGGTAAAAATTCCATGTGTTAATTGATTTACAATCGTTTCGGTTTGATTCACCCCCGCCGGCATGAAAGCATTCAGCTGAAGCTAACCGATAAATTTATATTTGTCATCTTTATATTGATGGCAGTTTCTGTAAAAACATTCTCAGAACGGTTCACTCTCTTTAAGCGGATGGATGTTTTGTTTTGATGTCATTCATCCCGAAAAATTCTGATTACGGCAAAACCAATACGAGCATGCGTAAGAAGCAGTGCATGTGCTGCAAATCCGACTTGATAAATTTAACTTTTTACTGGCAATAAGGATGGGCAGCAGACAATGTGAGCGGGAATTTAGGTTCACATCTGTTCTTTTTTTACTATTATTGGATTAAACCCAAAAACGAAGAACCATTATGGCTGATAAACCGAACCGAAACGACCCCTGCCACTGCGGAAGCGGCAAGAAGTATAAAAACTGCCACATGGAAAAGGATAATGCTAAGACCGGCTCCAAACTTGGGATGATTGCCCTTGCAATTGCGGTCGTGATTGGGCTCTGGTTTGCCGGGATGGCTATATCCGGCGGCAGCGGATCACCCGACTGTCCTGCAGGACAAACCTGGTCAGAAGCACATCAGCACTGCCATTAACCCAATATTTGATATAACATCCAGGTGTTCGGCACGAGCAATAACCATAAACGATAAAATTGGGCTATGAAAATTTCAGGAACTTTCAACGCTATTTTGAACCCGATAGAGGGATATGCTGAAGGAGAAAATGGAATAAAATTAGGCCGCATGTCGATCGAGAAAACCTGGAATGGAGAGTTAAACGCTAAAAGCAGGGGCGAAATGCTGAGCGCGATGACGTCCGTTAAGGGATCTGCAGGATACGTTGCCATTGAACAGGTAACGGGAAGCTTGTCTGGAAAGAAAGGTAGTTTTGTATTACAGCATTTTGGAACAATGGACAACGGTGAAGATCGTTTAATTCTGGAAGTGATACCCGATTCGGGAACCGGCGAGCTAAAAGGGCTCACCGGCAAAATGGCTATCCGGATTGAAGAAGGCACTCACTACTACGATTTTGAGTACACGCTGTAATCATCTTCATTCTGTTACAGATTAACCCTCCTCATCATCGAAAATCTGCTCTATAGCCTGCCCAAAAAGCCTGGAAATCTTAAACGCCAGCGGTAAACTGGGATCATACTTTCCTGTTTCAATGGCATTTATTGTTTGGCGGGATACATCCAGTTTTTCGGCTAAATCAGCCTGCGTTAAATCATTCTCGGCACGTAATACCTTCAAACGGTTTTTCATTGGTACTTCTTGTTCAGGATTACGGACGTAGTGATATATGTTAAGCCCATCAGGATAACCAGAAAAGAAATTTCAGCATCCTGTGAAATCACATTGACTGTATCGGCGATTGAGTAAGCAATGCCTGCAATGAGTGTGACGCCGAGCGTGATACCCATTGCCTGAAGCTGAATTTTTTGGAGCATTTCATCAAGCGATAGTATATGACGAATGTTGGCCAGTACCATACCCATGCCAACAGCAACGTTAACGAGAATAAAGAATATGCTAAGCATTGGGTTGGACTCCCAGATAAAGATGGGGCCAAATACAGCTATTGCTGTCGAAGTTAGCCATATGGCAGTCCAGATGGCTAGATTTTTAATTGAGCGTTTTGCGGTTGTGTTCATCGTCAAAGAGTTCATTGTATAGTTGTTATTTAAGTAAAGTAAACTTTACATAAAGTAAATGTAATAATCTTTAATGTCAATGAAACTTTACAAAATAATTTTAAACGTGATTCTTTGTGACCCTCTTTTTGTCTTTCAATGGTGGAAATAGTATATAGTACTGCTAAACGTTGTGCTGCATTCAATACCAATTAAATGAACCTCTATGTTTCTTCGACTACTCTCCTCTTTTTTACCTGTTTTAGTGATCTTTTTTGTCCTTTTCTCAGCCTGTGCGTCCCAGGAGAACGATTCCACAGCTGAGACGAATAATTTAAACTGGAGTTCGGTTCAGGACTCTTCCGACATAGCAGTGAGTGTAGATGGTTTTTCGGGGCCTGAAGCGGTTCGTTATGACCCGGATCAAGATGTATACTTTATTGCCAATTTTAACGGGGATGCTGCAGCTGATTCAAATGGATTTATCTCCAGGATGAGTGCGGAAGGTGACATCGAAGAACTGGAATTTATGACGGGCACCGACGAATATCCGATGCACGGTCCGCGCGGAATGTATATTTCAGGTGAACTCTTATGGGCTGTTGATGCAGATGGTGTACATGGATTTAACAGAGAGTCGGGTGCTCATATGGAGTTTATCGATTTTACAGAGTTTGAGCTTGGTTTTCTGAATGATATCGTTGAGGGAGCCGGAGGAAATCTCTACGTTACTGATACAGGAACGTCAAAAGTATATGTGATTGAAAATGGCACACCGGCACTACTTGTGGATAGCTTGCCGGCACCTCCAAATGGAATTGCACGCGACGCTGATAACAACCTGGTGTTGGCCCCATGGGGTGGATCTACACAATTTGTGATGCTGGATGAGACTGAAATGGGGTATTCTGAATATATGAATGCACAGGGCGGTGGAAATTTTGACGGCATTGAATTTTTGGATGGCCGAATGATAGCTGCCAGCCAGGTCGATTCAACACTGCACGTTCTGTATGATGGAGAAGATCACATCGCCATTCATGTTCCCGGGCGTCCCGCAGATATTGGCCTGGATACCCAGCGCCGACATGTTGCTGTACCCTACATCGCGCTCAACCGTGTGGATATTTGGGCACTCCCAAATTGAGCATAAAATAGTGGTGAGTTACTTATGGGTGACAACAGTATTTCCAATATGATTGCCATTCAGCATTTGTGTGATCATATCGGGCAATTCTGTGAGGGTGCACTCCTTCGTTAATAGCTGTAAAGCAGGGAATTTCCACTCTCCAGCCAGTTTACTCCATATTCGGGTCCGGTCTTTCATCAACGCGATGCCCGAATCAATTCCCATCAGAGAAACACCCCGTAGAATAAACGGGTAAATACTGGTTTCGAGCTGATGCCCAAGTACATTTCCGCAGCAGGCAACAGAGCCGTTGTGGGCTGTTTGTCGAATTACAGCATCCAGCATCGTTCCTCCAACTGTGTCAATAGAAGCAACCCAGCGTGAGGTAAGAAGAGCTTTAGCGGGAACATCCGTAACTTCTTCTCTGCTGATCACGTTTTTGGCACCCACTTTTTTGAGCCACTCTTTTTGATCAGATTTTCCCGTAACTGCGGTGACTTCAAAATCCAAGTGAGAAAAAAGGGCCGTTGCAAAAGATCCTACACCGCCCGTGGCTCCCGTAACAAGAACATCTCCACTTTTGGGATGGATATTTTGCGAAAGTATTTTATCCGCACCCATGGCTGCTGTCAAACCGGAAGTACCAATCATCATGCTCTCTTTTAAGCCTAGCTTTTCCGGCAGCGGTACAATCCAATCACCCGGAACTCGAATATACTCACCAAATCCGCCCGGTGTGTTCATGCCAAGGTCATAGCTGGTTACGATCACTTTATCTCCGGGAGTAAATCGGGAATCTCGGCTCTCTTCAACAATTCCAGAGGCATCAATCCCCGGAGTGAATGGATACGTTTTGGTAATGGCTCTATTTCCGGATGCAGAGAGAGCATCCTTATAGTTTAGTGAGGAATAATGAACCCGGATCAGTACATCATGATCGGGCAAGTCATAAACATGGAGCTTTTTTACCGATTGCCGAAATGTTTTGTCTATTTCTTCTGCAACCAGAGCCCGATATGTTTTCTTTTCTATCATTAATCGTAATAGAGATGACTTTGGTAGTTGCTCATTATTATGAGAATAGTTTCTTGAACCAATTCAGCTTGGTATCGTTATAGGGTGGATAGCGGAGGTCCGGATCGGGCCAGGTTGGCTTTTTCAAAACCGACTGTTTACGACTAAACGTATCGAAGCTGGTTTTGCCATGATATGCCCCCATCCCGCTGTTTCCTACGCCACCAAAAGGCAAATGATGATTCCCCAGGTGATTGATTGTATCGTTAATGCATCCCCCGCCAAACGGGACCTCTTCCAGAATACGATTTTGAAAACAGGAATCATCACTAAAAAGATAGAGCGCCAGAGGTGATGGACGGTTGGTAAGTTTTTGAACTACATCATCATCGGTTTTATAGGTGACCAGTGGCAGTAAAGGTCCAAAAATTTCATCCTGCATAATATCATCATCCCAGTTTGCTTGAATTAGCGTGGGTTCAATAAAACGTGATTCCTTTTGTGTGATGCCACCAACGATCACCCGACTCTTGTCGAGCAGGCTTTTGAGTCGGGTAAAATGTTCTTCGTTGATGATTTGGGTGTAGTTTTCGCCCGGCTTATACCCTTCACCAAAAAATGCCGGAAGCACTCTTTTGGTCTGATGTATAAATTCATCTTTTTTACTTTCATGAATTAAAACAAAATCGGGTGCGACACAGATTTGACCGGCATTCATGGTTTTTCCCCACCAAATACGCTTTGCGGCGACCTCTATATTAGCGTCTTTATGAATAATGGCGGGACTTTTTCCGCCAAGTTCGAGTGTAACGGGGATAAGCTGCTCGGCGGCTGCTTTCATCACAATTTTGCCTACACGCGTACTTCCAGTGAAAAATATATGATTGAAAGGTTGCTTAAGAAGTTCAGTTGTTTCTTCTACGGCCCCTTCGATAACGGCAAGTACGTCGGGCTCAAAATGTGCATCAAACAAATCTTTGAGCACGCCAGATGTGCCGGGCGCGAGCTCAGATGGTTTCAAAACGGCGGTATTACCGGCAGAAATGGCGCCAATGAGGGGCATTAGCGTAAGGTGTACCGGGTAATTCCACGCACCGATTACCAGAACGGTTCCTAATGGCTGATGGTGAATCATCCCTTTTGAAGGGAATGTGACGATGGGGCTTCCTACGGACTCCGGTTTTACCCAGGATGAAAGATTCTTCAGGTGTAGATCAATTTCGTGCAGAACCGTATAAATTTCGGTGATATACGATTCAAAATAGGGTTTGCCAAAGTCGGTCTCTATCGCTTTACAGAGTTTTTTTTCATTTTTTTTAATAATCGACTTCAGCTTGCGAAGCGTTTTTTTTCGCGCTTCTGATGATCGGGTCTTTCCATGTTGAAATGCCTGTTTTTGATGGGTAACTAGTTCCTGAATCGTCATGATGATTTTGGTTTGCGTCCTTTAAATGAATCCATGGATGAGTATACGCCAAGTATATTTCCTGCAAGCCAGTCGAATGCAGATGCAGGCAGCACAGATTTGAGAAATGGAACAAAATGTACCATAAATGGCGCTTTGATGGTTCTTTTCTTTCTGGAAATTCCTGAAATCATGCGTTCTACAATATCATCTGTCTGCAATAGCGGAACTAAAAGCGGAGCTTTTACCCCGTCAAACATACCTGTATCAATGTAGCTGGGTATTACTGCAGTAACATCAATCCCAGTTTGTAGTCTTTTCATCTCGATCTGGAGGGATTCTGTCCAGCCTAATACCGCCCACTTACTTGCGGCATAAACGCTCATGCGGGGATTGCCAATATAGCCTGATGCTGAGGCGAGATTTACAATATGACCCGATCCACGCTCTATCATTTGGTTTAGAAATGCTCGAACAACCCACATACTGCCGGTGGTGTTGATTTGAATCGTTTTTTCAATCTGGGTAAAGCTGTGTTCGTGAAAGTTTTTTCCGATAACGATACCGGCACAATTGATAATGATGTCGGGTAGCATATTCTGCTTTATCACTCGTTCTGCTTCCAACTGTATAATGTCGTGTTCAGTTACGTCTACCGAAGCAATCGTCACTTCGGCATGTTCTCGAAGTTGATGCTTAACCTCTTCCAGGATCTCGGGATTTCTGTCCCATAAGATCAGCCGAACCGAAGCCTGTTCAGAAATCATTTCGGCAAAACGTCGTCCTATGCCACTGGCTGCCCCCGTAATGAGAATGGTTTTGTTTTGGTAAAAGCGGAATGCTTCCATAGAACAATAGATAGTTGGCGTTTCTGAGCTTTTGATTATTTCTCAGTGATAATTTAAGATAATGAATCACAAAGCGTACCAAAAAAACGCCCTGTAAAAATTAACAGGGCCAAATTCATGCTTCTACTTTTATACCAAAACTATCCAGAAGCGTTGCCGCTCCCTGCAGCGAAAAACGAGATCTTTTCATACGGTTTTGATTCGGGTTGATGGTGAAATTATAGGAAGTACGAAAGTCAACTCCTTCCAATTGGGTTTGATCAAATACTGCCCGGGTTAAGTCACATTCATCAAAAACAGAATTTACAAGATCGCACTCTGTGAAAATGACTTCGTGAAGCCTTGAGTTTATAAATTCGGTTTTCCTGAATTTGCCGCCAAAAAATGATGCATGACTCAGATTACACTCTTCAAACCGTAAAGAAAGCCCAAACTGAGTACACACTTCAAAATTGATTCCCAACATCTTACAGTTTCGAAAAGAAACAGAACGAAATGCGGTATTTGTAATGGATACCATACTCAGGTTGCAGCCAATAAATTCACAGTTTTCAAACCGAATATCTGATAAATCGGAATTTGAGAAATCGCACATTTTAAACGTACAGCTCTCATAATCTCCTTTTGTAAGTACGTTGTTTGTAAAATTCTTTTTCTCAAATGTGTACTCTTCAAAATAGTCGTCGTTCATGAGGGATATTTTTTACAAAGTCTTATTTATTGTAGCTGGCAGCTTACTTGTTACTGACGGTTGGAAAGAGTTATTTTAATTCTTTAACCATCACCGACAAAATAAAA
Source organism: uncultured Rhodohalobacter sp. (assembly GCA_964544445.1). Classification (GTDB taxonomy): domain Bacteria; phylum Bacteroidota; class Rhodothermia; order Balneolales; family Balneolaceae; genus Rhodohalobacter. The sequence goes on from CAZJBI010000005.1 coordinate 110,071, forward strand.
CTATGACACACCGATTATTCATTTTAATTACGTTGTTTACATTTGCACTTATGGGCTGTCAATATTCAGCTACAGTTGAAGAAGCTGCATCCACTATTACAGAAGAATCGTTACTCTCCCACATTGAAGTTCTTTCATCCGATGAATTTGAAGGCCGTGCCCCGGCAACAGCGGGAGACGAAAAAACAACGGAATACCTGGTAAGCGAATTTCAAAAAATGGGTGTGGAGCCGGGTATGGATGATGGTTCATATACTCAGGAAGTGCCGCTTTTAGGTCAGGTAGTAAGCCAGGAATCGGCATCGCTAACTATTAAAAAAGATGGTGAACCGATTGAGGAATTGGAATACCGAACGGAATTTATGGCGTGGCCCTCAAACGAAGCCGAAACCGTAGATCTGAAAGATGCCGAACTGGTTTATGTTGGATACGGCATACAGGCACCTGAGTTTGATTGGGACGATTATAAAGACGCAGATGTTGAGGGGAAAGTTCTGGTCTTTAAAAACAGTGATCCCGCTTACAGTCCTGATATTTTTGAAGGCGATGCACGGCTTTATTACGGGCGATGGAGCTATAAGTTTGAGAAAGCAGAAGAAATGGGTGCCCTGGGCGCTATTATTGTACATACAATGCCAACTGCGGGATACGGTTGGCTTGTTGTTGCAAACAGCTGGGGCCGTGAACGTTTTGCCTTAAAAAGCGACGATGATAACAGCCAGAAGCCCGCGTTTAACAGCTGGATGACTGCGAATGCAAGCCAGTCTCTATTTTCTCAGGCGGGCTTAAATCTCGGAGATATGCTGGAGGCAGCAGATGATCCAGAGTTCACCCCTGTTCCGCTTGAGGGCGTTACTTTGGATGTTTTTCTTGAGGCTGAGTACAGCGATATGTCTACCCAAAATATTGTTGGAAAAATTGAAGGAAACGATCCTGAATTGAAAGAGCAGTATGTGATATTTTCGGCTCACCAGGATCACCTGGGAATATCCATGCCTGTTGAAGGTGACTCCATTAATAATGGAGCGCTGGATAATGCTGCCGGCGTGAGTTCCGTACTAAACATCGCTGCAGCTTACAAACAGGTTGAGGATCAGATGAAACGGAGCGCTCTATTTCTGTTCGTTGGGGCCGAAGAGATGGGTCTTTTGGGTTCACAATACTGGGCAGCAAACCCCACAGTTCATCCCGGTAGCGTAACCGCCAATTTTAATATGGATGGAATGCAGGTGTATGGTGAAACGAGCGACGTGGTTCTGGTGGGCTATGGAAGAAACTCACTCACCGATGTGATAGAAAAATATGCAGCAGAAGATGGCCGTGTTGTAAAGCCCGACCCAAATCCAGCCCAGGGTTTTTTCTATCGGTCTGATCATTTTTCGTTCGCCAAAGTGGGTATACCCGCCATCTTCCCAAATCCCGGCCGCGACTATATTGGAAAGCCGGAGGACTGGAATGAAACTGTAGACAGCCTTAGGGCACGTAACTATCACTCAGTTGGCGACGAAATCAATGAATATTGGGACCTGGCAGGGATGGAAAAAGATGTACGGTTGTTTTTCCGATCTTCTTTTGATGTTCTAAACGCCGACGGCATGATGGAATGGAATGAAGGAGATGAGTTTAAAGCCACGCGTGAAGAGATGCTCAGAGCTGTAGAATAAGCAAAATACACTCTGCTTTCATGATCAACTATTATGTTTATAAAAAGACTCTGTTAATATTATGCCTATGAAAAAAATATTGATATTATTATTTCTAATACTCTATGCGGGGATAGCTCAGGGTATGCAGGTAAATGATACGGAAAAGCCAGCGTATCGTATTTATACCCCGGAGGGAAACGTTGTTGAGTACTCATTTATAGTAGAAAAATCAGTTGAGGCCGATCTCATTTTTTTTGGCGAACTGCATAACAGCGCCATTGCACACTGGCTACAGCTCGAGCTGGTACGCGATCTCGCTGCAAATGACTCAAAAAACACAAAAATTGGAATGGAAATGTTCGAAGCCGATCAGCAAGTGCTCATTGACGAGTATTTTGCCGGCCTGATTAGCCAAAGCAGTTTTGAAAATGAAGCAAGACTCTGGAATAATTATCAAACGGACTACAAGCCTGTGTTGGAATTTGCCAGGGAAAACGATATGGCTTTAATTGGCACCAATATTCCCCGGCGATACGCCAGTGCAGTATATGGAAACGGTTTGGATATACTGGACGATTTGAGCAATCAGGCGAAACAGTGGATGGCTCCTCTCCCCATAAATGTAGACATGTCGCTTCCAGGTTATCAAAATATGCTGGAAGCAGCTCACGGTCATGGCGGGGATAATTTGATCTATGCTCAGGCGGTTAAAGATGCAACCATGGCCTATTTTATTTTGTTGAATATGAGCATTAATGAACAGATCATTCATCTGAATGGATCGTATCATTCGGCAAATGGCGAAGGAATTATCTGGTATATCGAAGATGCATCAACCGGCTATGAAATTTTTACAATTCACACGATCACAGCAGATGACATCACAAATGTTGAGAACGAGCGTCTGCAAGAAGCTGATGTCACCATTGTGGTTCCGTCTCGAATGACGACCACCTATTAAATTTTTATATCGACGGACGCATCAAACCCCAAAAAAGTGAAGTTTTATGAGTTATTCTGATTACCCTTATTTCCGGGGCCGACGCCTCAGAAGTACCGAAAATATCAGGCGTATGGCAGCGGAGAATTTCCTTTCAGTGAACGACTTCATTGCGCCACTCTTTGTGATGGAAGGAGAAAATGAACGGACCGAAATACCATCGATGCCCGGGTACTATCGATTTACCAAAGATCTTTTGCTAAAAGAAGTTGAAGAAATTGCGAATCTGGGAATTCCTGCTGTGCTTTTATTTGCAAAAGTACCGGATGGCAAGAAAGATAATAAGGGAACCGAGGCTCTAAACCAGCATGGTTTGATGCAGCAAAGCGTGAGCGCTATTAAGCAAGAGTTTCCCGAAATCGTGGTTATGACGGATGTGGCCCTGGACCCATACAGCAACTATGGACATGACGGAATTGTGAAAGACGGACAGATTTTGAATGACGAAAGTGCGGAGTTACTTGCCAAAATGGCGGTGAGCCACGCCAGAGCGGGAGCCGATTTTGTAGCCCCATCAGATATGATGGATGGAAGAATATTATACATGAGGGAGGCACTGGAGCAGGAAGGGTTTCATCATACTGGAATAATGGCATATAGTGCAAAATATGCATCCGTCTTTTATGGACCCTTTCGCGATGCACTGGATTCTGCTCCCGGTTTTGGCGATAAAAAAACCTATCAGATGAATCCTGCTAATGTTCAGGAAGCGATTAAAGAGGCTGCAGTGGATGAACGCGAAGGGGCGGATATTGTAATGGTGAAACCGGGGCTGCCTTATCTGGATGTAGTTCGGGCGGTGAAAGAAAACGTGAAGGTTCCGGTATCGGTCTATAATGTTTCCGGCGAGTATGCCATGATTAAAGCAGCTGCAGAAAAAGGGTGGCTAAACGAAGAGCAGGCCATGATGGAGTCATTGATGAGCTTTAAAAGAGCCGGCGCAGACCTGATCGTGACCTATTTTGCCAAAGATGCGGCACGATTGTTGTAATATGTTATCAAGAGTGCATTCAAGCCTGAATTACTGAAATGTCCGAAGCCAAAATAACACTTCGGGACACTAAAATAAAAGCTTTGCAAATACGCACTTCAAAAGTAAATCGTTTAAGAAGAAATTAAATCAACTACTAAGTAAATACGAACATGAAAAGAGTACTTCTATTTCTAGGAACAAACCTTGCCATTATTGTAGTGGCGAGTATTACGCTATCTCTTCTTGGAGTAAACTCATTTCTGGATGAAACCGGCACCAATCTGAATCTTCAGTCACTGCTTATCTTCTGCTTTGTATTTGGGATGGCAGGATCATTTATATCTCTGTTGCTCTCGAAAAAAATTGCCAAGTGGACGATGAAGGTGCAGATTATCGACAAACCAAGAAATGCATCCGAAGAGTGGCTTTTTAGAACAATCGAAAGCCAATCAAAGGAAGCCGGAATTGGCATGCCCGAAGTGGGCGTTTTCCAGGCACAGCAGGCCAATGCTTTTGCAACCGGTGCCAACCGGAATAAAGCCTTAGTTGCCGTAAGCAGCGGAATGCTGAACCGGTTCGACAAAGATGAAATTGAGGCCGTTTTAGGTCACGAAATCGGGCACGTAGCGAATGGCGATATGATTACGCTTGCACTCATTCAGGGTGTGGTGAATACCTTTGTGATGTTCCTGGCCAGAATTGTGGGATTTGCGGTAGACCGCGTCATCTTGCGAAACGAGGAGGGGCTAGGCCTTGGATATTTTATCACAACAATTGTAGCCGAGATAGTTCTTGCGATTTTGGCATCCACCATCGTGTTTTGGTTCTCCAGAAAACGGGAGTTCCGGGCCGATGAAGCGGGAGCGCGTCTTGGAAGCCGTAACGGTATGATTAATGCCCTGCAGCGTTTAAAGGCAGAGAGCAAGGTCCCGAACCAGCTTCCCGAATCGATGCAGGCATTTGGAATAGCAGGTGGAAAGCGAAGTGGTATTAAGGCGCTATTTTCTACTCATCCGCCACTGGAAGACAGAATAGCAGCACTTCAAAATATGACGGACTAATGAAGGATTGAGTCTTGAGCTCTGAGTTTTGAGTCGTAAGATAAACGAGGGTCACATGGCTCCGGACTTGAGCTAACGTAACAAGTACATTCCTGAGATTACATCTCAGCTTGTGCTGAGTTCTGTACACCTGTATTTTTATAGAAGGTTTGGTTACTAGAAACTGATTGAGATATTAACGACCCTCTTTTTGAATTAAAATTTTCATTTAAATCACCATTCATGCTTTTAAAAAGCGAGTATCTGTTCAATAAGGCTCAGCAATCTATTCCCGGAGGCGTCAATTCACCCGCCAGGGCATTTAAGTCGGTAGGCGGCGTGCCCGTTTTTATGAAAAAAGCCAAGGGATCGGTTCTCACGGACGAAGATGGAAACGACTATATCGATTATGTTGGGTCCTGGGGACCTATGATTCTCGGTCATGCACATCCGGCCATTGTAAAAGCTGTTCAGGATGCTTCATTCAATTCCACCTCCTTTGGGGCTCCCACCGAAGCAGAAATTAATATGGCAGAGCTTGTAAAACAGATGGTGCCGAATGTGGACCGTGTAAGAATGGTTAACTCGGGAACGGAAGCGTGCATGAGCGCGATAAGAGTAGCTCGGGGATATACCGGAAAAGAGAAAATTATAAAGTTCGAGGGGAATTATCACGGGCATGGGGATGCATTTTTAATTAAAGCCGGAAGCGGCGCTCTTACGCTCGGAAAGCCCAGCAGCCCCGGAGTAACGAAAGGAACTGCTAAAGACACGCTGAACGCGACGTATAACGATCTCGATAGCGTTGAAAAACTGCTGAAAAAGAATAAAGGTAACGTTGCCGCCATTATTGTTGAACCCGTCGCAGGGAATATGGGGTGTGTGCCACCATCACCCGAATTTTTGGAAGGATTACGCACACTGTGTAATACGCACGAAGCAGTATTGATTTTTGATGAGGTGATGACGGGCTTTCGCCTGGCGCGTGGTGGTGCACAGGAGCGGTTTGATGTATGGGCTGATCTAGTAACCTTCGGAAAAATTATTGGTGGAGGATTACCGGTAGGTGCATTTGGCGGTAAAAAAGAGATTATGGACGTTGTGGCGCCGGTAGGCGATGTGTACCAGGCTGGCACCCTGTCTGGTAATCCGCTGGCTATGAGCGCCGGTTATACACTCCTAAGCATATTGGAAAAGCACCCTGAGTACTATGTTGAGCTTGAAGAGAAGACCGAATATCTGAAAAAACGCTTGAATATCGTTTTGAAAACCAGTGGTCTGCCCTATACAATTAATCAGGTTGGCTCAATGATTACCGTGTTTTTTACCGGTGAGACGGTGACGAACTTTGAAACAGCCAATTCGAATAACCAGGAGATGTTTAAGCAGTTTTTCCACGGCATGCTAAAACGGGGAGTCTATTTACCTCCATCTCCATTCGAAAGCTGGTTTTTATCAAAGTCTCTTACGTATGATCAGCTGGACAAAACTGTTGTTGCTGCTAAAGAATCTCTGGATGAGATCGATGTCTGAGCCAAAGGGGAAAACCATAGTAAGTAATCCTGGTTTATATACCGCAATAGTGCAGAGCTAACCAGTTATACATAAATCTTTACAACGATTTATCCTTCTGCATAGGCTCGAACATCTGCCATATCAACCATCAGGTCAAAGAGGGCCGTATTTCGAACAAATGCGGGAATCCGATCGCTACCCGGGCCCCATGCTGCCAGCTCTACATAATCGGAGGTATGGTTGGTGCCGATAAAATAGATTCCGTTATAGTTGGCTAAGATTCCAGCCAGAACAGCGTTTGCTCCCTGGCGGTTACGGAATGGAGCACGATAGTCGCCATTCAGAGCATTATATAGCATAATAGCTTCATCTTCTTCAATAGCTGTGTGGGTTGCAAATTCGACAACCTCACGCAATCGATTTACCGATATTCTTTTTCCTTCGGAAATATCACTGGAAATTTGACCAAATATCCATTCAAAGCTGTGTTTGTAATCCTGGATGGTGGCCAGCATTTTTGGAGAGTCGCCATAACCGCTTCCCAGTCCGCTCAAACCGGGATTGGCATTTCCATGGTCTGTAGTAAGAATGACCAGTGTGTCGTCTCTGTTCTCGGTATAGTCCATCACCACTTTTACAGCATCATCAAAAGCAATTTGGTCATATATCAGGCCGGCGGCGTCGTTACCGTGTGCGGCGTGATCTACTCTACCGCCTTCAATTTGTAATAAAAAGCCGTTTGAATTTTTTTCGAGCCTGTCCAGTGCTGCCTGCGTCATTTCGGCAAGTGTTGGCACAGATCGCTGCAGATCAGAGGAGGAGTTGTGATCAACGGTGTAGGGCATGTGTGAGTCGTAAAAGGTTCCCAGCAGCTTGCTGTTCGTCGTTGCTCTGTTTAGTTCGCGTCTGGTATTGACTACGGTGTATCCCTTCTCCTCAAACTGTGAAAACAGATCGGTGCTGTCTCCCCTGCCCTCGGCTGTGAAATGGCGTGATCCGCCACCTAAAAGAACATCTACACCACGATCAAGGTGCTGCTTTGCAATAACATCCTCCATTCCCCGCTGCGGTACGTTAACGGAAAAGCCGGATGGAGTTGCATGGGTGAGCCGTGTAGTGGTTACCAGACCTGTGGATTTGCCGGCTTCATTAAAAATGCTGCAGATGGGCTTATACTGTTCGTTATCGGGGCCCCAATTTACGCCTCCATTTACTATTCGGTGTCCGCATCCCCAGGAAGAAGCCGCCGCTGCCGAATCGGTTACAACAGAGTTTAGGGAGGCCATATCCATCAATCCGCGATGAAATGTTTTATCCGATTCGTAGAGTTTCATCCAGTGGGATTTATCTCCATACTGGGCTTGCTTTACCAAATCGGCCAGGGCCAGGGTGCCAGAGCTCATACCATCGGCAACCAGGAAAATAACATTCTTGGCATCACCGTTATTTGATTGTGTTTTTTTTGATGATTGCTTCTGGCCTAAAGCGCCAGTGCCTAATGCAAGGCTGGAAAGTGCACTGGTCTTGAGAAAATCACGGCGGCTAAAACGGTTTGAGCTCATAGGATACCTTTTTCACGAATTATAGATTCAGTAATACAGAATAGTAAATTGATGTGAATGAATCATTATCGCAAAAAATTTTTTAACATTATCGTTAAATGGATTCGTTTTTCAGACGCACACAATATTTAAATACAGCAGAGACTAAATATTTCATTGAGTTTATTATATTTGGAGGAACAGGTACAAATTTAAATGTAACGTTAAATCAATAATATAAATGATGGAAAAAAGTACACTAAAACAATCGGCGAGGTATTTGCTATTCAGTTTCCTCGTGCTGTTTCAGTTTCAGGCAGTTGCTCAGCAGGGAATTACTCCTGAGCATATCGCAAAAATGGAGGCTGTAACGAGCTCTGCTATTTCAGGAGATGCATCGTATGTAGCATTTACCCTTAGCGTGCCGACAGACCCTTACAAGACAAATGCACCCAACAGTAGTCACCTCTACGTGCTAAATGTAGAAGAAGGAGTAGTGAAACCGTATTATACTTCAGGATCGGTATCATCGGTTCAGTTTCGGCCTGAGATGAATACGGTAACGTTTCTTACGCAGCGCCAGGGCGATGATGCACGCTCTCTGTATGAAGTACCCCTTGATGGAGGAGAGCAGGTGAAGCTGCTGAGCTTCGACCGGAATATTTTATCATACACCTGGCATGAAGATGGGAACCATGTGGCATTTACTGCTTTTGACGCAGCAGAGGAATCAGATTCGCCACTGCCTTATACAGCAGATGTGTATGAAGAAAACCGTCCACAGCGAAAAGGATACATCACAAATGTAGCTGTTGAAGGCCATGAACCGCATGAAATTATGGTGGATGGATCCATTTATATGATTGAGTGGAGTCCGGATGGAAGCCAATTGGCTGTTTCTGCCGCTCCAACCCCGGAAGTAGACGACTTTTACATGGCCCAGCAGGTGTTTGTCGTAGATTATAAAACCAAAGAGGCCGTTGCTGAAATTAACAATGAAGGAAAAATCGGGCAGGTTCTCTGGAGTCCTTCCGGAGAGCGGCTGGCACTGCGTGCAGGGGCCGATATTAATGATCCGATCGACGGAAGAATTTTAATTGCTTCAGCTAGAGGAGGATCACCGCAGCTTATTGATGAAGATTTTGAAGGCAAGTACGAGCAAATTGCCTGGCGAAACGATTCCGAAATTCAGTTCCTTGCCAGCGAAAGTACATCTTCAGTTTTGGGTACGATTGGCATAAACGGGAGCAATAAAAGTGTTCAGTTTCGATCTGATGCTCACTCGATAGGTTCTTTTTCAATGGCCGATAACGGAGATCTTGCCTTTGTTGCAAGCTCGCCTACGCATCCAACCGAACTGTTTTTACTGGCTGGTGAAGGCAATGGACAGCCCGAGCGCGCTACAATGCACAATCCATGGCTTAATAACGTAGAGCTTGGTGTGCAGGAAGTGGTTTCATATGAAACGAGAGATGGCGAGTATGTTATTGATGGAATGCTTATTTACCCTGTTGATTATACCGAAGGCACTCAGGTACCGGTAATAACCGTTGTTCATGGTGGCCCTGAGGCTCACTACGGTAATGGATGGCTAACGGGTTATTCTTCACCGGGGCAGGTAGCTGCTGCCAGAGGATATGCAGTATTTTATCCCAACTACAGGGGCAGTACCGGCCGTGGAATCGACTTTGCCTACAGCAGTCAGTCTGATCTTGCAGGTGCAGAGTTCGACGATGTGGTAGATGGTGTGGATTACCTGATTGAGCAGGGTATTGCAGATCCTGATCGGATTGGCGTAACCGGAGGATCGTATGGTGGTTATGCATCAGCCTGGATGAGCACCTACTATTCCGACCGTTTTGCAGCATCTGTAATGTTTGTGGGAATTAGCAATAACTTATCGAAGTGGGGTACCAGCGATATTCCAAATGAGCTCTACTATGTTCATTCCCGCGAGCGAATGTGGCAGTCTGATCAAAAATGGATGGAATATCTCAAACGAAGCCCTATTTACTGGGTGAGCAGGGCAGAAACACCGATTTTGATTATGCATGGTGCAGAAGATACCCGCGTACACCCTGCGCAATCCCTGGAGCTGTACCGGCACCTTAAAGTCCGTAAACCCGATGTTCCTGTGCGTTTAGTTTGGTACCCGGGTGAAGGCCATGGGAACAGAAGTGCTTCCGCAAAGCTTGATTATCACTACAGAATGCTGGAGTGGTTTGACACCTACCTGATGTCCGGTGATGCTACAGCAGAAATGCCTCACTGGGATGCTCCCATTCCTGCAATAGAAGATTAGATACTCTTATTTTTTAATATCTATAAATAAGGAGAATCCCTGAATAGCTCAGGGATTCTCTATTTTTATCACTTCAGAACGATACAACAATTGTCTTTATACCCCTGTCTCTCATAAAAAACATGCAATTTTAATAATACAAACCTAATTTAATTGTAGTAGGTTATTGGTTAGGAAACTACTTTAATAATTTTCATCAACACTTGAATATGCTCCACACGCGCTTATTACTGAGCATTTGTCTTATTTGTATTTCATTTGTAACGCTCTTACCGAAGAGTGGATATTCTCAGGAAGAAGAATTGGTTCGCGATACAAGTTATGTACGTTTGCTGAATGAACAGGCAACCGATATGCTCGAGTCTGAGGCAACCGATAGTGTAAAAGCCATGATTGATGAGGCTCTGAACCTCGCTGTACTTCTCAATGATGTTGAAGGAGAAGCCCACGCGATAAAAAATCTGGCTAGTTACCATCTGGATCGAGGCAGGCCAAGTTCAGTTATTGAGCTGCTTGAAGATGATTTTGAAAAATATCTGCCTACGGATCATGCGGTTCAGATTGGAAATTTATTAGGCACGGCCTATAACCGTGTTGGTAATTACAGAGAGTCGCTGGAAATATACACTCAGATGCGGGATCTCGCTGAGGAGATGGGTGAGGAGCGAATGGTAATGGGAATTACCCAAAATCTTGGAAATACGTATAGCTCGCTAGGAGATATTCCCGAGGCAGTAAACAGCTACCTCACTAGTCTTGAGCTTGCTGAAGAGGCCAGGGATACACTTGTTATCGCAGTTGTACTTGATAATCTGGCTTCTGTAAACGAGAAGGATGAAAATTATGAGCTTGCTGAAGAGTATCTGCTTAGGGCTCTTGATCTCAACAAAAAGATCAATAATCGCAGAAACCAGATTACAAACCATATGAGTTTTGGAATACTCTACAAGAACTGGGGTAAATATGATCTGGCCGAGGAAAATTTTAGTAAGGTGCTTGAAATTTCTGAGGAGCTGGATAACACAATATCAGAAGTTCAGGGACTGTACAACTTTGGTTTGCTTTACGATGAAATGGGAGAGTATGATAAAGCAATCGAGATGTTTGAACAATCACTGGCAATGAGCAGAGAGTTTGGGATTGGGATTGGAGCCTACTACAATCAAAATGGCTTGGCTAATGTTTATGTGGATTTGGGTAATAATGAGGAGGCCGTTGAGCTGTTTGAAGAGGCACTTTCGATAGCTGAGTCGGTTGGAGCCCAGGATCTCATCAGAGAAACGGTAAATAGTCTGCATCAAACGTATGAAAAAATGGGGGATACCCTCCGAGCATATCCCTATTTAAAACGATACATGGCCATGCGGGATAGTCTTGCAGAAACAGAAAGAGAAAATGCACTGGCAAGGCAAGAGGTAGAACTGGGCCTCAGGCTCGAGAGGGAGAACAGAGAGCTTGCGGAAGAGGCGTTCAGAGCAGAAGAGCGAAACTTAAAGATTACAATTTCCTTGCTGGCAATTCTTCTGGTTGTGTTGATGATAACGATCTGGCTTTACCGAAATAAAAAGCAGATGAATAGTAAGCTCCGAAATCAGACTGAAGAATTGATGGGTGTGAACAAAGAGAAAGACAAGCTTCTTTCAGTTCTTTCGCATGATTTACGGTCACCGCTTTCTAATATTAAAGGAGTGGTATATTTAATCCGAGAAAACGTACTGAAGGGAAAAGACATCAATAAAGCTTTGGATGAAATTGATGCAAAGCTGCAGAATGGAATCAATACGCTTACGAATTACCTTCAGTGGGCACAATCGCAAAGACAAGGGATTGAGGCAGAAATCGAGGCGGTTGATATTCAGCAAACGGTTCAGAACGTGCAGGAAGAATTTAGTATGGCTGCTAGGAATAAAAACGTCATTATTCTAAATAATGTCAGAGAAAATAGCAGGGTACTGGGAGACCCGCATTTGATGTCTGTGGTATTGAGGAACCTGATTTCGAATGCAGTAAAATTTGTTCCAACCGATGGAAGCGGTAAGGTTATTTTGGAATCAGAAGAGAGTAAAAACGAAGTGTTAATTCGTGTGATTGATAATGGAGAGGGAATTCCAGAGAATCAGAAAAAGAATATATTCAAAGCTTTTATGCCGGGATCGAAGGACTCTGGAGGAGAAAGAGGAACAGGACTTGGTTTGTCGATTTGTAAAGATTTAATTGAAAAACAGGGCGGATCAATTCACTTTGAAAGTACACCCGGGGAGGGAACAACATTTACTTTGCATATGCAAAAATCCGATCGTGAATCGTAACAATTAACAGGATCTCTACTCAATTTCTTCTTTAAGACGATCCAGATATGCCCGCATGTAATGGGTTCTTTTTGTGGCTTCCTTTTTTGCTGAAGGAGTATTCATTGTATTCGGTAGCTTGAATAGCTTTTCATAAAAATGGTCGATATTCCAAACAGAGTCATCAGGTGTTCGCTGAGCACAGAAAGGATCATCAGGGTTGTATAAAGATCTATTCAAAGACCCCCCTACTAAAAAACATCGCGCAATCCCTATTGCGCCCAGTGCATCAAGACGGTCGGCATCCTGTACGATTTTGGCTTCGGCAGTTTCTGCAGGTATTCCTGCGGAGTAGCTGTGGGCTTCAATAGCGTGAGCGACTCCTTCTATTTTTTCAGCAGGAAATTGTTGTGATCTTAGAAAATCACTCGCCTTTTTGGCTGCCAATGTGGAAGCTTGCTTGCGATGAGGGTGATTCTTGGGTAATACCAAACAGTCGTGAAGCCAGGCTGCAGAAATGACAATATCACTGTCTGCATCTTCTGTCTGGAGAAGCAATTTGGCATTGTTAACAACCCGACGAATATGGGCAAGATCGTGGGCACTGTCTGATTGGTTTTCTAAAGCCGAAGAAATGATGAAGCCATTAAAATCAATATTTACCAAACTCATTTCGATACAGGCTGTGCAGCTTTCTGAACGGGAATTTCCAGGGTAATAGTTGTGCCCTTATGGAGTTCTGAATCAATCCACAACTTGCCTCCATATTTTTGTGTGACGAATAGAGCTTTTGTGAGGCCAAATCCGCCTCCCATCGTTCTTATAGAGTTTTCAACGTTACTGCCTCGATAGCCAAACTCAACAATTTCCGGGAGTTCATCTGCCGGGATACCATACCCGTTATCCTCAACAACAAATTTAAAAGCATCATCTTTTTGTGAGATGCCGATATTAATACGGCCACCGCGAGGGGTGTATTTTCGGGCATTAGCAATTAAATCGCGAATAACATCTTTTAAAAGAATGGGCAATGAAATGAAGTCATTGCTATCCCCCGTTACTTCAAACTGAATCAGATAATCTTTGTCTTCTTTTTCTGCAATATTATAGATGATGCGGTAGGACCCCTTGCTGTTTTTTTCCATTGCGTGGAAAAATTTTTTAAAATCTGCCCGAAATTCTTCAGCAGTAAATGTTTCCCATTGGTCAGGGGAATTCCACCTGCTTTTAAGTTCGCTGATACGCACAGACGCTACATCAAAAATATCGTTGAAGATAGATGTATACTCATCAACAGCTGTACCATCAGATAGAACCGGTTCTTTGTTTTTTAGATGGGCAAGAGCCGTAAAAACTTCTTGCCTGAAATTATTAAATGATGGTGTGCCAAATACCTCTCGGTTCTGCCGGCGTGCGGCATCAATAACGATATTGGTTTGCTTTACTGCGTTGTCGAGTAGTTCAGGGTAATTTGTTGAGAGCTGAATAACCTGAAGCTGAGCCATAATTACGGAGAGCACATTGATAACAGAATGCATCTCGAGCTGATTAATCTGCTCTTCTGTGACTCTAAGTTTTTCTGAAAATTCCATAATCAGTGGCCCTCCAATAGTATTGTTTGTGTAGTGGTTTAGTTTTCAACAACGGCGTCTTCCCGGTTACCATATTCAAACCAGGATCCTTCATAGGCGCGTACAGAATCATATCCCATCAAACGAAGAGTGAAATAGGCATGGGAGCCGCGTACGTTCGACTGGCAATGAGTGATGATCTCCTTATCGGGTGTTATTCCAAACTCATTCAGCATGGCTTGTATGCTATCGGCAGGTAAATAATATGGAATACCCTCACTTTGGAGCGCTTTGTTCCACTCAAAGTTAACCGCGTTGGGAATATGACCACCCCGCTCGGCCCGTACGGTTTCACCACTATATTCCTCTGGAGTACGTGCGTCAAATATAACCTGATTTTCGTTTTGGGAAGCTGTGACAACCGTTTCAAAATCGCACATGAGTGTTTCATTAACGGTTACTTCAAAATCACCTTCGCCTAAAGAAATATGCTGGCTTTCAATAGGCAGAGATGCATCAAGCCAACCCTGAATACCGCCGTTTACGACAGCTGCATTTCCAAAGCCGTAATATTCAAGCGCATAAAAAAGACGAGCTGATGAAAGGTGGTCGCCGCTATCATAAATAAAGACCCGGCTATTATTGGAGAGACCGATAGACTGCATTTTGGATTCAAAAGCATCAGGACCAATAAGGTACTGTTCTATGGGATGGTCGGAATCTACGAGCTCAGACCGCGCTGCAAAATGGACACTTCCCGGAACAAGAGTATCACCGGGCTCCTCGCGAGCATCAATGACAATAACGCCTTCACCGGGAATAATGGTGTTCAGCTCCTCAGCGTCAATCAGAAGATCCGCATTGGCATAGTCTGCAGGCTCTGTTTCAACGGGTGCCGTTTCGCAGGCAGCTATTGCAAAAATGAAAAGAAAAATGCTTATGTAATATTTCATGGGTAAAAAATTTATTGGTTATGTACGATAAATTGTAGACTTGGTTAACTTCTGTTTTTGTAAATGCGTTCTGCTGGCTTTGGCTAATAAAAATAGTTTCTGAATAAATAATTGCCGATTACTAATTGCTATTTTGATACTTTTTAATAGCGTTTGTTACCTCCTCAGGCGGACGAATTGCCCTTCCGTTATTCATAAATGCTGTAGTAACTTTTCCTTCCAGTATCAATTCCTGGTTGGGCAATCGATAGATGTTTTGAAAAAAAACAAACCGAACATGCCCCTGCTGTTCAGCAGTTGTACGTACAATAAATCGCTCATCCCCTCTGAGCGCCTGTTTGTATTCCAGCTCTACTTTATGAACAATTGCGTCGGTTCCATCTTCATGAAGCCGATTAAAGTTCAGCCCGATATGCTTCAAAAATTGATGGCGGGCGTGCTCTAAATAGTTTTGATAGGTAGAGTTATTAACTACGCCTTGCGTATCGAGTTCATAATCGCGAACAGAAAACTCTGCACTATGAGGTTTTGACATTTTGGGACCGAATTAACTGTTGAATAACTATGCAGTAGAAACTACGAGTATGTAAAATAGCTGAATTTATTCTTAATAAATATAAAAACAAGGATTGTTAAAATTCCTGAGAGGCCCTTTAAAGTTGATAGCTCTGTAAAAAAAGAGTATTTATGAACAGTGAGAATTAAGTAATTTTTATACACTCTATTTATAGTAAATAAAAAGAAGATGGTGTGATTAATGTTGAGTAATATGTTTCGTGTAGCAATATTTTTATGGATACTTCCGCTTTTTTCACTACAAACTGCCTGCAGCCAGAGTCGGGACTGGGTACCGGAAGACACTGAATTTTATGAGCCGGTGCCGCCCATTATAGAGGCATTTCCGGTTTTTCAGGAAGCCCCTTCCGACGCGGTTGTTCTTTTTGATGGAACCGATACTTCGGCCTGGGAATCTGTGCGCGGTGGTGATGTGGAATGGGATTTGCAGGATGGCACAATAACCGTAAAGCCCGGAACCGGCAATATTGTTACCAAAGATCAGTTTGGATCGGTTCAGCTCTACCTTGAGTGGAAATCACCCATGGTTATCGACGGTGACGGCCAGGGCCGGGGAAATAGCGGGGTATTTTTACAGCGCAGATACGAAGTTCAGATTTTGGATATGTATGAAAATGAAACATACACAAATGGAATGGCTGCCAGCATCTATAAACAACATGTACCCTATGCAAATGTGGCCAGTCCCCGCGGTAAGTGGAATACCTACAACATAATTTTTGAAGCACCTTCGTTTCGCGAGAACGGCAGCGTAGAGAAACCTGCCTACATTACCGTTTTCTGGAATGGAGTGCTGGTGCAGCATAAAGCCGAAGTACAGGGAAGCACAGAATATATTGGTCCCCCGTCATACACAGTGCATGGGCCGGATGGAATTGAGCTACAGGATCACAGCGACAGGGTCAGTTTTCGAAATATCTGGGTGCGTAAACTGGATGATACTCCTGTTAGGCCGTAATTTAATTATTTTTTTTGAATGGCTGTTTTAGCCTCTGGTGTCTTATCAAAAATCGCCCGCAAAGAAAGTTATTTCATTACGGGTTGGCTCCCACCCGATGGATATTCCGAAATCGAAAGCGAGGTTGCTGAGCCGAAAACGTGATCGGATTCCGGCACCGAATACCGTTCTCGAACCTGAACGAAGATTGTGGCTGTTAAGATCTGCGGCGGTTTGGCTAAACAGGACCAGGTAGATATTGGAGAGATAGCCCGGGAGCAGCAGTCCCCCATTATCCGGGTAGACAATGGGGATGGTATAACGGCTGTTAATAAAGCCTATGTTTCGTGCGCTTTCGAATGGCCGGTTAAAAAACAGGTCCGAAAACCGGGAATTTGTGTTAAACACGGGGACATTGGTTTGTGAATACACTTCGGTCTGTAATCTCAGCGATTGATTCCATTTCGAAAATGGCGCAAGATAAGTGATAATGCCTGTGCGGATTCCCTGCCGTCGGGTTAAATTTCCGGTTATGCTGTTTTCTCCCGCATCAATTTCAATAAGATCGGAATTTAACCCCTGCCTCCCTTCAGCATAAATTACCAGGCCGCTGTTGGGCTGTACATCACGAATAAATTGCCGAACATGAATATTGGCCACTGTCCGCAGCCCAACGGTGTGTCGCGTTCCAAATTCTGAGACGGCATCGGTTGTGTTTACGGTGCTGAAGAATCGCTGACGCGTTAAAAAATACTGCGGCTCAATTAGAAGTGAGCTGAACCTTGCATTGCTTCTGAAGCGGATGGGTATCGGAATTTTGACTGACCCTCCCTGCGATTGTTGAAGGAAAGTCACGGTTTCTTCGCTGCCGTCGGCAGTTTCTGTACCGAACGAGGTAAAAAAAGGACGGCTGAAAGCATCGATCTCAAAGCCGGGAAAGAATTGACTATTGGTGTAGGTTATATCGTACCAGGGTCGATCGGCGGTATAGCTGAATTCAGCAGAGTAGGCCTGGGTACTCATCACATCGGTGCTTTCAAATGTGAGGCTATATCGATCTCTGCCTATTTCATTATCGTACTCTGGTATCCAAAGTCGTGGTTTTAGCCAGCCAAAGCCAGCCCTGTATGCTTTTGATTCGACCTCCTGATTCACGCTAAAATTACTTCTGTTCAGGTAGGGACGATTTATTTTTTCTGTAATCGTTGAAGAAGACGTCCATTTTTCCACCGCTACACTACGGTTCAGAGTACTTTCGATATCCAGAACATGGATCAGCTGTTCATCTTCGATCTGCGTGATATATGCAATTTGTGATCCATCGGGTGAGTAAGATGCCTCATAGGCGTTGTGCAGGCTATTGGTTAATTGTATTACCGATTCGGTTTCTAAATGGTACTCATAAACATTCATGGTGCCCCCTCTGTCACTCACAAAAAGAAACTTTTCCTCATTAGGGTGCCATGACGGATCATAAACAGAAGCGTTTTCGAAGACGATGTCTGGCATTCGAGCCATAATCTCTTCTGCCTCAGCCAAATTTTCTTCCAACCAAATTGCCTGAACACTTTTCATGCGTCCCAGGACGGCTGCTCTTCCCGAATTATCGGGGTGAAGTGCTACCTGAACAGCAGAGGCGTGATCGGGTTGCCGATACTGTTTTATGGATTCACCATCAGGGCCAAACAGAGCAAGTACCATTTCGTCGGCTGCTGTTTGAAGGGCGAAAAAACGTCCGTCGGGTAGCGGTTCAGGCGCGAAAACGCGGCTTTTATGGGTAACTCTATTTGACTGATATCGATCCAGAGATAATGTATGAACATCCCCGCGAAAGAGATTGTCGTATAGGAGATCGGTATGATACCGGGAAAAATAGAGGTGTGATTTACCATCAGAAAAGGTGTAGATGAAATCTGGAGAAAGGGAGACTTCAAACTCCAAAGCATCTTTATTGTCTGCAAGGTTGTAGGAGTAGAAGCCGGATGTGCGATTACAAAAGCGACCGTAGAAAATTATGGTTTCATCATCAAGCCATTGCGGGCGGTTCAATCTGCGGCATTTTCCTTCAATGCTTAGCACTTTCGCTGAAGTATCGGTACGGAACCCCATTCCTTGAATCCGCATGTTTTCGGCGGCCTTTTTGTCTGCAGAGAAATCGCGATAGAGCTCCCGCGGCCATGAGCCTGTTACGTGCCGTAAGGCAGTTCCGTAACCAAGAAAGGGGTATTTATAGTGAAATTGAATGGCATCTTTGACGGCTTCATCCCCCTTTTTCTGAAGCAGCCAATTCGTGAACTCATATCCACCAATATAGTGGCGATCAAAAGGAGGAGTGAAGTCTGTAGTTTGCAGCAGCTGGCCCATCGACCAGGCATTATCACTGGTGATCATAGCGCTGAACTGATGGCGAAAGTATGGATGGTGGCCCCTTCCGGAATTTGGAATAGTATTGTGGCTTTCGTGCTGAACAGCGATCCCTTCAAAAACACCGAGTGGAGCTGCAGCATGAACCGACCGCCTGATGTCTGGTGAAAAAAGTCCAATTGCGCGTGTAAAAGCCGGTGGATTTTCACTAAAATGCATAGTATGAACCAGCTCATGAGGCAGAACAAACTCAAGCCAGTTTCCAGACTGTGGGTTAAAGTTCTTACCAATACCGGGGGAGAGTTCAATTTCAGAACGAAAATTGAGTGGAGACACAAACCCGTTTGACCGATCATTTTTGGGATTGATAATGATAGGTACACGACTTATTGAGCCACCCACAAGCTCTTTGATGTCGTTGTATTCTGCTTCAAGAATAGACAGGGAAAGACGTGCTTCGTATTCATGATCAGCCGGATAAATAATCCGAAAATGCTCGGTGTTGATCTCTTGCCAATTCACGGGCACACGGTACTGCGTGGGATACAGCTGTGCAATAGACGCCTGTATCAGTAGTGAAGAAAAGAGCATCAATGAGAGAAAAAGTCGCTTCATGACGGTTAATAAATAATCATCCAATAGAGATAAATAAGTGCAAAGACTGTAAGAAAAACGATCCCGGAAATACTGAGAGTATACAGCCATTTACCTGGCCGGAAATCCGCCTCTACTTCTGGCTGATGAATAAGTTTGTGGTTCATAAATGCCAGAACGGGCGCTGTTAAAAAAGATAGCGTGGTTGCGAGGTCAATCAAAAATCGAAATCGATCACCCAGAATCCACAAAAGGATAAGAGTGCCGGCGCTAACCCCAATCAGCAGATAATCATGTCGTTTTCGTGATGGCTGCATGGAGGAAGAATAGCCGTGCTCATGAATATGAACCAGGTGGTTCACAACATCTGGGTAGGTACTGGTAACCGTTAATGTAGTGCTGAACATTGTTGTAAATGCACAGAGCATGATAATGAAATAAGCCCATTCGCCCATCGATGTTGTATACAGTTCTACGAGTTGGTTCGAGAATGCAGCTGCACTGGATGCAAAGTCGACACCGCTTCCATACATGACCATTGCACCAAGCGTTAGAAAACAGAGTGCAATGATTGCGGCTCCAATATAGCCCAGGTTAAAATCGAATAAAACCTCTTTCAGGTTTGGCTTATAGCCTGTCTGCTTAATACGCTCGATTGACCAAACGGATTGCCAGGCTGCTGCATCAATAGGAATGGGCATCCAGCCCATTAGGGCAATTAAGAAAGCCACACCCGATACGGTCCATATCTCAGGCGCAACAGTCTGCGGAGGAGGAGAATAGTCCAGGTTAATAAAGGCAAGCAGCATCGCGACAACTGTTGAAATAGCAAGTATCACCATCAATATTTTTACTGCTCTGTCGAGCATGGCATACGTGTTTTTTGCCAAATATATCAGGCATAGAACCAGTATGATAGCGCTCCAGGCCAGGATTGGCAGCTTAATGCCGGTGAGGTCTGTCGCCAGGCTCGCCGTAACCATCGTGACGGCCGCATGCACCGCAAACATCGTTGAAATAGTAAACACCCCGAAAATCCAGTAGGCGGCCGGGTGCATACGAGCGTATCCCTGGATCAGGTTTTTTCCGGTAGCAATTGCATATCGCGGACCATATTCCAGAAAAGGGTACTTAAATAAATTAGCGAGTATTACGGCCCAGACAAGTGCAAAACCATAATCGGCACCTGCCCTTGTTGATTGAACAAGATGAGAAACACCGATAGCTGCAGCGGCCATAATCAGTCCGGGGCCAAGACTTTTCCTTATACCGTACCACGTGGATTGTGACTTACTCATAAAGATTGATTAATCAAAAAAATGTAAATGGAGCTATCTTTTTGCAAGTATACAAAATGGAACCTTGATAACAGGAATTTTTTTATTTTAAATAGAGTACAGTGAAACATTAATTAATAGGTCAAAAAAGGATGGTAAGAGAAAAAACAATACACGAGCTCATTGACCATAACAGTAATATTGCAGTGACGATTACGCTGCCAACTCATAAAGTAGGAGAAGACACCAAACAGGATCCCATTCGACTTAAAAATTTGTTAGCCAGAGCTGAAAAACAGATCAAGAAAAAAGAGAGCAAAAATGGATATGCAGAATCTCTGCTTAAACCCGCATACGACCTTCTAAATAAACCCATGTTTTGGGCACATGCAGAGAACGGACTTGCCATATATATCGCTGATGGCAAATTTGATGTGTATAAACTCCCTTACACTGTAAATGAAGAAGTATATGTAAATGATCATTTTCTTATTACTCCACTACTGCCTATGACGAGCGTTGACGGAACATTTGCTGTGTTAACAGCAAGCCGGCAAAACTTAAAACTGCTGAGATGCACGAGGGAGGGTCAGGAAGATATTACCCCCGACACCATACCGACTGCAGTGGATGATTATCTTGAAATAGAACCCGAAAAACAATTACAGTTTCATTCCGGCTCGAAGGGACAAAAAGCCATGTATTTTGGTAATAACTCCAGCGAAGAAGATAAAACCATCATTGTTGAGCAGTTTTATCGCGAGGCTGAGCGCGAAATTACCAGTCTTTTGAATGATTTAGGTGACCCATTAGTGCTCATTGGTCTGAATGAAAACAGTGGTATTTACAAAAAAGTAAATAGTTACAGCCGCCTTGTCGAGAACAGTGTAAAACTAAATCCCGACGAACAGTCTGACAAAGAATTGCGGAAGAAAGGGTGGGAAGTTATTCAGGGTTATTTTCTCAGTGATATGTATGCGTCGCTCGAAAAGATGGGGAAAACATCCGATAGTAAATTTTCTAATAACCTTGGAGAAATTGTTGAAGCCACGGTTATGGGAAAATCATCATCCATTTTTATCTCCAAAGGGGAGAAAAAGTGGGGATTTTACGATGAGGAAAATCATACTGTGCAGTATACATCCAATCCGAATGGAGAGGATGTTGATCTGCTGAACTGGCTTTCAATAAAAGCATTTAAAACGGGTAGCAAGGTCTATATTCTGCCCAAAGAAGAAATGCCTGTACACGCTACTGTAGCAGCTGAATTCAGATTCTGAAAGATAACACCTAATGGGCGTGTTTAGATTGAATTGAAACACGCCCTGTTCAACCATGATTTTTGATCGAACATTTCTTATCAGATTGGTAAAGGCCCGTATGCCCTATGGTCGGTTTCAGAACAGGTACATAACAGACCTTCCTGTTTCTTATCTTGAGTGGATACATCGCAAGGGATATCCATCCGGAAATCTGGGGCAGTATCTCTCCACGATGCATGAAATAAAGACTAACGGGCTCGACTATTTACTGGATCCGATCATATCAGCCCAGAGAAAAAACAGTTAACAGAGAACAGGCCACTAAAGTTATTTGGCCAAATAAATAAAAATAAATGCTTGTACTAGTAATTAATTGCGGAAGCTCCTCCGTAAAATACGATGTAATAGAAACAGAAGAACGAAGAGATATTTGCCGTGGAATTGTGGAGCGAATTGGTGCGGTAACCTCTATTTTAAAGCATGAGCCGGCCGGCAAAGAGCGGATCAAAGAGACGAAAGTAATTAATGATCATGGTGAGGCTCTGCAGGAAATCTTGAACTTTCTTTTGAGTGATGAGGCGGGTGTTTTATCATCTCCGTCTGATATAAAAGCTGTTGGACACAGAGTAGTGCATGGCGGTGAGATGTTTAAAGATTCTGTTTTGATTGATGACGTTGTGAAAGATGCGATTAAGCAAGCATTTGATCTGGCTCCACTTCATAATCCGCCAAACCTTAAAGGAATACAGGCAGCGCAAAGCAGGTTGCCGGATGTTCCTCATGTTGCTGTTTTTGACACAGCATTCCACCACTCCCTTCCATCGCATGCATATCTATATGGAATACCAAACCGCCTATACAGGCGACATAAAATTAGGAAATACGGTTTTCACGGAACGTCTCACTACTATGTGAGCCGTCAATATTACAAGCTCACCGAGAAGCCAAGGGAAGAGACAAAAGTTATTACCTGTCATCTGGGCAACGGAGCGTCTATAGCTGCAATTAAAGGTGGAGAATCGATCGATACATCGATGGGTTTTACACCTCTTTCAGGTATGGTAATGGGTACGCGAAGTGGTGACCTGGATCCCTCTATTCTTTTTTACATTATGGAGAAGGAAGAGATACAGCTCAACAGTTTGCACTCTATGTTGAACAGGCACAGCGGATTACTGGGCCTCAGCGGATACGCAAGCGATATGCGAGACTTGATCGAAGAAGCCAAAAAAGGTGACCGGCGCTGTCAACAGGCCATAGAAGTTTTCTGCTATACTATTCAAAAATATATAGGTTCGTATATGGCTGCGCTGAACGGGTGCGATGCAATATTGCTCACCGCCGGGATAGGTGAAAATTCACCAATCATCAGGCAGAAAGCACTGGAAAATTTGGATGGGCTTGGTATCGAAATTGACCCTGAAAAAAATGAGAAACTAATCCGCGGCAAAATCGAGAAGATAAGTACCGATTCTTCAAAAACAGAGATTTACGTTGTGCCGACAAATGAAGAGCTGGTCATTGCCATTGATGCGGCAAAAATTGCATCGGCAAAGGGGCAGACGCCCTGGGTATAGTTATTGATATAGATTAGAGGAATCGTTGAAAATAAAAAACCCTGATCACCATTGAGTGACAGGGTTTTTCTCAAAAAATCTGATGACTAATTAAAAAAAGCGTTTACTCTTCAATGTCGAAATCTTCTTGCTGTGGTACAGCGGTTTCTGACTCTGAAGGTGCTGTAAAGTCATTCTGCTCTATAGGTTCACCGCCTAAGCCGGTTTGTTGAATTGTACTTTGATTAGCATCACCACGGTCTATAGCAAAGTTGGCAAGAACACTAAGACTCAAAAAAAGTGCAGCCAAAACAGATGTGGTTTTTGAAAGCAGATCTGCGGTTCGCCGCGCTCCCATTGATGCGCCACCCGCCATCCCGGCAGCTAGTCCGCCGGAGAGTCCTTCTTTTTGACCGGGTTGTAGTAATATAACAACAATCAGCAGTATGCAGATGATTGTAATAAGGGAAATGATAATTCCGTAAAGCATAAATTTATTTTCTTCAGTTTATTGCAAAGAGTTTAAAAATATCACTATTTATACTTTTAACAAAGCACTAATCAAATAACGGACAGTGCTCGAAATATTGTAAGCTTTTCCATTTAAAATATGCGACATGCAAAGTGAACAACCCATTCCCATTGAAGAGAACGCACCCTCGGCCCTGCAGAGGCTGATCGACCAGTCTTACCTGGAGTATTCCAACCTCATTGAAACCATTGCCGTTATTTTTGTGCTTGTCTTGATTCATTTTGTGGTTATCAGGATTGTGTATCGGCAAACAGAAAAAGATACTGTTCGCTATAAGTGGCGCAAAAACCTGGCATATATTCTTAGTTTTCTTGGGTTTTTGATGGTTGGCCGAATATGGTTTCAGGGTATGGGATCGCTTGCAACATTCCTGGGTTTACTATCTGCAGGTTTGGCAATTGCGCTACGGGATCCTGTAACAGATATGGCCGGGTGGTTGTTTTTAATGTGGCGAAAACCATTTGAAGTCGGCGACCGCATTCAAATCGGAGACAACCGGGGTGATGTGATTGATATCCGATTTTTTAAATTTACAATACTTGAAATCGGGAATTGGGTTCAGGCAGATCAAAGTACAGGAAGGGTGATCCATATCCCCAATCACTTGATTCTCGGGGAAACCATCGCAAACTATACCAGCGATTTCAACTTTATCTGGAATGAGATTGCAATTGTGGTAACGTTTGAAAGCGACTGGAAAAGGGCAAAATCCCTGATCTCCGAAATTGTTCAAAGCCACTCCGAAGACTACGTGGCCGATGCCGAACAGCAGGTACGACGCGCAAAAAAATCGTACCTCATTCAGTATAAAAATCTTACTCCAATTGTATATACGGAGGTTGTGGAAGTAGGGGTAAAGTTAACCATCCGCCATTTATCGAATGCACGAAGCCGGAGAGGCTTAAACCAATTAATTTGGGAGGATGTTCTTGAACGCTTTGCCAAAGAAGAGCATATCGACTTTGCGTATAACACGCTCAGAATATATCAAAACCAAATCGAAGGAAAAGAACCCTTCAAGCCGGGCAAATCATAGCTAAATAATAAGTATTTACTTGGGTTCGGGTTGAATAAGTGAAGGTTCGTTTTCGGTGAGATCGTTAACCCGTTTACTTACTTTAAGTACAGAGAGATCCGTTATGGAAAATATTCCTTGGCTCTTCTTTAAAAATGATTCTGGATCGGAAGGTGTCTCTATCCATGTTTCCGAAGTTTTTTTGTCAAGAAAGAGGGGCATTCGTTCCGACATTGGCTGAATCAATGTATTCGCGGGTACGGTAACAATCTGCACGTATGGTATTTTTTGATGATGGTAGATAGCAGCAACGGGCATAATTGCACTATTAAGCATTCTCACAAAAAAGGGCTGACCATTTTCATCGTCTCCTTTCCAGATATAAAATCCGCTTAGCGGTAAAATAACCGGTTCGGCGTCATTCTTTTCAGATATCAGTTTTGCAGTGCCGCCTTCGTCTAACTCAGCTGAAGAAGATGAATTTTTTCCAGGTCCCAGCTGAACCTGAGTGAGAATATATTCACCGTTCTCTTTTCGAATAACCGGCAGTTGATACCCGGGTGCTAAATTGTAGTGTTTCGAAAATAAAGAGTCTTTTGCGGGTGTGAATCCAAAAATCTGTTCAATAGATTCTTTCTCAACAAAAAATGCAAATCTTGCAGCCATAGTCGTGATTTAGTTAATGTGAAAACAAAAAAAATTGGAGGATATCCATTATTTAAACAGGAATTAATCTGAATATTCTCCATAACAAATAAGGGTTTTTAATCCGAGAGTCTTTATTTTTGATTTATATCGTCAATTTAATCACATTTATTGCAGTATTGTAAAAATGATGATACGTTTTGTGACGTTAAATATTTGTAAATATACATGTACAGGCAGTTAAATGACCCCACATGTTGCGGTTCATTTTGTAAAATGCATTAGCAAACTTTTAAAAATGCTTGGTTAACTGTGCCTGTTTCTAATTGAAATATTGAAAAAATTAAAGAGGTAAACCATTGTCATTTAATCAGTTTAGGTTAAGTTCTGATATTTTGAAGGGGCTCCAGGATGTTAAAGTTGAAAGCCCCACAACTCTCCAAAAGAAAATTTTTAATACCGTAAAAGAGAAAAAAGATCTGGTGATCAATACCCAGATCGAGGATGCCCCGGAAATAGGTTATCTGCTGTCGCTTTTGAATGAAATTTCTAAAACGGAGCGCAGGCAGGGCACGAGGGCTATTATTTTGGCAGGAGATAAAGATCGTGCCAAACAGCTCGATGAGTGGATCTGGGCGATTGGTTATCACGCTTCTATAGAGAGTGCGTGCATCACGGATGATAAAGAGACCGATGATCAAGTTTCTGCGGTTTCGGCCGGTCCTGTAATTCTTGTGGCTACCCCGACAAAATTGACCGCTATTCTGGAAAAAAATCGAATGATATATCGTGAAGTTCAGCAGTTGATTGTAGATCAGGCTGAACTTATCAGTGATTGGGAAGCAGTAGAAGCCATATCAAACCGGATTATCGGGAAGTGCCAGCGTATTTTTACAGCTTCAAAAGATAGTAAAGAGCTAAGAGAAGCAGAGTCGAAAATGCTGACAGAACCCGATCTTGTCACCAAGGAAGAGAAAAAGAAACAGGCTGAAAAGAAATCGGCTGTCCCCAAAGACCTCACGCAGTATTACATCAATGTGCCGCCACGATCAAAAATTTCAACGCTGATGGCACACCTCGACCAGGTTCCTACAGAAGCGGTGGTCATTTTTACAGCTTCAAGAAAAACGGCCGACCGGCTCTATAAAATTTTTAGAAAGAGTAACAAGCGTGCCGTAAGCATTCATAAAAGCCTCGATGAAAAAACATTTAATGAGCGTTTTGGGCGCTTTACCAGTGGAAATGTACAGCACCTGATAGCCGGCGACTTATCCGCTTCGGATCTGCAGCTAAATGAAGCCACACAAGTCATAAATTATGATGTACCCGAAGATGTAAATGAGTATAAAATTAGGGCAGAGCTGGTTGGTGATGGCAAAAAAACACGAATTATAAGTTTAGTATCGAAGCAAGACCGCAGTGATATACAGTCAATTTGTGATTCACTGGGATATGCCCCCGAAGAGGTGCCTTTGCCAAAAGGAGTAAAGTCTAAGGCGGAGAAAAAAGGAAAATCATCCGGAAGAAATAAGTCGGGAAATCAGAAAAAATCGAGGTCTGGCGGACGTTCAAAAAAACCCAGAGAGAAGAAAAAAGGCCGGAAAATGAAGGGATTGCCGAGACCTACTTTCGACCAGCTTGAAGGTGGCCGTTCAGGTGATCAAAGCGATGAAAAGAAAGGCATTGTCGGCCTGATCAAAAAAATATTCAGCAGATAGTGATTTTCTTAATCTGAAGTGCAATAACGAGATGCTGCTGATGGATCAGAACATATCTTCAAAAGCCTTCCTGGCATCAGGAGCGGGTTTTGTAAAGAGGCTTACGAGCCATGTCATTAACATGGCTGCGGCAAACCCTGGAATTAATTCGTAAAGAGAATTTTTTAACAACGGGATATAGTACCACACGATGGTTACGAGAGTTCCCGTTATCAAGCCTGCGATTACACCGGCGCGTGTTGTACCTTTCCAATATAGGGCAAGAATGGATGTGGGTCCCAGGGAAGCCCCAAGACCAGCCCATGCAAAAAGAACCAGCCAGAACACCAGATCGGTGGCGATAAACCCAAACAGCAGGGCAATAAGGACCAGGCCAACTACAACTATTCGGCTAAGGAGTACCAGTTTCTTTTGCGGCACTTTTTCACCTTTTTTAATCTGCTTTTCATAAATGTCCCTCACAACGCTGGAGGCAGCAACTAAAAGCTGGGAGTCTGCTGTTGACATAATTGCCGCAAAAATAGACGCAAGAACGATCCCAAAGAGTGCCGGATGTAGCTGCAGCTGGGCAAGCATTGGGAAGAGGTTTTCGGTGTCTGAATCGGGCAGCATCGCCACATCGGGAAAATATACCCGGCCGGCCAGCCCGATAAAGACGGCACCCCACGCCATTAAAACATTCCACACGGTTCCTACCACTGCCGCTACCCTAAGCTGTTTAGAATCGTCGATAGACATGTAGCGTGCCAAAATATGGGGATTACCCGGCGAGCCAAGCCCAATACCTAAAAATCCGATGGCTACACCTGCAGTAACGGCAAAGGGGTCGATATAGGCCACATTAAGCAGGGTTAGCTGCTCAATGAGTTCGGAAAGACCCCCGATGTTGATTACTGCAATTACAGGCAGCACAACAAGTGCAATAAGCATGAAAGCGGCCTGAAACATATCGGTGAGGCTAACAGCAAGAAAGCCGCCTACCACTGTATAAAGCAACACGATTGCGGCTGTGATTATAATACCTGTATTCATTTCCAGGCCGAACCCGGACGCAAATGCCTTTCCGCCTGCAACAAATTGCGCAGACACATATCCAATCATAAAAATGAGAAAGATGGTCACGAGAAGTGTTCTCAATATGCCGTCTTTGTCAGAAAATCTTTCAGAAAAGAAATCGGGAATGGTAATGCAATCGCGTTTTTCTGAAAAATTACGGAGTCGCTTAGCGTAGTAGAGAAACAGAAATAGTTCAACAATAATGTATCCCGCAACCGCCCATATGGCTGATGGTCCTCGCGAATAGGCCATACCGGTAACTCCCAGAAGCAGCCATGCACTTCTCCCCGATACAACTGCAGACAAAGCGACTACAATGCGATTCATTTTTCGCCCGCCTATAAAAAACTCGCTAATTCCCTGTGATGAAAATCGGCTGGAATAAATACCAACTCCCACAATGAGCAGCAAATAGCCTATAAAAGTCGCAGTTGTATACAAATCAAACTGAACGGTAAGCTGTGCTGTTTCTTCCATTAATCACTCTTTGGCTTTATGAGAGAGGAACAGCGACAATAGGATGATGCCAATCGGCAGCAGAAACATTATAATGTAAAATGGGAGCATAGGTTAAACCACGATTAATGAATGCTGAAGTATCGCAATAGTGAACAAATATATAAAATGGATTGAGGGGAAGTGAAAATGTTCTCGAAAAGAGCTGCTAAAAAGAGACAATACTGTAAGAATTTGAACTCCATAAAAGTGAGATTTTCCGTAGTTTGAAGCTGTTGCGGTATGGGGCAGGATTTCTTAGTATAAGTTTTCGGTTCAATGCGCCTGATTCCTGAAACCGGCAATTAACAGGATTTAAATAAATTTAAGACAGACTATGAAATTTAATGTATCAAGTAACGACTTAAACAGTGGATTATCTGCAGTTATCGGTGCCGTGCCTTCAAAAGCAACTCTCCCGATTTTAGAAACGATTTTATTTGAAAGTGAGGATGGGAGAATTAAACTCACGGCAACCGATCTTGAAATTTCGATAGTAGAGTACATACAGGCCGATGTTGAAGAGGAAGGAGCCGTTGCTATCCCGGCAAAAAGACTTCTGGAAACCCTGCGTCAGCTGCCAAATATACCCGTATTTTTTGAAGTAGACGAAGATCAAAACGTTGAGTTCAAAACCGATAAGGGAAAATATAAGCTGGTTGGCGAAGAAGCCGATGAATTCCCTGAAGTACCAAATATGGAAGGAGGTATTTCACTCCAAACAGAAACGAAACTTGTACAGCAGGCTATTGGAAAAACCCTTTTTGCAGTATCTACCGACGATTTGAGGCCCGCCATGATGGGTGTCTTTTTTGATATTGGCGCTTCCGGCTCCAAATTTGTTGCTACCGACGGTCACAGGCTTGTAAAATTTGTGAACAAGAACTTTCGGTCTGAAGAGCCGCTCTCATTTATTGTGCCTGATAAAGCGCTGAACCTGGTTTCTAAGGCGCTGGATGCATCTGAGTGTAGCTTAACGGTAACCTCGGATCATGCACAGTTTAAAAGCGGTAATACCATCATTATCACAAGGCTAATAAATGAGCAGTATCCTAATTACGATTCCGTAATTCCGAGAGACAATGATAAAGTGCTTCATATCGATAAAAATCAGATGCTGGCAACTGTACGGCGTGTATCTGTCTTTTCGAGCACTACAACTCGTCAAATTCGTTTACAGCTCAACAACGATAAGCTCACTATACGGGC
Organism: uncultured Rhodohalobacter sp.; assembly: GCA_964544445.1. GTDB lineage: Bacteria > Bacteroidota > Rhodothermia > Balneolales > Balneolaceae > Rhodohalobacter. Next base: position 140,136 of record CAZJBI010000005.1, read on the forward strand.
GGAGGATCTTGATATGAGCAGCGAAGCCAAGGAGACAATCGCCTGCGAGTATGGCGATGACGAAATGGAAATCGGCTTTAACGCCAAATATCTTGCCGATGTGCTAAGCAATGTAGATGGGGATGAAGCCAAGTTTGAATTTTCTACACCTAACCGTGCAGGAATAGTGAAACCGGCGGAAGAAAACGAAGGGGAAGAGATGCTGATGCTCGTGATGCCGGTCATGCTTAACAGTTATGCCTAATTTTCGACAGTGCTGCTGCGCCTGTTATCGCGTCAAGAAAAGCCAAATTAAAATCAGTTAGCGACTTTAGTCAGAGAATATGTCGTCGATCATTACGCTTACAACCGATTTTGGACAGAAGGATCACTATGTAAGCGTGATGAAGGCAGTGATGCTTGGCATCGATCCGGGACTTCGATTCATTGATACATCGCATGAAATTCCGCCACAGGATGTAATGGCCGGCGCGTGGGTGGTTCGGAATTCAGCTATGTATTTTCCATCGGGTACAGTACATCTGGTGGTAGTGGATCCCGGTGTGGGCACGCAAAGAAAACCCGTGGGAATTCAAATCAGGGATCAATACTTTATAGGGCCCGACAACGGAATCTTTTCACTCATTGCGGAAGATTTTGAGTATAACGCATTTCATTTAACGAATGAAAAATACTGGCTGAAAAAAAGATCAGCAACATTTCACGGACGCGATATTTTTGCTCCAGCTGCCGCCCACCTGGCATCAGGTGTTCCCATCGAACAGCTCGGTGATCCTATGGAGCAGCTTGTAACCTACAGGTGGGCATTGCCCATTGCTGATAAGGACGGGGTACAGGGATGGGTCGTCCATATTGACAGCTACGGTAATCTTGTTACCAATATACCTGCCGACATGATTGATGCTGCAGGTAAAGAGAAAGCAGTAAGAATTTATGTAGGAAACACCATTTTAAAAGAGATTGTAACTACGTTTGGGGATGTACCCGAGGGTGAGCCTGCAGCCTACATCGGAAGCTCGGATAACCTGGAAGTTGCCATTAACAAAGGAAATGCACAGCAAATGCTGGGTGCTGAAAAAGGTGCGCAGGTATCAATTGTTCTTCAAAAGTAGCGAACGCCACGAACCGGGCACTGGTTAATTCCTGACCCGGCTGAAACAGTAGCACTGCAGATGCGTACTGTTTAGCAGATCTAATAATGATATCATGAAGCTACAAATACGATCCCCTCTTTACGATAAAGAACGCATCAATATACCCGACGAACTCGCAGACCTGAGTCGTCCTGTGAACGGCACCGTCTGTTCAGCTGCCGGAGATGAGTATCCCATCAAAAATAATATTATAGATTTAATTACCAAGGAGAAAAAACGGTCGCTTGCGCAAAGCACTAACGACTGGACGCTTACAGCATCACTTTATGAGGATTTGTGGCGCGTAAGATCGCTCTCTTTACTTACGGGCGAGTCGTTTCCTATTGAACGTGAAAGAGATCTTCTGATTCAGTGGCTAAATCCTGCTCCGAATAAAGTATATCTCGACATTGGATGTTCAACGGCTCTTTATGCCCGGCTGTTAAAAAAAGCTGAGCATGAAAGTATTCAGGTCGCCATCGACTTTTCGAAGGCAATGCTGCAGGAAGCCCGTTTGAAATCGGAAGCAGATGAAACGGATATATATTTGATGAGGGCAGATGCTCGCGAAATGCCGTTTTTCAGCAAAACATTTGACGGACTCGCCATGGGCGGAACACTAAATGAGCTGAGTGACCCGGAAAAGGTACTTTACGAATGCCGGCGGGTAATGAAAGACGAGGGATCGTTCTTTATGATGCATCTAGTAACGGCTGAAAGTTGGTACGGCCGGGTTCTTCAAAGCTCGGCAGAATGGGGAGGAATCAACTTCTGGTCGGTCGATGAGAGTAATCAGCTATTCGAGAAAGCAGGATTCACGGTCCAGAAACAAGAGGTGACAGGTATTGTTTGCTTTACCTTGCTGACAGCCACAATATAATTTAGAAACTTTCAGGGGATTTCATTACATCTGGTTAGGCGCCTGAATACCAAGTATTGTTAAGCCGTTTTTTAAAACTGTAGCCGTAGCCAGTGCCAGGCTGCTGCGGGCTTTCATTAGGTTCTCAGGTTCACCAATAATTCTGCAGTCGTGATAGAATGATGTGAAATCGGAGGCCAGCTCATTCAGATAAGTGATCAGCTTATGAGGTTCGCGGTGCACGGCGGCCGATTGTATGGCATCCGGAAAGCCAAGAAGTTTCTTGATAAGAACGATTTCTGATTCGTGTGAAAGCAGCGATAGGTCGAGCTCACCTGAAGAGTTGCTATCAATAATTTCATCCACTTTTCTGAGAATAGACTGAATACGAGCATGAGCGTATTGAAGATAAAAAACAGGGTTTTTTTCACCTGCTTCTTTAGCCTGGCTGATGTCGAACTCCAAATGGGTATTGGGTGATCTCATTAAAAAGAAAAATCTTGTAACATCCTCTCCAACTTCGTCCATAAGCTCATCGAGCGTAACGAAATTGGCTTTTCTGGTGCTCATTTTATAGGGCTTACCATCCTTTACAAGCGTTACAAACTGGTAAACAAGTACGTCCACTTTTGCCTTATCATATCCCAAAAGTTCAATACCGTTCATTACGTCGGGATAGGTATCGATATGGTCGGCGCCAAATACGTCGATACAGAGCGTAAATCCACGGTCGAGTTTGTTGGCATGGTATGCAATGTCGGGCAGGCGGTAGGTTGGCTCACCCGTGCTTTTTACGAGTACGGTATCTTGGTCTTTCCCAAACTCAGTGGTTTTAAACCAGACGGCGCCATCTTTATCATAGGCAAGCCCTTTCTCTCGAATGGTTTCAATTGTCTTGTCGATTGCGCCGCTTTCGTAGAGTGTATGTTCATTAAAAAATGTATCCATTTTAATATTCATACGTTCCAGTGTACCGCGAATTTCCTTAAAAATGGCAGCTTCTGCATTCTCTTTAAATGCGGTTTCGTCGTCCTCAGTGAGTAGTTCACTACCGTTTTTCTTCACAAGATTCTTTGCAATTGTGCGAATATACTCCCCTTCGTAGCCTCCTTCCGGGAAGTCTGTATCTACCCCTAATTCCTGCTTATACCGCGCCATCACGCTCAGTCCCAGCATCCTCATTTGCCGACCTGCATTGTTAAAATAGTACTCTCGCTGCACGTTTGCCCCTGTCCACTGTAAGAGCCTCGCAACGGTATCACCCAAAACGGCATTTCGTCCGTGGCCTACGGTTAGCGGTCCGGTAGGGTTGGCGCTTACAAATTCAACCAGAACGCGCTCTCCTTCATATATTTTGGACTCACCATAGGTGCTGCCTGATGTGAGAATACCTTGAAGCTCATCATACAGGTAGTTTTCGGCATAGGTAAAATTAATAAAGCCGGGACCTGCAACAGAAACATCGGTAATTTTTCCTGAATCTATTTCAAGGTTTTCGACAATATCAGTTGCGATTTTCCTCGGATTTTTTTTGAGAGTTTTAGCCAGCAGCATGGCAACGTTTGTGGCCGCATCACCGTGAGAAGCGTCTTTTGGAGTTTCGATCTTTATGGAAGGAATATCATCTTGCGAAACATTCATATTCAGAAGTGCTTCGGTAATAATTTTCTGCAGATACTGGTCCATGATTTTGCCGAAAAAACTTTAATTAGCGAAAAAATGATAAATATAGGCCTGGGAATGATATACCACCGTTGCCCAGAAGATTCAAATATACCGTTTTTAATACCCGAATTCTTTTTTTCATTTAGACTGATGTCGATGTGGTTTCCAGATCAAAAAAGAGTGGGCTGATCATCTGATGAAGAGATACTCCGCGCAAAGGAGGGGTCTTGCTGATAGAGCGACAGCATTTCAGGGGTAAACCGTTTTCCAAATATTCTGCGGGCTATTCCCTGTAATGCACGCTCTCCGGCGGTTGTTATGGTAAGGAAACCATGTTCACTCTCTTCCAGGAATCCAAACTGGCGGATATCATTAATGATTAAGTATCCAAGCTTTGACAGAACGCCCAGGTTTTTTTCAACGAATTCCCTCTGCGGCGGATCATCGGCCAGCGTGTAAATTAGGCCGAGAGCATTGAGTTCGGCTTCGGTAAGCGGATAACCGTCCGAATTTTTAGTGAGAAGACTGTCCCAAGCCTGCTGGCTATAGTAGATACCAAACCACCACTTCGCGTTCTTAAGAAGCTTGTGGGTAATTGCACAAGCGAGGTATTTTCCCGGTGCTGCCCGCCGAGGCTCTCCCCTGTCGCGATACATAGAAACCATGGTTGCAAGATCAAGCTCTTGCAGGTTCGGTGGATAGCGAAATATAAATTCGGATTTTCGTTGCATATACATGGAAATATAGTGCAGATATCTCTGAATAAATTAATGGATTTATTATAAATCCACAGAAATAGAACGATTAATTGTTACCTGTATGCGCTGTTTTTTGAAATTGAATTTGATAAAGCCTCTGGTAAAGCCCGTTATTCTGTAAAAGTTCTGTATGTGAACCCTGTTCAACTATTTGCCCATTTTCCATAACCAGGATGGTGGTGGCATTTCTGATTGTAGATAGCCGGTGGGCGATCACAAAGGTAGTGCACTGGGCCATAAGGTGGTCGAGTGCAAGCTGAACCGCAGCTTCTGATTCAGAGTCGAGCGAGGAGGTTGCCTCGTCCAAAAGTAAAATATCGGGCTTCTTTAAGATGGCTCTGGCAATAGCAATTCGCTGCCGCTGCCCACCACTTAGCTTAATTCCTTTTTCTCCAATTTTAGCATCGTATCCGTCGGGGTGCTCGGTTATAAATGAGTGTGCCTGAGCAAATCTTGCAGCTTCAATAATTTCTTCATCGGTTGCATCGAGCCGGCCATAACGGATATTCTCTTTTACTGAACTGCCAAATAACTGAATTTGCTGGGGTACTATAGCAATGTGTTTACGTAGCGATGACTGCCTGATCTCTGATATATCCACACCATCAATGCGTATAACACCCCGGGTAACATCATAAAACCGTGGGATTAAATTAAGAAGCGTTGTTTTACCGGCACCGCTTGGCCCTGCAAGCGCAATAATATCTCCCGGACTACAGGAAAACGTAATCTCTTTTAAAACAGGCCGGCTGGGTTCATATTCGAAACAGACTTCATCAAATGTAACACTTCCTTTAATCTCTCCGATGTCCCCTGCTCCGGGTTTATCACGAACATCAGGCTGCTGCTCCATCAGGCCAAAAATACGCTCTGAAGCACCTACGGCACTGCTGAAGATTGTGTAGATACGGGCCATTCCGCCCATGGAACGGCCAATGTTGAATGCGAAAAAGATAAAAGCAACCAAATCACCCGCGCTTAGTCTGCCGGCAAGTACTTCTCTGCCTCCATACCAAAATATGATGATCATGGTGCTCATAAAAACTACCGAAACCGACGACCAAAACAGGTTGCTAAAGAGTGCTTTTTTTCTTGAGGTGGTAAAGACAGATCCAACCGCACGATTATATCGCTGAATCTCGAAGGGTTCCCTGGCAAACGATTTTACAGATTGAATTGCGCCAAGGGCCTCTTCAGCTACGGAAGTGGTGTCGGCCAGGCGGTCTTGCACGTCGCGCGATAGCTTTCTGATGAGCTGTCCAAAATATCGAACAGCTAGGGAAATTACCGGCACAGTCACAAAAATAATGAGGCTCAGTCGCCAGTTGAGATACACCATCAGCCCGGCAGATCCTACCAGGCTTATGCTTTGGGTAAGTCCTTCAGAGAGTGTTCCAGTTACGGCATCGCGAATAGCTGCTACATCGTTTGTAAGACGGGATGTAATTTCTCCCAGGCGCTGGTTCGAGAAAAAACGAAGGCTAAGTGAATTTAAATGCTCGTACAGCTCTTTTCTGAGATCGGCTACGATGCGCTCGCCAATCCAATCAAGAATGTAGCTCCCTAAAAATCCAAAAATTGCCTGACCTACGAACAGGACAATGAGGCCAATTGTGATGGTATTCAGGAGTGCAGGATTACTCTCCTCAAAAACGGCATCAAGCAGTTCTCTGAGCCCAAGAGGAACGGCAAGCCAAACCATTGTGGCAATCACAGAGGAGAGCAAAGCACCCAGCAGCCTGTACTTATACGGCTTTACATACCTGATGATCTTCAGGTATTGATTATAGGAGGATGAGGATGTTTCCAAGTTCAGGAATCTGTGATTGATGTATTGATCTCTCGAAACTGAAGAGGGTATAAAAATTCACTTAAGCGGCCGTAAAGTGAATAGAGGAACTGTTTGAATCAATGGTCGCAGACAAAAAATTTCTGATCACCGCTGTCGCTCCACTCTGTTTGAGGCTCGCTTCCATGTGTTGCTCATTTACCCCGATAACTGTAACGCCCGTGCCAGCCGCCGCCTGCACACCGCTTACAGAATCTTCAAAAACGATCGCGCGCTCGGGTGAAACGCCCAATTCGCGCAAAGCTAACCAGTAGCACTCCGAATTGGGTTTACCATGGGTGATTCTATCAGCAGTTACAACGGTGCTAAATTCGGGGTTGATGGAGAGGCTGCTTTTCATTACCTCTACTTTTGGTGGCATAGCGCTTGTGACAAGTGCTAATGGAAATCCAGCCACCCTGCACTTACGCATAAATTTTTCAATTCCTGGAATTAGTGTGAATTGATCCACAGAGGAGTCGTACAGTTTAATTTCCTGCTCCATCGCGTCACGCTTGTTTTCAGAAAGCACTGAAAATTCTTCATCAATAACCAGGCGTGAGGGGCGCCCATGGAACCGCTCTTCAAAATTTTCTTCCGGAACCGTAAGATTATGCTCTTTAAACTTCTCTATCCAAAACAGCTCAACCATCTCTTTGGTGTCAATAATCACGCCATCCATATCAAGAATAATGGCGTCTGGATTATCGAAAGAAAAACGGTTTTGCATGATTTTAAACATTCATTCGCTTTCAGAACTGATCAATTAATATAAAATGCTGGTGTATAACCGGTCTTGAAAACTGGGGATTCCCCGAAAGTAGAACTATTTCTTTCCTTTCTCTTCAATCAGCCGAACGGCATCACCCATTGTAAACTTCTCGGGCTCAGTGCCTTTGGGCAGTGAAATATTCTTACGTCCGTATTTAATATAGGGGCCATAACGACCGTCCATCACTTTTACAGGTTTGTCAGTTTCGGGGTGTTTACCCAAATCCTGTATGGCGGAGCTGCCGCGCCGCCCTTTACTTTTCTCTTTTAGCAGTTCTACTGCTCGGTCGAGGCCAATCTCTAATACATGATCTGTTTTCTTCAGCGATTTAAAGGTGCCATCGTGCAGTACAAAAGGTCCGTAGCGGCCAATTCCGGCCTTCACAACTTTGTCATCGTCAGGATGTTTGCCCAGTGTTCGGGGAAGTTCCAGCAATTTTACGGCTGTTTCGAAATCTACATCGGCTGGCTTCATCCCTTTAAGAAGAGATACACGCTTCGGCTTTTTGTTCTCTTCGGTCACGTCGCCGCGCTGTACATAAGGCCCGTAACGTCCGGTTAAAACATAAATGGGTTCCCCTGTTTCGGGATGGTTTCCAACGCTTTTAGGCCCCTCCTTTTCTGCTTTTAAAAGCTCGTCCAGTTTTTCTGATGTAATTTCACCGGGGTCGAGATCAGCGGGCAGAGATGTCGTAAGCTCTTCGCCATCCTTTGTTTCGGCTTTCACATACGGGCCGTATCGACCAACATAGATTTTTTTACCATTCAGGCCTTCAATTGGAAGGTTCAATACTTTTGCCTGCTGCGGATCAATATTATCTTCGCGTTCGTCTACCTGCGATTTGAGCCCGTCGTTCCCTTTGTAATAATCATCGAGGTATTTTACGGGGTCGAATGAGCCGTGAGCTATTTGATCCAGCTTATCTTCCAGTTCACTCGTAAAATCACTGTCTACCACGTGTGGAAAGTGATTTTCCAGCAGCTCGGTGACTGCAAACGCTGTGTATGATGGAATGAGCGTTTTTCCTTCACTTCGGGCATAACCCCGGTCCTGTATCGTGCTGATAATGGAAGCATACGTACTTGGCCGGCCCACTCCTCGTTTTTCAAGCTCTTTAACTAGTGTTGCTTCGGTGTAGCGTGCCGGGGGTTTTGTTTCGTGCGAAATAGATTCGAGCTCGTGCATATCCACTGTTTCACCCTCTTCCATTTCCGGCAGAAAAACTTCCTGGTTTTCAAGTGCGGCATCCGGATCATCACTACCTTCAACATAAGCTCTGAAGAAACCCGGAAATAGAATCTTCTTCCCGCTTGTTCTAAAATCTGCTTTTGTACCGTCTTTTTCTGCTGTAATTGTCACGTTTGTGAACTCCAGACGAGCTTCCGCCATCTGTGTTGCAAGCGTTCGCTTCCATATCAAATCGTACAGCTTAAACTGGCGTCCGCTCAATCCACTTTTTTCAGGATGTACAAAGCTTGATCCGGCAGGACGAATTGCTTCGTGAGCTTCTTGAGCTCCTTTCGATTTGCCAAAATTACGAACACGCTCAAATAGATACTCTTTGCCGTACTGCTGTTCCACTTCGTTTCGAGCGGCGTTGATGGCCTGACCCGAAAGGTTTGCAGAGTCAGTACGCATGTAGGTGATGTACCCGTTTTCGTACAATTTTTGAGCAACACTCATGGTGTCTCGTGCAGAAAAACCAAATTTTCTGTTAGCTTCCTGCTGCAGTGTAGATGTGATGAAGGCTGCAGAGGGATTTCTTTTCTGCTGTTTTACGTCAATGTTGGAGACCGACCAGTCTGCTTTATGGAGAAGGTCGCGGAGTTTATCAGCTTTGGCCGCATCAAGAAGAACAACACTGTCCGGTTTTTTTAATTTCCCGGTATTTTCATCAAAATCCTTACCGCTGGCGAGTCGTTTGCCATCAAGATGCGATAGATCAGCCTGGAACCGATGTTTGTCATTCTCTTTCGAAAGGGAGGCTTTCAGATCGTAATAGGTACCGCTTCTGAATTTCATTCGTTCGCGCTCGCGCTCCACCAAAAATTGCACGGCCACAGACTGTACACGTCCGGCCGATAGCCCCGGTGAGATTTTTTTCCATAGCAAAGGGGAAATAGTGTAGCCCGCCAGGCGATCGATAATTCTACGGGTCTCCTGAGCATGGACTAAATTCATGTCGATATCGCGGAAATTTTCGAGTGCATTTTTGATCGCTTCCTCCGTGATTTCGCGAAACACCATTCGTTTAACTGGGACATCCGGCTTAAGCAGTTCGGTGAGATGCCAGGAGATCGCTTCACCTTCTCGATCCTCATCAGTAGCAAGGATCAGCTCATCAGAATCCTTTAATAGGGCTTTTAATTTCTTAACAATTTTCTTTTTACTGGATGGGACTACATAAAGCGGATCGTACCGGTCATCCACATTTATGCCCAGATTCGACCACGACTCTTTTTTATATTTCGCGGGAATCTCTTTAGCCGAGGAAGGAAGGTCCCGGATATGGCCCATGGATGAATCAACAACATAACCGTTGGGCAAATATTTCTTAATGGTTTTTGTTTTTGTGGGGGACTCTACAATGACTAAAGATTTCATAAATAGGTTTATAGGGATTCAATTAGGTCTTTCAGCTCTTCGGCGTGGGCTTTCGTATTAATTTTCTTGATTGTTGCCAGCACAGTTCCGTCGGTGTCTATGACAAAAGCCGAACGGCTAGGTGCATCAAATGTTTTGCCGTACATTTTCTTTTCCACAACAGAATCGGTTGCTTTGGCAAACTCAAAATCCGGATCAGAAGCGAGTATATAGTTAATACCAATTTTTTCGGCGTAATTTTTATGAGATCCGCAGGTGTCTTTGCTCAATGCAATTAAGTTGTAGCCTTTATCATCAAACCAATCGGCGTGTTCAGCCAGACTTCGGTTTTGTCGGTCGCACCCGCTGGTGTTATTCCTCATGTATACGGATACAATTGTGGGCCGGTTCAGCAAGTCGTTGAAGGGCACTTTTTCCTCTTCACCATTGCGCACAATGTCGAGTTCAAAATCGATATCAATTTTCTGTCCGGTTTCAATCATTATATTGTTGGATTTATTTCATGTTCGAACCGTATAACCCAATTTTTTGAAGTTATCGTTCTCATCTTTCCGCGGAGCATCAGCAGACATTTATAATACACATTCTGCATTACTCGGCACAATTCTTTTTGAATGGGGCTTTCCAAATCAGGCAAGACGGGGATGATAAAAATCAGATCCCTACATTTTTTTCTGATGCAGAAGGTACTTTCCAACGGCAGCCACCACTATGGCGTGATGGATTGTTCCATTGGCAGTAAGTGAGAGAAATTGATCCATAGGTTGTAAATGCACCGCAATATCTTCTGATCCGTCGGTATTTTGTTCTGCGGTTTTGATGCAGTTTTTGGCAACAAACAGATGAGTTCGGTTTGAAAGGATGGCCGGGTTGGAGCTTACACTCCCCATTGAAATCCATGTATCTGATTCGAAACCGGTCTCCTCTTTCAATTCCCGCTTTGCCGACTTCAGAGGGTCCTCACCTGAATCCACCATGCCACCAGGTATTTCCAGTGTGCTTTCGTGTATTCCCGCTCTGTATTGTTCGACAAGCACGATTTTTTCAGGTTTGTCGTCGGTTAATGCGATGATGTTAATCCAGTCGGGGGCATTCAGAACGTAAAACGGATGGTGAATCGTCTGCCCGGGAGCATCCAGGTATTTTTCCTGTAAATCAAAAATTGGAGTTTGTACAAGTTTCTTATCTTTGATGGTGCGCCAAAGAGGTTTTGAAAATGAAAATGAATCTGACATTTAAGAAAAGTTTATGAGTAAACGGTTAGAAGTTACGAAAGAGTCCTTCGCAAACGAAAAACAGCTGCTTGATAAGGTAGCAGAGGCGTGCGACTTAATGGAGGCCATTTACCAGGATGGTGATTACCCAAAGCTATCCGTAAAAAGGAGCTGGTCTGATCATAACCCTGTAATAACCGGCGAAATTGCATTCCCCAACGCCTACCGCTGGTATCTGAAAAGAGAGATGAAAAAACTGCTCGAAAAGGGTGCAGAGCTCAGCGTAGTGCCATCACGGCCACGGGTTGAGCTAAACGATCCATCGCTTTTCGATAACGCCGACGAAGAAGAGTGGGACATAACGAAGAAAAAGCTGTTTCTTTTTAGCCCCGAACGGATTGATATTTCGCTGAACAGACTGGAGCACTATACCGGTACCAAACCGGGGGATTTTCAGCGATATATTTTGTTCACCAATTATGATATGCATGTGGAAGTATTTAATGCTCTTTACCCCGATTGCGTTAAGCCCGATCGCCCTGTACAGATGCCGGCTTACCACCACAAATTACCGGATAATAAAGGATTTTCGCTGGTAAATATTGGAGTGGGCCCATCAAACGCAAAAACGATTTCTGATCACGTTGCGGTCTTGCGTCCCGATGCTATGATAATGGTGGGGCACTGCGGTGGGCTGCGAAATCATCAGGATATTGGTGATTTTGTGCTTGCTACCGGCTTTATGCGCGATGATGGAGTGCTGGACGATAACCTACCTCTCAATATTCCCATTACACCGAATCATTTGCTCAACGTCTATTTAAAAGAGGTGCTTGATAAAAAAAGCAGGCAATATCGTTTGGGTACAGTTTATACAACGGCCAACAGGAACTGGGAGTTTATGAAGAAAAGAACGGTGGAGCAGATTCACATCAGCCGAAGTGTTGCGATCGATATGGAATCGGCGACGGTTGCCACAAACGGATACCGGTACCGGGTGCCATTTGCCACACTTCTTTGCGTAAGTGATAAACCTCTCCACGGAAAGCCTAAGCTGAGCGGAGCTGCCCAAACATTTTATGAGAATTCAAAAGAGATGCATCTTAAAGTTGTGATTGAAGCGCTCCAGATGAGCATTAAAAATTATCCGGAGGGATTACCGAATGCAAGTATCCGGGCTATAAACGAGCCGCTGATGGGCGGGCCTGAGTAGTTGCTAAAAAGCTCTGATGGCTTTATTCATGCCAACAACTCAGGATTTGTTTGATCACGACGTTGATTACTCATAGAAATACTGGCGCCAATTTTTCTGGAAGAATAGTGGCATCCGGAATTTTTCTGTAAGGAATTCACTGTTTCAGGTTCATACTTATAAAAAGCGATGGATACTGAAGAATTTGACACCTCGAAATATCAAGGCAGAAGTGTAAGGGAGATGCGCCCCGATGAACAGCCCCGGGAAAAGCTTCTCAAATATGGCTCCGATAGCCTTTCGGATGCAGAATTGCTAGCCATTTTACTGCGAACCGGCAGCAAAGGAATCAATGTTGTGGATATGTCTCGCGCGCTTCTCGACCGGTTTAGCGGTTTACGTAACTTGTCGCGGCAAGACTGGCAGGCGTTACGAGTTATTCCCGGAATTGCAAAAGTAAAAGCAATCACCCTGTCTGCCATGTTCGAACTAAGCAGGCGAATTCAGGTTGCATCACTGGGCGACGAAATTCAGATTACTTCACCCGATATGGCCGCTGCCTACTTCAGGCCCAAGCTCAGAGATTTGAATCATGAGGTATTTTATGTAGGATTTTTGAACAATTCGAAAGTATTGACAGGGATAAAAAAGATAAGCTCGGGAGGAAGCCGCGCAACAGTTGTTGAACCGGCTGAGGTGCTAAGGCAGGCAATTTTAAATAAAGCCAACAGTATTCTGCTGGTTCATAATCATCCATCCGGATATTTAAAAGAATCGACAGCAGACGTAAATCTGACAAAAAAAATATCAAAGGCGGGGGAAATGCTCAATATTCCGGTAACCGACCATATTATCATTGCCGGTGACAGCTACATTAGTCTTAAAAGCAAAAAAATTATCAAATAGAAGTATTTATTTAGTCCTTATCCCAAAAAAATCTTTGATATACGCAAAAAGTTCTTGCTCAATTTACAGCTTCTTCTATATTTAGGGAAAGACATATTAAGGAGGCTTATGGACTATTCAGATCTTGTTGAGGCAGTTATGAACGGGGATGATCGCACGGTTAATCAGCGCTGTGCGGAAGCTGTACCCGTTATACGAGCATATTTAATTGCAAACTTGAATGCATCAAAAGAAGATGCTGAAGACGCTGTACAGCGAATGTTTGAATATGTATTTCCAAAAATCAAGAGGGGTGAAATCGAAAAGCCTTCTGCACTTCTTTCCTACATGCTTACCGGTGCCAGACACTCGTATTTCAAGATTCTGAATAAATATGACAAGTATGAATCAATTGATAACTACGATGATTTTCAGGTTACTGAGGCCAGGCAAATAGAAAATCTTTTAAATCAGGAGAAACAGTCAATACTAAAAAAATGTATGGATCGGCTCAGAGATCACTATCGGGCGCTTATGGAGTTTACATTTGCCAATCCGGACGCCGAAACCAAAGATATTGCCGCGCGATTTGATATTTCAATTAGTAACGCCTGGGCCCGGAAACACAGAGCAACCAATGAGCTGGAAGAGTGTGTTCGTTCTTTGATCTGACCAGCAAAAACCCCTTTTCAAAAAAAAATTAAAAAATTTTGTAAGGGATCTGGAAAATCTGGTTCATAATACCGAGAGGTTCTTTTTAGAAAGAGCTACTGTTTAAAGAATAATCTACAGGTAATGAACGAAGAAAAGAAAATTGAGCTATTGGAAAAAATTGACAGCTATATCAAGGGAAGGCTGTCGCAAGATGAAATTGAAGAACTCTGGATTGAATTTTTGAAATACCCGGAAATGTTTCACTATTTCGAAACGGAAGTACAGATCCAGGATATGATCAAAAAAAGAGATATTCCTGAGAGCTTTAACATAGACAGAGTTGAGGAGCCGAGGCAGCCAGCCAGGTCTTACAAAGTATGGGCTTTAGCAGCCGCTGCGGCTTTGATCTTGGCAATAGGATTACAGTTTTTCTCTGTTCAGCAAACAATGCCCGGTGAAAGCCGATTGGCTCTTGCCCAAATCGAACTAGATGAAATGGTGGGTTCAGATATTTACCGCTCTGACGAAGAACAGGCACTTGAGTCGGATCTGCTAATAAACAGTGCAATAGCCATGGCTTATAATGATAGCATCGAAATGGCTATTAATACATTCAGAGAGCTGCTAAATAAAGATTTGACTGAGCCCCAGCTGGCTCGTGCAGAGCTGAACATTGGGATCTTACTTTATAATAGCGGGGAGTATGATGAAGCGAAAGAACATTTTGAACAGGTTACCCAGCTAAAAAATGTTCAAGAGTCGTTTATTGAGAAGGGATGGTGGCTTTATGGTAATGCGCTCCTGAATACCGGCGATATAGAAGATGCACGTAAAGCCGTTAATATGGCATATGGTATGAATGGGCGATTTCAGGAACCGGCTCTAGCGCTCCTGAAAAAACTGGACGAAGAGTTGATGAACTCAACCTCAGGTGAACAAAACGACCATCAATAAAGTTGAACCCTCCCTTAAGTTGCCCTCGGAATAGGTAGTTTAAGTGCTTTCGTATGCTCCATTAATCGCTCCTGAACACCCAGAGGGTCGGTCCCTTTTTTGTTTTTAATTCGCTTGTAGACTCCGTTCGACTGTAACACCCACCTCTGTTTTCCATCTTTCAGGTAAAGATCGAGCATAAACTTCAGGTAGGTTTTTAAGTCGGGATCTTCGATTGGAGCCAAGGTTTCAACTCTTGCATCAAGGTTTCGATGCATCCAGTCTGCCGAACCAATATAAAATTTTTCGTCTCCGTCGTGGTGGAAATAGTAACAGCGAGAGTGTTCAAGAAAACGTCCAACCACAGAATGAACGCGTATATTTTCGCTAAGATCTTTTTTGCCGGGAATGAGTCTGCAAACACCTCTCACTATCAGGTCGATTTTAACGCCGGCCTGGGAAGCTTCATACAGTTTTTCAATGATTCTGGGGTCTTCCAGGCTGTTCATCTTTGCTATAATTCGACCCTTTTTATCATTTTTTGCAAACTCCGTTTCCGCAAGAATCAATTTTGTAATATTGTTTCTGAGATGGTTTGGAGCAACAAATGCTTTTTGAAATGTTTGATCCGGAGCATAGCCGGTTAACAGATTGAAAATATCGGATACATCTGAGGCGAGCTCCTCTCTGCAGGTAAAATATCCAAGATCCTCATAGAGCTGGGCAGTATCTGGGTGGTAATTTCCGGTTCCGATATGAACATATCGCCGGAGTCCGTCTTTCTCTTCCCGAACCACTATGGTTAGCTTGGTGTGAATTTTGAGGCCCGCAATTCCATATGATACATGCACACCTGCTTTCTCCAGGCGTTGTGCCCAGCTAATATTTCTTTCTTCATCAAAGCGCGCTTTTAACTCTACCAACACGGCTACCTGTTTGTTCGATTCGGCAGCCCTCATTAGTGCGTGCATGAGAGGTGAATCGCTGGAGGTGCGGTAAAGAGTTTGCTTGATCGCGAGAACTTTCGGATCGGTAGCCGCTTCTTCAACAAACCGCTGGGTAGAGGTTTCAAAACTATGGTAGGGATGATGAACAATAAAATCCCCATTTCGTATTACCTTGAACACGCTCGGAGTGTCCTCTTCTACTGCGTGCCTGAAGACGGGATGCAGAACGGGTGTCCAGGACTCTTCTTTTAAATGACTAAAACCATTGATACTGGCAAGTTCCATGCAGTCTGCTAAACCAATAGGCCCTTCCATTTCAAACACATCATTTGGATTGATGTTGAGGTGTTCATAAATATAGTTTTTAACATCGGCTGGCATGTGCGTGTCAATTTCCAGGCGTACAATTTCTGCAAACCGGCGCTCACGCAGTTCCTCTTCGATCATTTCAAGAAGATCATCGGCTTCCTCTTCGTTTCGTTCTAAATCAGCATTTCTGGTTACCCGGAATACATGAGCCGATATTACATCCATACCCGGGAAGAATCGCTCAATTTTTTCGACAATCAGGTCTTTTACGGAGAGTAAAATTACAGACTGTTTTTTTTGTTCAAGCTCAATCCAGCGCGGACGATTTGCCGGAATTTTAATTCTCGCGAAAAGTTTTTCGCCGGTTTTCCTATTCTTCAGTTTCACGGCGAGAGAACGGCTTTTACTCGATATAAACGGAAAAGGATGTGCTTCATCGACGGCAAGGGGGGTGATAATAGGATAAACCTGCGTCTTGAAATATTCATCCGCTTTTAGTTTTAAATCTTCACTTAAGTCTTCATAATGTTTGATTTGAACACCTTGTTTATCAAGCGCAGGAATCAGCTCACGTAGATAGCAGCTTCGATATCTCTTGATAATTTTCTTCACATTTTTACGAATCTCCTTGAGCTGCTGTTCGGGAGTTCGGCCATCAATAGTAAGATCGGTTACCCCGGCATGATATTGTCTTTTTAGACCTCCAACCCTTTTTTGGAAAAACTCATCAAGATTTGAACAGACAATAGAGATGAACTTTACCCGCTCAAGCAGAGGTAAATCAGCTCTTTCTGCTTCGGCTAAAACACGCTCATTAAATTTAAGCCAGCTAAGCTCGTAATTTTCGAAATACTCTTTGCCAAATAGTTTTAAGTTGTGAGTCTGCATGGGTAAATCTCAATGTTAGAGGTCTGATTTTAATATCTAAGTTAACTATTATAACATAAAGTTAGTTTTAACATTTCTAGTTTTATTGATTTGCAAAATCCTCTTTTAGATCCCGAAGATAAGCAGCATGCACAAGATGAAACTCTTCGTCCATCATCTCTGCAAGAGTTTGTTGGGCAGCAGAAAGTGATTCAGAACCTGTCTATTTTTGTGCAGGCGGCGAAGAAACGAAATGAGGCGTTAGATCATGTAATCCTATCGGGTCCTCCCGGGCTGGGAAAAACAACGCTTGCCTATATTATTGCAAGAGAAATGGAGGTTCAGATAAAACCCACTACGGGCCCTGTTCTGGAAAAGCCCGGAGATCTAGCCGGTCTGCTTACTAATCTTGAAAAAGGAGACGTTCTTTTCATAGATGAGATTCATAGGCTAAATCCGGTTGTAGAAGAGTATCTCTACTCGGCCATGGAAGATTATAAACTGGATATCGTTATTGATTCCGGCCCCAATGCCAGGAGCGTCCAGATCGACCTTAACCATTTTACCCTTGTGGGTGCCACTACAAGAAAGGGTCTTTTAACAGCTCCTTTGAGGGCTCGTTTTGGGATCGATATGCGGCTCGACTACTACGACGCTGAACTGCTGCAGCGCATAGCCTTGCGAACTGCACACATTTTAGACTTTGGGATAACTGAAAAGGGAGCTTTTGAAATTGCAAGACGCAGCAGAGGTACGCCCCGTATTGTGAATAAACTGCTACGCAGAACCCGCGATTTTGCCCAGGTTGAAGGGATGACCTCGATTGACGATAAAATTGCGGATAAAGCACTGAATGCCCTTGATGTTGATGAAAATGGCCTGGATGAGATGGATATACGAATTTTAAAGGCAATCATCGAAAATTATAAAGGTGGTCCTGTGGGTCTCGGTACACTTGCTGTAGCGGTAGGTGAAGATAAAGGCACAATCGAAGAGGTGTATGAACCCTTCTTGATTAAGGAAGGATTTATGCAGCGCACCCCTAAGGGAAGAATGGCCACCGGTAAATCTTACAGGTATCTGGGCATTAGCCGCAACCAAGACGAGGCAGAATCATCCGGACTTTTTGATTAATCCCAGAACAGATTACTGAAAAAGGTTGAAAGAATTTGTACCTTCTGCCTCGAATAATTTAAATCTGATTTTGAGAAGAACGTCTATGAAACATTTATTTACCTCCGAGTCGGTATCCGAGGGACACCCCGATAAGGTGTCTGATCAAATTTCTGATGCTATTCTGGATGCCATGCTGAAAGAAGATCCCAATTCAAGAGTGGCTGTGGAAACCATGGTAACTACAGGCCTTGCCGTTGTTGCCGGTGAAGTAAACACAAAAGCATATGTCGATATTCAGGAGACGGTGCGCGAAGTTATTCGCGATATTGGATATACAAAAGCGAGCTATCGGTTTGATGCGGATTCTTGTGGCGTGCTTTCAGCCATCCACCAGCAGAGTGAAGATATTAGCCGAGGCGTAGACCGGGGTGATAAAGAGAAGCAGGGTGCTGGCGACCAGGGAATGATGTTTGGATATGCCAACCGAGAGACGGATGAGTACATGCCTATGACGCTTCAATACTCACACGACCTTTTACGTCACCTGGCCCACATCAGAAAAAATACCACATTAATGCCCTACATAGGCCCCGATAGTAAGAGCCAGGTAACGGTAGAATATGATGCAGATAACCAGCCAAAACGAATTGATACTATCGTTATTTCTACTCAGCACGATGAAGGAGTAGAAACAGAGCAGATAAAAAAAGATGTAAAAAAACATCTGATTTCAGAGGTCATTCCTGCGAACCTTATGGATGCTGAGACAATATTACATGTTAATCCTACCGGGAAGTTTGTTATTGGTGGCCCCCACGGGGATGCCGGGCTTACAGGCCGCAAGATTATAGTGGATACATATGGAGGCCGCGGTGCCCATGGCGGGGGTGCATTTTCAGGTAAAGACGCATCAAAAGTGGACAGAAGTGCGGCTTATGCCACCCGGCACATTGCAAAAAATGTAGTGGCTGCAGACCTGGCAGATGAGTGCCTTGTACAGGTAGCTTATGCCATTGGCGTTGCTGAGCCGATATCAATCAATGTAAATACCTATGGCACAGGAAAAACAAGCGATGTTGAGCTTGCCAATGCCATTTCAAAAGTGTTTGACCTGACTCCTGCCGGGATCATTTCAAGACTGGAGCTCACGAAGCCCGGCTTCAGAAAAACAGCCGCTTATGGACATTTTGGCCGAAGTGAGTTTACCTGGGAAAAGCTAAACTATGTTGATCAATTAGTGAATGCTGTAAAATAAGTAAACGGCTATTTATAAAACCTCTGTGCATAAAAAGTACAGAGGTTTTTTTATTCGTAAAATAAATTGAGTTATTTACATCTATCAAAAAAATCTGAATGATGTATAAAAACCAACAGTATTTCTTCATACTGCTGCTAGCAAGTTTTCTGATAATTCAGTCTTGTAGCGACTCGGACAGTTCCCTGGGGGCAGATGAACCTGCTGAGCTCACGGCTAAACAGGAGACAGCAGTTACCTACTTTAAAGAAGTTGCACTTGGTTTTGAATTTGGAAACGCTTCAGAAATTACCCGAAAGTGGAATAGAGACATTAAGATTTTTTTGGGGGGTGAACGGGATGAAGTTCTTTTGGATGAATTAGACATCGTCATTGAAGATTTAAACGAGCTTATTACCGACGGAGATATCGAACTCAGCATTACTCCTGATACATCAGATGCGAATGTCTACCTTTATATTGGCAAGAGCAGCGGTTTTGTGGATATTTACCCATCCGCTGCATCTGACGTAGAAAGCAATTTTGGACTTTTTTATACCTGGTTTAGCAATTCGACAAATACATTTACCCGGGCCTATGTATTTGTAGATACCGAGAGGCCCGATCCCTTGAATCAGCGCCATTTATTAAGAGAGGAATTAACACAAATTTTGGGCTTCGGGAAGGATTCACCAAGATTTGAAGACAGTATTTTTCAGTCCAGGTATTCCGGTGTTGCTACCGATTTTAATGAATACGACCGCGCTGTAATTCAGATGCTGTATCATCCGTCAGTTTCTCCAGGACTTAACACTTTTTTGGTAGATCCAATTCTCTGTGAGATCGTGGCAGACTACATCTGAAATGCATTAATATTTGCGAAGTGTAGAATTGAGCTGTGTTGTATAGTGTCCACCAAACAGGTTTACATGAACCAATAAGGGATACAGGTTATGAATGGCAATTCTATCTTCGAATCCGGGCTCCGGGGCTTTAATTGATTTATACCCATGGTAGAAATCCGGAGAAAACCCGCCAAACATTTTTGAAAAGGCGAGGTCAACTTCGGGATGGCCGTAATACACAGCCGGATCTATAAGTACGGCAGAACCCGATTCATCAAACAGATAGTTACCTCCCCAAAGATCGCCGTGGAGTAGTGAAGGTTCACAGTGCGGGATTATATCAGGTAAAGTTGAGCGCAGACGACTCCAATTCGATAAAATGCCTGATTGCAGCTTCCCTGAGTCGATGCCCATTTTCAATAGTGGTTCAATTCTGCATTCAGAAAAAAAACTAATCCAGTCGTTGTGAGCCCTGTTATTTTGAGGCAGACTGCCAATATAGTTGTCAGAATCGAAACCAAAACTACTACTTTTGGTTTGATGAAGCCTTGCGAGTTCGGCTCCAAACATAAAAGAGTTGCCCGATTGCGATGTTTGGATAAATTCCATCAATAAATATCCTGGATGATCATCTGAAGGCTCCGTGGCAGCGATTACGTCAGGTATTTTTAATTTGGTTTTGGCCTGGCTGAGTGCTTCCAAACCTTCTGCTTCTTTGATGAAAAAATCTATGGGCGCAGAATCATTGATCTTCAAAAAATAGTCAGACTTTCCAGCAGAAATTTTAAAAGCCTGGTTGATGCTGCCACCGGATACGGATCGAATATCCGTGATTGATAGTTCATGTTTCTGTTGAAGGGCGTTACGTAAAGCTTCAGAAATCATAAAAATGGCTATTTTTGAATGTTTTCTTCCAGTTCATCCAGTAAGCTTTCACAGCTTCGTTTTACCACGTCAAACACATGCTGAAATCCATCTATGCCTCCATAATATGGATCAGGAACGGAACCATCCCCAGGGGTTGGATCAAAATCGCGCATTAGTTTTATTTTTTGACCGAATTGGTTTCGAGAATCAAGTTGTTGGATATTGCGGAGATTTTCGTGATCCATGGCCAGGATCAAGTCAAACTCTTCAAGGTCTGAAGAGGTAAATCTTCTGGCCCTTGACTGAAGCTCTACTCCGTGTTTTCTCGCAACATCACGGCTTTTACTGTTTGCAGGTTCACCAATGTGGTATGCTGATGTTCCGGCAGAATCGATGTAAAAAAACGATTGAAGTCCGCGCTCATTAACAAGGTGCTGAAATATGCCTTCTGCGGTTGGGCTTCGGCAGATGTTGCCCAGGCATACAAAACAAATTTTTAAAGGATTTTCCGTTGTGATGGGGATGTCTTTCATAAGAGTGCTTTTTTAATTGTCCTTCTTTGATTTTCGTAACTTGAAACAACATACGGTTTTAATGAATTCGTTTACCACTCATGCCAATGTAGCTGCAGACACCGATCTAGAATGAATGAGATTTGAATTTGGGTGGATCATAAAAACATATTGTAACAGGTAACAGTGAAAGGTTCTTTGATTGAGAACCTTTTCGTATATTTAAGGCTTACGTTAATTTCAACAAAGTGAACGATTTCGTTCAATATGGCTAAAAAGTTTAAAGAAATTAAGAATCTGGCGTACCCAAAAGCAGAAGTTGAAGTTCTGAATTGGTGGAAGGAACACAAGATTTTTGAGAAGAGTCTTGAGACGAGAGACGATGGTATACCATTCACGTTTTTTGAGGGCCCGCCAACTGCAAATGGTAAACCCGGCATCCATCACGTAATGGCCCGTACGGTGAAAGACCTGTTTTGCAGGTATAAAACACTGAAAGGGTTTCGTGTAGAGAGAAAAGGGGGATGGGATACACATGGCCTGCCGGTTGAAATTGAAGTTGAGAAAGAGCTGGGGCTTGAGGGCCGTTCGCAGGTAGAAGAGTATGGAATGGCAGAATATAATGCCATGTGCCGCGAAAGTGTGCTTAAATACAAATATTTGTGGGATAATCTCACAAACCGAATGGGGTACTGGGTTGATCTTGAAAAGCCGTATGTAACCTTCGAAAATGATTATATAGAATCGGTTTGGTGGGCATTTAAACAGCTTTACGACAAAGGCCTGGTGTATAAAGGGTATAAAATTCAGTGGTATTCTCCCGGAAGCGGAACAGTTTTGTCGTCTCACGAAGTAAGTTTGGGATATAAAGAAACACAGGATCCCTCTATTTATGTAAAATTTCCGCTCGACGCGGATGAAAATGTATTTTTTATCGCCTGGACGACCACACCCTGGACCATTATATCGAACATGGCGCTGACGGTGAATAAAAATCTTGAGTATGTAAAAATCAGGGTTACTGAAGGAAATAAAACGGAGTACTATATTCTTGCGAAAGATTGCCTTGAGCGTTCAATGAACCATGATTACGAAATTGTGGATTCGTATAGTGGTGAAGAACTTTTAGGCTGGCACTATAAGCCCGTTTTCGATTATGCTCTTCAGGAGGTTGATAAAGAGAAGGCATGGAAAGTTATTGAAGCCGATTACGTTACAACGGATGAGGGAACCGGGGTTGTGCATACGGCTCCGGCTTTTGGTGCCGATGACTACGAGACCTGTAAAAAAGCCAATATTCCAATGTATAACCCTATCGATGAGGAAGGGCGATTTACGGATCAGGTTTCAGACTTTGCAGGGATGTGGTTCAAAGAAGCTGATAAGGACATTTCCCGCGCGATCAAAGAGAAAGGACTGATGTATCATCATGAGACCTATGTTCACAACTATCCTTTCGACTGGCGCAAAGGAACACCGCTGATGTCT
This sequence comes from uncultured Rhodohalobacter sp., assembly GCA_964544445.1. Classification (GTDB taxonomy): domain Bacteria; phylum Bacteroidota; class Rhodothermia; order Balneolales; family Balneolaceae; genus Rhodohalobacter. The sequence continues at coordinate 162,818 of CAZJBI010000005.1, forward strand.
TACCCTGTTGAATCATGGTTTATCCGAACGACTGCGGTGAAAGAAAAAATGGTGGAGCTGAACAAAAAGATTAACTGGAAACCGGAAAGTACAGGAACCGGTCGGTTTGGAACATGGCTCGAAAACAACGTAGACTGGGCGGTATCGCGTCAGCGTTATTGGGGCACTCCGATCCCAATATGGGTGAGTGACAAAGATCCAGATTATGTTGAATGTATAGGAAGTGTTGAAGAGCTGAAAAAGAAAGCCGGAATTGGCAAGGATACAGAGCTGGACCTTCACCGCCCCCAGGTGGATTCATTTACATGGAAATGTCCGAAAGGCGGAACCATGCGTCGTATACCGGATTTACTGGATGTTTGGTTCGATTCCGGCGCAATGCCTTGGGCACAATGGCACTATCCTTTCGAGAATAAAAAGAAATTCAAGACCAATTTTCCTGCAGATTTTATAGCAGAGGGCGTAGATCAAACACGCGGATGGTTCTACACTCTCCACGCGCTGGCCACGATGCTCTTCGATAAACCGGCCTATCATAATGTGGTTTCGAATGGGCTTGTTCTCGACGAAAATGGTGAAAAAATGAGTAAGTCGAAAGGCAACTCTGTTGATCCAAACGAAGTGATTCAGGATTATGGTGCCGATACGGTTCGATGGTACATGATGAGTAATTCATCACCTTGGGAGAATTTAAAGTTCAGTAAAGACGGTCTGAGCGAAGTACAGAGAAAATTCTTCAACACAATTGTTAATACCTACTCGTTTTTTGCCCTATATGCGAATATCGATGGGTTTACGTACAGCGGTACACCACTGCCAATATCTGAACGTACTGAAATGGACCGATGGGTCATATCGAGACTGAACTCCACTATAAAACAGGCGGATGAGTTTCTCGAAGAGTATGAGCCTACCAAAGCAGCTCGTGAAATCGAGAATTTCGTTGAAGAGTTAAGTAACTGGTATATTCGCCGAAATAGAAGACGATTCTGGAAAGAGGGCAAAAGCCTGGATAAAACAGCTGCGTATCAAACGCTATTTGAATGTTTGCTTAGTCTTGCAAAAATTATGTCGCCCATTGCGCCGTTTACCGGTGAGTGGCTTTATCAACGGCTGAATGAAGTTGCCGAACAAGATGAAGAGTCGGTACATATCTCTTTCTACCCAACGGTAGAGGAGACCGCAATCGACAAGCAGCTTGAGCGCAGAATGGACGTGGCGCGCATCATCAGCTCCATGGTATTGAGAGTTCGGAACCAGATCGATGTAAATGTCCGCCAGCCGCTGTCAAAAATTATCATTCCGATGGGTGAAGAGCAGCGTTCGGTCGTAGAGGCTGTAAAAGATATTATTCTGGATGAAGTTAACGTTAAAGAAGTAGAGTATGTTGATGACGATTCCGGAATTGTGAGTAAAACGGCTAAACCCAATTTCCCTGTACTTGGCAAACGTCTTGGCAAAAAGATGAAAGCTGTAGCTGCCAAAATTGGGAACCTTGGCACCGAAGAGATTTCGCAATTTGAGGAAGATGGGGTGCTGGAATTACTCCTTGATGATGGAAGTTCTGTTAGAATTACATCAGAAGAACTGGAGATTCAGCGAAGTGGCCTGGAAGGCTGGTCTGTAGAAACGGAAAAAGGAATTACCGTTGCCGTCGATACAGAGTTAACCCCGGATCTCATACGCGAGGGAATGTCGCGGGAGTTTGTGAACCGGATACAAAATATGAGAAAAGAAGCCGATTTTGATGTTACGGACCGCATTGCCATTGGTTTTGATGGGTCTGAAGAGCTTCAGAAAGCAGTGACGACTTCTTTAGAGACGATCAAATCAGAAACGCTGGCAGAGGAAGTGCAAATGTCGCTTTTAGACGTATCCGATTTTGTAAAAACCTGGGATATTGAAGGAACAGATACAGAAATTTCTATACGCAGAACAATTAATAAATAGCACGGTTGATTATGGCCTCATCAAAAGAAAATAAAGACAACGATAGAGTATCTCCTTACAGTGATGAGGAGCTCGAGTATTTCAAACAGATTATTCTCAAAAAAAGAGAAGAATCGGAGAATGAACTGAATACATTACAGAACCTGCTTCGTGAAAGCATGGAAAACTCTTCGGATGAATCAGCATATTCGTTCCACATGGCTGATGCCGGCACTGATGCCCAGGAGCGGGAGAAAACCTATATGCTTTTCAATCGGACCAAAAAATTTATCCGTTACCTGGACGATGCCCTGAAGCGTATTGATAACAAGACGTATGGCGTCTGTAAGGTAACCGGGAAAAAAATTGCAAAGGGGCGTCTAGAGGCGGTACCACACACGCAGTTAAGCATCGAAGCAAAACTAAAACGCCGATAAAAAAGGACCTCCATTGTCATCTAAAGGGAAAAAGTTAGCAGCACTATTTGTGCCGGCGGTTATCGTTGTGGTTATTGATCAAATCACAAAATTTGAAGTTCGAACGGACCCGGGCCTTCATTACTATGAAATTATTGAAGGCTGGCTGGCATTCAATTTCACCAAAAATCCCGGTATGGCACTGGGTATGGACTGGCTCTCTACTCCTGTTATAAGTACAATTGCAATTATTGCCACCATCGCAATTATTGGATACATCCTGTTTAATCTCAGCAGTGCAAATTTTGGCTATTTGGTTTGCATGGGTTTGATTGTAGGTGGAGCACTAGGCAACATTGTAGATCGAATTTTTATGGGTATTATTGGCGGCTATGGTGGTGTGCTGGATGGACATGTAGTAGATTTCATACACTTCACACTTCGTATAAACGACTGGCCCGTTTTCCCATATATATTTAATGTGGCGGATATAGCCATTAGTACATCCATCATCACGCTTCTGATATTTCACAAAAAACTGATGCCGGAAACCGAAAAAAGTGACCCTGTGGATGAAGACATGCAGAATATGCCAGAAGCAACTGCTACTGTTTCTGATACCGAGACGCCTGATAATGCCGAACACGACCGAAGTGCCGGGTAGTTTTTTTTCTAATTACTCAAGGAGAAGACGTTTTAGAAAGCCCTCTTTTTGTTGGGGAGCATCAATCTTTTCAGCAGGATGATCTGTGTCGAGATGATCGATAGGGATAGGAACCTCTTCCGTCATTTCGAGCCCAAAGCTATTGAGTCCAACTCGTTTCACGGGGTTATTGGTAAGCAGGCGTAATTTTCTGATTCCCAGTGAATGCAAAATCTGAGCACCCACACCGTAGTCCCTGGAATCCATTTTGGCGCCTAACCGTGAACGTATCTCTTCTTTCGAGAGTCCTTCATCCTGCAGCTTGATGACGGTGATTTGGTCAATGATATTATATTCACGGCTTGTTTGATCCATATAGAGAACCACACCGCAGCCTTCTTTTTCGATCAGGCTAAAGCTTTGGTGAAGCAAACCTGTTTTATCACTCCGTTTGCTGCCAAATATATCGGCCAGTGGATTCGCCGAGTGAACGCGCACCAAAACCGGATCATTCTCTTCCCAAACACCTTTAGTAAGTGCAAGATGGTGTTCGCCTGTTAACTTTTCCTCAAATACATGCAGCTTAAAGTCGCCATGTATAGTGGGCATATCCACCGACATAATGTTTTTAACCAGGGATTCGTGCTTCATCCGGTATGCGATCAAATCTTTGATAGTGATCAGCTTCATCCCGAACTTTTTTGAAAGCTTGATGAGCTCCGGAAGCCTGGCCATCTCCCCGTCATCGTGCATAATTTCACAAATAATGCCGGCAGGTGAAAATCCTGCAAGTCTTGCCAGGTCGATGGCTGCTTCTGTATGTCCTGCGCGTCTCAAAACACCGCCATCAACCGCTTTTAATGGAAATACGTGACCGGGTCTTCGAAAGTCGGAGGGTTTGGCATCCGGATTAATAAGCTCCTTTATAGTATTTGCGCGATCGGGGGCGGAAATACCGGTAGTCGTCAGTTTTTTGTGATCAACCGAAATGGTGAAGGCGGCTTCGTCCGGGTCTGCACCCTCAGTAACCATATAATCAAGTTCCAGCTCGCGAGCTCGATCATCCGTGATGGGTACGCAAACCAATCCTCTTCCATGCTTTACCATCGTGTTGATGGCTTCAGGTGTGGCTACATCAGCCGCCATTACAAAATCACCTTCGTTTTCCCTGTCTTCATCGTCTACCACGATAATCATTTTTCCATTTTGGATATCCTCAATGGCTTCGGGTATCGTGTTGAAGGTTGTATCTGACATATAAGACTGGATTAACGTTAGGTTTTTTGCCTCTCGTGGTTCAGGCCAAAAGCGTTGTAAACTGCTATTTATTTTGCCCTGGGTTTACGTCTGTAATAGAACTTTTCTGAAAGCGAGCTTTAACTCCGCTGTCTATTTCTAATAAAACTGTGTCATCATCAATAGAGTTCACGATGCCGAACATACCGCCACCGGTTACAACTTTATCACCCTTTTTCATTTCACTTACTTTTTTCTGTACCTCTTTCTGCCGTTTGGTTTGCGGACGGATAATAAAAAAGTAGAATACAAAGAAAATTGCACCTAAAAAGAGCAGGTTAATCATAGCTCCACCGCCATCGCCTTCAGGAGGTGCCATCATGAAAAAAATGTTTAAAAAAGTCATATACAGGTATATCAATTATAGTTTTAATTACTTCGATAAGATAGAAGTTTCTCTTTCGGCGAGCAAAGGCCGTATGGAATTAATTTAGCCATAAATCGCTCTTTTAAAGCCTTCAAACTACATTTTCAGGGACCGGCTATAGGCTGCGTTAATTAATTCGATAACACTTTTGCGATACTGTTTTGATTGTGTATATTTTTCGACCCAGTGCATATCCAGCACAAATTTTAATAGAGATGCCCATGGCCCCCGGCTGCAAAGTCCACCAGCGGTAAAAATGGCGTCACTATTTCCATTGGATAGAATGAGTGGGTTAACCGGGTATGGTTTGTAGGTGTCAAGTCTTCGGCCTTCCAGCAAACGAATGATATTATTACGAAGTAGTGGCCCCTGCTTTACGGCGTGTACTCCAACCGCCGTATAATTATTTCCGTCTACATCGGCTGTATCTCCGGCAGCAAAAATATTATCTGTACCGTTAGCAAGAAGTGATGGCTGTGTGAGAATACGGTGATGGTGACCGGTTACTAAATCGTGTTTCAGAGACAAGGAAGCCGGTTGGTTTCCGGTTGCGTCAATGACGGCATCGAACTGTTTTGCATCTTCATGACTGTAAGAGGTGCTGGTTTTAATGGCTACACCTCTCTTTTGCAGGATATCGGATGCTATTCGGGATGCTTTATCAGGGAAGGATGAAAGAATAGAGGATTGATATTCAACAAGCGTGAGTTCTGTTTGAATGACTGAGCCGGGATGAGTAATATTGAGCGCAATTTCCGTTCCTGCTGCTCCTCCTCCCGCTATCAGAAGGCGCTTCACCTTTCCTTCCCTTAGTTTGGTTAACAATGGGAGTAACTCCGACATTGGCTTAACCGGGTACACATTTTCTACTCGGTTTTTTACGTCTGTTTTTGCGCCAACGTTTATTAATAAGACATCAAAAATATAATCCCGTCCGCTCTCTGTTTCAATGCGGTTCTGTTTTGATGATACATCGGTTACCGTGTCGTGAATAAACTCTGTACCATATCTTTTGCACAGGATTTTCAAGTTTATGGATATCTCGTCAAAAAAGTAAAATCCACCCATATATTGCGGAAGCCCTCCCGAGTAAATGAGATATGGATCTGATGTTATCAGAGAAATGGAATAACCCTTTTTCTGCCAGAGTTTTCCCATTTTTATGATCGGCAAAGAAGAGTGTCCCCCGCCGGCAATGAGAATACGCTTAGCCATAGTGGGGGACCGTTTTGTTTATTAATCTTTTTTGGTGGAAAGCCCAACTGGAAGGTATAGAGGGCAGGTGCCAATGAGACTGGTTAGTAAAAACACGACAGCCAGAACCCCGAGGATAATGGCAGCAGTGCCTGTAATTTGTCCTGTAAAGTAAAGCACGCCAATAACGATGGCAACAATGACCCGAATGGCTTTATCAACGGTTCCCATATTCTTTTTCATAGTCAGATAGATTTAGATGAAGGTTGAAATGATAAGTCCGATAATGCTGGCAAAGACAATACACCCTATACAAACAATCAGAAGCTTCATCCATATGGGTTTATTCTCCAGCATAATTCAATTTAAAAGAATTCACGGTTTTAAAAAGTAAAGAATCGTACGTTAGGTTTTCTCATGTGTTCAGCAATGTCGGGCGGGCTGGCCACACCAACACCATCCAGCAAATCTGTTTGAGAAAAATTGCGATTAGGGAGAAAAATTCCACACACATTAACCTCAACCCCACGCTCTATAAGGCTGACTAAAAGTTGTTTTGGAGATCGATTTGGCGGAGCGAATGTTGGGGACTCCTCTCCTTTGATCGCCATTAATCCTGCGCTGCTGCATAAAAGTACAGATACAGGTACATCTTTATTTACAGATTGAGTGGCGAGTACCATCACCATCATCTGTGTTTCTGCATCTTCCGAAGTTAAAACCACGAAATGTTCAGGTTCATCAGCGAATGCGTGATTACCAAACATCATTACCATATAGATTAAAAGTACTTTCATCATTGTTCCTTCATTTTTGGTTGAATGCGCAAAGTTTTAGACGCACGTTAATGAGTAATGTAAAACCTTAAAATGAACAGATGTTTAAAAAGAGGAAAATATGCACACCATCCTGAAAAACTTTATTTTTAGAGATGAGTTTGGTTTTTGAACCATAAGAACGAAGTTAAAAAGTATTTTCGTGATTTAGCGCGAATAGGCGGATTACTGCGCTTAATGAGGAGCACATATCTTTTTGGTAGTATAATAGGGCGCTTTGAACGTATAGAAAGCGTGATTAAAGGCTTATAGCGAAGGGAATTTTAATAATCCATTTGCAGCAGATTTGGAATTAGAGACAATTTTATAGAATAGATCAATAGTAACAAAAAGAGTAAACATATGTATTTCAAGCAATTTTTTGATGAAAAACTGGCTCAGTATGCTTATTTGATTGGATGCCAGGCCAATGGAACAGCAATGATCATCGATCCGATGCGGGATATTGATCAATATATTGAGGAGGCTGCCAGGCAAAATCTTACAATCGTGGCGGCGGCAGATACTCATATTCATGCGGATTTTTTATCCGGCCTGCGCGAATTTGCCGAACGGGGCGTAAAAGTTTACGCCTCTGATGAGGGTGATGCCGACTGGAAGTATGAGTGGCTGATTGGCAGCGATTATAACTATAAACTTTTAGATGATGGCGATGAAATAAAGATTGGAAATATCGTCATTAAAGCATGGCACACTCCCGGGCACACGCCGGAGCATTTAAGTTATTTTGTGACAGATGGTGCAGTAGCTGACGAGCCGATGGGTATTGCTACCGGTGACTTTGTATTTGTCGGGGATGTGGGTCGACCGGATCTGCTAGAATCGGCCGCAGGTCAGAAGAACGTGATGGAGCCCTCTGCACGGACTCTTTTTAAATCTGTAGAGCAGTTTAAGAATGTGCCCGAATACTTGCAGGTATGGCCGGGCCATGGGGCGGGAAGTGCGTGCGGAAAAGCCCTGGGAGCTATACCGGAATCAACCGTTGGGTACGAATTGAAATATAATAACTCGGTGAAATCAGCTTCTTCGGAAGAAGAGTTTGTGAAGTTTATTCTGGAAGGACAACCTGAACCACCGCTCTATTTTGCCCGTATGAAACGCGATAATCGCAGAGGACCCGCCGTTATTGGAGGAGTGCCAACGCCAAAGCACCTGACCCAAAAAGAGTTGAAAATGCTGCAAGAAAAAGAGAATTCTGTGATCCTCGATACCCGAAGCCGGGGGGATTTTGTTTCGGGGCATATACCGGGCTCTATTTCATCGCCGCTTAATAAGCAATTCAATACGGTGGCAGGCTCGTACATTACTGAAGAAAAAGATATCTATCTTGTTGTTCGCGGCCATGATGTAGATGAAGCAACACGCGATCTGTACAGGATTGGGCTTGATAACGTAGTAGGTTACTGCACGCCTGAGGATCTGCTGATGTATAAAGAGCAGGGTGGAGAAATGCAGACAATGGAGATGGTGAATTTTGATGTAGCAGATAATGGAGATGATAGCAGCATAATTCTGGATGTAAGAAAAGCCTCCGAGTTTGCCGAATCGCACATTGATGGAGCCATAAACATTGCACATACCAGGCTTTTAGACAGGAAAGATGAAATTCCGGCCGATAAAAAAATCTACGTGCACTGTATGACGGGTGCAAGATCTGCCGTAGCAGCAGCGTATCTGCAGAGCGAGGGATTTGACGTAGCGCAGGTCGATGATATTTTTACAGAGTACATGTCAAAAATTGAATCTGTATAACAATCAAAAGGTACCGATTACCGGCACGTCGGTTACTTCTGCGAAAATTCGTTTATGAACCAGGTTATTCATTATCTCGGGAAAATATTTCCGCTGATTCGGACGCTGCAAAACTATAGCCGGAAATCACTCCAAGGAGATTTGAGCGCGGGTATAACCGTTGGAATTATGCTTATTCCCCAGGGAATGGCCTATGCAATCCTGGCAGGTATGCCGCCTGTTTATGGTCTTTATGCTGCTATAGTCCCTTTGTTTATTTATGCCCTGTTTGGCACGTCGAGGCAGCTTGCTGTTGGTCCCGTTGCCATGGTGTCGCTGTTGGTGATAGCAGGAGTTGGTGAATTTGCTGAGCCCGGCAGCAGCAGATTTATTTCGCTCGCACTGCTCACGGCTCTGGGAGTTGGGCTATTCCAACTGCTGATGGGTATTTTTCGGATGGGGTTTCTCGTCAATTTTCTTTCCCATCCGGTTCTCAGCGGGTTTACATCTGCTGCAGCCTTAATAATTGGAGCCAGCCAGATACCTAATATCACCGGGATAAATGCAAGAGGTTCCGGGCAGGTTCATGCCATAGTTATTGATACGTTGCAACAGATTGGCCAGGCAGATTTTTATACAGTTCTGGTTGGAATCGGATCTGTTATTGGAATTATTCTTATCAGGAAGTGGAGCAGGAAAATTCCCTCAGCCCTGGTTGTTGTGGTTGTTGGTATTTTAGTTACATACCTGTTTTCGCTGCATCAACTTGGCTTGTCTATTATTGGTGACATCCCAAAAGGTTTGCCTGCATTTGGGGCTGAGTTTATTTCCTTAGCTGATTTCAGGCTTCTGCTCCCGGTTATTCTGGTTATATCGCTGGTGAGCTACATGGAATCGATCGCGGTAGCGAAAGCCATTGCCAAAAAAGAGGGCTACCGTATTGATCCTAACCAGGAGCTTGTTGCTCTTGGCAGTGCCAATATAGGCGGAGCATTTTTTCAGTCTTTTCCTACAACCGGCGGCTTTTCCAGAACGGCAGTAAACGCTCAGTCTGGCGCAAACAGCACGGTTGCGAGTATTATTAGTGCAGGAATTGTCGGGTTAACCGTGCTTTTCCTCACGCCGCTATTTTACTTTCTGCCCAAAGCTGTACTGGCAGCAATTATTGTTGTAGCCGTTGCAGGTCTCTTTAATTTCAAAGAGATGGTATACCTTTGGAAAACGGACACGAAAGATTTTGTAATGCTTGCTGTCACTTTTCTTGCTACGCTAATACTGGGAATTGAAGAGGGGATTGGCATTGGGGTTTTACTGTCGCTTGTGCTTGTGATTTACAGCAGTACCACACCACACAGTGCCGAGCTTGGACGGCTTGGTAAAACCGATAAATTCAGAAATGTGGAGCGCTATAAAAAGGCTATTGTTGAGCCCGAAATGCTTATTTTCCGATTTGATTCATCTCTGTATTTTGCCAATAGCGATCATTTTACTACCCGGGTAAATAGCCTGATAGAGAAAAGGAACAGCAGCGTGCTGTCTGCATTCATCCTGGATGCTTCTGCCATCAACTACATCGACTCAACCGGTATTCACGCCCTTGAAAAAATGCATGAAACCCTGAAAGAGAAAAATGTAACACTGATGATTGCTGCAGCGATTGGTCCGGTTCGCGATAAACTGAAGCGCACCGGCATGACCGGGAAAATAGGAGAAGAGAACTTCTTTTTTGATATCGATGATGCAGTTCAATATTGCAGGGAAAGAAGAGAATCCCATCAGGAAGGAGAATTTTCACCGCTTCAGACGAACCTTTGATCTATCCTGAAACAACTTACTTTTTGCAAATTAATAGGTATCTTGAGTGCTTATTATTCAATCGATTCCGGAATGATTCCGAGTGTCAAAAAGGTTTTGATGATCCGAAAACATCAAATAAAACGGATCTTCGATGTTAAAAAAAGCTTCAATTTTAATTATAGTTACAATTCTTGGTATAGGTATGTTTAATTTTTTTTCTAATTCCGGCGGTGCTAATCTTTCAGCAGATGAGTTTAAAGAAAAGTATGAGGAAAATGGAGGTGTGGTAATTGATGTACGCACTAAAAATGAGTACGATGCAGGCCATCTTGTCATCACCGATGCCCAATACGATGTTATGAATGGCGATTTTCAGGAGAAACTTTCAGAACTGGACAAAAACGAAACCTATTATCTCTATTGCCGGTCCGGAAACAGGAGCGGACAGGCAGCAAGAATGATGAAAAATCAGGGGTTTGAAAACGTCTATAATATCGGCGGATTCAGCAGCCTGGCATCCAGCGGCCTGGAAACAAATCCGTAACCCTGACTCACTAACGCATCATAAAAAGAAACAGGAATGGAGATCTCAGAAAAAGAGTACGAGGACATTGAAAAGCTGATCGGAAGTGAAGAAAGTGTAGTGGGTATCGATGCCAAGAAAACTCACATTATTATTATACAGATGCTGCGTCAGCTGGCTGAAAAAGTAGAGAGCCTGGAAAAGAAAATTGAGGAACTGGAACAGCGTGATTAAGGAGGGTTGATCCCGGCTTTTTGCCCGACCCCGCGGATTACCATCGCTTTTCCGGAGTGAAATTTTCCTTCATTCAGCAGCACTTCTTCTTCTCTGATATCGGGCAGCTGAAAGCCCATTTTTATAAGCCTGGAAGAGAGCGGGTTCAGGTCGAAAAGCAAATCGATTGATTTTGGCCCGCCGGAACGTCTGCCAAGCTGTTTTGTGGAGTACAGTTCGAAAATTATTTTTCCGTTTGGTTTTAACCCTGCTGCAATCTTATTTAAGGTGACCGTAAACAGTTCGGGCGCCAGATGGACAAATATCAAAGCGGCTGCATCGAACGACTTCTGCGGAACATCCGCTGTTTCGATGGAGCCAAGCGTATACTTTATTGAGGTATTATACTCTTTGGCAAGTGCATGCGCCTTTTTTCTCCCCTCCTTGCTGATGTCAAGAGCGTGAACATCCCATCCCCGGGATGCCGCATATACAGCATTCCGTCCTTCACCCTCCCCCGGTAAAAAAAGCGAGCCGGGGTTCAGGCGATCAATTTCACGCTTAAAAAAACGATTTGGCTCTTTCCCGTAGGCGTACTCGCTTTCTGAGTAGCGTTTGTTCCAGAAATCCTTCACGCTGTCATGCCTCCGTCAACCGGGAAGCAGCTTCCCGTGATATAAGAACTTTCATCAGATGCCAGGAACAGCACCACGCTGGCTACTTCTTCATTCGTTGCGTAGCGTTTCATAGGTATGGATTGTTCAAATCCCTTTTTCGCATTTTCGGCATCACCGGGCGCAAACCCTTCTTCAAGCGACCGCATCATTCGGTTGTCAACCGGTGCGGGATGAACCGTGTTTACACGAATATTATGTTCGGCACCTTCAAGGGCGGCCACTTTCATGGAGCCGACAACAGCGTGCTTACTTGTTGTATACGCCATTACATTGGGCGTACCCTGCATTCCGGCAACAGATGAGGTTATTATCACGCTACCGCCACCGCATTTTTTCAGTATCGGAAAGCCATATTTTAAGCCAAGCCAGACACCTTTAACATTCACGTTAATGACCTTGTCATACACTTCTTCGGGGTATTCGGTGAGCGGTTTAACGACTCCCTCCACACCTGCATTTAAAAAGAGAATGTCGAGACGTCCGAATTTCTCCTCTGTCTGCCGAATATATTTCTGAGCTCCCGAATCTGTGGAAACGTCAGCTACACAGTATTCAGCGTGATCACTGTCCAGAGAGGCTTTCGCATCTTTGAGGGCCTCTTCGTTGATGTCAACGAGCATCACACCCAGCGCTCCCTCATGTAAAAATCTGCGGGCGGTTGACAGCCCGATACCTCCGGCACCACCCGTTATGACAGCAACTTTGTTTTTCAGTTTCATAACGACCTCCGTATTCGGTTAACCTGTACATAAAAATAACAAAGATCTGTGTGGATGCTGTGAAATATTCAAAATTATTGAAGGGTAGAATTTACCGAATGAATGGACCTGCATAGATTTTTTCCTGCCGAATCAATGAGCTGATATGTGAAAGGAATTGCCGGGAATAAGGATGTATATAATGCAGAAGTGATTGGAGTACAGGTTCGTTGTTATATGCTTAGCTTATAGGTGAAGACCTTAAAATTCATGTTTTCGTCATACTCTAATGAATAAAGCACCCCATCGCTGTCTATATCAATAGAAGACGCTCTCCTGTTTTTACTGCTGATATTTAAACTATACAGATAATCCCCTGAGTCACTGTTATACACATCAACGGTTCGACCAATTAAGTTCACATTGTTGCCAAAGTATAATACATAAATCTTGTTTTGATAATATTTTATGGTTCGCGCAGCCCTTTTAAAGTCGTCAGAAATTTTGAGCATTTCTCCATTACTGTTGGCAGCTGATTCGGCAACTAATGAGGGAGGTGATATTTCCTCTATCATCATTCTTGAGAAAAGCAGCTCACCGTCAGAGCTAAATTTTTTAAAAAAATGGTTACCGTTACCGGCATAATAAATACCACTATCATTACTATCTATCTCTCCGCTCAGGTAAACATTTTTTAGCAGAAAACGTAAGCTGTCCGGGCGGTCTGAAATGAAGACAGGTGGTTGTAACTCCTATCATACCTGTGGAACAGCCTCTCCTCAGAAGGAGCAAAGATGAATAATTCATTTGAATGTTCATTCAGTGTCATTCTATGGGGCGAAAATGAGTTAATAGACTTGCTATCGATTAGCTTGCCTGAGTGACTCCATTTGTCTAACCGGCGTAATTGCGAGTCCAAAACATAGATTGAGCCATCATCTGAAAATTCCACATCAATAGGGTTTAAGTACTCACCAGGGCCTCTTCCATTGCTGCCAAACATGTAATTTTCGGATGGGTTTTCTGTATTCGCGACCCAAAATTTCGAACTTGGTGGTCCGCTGTAAATTGCAACTTTGTTGTTATCTACATTAAAAAGATAAGGCCGATAGAAGTTAAGGGTATCTAATGCTATAAATTCATCAGGCGAACCAATCTTATCTGCAAAAATTCTCGACTCTGCTGTCTGAGCTTCACCTGCCAAAAATGGCTCCGAATTCTTTTTCGTCTGCTCACTATTGCAGGCTGTGCATATGCAGATGATTGCAATGCAGAAGCCAAAATTAAATGCTTTCATGCTCTCCAATAAATAAGTTTATTAAAATTCATGATATACTGGAACGGGAGTATCCCATTCGTAGCAGAACCAACAGGCGGAACAATCGCCCGACGACCCACAATAAGCACTACAGTAATCCGGACCACCGCCGCACATACTCCTACACCATAAATCTGCTTTAAAAGGACGATCTGAACACCCACCAGCATTAGCATTTGCTGTATTCATCAGTGATAAATCTGTATCCGTGAAGTTATAGTCTACAATAGCATAATCCTGATGATCAGCTGTGCTTTCATTTAAGTGAAATTCGATATTTAAACTAAAAATTATAGCGAAAGAAAAGAGAAGGAATAATAATTTCTTCATGATATGAATAGTTAATTAATTTTATAATCTCAATAAACAACTGTTTAGACTGAAGAAAATTAATTATCAAAAAAAAAAAACAACTATTTGCAGAAAAAAAATTAGTAAAATTTCTATTTATCCCTAATTATTCACAAGAAGAGAAATATCATCAATGAAAGACAGAGCCAGACTCAGCTTTTTCGACTAACAAATCAGCCGGGCCAATCGGGAACCCAAACTGTTTCATTAATGATCTCTTCAAGCAATCTATGAATTGGTTGTGCCTTGGCGACGGCTGAGCTAATGAAGCTGTCGATAATGACGGGATTTATAACACCCGTAAATAGCGTATAAAAAAGATGTTATAAATTAAGATTGTAGGTATAAATCATATAATTCATATTTCTATCAAATTCCAGCGAGTAAATAGTACCATCGCTATCAATATCGATGTAATCGGCTCGTCTGTCTTTAGTACTTATTTTTAAACTATATAAATAGTCTCCTGAGTCACTGTTGTACACGTCAACCGTTCGACCCATTAAATTAGAATCATTGCCCAAATACAGCACAAAGATTTTATCTTGATAAGACATCATAGTTTTTGTTGCCGGTCTAAAGTCATCAGAATTTCTGAACATTGTGCCATTGCTATCTCCAGTTTCTTCCGCAATATTGGATGGAGGTTTGATTTCTTCAATCATTTTTCGGGAATAGAGTAACTCCCCATCGAAGCTATATTTTTTTAGAAAGTGATTTCCATACCCTGCATAATAGAGACCATTGGGATCGCTAGTAATTTCCCCGCTTAATTGAACGCTTCTAAGAAATATGCGCAGGCTATCTGAACTACTTTGAAAAGATGAAACGTAATTGTAATCACGATCATATCTGTGGAATAGTTGATTCCTGGGAGGGGTGAATATATATAGTTCATTTGAAACTTCAGCCAAAGCCATTCTGTATGGGTCGAGCGTTTCAAAAACCTTGCTTTCAATGATCTCACCTGTTGCGCTCCACTTGTCTAATCGCCTTAACCGCGAATCCAGAACATAGATAGATCCGTCGGCGGAAAATTCTATATCAATGGGGTTTAAATACTCCCCAGGGCCTCTTCCAGGACTTCCAAAGGTAAAATTGTCAGAAAGATTTTTTGTGTTTGCAACCCAGAATTTTGTATTTGGAGGCCCATTGTGAACAATGACTTGGTCATTATTTGCAACGATAGAGAAGGGATTGAGTAAACGGAGTGAATCCAAAGATGCGATCTCACCAGAGGCACTAATTTTATCTGCAAAAATTCTTGACTCTGCTGTTTGAGCTTTTCCTGCCAAAAAAGCGTCCGCATTCTTTATCGTCTGCTCGCTATTGCAAGCCGAACATAAACCTATGATTGTTAATAGAATACCGTATTTAAATATTTTCATACTCTGTAATTATGAATAGCTATTTTTCGAAATATTAAGACAGACGGGGTCGGATGAGACCCGATACTATCAAAATCATTAAGCAGGATAGTTGCTCTGTGAAAAGCGATATCTGTTGCAGAAGACGATACTGCAAATAGGTTTAGCGTACAATCAATTCTGTTTTAACATGGCAGTTTGGGAATTTGTCAATACAAATGTTTGATTTTAATAAATTTTTATTAAAAAACAATTACTTACAATAACAATAAGTAATTGTTAAGACACAGAGCAATATCATTAATGAAAGACAGAGCCTGACTCAGCTTTTTCTTCTAACAAAGCAGCAGGCTTAAATCGCTTACCGAATGTTTCTGTAAAGCTGTTCATTTGCTCCACTAACTCGCTGGCGCCACGGGAATCCGCATAGCGGAAGGGTCCGCCGGTAAACGGCGGGAAACCCAGCCCGAGGATGGCACCCAGATCACCATCGGCCGCACTCAGCAAAATGTTCTCCTGCAGACAGTAAATGGCCTCGTTTACCATCATTAGGGTTAATCGCTGCTGAATATCGCTGTCGTCCATTTCTTTGCGTGATGTGCCTCCAAAAAAGGAGTAGATCTCCTGATTCACCACCTTCTTTTTGCCATCAGCGTATTTATAAAAGCCGCGCCCGTTTTTTCTTCCCTTGTATCCTGCTTCCACAAGCTCGGCAGCCTTTTTGCTGGTTTTGGCTCCTCTCTCTTCAAAGGTTTCACTGAGAACTTCGGCTACGTGGGCTCCAACATCAATTCCGACTTCATCGAACAGGGCGGCCGGACCTACCGGAAAACCAAACTGTTTCATAGCCCTGTCGAGCTGATCAATACTCACGCCCTCTTCGAGCAGGAGAAGCGCTTCATTCATAAAGGGTGCGAGAATCCGCGTTGTGTAGAAACCGGGTCCGTCGTTTACCACAATAACAGTCTTGCCCTGGTTCAGTCCCACATCGTAAGCAGTAGCAAGAACCTCTTCAGACGTTTTGTCCGTTTTGATAATTTCGAGAAGCGGCATTTTCTGAACCGGTGAAAAATAGTGCATCCCAAGAATATTTTCGGGCCGCTTTGCTTTTTCTGCAATATCGGAGATGGGTAAGGACGACGTGTTTGAAGCAAATATGGTGTTTTCTGAGCCTGCTTTCTCTACCTCTTTTACAATCGATTGTTTTAGTTTCAAATCCTCAAATACGGCTTCAATAACGAGATCTATCTGTTCAAATCCATCGTACGAACCTGCAGGATGAACCAGGCTCATTTTTTCATCTTTTTCGAATGATGAAAGAATTCGCTTGCTCACTTTTTGATCCAAATTTTTCGCAATAGTCTCTTTCCCATTCAGCGCGTTTTCAACGGACTGATCTTTCAGCCACACGCTGTAGCCATAATCCATGCTCACTTCCGCAATACCTGAACCCATCAAACCGGCTCCAAGAATTCCAATCTTTTCAACGTTATTTGCGCGCTTCTTATAGGGATTTTTTTTGGCCGCATTCATGGCGAAAAAGAGCTGCACCAGCGCTCGGGATTCAGGAGTCACAGCAAGTTTTCCAAACAGTTCTGCTTCGTAAGTAAGACCTTTCTCAAGTCCGTTTTTGATGCCATACTCAACACTATCGATGATTTTTATTGGGGCCGGGTAGTTGCCTTTGGTTTGCCCCTCTGTTTTTTTCCTTGCCTGGTTAAAAATGATTGCCCGGCCTAAAGGGTTACTTTCCAGTAGTTTTTCTGCAGCGCTTCTTTTATCGAGCCGAGATGATTTCTGTTCAGAAAGTGTGTGCACGGCTTTGATTGCCGCTGTTTCAACGGCATGTTGATGGACAACCTCATTCGCAAATCCGGTTTTACCAGCCTGGTAGCTGTACATATTTTTCCCTGTAAGCATGTAGGTGAGAGCTTTTTGAATGCCAATGAGACGAGGGAGACGCTGGGTGCCGCCCATACCCGGCAATAGTCCGAGTTTTACTTCCGGAAGCCCAATTTTTGTGGATGAATGATCTGAAACTACACGATAATTACAGGCTAACGCCAGTTCGGTCCCGCCCCCCATGCATGACCCATGAATACCAGCTACAACAGGCTTTGATAGGTTTTCAATGCGGTTCAGAATTTTATGTCCTGTTTGGCTAAGGTCTGTTAACTCCTCTGCGGTGGTACGTGTTTTAAACATTTCGATGTCCGCACCGGCAATAAAATTACTCTCCTTGCCGCTAATCAAGACAGCACCCATGATTGAATCGTCCGTTTCCAGTTGATCCAGAATGCCGGAAAATTCGTCAATGAGCTGTTCGTTAAGCTTATTTACTTTTTCTCCCGGAGTATTCAGCGAAATGACAGCAACACTGTTTTTTATTTCGACGTGCAGGATATTTTCTTTCTTG
This sequence comes from uncultured Rhodohalobacter sp., assembly GCA_964544445.1. Lineage (GTDB taxonomy): Bacteria > Bacteroidota > Rhodothermia > Balneolales > Balneolaceae > Rhodohalobacter. Next base: position 180,590 of record CAZJBI010000005.1, read on the forward strand.
TTCATAGGATTTAATATTTAAAGCAAAAGGCAAAAAATTTTACATTCTAACTTTCATCAAACCGCTCAATTATCATCGCGTGCCCCTGCCCTCCGGCAGCACAGGCAGCGATGAGTGCGTATCGTCCGTCTTCATGAATCAGCCTGTTAGCGGCTGTAGTTAATAGTCGGGTTCCGGTGGCGGCAAATGGATGCCCAAGCGAAAGGGAACCGCCCCATTTGTTTAATTTGTCGAGCGGTATTTTACCAACGGCCTTCGTCTTGTTGAGTCGTTCTTGAGCGAATGTATCGTTTTCAAGAGCTTTTAAAACGGTAAGCATCTGTCCGGCAAACGCCTCGTGAAATTCAAATACGTCAATGTCAGCTAGCGTGAGATTCATTGCATCAAGCACTTTTGGTACGGCAAATGCCGGTCCAATAAGAAGCTCGTCTCCGGGTCGCTGCGCTACATAAGTAAACTCTCTGATGATTGCTTTCGGTTTGTAGCCATTGTCCAGCGCAAAGGCTTTCTCCATAATTAATCCTGCAGAGGCACCATCTGTTAAAAAAGATGAATTACCTGCGGTAACTGTACCGTGTGGTTTGATGAATGCTGGTTTCAGTTTTTCCAGTTTTCCCATGGTGGTGTCGCTGCGAACGCCATTATCCTTTTTGATGATGTTGCCGCCATTTTCTGTTGAAACAGGTACGATTTCCTGTGTAAGGTGCCCATCCTCTCCTGCTTTAAAGGCGAGTTGATGAGATCTGAGAGCATAAGCGTCCTGTTTTTCACGATCTATTTTGTATTTGGCGGCCATTTTATCGCAGCTTTTACCCATGGTTTCTCCGGTAGAGAACTCCGATATGGATGGAATCTCAGGTAGAACATCTGAGGGCTTCAGGCCATTAAAAAAGCTGAGCCAGTCGGAAGCACTTCGGTATTTTTGGGTTTCCAGAAGCTTCTGTCTGAACCGCTTTCTGAACCGGATCGGGATATCGCTCATTACTTCAGTACCCCCTACAACCGCTGCGCGAATTTGTCCCGAATAGATAGCATTTATAGCTGATGTGGCCGCGATGTTGGATGAAATACAGGCCATTGATAGTGTTGTAGCGGGGACACTGTCGGGCAGCCCGGATGCAAGAGTAATCTCACGTGCAATATTGCTTGTGTTGATGTCCTGTATTACGTTACCGAAATAAACATGATCAACATTCGATCCGCTAAGCTTGGTTTTGCTGATGAGCCCGGATACGGCAAGACGTCCAAGGTCATATGCAGAAAATGATTTAAAATCTGTTTGAGAACGTAGAAATGGCGTTCGTACGCCTTCTATAAAAACGGAATCCCTGTCGGACTGCTGTTTACCCATTGTCATAACCTTACTTTAAATGAAACAGATACAGATTAACAGTGTTAACCTACTCACTAAATAAAAAATAATTTCATTAGTAAAAACTGTTTTATTCAACTAAGATAGTTCTTATATTTATTGCTCTTTAACAGAGGGCGCTTAGCTCAGTTGGTTCAGAGCATCTCGTTTACACCGAGGGGGTCGGGGGTTCGAATCCCTCAGCGCCCACATCAAGACACAATAAACAGGACGGTTCATATTATGGGCTGTCCTTTTTTGTTTTACAGGAATGAGTAAAAACCTTTTTACCGTATATATTCTTTACAGTGCGGTTGTTGACCGATATTTTGTGGGAGAAAGCAAAGATTTTGAAAGACAGTTCAAAAGGCACAACAGCGGGAAGAATCCTCATACCAAATCAGGAATTCCCTGGAGGACTGTGTTGATTGAGAGATACAAATCGAGGGCAGAATCAAAAGGCAGGCTGGAAAAGTTGAGAAGCAGCAACGACAGAAGGGAGCTGGTAAGGGCCATCCGGTCTGAAAGGAATGAAATTTAATGGGGCCAAACCCTGAATTGCCCACACTTCAACATTTATACAGATTTATAGCATATTTTTGAGGTGCTATGAAAATATTAATTGTTGAAGATAACACAGAGCTTCTCCAAAACATGGTAACCTACCTGGAGCGGGAGGGCTACAGGTGCGAGCAAGCTATAAATTACGACGAAGGGTTCGACAAAGTGATGTCGTATACCTATGACGCGGTATTAATTGATATAATGCTGCCTGGTGGAAATGGCTTGCAGCTGCTGCGTGAACTAAAGTCTGTAAGGCCGGAGACAGGAACGATCATCATTTCGGCAAAGAACTCCCTCGACGATAAAGTTGAGGGTTTGGACCTGGGTGCAGACGATTATCTTACAAAACCTTTTCAACTGCCTGAATTGCAGGCGCGAATAAAGGCTGTTAACAGGCGAAATAAACTGGGTGGAAAAGAGATAATCCGCATCAATGAAATTTCATTAAATACTCAGACGCGTGAGGTTTTTATTGATGAAAATCTGGTAGATCTGACTCCAAAAGAGTACGATCTCTTGCTCTATTTTGCTTCTAACAAAAACCGCGTGCTCTCGAAACAGAATATTGCGGAGCATCTGTGGGGAGATTATGTGGATCAGCTAGACAACCTCGATTTTGTATATCAGCACATCAAAAACTTGAGAAAAAAACTCGTAAAAAATGGTTCCAAAGACTACATAGAGAGTATTTATAGCATTGGCTACAAATTAAACGACCGGCTGAGCAGAGTATGAAACTGATTACCCGATTTATCATTATTTATCTCACTATTACCGTTATTGTACTCGGTATTGGAGGCGTTATTTCCTACGAGCTTATAAAGTCGGAAGTAGACAAAGAGCTGCAGTTTGAATTTATGGAGCGGATAGACCGTGTAGCCTATCTGATTGAACGTGGACGTGATTTTCACCGAAGCCGAAGAGGCAGGGACATCGATGGCGATCAGAATCTTGTTGTTGAACGGCTGGACTTTGCTGTTGAACCGAGAATTGAGGTGAAGGATACGCTGATCTGGCACGATCGTCTGGAGCAAAATGAGTCGAACGTGAAAGTCTCCGCATACAGAAATATCAATGGCCAATCATACTATATATCTACCTATGGAGCCATGATTGAGTCGGACGATATTACCGAAGCGGTTGTGAAAACATTTTTGTGGATTCTCGGACTGCAGGTACTGGGAGCTATTGGAATTGGATACTTCGTTTCGGGTCCTCTTTTTAAGCCGTTTCGGGAGTCACTCAAAAAAATTAAGAGATTTAAGCTGCAGGAGAAGCAGTTTATCCCGGCTGAAGAGACAGGGGTTTTGGAGTTTAATGAGATGAACGCATTTGTGGAAGAAATGACGCGCAAAGCCGTCTCTGACTATGAGAATTTAAAAGAATTTGCGGAGAACGCATCACACGAAATTCAGACACCACTTGCAATAGCGCGAGGCAAGCTGGAGCTGCTTCTCGAGACGGAACTGAACGAGGAGCAGTATAGCTATGTGGATTCACTTGAGAGAACAGTAAAAAAATTATCTCGCCTAAGTGAATCTCTCGCGCTGCTTACCAAAATTGATAATCACGAGTTTGATAATGGGGCTTCTGTGAATTTGAGCGAATTGGTTAATGAAAGCATTTCCCAATTTTCTGAATTCCTTTCGCTTAGAAATCTTACGCTGGAAACTTCCATTGAGAAGAATGTGATATTGAATATCCATCCTGTGCTGGCAGATAGTTTATGGACGAACCTGTTTCAAAATGCCATTAAGCATAACATCGAAAATGGCAAAATTGACATAGACATTACAGCCCAGTCACTTACAATATCAAATACCGGCAAGGAACCATCGGTGCCCCCGTCCAGATTATTCGAAAGATTTCAAAAATCAGACCAAAACTCTGAATCTATTGGGCTTGGCTTGGCTATCATTGAACGAATCGTGGAGAGAAATCATTACAAAATCGATTACACCTACCAAGATGGCTGGCATACAATCAGGATTATATTAAATGGTGTAAAAATGAATGAACTTCAAAATTGATTCAGATTTCCATCAGCTTTGAGTCAGTATCGTAGTCTAAGTTGGAACTGAACCAAAGATTATAATTATGAAAAAAATAAAAAATATATGCATATCAATAATGGCACTCTTATTGCTCACAGCCATTAACGCATCGGCTCAGCAGGCTACAATAACAGGAACGGTTGAAGACAACCAAGGGCAACCAGTGCCCAACGCAACGGTTGCTATCATGAATCCTGAATCTGGTGAGCTTACAGGGGGGACGTCATCAGGAATAGATGGTACTTTTACATTGAGGACAGATCCGGGAGATTATACTCTACGTATTTCATACGTTTCATATCAAGCAGTAACGAAAAGTTTGAGTTTATCTGACGGAGATTCATACGATGCAGGAACAATTGTTTTAAACCCGGAAGAAGCAACCCTGGACGAGCTAGTTGTTGAGGGAGAACGATCTTACATGGAGATGAACTTTGACAGTCGCCGGTTCAATGTAGGGAAAGATATTACGAGTTTAGGCGGGTCGGCACTTGATGTGCTGGACAATGTGCCGTCAATCACCACAGATTTTGAAGGGAATGTAAGCTTGCGGGGAAATCAGGGCGTTCAAATTTTAATAAACGGCCGACCCTCCAGCCTGGTTCGAAATGGAACGGATGCATTAAGCAGTATACCTGCAAACCTGATTGAAGAAGTTGAAATTATTACGAATCCATCTGCGCGATATGCTGCAAATGGAACTGCGGGAATTATTAATATTAAGCTTGTGGATGATGTACGGCTTGGCTTTAATGGCGGAGTGCAATTCAATACAGGATATCCCCAGGATCACGGAGTAGGAGCAAATCTCAACTACCATAGAAATAATATCAATTGGTTCATGAATTTTGATATGGAGTATGAGAATTCCCCCCGGGAAGGCCGAACATTTCAAAGCTTTAGCGGCGATACCACATTTGCATACAGAGAACGAAACGAGTCGATTGAAACGGAGAGAGAATTTGGAATCAACCTTGGTGCTGATTTCTACCTGCCGGCAAATCAAATATTAACTGTAGAATCGCGCGTGAATATTGAAGCCGAACTTGAAGATACCGATCTGCTTTACACAGATTTTGATCCAGGCAGTGACCAAATTTATCAAAGCATACGCAATGACTGGAATATTGTGCAGGAGCTAGATCAAAATGACGTGCTGGATGGTCGCCAGGGCGATTATGATTTCAGAGTTCAATACGAGAAAAAGTTTGACGGGTCGGATCATCGTCTTACCGCGGATGCTGATTTTGAATTCGGCAGTGAAAATCAGGACGGTGAGCTTCTTGAGCAGTTTAGTACCGGAGGGAGTGGTATACAAAACCGAAATAACCAGCGAACGTTTTCAGATGAACAATTTCGTGAACTGCGGGTTGATATGGATTATCGCCAGCCGCTTGGAGACAGTGGACGCCTAGAAGCAGGTTTTAGAATCAATTACGATTGGCTCGAACAGAACTACAGGGTTGAAGAGCAGATTAATGGAAACTGGGTACTTGCCGATAATGAAGTTGCGCTGAGTGATAACTTCAGCTACAATGAAAATGTAAATGCCGCTTATGCAAGTATCGCTGGTGATTTGGGTGTATTTAACTATCAGCTTGGCGTGCGGGCCGAAAACACAAGCATTGAGTCCAGGCTAACAGAGACAGGCCGAAGCAGCGATCAGAACTACACGGATCTATTTCCCAGTGCGTTTCTGTCTTATTCAATCAACGAATTTAACTCTTTCCAGGTAAGCTACAGCCGTCGAATTTCACGGCCAAGAATTTGGTGGATTCTACCCTTTACCGAAATTTCGGATGTACGTACCCGCCGGGTTGGAAATCCTGAACTGCGTCCGGAGTTTGGAGATTCCTATGAAGCCGGATATCTGAGAATTTGGGAGACCGGTTCAGTCTTAACCAGCCTCTATTATCGCTACAGAACCGACGTAACTGAACGTATTACCACAATTGATGGAAACGGGATTACAACTTCGCAACCTATTAACCTTGCTACGGAAAAAGCATGGGGGATAGAGTTTTCCGCAGACCAGGAGTTGTTTAATAATCTGCAGCTTATGGCAAGTTTAAACCTTTTCCAGGCAGACCGGGACGGAGAATTTGAAGGTGTGCAGTATACAAGCGAATCAGAATCATTCACCTCAAGGATGAGGCTGCGATGGAGATTTGCAGAAAGCTGGAATTTCCAGGCAAATGCTTTTTATCGGGGTGCTCAGCAGACTACGCAGGGTCGAGAAGACGGCAGCCTGTTTTTTGGAGGAGCGCTGGCGAAAGAATTCCTGGACCGAAGAGCAACCATATCTTTAAACGTTCGTGATCTCTTTAATTCACGCCTTAGCGATCGAGAAGTGATCAACCCGAACAGCTTTACCCAGAGCAGATACGCCTGGTCCACAAGATCATTTCGTTTAAATTTCAGATATAATTTCAGCAGCGGCGCGAGTGGCGGCGGGGGACGGTAAAAAGCCGGAGAAAAGTTATCGACCCGCACATTTTACACAGCGGGTCGTGTAGGGCATAATTTTTAAGCGTCCGAATGGTATTGCCTTACCGCATTTCAGGCAGGTGCCAAGCTTATCCTTGTCATATCTTTCAACAGCTCGTTCGAGCTTTTGCAGGGTTCGTTTTTTATCACGGAGAGCTTTCTCGTTAATTGTTTTATTGTTGATGGCGTCCATACGGGAAAGCCTGCCGATAGAATTATCCAGGGTTATTGGCTTCGTAAGCTCAACCAGTTCTGTAATCTCTTCCTGTATCGACTCGATCTGATTGTCGATAATTGCTTTAAGCTCTTCTTTTTCCTTGTCCGTCATAATTATGTCTGATTATATCTGCGATAAAGATAGCGAAGATTACAGGAAAGGGCTCACATAGAAAGCCGATGGCTGCTCACAGGGCGATGCCTTGTGTTGGTGATATAGCCCGATTTGGGGCTATTTTTTACTGGAATCAGGCCAAAATACTTTCATTGCCGGAATCTGCAACGAACACGCAGGCAGAGCGAGTATATTCTACATATGATCGGAATCTTTCCAAATCGGGATCGTCGGGCAAGCCAAAAAAGTCAACATCAGCCTGCGGGGCAGTGGTCAAAACTTCATCAAACGAGCCAATTTCCACATGTGGGAATGCGTTGGGCAGACGGGCAAGGTTGAGAAGATTTTCGATATAGCGGTAGGCATTTTCCACTTCAGATTCTTGCACTGCAGTAATAACCCGTAAAGTAGCCCCCCAATTTTGAGCCAGATTAAAAGCGGAGAGCATGGCCAGATCAATATTGCCCATATCCATACTCAGATCCCAGTCCGGACTCTTATCCCGGAACCATATATTTACAGATGCACTTCGCCCAAGCTGGGCTACAGGATCTTCTATATATAGCTGAATACCCATGTTGTTCAGTCTGGCCTCCGTGATAATGCTGTGGATTTCACTATCATATTTGTTATTTGGAGGAACCCTCAAAAAAAGAATGTTTGGAGAAAAAAAAGTGCCCTGGAGTGTTTGAAGGGAGTCCATAACGGCATCTTTAAAGTTTTTTGAATCCAAAACCGACCAGCGGGTATATACATTCTCTTGTCTGAAAGTATTTGCGATCGTCGAGAGTGAATCGCGAAGTGCATCTGAAGACTCCTCAGAAGATATACCAATCAGTTTGATAGAGCCTTTCGGGTAGACCAGGTTACGGATTAAATTGAAGCTGCCGCGAAGTTCGCGAGAATTCCGGACCGGTACCAAAAGGTTGGCTTTCCATGCGCGTTCATTATTGGATGGAAGTAGCGACACTTTTTTGGCTGCCCACTCTGCAAGAGATACGAATAGGCCGCTTCGCATGTCTCCGTGTGGAACATTGAGCTGCCGATTGGTGAGATAGAAATAGGTTGCTAAAACAATTCCAAGCGCTAACAGCCCAAACATTGGATTTATGATAAACATAGTGAAAAGACAGCCCAGCGTGCCAATTGCGGGCACAAAGCGAGGAACCTGGAATGTTGGACGAAAGCTGATCATATCCATTCTCTGTTCGATAAACACCACAAGGTTGATCATCATATAGGTAATTAAAAAAAACATGGTAATGAGTGGCGCAATAGTGTTGAGATCGCGCAGCATAAGGGTAAAAAGTACAATACCACCGGTAAGCAGAATAGCGTTTCGAGGCTCTCCGTTTTTTGAGAGTTTTGAAAAGGTTTCTCCGCCCGGAAAAATTCTGTGATCGCCCAAAGCCTGTAAAATTCTGGGGGCTCCTACAATAGATGCCAGTGCAGAGGAGAATGTAGCACCCAAAAGGCCACCCAATACGGCCGGAGCCCATAATGCCTTATCGATCATGATATTGTAGTTCGAAACGAGCTCCTCCGGAGGTGCTACGCGCGACATCCAGTAGGCTGATCCCATATAGATGAGGTAGCTAATGACAATAGCCGAAATGGTCCCCATAGGAATGCTCTTCTTGGGGTCTTTTAACTCACCCGACATATTGGCTCCGGCCATAATTCCGGTTGCTGCAGGAAACAGTACGGCAAAAACCACCCAGAAGCTTACACCTTCGAAGCCGCTTTCGGGGGTACCGGGAAACTCTCCCCACCACTGTATGTTATACTCCAGCGCCCCGGTAAAAACGGACCCCGCTACAGAGAGCAGTGCACCAACTATTACTGCAAGGATAATATATTGAATACGAAAGGCCAGGCCCGCACTTACAAACGCAACAACGAATAGTATACCAAACACGGAAAGGTCAACAAGTATGCCGTAATGCTCAGGAAAAATGTAGATCCATCCCTCCCTGAATCCAAAAATATACATGGTTATGGCAAAAGTTTGAGCAAGATAAAGAGGAACGCCCACGCTCCCGCCTACTTCAAGCCCCAGCGACTGCGAAATAATAGAGTAAGCTCCTCCGGCCTTAATACGAATATTTGTTGTAATACACGACATTGAGAGAGCCGTAAAGGTCACGATTATGAATGCTATAGTGATAATTAGCCAGCCGCCAAGTAGACCCGCATTTCCAATAACCCAGCCCTGTCTTAGAAAAAGAATAACCCCAAGAATGGTGAGGAGAGTGGGTACAAATACTCCTCCAAAGGTGCCATACTTTTGGCGAGAGGTTGCCTCTTGCTCATCTACTTGCTGTTGTAGCGTATCAGCGGAATCTTGATTCATGATAGATAATTGTTTTAGAAAAGAGTGCCTGCCCATATTTTACTAAAATTCATGTACTGCTGCAGAAAAACATTCGGTGGATGTTTTGGAACGTTAAATCAGATAAATTCTATTTCTTGAAATATTTAGTGAACTGTTCGTTGAGATTGCTATTTTAATTTTTCCACGAAAATCATAAGGAGATCCGTTAATGAGCGATTTAAAACGCGAGCTTGGCTTTTGGGATGCCCTGACCATCGGTGCGGGAACAATGATTGGCGCCGGAATATTTCTGCTGGCCGGAGTGGCTCTCGAGATGTCGGGGCCTGCGGCAATATTTGCCTATTTGATTGCGGGTGTGGTTTGTATGATCACTGCATCGAGTGCGGCAGAACTGGCTACAGGAATGCCTACTTCGGGCGGTGACTATTTCTTTGTATCGCGCTCACTGGGGCCTGCCATGGGGGCAATTTCCGGCGTGGGAATATGGCTTAGCCTAACATTTGCGATCGCTTTTTATCTTTATGGACTGGGAGAATACCTCTCGCAGTTTCTTCCGTTAACGGCTTTCTGGGGAGCAGCAATAGGTGGTATTCTGTTAACCATATTGAACGTAGTGGGGGCCAAAGAGTCGGGGCGTACTCAGGTCGTAATTGTATTAACTTTATTCGTGATTTTAGGGGCCTTCAGCGGATTTGGAATCTTCTATATCGACACCGCAAACTATACTCCTTTTATGCCGTTTGGGTTCGACTCCATTTCGGCTACCACCGCTTTGGTATTTGTTTCATTTTTAGGATTTGTAAAAATTGCGGCTGTCGCCGAAGAGATAAAAAACCCGTCGAAAAATTTACCGCGGGCACTTATTGGTTCCGTGGCACTGGTTACCGTACTGTATGTTGTAATTGTGCTGGTTGTGGGTGGGATGTTCACGCAGGAGACCATCGGTGAAGTTCGTGACCCCTTAACGACAGCCGCTCGCAGGTTTCTGGGCAGTCCCGGCGGTATTGCCATCATTATCGCGGGGCTTCTCGCAACACTTTCATCAGCAAACGCCAGTATTCTGGCTTCATCGCGTATAAATCTTGCAATGGCGCGTGACAGAATGGTACCCAACTGGCTGAGCGATATTCATGAAAAGCTGCTTACTCCCTACCGAGCCATCATCCTTACGGGGGTCCTGGCATTGTCATTTCTACTGCTCGACAGCCTGGAGGATCTTGCAAAAATCGCCAGCGTTCTTCAGCTTTACAGTTACGCGGCACTGAATATTGGTTGCGTAGTTTTGAGGGCAGCAAACCCCGAGTGGTACAAACCCACCTACCGAACACCCGGAACTCCCTGGCTGCAGGTCATTGCATCACTTGGCTGCTTGTCGATTATAATTTACTCGGGGACATTTGCACAAGTCGCAGTCGTCGTTCTTATTATTGTGAGTCTGGCCTGGTTTATGGTGTGGGGGCGCAGCAGAGTCGACATTGAACACGCACTGCCCGAGTTTAAAGCAAAATGGAATGAGCATGGATTCGGGGTATTCAGTATCCCCGCTGAGCGTTTTGAAGACGAAGGCCTGAAGGAGTGGATTCCTGCAATTCGAGCCCTGAATTCAACCGAGCCCAGACACGTTCTGAGTGCTCTTGCGAACCCCGCACACGAAGGTGCCCTTTTAAGGGTGGGGCACTTGATCGCATCAGGAAAAACAGAGGGCGGAAAGGTGACAGGATTGAACATGGTGAAAGTACCGTATCAAACACCTCTATCTACTATTCGGCGTAAACTTGAAGAAAAAGAGTCGAGACGGCAGAGTATTGATGACATAAGTAAAAAATACAGGGCTGATGGCAGCGGCACCGGCGACAACTTGCAAGCCTTGAGGGAAACGGAATTCGAGTCCGTATCAGAAGCTGCTTATGATGTGTTTAAAGGGTTGATGCTCGAAACGGAAGAACTACAGGCAGATATGCTGGTTATGGGCTGGCAGGGCGGCTTCAGCGTTGGGCGGATTTACAACACACCGGTTCAGCGTATAATCAAGGGGCTTAAAGCCGATCTTGCGGTATTGAAAGACCGTGGTGTGGAAAAACTCGATTCCATCATCGTGCCGTGGGGAGGTGGGCTACATGCGCGACTGGGACTGGAAATTGGTATTCGTATGGCCCGCGCCTCTGGTGCAAGATTACGAATCCTGAGGCTTGTGAAAGAGGGTATTATTCCCGAGGAAGAAAAAAATGAGCTGATGGAAATGATTCAGCCTCTGGTTGGAGACTTTGACCGATTAGATATTTTGGTAAAAGAATCAGAAGATGTAACAGGCGGCATTTTTGATGAATTGCAAAATGAGAGCCACGACCTTGTAATTATTGGCGCGTCGAGAGAGTGGGGAATTCGAAACGTGCTTTTCGGCACTATTCCTGATGTTGTTGCGGATAAGGCCAACTGTTCTGTGCTGATGGTTCGAAGATATGTTACTGAAGACTGGAAATTAAAAGCATCAGAAGGATTCAAGAGGCTGAAAGAGCGGTTTGGAATTACCTCATCTCCGGATTCTGTGAATCAAGGCGACGTTTAGTGGGCTCTCTATTAGTTTTTGTTTAGTCGGCACGATCAGATGTTGAACAGATCTGATGGCTCTACTCATCGGCAGGCGCAACAGAGCCTGATCAAAGATTTTAAATTGAGTATAACAAATAAAAAAATTGTTCGTACTATTCATGAATGCGAAAGATATCTGACATACTGCTCACTTTCTGGCTGACAGTACTAGCTGCGGTCATGATAGGTTCAGCATTTGTACCTGCTCACCAAATGGACACTGGTGTTGCAGAAGGAGAGATTACATCTGCCCCTGTAGAACAGGATGTTCTTTACGCTACTCCATTTCCGGCGCTGCTGCTGTCGGAAATTTTGATTGATAATGACTCTGAAATCGAGCCAAAAGAGTCTGGTTATGCGACATTGTCATTCACAATTGAACGCACTTTAGGCGCCAATACCTACCTAAAAAAATCAAAACTGATTTTAGTCAGCCTCTCTGTTTGGGATCTGATTTTTCCATTTCATACGCACCTCTAAAGAAGTTTCTTTTCCGGGATTAAGCCCGGTATTCACACCCTACAATTCATACGTTTCAATCTGCACAAACGGGGTTTAAGTATTTTACAAACCGTTTTCAGTATTGGGGCATTTATTCAAAAAGAAACTTCTAAAAAATCAGAAAAATGGAAACAGATTTAACATCTATAATTATTGGATTAGCCTCGCTAGCTACATTTTTTGTGCCTATAGGCATCTACCAACATCATGAAAAGAAGACAAAAAAAGATTCGATAAAGCATTTCATGAAGATAGCGGCTGAAATTGGATTTCAAACCGGTGAGATAGAAGTTCTCAGGAACCATGCTGCAATTGGTCTTGGTAAAAACGGAGAGCAGCTACTGTACGTAATTGGCACTCAATACAAGCTGATTGAGCTAACTAAAGTGGCAGACTGCACCGTTTATAAAAAGAATAAAAAAAATCCGGAAAGTGAACTTGAACGAATTTATCAGATCGGTGTACGCCTGCAGCTTGAAAATGGAGAAAGCATCAATCTTACCGTTTTTGAAGGGAATGAAGGCACATTGTTTGGTGACGAACGTTTGATCGCCCAGCAGTGGATCAGCAATATACGCAAAGCCCAAAAACAGTTAAGTACAGCGGCCAGCGTATAAGTATCCGTTTGTAAGAAACATCTGTTCCTGAATATCCGGGAACAGGTGTTTTATACATATACAATTACCAAAAGCGCATAGCTAATTGCAGCGAACAGACCTGCTGCGATGGCGAGTGGAAGCTGCGTGGTTACGTGATCCATTAAATCGCAGCCTGTTGCCAGTGAACTCAAAATGGTCGTATCCGATATTGGGGAGCACTGGTCTCCCATCACGCTTCCGCCAATAACCGCAGCAAAGCAGAGCTGAAGAAAAAACAGATCGGGAACGACTGCCCAAGCCAGCGGTACGGCTATTGGAAAGACCACGGCATAGGTTCCCCACGAAGTTCCTGTAGAAAAGGCGATAAGCATGCACAATACCATCAGCATACCGGGTAGAATAGAGGGTTGAATCAGGTCTCCCATAATAGCGACAACAAAATCGGCTGTACCCACTGCATCGGCCACCTCTTTGAGTGTAACGGCAAGCGCGAGGATAATTGCACCGATCGTTACACCCTTACATCCATCAATAAAACCGTTGATGGCAACCTGCAGCTTCATCCCTTTGGCCAGCGCAATAGCAAATCCTGCAAGAACGGCGAGTACGAAGGCCTCGGCAATAAGTAACGTTGGGTTGTCTGTGCGGCCCATAAAAAAGTAGGTTACGATATAGGGTATAATCGCTACGCCAAGCAGTGCTCCTATGGGTCCAAAAAAATCGATTAGGCCGGGAGTATAATCTTTTGGCACTTTTTGCTGAGTCAGTTCGTCGGCAGCCATTGGGCTTGCGCCTTTTCGGTCGAGAGGGCCGCCACTCTTTGCACGTTTAATAGCAGCACGCATTTTTTTTCCTGGAATCCAGGGGAGTAGTTCCAGCGCAAATAGCAACGTGATCAGAATAGCGAAGATGGCATAAAAGTTATAAATGATGGATCCGAAGAAGAAATTTACTCCGTCCTGAGCCGTAGCAAAGAGAGGCAGCGTACCAACAACGAGGCCAGCAACATAAAACGGCCATACGTTAAACGGAATGAGGGTAGCGGCGGGCGAAGCGGTGCTGTCTACCATATATGAAAGTTCTTCATGCGAAACCTTATGCTTGTCAGAGATAGGGCGAACCGTTGCCCCCGTGAGCACCGTACTGATGGTTCCTCCCTGGTGAAAAACAAGTCCCATCAGCCAGGTAAAAAACTTGGCAGACCGGGGCCCTCTAACCATTAAGCCGCTGGCCCAAACGGCAAACTTTTCTGCTCCCCCGGTTCGGGTCCAAATACCGATTAAACCACCCAGAGCCCAAAGGTACACCAAAAGAATGAGGGCAAAACTTTCAGTGCCAATCGATGGAATCAGGAAAGATTGCACGATGTTGATGTCTCCAGAAATAACACCACCCAGGCATATTCCAATGAAAAGGGCGCTCACAACTTCTCGGGTCCAGAATGCCAGCACAATAGCCACAAGAGGCGGCATGATTGACCACCATCCAAAATGGCCATCCTGTTCCGGAATAACTTCATTCACCCCGGTATAAACGCCTGCAAGAATCAGAGCCAGAAAGGCGCCTGTAAAAATTTTGCGTCGGTTTTTTGGGTCGCCAAAACGTGTACTAATATAGCTGTTAAAGTCGCTCACGCTCATATTGATTAAGGAGAATTATAACTGAGCTTAAAAGAAGGCATTTGAGGGAGATTGTCAACTAGTTAAATAATCTTGAACATTTAACGTTAAAAAACTCTGTTCACCATGAAAAAACGGTTGTTCATCGAAATTAGTTGAAAATCATTTTCTGAATGAATAGAATAGGTCGTATCTCTTAACGAAGAATAAGCAAATGAAACATTTCTGGATTTTTTTATCAACTTTTCTTTTAATCGCAGCTTTTACTGCATGTTCAACAAGCTCAGACACAGAAGGAGAAATTATAAGAGATCAGGATGGAAGGCTGGTTTGGGGCTTCTCTCCTGCTCAAGATGGATCGGGGATGTTGTTTGAAGTGAATGGAGTGACGTACGGAGCCCCCGGTGTCCGGTCGGATTATGATGCCTATTTTGAAGGTGACAGCAATAGTGCGGAAGTGACGGCAGATTTTATGATAACCGGTGAAAAAACTGTGAGGGGCTGGGGAGTTGAGTTTCCGGCTATCGAGTTTTTGGAAATTCGAAAGAGGTAGCGATGTTCAGATTGATCTGATGAAAAGATATTTCAAGAAGATTGAACACGAGGATGTTTATCCTAATCTCAGTGTATTAGGTCTACATTGCCGAAAGTCTCTGGTCAACCAAACCTAGCAGGAAATCGTCTCGGGTGTTAGAGCTATTGTTTTTGTTGAGATCCAAAAGTATACTTTTGGATTGATTAAAGTGTTCTCTTGATTCCGTTTTGTTATTGAAACTTGGCTGCTGCGGATGAAAGAACAGATCTCCCAGGTGGATAAAACTAATAGCCAGTGATCTTTGAGCAAGCGAATTTTCGGGGTCGGCTTCGGCTAAACGCTTAAACAGAGAGTGTGCCTGCATATAGTGCTGGAGTGATCTGTCTAGCTGGTTCAGATTTTTGAAAACATCGGCCATTTTTTCATGCGAAACAGCGCTCTCCCTCAGGTATTCGGTGTTGTTGGGTGCCATTTGCAGCAAATCTTGTCTCAGCTTCATCGACTCTTCAAAGCACCAGATCGCTTCCTCCATTTGCTGTTCAGATTCATATACGGTTCCAAGTCGCTCGTAGATAATGCCCATATTTTTTAAATAAACGGCATTATCGGGATTCTGATTAAAAAGGCGGAGGAGTACATTTTCTGCCGATTTGTATATGTTGAGGGCTTCATCCCGATCCCCCAGGTTACTAAAATTGGGATTTCCGGTTACATCGCCCAGTTTGATGAGCGAAATGGAGTATGTAAGCTGGCGGTAATCATTATCGGGGAACTCTTCGGCTAAACTCCTGTATATGTTCACCGAATGCATGATACTGTCGTGGGCTTCATTGAGGTTTCCGAACTCCCCGTGGATATCCGCGGTTTTTTCGTAAATAATGGCCAGCAATTCCCTGCCGCGTGTATGATCAGGGTCAGACTTCAAAAATTCATTTATTGCATTGAAACCCTTTTGATAGCTCGCCATTGCGTCCGCAGGTCTTCCGAGGTTATTATTCGTAGGGTTGCCCTGAACATCCCCGATTTTTTGGTAGGCAACTCCGAGGTCCAGCAGTACGTTGTTTTCATCATGGTCCGTTGCTGCCAGTTGGTCCAGGTAGTTTACAGCCTCTGCAACAATACTCTCCCGTATGGGTGTGGATCCCGGGAGATTTACAACAGAGTCATGAAGATCAAAAATAAGTGAATTTGCCATGCTGCGGACATTAGCAGACCGTTCCTGAGCAATCTCTTTTTGTGTGGTTGCAACTTGAGCCTGCCAAACAGAAAACAGCGTTAATGCTATGAGCATGATGGCTGCTGTGGCGGTTGCAATTACAGGGTTTCTGTGCCGTTTTAAAAATTTTGCAGATACGTATGTAAAAGTCTCTTTTCGTGCAGATACAGGCCTGTCTTCTATGTAATTAATGATGTCGTTCTTGAGCTGCTCTGCAGATTGATATCTTTGGTGAGGATGTTTACGGAGTGCTTTAAGTATGATTTGGTCCAGGTCGCCTTTAAGCTGTGCAGAAAGTTTCCGGGGATTTAATCCATCAATGGAAATGTTTTTTGGAGAGTGTAAAACAGCTTCGCTCGGTGGTGCAGGAGTTGATTCTGTAACCAGCTTACCAATGTCGAAAGAACTTTTGCCTTCAAAATCAAAAGGCAGCGTATTAGTAAGCAGCAGGTATAGAAGTTGCCCAAGTGCGTATACATCCGTGGCTGTGGTAACCGGAGTATTTTGGAACTGCTCGGGGCTGGCAAACTCCGGGGTCATGATATTTGTCTCCGGTTTTGGGCCAGAAAGTTCCTGCTGCTCTTCATTTACAATTTTTGCGATACCAAAGTCGAGCAGCTTTACGGTTCCGTCATTATCTACCATGATATTAGACGGTTTGATATCGCGATGTACAATCAATCGCTGGTGCGCATAGCTGATGGCATCACAAACCTGGATGAAAAGATCCAGACGCTCGCGAACCGGCAGGCGTTTACGGGTACACCAAAGGTCTATACGGTGACCGTCGATATATTCCATGATAAAGTACGGCCGGCCGTTTGGATGGACTCCCGCATCAAAAAGCCTGCAAATATGAGGGTGGTCGAGGCTTGCCAGAATTTTCTGTTCTGCCATCATTCGGTTGTAGAGCTCCTGACCCGGCGCAAAACCATGGAGAAACTTTATGGCTACACGGCGTGAAAAGTGTCCATCTGCACGTTCTGCAAGGTATACGGTGCTCATTCCGCCTTTCCCAATCTGCCGGTCAATTCTCCAAGCGCCAATTCTCTCATCCGGAAAGGAGATCATATCGTCGAAAGCAGGATTTTCAAGAAAGAGCCCGGATTCAAAATGGGAGTTTAAAAGCTGTTTTACCGTAGAAACCAAATCGGGAGCCTCGTTCGCAATAGCATGCAAATATGCTTCTCTTTCGTTTGACGATAGGCTCAGGGCTTTATGGAAATATTGCTCAACTTTTTCCCACTGTTCTGTTTGCATAGGGAGTATCAATAAAATATTTATCTCAATAGCACAGATTGCTGTATTAAATTACAAGAACCGGCCAGCGTAAATGGTTCGCTGTTATATATGCAATATTTTAAGTTAAAAAGGATCAATCATCCAAAAAATGAAACAGACTGCAGCCACTGATTACTTCCCTGTCGGGTGCATTTTGTTAAACAGCCAGGCTTTTGCGATGGTCCAGTCTCGTTTAACCGTTGCCGGTGAAATATTTAAGATTGACGCTGTCTCATCTATATTGTAGCCTGCAAAATAACGACATTCAATAACCCGGGCCTGCCGTTCATTCAGTTTTTCGAGTTGCTCCAAAGCCTGGTCGAGTGCCACAATTTCGTCGGCTTTTTCTTCGGATAAATAGATTCCCTCCTCAAATTCGATTGGCGACTGTTTCCCGCCACGTTTTTTCCGGCTCTTCATTTTAGCGTAGTTCACCAAAATCTGCCTCATCGCACGCGCAGCAATCCCAAAAAAGTGATGGCGCCCGTCCCACTCCCCTTCCGGTGGATGTTTAACCAGTTTCAGGTAGGCTTCATGAACAAGGGCAGTGGTATTGAGGGTATGACCGCGACGTTCTTTTCGTAGTTCGCGCTGTGCCATAATTCTGAGCTCGTCGTATACGTGCGGCCAGATTTTGTCAATCGAGTCCGAGTTCTCAGTAACAGAATTTAGTAACTGAGTCAGTTTTGTTGGTTGCTCAGCCATAGCGTAGTTGTGTCTTTAAAAGAAATAACGCTCTTATAATACAAAAAGAGAAGCAAACAGGGTAAAAGCAGGGGTGATAAAAATTTTATTGAGCCGATCTGACGCAGAGTGTTGCATGAGAGTGAGAAAACAGCACAATTGTTAAGGATGCCGTTTTGGCTGATTAATTAAAACTGATATAAATAATCGAATATCTATGAACAAAATATTTAGACGTTTTATCTACCAAAAAAAGAGCGCCAGATTTTCCGACAGAGCGGCTCAACCAAGGTTCGTACCTATATTTTTTTCCGCGCTTTTGCTGCTGTTCGTAGCGTCCTGCTCCGATTCGGGTACAGGTAACACACCCGAAAATCCTACGGAAAATCCGCCGGAAATCACTTCTCTTGAACTAAGTACTGATGCTCTGTATATCGGGATTGATGATGAGAGACAGACTGAAGTACGTGTATTTGATGAAAATGGCGAGCAGGTTCAGGGAGTATCTGTGCAGTGGACAAGCGAGGATGCTTCCGTGGCTGAGGTAAGCACGAGCGGCGTAATTACGGGCAAAAAAAGTGGTACAACAACCATTCAGGCAAGTGTGGAAAATCTCAGCAAATCAATTCAGGTTGAGGTTTTTCAGGGGACTGGATTCAGCTCTGCGGAACTTGAAACCGTGGACAGAGCCGTAATGAACTTCCTGCAGCAGCAGGAGATCCCCGGCGCTTCAGTGGCAATTGTAAAGGATGGAAAATTAATTCATACCCGGGGTTACGGATTGGCTGATCCGGAAACGGGAAGGCTTACCAGCCCGTCTACACTGTTCAGATATGGGAGTGTTTCCAAGCCAATCACGGCCATTGCGGCTATGATGCTGATTGAGGAAGGGACGCTTTCTCTTGATGATAGACCGTTTGAGATGCTCAGCCATCTCCCCGTGATATCCGGTGAAACAGAAGATCCGCGTCTGGTAACCATAACACTGGAACAGCTGATGACCCATTCAGGCGGATGGAATACAAACAGAAATGTAGATGGTGAAGTATGGCGGGCTGTATCCCAGCTGGGCAAGAGGGATGATGCTGAAATGTTCAGGTACGGCCGTTCTGTACCGCTTGCTGCAGATCCCGGCACCGAGTACGCCTACTCCAACTATGCCACGCAAACAGTGGGGTTATTGATAGAGCATGTAACGGGAACCGATTATGAATCATGGGTGCAGGATAACCTGATGCAGCCGCTCGGTATCAGCGAGGTGCAATTTGGTAAAACAGCACTGGCAGACCGTGAACCCAACGAAGCGAGATATCAACGGGCAAACGGGTACTTCCCGGATATTGATGACGGAGCGATGGATTATTATGGAGCGTCCGGCAGCTGGATTGGCAGGGCGACAGACCTGGTTCGGCTTCTGGATGGCGTGGAAGGAAGGGCAGGATTAGCGCCTCTGCTTCAGCCGGATACAATTGAGTTGATGCTGGAGCGCCCATCTTTTTATCCTGCAAACGGTAACTACTATGCAAAATTCTGGCAGGTCACTCCTTCCGGAGAGGATGCAAGCTGGTCCCATGCCGGGCTTGCAGATGGCGCATTTGCCTACCTGTGGAGATTACCAAACGGGGTATCGTACACCATACTTCTCAACCAGTCGCCTCCCGGACCCTGGCCCGATTTAAGAAATACACTGAATAGTATTAATGAGTGGCCCGACACAGACTACTATTCAGAATTTTATGGTGACAATTAAGATGCGTGTGAAATCAAGATCCGCTTGATTGAGCTCATTTTCATCAAAGTATTGCATGTATCAACAGTAAGAGAAGGAATAGATAAACACGAAATAAATAAACAACGGTTATGAAAAAGGATAATAAATCAGTCAGGAATTTTTTAATCAAGCATAAAACCGGAAGCAAAGAGAACCAGCACGAAACGTTTGCTTTCGATAAGCACAATGAACTTACTCTGGGCAGGGACGAATCAAACGACGTGCAGTTTGACCCGGATAAAGATTCGATGGTGAGCCGGCAACACTGTAAAATTACAAAAGGCTCAAAGCCATATGAGTTTTATTTGGAAGACCTAAAAAGTTTAAACGGCCTGTTTTTGAATGGTGAGAAGGTGGAGGGTAAGAAGCAGCTCTCTGTTGGCGATACTATACAGCTGGGTGAGAAAGGTCCTGAAATTATATTTGACCTGGACCCACGGCCTGCGGGCGCTGCAAAAACAAAAATGATGAGCGCCGTAACATCCAAACCAACAACAGAGATGGATGCCGTAGCAGATGACGGGGATAACGGACCGGAAGAATCTTCTGGAAAGGAGACTATTGGGAAACAGACATTTGAACGCGCGATTTCATCGGAGCGAAAGAGATCCTCGCGCACTCTGATAGCTGCAGGTATTGCATTTATTATCGTTTTTGCGGCACTGGGATTCACATTTAAAGATCAGTTTGTGTCCACGGTTACTGAAGTGGTGGTTGAACCGGGTGAAACAAGAATTGTGGATGAGCGGTTTAATGCCGAACAGATCATCAGTGAAAATGAGGGCGCAGTCGTGTTCATCGAGGTTGGGTATAAATTGATACACACAACAACTGGCGATGATGTTTATCACGAATATATGAACATCGAAGATCCTGAAACCGGCCAGACCCGGGCTGTTGCTCTCTATCTCGAAAATGAAAGGGGTGAAATTGAGCCCGCTCTGGGAATTAGCCGCTATGTTGAAAACGGAGAACCGATCGCGGTAAGCGGGGCAACCGGCTCAGGTTTTGTGGTGGACGAAGATGGATTCATATTAACAAACCGCCATGTAGTGGCAATGTGGCACACCTCTTATTCCTTCCCCCAGGAAGCCTATAACGGACGAATGGTACGATATATCGACGGAGAGTGGCAGCTTGCCGAGGCCGTTCCAACGCCTCCCCAAAACTGGGTTCCTGCAAACAGCGAAATGCTTGGCAGAAGACCTCTTTCCGGCAAGGTTCTGGAAGGCCAGAATATCTACCTGGACGTTACATTCGCAAATAACGACCTCAGAACTCCGGCTAATATTGTAAGAGTCAGCAATACACACGATGTAGCCATGATCAAAGTGGATCTTCCCGGCGGATTAACACATGCGAGTATGAGGGATGCAACATCAGACATTGCACCGGGCCAGCGTGTATTGATTATGGGGTATCCGGGCATGGCTCCGGATGTTATTGTCGGTAGAGCCTCTGCCGACCTGTTTAACCGCCGATCCCAGGTGTTTACTGTTCCAAGCCCAACGTCTACCGAGGGAAGTGTTGGACGAGTGATATCGGCAAATAACAGAACGCAGGACGATTTTGTTGAGGGCTATTTTAGTACGATTGGTGAATATTACCAGATTTCGGGAAGCTCTCCGGGTGCAGGAAACAGCGGAGGCCCTGTTTTTGATAAAGACGGACACGTAATCGGGCTGTTCACCATGGGTCCATCCACGCTTAATATGAGCTATGCCGTACCCATCAAATTCGGGATGGATTTGATGAATCCAAACAGGCGAACAGTGATGAATTAGGTGCCGCGTTGTTCATTCTGCAGATCATATGCAGTATGAACAATTCAACCGGTATTCCGCTAGAGGATACCGGTACGTCACCCATCTCGATTTTGCCCTGTAATCAAAACTGACATTGAAAAAACCCGATCAAATGTTTTGGAAGAAACGTGTTTTTAAAAAACCCATCCTGTCAAAAAGTGATATTGATTATCGTGCCGTTGCCGCAACGGATACAGGAATAATCCGAGATCACAACGAGGATGCGGTTCGTTTTGTGCGGCCCGCAGAAAGCCCACTTCGGAAAAAGATGGGTTATCTGGCCATCGTTGCTGACGGAATGGGCGGGCATGCATCCGGTGAAGTTGCCTCATCCATGGCCATCGATACCATTACAGAAGAGTATTACAGCATTGCAAAACATCCAGAAAAAGCACTCACATCAGCAGCTAAGAAAGCAAACGAAAGTATTTGGAAACACGCCTCAGAAAATGAGCATTTGCGGGGGATGGGAACGACCTGCACCGCCGTTGCAATTGTTGGGCGTACACTCTGTATTATGCACATTGGCGACAGCAGGGCATACTTATATAAAAATGGACGTTTGATTCAGCTGTCAGAAGATCACACGTATGTGCAGCAGCTTTTAAACGCCGGTAAAATTACAGCATCAGAAGCCGAAAACCATCCGGATGGAAATATTCTCACAAAATCTTTGGGTACAGCTAAAAGCAGAATGTGTGATGTATTTATATCTACGCATCGTTTTGAAACCGGAGACAAACTACTGCTCTGCAGCGACGGGCTGTATGAATATTTTACGTCTAAAGAACTTGCGGAGTGTCTTAAAAAGCCCGACTTAGGCGACATTTCACAACAATTATCCAGCAGAGTACTGGAGATGGGTGCCCAGGATAATTTCTCCATTCTGTTGGTTGAAGAAAAAGTAAATCAGCCATCTTCAGCAAGCCCAACCAAAGCTATACCCATTGTAAAATGATAGGCAGAAAACTTAAAAACTATCGTATTGAAGAGCTTCTGGGCGAAGGCGGCATGGGTGTGGTGTACCTGGCCAAAGATGAAAATTTGAACCGGCGCGTTGCCCTCAAAATGCTGCATCCCGAAATGCTTCATCAGCCTGATCTGCTGAAGCGTTTTAAAAATGAAGCTCACGTTACGGCGAGGCTTACCCATCCCAATATTGCTACTCTCTATAATTTTTTCAGTGATGATGACCTGCACTGCCTGGTGATGGAGTATGTAAAAGGAAAAACACTTGAAGAGATCTTACATATACATAAACGGCTGCCGGTTCAGGAGTGCATCCGGATTTTATTACAGCTTTTGGAGGGGCTGGAAGAGGCTCATCAAAATGAAATACTTCACAGGGATATTAAGCCGGGCAATGTAATGATCAACCAGTCGGGCTATGTGAAATTGATGGATTTTGGAGTGGCCCGTTTTGAAAGCAGCGCGCGGATGACCCGAATGAACAGGGTGATTGGAACGCTTGAATACATGGCGCCGGAACTCCTAACCGGCGGGAAACCAAACATTCAGGCAGATTTATATTCCGTTGGGGTCGTTGCCTATGAAATTTATACCGGTCATCTCCCTTTTGAAGCGGATAATGACGGAGCCTTAACCGAACTGATTCTGAAGGGAGGGCCCTCATTTTCCAGGTTTGCCGGGGAGAAAGAATTTGTGAGGGATGGTAAGCTGGAAAGCATCATAAAAAAACTGATGCACAAAAAAACGTCATCGAGGTACAAGCACTCGAAAGATGTTCTTGAGGATTTAAGAGCGTGCAGAATATCAGGGAGAGTTTCGGCGCAGGTTTTGGGTGCTGATCCTATCAGAGAAGCAGCCGCAGAACTGAGCCCGCCAGCATACGCGGATATTTTGGACCGTTCAAAAAGATCTGTGCAGGCGGTAGCTGCTTCATTCAAATCACTGTACGAACAGCGGGGAATTCCTTTAAAAAATAGTTCCTCATCTATATCCGGGTTTTTTAAAACCACGGAGGGTAAAATATTGGGAGGGGCCATTGGGTTTGCACTCTTTTTGTTTCTCTTTTCGGGCCTGTTTCAAAGCTCCGGTGAAATTGATGAGGCGTCCCGGAGTTCTGATGACGAGCCAACAGAGGAGGTCGCTATAAACTATTCCGGGATTGGTGATCAGTCGGTTCCGGCAGAGGAAAGCGGTGAAACGGGAGAGGGTGCGGAGCAGGGCAGCGAGTGGCTTGCCCCACCCGAGATTGTTATTCCGGGAAGAACGTCCGGCGGCAGGCCTGGCGAAGCAGTAAGAGATTCGAGGGAGACAGTGGTTTCAAGCCTGCAGGATCAGAACACTTCAGAAGATGAAAATACAGATGAAAATAGCGCCGGACAGACTGAGAATTTGGAAAGAGACACGACTGAACCGGGCGGCCAGAATAGCGATCGTTCAGGTTCTGATAGCAGGGAGATGAATCGGGATGAGAGCCCCGAAGCGCGAACAATTTCGGTAGCCGTAACCAATCAGGTTGTTGAGGGAATTTTTGATGAGACGGTTTCAACGCTTACCCATAAAGAAGGCGATTCATTTTACCTGAGAGTAACGGGAGATGTATATGCCGATGGATATAAGGTGATCAATGCAGGCGCCAGAATCAGGGGAGTTGTGCAGCAGGTGAGAGACCGCGGACGATCGAGGCGCGCAACGCTGGCTGTAACATTTGAAGAGGTGATGGCTGTTGACGGTTCATGGCTAAAAATTTCATATCCCGAATACAGTAATCAGGCCACGGGCAGCGTAAGCTTTGAAAAAGGAAGAAGCATCAGCCGGCTAAGGATTGAATCCGGCATGGTAACTCTTGAACTCTAAACCTATTAATAAGCGATAAAATGACGACACGATTCATAAAATATTCAGTTTTTTGTATTGCAGGCACGATAATTCTTTTTTCAGCGCATTCGGTATTAGCCCAGGATATTCGCTCTGATGCTTCCGGTTTTTATGCCAACATTACGCTGAATGGCGGCACGTGGAATACATCCAGCTCATTTCTGAGCAATTTTCGGGACCTGGACCCCAACAGTATTGGATTGCAGCTTTCCGGCGGATATGGATTTGGCCAGCGGCTGGAAGGTTTTGGACAACTTTCGGTGAGCAATTTTAATATGAGTGGTGACTGGGACACGTATTCACATACTCAACTCGGACTGGGTTTTCGATACAATTTCGGAGCCACATTGATGAGGTTTAGACCATTTGCTGACGTGCAGCTGAGCAGCAGCAGCGTGGAAATAGACCGGGCTTTTATCATTACTCAAGGTGGGCAGCGACTGGAGGGTGCACTTGAACTGGAAGGAATGGCGGTAATTCTGGGGGGTGGATTTCGATATTTCTTTAAACCCTGGATGGCCGCAAATCTGCATTTACGATATCACATGGGAACCGATTACAGCACAAACATTGACGGGATTGAGCTTTCTTTTGAGGAGGATCTGGATTTCAATCAATTTGACATCGGTGCCGGTTTTACCTGGTATTTTGGAAATAAATTTTAAAGAATGCTTTCCGGATTTTCGGTTCAGAAATCTCTGACCCATCTTTCTGAAAAAAATCCATGAGTAAATCAAAAGAGTGATTTTTAATGAGCTCTTTTTATATGAATTGTTGCATGATGAAGTAAATGGTACGTCGGTGATTGAGCCGGTAAAACTAAAACTTCAGATCAAAAAAATAATGACTATGGAAATA
Source organism: uncultured Rhodohalobacter sp. (assembly GCA_964544445.1). GTDB lineage: Bacteria > Bacteroidota > Rhodothermia > Balneolales > Balneolaceae > Rhodohalobacter. The sequence goes on from CAZJBI010000005.1 coordinate 206,014, forward strand.
AGAAGAGCTTTAAAATATATCATTGCGGGTTCTCTGCTACTGTTTTTATATGGCTGTCCAAGCGACTCCGGCTCTATGGACGAAAACGTGTTTGAAGTTGGCTATGAAATGTATGTCCCGGTTATAGATAACGGTGATGGCACATACAATATATCCAACGGAAGATTCAGAGCTTTTTTTAGTCCGCGTTCAGGTGCTTCCTCTTACGAACTGACCGGAATTCGGAGTGACGGGAGCAGGGGAAGTACAGTGATACGGACTCCGGAGCAGCTCGCTTTTGAAGATGGAGAGCTTATGTACCAGGTTACAATAGGATCTTTGCGGTTTTATGTTGGAGTAAATGAAGCTCAAAAAAACGAAGCCGTAGAGTTTTTTATGAATCAACTGGAAGGAGCAAAAGAGAATTATGCAAGTCTTGAAGTAAAGGTAATTCAGTAGAACAAAGCAGCTTAATGCATCTCTGCCTTTATTTTTGCCCAAAGTACATCAAAATAAAATAATAGATACAGTGAGCTATTTGTGCCTTGTTTATTGCATGAGTCTGCAGAGGCAGGATGAACTTTTTAAACCTATTAAGAACTAAAAAACAATACTCTATGAATAATCAAAAAGACTTTATCGGGGAGAAAATTACACGATTTTTATCCTATGCAAAAGGCGCATTATTGTTATTGATAACGGCGTGGGTTATGATATCCTGCAGTGATAGCTCTACGGGTGCTGAGCCTGAACTCGAGCCGGATCCAGAATTGGGAACGGTTGAAGTAGAAATCGTTACAACCGGGGGAGATGAGAACCCACCGTCTTTTACGGCTGCGATTCAGGGAGGCGGAACCAGAAATATAGATCCAAATTCAACGGGCTCTTTTATCAATTTGAGCCCCGGGACGTACGAGATACAGATTTCAAATATCGCGGCCCATTGCACAATGAATAGTGAAAATCCACAAACTGTAGAAATTACCGGAAGCGAAACGGTACGCGTAAATTTCGAAATCAACTGCATAGGTATTCTTAGAAACAAAATTGTCTACTCCAGCTTTCAGGACGGACTTGTAAATCTATTTAAATCAGATCCGGACGGGAGTAATCGGGAGCAGCTTACAGACTTTGGGACGGGCGACTATTGGAAAATTGCTGTATCACCCGATGGTACAAAAATTTTATTTGTGTCGGATGGGGACTTTACGACATCACAAATTTGGGTAGTAGATGCAGATGGCGAGAACCTGCAAAATCTGACAGAAACCCCTGATCGGTTTCATGAGTTTCCAAGCTGGTCACCCGATGGATCTCAGATTGCTTACCACTCATATACCAATAGTAGCGAGGGTGACATTTTCATTATGAATGCCGATGGCACGGGAAAAACCAATATCACAAATACAGCCAGTGGTGAATGGTGGCCCGACTGGTCGCCGGATGGTACTACCATAGCCTTCCATGTTTTCAGGGGCAATCAACCCGTAATAATAGAAACCATTAACACAGACGGTACCGGCCGGTCGGTTCTGTTTGAGGATGATGAAATCTCATTCGGCAATCCATCCTGGTCACCTGATGGAAGCCGAATTGCCTTCAGAAGTAATCTGGAGAGTGAAGTTTCGTGGGAAATTTGTGTAGCTGATGCGGATGGTTCAGATATAGAATGTTTGACAAATTTTGCAGTAAGTGGGATTGAGCACCGTTTCCCTACGTGGTCTCCTGACGGAAATCAGCTTGCCTTCGATTCGAACAGAGATGGAGATGCCAATGCGTATGATGTATTTGTGATGAGTGCAGATGGGTCCGATCTCAGGAATATTACGAGCGAGAGTGGTGTACCGTCGTTCTTTCCTGATTGGAGCCCGGTGGAAGACTGATGAATCTGTGAACATAATTCAGTTTTTTCTAAAACAAAAAGGTACTGTTTAATTGAGCAGTCTTTTCTACCTAAATAAAAGTTTGGTCAGCTTACCTATAATTCTGGAACTCTATTCTATGTGAAAAAAATGATAGAACATCCGGATATTAACGATCAAAAAATATCTTAAGAGAAAAGCCGGGCTTCTAATGCCTTTGTTTTTTATAGGCTTCAGGTCTGGTGTCATCACCGTTTTTAATTGAAAGACACAAAAAATACAGCTGTCTACGAATGACAGGTCGGTAAACGTGATCGTAGTATAGGGTGGTTTGTATCCAGACGCCAAAACTCTAAATATGACCGTGAAAACAGAAAAATGTTCGAATAGTCCAAACTTTTGTTCAAAAAGTCCAAGAGTTTTGGACCTTGGCGGCATAGATTATCAGACCACCTGCAAGAGCCGGTGCTATGATGTAAAACCGCCGGTCTTACGACACACCAAAATGGTTGGCTGCGCTGGTTAACATTTTATTTAAACAGGAGTGAAGTGAACAGATATGACTCCTTTAACCTGCAGTAAAATTTCAAACCGACAATGGCACAAACATCACTATTCTCTCAAGATACCCACAATCGTAAAAGACTAAGGCCGGCTTCTTTTTTAAGGCTCGGAATCTGCGCGGCTCTGTTTGCGCTTCTGCTGGCGGCAGGGCCTTCAGCCGTGATTGCACAATCCACGATTTATGTAGATGCCGATGCGGCGGGTATAGATGACGGAACGAGCTGGGGCGATGCTTACACCGACCTGCAGAGCGCCCTCACCGCCGCCGTCTCGGGCGACCAGATCTGGGTAGCCGCCAGCACCTATAAGCCCAGCGAAGACCCCTTCGGCAATGAAAGCCCCACCGACCCGCGCGACAAAACCTTTTATGTAAGAGACGGTATAAGCATCTATGGTGGCTTTGCAGGTAATGAAACCACGCTATCGGAGCGCAACATTGCTGCCAACACCACAACACTAAGTGGTGACATTGGCACACCTAATAATAACACGGATAACTGTTATCACGTAGTCCTGGCTTCTGGTAGCATAGGTGTTACCATTGATGGATTCACCATTACGGGCGGGAATGCGAGTGCGGTTGGTACTTTTATTTCCGTCAATGGAGATATAGATCGAGGCAATGGCGGCGGTATTCATACTCTTAACGGCAGCAATACCCTGACCAACAACACCCTCTCTGGGAACACGGCAGTCGAAGGCGGTGGTATTTATACTTCTGGCGGCACCAATACCCTGACCAACAACACCCTGTCGGGGAACTCGGCAAGCTTCGACAGCAATTTGGTTTCTGGCGATGGTGGCGGCATTTATACTGTTGATGGTACCAATACCCTGACCAACAACACCCTCTCGGGGAACACGGCAGACAGCGGCGGCGGCATTTATACCTCTAGAGGCAGCAACATCCTGACCAACAACACCCTGTCGGGGAACATAGCATCCTTTTTTGGTGGCGGCATTTTTACCTCTAGAGGCAGCAATATCCTGACCAATAACACCCTGTCGGGGAACTCGGCAGGCCTAGACGGTGGCGGTATTCGGAATGCTCAAGGCAGCAATACAGTGACCAACAACATTTTTTGGGACAACAAAAAAAATGGTGCCAACAACGTAGCAGGCGCAGATATTGAATACAGTACCAGCACCTTAATCTTCACCCATTGCCTCACACAAGCGAATAGCAGCTTTTCCAGTGGTACGGGCATCATCAATAATCAAGATCCTCTTTTTGTCGATGCGGCAGGGGGCGATTACAGTCTGATGAACACCAGCCCGGCGATCAATGCGGGCAACCCATCTACCAACATGTCGCTCTTCCCCGGCGGACCTGATAATCCGGAAGACCTTTCAGGGAATCCACGAGTGTTTGCAGGACTGGATGAAACCATTGACATGGGCGCTTATGAGTTCCAGGGAAATGCGTTTGGAGTGGTTGTCCCCGATGATGGCAATATTGTGTATGTCGATCAAAACGTGGATACCGGTGTGGATGACTACAGCGCCAGCGGTAATTCCTGGGATGATGCGGTCCCCGAACTGCGCGATGCTCTGGCGTGGGCTCAGGATTGGGATGGTGATGCCGACGGCACGCTTCAAATCTGGGTGGCTGATGGAGTCTACCTGCCTACGGGGGATGGCTCAACACGAACGGCCACCTTTCAGCTGGTGAACAATGTGGAGGTTTACGGCGGGTTTGCCGGAGGCGGTACTGAAGTGCTGGCCGACCGCGACTGGGCGGCCAACCCCGCCATCCTCAGTGGGGATATTAATCAAAGTGGTGATCTTGGAGGGAACAGCCTGCACGTTGTTAGTAGCTCCAGCAATACAAGTAGCACTCTATTGGATGGTTTTACCATTACGGGTGGAAATGCAAACGGTAGCCCTTTTCCTGCAAATAATGGAGGCGGGATGCTGGTGATAGACGGGGCCCCAACCCTGGTTAACAACATATTTACAGGGAGTACGGCAGGAAGCGGAGGCGGGTTGTCAATTACAGGCAGCAGCATTGTAAGCATGGAAAATTTAACCTTTATGAACAATACATCCGACAGTGGAGCAGGCTTTTCGATTAAAACTTCATCAACGGCCATTCTCAGCAATGGGATTGTTGAGGGTAACACTGCACGACTTGGAGGTGGTATAGTTAATCAGGGAACGTTAACGCTCGTCAACACCACTATCAGTGATAATAATGCGACACAATCAGGTGGTGGTATTGAAAATTCGGGTTTTGACCCGGATCTTGATGTCCAAAACAGTATTATTTGGAATAATACCGTGAATGGCGATTCAGGTACAGCTACATCAAATGTTCTTCACGCTTATTATGATGGTGGAACTGCAACCTATACACACACCCTGATCGGTAACTCCGGCGGCAGCGGAGTAAATTGGGATACGAATCTTGGCGACGACGGCGGTAATAACATCGATGCTAATCCGCTGTTTAATGACTCCGACAACGGCGATTATACGCTGACCAACATCAGCCCGGCGATTAATGCGGGTGACCCGGCAACCGACCTGTTGCTGTTCCCCGGCGGACCGGATAATCCGGAAGATCTTGCAGGCAACCCGCGGGTTTTTAATGGGCTCCCCGATCCCGATGTGATTGATATGGGCGCCTATGAATTCCAGGGAGAGCCGTTTTCGATTGGACCGGATGGAAACAACGTACTCTTTGTTGACAAAAACGTCAACGACGGGGACGGAAGCGGAAATTCTTGGGATAATGCCATCCCTGAACTGCGCGATGCTCTGGCGTGGGCTCAGGATTGGGATGGTGATGCCGACGGCACGCTTCAAATCTGGGTGGCTGATGGAGTCTACCTGCCTACGGGGGATGGCTCAACACGAACGGCCACCTTTCAGCTTGTGAATAATGTGGAGATCTACGGCGGCTTTGCCGGAACGGAAACTGCCCTTGCCGAGCGCGACTGGGAAGCCAACCAAACCATCCTTAGCGGGGATATTAACGGGAGCGGGAATCTGGCCGGCAACGCCTACTCCGTCGTCACTGGCTCCGTCACCGACGCCACAGCGGTGATCGATGGCTTTACTATTACGGTGGGGAATGCGGATGATAATACGGGCGATCCTTTTACTCCTAATAGACACGGCGGAGGCATGTACAACAGCGGAGGTTCCCCAACCGTAACGAACAGTACCTTTTCGGAGAATTCAGCTGTTAATTTCGGAGGCGGGATGTTCAACTCCGGCAGCAGCCCTACCCTGACCAACGTCACCTTTTCGGGGAATTCAGCAGGTACATTTGGCGGAGGAATGCACAATCGAGATAATTCCTCACCCATGGTATCGAACAGCACCTTTATAGGGAATTCGGCTCTATTAGGCGGCGGGATGTTAAATTTTATTTCCACTCCAACGGTAACGAACACCACTTTTTCGGGGAACTCAGCAACAGAAAGAGGAGGCGGAATGTACAATGGTGCCTCTTCTCCCTTGGTAACGAATTGTACCATTACGGAAAATACAGCCAGTATTGATAGTGGAGGAATATATAATGAAGCCTCTTCCCCCGTCTTTACTAATTGTATTATCTGGGGCAACAGCAATGGTGAGATATTAGGGAATGCAGCTGCCGCGCCAACGGTAAGCTACTCCATCGTGCAGGGCGGTTACACCGGCACAGGTAATGTAAATTCAGACCCACTCTTTGTGGATGCGGCAGGCGGGGATTACAGGCTTACCGAATTCAGTCCGGCCATTAATGCCGGCAGCAACGCCCCGTTTGAACCCGGCGGTGCCGCTGAGGGCATCACCACCGACCTGGGAGGAAATGACAGAATCTTCGGGGACACCGTGGATATGGGCGCCTATGAGTTTGGGGCCGAGCCCGGCGTGGTGCCCGGCGGGGAGGACCGCCGCGTGCTGGTCAGCAACGCTGTTGCATCCTATACGTTGACGGGGAGTGATCTGTCGGTCGATGGGACAGTTTCGGCTGTGAGGATCGAACAACTTGTGGGCGGGGGCACACTGCAATTGGACGGGACTCCTGTCACAGGTGCAGATCTGCCGCTTACCATTGATGCCGGTGATATTACCAGTGAAAAGCTCATTTGGAGCCCGGATGCAGATAATTACGGCTACGGGTACGCCTCGATAACCTTTCTGCTTGTGAATGAATTTGATGTTGAAAGCACCGATGAAGCCAATCTCTATATCGACCTGGCCGCTGCCTCCGTGGAGTTTACTGACGCGGCCGGTGCAGGCTGGCGGTTTATAACCTCCCCGGCCACCGGAGAGACGATCGGAAGCCTGCTGGATCCGCTGTGGACGCAGGGCTTTCCTGGCTCGAACAGCCCGGGCGCCTTTTTTGCCAACGTTCAGAAACTCGACCAGGAGAACTACCAGTGGGATCCAAACGTAAACGCCACTGATGAGTTTACCCGCGGCCTTGGACTGATTGTCTATGCCTATGAGGATGTTGACGGAGTGGGGGGAGGATTCCCGCTTACGCTAAATTCGGGTCAGCAGTGGACCTCTTTGAGTGATGAGTTTGATTTTTCTGCCATGTTTTTATCAGGAGGTGGGGATGTTGGACCTACCTTTTATTTATTTGCCAACCCACATCCAATAGCCCTGGATTTTTGTGAGTTTGCTTCATCCGATATCGCGGTGTCTGCCAGTTTCTGGGATTCGGCAGCCAATGGCGGTAATGGTGATTATATTAACCGCAGCTGTGCTGTGGATCCCGATGAGACGGTTCCCATAGCCCCGTTCCAGGCGTTCTGGGTACTGACAACAGGGCTGAACCCTTCGCTGAGCATCCCCGAAGCGGCTTATCTGGAGACCACTACGGACGGGTACTTTAAAGAGGTGGAAAGCGGGCTGGTAGCCTCGGCTGCCACCACACCCAATGAATTGGAATCCTCTGCACAAACGGGGGCCTCTGAGACCTACCTGTTTTCGCTGAACGTAACTAGCCGGGACGGGGTGTTCACCAATACGGCGCACCTGCTGTTTGGCAGGGATGCGACCCCGGAGCTTGACAAATGGGATGCTCCGAAAATCAGCCCCGAAGGGTTGGCACCGAAATGGCTCTCGTTCTACTCGCTGGATGAGGATGGCCGAAACTACGCCATCCAGTCGCTGCCGCATCTTTTTGAGGATCAAACACGGATTCCAATGAAAATCGAGACCACGCAGGCGGGAACCTTTACCATGGACTGGACCCTGCCGGAGGCCCACCAGGTGAGTGCGGAGTACTATTTACGAGATAACGAAAATGGCGAGGTCATTGAGCTGACCGATGGAAAAACATACAGCTTTGAGATCAGTGAAAATGTAGTCGAAAAAAGACCTGACAGGTTTCCATTTTTTACGGGATCGCCCGTCGTAAAGGCATTAGGTGGAACAGAAGAAAAACCTGTCAGGTCTGAGCCACGCTTCGAGCTGCTGATTACCACAGACGGCTCGGATGGCTTTGCCGGTCTGGGAGATCTGCCGGAGGCCTTTACGCTGAATCAGAACTATCCGAATCCGTTTAACCCGACGACGGTGATCTCTTATGAGCTGCCACAGTCGGCACAGGTTCGACTGCAAGTCTATGATATGGCTGGGCGACAGGTGGCGACGCTGGTGAGTGGACAGGTTGCGGCAGGCCGCCACAGCATTAATTTTGATGCCAGCCAGCTCTCAAGCGGGGTGTACCTGTACCGACTGCAGGCGGGCAGCAGCGTTCTGACAAGGAAACTGACGATATTGAAGTAGCAGATTTTGCTAATAAAAGAATGGAACAACAAAACAGTGACGAAACAATGAATACCACAAAGAAAACGTACAAAGGTGAAAGTCGCGATGAAAAAGAATGGTTCTGCCCAAAGCTTAGTGAATTACCGTTTGAAGAGACACGGCAACTTCCGCCTCCAGAGCCTCAGCTATCATAGAAGCTTAGGGTTTAAGGTCTGAGTGCAGTTCAAAATATAATGCAGTTTAAGGGTCTTGAGAGCCCTTTAAATAATTTGACGGTGTTAGGTCATAATGCTCTTTAAACGAGTGGCTGAAGTATGAGAGGCTGTTGAACCCGACCGCATAAGCCACCTCCGAAATATTTCCTGATTTTTCTTTCAGGAGTACCGATGCTTTTTCCAAGCGGTAGTTTTTAATGAGTTCTCCCGGTGTTAGGCCCGTCTCCTTTTTAATCTTCCGGGTCATGTAGCTTCGTGATAAATTAAGCTCATTTGCAAAGTCCGCAACCTGAAACTCCGGATTAGACAAATGATTCTCCAGAATAGTTCTGAGTTTATTCAGAAAAGGCGTGTCATAAAGTACAGAAATAAGAGGGAGGTCGGATTTTTCGATCGTTTGTGGATTTATCTGTAACAGGCGGCGTAGTCGCATCCTTGATTCGATCAGGTTACTCACCCTTGCTTTCAGTAATGAAGGGTCAAATGGTTTTGTAATGTAATCGTCTGCACCCTCCTGCAATCCCTCAAGCTGATTGCTGCGGGTAGATTTTGCTGTCAAAAATACAACGGGGATAGATGCGGTTGATGCATCTTTTTTTAATTCACGGTTGAACGCGATCCCGTCCATTCCCGGCATCATGATGTCGGCGATGATCAGATCAGGGAGAGACTCGCCAACGATATTCAAAGCTTCAATTCCGTTTGAGGCCTCCAGCACCTGGTATATATCGGTCAGTTGTTCACTGACAAATGCACGAACATCACCGTTGTCTTCCACGATAAGTACTTTTGTTTGGTCTTCATAGGAAGCTGTGTCTATAGCCGGTGATTCGCTGGTAACAACATGATCGTTCATTTCTGCATAAAAGTGTTCTACTTCAGCAAGCTTGAGCTCTTCATCCACATAGTGTGAACGTCCCTTTTTTAGTGTCAGGGTAAATGTTGTGCCTATTGAAGGTGTGGACTCAACCTCAAGCTCTCCATGATGAATCTCTGCAAATTCCCTGGCCAGAGATAGTCCAATTCCTGAACCCTCATGAAACCGGGTTTCGGAAGAGTCAACCTGGAAAAATCGCTCGAAGATTTTATCAAGGTGCTCATTTGATATACCGATTCCGGTATCCGAGACGCTGATAAAGAAATTCTCGCTATCATCAAGAACCTTTACAGTAATCTGCCCGCCCGCCGGAGTAAATTTAATGGCATTTGAGATCAGGTTGCCAATAATTTTGTCCAGTTTGTAGGGATCGGCAAAGAGCGAATCCACCGTTTTATTTTCTATATATGTGAGCCTGATCTCTTTCTCCTCACACAGAGGCATAAACAGGTCAACCAGCTCTTTCAGAAAGATGTTTACATCAATTTCCTGAACCCTGAGCTTTAGTTTGCCCTGTTCCAGCTTGGTTAGCTCCAGGGTTTGATCCATCAACCGCAGAAGGCGTTTGCTGTTTCGAAACATTCGATCGAGCTCTTGCCTGGCTGGAGGCTGATATTTTTCAGGTCCATCGGTAAGCATGCGTTGTAACGGGCCAATAATCAGTGTAAGTGGTGTTCTGAATTCATGGCTCATATTGGTAAAAAACCGGGTTTTAGCCATGTCAAGCTCTTTGAGCTTTTCGGCCTGCATCTCCGTTATCTCTTTCTCTTTTTGCAGCTGCATGGTTTTATCTTCTACCAATTGCTTCAAAGCTTTTTCTGTTTTCTCAAGACTGCGCACCCGAAGACGAATACCTCCGTAAATCAGTAATACAGCTGATATAAATAAGAGAACCGGGAACCAGCGGGTTTCATAGAAGTAGGGGGCAATGAGAATGTGAATTGAAGCTGGTTCGGGGTTCCAGACTCCTGCATTGTTCGACCCCATCACTTCAAATGTGTAATTTCCGGCCGGGATATTCGTATAGGTGGCGGTTCGCCTGTTTCCGGCTTCAATCCAGTCTTCATTGTATCCCATGAGCCTGTATTTAAATTCATTTTTTGCCGGCTCAACAAAACTGAGTGATGAAAAGCGGAATTCAAAATCACGGATGTTTCGAGAAAATTGAAGTTCACCGTTATTCTCAGTGTAAAAGATTTTATCGGCTGTTTGAACCTCTTCGATCAATATGGGAGGTACCACTTCATTTGTGAAGATATTTTCAGGATCAAAACGTTTTACCCCACCCTGTCCCGGAAGCCAGATAGTACCGTCAGACGCCCGAAACCCTGCGGGCTGCATACCGCCATTTCCCTCACGATTTCGAAGACCGTCGTTTTCTGTAAATACGATTCCCTGAACAGATGATGCCTCGCCGCGGTGGAAGGCTTCCAGTTCTTCTTTAGCTACTTTAAACACCCCGCGGTTGGTATTAAACCAGAAATTTTCATCATCATCCATCAAAATGATATGAATCACGTGATCGAGAAGTCCGTCAGAAGGTCTGTATTGCGTGATATCTTGGAGGCGGGGTTCACCGTTTTCAATTTCAAGGCGAAAAAGACCCTGATCTTCACTTCCGGCCCACAGCACATAGCTGTCAGGACCGGACTCCGGCTCGATAAAAAGTGAACGAATGAGATTGCTTCCAAGGCCGTTTCCCAGCCCATAAACTGTTATTTTATTGTCTTTATATCGCGCAATCCCGGCGCCGTTTGTTGCCATCCAGAGAGAATCGTCAGGGCCGTTCAGAAAGAATCGCACGATAGCGTCTTCCAGGCCAGACTGGCTTCCAATGGATCTCCATTCGTTGTTTTGTTTCAAAAAAAGACCGGAGCTCGTACCGAGCCAAAAATTCCCGTTACTCTGCTCATGCATTGCGTAGATATCGGAACTGAATACTTCGGAAGGCTCTTTCTGATGAATAAAACGCCCGTCAGACTTATCGTAGGCGTAGTATCCCTGATTAAAATAACCGGCAAACAGTGTGCCGTCAGAATGCTGAAATAACGAAAGGACTGTCCCCTCCGATCCGGGAATCTGTTCAGCACGATTATCGGAAATTCGTGCAATACCCTGCCCGAATGTACCCACCCAAATAACTCCCTCATTGTCTTCAATTATGGGATAAACGTTCTGACCGGGGAGTCCTTCCTCTCTGCCCCAGGTTTGAAACGGATTGGGCTTGATAAAAAAGAGCCCCTCGGCAGATGTGGCTACCCAAAGATTGCCTTCGTTGTCGAATAGCGTGCTTGTTATAAAACTTTCAGTGGTTATGACGATTTCTCCATTATGTCGAACTATATTTCGTGTAAATTCCCATTGATTTTCTGAACTATTTACCCGGAAGGTCTCGTCCAGCAGGGTGCTTTTTTCACCGGATTCCGCTGTAAAGAACCGCCCCACATTATTGACAAAAGAAAAATTTACCTGCTTAGCCCGGGAGTCTGAAGGGAGGCTCAGTGATATAGGCGGGTTGGTTTGATCGTCTAAAAATTCAGGGGTGCTGCAGCAGTAGATAAGGCTTTCTTCTGCAAAACGATACATGCCGTCGAGAGAAGAAAACCATATCGATCCGTCTTCGCCTTCCAAAACAGGATTAAAATGGAATGAATTTGGGGATGTAAAGATATAGTCAGACTGTCCGCGGTCGAAGCGATAATTTTCAAGTGAGTTCTGAAACCGGTACCATACGGCCCCTGTTTTATCAGCATAAACCCGATCCAGGGTACCCCGTATCAGTTCAGGATGAAAGGGTTTCAACTCCTGTCCGTCAAAAAAACTGATTCCCTGATCCGTTGCAAACCAGAGATAGCCATTGTCATTAAGGTGCATGTCATAAACGAGGCTGCCATTGAGCTCGTCTGCCTGCTGAATATGTGTGAACTGGTTGTCTTGAAAACGAATCAAATATCTCTGTTCCGAAACCATCCAGATAGATCCGTCCGGGCCTTCATGGAGTTTTACCAATCGATTGCTTGGTAGCCCGGGATAGTCAACCGTTTGATAGGTTTTAAACTGATTGCCGTCGAATCGAACCAGTCCGTCGAGCGTAGCCATCCAGAGATACCCCTTTCTCGACTGATGGAGCTTCATCACATTATTTACAGGAAGGCCGTCATTTACCCCCCACTGCTGAATGATAAACCGGGAGTGTGGAATTCGCGACTGGGCGTGTATTGTGCTGATGAGCGCCAGATGTCCCAAACCAGCCAGGAAAAAGACCGCTAAAAAACGGCGTGCAAAAAAAGCACGCAAAATGCAGGATATCCTCGTCGCCAACTACGTGATTATTTGAGGTCAGAATTACAATACCGGGGTTAATGTAGCTGAAATCTGTCAATTTCAATAATGAAGCCAATAAAAAACCTCAACCGAACTATGTAGGCTTTTCTGTATCAAATGCACAAAAAGTCACATGACCTAAAACATTTGTCACATTTCTGATAACTCTCCGCAGGTCTTTTATAGTAGCTTTAGAACAAATAAAACCAATGTTCAAAAACTTCGATATGACTCCGGAGAAGCCTGATAAGAAACCCCCGGATTTGAAAAGTAAGCAGACTCTTTCGGATGAGGAAGACAACAATGAAAATCAGTGGTTTCATGAATCATCCCAAACGGAGTCGAAAGCTCTCCGGGCGATGATTGGAAAAGAGAATAGGCCAGATATCAGAAAATATTGAGTTGCAGCAGATTTAAGTGAAAGTGAAAAATAATCAGATTTAAAAATACACCTGTTTAAAACAATCCATAAGAAGTTTATAAAAAAAATTAATAATAGGACATTAGATTTAAAGCCAGATAACTATGTATACATTTATTCAAAAAAAAACACCCAGCATAAAGCGGATTGGGATCATTTCCGGCTGCACTCTCATGATTTTGCTTGTATTGGGAAATATACAGGTAGAGGCCCAACTTTTTGTAGATGCTGATGCTACAGGTGATAACGATGGTTCTTCCTGGGAAAATGCATACACTGACCTTCAGGACGCTCTAAATGTTGCGACAAGTGGTGAGGGGATTTATGTAGCCGAAGGAATCTATAAACCCGTTATACCAGCCGACCCGAATAATGTGACCTCAACAGAGCGTGAAGCATCATTTGTAATTCCAAATGGGGTTGAAATTTACGGTGGGTTTGACCCAGGCGAGGGTGTGGATACATTTGCTGAACGCGATTGGGTGTCATATCCAACCATTCTAAGCGGAGATATCGATAATAATGATGCAACCACAAATGGGATAGTAACGGATACAGACAATATTACTGGTGATAACAGTTACAATGTAGTAACCAGCTCTGGTAATAATAACTTCACATATTTTGATGGGTTTATTATTACAGCTGGTCTGGCAAATGCAGGTACGTTGCCAAATAATGTAGGAGGTGGAATGTATATAAACAATGGAGGTAGCCCTGTTTTAAAAAATCTAAAATTCATTGGAAATTTTGCCAATACACAGGGGGGTGGCATTTACAACTTTGGCAGCAGTCCAAGACTGACAGACATCTCGTTTTCGAATAATAGTTCCGGAGTTGATGGAGGAGGGATGAAGAACAGAAGCAATGCCAGTCCAATATTAAACCGAGTTATTTTTAGTGAAAATAATGCGGATGATGATGGTGGGGGTTTAAGTAATACCGGCAGCAGCCCCGAGCTTACGGATGTAATTTTTATAAATAATACGTCACAGACCGGAGCAGGCATGGCCAATTTCAGTTCCAGCAGCCCGATTCTCAGAAATGTAATTATCAACGGCAATACATCTAGTCAATGGGGCGGGGGCATGCATAATGATAACAGCAGCCCTGTACTCGTGAATGTGGTGATTACGGGCAACACCTCAAACCGGCCAGGCGAGCAGGGTGGTGGGGGAATGCGAAACCGAAACGCAAGCAATCCTGTGATGACGAATGTGGTTATATGGGATAACCAGTCAAATGCAGTGTTTTCTGAGTCGCTGTTCAATAGTGAGGGCTCCGTACCGGTCATAAGCAACAGCCTAATCGAACACTCAGGCGGAAGCAGTAACTGGGATTCGGACTATGGAACAATTAACGGCAGTAACCTGGATACCAATCCGCTCTTTGTAGATCCTGCCGATCCGGACGGAGCCGATAATGTATTTTTTACAAGCGACGACGGACTCGCCCTGCAGATCGGAAGCCCGGCGATTAACGCAGGGACGAATGCGCCCTATGAGACAGGCGGAGCCGCTATAGGAGTAACCACTGATCTGGCCGGCGGAGACCGGATCTTCAACGGTGAAACAGTAGATATGGGTCCCTACGAATTCCAGGGAGACGGTGTGATCTCCGGATCCCCAGCTGTTGATATAGCTTTTGTTGAAAATGCCGGCTGGCGAATGATGGGCGTGCCGGTTACCGGGGCGACAGTAGCTGATCTGGCCGGGATTAATCTGGTTCAGGGGATTTCGGGACTGCCATACGACACGTTTGAGCCGAATGTTTACGTCTGGAACCTAAATGCAGACACGCCGGATTTTGGATATTCAGCAGGGGCTTATGAAACACCGGCAAGCGGAACCACCGAGTTGTCACCGGGAACAGGCTTTATCTGGTATATGTACGGGCCAGAGGCCAATCCCGATGTCCCTGAAAGCAAGACTTTTCCGCTTACCATTCAACTTTCCGGCGATGAAATTCCCGGGGATGTGTCGCTTGGCACCCTGGCGGCCGACTGGCACCTGATTGCCAATCCATTTATCCAGGATATCAGCTTTACCGAGATCACGGACGGAACCGGCTCATCTCTTAATATTGCGGGGCAGATCTGGAGTCCCAATTCCGGTTCTGAGGGGTCTTATGTTTCTACAGTACAGGTGGACAATTTACTTTCTGCGTGGCAGGGAGCTTTTATTAATCTTTCCAGCCCAACAGAAGTAGTGATTCCACAGTCGGCTAAATCCACCGGGGCGATGTTTCTGAAAGAGCAAGGGCTGCCGCTGGCGGGTCAGGTGGAGTTTATGCTGGAGGGGGAATTGAATGGTGAATCCATCGTTGATAAAGCCGCTATTCTCTATTTTCATGAGAACGCCAGCGAAGAGTGGGATGGATACGATGTTCCAAAACTGACCCCGCTCTCTCAGAGCTGGGCCACGGTGAACCTGGTGGGTGATCGTGAGAGTGAGCCTCTCTATAAATCGCTGCACTCCCTGCCGTACGACTTTACGGGCACCGAAGAGATCCCGGTCGACATTCAGCTGCAGAATACCTCGGGTACCTTTACCCTCTCCTGGCCCGTCGTGAGTAACCTTCCGCAGGCAGAGCTCTGGCTGGTGGATCGGCAAACCGGTGAGCGATATGACCTCAACCGTCCAGGAAGTGTAGAGTTTGTTGCGGAGGCCGGGAAGCAGGCATCCGCGTTTGTCGAAACAAATGCGCTAAAACTGCCAGAACCGGAGCCCATGCGGTTCAAACAGAACTCAGAGCCCCGGTTTGTGATCCAGGTCAATCCCGAAGCGTTTCGCGAAGAGCTGCCGGCTGAATTTACACTGAACCAGAACTATCCGAACCCTTTCAACCCGACTACGGTGATTAGCTATGAACTTCCGGAAGCTGCAGATGTGCGTCTGCAGGTGTTTGATATGGCCGGGCGACAGGTGGCCACGCTGGTGAATGATCAGGTTTCCGCTGGCCGGCACACCGTAAATTTTGATGCGGGCAGTTTGTCGAGCGGTGTGTACATGTACCGGCTGCAGACGCAGAGCGGTATCATCACAAAAAAATTAACATTGATTAAGTAAGGTTGAGCAGAATGAAAAACGTAAAAGCTATTTTAATAATTGGGTGTTTGATGCTGGCTGTGGCGCTTGGTACACCAGAACAGGGATTGTCGCAGCCACCACCGCCGCCTTCAAAACCCACTCAAACCCCCATTGATGGCGGGCTCGGCCTGCTGGCGGCTGCCGGGGGAGCCTATGCCATCAAGAAGCTTAGATCTCGCAAGACGGTCGAGTAGTGAATGCCAGTTATAGGACTGAATAAATCCTGCTGGCAGCAGGGAGTGTTCGACAGATCTTGTAACCCGGTGATTCATTCCCGGGATGAGGCGAATACAAATCAAGAAAGTACAGTCAACTATGGCCAATAGTCGTCGCACCTGAGCCGGGTGACAGAATCTGATGAGGGACGGCGCTACTCTTATAAAAGTTATCTCTTAGCTTATCATAAACGGAAGAATTCGGATAGATATCCCCTATGCATGGAATTACTTTATGTTAAAAGAAAAGCTATGCGACACATGTAAATAGGATTAAGGAAGTTTTAAGACTATATTGATTAGCATTTACTTTCCTGGAGTGTACTGGAGCAATCTCTCTCCTCAAACCAAACAGTACAGTCCCAAACCTACGATGGCACATTTACGATTACGGCAGGGTTTGCGAATGATACTACTACATCACTTGATAACACCGGTGGCGGGATGCTGGGCATGGCCCTGATAGTAATCGGTGCGATTCCATCGCAGATCAGCAAACAGAGGCCGACACCGCCATCGCAACCAGCGATATGAAAGGGGATGTATTGGTGGACGATGCATCGATCAATTTGTTAGGCGAAACCCGCTTAGCCTTTTAACAGAGTAGGGAAAAATTAAAAACAAAAAAATATGTCGATATTTAAAAGAACTACCTTTTATTCCATTTTATTTTTCCTTTTGTTTCCACAAATAAGCTGGGGGCAGGGTGGTAATCCTTGCGGTTCTTTTCCTTGTGCTAACGGCGGGGCATGCTCAACAATTGCTTCCGGGGGGTTTGTCTGTTCTTGTAGACCTTTTACCTCTGGATTTACTTGTCAGGATACAGTTTATCCTCAAGTATGGGGCTTAAATGCGCCCGTTGTTAATAAAAACGATACCAATGTTGCTATAAATGGTATTTATTTGTCACCAACTGAAAATGTAGAAGTACTTACAACCTATACCATAACTGATGGTACCTTAGCAATAGGTACTGCCAACATTACATTTGGAGGTTCAGGTAATGAAAGTGCTAGTTTTACGGCAGTAGGAACAATGGTAAATTTAAATTTGGCATTAGACGCTGCAACATTTACCCCAACACCAAATTTAAGTGGAATTAACGTAGCCGGCATTCAAATTCAAGTCAAATATGGATCATTTATTGATACAGCCTCTGTTACTTTTAATATTCTAGACACACCTACTGTTCAGGTGAACGGTAAGGCCGGCTGGCGGATGATGGGCGTGCCGATTACCGGGGTAACGGTGGGCGACCTTGCCGGCATCAACCTGGTGCAGGGCGTTACCGGGCTTCCGTTTGATACAGACGATCCAAACTTCTACCTGTGGGACCCGCTTGCAGACACGCCTGATTATGATGTACCGGCCAATGGTTTAACAGATCTTCCCCCCGGAACCGGGTTTATCTGGTACTTGTATGGCCCTGAGGCCAACCCGGACATCTCCGAAAGCAAACCTTTTCCCCTCACTGTTCAGCTTACCGGCAATGAGGCTGCAGGGGATGTGTCGCTGGGAACCCTGGCAGCCGACTGGCACCTGATTGCAAATCCCTTAATCGAAGACATCAAATTTGATCTGCTTACCGATGGTTCCGGGGCTGCACTGAATGTGGCCGGACAAGTCTGGGATCCCAACGCCGGGTCGGAAGGCTCTTACGAATTGACTACAGGCGGAACCCTGAGCAACATCCTGCCTGCCTGGCAGGGGGCCTTTATCAATCTTACAAGCTCTGCAGAAATTGTGATTCCTCAATCGGCCAAGACCACCGGGGGCACGTTTCTCAAAGAGCAGTTTCTGCCGCTGGCCGGACAGGTGGAGTTTCTGCTGGAAGGTGAATCCAATGGAGAGCCAATCGTTGATAAAGCCGCTATTCTCTACTTTAGTGAGCGGGCCGGCGAAGCGTGGGACGGCTACGATGTTCCCAAACTCACCCCGTTTTCCGGGAGCTGGGCCACGGTGAACCTGGTTGGCGATCGCGATGGGGAGCGGGTGTATAAATCTCAGCACTCCCTGCCCTACGACTTTACAGGCACCCAGGAGATCCCGGTAGATATTCAGCTTCAAAAGGCTTCAGGAGACTTTACCCTCTCCTGGCCGGTGGTCAGCAACCTGCCGTTGGCGGAGTTGTGGCTGGTGGACCGGCAGACCGGCGAGCGGTATGACCTGAGCCGGCCCGGCCACATAGACTTTACCATGGAGGCCACCGCCAAACAGGCAGCTGCAACCGCAGAAACAAGTGTTCTCAAACTTCCCAAACCCGAGCCAATGCGGTTCAAGCAATCCTCAGAGCCTCGGTTTGTGATCCAGGTCAACCTGGAGGCTGTGTGCGAAGAGCTGCCGGAAGCGTTTACCCTGAACCAGAACTACCCGAATCCGTTCAACCCGACGACCATTATTAGCTACGAGCTGCCGCAGGCGGCCAATGTGCGTCTGGAGGTCTACGATATGGCTGGGCGCCAGGTCGCTATGCTGGTAAACGAGCAGGTCGCAGCGGGCCGGCACACGGTTAGTTTTAACGCGGGCAGCCTGTCGAGCGGGGTGTATATGTACCGCCTGCAGACGGAGCGCGGTGTGTTTACCAGAAAATTAACATTGATCAAATAAATATCTATCTATTGCTATGAAGAAATTGAACAACGTGTTGATGATTCTCTGTATGGTGTTGGCAGTGATGCTGGTCACCCCTGAATGGGGCCATTCGCAGCCGCCTCCGCCGCCCTCCAAACCTACGCAAACTCCGATTGACGGCGGGCTAGGCCTGCTGGCGGCAGCGGGAGGAGCGTACGCTATTAAGAAGCTGAGGTCTCGCAAAGCGGTCGAGTAGTGAATGCTTGTTATAGGACTGAATAAATCCTGCTGGCAGCAGGGAGTGTTCGGCAGATCTTGTAACCCGGTGATTCATTCCCCGGATGAGGCGAATACAAATCAAGAAAGTACCGTCAGCTACGGCCAATAGTCGTCTGCTCAATCGATGAATGGGTAACCAGACCGTAGAATCACCACTCAATTGTATTGGGGACCCTGTGATTTCTCCACTCCGCTGCGCTTCGGTCGAAATGACAGTGGAGGCGTTGGGCCATCGCGGCGTATCACGAATGCAGGTCGAACCCGGTTTAGTACGACGCCGCTCACAAGAAATCCTCTTTGAACCGGCGTGGCTGGGAATGGAGTATTATGGCAGGAAACCCGAAAAGCCGGATATTCACACAGGCAACGCCTGTCATTTCGAGTGAAATGAGGAGCAAGGCGACGAATGGAATCGAGAAATCTCCTTGTCAAGATTCTGGCTGCCTTTAAGAAGACCTCTCCACTCCGCTTTGCTTCGGTCGAAATGACAAGGAAAGGGCAGGAAAACCGAGACAACTCATTCACTCAATTGTATTAGGGACTATGTGATTTTTCCACTCCGCTGCGTTCCGGTGGAATTGACAGTGGAGGCACTGGGCCATCGCGGCGTATCACGAATGAAGTTCGAACCCTACCCGGGGAGGGTAGCGGATGGATTGATCAGCTTGGTTGCCAGAAATCAATAGCTAAGTTTTTTATAATCGTCTGCTCTGCTGCCGTCATCTTTTTTATCGAGCAGCTCTAAAACGTGTTTGACCGCCATATGCGGGGTACGATAAAAGTGATCGCTTCCGAGGTACTCCTCAAAACCGGATCGCTCGATAATATCGCGAACCGGTCCCTTTAGCCCCGAAAGATAGAGATCCATATCCCATTTACGGAGCGTTTTTATCACGGATATTAGAGAGTCAATAGCCGTAGTATCCAGATGATTGATACTGCTGCCGTCAATGATGACGTAGCGGGTCTCTTTTGCCTGTTTTTTACTCTTATTCAGGATAAAATCCCTGAAAAACTCGGCATTGATAAAGGAGAAGGAGGCATCAATTCGTAAAATTAGTATTCCCTCAATCCGGGTTGCATCAGGGTTGCGTTCAAGATTTTTGAATGAGTGTGTGTCTGGGATGACTCCCAGCTCGGCAACGGTGGGACGGCTGATTTTATAAATCATCATCAGCATAGAAACGCCTACACCAAGCAATATTCCATCCTGGATGCCAATCATCAGCGTACTGACGAACGTAAATACGGCAATGCCGCCCTCACTTTTCCGGGTTTTAATCAAAAATTTGACTTCTTCAACATCTATCAGCCCAAAAACAGATACGACAATAATGGATGCCAGTACCGGGATGGGCAGGTAGTAAAAGACAGGGGTTAAAAACAGCAGGGTTAAAACAACAATGGCGGCCGTAACCCAGTTGGCAGCGGGAGTTTTGCCCCCCGACTGATCGGACGCTGCTGACCTCGAAAAGCTGGCTGAAATGGGAATGGAACTGAAAAAACTTCCTAAAAAGTTGGATGAGCCGATGGATATCAGCTCCTGGTTGGAGTCGATGAGGTAGCCGTGGCGTTTTGCAAACACGTTCCCCAGTGATGTTACCGTCATGAACTGCACAAGGGCAAGCGTAAGTGCCGTTGGCAGCAGCGCAACAATCGAGGTATATGAAATATCAGGAAGTGAAAGCGGCGGAAGTCCGTCTTCAATTCCGCCAACGATTGCCACACCCTGCTGTTCGGTATTTGCAAACCAGCTAATGAGAATTCCAAGGCCCAGGACAATCATGGAGCCGGGGAGAGAAGGTGTGGCTTTCTTGATGATCAGCAGCAGCAAGATGGATGCGGCCGTCCAGTACAGTGTAGGCAGATGAACCATCTGCAGATCAAAAATAAAATCGCTGAGAATAAAGATCAGATTCTGATCGATATTGACCGGCAACCCAAACATGTTTTCGAGCTGGGTAAGTGAAATAATAATGGGCGCGGCCATGATAAAGCCTGTGATAACCGGCCGGGAGAAAAAGTTAAGCAGGCTTCCAAGCTTGAGGGATCCCATCAGCAGCTGAAGCAGTCCCGTCATGAGGCTTAGCAGAATTACAAGTCCAACAATATTAGAGGATGCCGAGAGCGAAACTGCGCTAATACCGGCCGCAACAATGATCATATCCACGGCTACAGGACCTACCGACAGGTGCCTGGAGGAGGCGAAAAGAGGATAGATGAATAGAGGGATGATTCCGGCATAGAGTCCATAAATAGGCGGCAGACCGGCAATGACGGCATAGGCCATTCCCTGTGGAATAAACATAATTCCTGTGGTAATGCCCGCTTTCAGGTCACCGGATAGATCTTTCTTGCCGTACGAAGGAATCCACTCCGTTATGGGAAACGTTTTTCGTATCCTCTTTTTGATGTTCATTTATTAAAATGGCCAGATTAATGGAATAAAGATGATTGCCAAAACCCAAAATAGGATATTTAGAGGTACCCCGACACGTGTAAAATCTGTGAACTTGTATTGTCCCGGCCCATAGACTAACGTATTTGCATGGTGACCAAAAGGGGTTATAAACGTTAAGCATGCGGCGTAGCTCACGGTAAGTACAAGTGGTTCGGGGTTTGCTCCCATCTGGCCGGCGATTTCGATTGCAATGGGAGCCAGCAGCGCAACCGAAGCATTTGTGGAAATGATGGAAGTGATGAGCAGCGTAAACAGGTAAAGCCCCGCAATAATCATGCGTGGGCCTGAATCTGCAAAAAGAAGCATCAGGTTGTCAACCATAAGCGTGGCTGCACCGGTTTTGTCAAGAGCCGTTCCAAGCGGAAGCACGCCGATCAGCAGAAGAATTACTTTCCAGTTAATGGCATTATAAGCTTCGTCTATACTGATGCATCCGGTTAAAATCATAGCGGCTACACCGGCCGTTGCGCTCACAACAATGGGCATGAGGTTAAATACTGCAGCTAAAACAACGCTGGCCAAAATACCCAAAGCAAGAAATGTTTTTCCTGAGCGTGGTGGATTTGTATCTAGCTCAGAAGTGATGACAAATGACGGGTCGTTTTCAACGTCGGGAATTCGATCGCGGCTGAGGCTGAACAACAGAGAGTCACCGCCTGTGATCCTGATATCGGCAAGATCTTCCTGACGAAGTTCACCGTGATGGCGTATCGCAAGCGGAATGGCTCCGAATTTTTCATAAAAATTGATGTCGCCCAAAGCTTTTCCCGCAATTTGAGACTCCGGGGCAACCGATGCTTCCAGAAGGGTATCCCGCCCCTGTTCCAGGTCTGCATCAAACCACTCGGTGGTTGTTTTTAAAGATAAATCTTCTCTCTGAAGAAGCTTGTCAATTTCACCCGCGCTTCCCCGAATCCGCAGAACATCTCCTGCCTCAATTCGGATATCAGACCGTTGAGCTGAAGAATCACTGCCGGGCTTAAAGATACGGAGAACATCAAGATCCAGCTCACTGGTTAGTTGTTGCTCATCAAGAATCTTACCAGCCAATCCTGAATTTTCCAGCACAATAAGATCGGTGAGATAGGGCTGCATTTTATACTCATCTGTAAGGTCAGATCTTTTTTTGGAACGCCGTGGAGGAATAATTTTAATACCTATAAAAAAGAGAAAGAGGAATCCGGCAGATAGGAAAAGAAACCCTAGCGGAGTAAAGTCGAACATGGCTAGAGTTATTCCTGTTCGTTCTTCTAGTATCGAGTTCACTAACAGGTTTGTAGAGGTGCCCATGAGTGTACTGATACCGCCAAATATACCGGCAAATGAGAGAGGGATTAAAAGTTTGGATGGGCTGATATTTAGTTTGGAGGCAATATCAATAACGATAGGAATAAACACCATAATTACGGCTGTATTATTCATAAATGAAGATGCAAAGCTTATGAATATCAGCATAATAAAAAGCCATGCGTAAAAATTATCCCTCATTCTATCGCAAAAAATATCCCCGATGATTTTTAAAATTCCGGTTCGGCGTATTCCCTCACTAAGAACAAACATGGCAGCAATGGTAATGGTGGCGGAATTACTGACGCCTGCAAATCCTTCAGACGGGGTTAAAATGCCGCTCACAAGAAGGCAGGCCAAAATTACGAGGGCGGCAACATCGAAGGAAACATAATCGGTGGCAAATAGAAACAGAGCAAGCCCAAAAAGCAGAAATACGAAAAGGATTTCGAATGTCATGCCGGAATTGATTTAGATTATATCTTAAACTAGTTAAAACTACTGTATCATTTTACAAAATGAAAAGCATACAACTCACCTGAGAAGGGTTTTGCTACAGCAAAAAAAACCGGGTTAACTTCGTTATCGTAGAAACACGTAAACTGCGTCAAAATGGTGCCGTTATATATGTGATTATACCTACATGCTTTTCCTGATACAGCTCTGTAAACATCATGGGTAGTATTGGCTATTTTTTAATGAACCAGGGGTTTCTGAGAAAAATGAGCGATAAATATTAAAATATTTTAATTTTAAGACGTTACAATGTAGCTGATACCCAACTTTCGTTTTATATTTCATAATGATGCCGTTATAAATAAGAGAGGCCTGTCATGAATTATTTGCAAAAGGAATTATACAAACTCACTCGAAGTGACGATAAAATCTTCGAATTCATCCAGCACACCACGCAGGATGGAATGTGGTATTGGGACCTTGAAAAGCCTGAAAATGAGTGGATGAACCCTGTCTTTTGGAAGACATTGGGGTATGATCCCTCAGAGAAGCCACATAAAATATCTGCATGGAAAGAGATCGTGAATGAAGAGGATTTGGGAACTGTAGAAAAAGCCATTGAAAACCACCTCTCCGATCCCAATACAGAATTTGATGAAGTAATCAGGTACAGGCATAAAAAAGGCTACACGGTTTGGATTCGATGTAAAGGAATGGCTATCAGGAATGAAAATGGCCGGCCTGTTCGAATGCTGGGAGCCCACACAGACATCAGCAAGCTTGTTAGAAAAGAGAAATTCCTGGAGCGCTGTAACAGCGCCGCCCAGATAGGTTACTGGGAGCTGAATATTGAAAATAATGAACTTTACTGGAGCGATACGATTAAAGAAATCCATGATCTTCCGAAGTCGTATGAGCCTGATTTAGAAACAGCTATTTCATTTTTTCCCTCTGGCAAACATCGGGAGGCGATAGTTTCGGCGGTTCAGGAAGCCAGAGAAAAGGGAACTCCTTACGATCTGGAGCTTGAGCTACAAATCGATGAGAGACGAAGAATATGGGTTCGATCCATTGGTTATGCAGAGTTTTTTAATGGAAAGTGCGTGCGGCTATACGGTACCATGCAGGATATTGATAAACAGAAACGAACGGAACTAGCATTAAAAGAGAGTAAGGATCGGTTTTTTGGGTTGGTAGAAAATATACCCGGTGCTACCTATCAATATACGGTTATTGATGAGGAAGGAGACATGGTTTTTATGCTGGAATATATGTCGGGCCATGTGAAAGAGCTTACCGGCTACGGAGCGGATGAGTTTATGGATGAGGAGAACCTCATTATCAACAGAATTATTCATAAGGAGGATGTTGAACGTGTTTCAAACTTTGTGCGAAATGCTATTGAAAAAAAAGAGGGTTGGCAGGTAGATTACCGTATTATTCATAAAAATGGTTCTGTTCGATGGATCAATGAACGGGGCAATGTTTTACCGGGCGAAGCTGAGAATAGTATAAAGCTAATCGGCGTAATGATGGATCAGACCGGGCAGGTAAAGGTTCAAAAACAGCTTGCAAGAGAGAAAAAGCTGCTGCGTACAATCATCGATAATGTCCCTGTAAATATTTATATGAAGGACAATAAAAGGCGAAAAATCCTGGCGAATAAAGCTGAGGTGGAATACTCTGGATTTGAAACAGAAGAAGAGGTACTTGGCAAAACGGATGAAGAGTTATACCCTGATGAGATTGCAAAAAATTATATGATTGAGGATAAGCAGGTGCTTGAAGAGGGCGAGAGCCTGCGGGGAATTGAAAATGATATGGGATTTGGACGGTGGGCCATTGTTTCAAAAATTCCTCTTACAGACAGTAATGGCGATGTGGAGTCTATCGTTGGAATTTCAATTGATATTACTGAACGGAAAAAGGCCGAAAAGAGATTGAAGGATGCGCTGAGTAAGCTGCAAAGTATTTTGGCTGCTAGTACAAGGGTTGGAATTATCAGTACAGATAAAGATGGAATGATTACATCGTTTAACCGGGGTGCAGAGAATTTACTTGGCTATGATGCTGAAGAAGTGATTGATATGGATTCACCGCTTACCTCATACTTGAAACTGAAGCTAAAAAAAGCGGGAGTTGAGGTAGAAGGTGTTCAAAATTCATCCGTTAGCAGAACGGAAATTGTCAGACGATTCATTAAAAAGACAAAGTTTCAGACCAAAGAGTGGGAACTTGTGAGGAAAGACGGCTCAACATTTCCTGCACAGCTTACCATAACAGAAATCATTGGTGAGGATGGAGCACTAAGTGGATATTTGGGAATCGTGAGTGATATATCCGAGCTAAAACGCAGAGAAAATGAGCTTAGACATCTGCTCGATATAAATAAGGAACAGAACGAGCGCCTGCTCAATTTTGCCCATATCGTGTCTCATAATTTGAAAGGACACGCCGCGAACTTTGCAATGATTTTGGATTTGCTGGAGCTTGAAAAAGATCCGGAAGAGATTCTTCAGTTTGTAAAAATGCTGCGATCTGCATCCAACAATCTGGATGAAACGGTGAAAAATCTGACGCAGGTAGTGGAATCCAGCACCCGGCCAAAAGACTCATTGAAACCGGTTAAGATTCGGAAAGAGCTCGATAAAGCGATGGGTAGCTTGAGCGCGATCA
The DNA here is from genome assembly GCA_964544445.1 of uncultured Rhodohalobacter sp. Taxonomy (GTDB): domain Bacteria; phylum Bacteroidota; class Rhodothermia; order Balneolales; family Balneolaceae; genus Rhodohalobacter. Next base: position 232,008 of record CAZJBI010000005.1, read on the forward strand.
TCCGTTCAGCAGATGCAAATATAGATATTGAAGCAGATAGCAACGCAGTGGTTACGGCAATCCCCGCCTATGTAGAAAGCATTTTTCACAACCTGTTGAGCAACGCCATTAAGTATCGATCCCGAAACCGTAAGCCCCAAATTCGGATAAAAGTTTCGGCCACGAAGGAGTATCGGGTGATCTCGTTTGAAGATAACGGTCAAGGCCTGGACCTTGAGAAGCATGGTGGATCACTTTTTGGAATGTACAATACGTTTCATGGAAATGAAGACGCCCGTGGTGTAGGTCTGTTTATCACAAAAAATCAAATTGATGCAATGGGCGGATCAATTGAAGTTGAAAGCGAACCTGATAAAGGATCCGTGTTTAGAGTTTATTTACCAAAATAAAGAGAAAACCCCTTTTAAAAACAGCATTGGTTGAACAATTACCGGGAAGTATGCTGTTGATATTCAGCAATATCTTTTGATGAAGCAATGACGTGGCTGTTTTCGTCACCCAGAGATTCCAGCAGAATGGCATGCGCAGGAAATACGTATTGAGCAGCATCATCAAATTTTTGCTGATGGAGCAACGCACGCCCCAGGCCCGATTTTACCAGGGCCACTCTCCAGTCCTCTTCTTCATAAATAGACTGTCTGATTTGGAGAGCCTCCCTCAGGATCGGCTCAGCCTTTGATGGCTGTTCAAGATGGATAAAACTGGTTCCAAGAGAAAAGAGAGAGGTAGCGATATCGGGATGGTTTTCAGGTAGATTTTGCCTCCGAAGTGCGAGGCCCTGCTCAAAATAGTTGGCTGCATCGGTGTAACTTTCCATATCCTCGAACAGAGAACCAAGATTATGCAGCACTACGGCATTAAATGGATGATTTTCAGGAAAGACAGCACGTCCTATTTTCAGCGCGTTTTGAAGATCTTCCTCTGCGCTCTCAAAGTCACCTCGGTCCTGATGAACTCCTGAATAGCCGTTGAGCGTGTAGGCCATGAATGGATGCTCAAAACCATAAATCTCATCAACTAGCTCGACGGCCTCACTAAAAAGTGCATCAGCTTCTTCAAGCTTTCCATCTTCTTGTAGTAAAATGGCAAGATTATTTAGGTTAACCGAAAGGTTTGAGCCCTGATCTGGCAGATCTCTTCGAATCTCGATAATTCGATAGTACAAATCGTAAGCCGCCTCCTTTTCACCGACTTCCTCGAGAGACATGGCTAAAGTATTCATAACGCTGGCCGTTTCGGGATGATCGTTTCCATACAGGCTTATACTCAGATCTAGAGATTCCCGAGAGGCATCTGCTGCTGCCTCATAATTGCCAAGTCTGTACTCAAGGTTGGCAAGCCTGAGAAGTGCGGTGGCCATTTCCGGTGAGTTCTCGTTCATGGAGTGATAAAGCTCCACAGATTTTTCAACAGCAAGATACGCATCATCAAAAAAGCCGAGATTGCTATAAATATTGCCAATCAAACTTAGCATTTGGGCCTGCAGGGCGGGTTCATCACTCAGCTCCGTTTGAGCCCGCTCGAACCCCTGGTCCAGCAGTTCACGGGCCGTCATTGATCCATCGTTGGCGCGGTTTGGATCAGATCCCTCAAATATTTGAGCTAAAAATGCTGATACCTGTTCTGCTTCACGTGCATTTTGCTGCGCCTGTTGAGCCTGCCACATCGTTGTCAAAATTCCACCAATCAGGACAAAAAATATTACGGCTACTGAAGCAATTCCCCATTTATGGCGGCGCATAAACTTTCCGGCTCTGTATGAGAATGTATCTGGCTGAGCAAAAACAGGCAGGTTATTTTGATAGCGTTCAATATCCGTTACCAGCGTTTCAACGGATGCATAGCGTCGCTCAGGATCTTTATGAAGGGCCTTGTATATAATAGCATCCAGATCGCCTTTTAAGGAATGAACAATCTCTTGCGGCTTGCTTTGGCGTTCGTTCGCCAGGATAATTTTTTTGTCCGTGTCAGAAACTGATTGATACCTAATACTTGCGGGCAGCGGGTCTTTTTCGGCAAGAAGCTGCTCAACATCTTTATACGTTAATGTATCAAGGTCGAAGGGGTGCAGACCTGTGAGAAGTTTGTTTAAAAGAACACCAAGAGAGTAAAGATCAGTTGAGGTTGTCACCACTTTGCCTGAAATTTGTTCAGGTGAAGCGTACTCAAGGCTCAGCATTCTCATCCCGGGCTGTGTTTCAATAGCCGAATTTTCATATAAATCAGGGTCAAGCAGCTTGGCAATGCCGAAATCGAGAATTTTAATCCGACCCTCTTGAGTAACCAAAATATTTTCAGGTTTTAGGTCTCGATGAACAATCAAAGATTTGTGCGCATATTGGATCGCTTTGCAAACAGTGATAAAAAGCTGTAATCGCTGCTCATTGGTAAGCCTTTGCTTGTTGCAATATTCCAGTATCGTATCCCCTTCCACAAACTCCATCACCATATAGGGAACACGATCGGCCGTAATGCCGCTGTCCACAAAACCGGAAATATCGGGATGCTGCAGCCCGGACAGAATATGTTGCTCCAGGCGAAAGCGCTCTATATGTGTTGGCGTGAGCAGGCTTTTGTGAATGATTTTTAAAGCACCCGTCTGTTTGATGCCGCTTTCGTCTGTCCGCTGTACTTTATAAACCCGGCCCATTCCACCATGGCCAATCAATTCAAGGATTTTCCAGCGACCAATAGTTTTTCCTTCATAAAAGTCTTCATCCCGATCTTTATCAGCAATCAGAGAATCTATTTCTTTAATCAGCTTTTCATTCTTTTCGAGACGTTCTTCAAAAAACCGGTCCGACTCTTCAAGCTGGGCCAGCATTTCCCGTATTTTATGCTCCAGCTCTTTATCTCCGCCGCATACACGTTGAATATAGTCAGTACGGCCCTCAGGCGGCAGCGTAAGAACCATATCAAAAATTTGGCTCAGTTTTTTCCAGTCGTCATGGTTCATAAAATTGTTGATTTTATTTTTTTGTTATAGACCATTATCAAAAACATTTACTAGAACATGGTATTTCTGTTGAGGCCCTGATTACATGCCATTCTTTAACTATTTCAAAAGCCAGGTTTTGAGTTCTGCTTCAGAGAAATACCATGTTTATGACAGGCGTTTTTCAGGAAGCTTTTAGTTCGTTGTAGAGCCACAATTTGGCTTTTGCCCAGTCGCGATCTACCGTTCGCGTAGTTACCTTAAGTACTTCAGAAATCTCCGGAATAGACATACCGCCAAAAAAGCGCATAACCACAACCTGGCTTCTTCTGTTATCTATGGATGAGAGTTTGTTTATCAAATCATTTATTTCAATGATCTCCTCTGCATTTTCTTCGATGTTTAAGCGCTCCTCATCAAGAGTTACAGAATGATTGTTACCACCTCGTTTTAGCGCTGCCTTTTGTCGGGCGTAATCCACAAGAATTTGCTGCATACATCGGGATGCAATCGAAAAAAAATGGGCGCGGTTTTCAAGCTCAAGATCCATATTTCCCAGCAGTTTTATATAGAGTTCGTGTACCAATGCCGTTTTTTGAAGCGTATGACCTGACTTTTCCCTGTCCAGATGTCGCCGGGCAATATTCTTTAATTCTGCATAAACGTGCGGGTAGAGGGCATCGAATGCAGATTTATCTCCATTTCTGGCATCGTTTAAGAGTTGCGTGATATGTCCTTTCCCTTCCAAGCAGCGATAATTAAAGAATTCGGATGTCGTGATTTTTGTGTGCCCCGCGCAATTAAATACAAACAGAATGAATAGGGCTAACTGAATGATTATGTACGAAAATTTTAATCAACAAATACAATGAATGCAACTAAATACCGAATTAAACAGCAAAAACAACGACTGTTTATTTAGCTACTGATATAAATACAGATAAATCATTAAAACATTGTCAATTTTGTGTCTCAAAAATTACGTAACGCTTTTGTGCCTTCTGATTCTGGTGCTTTGCCAGATTCATCCGGCGTTAGTTCAGGGTCAATCTTTTTGGGAAGATTCCGATCTGGTGGCGTTTCGTACAGGGGGCAGTATTGGACTTTCAGTGTCAGCATATGCGGTAGACGGAATTGAGAACCGGCGGCCTCCCGGAGTATTTCAGTCGTTTGCCAATTTTAATTTCTCGTCTTTTGGATTAAACAGTGGCCTGAATCTGAACTACTCTACAGATGATTCCGGATTTCGCCAAAACATGAATAATCTCAGCTACAACGTAAACTGGCGATGGCTAACCGTTCGGGCAGGAGACGTACAAGCAAGACTTTCTGATTACAGCCTCAATAGTACACCAATCAGGGGCGGGTATATTCGGGCTGCACCGGGAAATTTTCTGTTTGAGGTGATCGGAGGTCGCTCACGAAGAGCTGTGCGCCCAAGCCTGGATAATGCGTTTCGGGAGCCATCATATGAGCAGTGGGCGTTTGGCGGAAAAGTTGGTGTCGGCAAATCCGGTGGCGACTACTTTCATTTGAGCACGTTTTATGCCCAGGATAACGTGGCTTCTCTTGAAGATGGCCAGCTCGAAATAAAACCGAAAGATAACCTGAGTCTCACACCGGATTTCAGAGTCGGCCTGTTTGATGGCATGCTGAATATTGAAAGCCAGGTTACGGTTTCTGTTTTTACGCGCGATTTGAACAGCTCAAAAATTTCCCGTGATGATCTTGAAATACCGGGTTTTATTACGGGCATTTACCATCCTTTTGTGAGTACACGCGTGAACTACGCCGGGAACGCCCGGGCAGATTTTCGTACGGATCTTTTTGATCTGGGTCTGGGATACGAGCGTATCCAGCCGGGATTTATCTCTCTTGGTATGGAAAACATCAGAAATGATCAGGAGAAAATATTGATCAGTCCGGCGGTCCGTTTTTTTGGAAATCGACTGGCTATACAGTCGAATATCACACTTGGCAGAGACAATCTTCTGGGTACGCGTCTTCAAACCCAGTCGAATACCAGTGTGGCCACAAGCTTCCGTGTACTATTCTCGAATGCTTTTTCGCTGTCGGGAGCATACAATCTGCTTTTGAATAATGTAGAGTCGGATCCTGCAGAGGGGCAGGATATTGCTGTGGGAGGACAGTCCCAAGTCTCGCATAACATCATGATACAGCCAAATATTGTTATCACGGGAGAGGAAACAACGCATAACATTTCTGTATCGGGCGGCTACATCAGCATGGAAAACAACCTGGAGGGCGATCTTCAGCCCGAATCGATGTCTTTTCTGTCTGAATCGTATGTCGGTACGTTGAGTTACTCCATAACGTTTCCCGTTGGTCTTACTTTTAACAGCTCAGCGAACTATCTGACGAACGATTCCGGAGGATCCTCTATCAACAACGCCGGAATGAATATTGGGACGAGCTATGCCCTTCTGAACCGGAATCTCACCCTGTCTGTGCAGCTTGGCCACAACCGCAATAAAGTAGAGCGGGATCAGGTGGCAGGGCAAGCTGTTAATCGTCTGCAACAGTATTCCGGCGGGCTGAATGCTGCATACAGGCTATCAGATAAAGATACGTTAAACCTCACGTTGCGAACCCGGAACAATAGGATAGCGGAAGGATCTGGAAACGAATTTACGGAACTGGAGGGAAGCTTCAGGTACCAGCGCACTTTTTAATGATAAAACTATGATCCCTTCATATTGTAAATGGTGGTTTAATGTTGCGTTGTTCTTTTTGGCAGTGATGCCGGTATTTTTAGGTAGTTCCCATACTCTTCATGCTCAAAGTTCATCACAGGTCACGATTGTGGGGATTCCTCCGATTCTTCCGACTCCGTTTGCCAACGATCTGGAGAACAGTTTTGTAACGGGTCAGTACCAAATCATATTCAACTATACCAGTTTTTCACAGCAGCCGGTCGATTTTGTATTTGATTTTCAGGTGTTTCAAAGTAACAGGCGCCTCATTTCGGTGCAGTCGCTGCCTTCATCATTTACACCGGGCACCTATGTATTTACATCATTTTTTGAAGAGCTGTTTTTTACACAGGGGGCTGATGATGTATTTCGTCAGTTAGACGGCTCAATTCGAAATCAGATTATCCAAACAGGAACGCTTCCGGAGGGGGAATACAGTATTGTGATAGAGGCACGTCCTGCGACGGCTCAAACAAATATTGCTGCGCTACCGGATGCCGCCAATTTTTCTGTCCGCTATCCACAGCCGCCAATCCCGGTTTCGCCGCCAAACGGAGCAAATGTAACGCTGGATACCCCCGTTTTTTCCTGGACACCCGTCGTGAATACTGCCGGCATTCAAATGAGCTACGATTTTCTTTTGGTTGAGGTTTTGCCTGGTCAAAGTCCGCTCCAGGCCATAAACAGTAATCGTGAACACGCACTGGAAACGCTGGTTGGCAATACCACCCTGCCCTACACCCTACAGTATCTGCCGCTTGAACCGGGTGCGGAGTATGCGTGGCAGATTACCGCCTCCGACGTGATGGGAAATGTGCCGCTGCAGAATAATGGCAAAACCGAGATCCAAACGTTTACCTATCTGTCTGATGAACCGGGCGAGGAGCTTATTGCAGACGTCAGCCTGGTTGAGGACATTACGCTCATTCCCGGTTTTGCAACGCTTACTGGCGTTGGAAACCTCAGCGCAACAGAAACAGCGAGTAGTTATATCCTGAATGGCGAGGCAACGCTGGAGCTCGAATTTACTGGCGGTTCATTTATAGAAACCGATGTTGAGGTGAGTGACCTTACCATTCAAAAACAGTCGCTCTCTAATCCCGTGTTGATGGGTGGTTCTTTGACCGGCCCGGCGGGTCTACTTACCAACATACTACCGGATGAGAACTCATGGGTCGAATTCGAAGCTCTGAACTGGAGCTTTGGACAAAACATCTCCACTCAAATCTCACTTAATTTGCCGGGCGTTAATTCTGCAGATGCAGTAGCATCATTGACGGTCGCACCCGACGGCTTGAGCGGAACGGCTGAAATATCGGGTGAGCCGCTGGTTCAGTACAGTGATGAATACCTAACTCTTGAGTTGTATAGTCTGGGCATTTCGTATCCCGAAAATCAAACGTTTGCGACGGGAGATGTACTGCTTAACGGTATTGAGACTCCCTGCAATATAACCGGCTACACCATGAGCGAAGAGGCTCTATCGGCCGACGTGTTGTGCAGCGACACGTTTTCAATACCGCTTATGGAGGATAGTGATCAGTTGATGCTGGAGGTGAATCGGGTGCTCGGAAATGTAACCCTTGGGCAGAGTTCAGGTGATTTTTCATACGATCTGGAATTACGATCGGGTATCGGCCTGAAGACGCAAAACGATCGCTACTGCGGATGCAGCGCGGTGATCGACTTAAGCAGCGAAGAGGGGCTAAATGTAGTGAGCTCCCAAAGCAATTGTCCGGGAATCAATCCGAGAGTGGATCTCGGTTTTGCTTTGCTTCAGATTGAAAACAGTGAGCTGAATACACTGAGTTTCAATCCGGCGACGGGCGCCTGGGACTTTGGCATGACGCTTGACGCCATTATTGAAGTAGAGGCATTCGACAGTTGGGCTTCTGCAGTAATCAGCGATATCGAAATCGACCGGGGCGGAATTACCTTCTCGGAAACCGATCTGGAAACCCAGTTTGGAACTCTGCCGGTTTTTGACGCTCAGATGTTCGAAATCAGCCTGGATTTCTTTCGCCTAAATTCGTTTACATTTCCGCTGTTTGACTGGGACGAAACGGGTACGGGTTCATGGGACCTTCTGTTTGAAGGAAATGCAGTTGTGCAGAATGGTTTTGGTGCTCCGCAGTGCCTTCTTGGAACATCGCTGGAACTCACAAACGGCCGCGTGGATGAAAACAGCGTTGCTGGAGACCTTGCGCTTGCTGATTTTGAAGGATGTGTCTGGGAGCCGGGAGCCGGCATCACCATCTACATTGATGCAATTTCCGGTTCAGCCGGGGTGAACTATACCACCATTGATGAAATTGAACCTTTCGGCGACCTGAATATTGCCGGCGATTTGAGTATCAGCACTCCGTTTACATGTGACGGGATGGAGCCGATCGCGTTTGAAGATGAACAGTTTGTGATTTCTGAAGGCCTTGAAGGCACGCTGGAAAACGTGGTTCCCGGCTGTCCGCTGCAGATCGGGCCGTTTGAGGCACAGGTTACAGATTCAGATATCGTTTTCAGCTACTCTGATGAAGAAGGCCAACAGGCCGTGATGAATGCACAAGCGACGATCACTCTGCCCGACGGAGTTGAGGTGGACGGAACCGCCTCCATCGACCTGATCTCCGGCGCCATAACGCAGGCCTCCTTCATCATCGACGAGCCGTTCGACTGGCACATACCCACCGAAGAAAACCCGGTGCTGAGCTTCCGGATCGATTATGCAGAGATTACGGGTGACGGATTCTACGTAGACGGCCGGCATCAACTGATTCTGCCCGAGTCGAACATGGGCGTGACGTTCGAGGACTTTCTCTTTGATCTGGAAACACTCACGGTTGAAGACGGACGAATTATTTTTGACGACGCCTTTGCCTTTGAAGCGGGCATTGCGGAAGATCTCTCCGGCTTTGAATTCAGTGCCGTATCCATAGGATCTGAACTGTCTCTCGAGAACGGCATCTTGATGGAGCTTGCCGGCAACATCATAATTGATATGCAGGGGCTTCGCGCATCGGGTACGGCAAGTGCATCGGTCTCCTACAATGGCGTGGATTACGATACTGCCGTCACCGTGGAGTACAGCGATAATTTCCGAATGGCGCTCAACCCTTTTGGCGTGGCCAGCGGCCGTGCCGATTTTTACTATGAGGGAGATCACTTTGCCTACGCCGATCCATCGGGCTTCCACCCGGTACCCGCTTTCTTTGCTGATATTCTGATTCCTGAGCGCCTGCCGCTGCCTACAGAGGAGATCGCCTATATCCAGCTTCGGGAAGAGGATGAGCTTCTGGTTGAAGTCACCGAAAATGAGGATGGTAACTTCGTGATCACATCGCTGCCGGGCCAGCCGCTCACGCTGGTGGTGCCCTATCTCAATCCGGCAAATCCACCCGAGCTGGCCGAAATCTCGCTGAACGATCTCACGATTACGCCCAATCCGTTCAGTCCCGAAATCGTGTCTGGTTCAGTCAGCGCGGTGGTTCCGGAGAATGATCCTCAGTTTGATCTCAGCCATCTCAACATTCCGCTGGTTCCCCGAGCCATTGAGTTCGGAACCCGCATGGTAAACGATATTGAAACCACCGCACTCTACCTATTGGGTGATTTGATGCTGTTCGACCAACAGCTGGCCGATGAGGCAGAGGTCGCTTTCTACCTGCGGGGTGATGGATATGTGCGGGCGGACCTGGAACTCTCCGGGATGAATACTGAACTCTCATTGACCCCGGATGAGGAGGTTACCATTGGCGTAACCGCACTACGCGGCTTTTTTGAGATGATGGTGGGATCGGGAGCATCAAACTACGACTTTTTTGTGGACGGCAACCTTCGCATCGATACCGAGCAGGGACAGCAGGCCGGCGCCGACCTGACCATTCGAACCCAATCGGGCGGCTACACGGAGATAACCGAATTTGATGCCTACGCTTTTGGGAATGTTCCCGCCATCGATCTTGGAGAGTTTCGCATTGGACTAGAAGAGATGATTTCGGTTGAGAATTTCAGCTATACAACCGGCAGCGGTTTCGAGTTTGCTATTTTGCTTGATGCGATTCTGCATATTTCGCTTGCCGATAACGAAGAATTGGATTTCCCGGTCAGGGAGATCGAAATTCGAAACGACGGATTCTTTCTGCCCACGCAGAGTATCAGCGAAGCCAGTATTCCGGGGCTGAACCTGCCAGATGTAGAGCTGGGCGGTTTTACTTTCACACCACTGGCGCTGCGTACCCCGGACCTCTCCTGGATCTGGTCTGAAACGCCCGAAATCGGGAACAGCCTCTCGATGGATTTCTCCCTGATGCTGCCGGAGTTTGAGGGCACAGGACTGAATCCTCCCGACGGACTACTCTTTTCCAATGTGGGCCTGGATGAGGGCTACCTGGTGGGAGAGGTTGAACCGATCGGATTCCTGAGTCCGGTTGAAATACCGGTAATACCGGGATCAGACATAGATTCCCCGACCTTACTGGTAGAAGCGATCTCCGGCGCCCTTCGAAAAGTAGATATTGACGGGGGATTTCGACAGGCTGTGGATGTTGACATCAGCGGAAGCCTTGGTCAGCTTCCGGCATTTACCGTGAACGATCCGAATCTCTGCTCCGATGCGGAATTCTCCCTGAGCATTATCGATGGCCGGGCGTTGGAGGGGACTATCGAGAATATGCAGCCTTGCGGTATGCTGGAGCTGGGTCCGCTGACGCTGGAGATGACCGCAGCCAGCCTCAACTTCTTTCTCGATGAAAATGAGCAAAAGGTTGAGATGGACGGCAGCGCCCAGGTATCACTACCGGTATCCGAAGGATCGGAGCCGCTTCTGGTTTCAGGAGATCTGACACTTGACGTCATTGCCGGACAGATCAGTGATGGCTCAATTGCTATCAACCAGCCGTTTGAACTTGGTTTACCCATGAATGAAATAGAAAATCCGCTCTTTTCGCTGGGTGTAAACCAGGCGTCACTAAGTGCCGATGGTTTAACACTGACCGGTCAGGGGTCTCTCAGTCACGATCCGGTGAACATAGAGGTAACGTATGAAGAGCTGGTATTTGAGCTTCCAACCTTTGAGATTGTTGGTGGGTCTGCCACTATCGCTTCTGACGTCGCGGTCGACTTCACCGTAAGTCCCTTCGCGTTTGCACTGGCTGCAACAGGCTCCCCATTGCCGGAGGAAGACCTGCTTCGGATGAACCTCGATGCGGCTATCACGCTCGACTCAAGCGGACTCACCTTCAACGGTTCATCCGGTGCCGTTTTGCAATTCAACAATCAGATCTACAGCAATCTACGGGTGGAGCTGATGGACAATTTTGCCATGAGCCTGAACGGACTGTCGGTAACCCGGGGGCGCGCAGAATTCTATTGGGATCAGGAGGGGCAGCCTCCGGCTGAAGAGTACATCGCCATGATTGATGAAGACGGGATTCACCTTGGCGTTGGTCTGGTGGCGCTGGTGCCCGATCGGCTCCCGCTGCCCACAGAGGAGGTGGCGTACATACAGCTTCGGGACGAGAACGGCGCCCCATTTATCGAGGCGGAATCCACCGACGATGGCTACACGTTTTCGACGAATGGAGAATTTCTGCCTATCATATTCGCAGCGTTTTCATCACCCGGAGATACACTTACGGCTGGTGTCAGCTTTACGCTATTTACCGATGATGCATTCAATGTAACCGGCGGTGACCTGGCACTTGAGGGTGAGATTGATCTTGAGGAGATGCTGAACCTTCCGGTTTCCGTTACGAGCCTTGCCCTCTCTTCCGAAAACGGACTGGAACTGGAGGCCGGCCTTCGATTCGATCTGCCATCCATTTTTCAAAATATAGATGAAGATGCTGAGGCAGAAGTGTTTGCAACGCTGAGCGAAAACGGCATTGAATCCGGATCGTTTTTCGTTGAGGCCGATCCAATTGTTGATGTCAGCATTTCCGGTTCAGGCGATCTTTCGGGGGATGCATTCAGCGCGACTCTTACGCGAATTGACGCCATATTTGGCCAACAAAACAGCCTTGGTTTTGAGGGGACGCTCAGCAGCAGCCTGGTGATGGGTGATGGTGATGAACCTCTCGCATTCAACTCAACATGGGGTGGAAACGCGTGGAATTTTGCGGTCGAACCGTATCAGCATGATGGCCTCACGTTCGGGGCCACAACGTTTCAGCTTGATGATGAGAATCCGATCACCCTCTACGCAGATGAGGAGTCATTTTATGTGAGCATCAACGGGCAGGTGTCGTTTGAGGATCTGCTGGCTGAGCCGGTACTGGTTACGGTACAGGAGCTGATGGTTGGAGCTGACAATCTTCAATCCAATCCATCCATCATATTTGATATTGGCGCCATCAACGGTGAGCTGGGTGATCAAGAGTTCGGACTGTTTGATAATGCGGTGGTCTTTTCGCTCATCAATCCCGCTATTGGTTTAACCGGACGTGAGCTGACGATCACATCAGACGGAAACATCCAGTTTCTGGAGCAGGAGATTGGTTATGAAGAGCTGGTGATCAGTACCTCGGGTGATATATCCATCGGCGATGTATCTGTTTCGGCGGTCAATATATTTGAGGAGTACCTGGTGATGCAGTCATTTGAATTGAATTTTGAGAACGGCATTCGTGTGGAATCGGAGCTGGAACTCACGCTTCCTGCTCCCGCCGATGAATACAGCGCAACGGGAGAACTGGCAATCTACCGCGATGATAGTGGTCAGATCGTTGTGGACCAGGGCGGGCTGCAGTTTGACTTGGAGAATGAGCGATTCGAGCTGCTGGAATTCGGAGAATTTGCACTTACGAAAGTAGGTGCGCAGATCGATCCGTTCGAGTGGGAAAACGCCGGACTTTTTGCCAACGGAGAGATTTATCTGAACACGCAGCCAAACCCGGTTCTTGAGTTTGGCCAGGCAGCTAACTTCCCGAATAATGCTGGAATCGGGATATCATACGACGGGAGCCAGGTGCAGCTGCAGTACAACATCACAGGAAACCCTGCATTTGAATTCGACTTGAGTTTCTTCACGATTGCGGTTTCGGCAGATATCACCGGTTCCTCTGAGAACGGGTTTGAAATTAGGCTTGACGGGCAGGCGGGCATGAATCTCGAATCGGTGGAAGCCGAACTGGCATACGGCGGAATCATCATTACCCAGGAAGGACTTGTGGATTACGGAAATATCCAGGGCGGATCTATCTCGGTGGCTGGTGTGGCGTCCCTTACCGTGGGCCAGTTTATCTACCAAAAAGATGAAAACGGGTTTAGCATCAACCTGGCCGATACCGAAGAAAAAGGCCCTGAAGAGCTGCAGCAAAATGGAGATTTCAGCAGTGGTGAAGTGGCAAAAAACAGCGTGGAAGTGGTCGAACTTCTATGTTTTGGCCCATGCCCCGAAATTGGTGAGAATTCGGACTTTGAAGCATTGTCGCTGAGTATAAGTGCGGATACGGGAAGTGAGTCCGGAGGCATTCAGGGGGGCGTGGACAGGGTGATGTTCTATCGTACGGCGGAAGGTTTGAGCTCGCTCACCATCGAAAATGCATTCATTGAGATAGATAGCATTTTTGAAATGAGTGCGAGCATTAATTATGTGCAGTCCAGCGAGGGCGTGCTGCTGCGAGCTGCCGCCACCGGAAATTTTGGAGGTACGATCGGGGCGCTGGTTGCAGGCAAGTTTTCGAACATTGGCGGAGAAGTCAGTTTCGGGCTCTTTGTTGCCGTTGAAACATCAGCCGGAATACCGATCGTGCCGGGAATTGTGACATTGACCGGAGCAGGCGGCGGATTTTTCTACAAGCCAGTACAGGAGGATCTGACCATGGTTCACAATGCGCTGGGTAATTTTGGACACGAGCTTGTGGATCCAGGTGCGGCCCAAATCCAGGGACAGGCCGATTTTGCCGTAATGCTGTATGCATCCGTCGGAATTGCGGGTACGGCAGGGCAATACGTAGTGGAGGGCTCCACATTCTTCCAGGTAACCAGCCAATCGTTTTACATGGATGCCCGGGTGAATGTACTGGGGATGGACGGTGAAAACAGCGTGGCTCAAACCGAGGTGGAGGGTACATTGTCGGCATCGATTCAGAGAAATCCGTTCGCTATGTCCATTGGTATCGATGTTTCGATTTCGGTCCCCTTCGTACTGGAAGGCGGTGGAGGGATTCAGTATTTCATGAATGAGCAGGATTCTGGGATTGTGTGGGGAATAATCGGCTATGCCGACTTCGAGCTCTTTGGCGGCGTGATGAATGGCGGAGGAAATTTCCTGGCCGGTAACCCCGGCGTGATGCTGGAGGTGTATCTCGGCTTCGATCTCGATATTGCCATTATCCAGGTGCAGAGCCAGCTGACGGGCTCAGTCTGGATGATTACGGACCCAAGTTATTCCTACCCGTTTGGAGCTTATATTATTTTTGATGTGGAAGCCTCCCTGATGGGGCTTGCCTCTGTGTCGGCATCTGCACAGGCGGCATTCTTAACGCGTAATCCGTCAGGTTATATCTTTTTTGCATCGGTGCACGGCTGTGTGGGTACACCTTTGGGTGATACGTGCGGTTCAGCCTGGGCATCATACTCTTCGCAAGACGGGCTGGACTATGGACTGGGGCAACATGCGAATGCCAGTCTTATCGTCGAGGCACAGGCGCAGATGGAGCAGTTTCAGGATCATATTTACGCTCTGATGAACGGTATTCCGGGTGCCATGGAATCCCTGGAGATTACACTGGAACCCAACTTTGAGATCCAAACCGCCGGGGATGCACGCATGGCCGGACAGAACTTCTACGGACTGTCCCAATATCAGCGGAGCCTTTGGGACGATGAGATTCATGATCCTCAAACCGTTCAGAGCCTGCCACAGGCGCTGCAGGCTGTCAGACAAAGTGTGATGCTGAGCTCCGATCCTCAATTTGCCTCCACATCAGCATCCCAACACCAGACCATGGCGGAAACCGCAATTGATATTTTAACCGGGTTGGAAAGCGAGATCAGTGCGGATATGCTGACGGCACAGGAGCTTTCCGATTACGCGCAGCAGCAGTACGACAACCTGATCGATAGCATGTCTGAATCACCGGTACGAAACGTACAGACACCTGCGCCAAGCTTGTCCGCTACACAGTCGGTGGATTTTGAGGTCGACGACCAGCTTGCGGGTCAGCAAATTGCCAATTCTCAGGAGTATCGCAATGAGATGGAACAGCTGGATGCCGCCATACGGAGTGATATCCAAAGCGTGATGCGCAGCCTGGAAGAGATGAGCACGCTGCTGCAAACCAATAATTCATCCAGAGAGGACAACCATCTGATCAATCTGGCGCACTGGTATGGGCGGGTGCACATGGAGATGGAGAAGTACTTTGCCTTTGAGGCAGACAGGTTCAACAAAGAGGTAAACTGGGCGATGAATCTTCTCGTGTACATGAACTCAAATCAGAGTGCCATACAAAATGCAAGTGAGACGATCTCGAACCAGCACAATTCGATGGCCACTGCTGCCTTTGCCACGAGGCAAAATATAACCAGCCCGGAGGGTGATGTAAATGATTTTGCGCTGAGATTTGCCAACAGGAATCACTTCATCTATAAACTGAAGCAGGAAAATCCGGGTTTCCCGTTTTTGGCACAGCCGGGTTCAGGCTACGATTTGCCGGCCGAGATTCAGGAAATCTATGATAATCTATCCACACCGATTTATGCTTTCAATAACGCAGACCGGGAGAATATCCGGCAGTCTAACCTGAATTTCTGGTGGGAAATGAATTATGGCGGGCTTACGGAGTACAGGGAAAGCAGGCTGGACTACCTCCTGAATGGTGAGATGACGTCTACCCATGATGAGTATCGGACTCAAATCATGGCTCCGCTTCGGGACATGACAGGCATTCTGGATGATTTCTATACCATCAAAGCGAATACGACCGCGATTCTTTACAACATGATCGATGAGTATGTCCACTGGTCACCGGATGAAACGGCTCAGAATGAGGAAGAACTACTGATATTGAATGGAAATCGGTTGGACGGGTACGAGGCAGTTCGGGACTTTCTTGCCGAGCAGCTGCTCCCTCCTCAGATAACCGATATTCAGATGGTCTCTGAAAACAGTGAATCCTTCTACAATCAAACCGGGTTGATTTGGAATGCCACTCACAGGGATCGGGTTGTCGAAACGGCAATCAGCGTGGAATATGGGTCATCAGGGACGGGCAGCAACGGGTTCATATCTGTGGGCAATCGTAATGATTTTACTCTGTACCCATATTCGAGAGACAATGATACGATTGAAGAGGTCAACTTTTCGGTGAGGGTCAGGGGATCCGGCGGCAATACGGCCGTGCGGAGTGCAACCTTCAGCGTGGATGTGGCCCCGGATGTATCGCCTGAGATGATTACCTCATCAGGCAGTATAGTCCCCTCACAAACCAATCCGCCTCAAAGGCCTGAAATAGATCTGAGGGAATTGTATACCTCTGCAGAAAGTGAATACGGCTTTGCCTACTGGACGAATTCTTCGGATAATATTATGCTGAAAATAAAAGGAAACGATCCCGAAGTAGGAATTGGAAAGTGGGAATACAGTATTGGAACGTCGCCGGGAGGGGCAGACGTGATTGAGTGGACAACGTTACAGGGGCAGATTCAAAACAGTGACGTCAATACATTGCAGACAATTACCGGCCCCGCCCGCAGTTTTGAAATGGAGCCGGGTGTGCCGTACTATTTCAGCGCCCGGGTTGAAAATACCCTGGGGCAGGTGAGTCCGGTTCAGGAATTCGAGGCACCGTTTATTTACGACAACACAATACCGTCATTCATTATGTATGACCGGTCAACAATCCCGGCTGAGCAGCCACCATCAGCGGTCAGGAGAACCTACGGCCCTATTACAGAACTGCAGCCATACAATGGTAGTACAGAAACACGATTATCGTGGAGTGAAAAATCGGATCAGCGGCTGCATTTCAGAAATATTGAAGCGTTTGCTGCGGATCCGTTCAGCGAAGAAGGCCGCAGCCCTGAAGCACCTCAAAATTATTCCGGTATATCCCGGTTTGAATACACCCTGACAGGAAGTGATGACATGGTTTTGCAAGAGTTTGAGCAGTTTGCCGACATATTTCAGGGAAGCGAGCTGATTGTTGAAAATCCGGACTTTGAGGTTGGGGAAGATATATACTGGCACGTTCGGGCCGTGGATAACGCCGGAAATACCGGAGAACTGAATACATTTGGGCCATTTCAACTGGAAGACTATACCCTGCCGGAACCAGGGGAACTCCGTGCAATTCCCGAGCCCAATGGGGTGAAGCTGTTTGTCATTGATCCGCCCTTTGATCCGGAGTCTGACTTGCTTGGCGTCCAATATGCCATTGCCACCGGACGAGAAATGGATATTATCATAAGGCCGTTTCCGGGCGGGAACCAGGTAGATCTTGATTGGGATTATGACCGGTCTTTGGATCTCTGGAATAGCAGTTTCCTGTTTTTCAATCGGTATGTGGATATCCCTGAGGAAATTTTGCGTGAGACAGGCGGGGAGGAGTTTTATATTCTCTACAGAAGCGTGAACACTCTCGGAATGACTTCAGATATCTATGCAACAGGGCCAATGGTTATTGACGATTCTCCACCCCTGTCGGCAACAATCGATGTGAGTTTTGATTATACCTGGCAACAGGGTTCACAGGTACCCAGGTATCGAATTTTTGTGGATGATATCCACGACCCGGAATCTGGAATTTTAAAAGTGGAGTACTGGATTGAAAGAAGATCAGGTCCAACCGGTTCCTGGGGTGATATTTCAATTCTTGCCGGTTTTGAACATTTTGTTTTGGCTGAGTATGATCAGCCAAGAAGTGACACGATAAGGTTGAACCCTGTTTATTCACCGGTGCTAAATTTTAACTATCCGCAGATGGAGTACCGGGTAAAAGTTCGCATTACAAACGGCAGCGGGTTAACAAGGGTGCAGACGGCGTATCCATAAAGTATCTATTTAATCCCTTAGCAATCTCAATCGTAAAAACCTGTCAGCGTCCGAAGGTCCTGACAGTATTGGGTAATCTGGGGATCAACGCTGACAGATCCGGTGGGTGCTGTCAGGTTGATCCGGTGGGTGCTGTCAGGTAGATCTGGTGGAGGCTGTCGGGAGTGTGGTGTCACTCTATACAATACCAGGTCAAAGGCTTTTAGATCGAGATGTCGTGTTTAAATGATGGATTGCGCAATACCTAATACACAAACCATAATATTTATGACCGGCAAAATTTTGCGCACTTTGATTATCTCCCTATGCGTGGTGTTTCTGTTTCCTTTTTCGGGTTCGGCTCAGCAAATTAGCCAAACTTCAGAATTGGTCATTCTTACCCGTACTGACGGCACATCTTACATCTTGCATAATGCAGTTATTCCACTTTCCCATGGATACAATGTGTATCGTCAGATCGAGGGAGAAGAGTGGGAAGTGCTAACGAAAACCCCCATCTTCCCTGTTCAGAATGGATATGAGCTGGAGCGAAACCTCGGTGATGAATTTGAATTTATCGCTAATGAACTTGGAATAGATGATCCGCAGCGAATTTTTCTTTCATTACGATCTCCAACGGATCAGGCCATGGTAATTCAGGCCGCCATCCCCGAACTAGCCATTGAACTTGGCCGTGCCTTTATTGACCAGGAAGCACCGGTAAGCAGCCAGGTCTCTTATCGCTTCGAGATCGTGGATGACCTCAATAATCCAACAGGTGTTGTGATTGAAGGATCTGGAAACGCAGAACCCGATAAACCAATGCCGCCTCAGCTACTTCAGGCAGAAAACAGTAACCAAACGGTAACGCTTGAGTGGAACTACCCAACGCGAGAGGAGATGCCCGAAACCAGCGATGTGATTCGGTTCAAAACATTTTATAAAGATCTTCAAACAGGACAAGTGGTTGATGCGACGAACGCGGTTTTGGTTCGAACCCTTGGCGACTCGGATTTTAGAAAATATATAAGAGTTTCGGAATTAGGGCGTGAGTACGAATTTTGGGTAGAAGCGCTGGATTATTCTGGCCAGTCATCAGGGAAAGGTGAGGTTATTCGGATGGTAGTAAAAGACAATGTACCTCCCGCAATTATCTCCAATGTTGAAGCCAGGGCAAATGAAAATTATAAGGGTGAAATTTCATGGCCGGTTAGCACGGACCTGGATCTTGCAGGATACCGCATTTACGCTGCTCGTGGCGAAGAGGAGGATTACACGCTGCTGACCGACAGCCTGCTGCCACCTCTTCAGACGTTCTACATCCACGAACAGGCAGAGCCGGGAACGCAGTACCGGTATGCCGTTACCGCGGTGGATAACAATGGAAACGAAGGCCCCTTTTCCAATCCTGCGAATGTATACATCTGGGACTACACGACGCCATCTGAAGTTACAGCGCTTGAGGCTGTTTATAACGTGGATCAAAAGAGCATCAGGCTGACGTGGACACCGGGAGAAGAGTATAGATCGCTGCGGACATATCAAATATTGCGGCGCCAAGCCGGTCCGGAAGCGGGGAGTATTTACGATCAGCTAAACCAAACCGCCCATACAGATGAGCAGTTTGTTGATGTGGGATATGACAATGATGGATTCCGTGACGGCGTATTTTTTGACTATGGTGTGGTTGCTGTTGGCCAAAACGGAAACCGGAGCGATACGGTATGGACAGAAATTCAAATTCCGGACCTGAATGCACCGGATTCGCCATCAGCCGTTCAAACCCGAATGAGGAACGGCGAAAGAATTCAGGTCAGCTGGAATGCCTCCGGATCAGGTGATGTGACGCTATACAGGCTCTTCAGGCAGATATCGGGTTCAGAAGAAAGAAACCTGCTGGTTGAAAATCCGCGGGGCGAACGATATTTTCGCGATGACTTTATTGATCTAAATATGGAGTACGTTTATTCCGTGACGGCCGTGGATTCGGTGGGAAATGAATCCAGTCCGGTGATGTCCGATCCTATCACGGCTAACAGGCTACACCCGCCGGAGCGAACCAGAAATGTACAGGCACTTTATACCGAGCAGGGAGTGATTTTGCAGTGGCAGGTGCTGGACAGCTCACAGGTAAACGGGTTCAGAATATACCGATCAGATATTGCTACAGGTGTTTATGAACCCATTGGGGAAACCGAATCGGGTCAATACCGGTTCATCGATCCCGGCAGTGAGGCGGGACAATGGTTTAAGGTATTTCCGTACGATATTGCCGGTCGGGAAGCCCGCAAAGCCGTGGCCGTTCAGGCGGTGAGAAGGTGATTTTAATAGCAGAATTTTGATTCATGAAACAGGACTCAAAAATTAAATTCCTGGAACTTAATTCTCCCCTCCTTCTCAAGGAGGGGCTGGGGGTGGTTCAATCGCTCTCCACCAATGTCGCTATTCATGCTTACGCTGTGAACAAGCCCGTACTTTCTGGCCACGAAGACGTGAAGACACGAAGTAAACACGAAGTTTCTTCATATATAACCACCCACCTTCTTGAAACTTCGTGCCCTCGGGTCATCGTGGTAAAAAGACATACGGTCAGGATTTTTGATTACATATTTTCTCACTGTTTCGGTAACCAGGAGAAATATCTATTCACTATTATCACATCATTCCAAAATAAATATTCGCGCAGATTCTATTCTCTTTTCTTTCTACTACTATTTCCTCTTCTTCTCTCTGCTCAATCTTCGCAGTATTTTGGACAACAGGGAATAGTGCATTACGAACTAAAGGAATTCGATAAGGCCATTCAAACCTTTCAGCAGGCGCTCCGGTTTGAACAGGCCACACCTGAGAATTACATATATCTCACGAGCTCTCATCTTCTGAACCGGAGTCCTGATCTTGCCATTGAATCAGCAACTTTGGGACTGGAAGAATTTCCGGAATCACTGCGATTGAGAATGATGAAGGGCGAGGCTCTCATTCAAACAGAGATTGAAAAAGCAGTTCCGCTGTTTGAAGGTGTACTAATGGAGTTTGTGGAATCGGGAAGAGATCAGACAGAGGGGATTTCTCGGAAAGATGTCGAAGCATACCTGAGCCGGATCTATCAGCAGGTGGCGGTTTCGGCTTTTGATGACGGTAAATATTTCGAAGCTGAGGAGGCCTACAAACGTGCACGGGTACTTGACCCCGAGAGCCTAAGCGTCCATAATAATCTTGCCTATGTACTGATAAAGCAGGAAAAGTGGGCTGAAGCGGATGAGGCTCTTAACACTGGGCTTGATCGGTTTCCGACATCCGAGAATCTTCTGTTGATGATGGCACAGGTTTATGAGCAGCGCAAAGAGAATGATAAGATGGTGACGATTCTGGGGAGGCTTTACAGAACGGATGAGACGAATATGAATCGGGCTGCCCTGTATGGAAAGGCACTATTAAGTGCAAACCGAGCCGAAGAGGCGAATAATTTTTTCCTGGAGAAGATTGTGGAATATCCGCAGGAAAGAGTTCTGTATGAAACACTGCTGGAGATGAACCGGCAGCGTTTCAACCAAACAGGCGTGCTGGAGGTGCTTCGGCTGCAAAAAGAGCAGTTTCCGGATGACGAACAGGTGCTCGAAGAGTATGGACTTGAACTAATAACGGCTCAGCAATATGCAAAAGCAAGCACTTGGTTTGATTCGCTGGCTGTTACGAAAAACAGACCCGATTATGCACAAACGGCAGCGCGTTCATGGCTGTATGAGGAGGACTTTGATTCTGCCGAAAGTGCGTATCGAAAACACTTGGCGCGCTGGCCGGGAGATCTCCTTCTAATGTCAGATCTTGGAATTGTTCTTAAAATGAATGGAAAGAGTGATGAGGCAGCTGAAATATTGAAGCAGGTTTTGGAAGAGAAAGATTCGCCAAAACTACGAATTGAATATGCTGAACTTTTACATACTTATCAGGGAAAAAAACAAGTGCTCGAGCCAGTTGCAGGTACGCTATACGACGGCTGGGCGCAATGGATGTTGTTGCGAGAGTATCCGGAATGGATGAAAGAAGAAGTGAGCACCGGTTATGTTGATATACTCTCGGGCATGGTAGCTTTTTACGAGGACCGGAAAAAACTGACTCAAGCCGAAGTCGAGGCCGGCTTGCAGACATTTCGCGCTCCGAACCCGCCTCTTTTTCAGGTGTCTTCAGAATTAACGAAAATCGGTTTGGAGGTAAAGGCGATGATGAATTACCTAAACCGCAAAAAATCGCATAAAGTGGCTGAAGATGTTTATTTAAAAGCGCTGCATACTTATCCTGATAGCGCGCTGCTGAAGCACTATCTGGGCATGCTTTATTATCAAAACAATCTTTATGAGGATGCTCGTATTCAGTTTGAACATACGGCACGCTTGCAGCCAGATTATGAAGAGAGCCATCTTTATTTGGGCAAATTATATGCTAAAAGCGGTGAATTTACAAAAGCAGTGCTCTCTTTTGAACGAGTATTAACGCTTAACGACCGGAACGAAGATGCGTACCGTTCTTTGGTAAGACTTCATCAAAAACAAGGGAAGCTGGATTCGCTCTGTTCGCGTTGGATTAGTCGGTATCATCATCAAAAAGAGAATCCTGTTTTGAGAGAATATTTGATTGAGGCACTTCATCGGGCAAACCAATTTGAAGAGGCAAGGGCGCTGTTGGACTGAACGGGACCTGACAGCGTGCGAAGCCAGTGCTTTTCTGGTCCCGATTTTCGGGGCGCTTGTCAGCGTCCAATAGATTGCCTAACGCTGACAGATCCAGTGGGTGCTGTCAGGTTGATGCGTTGACAATGGGTGCATTGAAGTTCAAAGCTTGCCAAAGTAAATAACCCCACCATGTCGTGATTCCCTTCATTCCTGCGCAATTCTAAATGAGTGGTTCTTTCAACTCAGTAAATCAGCCATTAACGACGTTTATGAACCTTTTCCGAGCACTTATTTGGGCTGCTGTAATTCTGCTGCTGTCGGCATCGGCAGTGCTGGCACAGGTATCCACCATTACTCCGGGAGATCCGGGGAACTTCATCACCATCTGGAATACCGAAAATTCCGGCTCATCGAATAATGACCAGATCAGGATACCTCATGCAAATGGTGTGACATACAACTTTACGCTCTATTGGGAGGACACAACAAACCCGTCCGTAAACGGTACGGAAACGTTTACCACGCCCTTTTTTACGGTAACGTTTCCCGATCCGGGCATCTACCGGGTTGAAATTACGGGAGATTTTCCAAGAATCTTCTTTGCCGGTTCGGGTGATCGGCTAAAGATACTCTCCGTTGAACAGTGGGGAGATATCGAGTGGAGCAGCATGGAGAACGCCTTTCGCAGAGCGTCAAATCTCGAGATCAATGCCACGGATGCCCCGGACCTGAGCAACGTCACATCCATGGCCCGGATGTTTGAAGACGCAAGCTCTGTGAATTCCGACCTGAATAACTGGGACGTTTCCAACGTGACGGATATGAGAAACCTCTTTGATGGTGCCAGGGCATTCAATGGAAATATCAGTAGCTGGAATGTCTCTTCCGTAACCAGTATGACTGAGATGTTCAATAACGCAAGAGAGTTCAACAAGGATATTGGAGCGTGGAATACTACCACAGTGACGGGGAACGGGATGCTTCAGATGTTTCAGAATGCACGCGCCTTTAACCAGGACATTAGTGGCTGGGACGTTTCGGGCATCACCAACATGCGGCGTATGTTCAACGGTGCTATAGAATTCAATCAGGACATTGGTTATGACGAAGGAACGGGTGAAGGATGGGACGTCTCGAACGTAACGACAATGAGCGGCATGTTTCAGAATGCGGAGAAGTTTAATGGTGACATCAGCGGGTGGGAGGTGTCATCCGTTACCGATATGGGGGCGCTGTTTAATGGTGCGGGGGATTTTAACCAGGACCTGAATGGGTGGAATGTGTCCAATGTAAGCTCGATGTCCGACATGTTTCGAAATGCAACATCGTTTGACGGTGATATTTCGGGTTGGGAGACCGGAAGCGTATCCAACATGAACAGCATGTTCAACGGGGCATCTGTCTTTAACCGGGATATCAGCGGATGGAATACGGAAAATGTCACCGAAATGTACCAGATGTTCCGTAATGCGAGCGCATTCAATCAAAATCTGGGCAGCTGGAATGTGGAAGAGATTACGGGTTCTTTCTCAATGACGAACCTGTTTGATAACACCGCCATCTCACGGCCCAACTACGACGGAATCCTAACGGGATGGGCTACGCAGAATGTGAACTCCGGGATCACACTCGGCGTAAACGGACTGGAGTATTGTGCGGAGGGCGCGCGCAGCACCCTGATTGACAAGGGCTGGATCCTAGATGGGGACACTCCTGCCGCAAGCTGTCCGGTCATTACGGACCCCTTCACCACCACCTGGAATACAGAAAATCCGGGCGAGTCCAGTAACGACCAGATCCGGATCCCTCTCTTCGGAAACGGCTATGATTTTACAATAGACTGGGGCGACGGCTCAGAAGAGAGTTACGTGCTCAATCCTGGAATGAATACACCCCATTTTATCGAACACACTTACAGCTCGCCCGGTATCTACACCGTCGAAATCAGGGGTGATTTTCCCCGGATCTATTTCAATAATTCCGGCGATAAAGAGAAGATTCTGTCCGTTGAGTCGTGGGGAGAGATCGTGTGGGATGAGATGGAATTTGCCTTTTACGGAGCTTCAAACCTTGAGATCAATGCGCTCGACACCCCGGACCTCACCAACGTGATATCGCTCTATTCCATGTTTCGCGATGCGGCCTCCATGAACAGCAGCCTGAACCAGTGGGACGTTTCCGGTATCGAGAACATGGCAGAGATGTTTTATGGGGCCTCCTCTTTCAACCAAAACCTCGATAACTGGGAAACGGGGAACGTGGAGAAAATGGAATCGATGTTTCGCGATGCAGCGGCCTTTGACCGGGATATCGGCATGTGGGATATCTCGAATGTATTGTTGATGGAAAACATGCTGAGCAACAGCGGCCTGTCGGTGGGTAATTACGATGCCATCCTCTCAGGCTGGTCTGGTCAAACCGTTCAAAGCAATATTACGCTCGGGTCGGATGGGCTACAGTACTGCTTTAGTCAGGCTGAGCACGACATACTCACAAATGCCCCAAATTCCTGGACCATCAGTGGGGATTCAGTTGCTGCCGGCTGCAGCATCACAAGTATGGATCCGTTTATCACTATTTGGGATACCGATGACAACGATATTGAGATTCCAACCACGGGTTCCGGATATAACTACGCCGTCTACTGGGAAAAAACAGATGATGCCGGCGTTAACGGCACGCTTCTGGCCAACACCGGAGATCTTACCATTTCGCTGCCGCAGCAGGGTGTATACCGGGTTGAGATCTATGAAGATTTTCCCCGAATCCACTTTGCCAGCTTTGATTATCCTGATTCAGAAAAAGAGAAACTCATTTCAATTGAACAGTGGGGTGATATCGAGTGGAGTTCCATGGCTTTTGCCTTTTATGGAGCCGTTAATCTTGAGATCAATGCGACGGATGCCCCGGACCTCTCAAATGTAACGTCTCTTGAAGGGATGTTCGGAGAGGCTGTCAAGCTGAATAGTGACCTGAATCACTGGGATGTATCGAATATTGAGACCATGCGGCGGATGTTCCAGGGTAAATTTGATGAGGCAAGTGCATTTAACGGCGATATCAGCAACTGGGATGTGGACAATGTGACCGATATGCAACAGATGTTCCAATATGCCACGTCATTTAACCGGGATATTGGCGGATGGGACGTCAGCAGTGTGGAGAACATGAGACAGATGTTTGACCGGGCTGAAAATTTTGACCAGGATATCGGTTACGATTCTGGTACAGGAGAAGGATGGGATGTGAGTAGCGTAACTGATATTTCTGGCATGTTTATGAACGCCCCGGCTTTCAACCAGGATATTGGGGGTTGGGATGTAAGCAATGTTACAAACATGGGGGAATTTGACGGAGTAAGCGGTGGTGCATTCGAGAATGCTACAAGTTTTGATCAGGATTTAAGCGGCTGGGACATCACCGGAGTTACCGGAGATTTTGGGAATGATATGTTCAAACTGTTTGATAATTCTGGTTTATCACGAGAAAATTACGACAAGTTACTCGAAGCCTGGTCGGATTTGGTTGATGCAAATGACGGGCCAAAGGGCTTGAACCTGGGGGCTGCCGGGCTAACTTACTGTGCCGAAACGGCAAGAGACAACCTGATTGACAATCATGGCTGGACCATTGACGGAGATGCTGTTGCCGGGGATTGTGTTTCTCCACAAGTTGTGAGTGCCTCCAACTCCGAAGTAACAGCCACCACTTCTCACACGGCTGATGGCGTAGACCAATCCACAGTAACTGTTGTTCTGAGAGATGAAGAGGACGATCCCATCAGTGGGTTTGCGGATGGAGACTTTTCAATTGAAGTAACAGGCAGTGCTTCGGCATCTGCGGTTACAGAGACAGGCACGGCGGGTACCTATAGTTTTACCGTTACCAATACTGCTGAAGAGATTATTACGGTTACAGTCACAGCCGATGGCACAGAACTGGATGATGAACCAACCATTGATTTTGGAGCCCCGCCTCAAGTCGTGGATGCAGAGAATTCAGAAGTAACAGCCACGAGTCCGCATCTGGCCGATGGCGTGGATACCTCGGTTGCGACTGTTGTTGTGCGTGATGAGGCCGATGATGCGATTACCGGATTGGTTGACGATGATTTTGAAATCGAAATGACCGGAAGTGCAGTGGCTGCTGATGTTTCAGAAACCGGTATCCCGGGCACCTACAGTTTTACGATTAACAACACCGAAGTGGAAACTGTCACGCTAACCGTTACGGCCGATGGAGTGGAACTGGACGATCAACCTGAAATTATATTCGAGGCAGCGGTTCAGATTGTGAGTGCTTCCAACTCCGAAGTAATGGCCACAACTCCTCACACGGCTGATGGTGTGGACCAGTCCACTGTTACGGTTATTCTGCGTGATGAAGAAGATGATCCGATCAGTGGGTTTACTTCTGCAAATTTTTCAATTGAAGTAACCGGCAGTGCATCTGATTCTGAAATTACAGAGACAGGCACACCCGGCACGTACAGTTTTACGGTAACCAATTCAGTAGCAGAAATTGTCACAGTTACGATTACGGCATCAGGAACAGCACTGGATGACGAACCCACGATAGATTTTGAAGCAGCTCCACAGGTTGTGAGCGCCACTAACTCTGAAGTGACGGCAACGACTCCTCACATTGCAGATGGAACCGACGCATCCATTGTCACAGTGGTGTTGAGAGATGAGGAGGATGATCCGATAACTGGTTTCCCATCCTGGAATTTTCTAATCGAATTGACAGGTAGTGCAGCCGCCACAGAGATTGTGGAAACGGCTATTCCGGGTACATATGGATTTTCAGTTACCAACACTGTCGTTGAAATTGTAGCGGTGACGGTAACCGCAACAGGCACTGAACTAGACGACAATCCTGAGATTACGTTCGAAGCACCCCCACCACAGGTTGTGGATGCAACGCTCTCTGAAGTGACCGCCACGACGCCTCATGCCGCGGATGGCACGGATCAATCCATCGTTACCGTTGTTCTCAGGGATGAGGAAGATGACCTGATTACCGGGTTCACGGCTGCCGACTTTTCAATTGCTGTATCGGGCAGCGCCTTGGCAACGGAAATTACGGAAACCGTAACCGCGGGGACCTACCAATTTAGTGTTACCAATTCGGAAGCAGAGGTCGTTTCGGTCACCGTCACGGCGGACGGTGTGGAGCTGGATGACATGCCCGAAATCGATTTTGAATCACCTATTCAGGTTGTAGACGGGGATAATTCGGAGATTGAGGCCAGTACACCCCACGTTGCTGACGGATCTGACCCCTCTGTAGTTACTCTCATAATTGTAGATTTGAAAGGTGATCCAATTAGCGGACTAACAGATGCTGACTTTACTTTTTCATTGAAAGGTGTTGCTGATGTGGGCAGCGTTAGTGAAACCGAGAAGCCCGGAGTTTATACATCGTTAGTTGTGAGTAAAGAACCGGGTTCTTTATTGATTGAAGCCACTGTGAAAGGAGTGCGATTAAAACAAACCGCAAAGATTACCTTTGAATCACCGGAGATTGAGGTTGATGCCCGAGAGTCTTCCGTTTCCGCCAGCTCGCCACATGTTGCAGATGGTGAAGATGAGTCCATAATCACCATAAAATTGATTGATAATAACGGAGATGCTGTAACAGGGTTGGATGCAACAAATTTCAGTTTTGATCTGCCAAATGGAACATCGGCGTCTCAAGTTCGAGAAACTCGGACCGGGGGCATTTATCAATTTACAGTCGTGAGTACCCGGGCGGGAATTGCGGAGTTTAAGATCGTTGCGCTGGGCGTCATTCTTGAACAGACGGCTAGGATTGAATTCACGGAGCCAGAGCCAATTGTGGACGCCGTAAATTCGAGTGTGACCGCAACCTCTCCTCATATCGCTGATGGCGAAGACGGCTCCATCGTTACGGTTACTTTACGGGATCCCGATGGCAGTCTGATCCCCGGTGTTTCGGGTGATCAATTTACCATCAGTTTGTCAGGCGGGAGTGTGATTAGCGGGCCGTCTGAGACTGATAGCGGGGTTTATCAGTTTGAGGTGGTGAGTAATTTTGTGGGGCAGGTTTCGGTGACTGTTTCGTTATTTGAAGTTGATCTGGCAGATAAAGCGGTGATTGAATTTGAACCCATACCGGCGCCCGTACCTGATGCCCTGGTTATAACAGGACTGCAGAGCGATGGTTCCGTTGTGAAAATAAGCTGGCAGCCGATGAATGCAGCGTTCATAGAAAACTTTATTATTTACAGGGGCGAACCAATGGAGAGTCTGCAGCCTATTGAAGTGGCTGACGCAGATGCTGCTTCATTTGAAGATGCGATTATAGATGGCAGCAGCTTCAACTACCAAATTTCGGCTGTAAATGTTGATGGTGAAGAAGGTCCGCGATCAAACGTAGTGACGTTTAATAACAGCCTGATAGTGGCGGATAACACGGAGTGGCGACTCGTGAGCTCTCCCCTGGATGCCCCTGTTTCCAATCCGGGCAATATTACTCTTTTTAGCTTTTCCAACCAGTATATGCTTTCGGATGAGCTTGAGCCGATGCATGGGTACTGGATCAAATCGGGTACGTTTGATTCTGAAACCATTCAGGTGACCGGTTCGGGAATCACGGATGCGTCCGTTAATCTCCAGGAAGGATGGAACCTGATAGGAAGTCCAGCTAACCAAATACAAGTCGGGTCCATTTCAGACCCTGATGGGATATTGTCTGATGCGCCTGTTTATGGATATTTTGAGACGGGTTATGCACCAGTTGAGGAGCTTCGGCCAAACCATGGATACTGGATACATGCCAATGAATCGGGAATCATTGAGTTTGATCTTAATGCAGATCAGGACCCGGTCGAAGCGTCATTGATGCTGAACAGACAATCAGAGCGTCAGGAGATAACGATGCCGGCAATTGAATTTATCGCCGGTGGCAGATCGCAAAAGCTTTGGCTTGGCGATCATAACGTTGATGGGGCATCAGAGAAAAAATATTTACTGCCTCCGATATCACCCGATCCGGTATTGGATGTTCGTACGGAGAGCGGCCTGAGTATTATAAAACAGCCTCAACAGCGACTTCTGGTTCAGTCTTCACGATATCCGGTGCAGGTCACGCTGTCTGATGACAATCAAAACCCTGATTTTGTGTGGCGATTGGTCCTGCAAGATAATGCAGAGGAGCAGATTTTAAATCTTTTCCCCGGTCAGCCCGCATTAATTGGGAAACCCTTCGAAAATGTTCAGCTTCAAAAAATACACACAGATGATCTGATAGCCGAACACAGGCTGATGCCAAACTATCCGAACCCGTTTAATCCTTCTACAACAATCAGATATCAGCTAAGGGAACAGGTTCAGGTAAAAATTGAAGTATTCGATGCAATGGGAAGGCGGGTGCAAACACTGCGAAATGAAAGACAGACATCAGGAGAGTATAGCGTTCGTTTTAATGCTGCGCATCTTTCTACCGGTATTTATTTTGTCAGGCTTGCCGCTGGTTCAGCTATTCATATTCAAAAAATTACGTTAATAAAATAGCTATGGATTTCATCAACACACTTAAAAGGTTCTCTGTTTTTATACTGATAATTCTTGCCGGCTGTAATATTTTTGAAGAAACCGAAGGACCACCGAATTTACAAGTTAATGTTGTGCCTACAAGTGTGGCCGGCAGCGTGATAACTTCGGGCTCAGGTGCGGAGAACAGTGAATTACAGCTCGAAGCAATTGCGAATCCGAATTGGAGATTTTCCCATTGGTCTGGAGATTTGGAATCAACAGACAATCCACTATCGCTTGTACTTTCTGAAAACACTGAAGTGTTTGCAAACTTTGTGGTATCTGCAGCGCAGGCGGGAATACAGCTCGTTGTAACGGACGGCGCTTTTATATCAGAACTTCGATTTGGATTGATAGAGGGAGCAACAGATAATTTTGACAGCGGTATCGATCTTGAGGCTCCGCCCCCACCACCATCGGGGGTGCTTTACGCCTGGTTTGAAGGAACCAATCGGCGGCTTATCCATGATTTCAGAAATCCATTTACATCTGAAGCAGAATGGGAAATCCAGGTGAATCCGGGTGGGAATCAAGCCATTTCCATACAGTGGAAAGTTGACCCATCGGTGGACAGTAGCTTTACCATCTTTGATAGTGAAGGTGCTGAGCTGGCTGAGTTGATCAATACCGGGAGCCTGGAGCTGGACCTTGACGCGGCCACAAATCTCTATATCAGACGTTAAGAATTCATCTTACGAATGCGACCCATTTGGTTGGGTATAAAGTTAGAACACCCTTAGAGAGAAAGTTGCTGAAAAACTTTTTAAATCAATTTTCAGCTATTAGTTTATAAAAGTATTGAACAAAGCGCTTCCAACTTGTTTTCAATTGATAAAAGCGACGAAATTACACACTACATTTATTTTTATTTCTTATTATTCGAGTAACAGATAAATATATCTGTTACTACAGTAGGTGAAGTAGAAGTCAATTGAATGTTAACAGGCTGGTGAGTGCAGTAAGCAATTACCACCGAAAAATTTGAACTACATTTACGTAGAATAATTTACACTCAAAAAACCAACTATTATGAGTTCATCAAAAAAACCTGTCTTTAACTTTAAACTTCCTCCAAAGTTACAAGAATTGATTAATGAAGCGCCCAGTATAGCGGTTGCAAAAAATGTGGATGATCTTGTCAATTTATCTGTCGGCGGTGAAGAGGGAATGTCGAAAGAAGTTTACTATGATCTCCCTGATGGCGAGAGGAAACAAGAAGCAATTGTTCACAGAGTAAAAAACGGGATTGCTGCAAACTATCTTGAAGCGTACATGCGGCGAAGAGATCCTAACTGTATGGTAATTGCCGATGATTTTCCTACGGACAAAACAAAATGGGAAGATCGATTCGACTATGCATTTGATGACCTGCGTGATGAAACCTTTGAATGGCTGAAAACTCAGGACTTGGGAATGTTTTTCTTTAACGCAGGAAAAGAGGGAATGGGATATAAAGCGGTTGCTGTAATCCCCGCTAATGCTGGGTTTTTCGGCCTTGGTCTGGCTCTGTTGCAGGGTATTCTGAACCCCGACGAACTGGATGAAGATTTTGAGCCAACGGCCTTCATTTATACTGCACCACCATTCAGGCACACACATTTCGACGGGAAACAGCTTGTTGTACATAATCGCCAACCCGATAACTACGAGATGTTTGCCTATAATTTATATCCCGGGCCCAGTGCGAAGAAAGGGGTATATGGCATGCTTATTGGACAGGGCGAAGAGGAGGGCTGGGTAACAGCACACTGCTCTTCTGTTCAGGTAAAAACACCCTACGATAACGTTGTTACGTTTATGCATGAAGGCGCCAGTGGAGGCGGTAAAAGTGAGATGCTGCAGCAGCCCCACCGTTTGGCCGATGGACGACTCCTGCTGGGAGATAACCTGTTTAAAGATGACAAACGGTACTTAGATCTTGCACAAACCTGTGATTTATATCCAGTGGCCGATGACATGGCGCTTTGCCATCCGTCATTACAGCGAGAAGATGGTAAATTGGCCCTGGAAGATGCAGAGGACGGCTGGTTTGTAAGGGTAGATCATATTAAAGAGTACGGTACAGATCCGAGTCTGGAGAAAATGACGGCTGTACCGCCCAAACCACTGCTGTTTCTGAATATTCAGTCTGTGCCCGGAGGCCGTGCAATGATTTGGGATCATACCTATGATGAACCTGGCAAACCCTGCCCCAATCCGCGCGTTATCTTACCGAGGGAAATCGTGCCGAATATTGTAAAGGAGCCGGTTAGTATTGATATACGAAGTATCGGTATGAGAACTCCACCATGTACATCTGATGAGCCCAATTATGGTATTGTAGGGTTGATGCATGTACTGCCTCCTGCTCTGGCCTGGCTATGGAGACTGGTAGCTCCCCGCGGCCACGCTAACCCAAGTATTATTCAAACTGAGGGAATCAGCAGTGAGGGTGTTGGAAGCTACTGGCCTTTTGCCACAGGTAAGAAAGTTAAACAGGCAAACTTGTTGCTTCGACAGATTAAGAACACTCCGAATGTTCAGTATATCTTAACTCCCAATCAAAATATTGGAGCATGGAAAGTTGGCTTTATGTCGCAGTGGATTGTCCGCGAATACCTTGCGAGAAAAGGGAATGCCAATTTCACAGAGCATCAGATAACACCTGCCCGCTGTAATGTATTGGGATACGCTCTGAAATACATGACGTTCGAAGGCAAAACTATTCCGCCATGGCTGCTACAGGTTGAACTTCAAAGAGAAGTTCATGAAGATGGTTATGATGCCGGAGCAGAAATTCTGCTGGAGTTCTTCCACAGAATGCTCGAGCAGTTTAATACGCCAGACCTTGATCCGCTTGGAAAGCAAATCATAGAAACCTGCCTGAACAATGGTACTGTTGAGGACTATGAAAAAATCATGCCCAGCGCTATTTAAGGCCAACGGGTATTAATTTTATTAAAAGGCACCTCCAATAACAGCGGGGTGCCTTTTTTTTATGCTATTGGGTTATAGAATTAGCAAATCTATGTTTGGATTACCTTCAGGTAAAAGAAATTCCAAAGCCGAAAACTCCAAGTAGCTTTTTCATCAACTAAAAATGTGCGGGTATTTAATAAAGCCTCCATTTCATTTATGGTTCGCGTGTTAATATTCATCGGTGAGAACCAATCAATAAGCTTACTGTTGATTACAAAAAATCCTGTTCGATTCCAGTCAAGAAGCCAAAGCGCCCCCCCTGGCTTTAGAAGTTTTTTAAAGTTTGAAACCACCTTGGATTGATCCACATAGTAATGAAACGAGTTTAAACAAATAAGGTGGTCGAATGTTTTAGGTAGTAGTTGATCGAGCTCTTCGGCAAAGTAATTTGTATATGCAATATGTTGGTTTTTATTGGCAAGCCCTTCTCTTGCAACATCTAGCATTTCATTAGCCGGATCGTTTAGATGTAGCTCGCCGATATCAAAATTATTTATAAGCTGTTCAGCCAGCATTCCTGTTCCGGCACTGCAGTCCAGGATAGACTCTCCTGGCTTTATGGATAAACGATCCAGAAGTTTTTGATGTGTATGAAAGAGATAGGAGCTGTAAATACGCTCGTATTTATGCGACTGTTTGTTGTAATACTCAGCGGTATTTTTTGCCTTATCCAATGGATGCGATACGTTTTTTGATGGGGGATGGTTGAGCGAGTGTTTTACGGTTTGCCCAGCATTTTCACGAGATCAAGGGCAGCTTTAAAGGGACTCATCTGTTCAGTAGTTACTTTTTTCTCGATTTTGGAAAGCTTCTTCTTAATTGCGGGGTTGTTGTAAAACTGCTGTTTAAGCTGATGGGCAATAGATTCGTGGAGCCAGTATGTGGTTTGAGATTTTCGGTTCTCCTCGAACCATCCCGATTCACGCGAAAGGGAAATGAACTCTTCGATTTTCTGCCATAAATCTTGAATACCCAGCGAATATTCAGCAGAGCAGGTAAGTACCGGTGTCTTCCAGCCGGTTTCGTGAGGCGGGAAAAGCGAAAGAGCATTTTTATACTCCAACACAGCTCTTTTTGCAGCCTGTTTATTATCTCCATCAGCTTTATTGATTGCAATTAAGTCTGCCATCTCCATAATTCCGCGTTTTATTCCCTGTAGTTCATCTCCGGCCCCTGATAGCATCAACAGCAAAAAGAAATCCACCATCGATTTCACAACTGTTTCCGATTGCCCCACTCCCACCGTTTCTATGCAGACAACATCGAATCCTGCCGCTTCACAAAGCAGCATTGCTTCCCGTGTTTTCCGGGCCACTCCACCCAACGTTCCAGATGTTGGAGAGGGCCGGATATATGCTTTTGGATGTGTGGACAGAAATTCCATGCGCGTTTTATCGCCTAAAATACTGCCGCCGGAACGGCTGCTGCTGGGATCTACCGTGAGAACGGCGACGGATAACCCGCGATGAACAAGCATCTTTCCCAGTGAATCAATAAAGGTACTTTTCCCCACACCGGGAACCCCCGAAATTCCAATACGGATAGATTTTCCGGAATATGGGAGCAGGCTTTCTACAATATCCTGGCCGAGAGCAAGATATTCCTCACGGCTGTTTTCGATAAGCGTAATGGCTCGGGAAAGGAGCGTTCGATCTCCGTTTAAGATCCCCTCAACATATTCTTTTTTTGTTCCCCGCCCCCTTTTCTTTGATCTGTATTTCGGATTTATAGAATCTGAGGAGATCCCACTTTTTTTCGATGATTCAGGTTTTTGTTTTCTGCCTTTCATAGATATTTTAAGGATCGAAGAATCAAGTGTTAGAAAAGGTTTTATCCAATAACATTTCAAGTTGCGTTTCCTCTCCGAGTAAATCAACCAAAAAATATGAAGTGAAAAATTTAAACTTGTTGAGGCATGAAACATTTTATGCGATGTTCAGAATATCAAAATGCGATAAATGAATAATCGACAATCTGACAAGAGAATTATTCCTCCCGATATCCTTTTAGAGGGATATAGTAAAGGGATATTTCCCATGAGCGAATCGCGGGATGATGACACCGTAAACTGGTATTCTGCACTCAAAAGGGGCATAATTCCTATTAATAGGTTTCATGTTTCAAAAAATGTACAGAGAATTATTCGTCAGGGGCGGTATGAGTGCCGGATCAACACCCGGTTCAGCGAAGTAATGAAAGAGTGTGCCAGCCGCAAAACCACATGGATCTCCGAGCTGATTATCAACTCATTTGAGGTTCTCCATCAATCCGGCCACGCACATTCGGTGGAGATGTATAACGACGATGGTAAACTTGCCGGTGGACTCTACGGCGTATCACTAAGGGGTGCATTTTTTGGAGAGTCGATGTTTAAAAATGAAAAAGAGGCCGATAAAGTTGCCCTCTGGCACTGCCATCAGATTCTCGAACAAAACGGATTTACCCTGTGGGACACCCAGTTCTACACCGATCATCTGTCGCAATTTGGCTGTATTGAAATTTCGCCTCAGGAGTATAAAAGGCGGCTGGATGAGGCATTGCAAATCCATGCTGAGTTTAAAATTTGATTGATTGTTGCCTCTGAGGCGCTAAAATACCTGGTGAGGATATAAAGTGAGTATTCGTGGCACCACTAAAACAATAGCCAGCCATATTTGCATGGTTTGTCTGAGCAGTGGTGCCACGAATTGAGGGTGTCACTTATTATCTGCCTCAGTGT
Organism: uncultured Rhodohalobacter sp.; assembly: GCA_964544445.1. Taxonomy (GTDB): domain Bacteria; phylum Bacteroidota; class Rhodothermia; order Balneolales; family Balneolaceae; genus Rhodohalobacter. The sequence continues at coordinate 267,534 of CAZJBI010000005.1, forward strand.
TAATCTGTGCTTCAGTGGCAATTATTTTAGCTTTTCCAGCTTCTCTTTCTCTTTTCGGTTCAGTTTTACCGTTTCCAGGTTGTAGGAATCTCTGATCCATTGTTTCACCCTTTCCTCCGGTACATGATGCTGCATGCTCACGGTGTTCTCCCCAAGGGATCCCTTTGGGACAGTGCTTCTTATTCATGTGGTAGCCCGGCACAACGATATCGGGCCACTCTTCGCGCAGCTCAATCGCTTTTGCAGGCTCGCACTTCAGGTTAATACTTTCAAAATCCTCTATATCGCAAATGGCAAAAATCTTTCCCATCACTTTGAAGCAGAGAGTATTTTCATCAAAGGGCAGATCTTCGAAAGCGCCCGGCATCGACAAGCAAAAATTTCTGAACTCTTCGATATTCATCGTTTTCGATTGCTGGTTTTTTAGTGAGGTTTATGAGCCGGTTCTCTACAGGGCTCCAGTTCAAATTCTATGGCGGAATGTGTGATGCCAAACGTATCAGACAGCACACCCTTAATGTCTGATTTTACTGATTCCAGACTGCTGCTTTTTTCTTCTGGTATGAGCACGTGACACTCCATCATGGTTTCATTTTCATCCATTTTCCACACGTGGATATGATGAACATCCTGCACAAACTTCACTTGCTCTAATCTCTGCTTAATCGCCTGGACATCAATTTCTGAAGGTGTGGCTTCCATTAAAATGGCGGTGGTCTCTTTTAACAAACCGTAGCTTGTATACAAAATGTAGAGCGCAATGGCGATGGTTAAAATCGGGTCAACCACAGTTAGGTTATACAAAAATATTAAAATTCCGCCAATAATGACCGCCAGAGAGGCCATTGCATCCCAAAAGAGATGAACGGTGGCGCTCTTGATGTTGAGACTTTCTTTGGAATCGGAGTGGAGAATAACAACCGAAAGAACATTGCCAACCAGCCCTGCCAGTGCTACCCAAAACATAATGGTGCCATCCACATCCTGGGGATTTAGAAAGCGTTCCACGCCCTCCTTGATTAAAAACAGCGAAACAGCGACCAAAATAATCAGGTTGATGAAGGCCCCGATGATATCAGCCCGCCGATACCCGAATGTCATCTCATTGCTCGCTTTTTTATTGGCGTAGGTCCTTGCCACTAATGATATGCCAAGCGAGCCGGTGTCGCTGAGGTTATGAACTGCGTCAGAAATAAGCGCCATGCTGTTTGAAAGTACACCCCCGATAAGCTGAGCAATGGTGATTCCAAGGTTTAGAAAGAGCGTAAACCATAGTTTGGGTATGGTTTTGTCGGAGTGATCATGGCTGTGTGAATGATTGTGTGAATGTGCCATACTCAGTGAGCTGCAAGATTAAGAATTAGGCATCAATCGTAAATTGAAAAAGAATCATGGCAATGGCTGTGATGGTCATCAACAGATACACAGTTCGGGATTGCAGTTCTTCCCGGGCATCGGGCAATAGCTCCTTGAAAACCATCCAGAACATTGCGCCGGCTGCAATTCCAAGCCCAATAGGAAGATACGTTTTAAACGCGAGAACAAACAGAAATGCAGGAACCGCCATAATTGGCTGCGGCAGACTGCTAAAAATGCTCCAGTATGCTGCCTTACGCACGCTGGTGCCTCGCGGGATGAGAATAAGGCTGATCGCCAGTCCTTCGGGTATGTTGTGGATCGCAATCGCGATGGATATAAAGGATCCAAACGACGGGCTTTCCCCAAACGATACACCCACACCAATTCCTTCTGCAAATGAATGCACCGTCATAATCCCCACAATCATCAGCATCTTGATGGCGCTGGCTCCGGTTACCTGACCAATGGAGTAGTCTTTATCGGTGCTATCCAAAAACTTATGTGAGAGTAACACCAGCACGCCGCCTAATATCAGTCCGCCAATGGTTTTTGCCGCATTGTAATCAATTCCCTCAATTGTAAAGCCTTCATAAACCAGTCCGATGCTGGCTCCCAGCATCAGCCCTGCGGCCACGGAGTTCCCAATTCCCAGCCACTTGTTATCGAATTCTTTGATGAACAGAAACGGAATAGCGCCAAAACCGGTAGCTGCGGCCGTAATAAAGGCAGCCACAAATACATGAAGAATGGTTACGTTACCATCCGCCATATCACCCACAACCCAGAATGATGCTGCAAGAACAACGATCAGCAGCAGCACTGCAATAATACCGTTCAGAAAATCATTTTCTTTCGGGCGCTCGATAAAATCCTTGGTGCTCATGCACGTTTTCCAGCAGATTGAAGGCTAAATGACGACGACTATCACACTAAAGATTACGGAAAGTTAAGAGTGGATAAAATATAAATTACGCCTCGGCTGAACTCGATTTTAGCGATTTACCCGGTTATAGTCCTCAATGAATTCCAGAATAATATTTTCTGCAGCCCGATTGATTGTGCCAATTTGATCGGAAGAGACTATACCAACCATGCCCGTTTCCCAGGTGCTTGCAGACGTCTGAAGATCGCGGTTTAGGGTGAGTTTTACGGGCTGATAAAGCCGCAGCTCAATGGAGAACGGGATGAGGCCGTTATCGAGGCGGAGCGTGTTAATGTGCATGTACAAAAACGGCAGATCGGCAGACGATTCCACTTCTTCATCTGATACGTAGCGAAGATTGTTTTGAACCAGCTGTTCCACGGCCTGTTCACGAATAAGCGACGGGGTAAGCGATTCGTGATCAGCAACCTCACGGCTGCCCTCGATGTTTGCAGTAAACCCAAACTCCTGGAGGCCCTGTAGAGATATCCGTTCACGGCCAATTTCGTTTTGGGCAAAGGATAAAAGTGGAATCAAGCCCAGAAAAATGAGCAAAAAAACAAGTTTAACTATCTTCATTGATTTTGCCTTTAATGCGAGCAGTTGACTCTCGCTGATTTTCGCAGAGTACGTCGCAGATTTTCGCTTATATGTGATTAGCTGATAAAACCAATAACTGAAATCATATTGAAAATATCCAATCTCGCAGATTTTAGTGCGGGTTATATCAAAAAAAGTCCCGATACGAATCCTAACTTCCTTATCGGGATATTTGATTAGATGCAATGAGCGATATGGACCATTGCTTTATACATCTCATAGCGAAGGAAAACCTCCGAGTGATCAATGGCATCGCCCGGTGGTTTTCACCGAAGGTATGCCTTGGGCATGGGTACTTTTTGATACCAAAAAGTATCAGGATAAATGCCCATTTAAGATCATTTAACCCAGCTTGGTCTATAACGATATTATGACTAAAAAAAATTTGAAAAAACCGGGACACCCTGAAATTATTTATCACAGTCGCAAGTCATTGATAGTCAAGAATCAGAATTTTATCTCTGATAAAGTGCGGAAGTCAGGAAAATATCAACTGCTACAGATTTTAGTGCGGGTTATATCAAAAAAAAGCCCCGATGCAGAGAGTACCGGGGCTTTGGTGTAATCTGAATTCGGCTTGAACCGTTACTCCTATGCTTCCATTGCTTTTTTGATGAGCAGAGCGATATGCGCACTGTGGGCGGCAGTTTCTGCATTCACGCCCCGTTTGCTGCTTACGATATCATCAATTTGCTGCAGGTTGTAGAGCGCAGCTGATTTAGCAACATGATCGTGATCATCACTTCCGGTGATGGCAATTAGCCGGTTCACGTATTCAACCTGCAGATTTTGTCTGAATGTATTGACATTACCGTCTGCATCGGCGCTGAAAACCGCATCGGTGAGATCACCCACAACTTCCGCCACGCTGTATTCATTTCCATACAGCCTGGAGTTGGTTATCCGCTCCATGGTATTTGGATGAAGCAGATGGGCAAATACGTTTTGCTGCATGGCCAGAACCATCGAGTGAATTTTGGGATCTTCACCGTTGTAGTTTGGACTGAATCCTCTTCTCTGTGACTGCAGGTAGCTGTACACTTCGTGAGAGTCCGAAAAGGCATCCGGCGCAAACAGGTATTCGGCAAGATGGTTCATCGCGCGTTTCTGGGTTTCGGCCGGTACAGGGATGAATGGTGTTTCAGCTCCGGGCTGACCAATAAACCCGCGGTAGCGGTACACGCCGCCAATTTGCCGGGAAAATACACCGGTCTTTACGCGATATTGCCCCATCAGCACCATAAATGCATTCCTGAGTTCCTGGTACGATTGTCCTTCCCGTGTTCCATACTTCTCAAGAAGGCCATCCATAATTGTGCGCGTCATCTCAATTCGTTCGGCTCCGTAAGCCACGGGATCACTTGACATGTCCCCAATCATCACGCGGGGGTCAATCGCTTTTCCGGGTGAACGCATATCATCGGCGTCATTTCCGAAAGAGAGCTCATGCTCGGTTGAGCGCGCCAAGATTTCGTCGAGGGCGGCCTGCTCGGCTTCAGGATTATCAGGAATGGTGGTGTAACCGTATTGGATCGCCCAAATATCGTAGGGTCCCGGTTTGATATCGAAATAGCGGCCCTGGTTTGAACGATCGCTGTTCACGTTTACAGAGGAGTAGTCCATTACGGACCCGGTAAGGCCAATCGTATCAGCCAGCTCTTTATCGTGAATATCTTCAGGGGAGTGAAGCGTACTTGCCTGCATATTGTGGTTCAGCGCGAAGGTGTGGCCGAGTTCATGCAGAATCAGCATGGTGAGGGCTTCCTTGGTAAATCCTTCCAGCTCTTCATCTGTGGCGTCCATAGCCATCAGTGCGTTGCGGCCAAACAGGTTGTTCATATGCACATGGTGGCCGATAGAGCAGACTCCCGTACCCATGGTGTTTACATCACTGTTTAACGTGTTTAATAGAGATGCGTCTGCGTCAAACAGGTCCTGCTGACGCACACGGTTTGTGAAAAAGACCCACTCGAGCATAATATCGGCACCCAGAATCTGGCCGGTTTTCGGGTTAACAAAACTTGGGCCGTAGCCGCCAAAGGGGGGGGTTGGAGATGAGGTCCAGCGAAGTACATTGTACCGAATATCAGCTGCGTCCCACTCGGCGTCATCGGGCTGAACCTTTACCTGAACTGCGTTTTTAAATCCGGCTGCTTCAAACGCCTCGTTCCAGGCCAGTGTGGCCTCTTTGATGGTTTCTCTGAACTCGTGAGGCGTGGTGTTTTCGATCCACCAGACAATCGGTTCCACCGGCTCGGAAAGTTCAGCGTTCGGGTCTTTTTTCACCAGGTGCCAGCGGTGAATCATATCGCGGTATGGAGTGGCTTCTGCTGTAGACTGGTCATCCTGCTGCGTCATGAAATATCCCACCCGCGGATCATCAAATCTCGGCTGGTAATCATTTTCGGGCATTTCGATAAAGGTATGCTGGTACTTCAGCGTTACAGACCGCCGATCGGTCACGGCAGAGCTCGTTCCACCCCGGGGATAGGGCGAGTCGTACACATAGTCGACAATAAAATCGGTGTTTTTGGGAAAGCTCCGGATTTCATTGTACTTGGTTTTGTCGCGGCTGAGGCTGCCCAGCGTATACCGGTTAGGGTTTGCACGGGGATTTGGGCTGGGTTTGATCTGATGAAGATTTTCCGATAGAATCAGGGCGTCTCCGTCAATCAGCAGCGTGCCGGTTGAATCATCTTCAACCTCTATTTCTGCGGAGTGGAGAATCGCCTCCGATATATTTGCATCCGCTGCGTTACTCAGCGGACTATCCTTATCGAAATAGTAGCGGTTGTTGACCTCTACAAATTCAATGCGGTCGAAATAGCGGTCGATTCGGATCACCTTGTTGTCGCGATATTGCCCGCGAAAGGTGCCCACATCCACCACGCCATTTTCGGCCATGCCAAAGTAGATAAACTCTTTGCCGATCTGATCTTTTTGAATGGCAAAGGTGGCCGATCCGTCGGTTGTGTCGCGGTAAACGGTAAAAAGCCCTTCGTGGGCAACGGTGTTTTCAATCGCTTTGTCAAAGTCGGATTGTTTTTCCTGAGCTGGCGCAGCAGATTCTGTTACGGCAGGCTGCGTGGTGGCGCAGGAGAACAGAAACAGTGAAGAGAGCAATAGTAGCAGTGAAGAGTGGATTGTATTTTTCAAAGGTACTTAGGTTGGTTAAAGGTAAAATTTTAAAAACAAACGATATCATGTACGAAACTTGAATGCTGATGTTACTGTTCCCCGCTCAAAAAAACAAAAGTGGTATTTATTGGTAGTTAAGACCTGACAGAGTGCGGCAGCTCCTTTCAGCGTCGATCATCGATACAACTTAAAACTGGCGCAAGCATTTGCTTGTGCACCTTTTACAGTTGGAAAAGTGAAACAATGGTACAAGTCCAAGTGGATGCTTGACCCACGTAAGTTTGATCGCCACGAAATCAGAAAAGCACGAAAAGGATAAAACCGGATATTGATTGTTTTGAAAATCTATAGTTCCTGACCTGGTGTAAGTATTTCTTGGTCATCGAAATCTCGACTCCTAAACTGGCGCAAGCGTTTCGCTTGTGCCTCATGTAGTTTGAAGCACGATTTCGGTCCGGGTGGACTCTCATAACTAGTGCAAGCGTTTCCTGGTCATCGAAGTCTTGACGTAGTTGACCGCTTGTGCCTTCTTGACACTAATTTGGGAGTAGTATCGATGAGTTTGATTGCCACGGAACCACAAAAGCACGAAACCGAAAAACTGATTATTGTTCGGTAATTAATTCAACAGATCAAAGATCACAGATCCCATATCGTGAATCGTACATCACTCCTCTTCCCATCTCAGCACCGGGTAGCCATCCTCAGTGGTTCGCCAGATGTTTACCCAGTCAAACTCCGGCATGTTCTGCTTGGCGGCCGGGCCCGTCATTTGGGCGGTGGTCAGGCCGGTGGCGCCTTCGGGGTTTCCCTGATCGACTCCTGTTTCTATTCCCGTTGATCCTTTGTCCCAATATCCATGGTCGATTGACCCTAAATTCTCTCCAGCAAAAGCTCCAAACAAGGATAGTTCTTCCATATTTCCATCAACGGATATGGACCCCGCAGTGAAGGCATTTCGAATCACACCCTCTGATTCGTTTCTTCCTGCAAATCCCCCTAACTCTAAACTAATAATGTCTGGCTCATCCAAAAGTGTCATGTGATGTTCAACAAATACGTAAGCATCTTCTATGTGTCCTCTATTTTCACCAACGAAGCCACTGGAGATGCGATTTCCCTCAGTCAGCATTCCTTTTACAAATGACAAGCGAATAACCCCGTCATTATTCATTACGAACCCGGCTGCAGCGTTAGACCCACCTAAATCTACATCAGCATACGATTCAATAATCTCTCCAAAATTATTCTTTACAAATCCAGAGGCAACCTGACTCGTATTACGCCCTTTAACCGAAGACCGGAGAATGGATCCATAGTTTTCTGTAACAAGACCTGATGCAGCCACAGAAAGCCGGCCTTCAAACGAAGAGTCTTCAATGGTGCCCGTATTAATTCCAACCAGACCTGCCTTTTGTCCGAAAAAGGTTATTGAGCCTATAAAGTGACAGTTTATTATCATGCCTCCGTTATTCATCCCCGTAAGCCCGCCAACTCCATCCATATTTGCTACATCATTTTTTTGTAGCCGTGACATTTCATCCGGTAATTTGACTTTTTGTTTACTTAATGCAAGAGAGTCCATATCTAATTTAGCGAGCTGTTCACGGTTGTCGATAGTGATGTTTTCAAGTACACCATCTTTTACATACCCAAACATGCCGTTATGCGGGTCAAACTTGTTGAAGTTGATTTTCAAATTGCTGATGGAAAACCCGTTCCCATCATACGAGCCGGTAAAGGGATTCTGGGCGGAACCGATGAATTTAAAGCCAGAGCCGTTTTGCAGCTCCTCTGATGCAGAGGCGTCAATGTCCCCCACCTGTATGTAGTGTTTGTCAAGATTTTCGACATCAGCAATCTTTTGAAGCTGCTCTAAGGAGGAAATTTGATAGGGGTTTTCAGCGGTTCCCTTGCCTCCGTCGAATGGGGCATCTGAAACTAAGATGTCACAAGATGTGAATAGAATGGAAAACAGAATAATCGATAGAACTATTTTCATATTTGATTGTATTAATATAAAAAACAATAATTTATGTCTGGTAAATAAATTACTAATTGTTTGGTCATCTAACATACCTGTACAGTTGGTCAAGACACTCTCGAAAGCAGTCTTGACCTTTGTATAATTACCACTCATTCCAAACAGTTTCATCCATATTTGAATCATAAGTAGTTTCAGCATCAATTTCGTCGCCACTTAGGCCACAATCATCATTCGCCCAAGCATTATTCAATGTAGGTGGATTATCGCAATGGTCTGAGTCTCCACACGTCCAATTTGCAGTATTGTTTTCAAAATCATGATTTTTGCAAGAATAACTACTTGTTGCGTTATAGGAAGAAAAAGCTACGTTACTTTCTGACCATGACTCACTAAACATTTTATTACCTGCAACATACATGTTATCACCACCATGAGCACCTATTCCAACTTGTCCGGGATTTACACCGATATTATCAACTGCTTCTTGATAATTCCCACCATGATCTCCCAACATAATAAAAGAACCAGATCCAGAACTGCTATGCCCTTGAGCACGATTGTCATTTACTTGTATCCAATCATTACTGTTTCCCTCGGATTGATAAATATTTATCCAATCTTCAAGCATAGTGTCTCCAAATTGTGCAGTACGTTCCATCGAATTTCGATTTATCCGTATCCCTCCACCTGAGCAATTATCACATTGGAAAAAGTTTCTACCCGAATTAACGGCTTCATTATTCTTCACTACTAATGGCCCTTCACTGTCTCTGAAGCGAACGCCTGAAGCTACAGCTAAAAAATTGTTATATTGGACCGAAATATCTTCCGAATTTGTAAACATGATGGCTCCTTCGTTTTGGCCACATTCAGGCGTTTGGCAATAGTCATGAGCAATATTTAAAAATCTCAAGAAAATCATTTCAACATTGTTGCTTCCATCAGAATAAATTCCATGGCGGGTGTAGTTCCAGATTTCAAAAAAACTTATTCTGTTGTTATTCATTCCATTTTCAAAGGCTCTTTGGGTCGATTCCTGCCCGTCCATAATCGCCTCAAAACCAGTCCAGCTATTTCCGTTTTTAGAGCCTGAAACGGATTGACCATAGTGTATGCCCGGCATTGCATTGAATTGAGAACCCGCCGGGCATAAGCCATTTGCAAGCCCAAAATAATCTCCAGGGTAGAGATAGACCGTATTTCCAGCAACATTAAACCAAGTTTCACAATCAAAGGCACTTTCCATAGCACCATTTTTTCGTTGAATGTTTATCAGTTGAGTGCGAACATTGTCGACATCAATTTTTCGTTTCTCAAATTTGGAAGCAGACGATGCAAGAATACTCTTTACCTCTTTGGTTATCACATTATACATGGTTTTTGTGAGTGATTTCGGATGTTCATTTGCAACTTGGGTTGCTTCTCTCAGCCGGTTTAGCGTTTCCTGATCAAATTTTACTGTGTTCTCAAATGCTTTAATGATTGGCGTTCCCAGCTTCAGGACCTCCTCGTCGCTGAGGCTGTCGATTTCGGCTTGGCTCATGGCGGTTACCTCATCCACCATGGCAAAGAATGCCTTGGAGACCTCCTGCGGAGAGGGGGATTACACCATCTGTTTGGCCTGTGTTTGCATCTGGGCCGTGGTTATTGCATTGCTGGTTGTCGATGGGGCTTGCATCTCCTGGGCGCCGGTCAGGGATTCCTCGCTACAGGAGAGGATGGTCAGTGCGCTTAGCCCGATCAGCAGTATGGACAATAAAATGTTTTGTATTAAATGGGGAGGGGTAAATAATGTGTTCATAGTCGTTGTCTCTGTTTTTGATGGTTGATGAATACCTGTCTTCTCAGATTACTCTCTATTTTGAAGAGTGGGTATCTTTATCTCTTTCTCCTAAACTACGAAATAAATATTAAAACTTCCTAATGATTAGGGGTAAATGTTAATATTCCTTTGATGATGGTTGATATACAATGGCAGATGGTTGCGGCATCGGTGTGCAAGGTTTGCCCCGAACCGGTTAAGGTCCAGGCGGATGATTGAACCAGTTTTGGGATTACTTTACCCCTAACAGATCAAAGATCTCAAATCACACAACGTAAATCGCACATCGCCGGGTTAATCTTTGATTCACGATCTTTGATGTGCGATATTTTGGCTCGCAGGGCTGGAATCGTTATTCTAATAAATTAATCATCACTCTTCCGATGACCACGTTCCCAGTCTTGCCACACCCGCTGCAAAAAAGATCCAGCCCAGAATAAATGCAACGCCGCCAATGGGGGCAATCGCTCCCAGCCATCCGGTGTCGGTAAGCGTCAGGATGTAGAGGCTGCCGGAGAAAATGAGAATGCCGATGACAAAAAGTCCGGCGCTTCGGGTGATCCATTTATTGTTTTTAAAATGCATGGAAACGGCACCTGCAATCAACAGGCCCAATGCATGGTAGAAATGGTATTCCACCCCTGTTTGGTACACATCAAAGCGTTCGGGTGTAAGCATGTCTTGCACAATATGAGCACCAAAGGCCCCAAACGCCACGGCGAGCGCCATAAACACCGAGCCGGTAATGAGAATGGATTTTGATTTCATCGTTAAGATGTGATGATTCAGGTTGGGTTTAGGAATAGGATTTTAAGCATGATGCAAGATAAGTAATTGCCACGGAAACACAGAGAGTTACTGAATATTCTGTGCTTTGTGGCATCTTTGTGACTCGCAGAGGCACGCTGATTAATACGCGGAGTTTCGCAGATTTAAATCTTTGAAATTAGCCGCGAATCATTGAGAGCAAAAAACGTTTGAAGCACCATTATAATGAAGAGTTCCAAACGATAACCACCCCTAGCCCCTCCTTTAAAAGGAGGGGAATTTCTTAACAAAAGTTTGAACAGGAATAGGGGATGCAGACAGAGTTGCAACCACCCCCGGCCCCTCCTTCATAAGGAAGGGAATTTCTTTACACTATCCATGCATCAAAACTGGGTACTTTCGACTTATCACCCCTTAAAACCGATATCCCTGTGCGTACCGTCACAGAAGGGTTTGGTGGTGGATCCCCCGCATCGGCAGAGGGCTACTCCCTGGCTGGATGTTTGAGGTTCAAACGTGTCCGATTCCATGGTGTAGGTTCCGGAAAGAATGGCCGGCCCGTCCTTCATCATTTTGATAATCAGTTTATCGTGGCTGTCGGCCGAGGCTTCCGGCAGCTTGGAGCGGTCTGCATCGGTATTGGCTTTGAATCCATCTTTTTCGTGAGAGTTATCGCAGAGAGGTCCGTTGCCCGTTGCTCCGCAGCGGCATATGGCAGCGCGCGTATCTTCAAGAAGCGTATTCCCCTCGTGATCCTGAATTTCAATGTCTCCGTAAAAATAGACCGGGCCGTCTTTCTGCAGCGATACCCTGTTTTTTGAAGGTGCCTGTTCCGTCCGGTCGCCGTTCAGCATTTCGTACTGAAGTGCGCCCGTGGGACAGGTTTCAATCACGTCGGCAACATCACCGGCAGACGCTTCGTCGGGCTGAATCCACGGTTTTTTGTTTGGGTCAAAAACAGAAGGAAGTCCGTCAACGCATTTAGCCGCATGGATGCACCGCTTCAGGTCGTACGTTACTTTGATGTCGCTGCCGTCGTAGGTCAATATTTTTTCTTTCATTATGCTCAGGTTTGATTGGGTTTCTTTTAATAAAGCAGATTCCCCCATCATTTAAAAATTGCACCTTATCAAAACAGTGATTTTTACATAGACCGATTAAAGATAAGTGTGACTCACCCCTCCGAAAGGTCGGAGCAGGCTCTGTCCCCCTTTCTGTGTGATTTAGACTCACCCCCTATCCCCCTCTCTATGGGATAGAGAGGGGGGACGCAAAACGATGAAGGTGGCAGATATCAATTTTTATAATCTAAAATGGGAATGTGATATCTCCCCTTTTTGCGAACGGAGTGAGTAGAGAGGGGACTAAAGAGTGAGTCAGAGGAAATGTGAGATAATTTTCGTCTTTAGTAACTCAAGATTACGGATCTCCTCATTTTTAAACCGGATAACAGTCAACCCCATTTTTTTAATAATGAGATCTCGTTCCTGATCATAATATTTTTGATACTCGTGAATCTTACCATCCAGTTCGATCACTAATTTCTGTTCTGCGCTATAGAAATCCGGTATAAAGAAATGGATTTTACCCCGATCTATTTCATAAACAAGCGGGTGTTGCCTGAAAAACTTTATACCATACAGTTTTCGGTTTCTCAATTCATTCCAAAGAATCTTTTCAGATGGTGTTTGTTGTTTTCGCAGTTCTCTTGCCAGTTTAGTAATGCTTCGTCGATATGCCATTTTATCATGGGTTATGATATAGTTCTTGTAGTATGAACCTGAAATTGGGAAATCCTTACACTTTTTTTGACTCACCCCCGGCCCCTCTCTGTCGAACAGAGAGGGGTGACTTGGAAATTAGGTGCGATTGAAGGAAGGAATATTTATCTCGAAATGATGATATGGTATTTCCCCTCTTTGCGAACGCAGAGAGTAGAGAGGGGACTAAGGGGTGAGTCAAGAGTGGGGGCTATGAAACATGAATCGAAATCGAATCAAACCAAGAGAAACAGTAAAAATGCCCAAAGAACAGGAACTCCCTCCACCCAGAAGGATGCAAACCAGGGAGATCGAACCGTCATCGATTTATGAATAAGCAGCGCGGTAATTACGCTCATCAAAAGAAACACAACGAAGCCTGGCTGAAAGGAATGGACCTGAACAATTTCAATGAGTACTACAACGGCCAGTGCCGTAAGCCCAATGGTTCTGGTGGTTTGAATCCCAAAAATTTGCGGGATGGTGCCCAGCTGTTCCACGTCGGTTTGAATGTCGCGTATATCGAAGGGAAGGGTTAAAACCATCACAAAAAGAAGACGCTGAAATCCCTCGGTGAAAATGGTTGTAAATGGAATGTGACTCCCAGGGTGAGCTGCAAACGGAAGCCCGACCGTGACGAGCGCCCACACAATTCCAATAATAAAGAGCTTTATCCCATAAACGTGTCTAAGGTTGGTCCCGCTTCGAAAAACAGGAAGCGCATAGGCCGCGGTTAAAAGGGCAGGAATTGCAGCAACAGCAAGGGTAAATTTATCAAGGTGGAAGATCGAGAGCGTTGTACATGCAAAAGATAGCAGCAAAATGATTGCAATCGCCTTAAGCGCCGGGGTCATCACAAGGTGCCGGCGATCCAGCAGCGACAGGTATTTCGTGAAATTGTAGGCAACAACGGTGGAGAAAAAGGTGAAATAAAGAAGTGCGACGGGTATCTGAAGATCAAACTCAAATACGGTGACGATGCTAAAACAGGTTACAGCAAGTGCTACATGCAGACTGCTCTTGATATAGAGTGAAAATGACCAACGAAGATAGCCCGATATGCTACGCTCCTGCTTCATTGACCTCAATCCAGTAGCCGTCGGGGTCCTGAAAATAGACCTGGCGAACGCCGTCGGCCCGTGTGGTTATGGAGTCCCGAATTCCTTTGGAGTTGTGATGGGTAATATTGTAGCTGCGAAGGTGATTCAGAAAGGAGTCGAAATCTGAGAGTTTAAGAGCAAGATGAACGCCAATATGAGTTGCAAGGCTGCGCGTGTCGCCTTCAACTACGTGGAGCTCACAGCCATTCCCAAGAGAAAACCAGCGGATATAGGGCTTTCGGGTACGATTTTCGATTTCACTGAGCCCCAGTATATCCCCATAAAATGTTGCGCTGACCTCAAGGTTTTGAACGGTAATCGTGGTATGATCGAACGTCAGTTTTTGCATAAAAGCCGGATAACTGTTTAAATGAAAACTTTTATTTTGGATGTCATTTGCAGCATGTTCAGATCTGCTTGATCGTTTCTCCGCACCGCAGCATTCGGTCGCCATGATATGGATTGGCAATTTGCTCTTCCCGGCTCAGCCAATCGGCCGACCCGCCACGAACCATTGGGCAGCTCTGGTGGTAAATGGTATATCCCACCGGATGAAAGGACTCCACGAGCTGGATCATCGCTTCCGATATCGGTTCAAAGTGCAGGCGCTGCTCTTCGATATCGGATGTGTTTATGAGATTTTCAGCTTCGCGATCGAGAATTTGCGAAATACCCATCCAGAGTCCTTCATTATCAGGATCCACGCGGGCCGTTCGAACGGCATTTGCCTGCTCTTTTAGCTGCTCTGCATACTCTACACCCGCAGTGGAGTCTGATTCCACCAGGGCATTTTTGAGGGCGAAATAGTCTGTGAGGAGTGAGTCGAGGTCAGTTCTAAAATTGAAAGGCAGATCCTCCGCGGCTTCCCGCTGAAGTTCAAGCTGTCGCTGCATCTGCTGGGCCTGTTCCTCTTCAGGAGGCTGGCAAGCAGAGACAAACGCTAGCAGTAAAAAAATTAAAACATATCGCATATCGGCACTCATATAATTCTTGTTATTTAGATACCAGGCAAAGAAAACTCAATAGTATAAAATAACATTTCCGCGGCCACTTTTCATGGTGCCAGGTAATGAACAAAGAAACCGGGATGATTTTTGATAAAGTGAAGCTCTGAAGAGAAGCGAAGCCTATTTCTTTAAGCGGGGATCACAATTCTCAATAAGATCATCAAGATCCTTGGTAAAATTAAGATCCCTTGCAATTTCCCACTCTTCGTAAGAAAATTTGTGCGACTCTAAATTTTCAATATACTTAAGCGATTCATCCCACGTCATAGGATCGGATTGAGCGCTGTTAAGCGAGAACTTGTTGGTGCCCGTTTGTGCTTGCATAGATAGCAGTAAGGAGGTTTTTTGTATACACAAATTTTACAAAAACAGAGACGATATCAAAGTTATGATTTTTTCATATTTCACAACACAATATTGAAGTATATGTCTCTTTTTATTAGAAATCATATAAGATGGTCGCATGAATATGCGGTTGTTTTATCGTACACTTGCTACTATTCTAGTCCTTTAACTAACGAATATGGTAGATAAAATAATGAAGTGGAACTGTCGTGCAGTAACTTTGCTATTCATATTCTGCTTGTGCTTTCTGGGAGAGCTTCACTCTCAAAACATTCCTGAACTACCGCCCCCTCTTACTCTCGAAATCGAAGATGAGGACGGGTACCAGTCTGTGGAAATTGCGGCGTTGAATTTTGTAATTCGTCTTACAGGTTTGGTGTATTATTACCGTCAGTTTGCCATTGATGAACAGATGGAACGCGAACTTTTGCAGCTTGAAAAGGAACTCGAAAATTTTTTAACACGGGGTGATCTTGTTGGAAATATTTCTCGTTTACCAGCCATTCAAAATCGGTTCAGAATCGTAATCCTAAACTCCATACAATATCAAAATGCCCGTGTGGAAGAAGCGGAAAAAACGAAGGATCTATATGAGAGAATTAACCAGCTAAAAAAAGCGGAAAATCCCGTACCAATTGTAAAAAGCGATCAGTCACCTGTGATTTTCAACAGGTTTGAAGAAATTGCATACGGGGAGGGCAGGCTCGATGTGCGGATGGGTCAGTCAGATACGTTTTCGTTAATTCAGTTTGAGACAGACTACCTTCGAACCGCCGATTTTTATCTCGAAACACTGATACAGGTCAAAGATTATGCACCTTTAAAGTGGAATCCTTCTCCGGGTATAATATTTGGCTCAGATAATGCCGAAAATTATCATGTCCTAAAAATGAATTTTATCGATAAATCCATCGACTTTCTTACATACAATTTTGGGACTCTATCTGAAAACGACTACAGGTTTGCCGTTGAAAATTTGAATAACCCACGTGTAGGAAATGAACTTGCCATATATAAGGAAGGGAACATCACCTATTTCTTTTTGAACCAGGAGCTTATTTTTGAAGTCGATAATTTGGCACTATACGGGCATGGTACAGGTCTTTATGTAGAACCCGGACTCTCCCTGTCGGTATCCAACTTTCATATTTTTCAAAGGTAGCAATGCTAACAGCAGGTTTCGCAGCCACACTGCGGGCTTGAGCGGTCTTTGCCGCTCAACTGATTATTGCTGGTGAGCATCGAGAAAAAAGAGAAATCCTGGTTTGGAGAGAATCGAATCTGAACCCGTATAGCATTTGCAATGGCGATGAGTGCAACCCCCACATCGGCAAATATAGCTGCCCACATATTGGCAAAGCCAACTGCTGCCAGCCCCATGATGAGAACTTTTATACCGAGGGCAAACCCGATGTTTTGCCAAACAACGCGGTGGGTAAATGTTGAAATGCGTATGGCAAGTGGAATTTTTGAAGGCTGATCGCTCTGAATAACCACATCTGCGGTTTCGATAGCGGCATCCGAACCAATCCCGCCCATCGCGATTCCCACATCAGCCAGGGTTATGACCGGTGCATCATTGATCCCGTCGCCTGCAAATCCGGTAACCGTTTCTTTACGGAGGGCTTTTTCAACAATAGCATATTTTTGATCCGGCATCAGGCTTCCGTAAGCTTCATCAATCCCGAGACTTTTAGCAATATGCGACACAACCGCGGGGTTGTCTCCCGAAAGCATGACCAGCTTTTCTACTCCCAATGACTTGAGCTCTTCCACAGCTTGACGACTGTCTTCTTTAATGCGATCTGCAATCGTGATGGTGCCCGCATGGCTACCTTCAACGGCAATGTGGACTGTGGTGAAAGGTTTCGGTTTGTAGTCGGCATGGAGTTCAACGCCGTTTTCCAGCATTAAATCATGACTGCCAACGAATATTTGCTTGTTATCTACAATACCCCTTACGCCCTTCCCGGCAATTTCTGAGTGAAATTGCGATTCGGGGTAGGAGAGGCCGTTGGAATGTTTGATGATGGCTTCAGCCACGGGATGGGTTGAATACTGTTCCAGAGAAGCCGCGATAGAGAGCAGATCTGATTCGCTATAGCCATTATAGGTTTGCACGGCGTTGACCTGGAAAGATCCCTCCGTCATGGTGCCGGTCTTGTCGAGGTAGAGGGCTTTTATTCGGCGAAGCCGGTCTAGATAGTCGGACCCTTTTAGTAAAATTCCATTTTGAGAGGCCGCCCCAATACCTCCGAAATAACCCAGGGGAACCGAAATTACCAGACCGCACGGGCAGGATACAACCAGAAAAATGAGTGCGCGATAGAACCACTCTTCAAAAAGGTAGTTTTCTACAATGAAATATGGGACGAAAGTGAGCGCGATGGCGAGCCACACCACAATCGGTGTATACACTTTTGCAAAACGTGTAATAAAGCGCTGGGTAGGCGCTTTACGTTGAGCAGCTTTTTGAACAAGCTCCAGAATATTTGCCAGCTTGGTATCATTAAATAAACGGGTTACCTCTATCTCTGCAGCAGACTGTTGGTTTATGGAGCCGGCCCATACTTCTTCGCCTTCTGTAACGGTTGAGGGGACGGATTCACCGGTGAGTGCTGCCGTATTGAAGCTTGCAATCGACGTTTTTAATATGCCATCGAGAGGAACTTTTGAACCTGGCCGGATTATGACGGTCTCCCCGAGATCAATCTCTGAAGGATGCACGTCAATAAAAGAATCGTTTCTTTTCACAGTTGCTACATCAGGCTGTTCATCAATCAGCTGTTTGATGGAGCCACGGGCTTTTTGCACAGCTCCTGCCTGTGCATATTCACCAATCATATAAAAGAGCATAACGGCCACACCCTCGGCATACTCACCAATGGCGAAGGCGCCCACGGTAGCGATACCCATCAGAAAAAATTCACTGAAAAGCGTTCCGTTTTTTAATGATTGAAACGCTTTGATCCATACCGGTCCGCCAACGGCAAGGTAGGAAATCACGTATGCTGCAAGTGATACATACCGGCTGCCCTCGAAGGTAATGAAATACTGAAAAAGCAAAGCAACAAGCAAAAATAGTGCGCTTACAGCCGCTTCGCGGTATGTTTTTAAAAAATGTATCATGAAGGAGGAAAAAACGAAATCCCGGACGCTAAATGGATCATCCGGGATTACAGTTACATACCGGTCAGATGTTATCAATGACTTTTTTCAGGCTATCGCGAACCTGGGTGGCAATCGGTTCCAGCGCATCGTTGTTCACAGCCTGCATCGATGCCAGCGGATCTACAGCCGTAACTTCAACCCGCCCATCTTCGTGTTCTTCAACAATAACGTTGCACGGCAGCATGGTCCCGATTTTATCCTCGGCAGAAATGGCTTTATGCGCAAAATTGGGATTACAAGCGCCCAAAATACGGTACTTTTTAAAATCGATGTCGAGTTTCTTTTTAAACGTTTCTTTCACATCAATTTCAGTGAGAACACCAAAGCCTTCTTTTTTCAACTCCTCGGTGGTTTTTTGGATGGCTTCTTCAAAGGTTCCGTTAAAAAGGGTAGAATTATAATAGCTCATAGCAGTATCGTTTTATTGCTCCTCATTAATTCAATAAAAATAAGCAAGCAACAGTTTTTTGGTTTCAGTTTTTCGAATGAAATATACAAAAAAGAGAGGAGATGATTAGAGTTTGAGTATCTGCTTTGGGAGAGAAAAAAGGTGAGAATAGGACTCAACAATGGGCTAAATCAAAACGAAACTTTTAGGGAAATACCACCGCTGTTTTGTCCAAAAAATGGTGCTATATCGATGCTGTCATTGTTTTTGGTAACGTTGAGATGTCTTTTAGATAGCTTGTAGCCCCAGTAAGCGCCGATCAGTGCTCCGGCGGTTACGTCAGAAACCCAGTGCCTGCCTTTTGCCACTCTGGCAATGGCTGTACTTACCGGTAGTGCGAGCATGCTATATGTTACAGCATTGGGATAGTATACTGCCCAGGGTACAATGAGAGCAAAAGCAGTAGATGTATGACCCGAGGGGAAGGATGTTGCACTGCCTTCAAAAAATTCAAAATCGTATGGACCCTCAAAATGATCCGGCCGCTCGCGGGCAAATACAAATTTGGCGGCGTTAACCGTAAAATGTGTGTAGAGCACAGATTGAAGTGAAGTGAAGGCTGCGTCCTGAAATTTTGTATTATCCGTCAGTAAAGATGTTCCGAATAGTGCAGCTGAAAGAGGGGCAACGTATTTGAACGTGCCTACTTCGTTGGTTGTATTAAGATATCTGCTGTCTCTAAGCTTTGACTGCAGTAACCCTGAAGAGTATGAATCGTGTGCAGATATGCCGGCTACCCCAATTCCCGCCAGCAGAAATGTTCCGATGTCGCTCTGATCAATGTCTTTTATTACATGAACAGGATCATTAAATGTCCAGTCTAAAAATCGGTTTAGAGATTGGTTGGTACTACTGTTTTGCGCTTGAATCTGCTGAGAATTTAAAAATGCACACAGTAGGGGAAAGCAAAAAACAAATAAACGGCATCTCATGGGTATCAAGTCTTATGTTGAATTAAAAAATTATATAATGAAGTCATAAAATCAAAACCCAGTCCTATTTAAAATAGCTTGGAAGAGAAAGTTTATGAATATAATTGTGCCTTAATTTATTCTTTGTAAATCATTTTTTATCGACTTTTTCCCGATAAGCTGTCACATTCAAATAAATTTTTTCCATCTTTTTTGCAATTGGAACCAGGCTGCTATGTAGAATTGCACAGTACTCAGGAATGGATATGATCTAAAAAAAATGAATGTGACTTGGTTAGAATTCCTGCTTTAAAAATTCAGCTGATTTTCAAGTAAAAGTGATCGATGAATAGAAATGAAAATTAAATCAAAACATCATATCATACTTTACACTCTCGAAACATAAAAGCGATATATGATGAAAAGAATCGCAGTATTCACTTTTGCACTATTGATGTGTTCCTGCACACCGAAACAGGATACATCGGAATATCTCGATGCTTTTACAGAAGATTTTTCAGCTTCATCTTCCGAATACTTTCAAATGGGTAAGGATATCTCAATAAAATCCGGGACAGATATACTATTACTTACGCTCACTCCCGATCATCCCGTGGGAGCCGGTCGAGGGCCTGAAATTGCTACAGAGAAGTATACTCATTTCGGAACCTATTCCACACGGCTTAAAGTGCCTGATCCCAGAGAAGCGCAGCAAAACGTAGGTGCGGTGGTCGGATATTTTACCTACAACATGGATGATGAACGCGGGCTCAGCGAAATCGACTTTGAATGGCTGATTGCCGACCCCGAAGTGATCTACGTTGGCACCTGGACAGGCCCCCGCGGAAATCTTCAAAGGGTGGGCCGAACCCTGAACCTGGCCGAAGGAGTGATCTATGAAACCACGTATCGTGAAGGGCATCAGGGAGAAAGGACCAATCTTACAGGAGAACAGAATCAGCCCGAGTCGATTGAGCCGATTGAAGGCTTCGACGCCTCTTCTCAATTTCATACGTATGGGTTTGACTGGCACCCGGATCGGATTCGGTACTGGATGATACACCCCGAAACAGCCGATACGCTTGTCTTGTGGGATTACAGAGATGAGAACCTGAGAGGCATACCCCAGCATGAGTCAATTTATAGAATGAATTTCTGGCATACGGACGACTGGCCGGTTCAAACCAATCCCAACTCGACCGAACGCCCCGTTCAGCCCTATGAACTTGAGGTCGAC
This sequence comes from uncultured Rhodohalobacter sp., assembly GCA_964544445.1. Taxonomy (GTDB): domain Bacteria; phylum Bacteroidota; class Rhodothermia; order Balneolales; family Balneolaceae; genus Rhodohalobacter. The sequence goes on from CAZJBI010000005.1 coordinate 288,109, forward strand.
TGGATGTCTTATGAGCCATTCTGAAACCTGCCGGGGTTGATTTATCGGGGAGAAATGAAAATTATGGCGGTGCAATTCGCTTTTTGCTTATCTAATTAAGATTGCAGTCCGGCTAAAGTGCATAATACAATAGCCAGTTTAATTTTGACTTCTTTTAGAATAATAGCTTCAAATGAATGCACTTAGTTCTGTTTTCTGATGCGCATATTACAGCAAAAATCGGGTATATAAGCGTTCAATTTACTTATTGATTGAAATTTCAATTCTTCCCTATCTAATTGCACTGTAACATATAAGGAGTATTTACAGAAGAAGAGATGAGTGATTGAAGTATATATTTAGACAATTGTATCTAAATATATACTTCATTAATATACACTAGAACAACAGTAGGATAAAAAGAAGCTGAGAGGGCTGCATGAAAATACGGAAGCATACAAATGTACTTACCCTAACCATCATCGTTGTTGTCGATATATTGATCATTGCGGGCATTCAGCTTTTTACCCCACCGGACGAGCCAAACCTTGCCCTTGAAGAGCTTAGGCTTGAATACACAAGAGATGACAGCAGCTATGTGGATCACTCTCAGTTTCCAATTCTAGACCAGGTTTTTGAAAGTGCACAGGAAGTAACGGCAACCTGCCTCACATGTCATGAAGGACGCCATGAGGAGGTCATGAACTCATCGCACTTTAACTGGGACCGCATATCGTATGTTGAGGGACGGGGGATTGAGACGCTGGGTAAGAAGAATGCGTTCAACAATTTTTGTATCGGAGCCACGGGTAATTTGCAGGCCTGTGCCAAATGCCATACAGGCTATGGAATGGTTGATGCGTCAACATTTAATTTTGAGGATCCCACAAATGCGGACTGTCTTTCGTGCCACGCAGATGCCGATCTGTACGTGAAAGGAGCAGGAAAAGCCGGTCTTCCTGATGAATCGGTAGATTTAACGGAAGTCGCAAAAACGGTGGGAAGGTCACAAATAGGAAATTGCGGTTCCTGTCACTTCTATGGAGGCGGGGGGAACAATGTGAAACACGGAGACCTGGAGGCTGCTCTTTACAATGCCGATCGTGAAATGGATGTGCACATGGCTAATGATGGGATTAATCTTGGGTGCGTGGACTGCCATACCGCAGAAAATCATCAGATAAAAGGGAAGCTATACTCGGTATCATCTAATAATATAAATCGTCTGATGTGCGAAGACTGCCATAGCAATACGCCACACTTATCGGATATGCTGAATAAACATACGGTGAAGATTGCTTGCCAGACGTGCCATATCCCTGTTTATGCGAAAGAAAGCCCAACAAAAATGGCCTGGTATTGGTCTGATGCCGGCCAGCTTGAAGATGGTCAGCCGTATAGCATGCAGGATTTAATGGGTTCTGATGTCTATTTATCGACCAAAGGAAGTTTTGAGTGGGCTCAAAATGTTGAACCGGAGTATGTATGGTTCAATGGAAAAGCCGACCACTATTTTATGGGAGATACAATTGATACCACAGCAGGCCCGGTTCAGGTGAATAAACTTTTTGGCTCGCATGAGGACGCGGATTCAAAAATTATTCCGGTAAAAATTCACCGCGGGGACCAGATCTACGATACTGAAAACCTCATGCTCATACAGCCTAAGCTTTTTTCAACACAGGAGGGCGACAGTGCATTCTGGAAAGACTTTGACTGGGATGCTGCATCAGCTGCAGGAATGGAGATGGCAGGTTTGCCATACAGTGGCCACTACGACTTTATTGAAACAGAAATGTACTGGCCGGTAAATCATATGGTGTCGAAAGCTGAGGCTTCGCTGCAGTGCGCAGACTGCCATACAAGAAATGACGGTCGCCTTGCAGAGCTAACAGGTTTTTACCTGCCCGGACGCGATAATAACGCTTCACTGGACACTATAGGCTACTGGCTGATTCTCTTGTCAATATTTGCAGTGATGCTGCACGGCGGGTTTAGAGTGGTGTCGTATGTATTTGTGGCAGATGACCTTGAAATGGAAAAGTACGAGGAGTTTAAAGATGGCGATGAAAAGAGTTAAAAAATATAAACGGTTCGAACGTTTCTGGCACTGGTCTCAGGCTGCGCTCATTTTTTTCCTGGCATTAACAGGATTCGAAGTGCACGACTCCATTCATATTTTTGGATATGAGAAAGCAGTCGAATTCCATCGAATTGCCTCTTACTTGTTTCTGGTACTCATTGTATTTGCCATATTCTGGCACCTTACAACCGAGGAGTGGCGACAGTATATCCCTACGTTTACGAATATAAAAGAGCAGATTCGCTACTACATGGTGGGTATTTTTAAAAAAGAGCCGCATCCAACTCAAAAAGATAAATGGCAAAAACTGAATCCGCTGCAGATCCTTACGTACCTTGGATTTAAAATCCTCATCATTCCGGTAATGGTGGGGTCGGGTCTGTTATATATGTTCCACAAAACGATCAACGTCAATAATGTGGTGGTGATCAGCGATTTTAACCTTGAGACGATTGCCGTTTGGCACACATTCGGGGCATATATCCTGATCGCTTTCATCATTGTTCATGCATATATGACGACTACAGGAGAATCGCCCACATCAAATCTGAAAGCCATGCTTACAGGCTACGAAGATGTGAATGAGCAGGAGCAGGAAAAAGGAGACAAATCAAAACATCACAACGAAACGGAGGGAGATCAATGAAACCAAAAGCGTATATGAATCCATACCTTGCAGGACTGTTTCTGGGATTTGTGCTTCTTGCCACCATCTATATTACAGGACGCGGGCTGGGTGCCAGTGGAGGTGTTAAAAGTGCCGTGATGTATGGTGTGGAACAGGCAGCTCCCGCTCACTGGGAAAGCACACAGTATTATCAGGACTATGAAGAGAGCAACCCGGGGAGTCCGCTCAACTCTTTTCTGTTTTATGAAATCATCGGAGTGGTTATCGGTGCGTTCATTTCCGGGGTGATTTCGAACCGAATTGATCTGAAATTTGAAAAAGGACCATCTATCACTTCAAAAACGCGATTTTTCTTTGCGATAATGGGGGGTGTATTGTTTGGATTCGGCTCACAGCTCGGGCGCGGTTGTACAAGCGGATCGGCGCTTAGCGGAATGGCTATTATGTCGTTTGGAGGAATTATAACAATGTTTGCGATTTTCGGGGGAGCTTACATGCTGGCATACTTCTTCCGTGGTCTGTGGCTAAATACAGGAGGCAAATAATGGCACCATTAGTTCCGGAATTCATCAGTCCCGAGTTCAATTTGGTAATCGCGTTAATTGTTGGCATCGGTTTTGGGTATGCGCTTGAACAGGCCGGTTTTTCATCAAGCCGGAAGCTTGTAGGCCTGTTTTACGGATACGATTTTACCGTTCTTAAAGTCTTTTTTACGGCTGGAATCACGGCAATGACCGGCGTACTGGTTCTTGGCCACCTGGGCCTGCTCAATCTTCAGATGCTCTACATCAATCCGACGTTCCTGTACTCCGCCATCATCGGCGGACTCATTATGGGTGCCGGTTTTATTATGGGCGGTTTCTGCCCGGGTACCAGTTTATGTGCCGCCGCCGTGGGCCGGCTGGATGCGATGGCGTTTATCGGTGGATCAGTTGTAGGAATTCTGTTTTTTATGGAGGCATTTCCGCTTTTCGAACCCATTTTTGTAGCAGAATACCTGGGTGTACTTACTTTTTATGAGGTACTGAATATTTCTCCCGAACTGTTTGGAGTTATCCTCACCATTGTAGCTTTGATAGCGTTCTATGCAACATCAAAACTGGAAGATCATATCAATCAAACCAAAACGGACGTTCCTAAAAGCCGGAAGTGGGTATATTCAGGCATGGGATTAGTTCCATTGGCGTTAATTGGCCTCGTCTGGCTTACCCCATCGAAAAAGGAGTATGTGAGAAATCTAGCTGATAGGCAGGCAGCTGCAGGGGAAGTTCAGCTGGAAACCATGGATATTGACGAGCTGGCATTTGAACTGGTAAATCATGCTCACGAATATAATTTGATTGATATAAGAGATACGAGTTCCTTTAACGAGTCCATTCCTACCGCTATAAACATTCCGTTTGAAGAGATCGATTCGGAAGCGTGGACGGATCTGTATAAGCAGCCTTACAAAAAGAACATTTTTATTGGCGATTCGGATGATGTGGTATTAAAGGCAGGTATTCTGGCAAAAATTTTAGGAGATGATGACCCGATTATACTGGATTCGTCGGTATTGGAATTCCGGGACGCCATTTATTCACCGGAACAACCGGGCTCTGACGCCCCCAAACACGAAAAAGATGTCTATCGCTTTCGGAATAATGCACGCATGAGCCTCATCAGAATTGAAGAACGCCTGAAAAATTTGCAGCAGCCTGTGAAGAAAGAGATTAAGCGGGTTGAGGGGGGCTGTACATAGGGTCCCTGACTGAAAATTTTAATGTTCCTGTATGTAAACAGGCACTAATCATTTAATGATATTTCCCTGATATCGTACAATTCCGGAATCTCCGCGTTCCAGCCGAGCACATCTTTCAGCTTCACCCGAAGCGTGTCGAGCGCCTGGGGTTCTCCATGAATCAGAAACAGGTGTTCGGGAGCTGACTCAATATCAGACAGCCAGTGTATCAGTTCATCGCGGTCGGCATGGGCGGAGAGGCCGTCCAGAATGTCTACTTTGGCTTTAACCGGCACATACTTTCCGTAAAACTTAATTTCGTCAGCTCCTTCAAGAAGCTGTCGCCCCCGGGTTCCCACTGCCTGGTAACCGGCCAGCAGAACCGTCGTGCTTTCTCTCTTCAGATATTGTTGAAGGTAGGTGAGCACGCGTCCGCCGGTAACCATGCCGCTGCCCGCAATAATAATTTTGGGTTCGGGATTGTCGATGACTTCCCACGTTTCTGCAAATGACCGGACCAGATGAAAGCGCTCAGACATTCGGAGCGTTTGTTTATCCGAAAGCTTGTGCCACTCATGATGTTTACGAAAAACAGCTAGAGCGTTTGTTCCCATAGGGCTGTCGAGATATACAGAGAGAGTGTTTGGTATTTTCTTTTGAAGCATGAGCTGCCAAATCATAAACATCAATAGCTGAGCTCGCTCCACAGCAAAACTTGGAATGATCAGCGTTCCGTTTTGATCCAGTGTTGTGTGAATGATAGACTCCAGTTTGTCCATCATACTTTCCTGCGGATGCAGGCGATCACCATATGTGCTTTCCAGGAACAGTACATCAGCCCGGTCCGGCTTATCCGGATCACGAAGCAGCAGATCGTTGTCTCGCCCTACATCACCCGAAAACAGAAACCGTTTGCCATGCGCGTCCAGTTCAATAAATGTGGCTCCCAGAATATGACCGTTATAGCGGAATCGAATCTGGATGTCGTCAGTGATTTGATGCCATACTGACAGCTCCTTTGGTATGAATCTGGACAGGGTTTTCTCCACATCCAGCAGCGTGTAGAGGGGCTTTGCCGGTTTGTGTTTTGTGAACCCCTTTTTATTTGCCCGCTCTGCGTCCTCTTCCTGTATTTTCGCACTGTCACGGAGTATGATTTCCGTGATGTCCAGCGTTGGGTCGGTGCCCCATATCTCTCCGGAAAACCCCATCTGGACAAGCCTGGGAAGAAAACCGGTGTGGTCGAGGTGTCCATGAGTTAACAGCACAGCATCGATATCTTCAACCTGAACAGGGAGCTGCTGCCAATTTAATTCTCGGAGCATTTTCACACCCTGGAACAAACCGCAGTCAACCATAATGGTTTTATCAGGAAATTCGAGCAGGTATTTTGAACCTGTAACTGTACCTGAAGCGCCTAAAAAGTGGATTTGAACATGTTTGCTCATAAAAGTGCTATTGATGGTTACAAATTTCAGTGGCCTCTTTTGCGATGCTGTTTACATTTCTTGGATTGATTCCGGCTGCTTTTAATACCTCTTTATCATCATGTATCTGCTTACAAAAAATGATGTTATGATCCAGGAGCAACTTTTTTTCCTCATCAGATAGAGTGGAGAGGCAGGTTACAGGGTGAAGGTTCAACCGTTCAACAAGGTCTTTGATTCCGTTTCTTTTCGGAAAGTCCCAGCTAAGCAGTTCAAGGCCGGCGCAAAGACCATATTTCTCTGCATCAGTTGTAAAGCGGGTGTTGGTAACGACCCATCCTTTATGTGTTTTATTTTTATGCCCCGGCAGGCTGCTCCAGTTCCGTTTTACGTCTTGAAATCTTGAATGGATGTAGAGAGGGACTTTAACGTTGCACCGATTTTCTTTTTGATTATGAAACTTGCACTCTACAAGTATAAAATGATCATCCTTTTCTGCGATAACGTCAATTTCATGAGTTACGCAATCACCCTGGACCGTTACCCCAACTTCCGTTTTATATCCGAGGCGATTCAGCAGTTCGGCAATAAACTGCTCAAATGGAAATCCGGTGGGGCCTAGTTCAAACAGAGCGTCTTTTAGTTTGTATCGTCCGGCGGAACGCTGCGATTCAGACCTCAGTAACCGAAAAGCTTCTTTATATATTTTTTGAGTTGGAATGCCATCATATAATCTTTTCCGAATCTGGTTGGCAATGTGTTCAATCAAAATGGGGTCTGCACCTGCACTTTCCAGGGAGCTTTTTAATTTTGATTCATCGTACGCTTCTGTTTCTCCGGAATATTTGGTAACGAGAACCTTTGTCATAGCTGGCAGGATTAAATCGTGGCAAATTTATGCTATAGTTTAATATACAAGTATTAGCAGATCGGTTCTCAAGGATATTTATGCTAATGTTGATTCTAAATGCTACTACATATGCTGATAGCTTTCTTCGAATCAAATACGGTTCATTCAGAGTAGCTGTGTAAAGATGTAAAGAGAAAGTCCTGTCATATTGATAAAGATAATGAGACGAACGGATGCTTTCTTCAATCTGCCACCACCTTCCATCTTCATCATTTTCATAGGGTTGTTTTTCAGATATGCTTTATTCAGCCATATGAGTGCTGCCGCAATAATGGCGAAAACGATATTCATCCAGAACGTATAATCAATTTTGAACTGCGTGATTTCCGAAACTACCCGGGCGCTTTCAGGTACTATACCGAGAACTGAAAAGAGGCCGTTCAGAATAAGCGCTGTTAGTACAATGCTGATATACATGATGCCGGCAATGTAGAGGGCTACTCTCCACCCGTAGTATTTTGCATTGATGTGAACCAGCGGAGGTACCATAAGGTCGGAATAGATGAAGCCCATAATTCCTGCAAACAGCACACCGTTTTCGTTCAGAACCGTGGCCAGCGGAATATTCCCCATAGAACCGATAAAGGTTAGTGCGGCTACAAACGGGGCGATAAGAGCATTTTCGATTGTAACGATCCATCCAGGAACTGACTGTGCATCAGCCAGAAACAGGGCAGACCAGAATGATTCCGGCACAAGCACGGCTACAAACCCGGCAATAGTAAACCCGATCAGAATATCTTCCCAGGCCATTTTCCAGTCGTTTACAAATTTATGGCCGACAAGCTCCCATCCTTCTTTACTTTTGAATCGTTTTTTCCAGTCAAAGTCTTCTTCCAGGTCTGCACCTTCAGATTCCACTTTTTTGCGTGCTTCTTTCACCCAGCTTTTCGGGTACGTTAATTTGATTAACACACTGCTGATCGCGATCAAAATGAGTCCGCCAATGATTTCTGCAGCCAGAAACTCCCATCCGAGAAAAATCAGGATCAGAATACCCAGCTCGATAACCAGGTTGGTTGAAGCAAACATAAATGCGACACCGGCGATAAAGTGTGCGCCTTTCTTAATGAGTGCCCGGGCTGCGGCAAGAGCAGCAAATGAACAGGATGATGAGGCTGCACCAAACAGGGTGGAAAGAGAGATGCTCTTCATGTTTGCTCCACCCATATAGTTGGTCAGTTTTCCTTTAGGCACAAATGCCTGAATCATGCCGGATACAAAATATCCCAGCACAAATGCCCAGCCGGCTTTCCAGAAAAAGCCGAGGGCTGTTTTAGATGACTCTCCGAATAACTGAATAAAAGATTCCATCGTATTTTTTATGTGATGATCTTTCTTTTTTCATTTTTAATTATGCAAGACATGAATCTGAGTTAATTATATTCAAAATATGTCTTAACACACTGCAGTTCAGATATTTAAACAAATCGTCAGCTTTCATCAGTTCATGGATATAAACGATCATTCCATTTTTTCAATTACCTCACCACACGTTAGCATGGTTTCGGGCAAATAAGGGTTCTGAATTTGCTCTTCACGGCTCAGCCAGTCAGCTCCCTCATTTCCAAACGCCATCGGGCAGTATTGATGATAGATCACTCCTTCAATGCCAAACATCTCTACAGCACGAATCAGCTCTTCAGAAAGGTTTCTGAAGGATAGTCTTGCCGCTTCCAGATTTTCAGCACCCGTAATGGCTGAAGCATGGTTTACCAGCGTTTCATAGCTCTCCATCCATGCCATATGTCCATCACCTGAAAGTCCGTGAATTCCGATCTCTTCCAGTTTAGCGATAAACGTCTCATAGGCCGATTGCGCTTCATTGAGGTCTGATTCAACCAAAGCATTCTTACCGTTCAGGTAGATCTCAATCGCTTCTGTAAACTTTTCGCGGAAATCGTCGGGCACATCATCAAAAGATTCAACAGAAGCCCCGGCTTGTTGGCCAGTATGATCTTCTTCACTCATCTCCATATTCCCGTGCTGATGCCCTGCCGGAACAGCGCCCGAACCGGGTTCGCGATTCATCATGCTGAAGCGATCTGCCAACTGAAACTCGCTGTCAATACGGAAGTTGCCGTTAAAGACCACTTCCTCACCCTCATCAAGTCCGCTTTCTATGATGTAGTGATCTCCGGTGCGGGCCCCGAGTTCGACTTCCCGAACTTCAAATCGCGGCGTTTGGGCGTCGGGATCCTTCACATAAACCAGGGATCGTGGTCCGGTCCAGAGTACAGCAGAAGATGGGACGACCAATTTTTCGTCAGCCATTTCAGCCCGGAGCGATCCACTTACAAGCATGTCGGGCCGCAACGTATGATTCCCGTTCTCAACATTGGCACGCAGACGGATCGTGCGTTTTTGCGGGTTAAAGGTTGGGTCGATAAAGTCGATTGTTGCCTCATACTGCTCTGCGGGGTTGGCCCTGGTTTGAAAGGTGACACGGTCTCCTACAGAAATCCAGGGGAGGTCATTCTCATAAGCGTCGAATGTTACCCATAGCTGTTCAAGATTCGCAACTTCATAAATCACGCTTCCCTTCATCACGTGCTGTTCATCTACGACATGCCGCTGCATCACAAAACCATCAACGGGCGAAAGAATTTCCATGTTAGTTTGAACGTTGCCGCGATTGGTGATTGCCTGAATTTGCTCATCAGAAAATTCCCAGAGCCTGAATTTTCGAACGGCTGCATCATAAAGCTCCGGATTCCTGTCCCTTACCTGAACTGCCTGAAGCAGCTCCCGCTGGGCGCTCACGAGTTCCGGTGAGTAGACCGTAGCCATCACTTCTCCTTTGCGAATTGGGGCGCCTGTGAAGTCAATTTTTACATCCCGGATGCGTCCGCTGAAGTGAGTCGTGATATAGCTGATTCGCCGTTCGTCAATTTCAATGCGGCCCGGAAGGTAGACCTCTTTCACAGGCCGCTCAAGCAAAGCCGGAGTAGTTTGAATGTCGGCAAGCTGCATGGAGGCTTCCGTCATAACCATGCTGAAATCGTCTTCACTTACTTCGGAAGCTGCAGGGATCAGGTCCATGCCGCAAATAGGGCAGGAGCCGGGCCCGTCTTGCCGAACAGACGGGTGCATGGAGCAGGTCCATATTTCCTCGCCTGCCTGGACTGTTACTTCCTCATGATTGTGACTGTTCGGTTCGATCTGAGAGCCGCCCGACCCTCCGAAAAAGAGCCATCCGAGGATCATTCCGGCGAGTAAAGTGGCGGTATAAGTGAGAACCTGTGTTTTTGTGATATTCATCGTTCTTGTGTTTTAATTGTGATAAAATTTGTGCAAAAGGTCCCCCTTTAAAAGGGGGGAGATTGGACGCGTTCAGCGAACAATCCGGGGGATGTTCACGGAGTGTTGGCATAATTCAAAATCAGATAATTGGATTAAACCCTGCCTGTCATCCCCCTCTCGCTTCGCTCGTTCCCCCCTTCAAGGGGGGACTGCCCCCAATCAGTGCTTCAATTCTTGCCAGGGAGTTGTTCTGATTCACAACGGCCTCAACCCGCTCAAATTCAAGGTCTAGCAGTTCCCGCTGGATCTGCAGCAGCTCATCGAATCGGGCGTTGCCGGCCGTATACTCTTCCGTCAGAATATCGAGTACCTGCCGTGCCCGCGGAATCAGTTCTTCATCAAGGAGAGTAATGGTTCGGCTTGATGACCTGAAATTCTCGGTGGCTTCTTCCAGATCGGATGTTAATCTGTTTTCGGTTTGAACCCTCTCCATATCTATCGACTGAAGCCGGTTTGTAATTTGCTGCTTTTGTGACCGGGTTCGCGTTCGGTAAATGGGAAGCTTGATTGTAGCCATCCCGATAAAGCTCTCCGTTGCGTTCGGATTCATGGACATCGGGCCAAAATCACGCCCCATCACTTCCAGGCCTATGCCAAATGACGGCCGCCCGCGAAGTACTGCTGCCCGCTTTTGCTGTTCAAGAGCAGACTTTCTGAAGCTTAATGTCTCAAATTCCGGGTTTTCATTGATGGCAACAATGGTAATCTGATCCTGTGCTAACCGGAGTTCAGGCTGTTGGCGGGGTTCAGATGTAATGACCTCTTCACCTGGGTTTCTGTTCAGCAGCGTGTTGAAAGATGCCGTTAACGGCTGGAGTTCATCCTCAAGATTGTCAATTCTGTTTTGGATTCGTTCTTTTTCCATCTGGATTCGCAGGATATCGGCCTGACCTGTGCGCGCGGTTTCATAGCGGATTTCCACAAGCTGCTCCAGATCGCTCACCAGATTCAGGGTCTGTTCAGCTATCCGAATCTGCTGTTTCACTTCAGCAATGCTGAACCAGGTAATCTGAATATCTCTGAGAAGTTTCAGCTGATACCCGGCAAGGGATGCTCTTCGGGCTTCTGCGGCGTAGGATTGTGCCTCTTTTTGTACACTGAGTGTTCCAAACCAGGGGAACATCTGCATGGCAGAAACAGAAAAACGGCCCAGCTGAGATTCAGACATCATCGGGTTGAAATCATAATTGATCTTCAGCTCGGGGTCTGGCAGCACGCTGATTTCCCTGGCCTTTTCTATCTCAGCATCCACCATATACCGGAGTGACTGAAGTTCCGGATTCTGATCTATGGCGATCTGCAGATACTCCTCAAGCTGCGGATAATTCACAGATTGCGCCTGCAATGAAGAGGTCAGGCCACCTGCAAACAGTAAAAACATCGATATGATGGCAATGAAAAAGTCCCCCTTTGAAGGGGGAAAGTCACACCGCTGGCGTGGCAGGAGGATGACACGTGAGGGTACTTCATGCGAAATTAAAGTAGAAACCATATCAACGCTTAGGGAGTCATCCTCCTTGATTGTCCGCTTAACGCGTCCAACCACTCCCCCTTCAAAGGGGGACTTTTCACTTCTCACTTTTCTCATATCTCTTCCTCCATTACATTCTTATTGTTCAGCTCAAAATCCTTCCACATGGCGTAAATCAGCGGAACCAGCAACAGGCTGAGTACCTGCACCAGCATGCCTCCGAAAATAGGGATCGCCATAGGGATCATGATTTCAGAACCTTTTCCGGGTGATGTGATGATCGGCAGCAGTGCCAGCAGCGTGGTTCCTGTTGTCATTAAACAGGGGCGGACTCTTCGGTAGCCGGCCTCAGTTGCTGTTTTGTAAATCTCTTCTCTGTTGCGGGGAGTTTTCTTCACGAAAAGCTGTTCAAGATAGGTTGCCATAACCACGCCGTTATCTACAGCAATACCAAACAGGGCAAGAAATCCAACCCATACGGCCACGCTCATGTTAATGGCGCCCATCTGGAAAAAGTCACGAAGTTCAACTCCAAACAGTGAGAAATTAAAGAACCAGTTCTGCCCGAAGAGCCATAGCAGGATAAATCCACCCGCCCAAACCAGGGTAATGCCCGAAAAGACAATAAAGGTGACCGGCGCCGATCTGAACTGGAAATAGATAATTAAGAAGATGATAAGCAGCGTAATTGGCAGCACCACAGCCAGGCGGTCGGCGGCTCTCTGTTGATTTCGGAACTCCCCTTCGAACGTATAGCTGATGCCGTCGGGAACGGTAAATGAACCTTCGTCAATTCGCTTTTCCAGATGCTCCCGAACGCGGTTTACAACGTCGATCGGGGATTCATCCGGCTGCCGGTCAAACGTTACATAGGCACTTAAAAACGTATTCTCACTTTTTATGCTCATAGGGCCGGTCTCAAACCGGATCTCTGCGAGCTGGCCGAGCGGGATCTGGCTGCCCTGTTTCGATGGAATCAGAATCCGCTCCATCATGTCGGGAGTGTTTCGGTACTCACGTGCATACCGAACACGCAGGGGATAGCGTTCCCGGCCTTCTACCGTCATTCCCAGCCGCTGTCCGCCAATGGCCGTGCTGATGACCGACTGAACATCCTGAACCGTTAAACCATGGCGCGCTATCTCCTGCCGGTTGATATCAATCTCGATATAGGGTTTACCCACCACCCGGTCGGCAAAAACGGAGGCGGGGCGGACTCCCTCAACTTCCCGAAGCAGTGGTTCGAGGGATGTGGCAAATTCGTCGATCACGTTCAGGTCGGAACCGGCGATTCGGATTCCCATATTTGCCCGCATACCCGTCTGTAGCATAATTAACCGGGTTTCGATCGGCTGTAGTTTAGGTGCAGAAGTAACGCCGGGAATATCTGATGCCTTTATGATTTCTGCCCAGATGTCATCATCACTCCGGATATGATCACGCCACTGCCGATAGAACCGTCCGTTTTGATCGGGAATTAATTCGCCATTTTCATCTCTTACAAATTCTCCATCTTCCATTTTGAACCGGACCCGGCGTCCCTGCTCATCGATGATAAATTCACTCTTATACTGAATCACTGTTTCAAACATGGAGATGGGGGCAGGGTCAAGAGCCGTTTCGGCACGCCCAATTTTGCCAACCACGGACTCAACTTCCGGGATAGATGCAATTCTCATATCCATTTCCTGCATCATTTGTCGCGCCTCTTCCATGCCGGTGTGAGGCATCGTTGTCGGCATCAGCAGAAAAGAGCCTTCATCAAGCGTTGGCATAAATTCCTGTCCCAGGCCGGGAAATCGATCACTCATCGATGACCAAAGCTGAGTCTCTTCAATATCAATACCGATCGCGTTCAATCCATTTGCCGCAAATTTGAATGATGAATCAAACCCACGCCAGCTTAGTAAGCCAAGAATCAGAATAAGAACCGGCAGCGACAGGAAGATGGCTTTATGCTCCATGGCCCATTGTAGAATGCGCTGATAATAGTGCATAAAAAGCCAGAAGAGACCAAAGATCACTCCAATGGTCAGAAGGATGAATAACAGGCTCAGGGCAACAGGGTTTTGGGGTCCAAGCGGAAGCCAGTTTCCGGCAAGCAGCCATGCCACACCCAGAAAAATAATTGCGTTATTAACACGGGGCACCCACGGCTCGTAGCCGAATCGGTAAATACCGAAAATATTATTGATTCCTAAAGCCATCAGGGTGATACCCGCCCAGCCCATATACAGAACTGTAATCAGAAGCCCGCCGGAAATGAGGACTGTATTCCAGATGAGTTTCCAGGTACGGCTTTTAATATTTTGTGCAAAAAGCCAGTGGGCAAAAGCGGGGATAAGCGTGAGCACAATGATTAGTGCCGCAATCAGAATAAAGGTTTTGGTCCATGCCAGCGGGCCGAACAGCCGTCCCTCCTGCGCCTGAAGCAAAAATACGGGAAGGAAACTGACGATGGTGGTAAGCAGGGCGGTGATTACGGCGGGACTCACTTCGGTTGTTGCCTTGTAGATGGTTTCCTTCAGTGGCTCATCCGGTCTTTTTTCTTCTATATGGCGAAGCATGTTCTCGGTGAGAATAATTCCCATATCCACAACTGTACCTATCGAGATGGCGATACCTGCAAGGGCAACAACGTTGGCATCTACCCCGATATATTTCATCATGATAAAGCTCATGAGTACGGCGACCGGAAGAAGTGCAGATATGACGATGGATGTGCGAATGTGCATTACCATGACGATAATGACGATGATCGTGATTAGAATCTGTAGTGTGAGGGCTTCCTCAAGCGTGCCGAGGGTTTCATAAATCAGCCCGGTCCGGTCATAAAAAGGGACAATGGTTATCTGGGAGATTGTGCCGTCTGAGAGCTCTTTGGTCGGGAGGCCCGGAGCAATGGTTTCAATCTCCTCTTTCACTTTGTTGATCACCTGCAGCGGGTTCTCTCCATACCGGGCAACGATGACGCCACCAACGGCTTCAGCTCCTGCCTTGTCGAGAGCGCCGCGACGCTGTGCCGGCCCCAACGCAACCCGGGCAACGTCTTTGATCCGGATCGGGGTATTGCCAATCACAGAAACCACGCTCTCCTCCAGGTCCTCGAGGGATTCAATATAGCCAAGCCCCCTTACCAGGTATTCCGCACGATTCATTTCAATGGTTCGGGCACCAACATCGAGATTGCTTTTCCGGACGGCATTGGCAATCTGGTTTACATTCACACCCGATTCCCTCATGGCAACAGGATCAATATCCACCTGGTACTCTTTAACATACCCCCCGATGCTTGCTACTTCGGCTACTCCCTCAACAGATGAGAGGGCATAGCGTACCTGAAAGTCCTGGATTGACCGGAGTTCCTGCGGATCCCAGCCACCGGTAGGATTTCCGTTGGAATCGTACCCTTCGAGCGTGTACCAGAATATCTGTCCCAGTGCGGTGGCATCGGGTCCGAGTGCCGGCTGTACGCCTTCCGGAAGCGTGCCGGAGGGCAGTGCATTCAGTTTTTCAAGGATCCTGGAGCGGCTCCAGTAAAACTCAATATCATCTTCGAATATGATGTTGATGGATGAGAACCCGAACATCGAGTTACTTCGAACGGTTTTTACACCGGGAAGACCCAGAAGCTGAGTGGTTAGCGGATAGGTGATTTGATCTTCAATATCCTGTGGAGAACGGCCCGGCCACTCAGTAAAGACGATCTGCTGATTGTCACCAATATCCGGGATGGCATCCACCGGAACGGGGTCGCGCGGTATGCTGTCAATATTCCAGTTGAACGGTGCCGTGGAGATCCCCCAGCCCGCAAGTGCGAGAAACAGCAACAGGGCTACAAGTTTATTTTCGAGAAAAAAACGTATGAAAAAATTAGTCATGAGATTTGAGTCATGAATCGTGAGTTTCAGATCAGACAGTGTGAACCCGAAATCATTCGGTAAAGCTGCTGTCAGCGGCTCAGTATTTTAAATTTGGCCTGCAACGCTGACAGATCCGGTTGGTGCTGTCAGGTTGGTATGGGGTTGTGGATTTTGGAAAGAGAACTCTTCCTTTGAGGGGGAACGGGCACGCATGCTTTTTACATGAACGAGGGTGTAAAGAGTCGTGTGTTGGTTTAGTGCTATTTTATAACATAGCCTTTACACAAACACACCCCTGATGAAATCGCTGAATACGTTTTCATCTGTCCCCTCTCAAGAGGGGAGGTGGTCCTCCCAGGAAAATGAGTGGCTACATCAGGAAGGTGTCGAACATCAGCCAGAGAGGAATGTCGTTACCGGACGGGATATATATGAATTCTTTCCGGGTGGTCTGATCTTCGCTAAATAATGGAGTCTGAAGTTCCGTTTCGGAAGGTTGAATAATCTGTTTTTTAACCGGCTGCAAAAACTCTTCTTCACCCGGCACGCTCACAGTGATGTTGCAGGTGCAGAGTGAAACTTCTTCACAATGGTTTTGATCATGGTTTGATCTGTTCTCATCAGTCGGCTGGGTCTCACAGCAGCTGTGATCGGCCATCATCCCCATATCTTCATGATGATCCGGCATGCAAAATTCGGCTAGCTGCTTTGCCTGCAGTCCGGATGGGATCAGAAAAGACAGCAGCAACAGGAAGGCCGTGATTTTTCTGATGGATTGATATGTAGGTTGTGCAGATTTCACATTCCAAGGATAAAGATTCTGATGGATAAACTTATTGAATCCAAAAATATTACACAACAAGGTATGAATTCTGATAGAGTGATGAAATTTGCAGCATCAAACCGAAGAGAGAAGAACTTCAGTAAAATGTGCCAAATCCTCTTTCGTGTTGTATACATTTGGAGATACGCGAATAGAGCGTCCCCGGAAGGAGATTAAAATATTATCATTTTTCATACGCGCCTGTATTTCTTGCAGATCGTGCTCGCCGCGGAGCCTGATTCCAAGCAGATGCGCGCCCCGAAACTCCTCATCTTCAATTCCAAAGCCTTTCTCTTTGATCGGGGCGATAAAGTCGGCAATTAATTCGCGGCAATACTCCTGAATTGAATTCACACCCCATCGATTAAGCTGTTGAAGGGCCGCAAGCTGCATTGGGATAAGAATAAAATTGCTGTGCTCGCCAACTTCATAGCGGAGTGCATAGGGCTGATACTGATCATTATAGTTTACAAGGCCGGCAAAGTTTTCACTCTCATACCGATTGATCCAGTTCTCTTCCACAGGCACACCGTCATCGAGGGCGGGTCCGTAATAAGCCAGCCCCATGCTGTAGGGGCCCAGAAGCCACTTATATCCGGCACAAATCAGTGCGTCTGGCTCTATCTCTTCAATACTAAATGGCAGCGCTCCAACCGACTGCGTTCCGTCAATCACCAGCCAGGCGCCGACGTCCCGGGTTCGTTTTCGGATCTCTTTCAGGTTGAAGAGGGTGCCATCGGCCCAGTGAACATTTCCCACAGCCACCATTTTTGTTTTAGGGCTGATGGCGTCCAGAATACGTTCATTCCAGATTTTTCCTCGGTTGTCGTTTACATCCGGTGCGGGTACCGTAATGATTTCGGCTCCATTGTCTGATGCGGCCCTTCGCCAGGGATAAACATTGCTTGGAAACTGTTCGCCTACAACTATAATCTGATCTCCTTTTTCGAGAGGCAGATTCTTTGCCACGTTTGCCATTCCGTACGATACAGACGGTATCACGACAATTCGCTGTGGGTTATTGGCACCAACAAGCTTTGCGTATTCTTCTCTGAGCTTTTCTGTTTCATTAAAAAAGTGCTCAATCGATATTTGGTATGGGTTGTTCTTGTATCGAATGCCTTGTATCCCAGCCTCCTCCACTTTTTTGAGCTGCGGTGCCATAAACGAGCAATTGAGGTAGGTCACAGATGGGTCAATCTGGAACTCAGCTTTTTTACAGTTCATAGAAAACGTTTAATCTTTGATGGAATCTGACTCACACAATATTAAAAAAATATGTATGGACTGTTGCCGATATATCGTCTGCTTTAAAAGTTCGGGATTTGTGTCCTGTGCAGTGGCAATATATCAAACCGTATATTCCAGGTTCGCACATAAACGCCGAGTGGTAGCACCTTTGCACTAAAGGGAGTTGTCACATTTTTTAAAAAGTAGTACTTTAGTATCACTATGAAAACAGAACTTGTTACAACGCTTAAACGTCAGGCAACGAAACTCTTAAAGGAGCTTAGAGAGGAAAAAGAGCCGGTATTGATCACTGAACACGGGAAACCGTCTGCGTATCTTGTTGATGTGGATCATTTTGAACAAATTCAAAAGAAATTGAAATTGTTGGAAGGCTTGGCCAGAGGTGAAAAAGCCATTCTTGAAGACCGGGTTGTTTCACATGCGGATGCCAAAAAGCGCATGGCACGATGGCTCGAATAATCTGGACTGAACCTGCCCTGCAAGAACTGGATGAAATTGCCGACTATATTTCACTGTATAGTCCAAAAGCAGCAAAAAAGCTGGTCCGTAAAGCTTTCAAACGGGTTGATTATGTAGCTCAGCACCCCAAAAGTGGTAAACCTGTACAAGAATTTGAAGTATCTGTATATAGAGAAATCATATTGCCACCCTGTAGAATTTTCTACCGAATGGAAGATGAAATCATTTTCATAATCCATCTGATCAGGGAAGAACAGATCCTTCATACAGATATTTTAAAGTCAAGGTAGCCATGCGTTAATTTACATAATCAGTATTTCGCTTGGCGCAAAAAGAGGAGCCTGTGGATCAGTCCGGGTAACTTGTTTGCCTCTTACGTTGGCAACCCGGCACAAATACCAAGCCGTTACTCGCATCCCTTTCTTTATATATAAGCCTTGTAATACAAACTATTTTCCACTCCGACGACCACTACCACCTCTGGTGAACCAGCGGTTTGATTTTATCTTTATAGATCCGGTCAATCTCGTGCATTATCTCTTTTGAAATGGCGGGTTTATCTGAAGCCTCCAGGTTTGGAATAACGTGTTTTACGGAAGATGCACCGGGAATAACGCAGCTTACTTCATCACTCATCAGCACCCATCGAAGGGCGAGTTGTGCCATATTCTCATCATCATTCAGAAACTGCTTTAATTCGTTTATGGCTTCAATTCCCTCCTCAAATGGAATCCCTGAAAAGGTTTCGCCCACATCAAAAGAGGAGCCATCCCGGTTAAAATGTCTGTGATCGTTCTCGCCAAAGGAAGATTGTTTATCAAACTTACCGGTCAGCAGCCCGCTTGCGAGAGGAACCCGCACAATGATACCCACATTTCTTTTTGCTGCCAGCGGAAACAGAAGTTCATGAGGCCGCTGACGAAACATGTTGTAGATCACCTGGATGGTGGTGACGTTATCATATTCGAGCGCTTTAATGCCTTCCTCCACTTTCTCAATGCTTACGCCGAGATTCAGAATTTTCCCCTCTTCTTTCATCTTTTCAAATTCCCCGAATATTTCCGGTCGATAATAAACCTCCGTGGGCGGACAGTGGAGCTGAATAAGGTCGATGGTTTCAACATCCAGTCGCTTCAGGGAGTCTTCCACGTATCCGCGTAACTTTTCGGCGGTGTAGTTTTTATTGGTGTGCGGATTGATCTGCCGGCCGCATTTTGTAGCGACATAAATTCGTTTGTCTGACCTTTTGATCGCTTTCCCAACGGCAACTTCACTCTCTGTGCCCTTGTATACATCAGCGGTATCGATGAAGTTTACGCCGTGTCTGATGGCTGTATCCAGCGTTTCAGCGGCAATTTTTTTATCAAAGGGTTCTCCCCATTTACCGCCAAGCTGCCAGGTACCGAGAGATACTTCTGAAATGTTAAATCCTGTTTTACCGAGTGTTCTGGTTTTCATAGAGTTTCCGGTTCTTTTATTAAAATTGAACTCTTTTTAGTAGCAAAAGTCTAAACAGACTTTATCGAAATTAATGGTTTAAATGATCATCGATATCCGGCTTCATAACCTCAGCCCAAATTTTATAGCCTTTTTCATTAGGGTGAAGCAGATCTGGCATGATGCTCTCCGGAAGGGTACCGTTGTCGTCCAGAAAAGCCGTGTTATAATTCAGAAACGTGACGTTCTCCCTTTCACCAAGCGATTCAATGCGTTCATTTATCTCTGCATTCAGCTTTTTGAATTCACCATTTTGGGAGTCGTTCCGGGGAAAAATCGCAAGTAATAAAATGTGAGTATCTGGCAGTTTTTCATTGAGGCGGTCAACAATCAGCTCGACACCTTTTGCAGTGCATTCAGGTGAATCCTGTCTGTGGCCGGTGTTGTTGGTGCCAATCATCACCACAGCGACTTCCGGATGTATGCCATCGATTTCACCATGCTCAAAACGCCATAAAACATTTTCTGTACGATCGCCGCTGTACCCGATATTGTAGGTGCCGTATTCGCCAAAGTACTGTTCCCAGACTTCTTTGCCCGTATTTTCCCATCCATGGGTAATGGAGTCTCCGATAAGCAGTATTTCTGCTGATTCCCGTCCTTCTTCAGCCAGCTTCTGTTCATGTCTGGGCATCCACCACTCTACTGCCCAATCTTCCTGCAGCGGAGCCGGTGTAATGGCCGGGTGATTATCCGGACACCCTTGCTGAGCAGAGCCGTTGTATGGTGCAGCAGCAAAAAACAGAGACATGATTGAGAACAGTATGTAATGGTTCATTTTGTGTAATCGTGGGTCTTAAGTTTTAAATTAATCCAATCGAGCGGCTTTAATCATCTTGTTATGCTACCATCTGGATATTTCCGAGTCCATCCATGTAAGTCTTTGCTCCAGCCACTCCCGCATGTAGTCAACCTCTTCATCATAATTATTGCCTGGTAGCGGAGAGGGATTCCCAAAAATTTGTTCATCGAAGATATCCCATAAATTAAAATTTCGTTCAATTGCGCCGTCCTCAATGAGTGGCAGTGTTAAATCCGAAATTAACTGCTGCAGTGAACTATTACCCCACTCTGTTGAGCGCAACTCCTGCCATCTCTCCTTTACGCGGCTCCTGAATAGTGGGTCCTCAGTGAGTCTTGTCCACCAAAAAGGGACAAGCCATGTATCGCCGGGAAAGTTGGCGTTAAATTGGTAAATCCATGTTTCCGGAGACCTCCGAAACTCCTGAGAATCATTGCCGAGGGACAGGTTGAAATCCCAGACCGGGCCCATATGAAGTTTTTCACCCCGATCTTTGTACATAAATGTACTAATTCTGTAAGCATCTGCATTATGAGCAAGTTCATTCAGCAGAAAAAAGTCAACAAAGCTATCGAGATCAATATAGTCGGTGTAGGTATAATTTCCATCAAAATCACCATCAGTATCATCCAGAAGGGCTGTTTCGAAGTCATTTAGATAGCCCTGAATATACTCCTTTTGTGGATCTGAGATATCTTCCCATGCAGGATCTTCATATAAAAAATAGGTTTCCTCCCCCCGCTTACTTCCATAAGGCGGATAGGAGAGAGTCTCGCCGGTAACGCTATACTGAGAGCGAAATCCAAGATCTTCAGTATAGGTGGCGTTTGTGGGTACAGGATCGCCCGAAGTTTTATCAATTTTCAAAATATAACCGCCCGTTATCTCTTCCGGGCTGTTTTCATCGGGGTCCAGGCCTGACAGATCAAGCCTGTTATCATCATCCTTAATCTTTTCCATAAAGACATATACACCTAGATAATTTCCATCTATATAAAGTTCTGAAAAACGGGTGCGAGAGGCGTAATGCCCAAGATTTCGGGCTAATCTAAATACAAAGACGTTTCTGATCAGCGTTTTATCACTGTAAGGGCCGTAAAAAATCCAGTCTTCCTCTTCCGGAAAACCCAGAAGATCTGCATCAATGTCGTTTCCAGAAGCATCCCATGTTTCAACCCCGTACGATTTTTTTGGAAATAGTGCCTGGGAGGTCGCTCCTCTGTACTCTATTCCAATATGTCCATCGTAAGTAACTGCTCCCTGCTCATATACTTTTAAGAGCGCCGGTACTTTTGGTTCATCCACAATTTCTTCGTCGTGAAGAGTTACAACCAGTTGTGGTAGTTTACTCTCCAAATTGATGGAAGGCTCTTCTGTCAAATCGATGGGCTCATTCGTAGGTCCATTATCGCTGCATGATATTATAGCAACACTGAATAAATAAATGAGAATAGTGAAAATGATGAATGATCTCTGCGGGATGTAATTCATGGAAACCCATTTATTATTATGAATATTATTGCAATATATGAGTTGCCACCTGCAAGATCATGATTAGTTTTGCGAATGTAGATTTTTTCAGAAAAAAATGGAACCGGTTCCAGTTTGTCAGTTATTGTTAACAATGGGTATTTAGAAAAAAGGTAGCTGAATTAATTATACTCAGATAAGATCCTCAACCTCTTACGCGTATGTCCATTGTAAGATCCTGGTTCCTTTTTCTCGCTTGCTTTTTATGGTTTACGCCATTGGCAGCACAGCATACAGGCCTGATCCCTGCCGACAGCGATGGTTTTGAAACCGGTGACTGGCAGAATTTTCGTCCAAACTATATTGGGGATTCTGATGAATTTATTCGTCCGCGGTTTTCTGTTACCGATGAAAATCCAATCAGCGGCAACTATTCTCTGAGGTGGAATGGTGGTGACATGGAACATGAATGGCTGATGCTGAGCAATGCCTTCCATATGAATCTGCCGGTTACGGTGTCCGTTACGTTTCGGGTTGATTCGGACGGAGCCGAAGACACTCAATGGTCTTTGGGACTCTGGCTGATGGAGTCGCACGATCTCTACTCAGGCCTGAATGTGAACAATGACTCCGGAACCCTGCTAGCGGATGCGACCACCCAGACATCGGACCTTGAATGGGCCCAGAAGATTTTAAAGGGGACCGATTACAGATTAGCGATCGAGCTCAACGATACGGGTTTGATATCGGGAACAGTTACTGACCTGGCCACAGGGAATACTCTTTGGCATCAGACAGGAAAAACCATTATAAAACCCGGGGCGATTGCACTTTTTGTACACACACCGGAAGGTTCAGCAACAGAAATGATGTTTGATGATGTTGAGATTGAATCGGGTGAATATGTTGTGGTTTCGGATGAATGGACCCGTGCACCGATGCCAAATTATGTGGTACTGCCGCGTCTGCCCGACGTTACTCAGGAAGAGGGAAACTGGGTGGGTGGTCACTCCGTGATGAGAACGGATGACGGCACCTACCACATGTGGTACAGAATTCGGGATAATCAAGTGCGCGGAAGAGGGTACGGTTATGCAACCAGTACCGACGGGCTGAACTGGGAGAAGTATGAGGGGAATCCTGTATTTCAAAAAGATCCCGCAAAGCAGTATGCCAGCAATGAAAAAATCACGGTTTTAAAAGTAGATGACAACTTTCACGGATGGTATACCGTGGAAGATGAGGGGCTTTGGATTACCAACCACATCACAAGTAAGGATGGAATCAACTGGAGCGGTGATCAGGAGGTTATTAACGATCAAATGTGCAAGGATGCAGATGTTGTTTTCCTTGACGGTACATTTTATCTCTACTGTATTGGCCCCACCTATACCGATATTGCCGTCCATACGTCAACAAACGGGACAGACTGGGAGAGAAAGCACGTCTATGAGATGGGGACGCATCGACATTTAGCCGCTTATTACGATAAGAAAAATCAAAATTTTGGACTCTATCCCACTGCAGGTGGAAGGGGAGTAAGTTATGCCGTGTCTGAGGATGGCATCCGGTTTGAGCCTTTTGTACAAACATGGTCGCCGTCAGCTGTAGGGCTGGACGATTGGGAACGGGCCGGCATAACTTATTTCTCTTTTTTACGGGACGAACACGGCCATATCGAAGATGCTGATGTATTACCTGTTTATTACCAGGCCAGGAATACTTACGACAATAATATACCGGGGTGGCTCTACCATGGTGGTGAGCGGATTGTTCTGGCAGGGAAGTATAACGGTTTGTATCTGAATATTCCGTCCATAGCCCGGCCGGACGGTTCAATCCACTATAAAGCCTTTCCTTATGATGCAGTAAAAGCGGATGGATTGATGCTGTATGCCAGCTACCCAACAGAAATGATGATGGATCACTGGGCTCCTGAAAAACACATCGCAGCCAGGGGAACACTGAAATCGGATGAAATCTCGATGATTCAGTTAGAGGCCGATGGGTTGACACCCGGAGAATCCTATGATTTGATCATTGAAGGTAACAGGGTGGCGGTAGGGACGGCAGATCATGATGGGTCAATCCTGCTCCGGTCAGTGATAACCACAGAAAAAACCGGCAGGGAGCTCTCTTTTTCTTTGGCCAGGAATGATCAATGACTCCCGGAAAGCTGGGAAGTCTGATGATCAGGTATAATTGCCACAGAAGCAGAGTGAAACAGAGGGTTTTCGATTCATCCTGCAAAATCTTCAAAGCGGTCATTGAAGTTACGATGAAAACGGATGGTTTAGTTTAATCAGTGATTTACGGTTCAGTGTAAATCAGTGCCTCTGCGGCAATATCAGATAAAGTGTGCAGAAGGTTTTAGAATTCTTCAAATGGATACACTATTGAGCCGCTTCCAGCTCTTCAACATACTCTTCACTTGCAAAGATTGCGACCTCAACACGACGGTTTTCCTGCTGGCCGGCTTCGGTACTGTTGTCCGCGATTGGCTCCGTTTCGCCTCGCCCTTCTGTTTCGATGCGATTATAGTCGATGCCTTGCTGCATTAAATATCTTGCAGCAGATTGCGCACGGCGAACACTGAGGCCAAGGTTGTAATTCTCATTCCCTACGGAATCGGTGTGTCCAACAATCAGTAGCTGAGTATTGTCATCACGGCCCATAATGTCGGCCAGCTTATCCAGATTGGCTTTCGCTTCAGGCCGCAGTGCAGAAGAGTCAAAATCAAACAGAAGTCCGCTGTCGAAACTTACGGCGATGCCCTCTTCAACACGCTGTACGGTGGCGCCTTCAAGCTCTTCATTCAGCTCTTCAGCTTTTTGATCCATCTGCCGACCTATGATGGCTCCAACGGTACCTCCAACGGCAGCGCCGGCGATGGCTCCAGCTGCTGTATTTCCAAGAGTTTTACCAATGACGGCTCCTACAGCCGTACCGGAACTACCGCCAATTACAGCACCCTTTGTAGTATTATTCCATTGTGAGCACCCCATAAATGTTAAGCTGATGGCTAAAATCAACGTGAAAAGGATCGTTAGCTTGTTAGATCGAATCATCTGAAAAAAGTTATTAAGATTGATGTGTAGTGAACAGTTGTAGTGTACAAGAGCCAGCCTCAAATGTTTCTTGCGTTTAAAAATCATCACATAACCATGTGATTTTCTGAATATCGGGAAACCTGTCGTGGGCTGTGGGGATATGATCCATACAGTTCATAACAAACCAATCCGACTATGACGATTCAAAGTTTTTTGAGAAAAAGCCTGCTTATTGGAATTATTGCAGCTTTCAGTTTCGGTTTATCCGGCTGTATGGTATCCGGTGGGATTTTGATTGAACCGGAACCGGTAATTATTGGAAATCCACCGGGTAAGAAAGTGTATCATCATAAAAGTAAAAAGCATAATAAAAGGCATTATATAAAAATTCCGCCCGGGCATATGCCGCCAAGAGGAATGTGTCGGGTGTGGTTTAAAGACCGGCCGCCGGGCCACCAGCCTCCCCCGGTTTCGTGCCACAGAATTGGCCCCCGTATTCCATACGGTGCCGTACTAGTACAGGGTTGAGTATGATGTTGAAAACCGGTCAGATCACCGGAAACGTGTAGGGTGATCTGTAGTTGGTTTTCAGGTAGTCGTTTGCATGAGACACATTCGTGATGCGTCTTGCGGCATGGTCCCATTCCAGACGCTCACCGGTGCGATAGGCAATATTCCCGAGGCTCGCTACGATAGCTGTATTTGCCGTTATGCTGATGTCCGCTGTAGGTTTCTTACGGGTTCGGATACACTCAACAAAGTTCTTCATATGATTGAGTAGATCCTCACCATTGCTCCGGGTTGTGTCTGCATCCTGTATAATGGCTCTCGACTCACCGTTTACGGATTCATTTTCTGAGAGTACCTCCCATCCTCCACGGTCAATAACCAGTGTACCGTTATTGCCAATAAACGCTACGCCGTGGTTACGTCCGTAAGGTCCGCCATCGATGCCTGCAGCATGTTCCCAGATCATGGAAAAATCATCAAATTCGTAGATAGCCTGTTGAGTGTCGGGGGTTTC
Organism: uncultured Rhodohalobacter sp.; assembly: GCA_964544445.1. Classification (GTDB taxonomy): domain Bacteria; phylum Bacteroidota; class Rhodothermia; order Balneolales; family Balneolaceae; genus Rhodohalobacter. The sequence continues at coordinate 313,869 of CAZJBI010000005.1, forward strand.
CATGGCATCGTCCGGATAACCAAACTTCCCGCCCGTTGACATCACGGTATTCGGGGCATCCACATTCATCCCGAGCAGAATAATATCGATCAAGTGCACGCCCCAGTCGGTCATGAGTCCGCCGGCATAATCCCAGTACCATCTGAAATTGAAGTGAAACCGGTTGGGGTTAAAGGGGCGTTCCGGTGCAGGTCCCAGCCACATGTCGTAATCCACGCCGGCCGGGGGTGCCTGATCCGGCCGAACCGGTATGGACGACATCCACCCCTGGTAGGCCCACGATTTGGCTACGCGAATATTGCCCAGTGCCCCCGTCTGCAGATAATTGATAGCGTCTGTCCAGTGTTTTCCGCTTCGCTGCCACTGTCCGGCCTGAATCACGCGCCCGTAATGTTCCCCGGCCTTTACCATGATATCGCACTCGGCGATGTCTTTACCAACAGGTTTTTCTACATAAATATCCTTTCCGGCCTGGCAGGCGTGCACGGTTTGCAGGCAGTGCCAGTGATCGGGTGTGGCAATAATCACGGCATCAATATCCCTGTTGTCGAGCATTTCGCGATAGTCTTTGTAGAGCCTGGGTTGATATCCATGGTCATTTTCAAACTCGGAGGCCCGTTCATTCAGCACGTTTTGATCCACGTCACAAAGAGCCCCGCAGGTGATGTTGTCGTCAGCGCGTAGAAGTTCTCTTTGGTTTGTCCACCCCATCCCCTTGCAGCCGATCAGTCCGCAGACTATCTGATCGTTAGGAGATTTGTTGCTAAGAATGGAAAATGAACCAGCAGGGATCAGCGAAGATGCACCTAAACCCGCTAGGACTTTACCAGATGTGAATAAAAACTCTTTTCTTGTTGTCATGCAGAATTTGGCTTTTAATAAAGTGTATTATTATCTGAACAATTAGCAATATTTTTTCAATGGTGCAACCAAATTTAAATCGATTATGATGGTGTTTTTGGAAGTTGCTAAAGCAAAAACCATCTTTAGGCCCATGAAAGTAGAATTGATAGCGCACTTCGGGATTCGTTTGTCAGGTAACCTTTGATCTGAGTAAATTTCTTTACTTGATGGAGCGATAACCAGACACCCTCATTGCTATTTAAATTCACAAAATCTGAATCCACTTCAGTAATGCAATATTGTGCAATTGATTTCATAAATCTTCCTCCTTCATCAGATTGTAAGACAGATGCGTGATTTATTGTTTTGGGATGAGATAGTGCTTCGAAGCACCATTGAACTTTTTGATGATGCGGGTCATCAATGATTGAAGGAGCAAGCTGAACTTTGTTTTTAAATCCAGGTTCAATGGCAAGGCGAAAGAAAAAATAGAGTGTACCTGATATTTTTGTGCATATCAGGTAAATATTGGTCTTTTTCAGATTTCTCAATAAAGGCTGACACCAGCGTTTTACTTCTCTTTTCTGTACCTGAACATGATAAAATTGAACCTGAAAAGAATGTGAGTCATGAATTTCTTTCAATACACGATGATCATGGAACGACCAATTCTTAAGATTGTCCAGTGGTACAAGAATGGTTTCAAGCTCTACTCTGCTTCTTCTTTCATGAACCCGCTGAAGAACTTCATTCCATTCATATAAATTGTTACCTGAGTGAAGAGAATCGAATAAATACATTGCAAAATCGTTTTGATCTTTCCATCTGGCAAATGGTTCCATTCCATGATCGGATAATTTGTTCCAATCTGAGCATAGAATTACTGAGCGGGCATCGGTATTTATAGCATAATTTTCCAGTAAAGAACTCCGTAACTCTGCAGAAGAAAACCATTTGTAAACGGAATCAGGTGGTGTCTTTGACTGGTGCTCGTCAATGCTCACACAATTGCGATTATATTTGTTTAGAAAACGATCTCCCTGCTCCGATTGCTCAATGTCGGTTTCAAGGATTGCTTGATGTACTTTGGGTTCAGTAAAACACTCTAAAAAAGGTGTAGGCAGACCATTATGAACCATTTCGTAATTGCTTTTTGTAGCCTGTACCGTTGGAGCTGCCTGAACGCCATTTACGTTCCCGGGTTCTGCTTTAGCCTGAAGAAGCCAGTGCCATTCGTTATCCACTTTTTTAACCAGAAACCCCAGAATACCGATTTCAGGCTGATTAATGATTGGCTGCTCAATACTTGCTAATTCGATCTGATTGCTGTTTACTTTTAACCCAACAATTGAAAAAAAACGCCCTGAAGAATGTTGTATGTGCCCTTTTTTTAAATCCCACTCACGACACTCTTTTAATGAAATAGAGCTAGCTTTCAAATCAGAATGTGTTCTGTTTTTTTTAAGCCAGCTTTTTAAAGTCCCGCTACGACTCTTAAACTCTTTAATGTTCATTAGCTACAATCTTTTTTGATAATTGCTGTTTAGCTTCTGCGGTAAGTACTTCTAAATCTGGCGGTGTTGTTAATGTCTCTTTGGTCCGTTTTTGGAGTAATTTTTTCCAGTTTGAACCTGTTTGCTTTCCATATAATACATTTAGCCACTTGTCAATATCGATGCCTAATAGGTAATAAAGCCAAGAAAAAACTTTTAACTTAAGAATCGATTTTCGCAGTGAGGCCATTCTAAATTTTTTACTCTTTTTCTCTACTTTTTTAGTTTTGCTACGATAGTTCGAAGACTCATTTTTTATTCTGTCCCGAATATCTTGTGGATTATTTTTTTTAAGGTAATTGAAAATGATAGAGTGAACTTGGGATGAAGAGTTGTAAATACCTTTTTGATCTTTATGAATTAAGTGATTTTCCAGTTTGATGCTTGTAGTTCTAGGATCGGTGGACAGTGAGGCGCCTGCTCTCCACGCTCTCATTAACCAGTCTTGTGAGGGGAAACGATAAATCTCAAAAGGCGAAATCCAGGGGCCCGTTTTTTGTGCCAGCTTTTTATCTATTACCCAAGAACTGGCTGGTTCAAACATTAGATAATTGTGAAAGCAATCTGCCAGCGTCCTGCGATGGCTGGTTTTCATTTTAATTGAAAAGTTTAACTTTTCTGAACTTTTTTCATCGATGCCCGAAATAACAAGAGAGCTTCCAAGAAAGAAGTTTGAAGAATCATTTTTTAAGTGATTCAGTGCAACATCAAGATGATCTGATAGCCAGATATCATCATGGTTTAGGTACGCGATATATGGAGTTTGAGCCAGATTCATACCGACGGAATTAGGAAAAGATTGGGAACCGGTTCTGCTTCTCAGGTTGATATAATAGATTCTGGGATCTTCTTCAAAGGGTGCTACTGCTGTGTTTGTTCGTTCGTCACAGCAGTCACCTATCACATATAACACCCAATGTGGAAATGTTTGATAAACTACAGATTTTACAGCAGTTTTCAACACATCCGGACGATTGTAAGTGGCGATAATGATTGTGACTTCAGGGTTCAAACTACTTAATCGGATATTTATATCATTTTAAAATTTCTGCAATTTCTGGTCTTTATCAATATCACTAATTAAATAAAAACAACTGCACGCTTTTATAGTAATCTTTTAAAGTATATATCTAGTTTATGATTACATACTGTAATTAGATATTCATTAGAATAATGAATGATATTGATCATATTTATAAGATTAGAAATTTTAATCCAAACAAGAATGATACTAGACACTTACTTTCTTGGATTTAGGGTATTTACGAATAAATAATGATGCAGTCTTCTACTTTTTTTGATCGGGTAGAACCAATCACTGATTTTAAGTTCGTCTCAGACAGGTCTGTTTATATTCCAGTCCCAAACGATTGCTGGATAGTATCTGCCGACATTAAAAACTCAACCAGGGCAATTGAAAAGGGGATGTACAAATCTGTAAATATGGTTGGGGCTTCCGTGATAGCTGCGGTAAATAATCTGTACGATAACAGATATGAGCTGCCGTTTACTTTTGGAGGAGACGGAGCCACCATTATCGTTCCGAATGAAAAGTTAGATGATGTCCACGGTGTGTTAAATGGATGTATACAGACGGCAAGAAAGGAATTTGGGCTGGAGCTTAAAGCTGGCATCATTCCGATGAAGACACTTTTTGACAGAGGGCTTGAAATTTTGGTTGCCAAGTTACGATTGTCAGATAAAGCGAATATTACCCTGTTTTGGGGCGATGGACTGCCATACGCCGAAGATGTCATCAAAAAAGAGAAGACATTGCAGGGAAATATTTTAACTCCTGATTTTTCAGGTCTCGAGTGCCGATGGAATGAAGTTCCGCCTGAAGACGGTAGAGTTATCTCAGTAATTATTAAAACTGACGAAAGGACCGATGAACGCGCTTCAAAAATTTACAGTGAATGCATTAATCAGATAGAGAGCATATTTGGGAGTTTGAGTGAAAGCAACCCCCTTTCGAACGAGATACTTTCTTTCGCATTTTTGCCTGCAAAGTTAAAAGATGAATGGAAGATAAGAACGGCGAATCAGGGATTGATAAGCCGGTTTTCCTATGCATTTAAACTATTCTTTCAACAGTGTATGGGATTTTATTTGATGACAAAAAAAATAGCCACTAAGAATACCGATTGGGGGCGTTATAAATCAGACTTGGTAAAGCAAACAGACTATCAGAAATTTGGTAATGGATTACGTTTTGTAATTACCGGTAGTTCAGAGCAAAGAACTCGGCTTGAAAACTATCTTGAGCAGCAGTTTCAAATGGAAAAACTGCAATACGGAATCCATGAGTCGAAGGGTTTATTGATTACGTGCCTGGTGAAAAATCATCATCGCGAGCACATACATTTTGTAGATGGGATGGATGGCGGCTACGCAATGGCGGCAAATAATATGAAAAAAAGAATACAAGACAATAAACGATTACGGAGGAAAGACTGATGGATCCGGATAGCAAACAACAGCCAGAGATGCTAACACATTTGTTTGAGCTATCGGGAATCATCAATTCCGACCTTCATGTGAATAGCGTGCTCAGCAGGATTATAAAGGTTGCTATGGAGGTCACCAATAGTGAAGCCGCTTCTGTTTTTTTACTCAACGAAACCAGAGAAGAGCTGGTGCTTACTACCCCTGCTGGTCCTGCAGAAGAGGTAATCCGTGGCGTCTCATTTCCTAAAAGTGAAGGAATTGCCGGATGGGTGGCAACACAGGAAAAAGCACTGATTGTTAACGACGTGACAAAAGATGATCGGTTTAGGGGTGATTTTGACCCTGGTTTTTTCGAGACGAAAAGCCTGATGTGTGTGCCTCTGTTTGATCAAACCAAAAGAATTATTGGCGTACTACAAACCGTGAATAAGAAAGAGGATGGAATTTATCATGAAAGAGAAATTCCTGTCTTCCAGGCCCTGGCTAATCAGGCGGCTGTAGCATTGGGAAATGCAAAGTTACATGAGGACCGAGAAAAATTGCTGGGTGAAATTCATCATAGAGTAAAGAATAATATGGCTGTCATTTCAGCTTTTGCTCAAATTGAGGCGATGAGTGAAAAGGATGATGATCTGCGGCAAAAATTATTAAAAAACGTAGCCAGAATTGCGGGGATGAGCGCGGTACATGAACAGCTTTATAAATCCGACTCTTTTCAAGATGTGCGCTTTGTGGAAAATGTAGAGCAACTGATTTATAAAACAGTGGATACGTTAGAAAAAGAAATTGATTTTGAACTCTATTCAGAATCGAATGATATTCTATTAAATATAAATCAGGCAATACCTTGCTCTCTGCTGATTGTTGAAATCATAATGCACATCATATCTGATTTTGGAAATGACTCTGTACCGCCTTTTAGCAAGGTAGAGATTCGTGAGAACAGAGCTGATGACGCTTTGAAAGTAGTAATTACGTGCAGAAATAATAATGATGCAGAAGAACCTGCTGTGCTTTCAAATCAGTTAACACAGATGCTGGCATCTCAATGCCACGCCAAACTTTCTTTTAAGTCTAAAAAAGAGATTGCAAAAATCACCATTGAGATTGAAAAGACGGCCATGCGCGGTTCCGGGAATTATGCCATGTGATTTTTTGAAAGTATTTGGATCCATTTTTGCCCCATATACATTCCGGCTACTGCTGCAATAACTCCCGTAAAAACCTGAAAAGCGATGTATCCTGCAAATAATAGCGGGTCAGACTGCAGAAGCATCAGGTTTTCTACCATAAAGCCCGAATATGTAGTATAGCTCCCGATGAGCCCTGTAAGCAGAAATAGACTTAACTGATGTTTGTTTCCCGTTCTGCTGATTAAGATGGTGTAAATGAGACCGATGGCAAAGCTACCTACAATATTTTCAATAGCAGTAGGTGTAAAAATCACGGTTTGATCTGTAAAAATCGGAATCAGATGTCCTGTACCATACCGAAGAACAGCACCAAGAGCCCCGCCGGCGGCTACCCACAGCAAATCGAATCCTGTAGTATTGCTGTTTACTTTCATGGTTCAAACAGAAGATTATAGACCAAAAATCCCAGAAAAGTAATCAACAACACACCCACTATTTGCACAAAGAGATAGGCAGCTGCCCGGGAATAAGATCTGTTTTTCAGAAGAGTAATGAGCTCAAGAATAAAGGTCGAAAACGTTGTCAGTGACCCGATCAGACCCACAGAAAAAAAGAAATATCCGGGGGAACCCGCAAAATTTGTCCCAGCTGTCAAGGCAAGGATAAACCCTGCAGGGAAACTTCCGGCCATATTTGCAAAAACAGTACCGGTAAGCACACTGTTTTTTCCCAACAGCTTCAGTACTATCAAACCGGTGAGATACCTGAGTGATGCCCCAATGGCGCCTCCGGCTGCAATAAAAAGAATGTTTTGCATCTGTTGTGGTTCTGGGCGAGCAAAGAGTGCTCTGGAAATTTCGGTTAACTACCTGCAACAAAGAAAATATAATTGGCGAATCAATGTTTTATATTAAAAGATAAGTCAATTATACAGCCTCAAGGTAAGGCTGACATTATCGGAAGTACACCTGAAATTTTACAGATCCTCATGCAGTTTCGTTTTTTGTCTTTGATTACAGTAACCATTTTATTGACTCTATTTGCAGCTCGGGGCACGGCTCAGACAAGTGAAGAGAGTATCCGAATTGCCCGCGTGCAATACCAGGGAGGGGGAGATTGGTACAGCTCACCAACAGCATTAACCAACCTGATTCGATTTGCCAACCAACAGGTTCCTATTTACATCAGTGAACGATATGAAGATGTACAGCTGGGAAGTCGTGACCTTCATAAATATGCGTTTGTACATATGACGGGGCACGGAAACATCAGCGTGAACAATACGGAGATGGAAAATTTGAGAAGTTACCTGGAGAATGGCGGTTTTTTATATGTTGACGATGACTATGGCTTTGACGCCTATGTGCGCCCGATTTTGCAAGATATATTTCCTGAAGAAGATTTATTTGAGCTGCCTGCCGATCACCCTGTCTATAATTCGGTATTTACGTTTACGGAGGGCAGGCCACCTAAAGTTCACGAGCATGATGGGAACCCCCCCCAGGCTTTTGCCATTTACAGAAATGGCCGCATGGTGTTGCTCTATACATACGAGTCGAATCCATCGGATGGTTGGGCCTTTGATGAACATGATAATCCCGAAGCAATAACGAGAGCAGCACTTGAATTTGGTGTAAACCTTTTAGTATTTGCGTTAAATCAGCCCTGATGTCTTGTGGACTGATCCGAGTAGTTCAAACCGGTTTAAATAATTAAACAACATTAAAACGATCACCTGTAGAATAACTGCAGGAAGTTGAGGTTGCGCAATCAAAGCGGAGGCGTTACAGAATGAGACTCCTTATTTTTTTCTTGTGCTGCAGTTTGCTCTCCATTTTTCTGATGGCATGCAGCAAAGGTCCGTCTGATTCGGCAGGTGAAGAAGAAATGACTCGAACAGAGGGGCTTGTGCGCTACACAAACCCTGATAAATCGGGTGCCGCACCATCGCAACTATTTAATGAGTTCAAAACACTGGTTTCAACAGTTGAAAAAATGAGCGTGAACGAGCTCAACTCCTTATCCAGTGAAGCCATAGTGGTGCTCGCCACACCTCTGTCAGAAATATTATCACAAACCGTTCGATTTCCGGATGATGCGCTGCACGAACTTGCTGTACCGATGGAACAGATGAAAACTCTGCTGGATGGTGATAACTTCAATAAGGTTGCCCATGCACAGTTGACTTCAGAGATAAGACAAATTACAGAGACCTATTTTCCAGCTGTTGAGTTCAGGGAGAACCCATCAGCGGATCAAATCAAGCAGCTATTCAGAGAATGGAATAGGGATCAAGGGTTTGAACAAACTTGTAAATTACTATTTAATACAAACAGTGCCGGAGTTTTTTTGGTGCCCGGGGACAATCTTGCTGCTGTAAATTCCTATTGTGAAAATAGTAGCCTGTTTTTTTTGAGCGATGGACACTATTATCGGCAATTTGTAGAAAATGTGCGAGGGAGTGTGAGCTGGATAGGGTCAGGAGAGGTACACCTGGACGGGATGAACTCAACAGATGAGGCGTTTCTGAACGGTATGAGAGGCGCTGAATTTGGCTGGTTTGAGATAGAAAATTACTCTCGGTTTGGGATCAGGGCTATTCGAAGGACGGGGACCGCGGATGTAACCATTTCCAATATGGAATTCAGGAATATTGGAAGAGACGTAAACGGGCAAAAGCATGGGGCCATTAAGATCGAATGGGCAAGAAATATTGATGTCAATCAGTCTTACTTTGAGAATGTCACCTCAGCCATTCGCTTTTTGAATAGTGAGGGCCATCTTCGGGTAATCGAAAATGAAGCATTGAATCCCGGTCGAAACTTTTTTCAATGCGATAAATGCAATGGGACCGGCATTCGGGTTGTAAGAAACACGATGGAGCACACCAAGCAGTTTGGCACTGAAAAGCTTGAAGACTTTATCAATATTTTTGAATCGTCGGGGACAGAAACAGATTATATTCAGGTAAGCCATAATCGCGCCCGTACAGATGGTACCGGTGAGGGGGTTTCAGAGACCGGGTCGTTTATTATTTTAGGTGATCATGGAGGCAGCTATCAAATTGCCGAAGAGAATATTGGGGTTAATCCAGGGAACGTAGGAGTTGGTGCAGCCGGTGGAAACCACATACAAATACTCAGGAATAAAATGTATAGCGACCCGATCATGAATATCAGTAACGTTGCATTTTATTCATTTTTAACTCCGCCGGATCTTGGAATAACGTGTAGTAATCATATTTCTGCAGGGAACAGAGCATTTTGGTACTGTTTATCTGATGCATGCGAGGCCACTGATACGGCACTGCTAAATAAAGCGTATTCGCCAGATTTTGAGAATATGATAGAATATTGTGGGTTGGTAAATCAAGATATCAATGCGGATGAAAGCGTGCTTGAAGATTCCACGTTGACTGCCGGTATTTGGGATGAGTTCTGAAATATATTTTGAGCATTTCAGCGTTCGGAACTATTTTAATCGAATTATGGGTATTTGGCAGTAATTATTCAGAACAAAAAAGAAATATTAAAGAATGAATTATCAGAAAAAATGGTGGCGCCATTCAGTTATTGGAGTAACATTAACGGGTCTTGGAATTAATTTTATTGGTGAGGCTATTATTATAAAAGGTAACAGCCCGGCAGAATTTGACCTGGGACATGCGGCACTTTGGTTTTGGATTGGATTGTTTGGATTGGTAGCACTGAACGCAGGAATTTCATTTATTGCAGATGCGGTAAAGAATCGAATCTATATGGAAATGGAGAATGGAGAAGCACCTCAAAAAAAGTGACGTGTAAAAACCTCTTCACCCACATCGATATACTTCCCTATTCATAACAAACAGTTGTTCAATTGTCTTATGGAAAATCTCATTGCCTTTTTTGAAGATGTCCCAACTACGTTTCGCGCTCTTATTTTGATTGGCGGAATCTTTGTTTTTTGGGTGATGGAAGGCGTCATTCCTCTGTTTCAGTTTACCTACAGTAAAGTGAAGCACGCGGGATTAAATCTCACGTTTACACTTTTTACCGCAATTATTGGGTTCGGCCTGGCGGGTGTTCTCTATTTTACTTCAAATTGGGTGACCGAAAATGAATTCGGGCTGCTGAACATGGCAGAATTTCCACTTTGGATAAAAATTATAGCAGGTGTAATGCTTCTGGATTTTACAGGGGCGTGGCTGGTTCATTGGACGGAACACAAGGTGAAATGGATGTGGAAATTTCACCTTGTGCATCACAGCGATACCACTGTTGACGTGACGACAGGTTTGAGACACCACCCCGGAGAAACTGTATTCAGAATATTCTTCACAATTTTTGGTGTATTTTTGATTGGTGTTCCCATTGGCATTGTGATGCTCTATCAAAGCTTATCGGTTCTGTTTGCACACATTACCCACGCCAATATCAATATGCCGAAGAGGGTTGACCGCACGCTTTCTTACCTTTTTGTCACTCCAAACATGCATAAGGTTCATCACCATTATTCCCAGCCGTTAACGGATACAAATTATGGGAATATCTTTGCCATATGGGATCGTATTTTTGGAACCTTTGCGGAAGTAAATGACATTAAAAATCTGACTTATGGAATCGACACCCATATGAATCCGGAAGAAAATGAAAATCTGCCCAATCTTTTAAAAATTCCATTTCAGCCCTACAGGCCCCCCATCGGATCGGATCTTGAAAATTCTGAAAATCTCAAAATTGAGAAACCGGCATCCGGGAAAAAAGAGTCGTGAGTGCATTTAGAAATTAACTCATTAATTCTTTGAGATCTACCTAACTGTCTGCGGCTTGATAAAGGTCCCTCCTTTGACAGAAACTCATTAATATCTTTCTGTTTGGTTGCATTCGAGCAGGGAAAATTTCTATCTTTTGGAAGCGTTTCCAAATTAATTCTTAAGTGGCGATTAATATGAGTCAGGCAGTATCAATTCCTGAAAAAGAAGATATCGATAGCAATGAATTCCCGCTGTTTAATGATCTGTCGGGGCTGGAGCACGAACAACTAATTTTTTGCTCTCGCCCTGAAGCGGGATTAAAGGCAATTATTGCAATCCACGATACCACCCTTGGTCCTGCACTTGGGGGGACGCGTATGTGGAAATATTCATCAGAAAGCGAAGCTCTGAGAGACGTATTGCGATTGTCCCGGGGCATGACCTACAAGGCAGCTATTTCCGGTCTGAACCTGGGTGGCGGTAAAGCGGTGATCATAGGAGATTCACGAACGGAAAAAACAGAATCTCTTTTCAGGGCATTTGGAAGATACGTTGATGGGCTCGGGGGCAGATATATAACTGCCGAAGATGTTGGTATGACCGAACAAGATATGGAGTGGATTTTCTCTGAAACAAAATACGTAACAGGAATTCCCAAAGCCCTTGGCGGAAGTGGAAATCCCTCTCCCGTAACAGCATACGGCGTATATATGGGGATAAAAGCTGCTGCTAAAAAAGCATACGGCAGCGACTCGCTGGAAGGGTTACGCATAGGAATTCAGGGGGCAGGTTCGGTCGCGTCAAATCTTGCATCATATTTACAAAAAGAAGGATCAATACTCTTTGTCAGCGATCTGTTTGAGGATAAAGCAAACCAGTTGGCCCAAAAAACGGGTGCTACTGTTGTTGATCCAGATCATATTTATACGCTCAATCTTCACATATTTAGTCCCTGTGCTCTTGGAGGAGTTGTAAATGATGACACCATTGATCACCTGCAATGTGATATTATTGCGGGTGGTGCAAATAATATTTTAGACAACGAGCAGATTCATGGCGAAATGCTGAAGGATCTGGGTGTTCTGTATGCGCCGGATTATGTTATAAATGCCGGGGGAATTATTAATATTTCGAGTGAACTTGAGGGTTACAATGAGGAGATGGCATTAAGTAAGACAGCTCGCATCTATGATACAACATTAAAAATATTTGATTATGCCGAACAGCATGATATTCCCACGCACAAAGCGTCAAACATATTGGCTGAACAAAGAATTAAATCTGTTGCAAAGCTTGGGACCGTTTATTCTTCAAAAAGTCATTTTTCCGGGAGACTTGGAGAGCTCTATATGAAAGACAGAACGTAATGCAACCCATGCATTCATCATTAAAAGCAACCGACTTAAACACCGGTTGCTTTTTTTGTTTCTGCTATTAAAAGAGTGACGAGATGAATATTGGGCGAATGGACTAGCGTGTGATACAGGATAAAATAATCCGTAAGTTTGCTTTTTCAGAAATGATTTTGATTCATAACCGTGTTATCAAATAAAAAGAATGTCTCTAAAGGAAGAATTTAAGTTTAAAGATCGGCTCATAAAAGGTATTGAGGCCGAAGGCCAATTTAAAATCAGTGTTGTAAAAACAACGGAAGTGGTTCGTACAGCACAGAAAAATCATAATTTATCACTGCTTACCACGCTGCTGCTGGGACGTACTTTAACGGCCGCGATGTTGCTTGCGTCAGAACTGAAAGGTGAGGAAAGAATCAAGATCAGGCTTGAAGGCAATGGGCCAGTAGGTTCCATTACGGCAGAAGCAAACCGAGCGGGCGAAATGCGGGGGTACGTGCAAAATCCGCAGGCAGAACTGGATTATTCCGATCCAAATGTTTCGATTGGAGACGGAATTGGAATAGGACTGTTAACTGTATCGAAAACCTTATATGATGAAGCCGAGCCCCGAACCAGCACCATTCAAATTGTAGAGGGAGATATCCTGTCAGACATGGCTCACTTTATGGCTCAATCGGAACAGGTACTATCTGCGTTTTTGCTTGATGTAGGCATTAGTGATGAAGGAGTTGTTGAGCAAGCAGGTGGAGTTTTAATTCAAAGGTTACCCGACGCAGACGAGAGCGTGATGGATAAGTTGGAAAAATCTTTGAGTGAAATGACATCGGTTTCGTCCCTGCTGAAGGAAAAATTGTATATCGACGACATTATGGAGAAAGTTTCTGCTCCATTTGAAATTAAAGAGCTGGACAGACAGCCGGTACACTTTTTTTGCAGGTGCAGCCCTGAAAGGTTTATGAACGCTCTTTCAATGCTTAATTATGATGATCTGAAGGAGCTCAAAGATGACAAGCAAGAGATTATTTGTCACTACTGTGGGAATAAACTCACTGTTTCGAGGGCCGATATGGAAAAACTGTTTGAGGCTGCTAAAGCCAAACTTAATTAGGAACCCATCGATCTGCTTGAATGTCTAAATCTGAAAAGGAAGTCGTTATTATTGGCGGAGGATTTGGAGGAATATCCGCAGCAAAAAAACTTAGAGGTTCTGGCTTACGCATAACGATTATAGATAAACGTAATCACCACCTGTTCCAGCCATTATTATATCAGGTGGCTACAGCTGCTTTATCGCCGGGAGATGTCGCGGTACCGATCAGATCAATTTTTAGCTCTCAAAAAAATATGTCTACAATTTTGGGAGAAGTGACGAGTGTGAACAAACGTGATAAATCGGTTACTTTAGCGAATGGCAGAGTGATCCATTTTGATTATCTCATCATCGCATCAGGGGCAGAATACAACTACTTTGGAAATGAAGAGTGGAAAAAGCACGCACCAGGATTAAAAAGTATCGATGATGCTATAAATATTCGTGAACGCATACTCTATTCATTAGAAATAGCAGACCAGCTGCAAACAGATGAGGAAAAGAAACCTTATCTCTCATATGTGGTAATTGGTGCGGGACCAACCGGGGTTGAAATGGCCGGTGCCATAGCTGAAATTGCTAAACGGAATATGATGAGAGATTTTAAAAATCTAGATCCTGCCCAAACGGACGTTCACCTGATTGAAGCCGGTTCACATGTCCTAAACGGATATCCAAATTCACTTTCTCAAAAAGCACAAACCGATCTTGAGAAAATGGGGGTTAAAGTTCTGTTAAACCACCCTGTGACTAATGTTGAACGTGACCGGGTGATTGCAGGAGAGAAAACAATTTATACTCCGAATATTATCTGGGCTGCTGGGGTCAAAACATCAGCAGTCGCCGATACACTTGAAAATGAACAGGATAAATCCGGCCGTGTGAAGGTCAGCAATAACCTTTCAGTTCCGGGACATTCCAATATTTTTGTAATTGGGGATGCAGCCTATGTTGAGGACAAAGATGGGCAGCCCCTGCCTGCACTTGCACCTGTAGCTCTTCAGCAGGGAAAATATATCGGAGATCATATAAAAAATATCGAAAAGGGAAGAAAAACAGGCCCGTTCAAATATATTGATAAGGGGACTATGGCGACAATCGGACGGGCAAAAGCAGTGGCTGATATTAAAGGGTTCCGGTTTAGCGGTGTTATAGCCTGGTTGCTTTGGTCGTTGATTCACATATTTTTTCTGATAGGATTCAGAAACCGGTTAAGAGTATTTGTTGAGTGGGTGTGGCATTACATCACATTCAAGCGCGGAGTGAGGATAATTTCGGAACGGTCGATGAAATCAGCAAGTGAAAAAGAAGTCTCCTCGGATACGGAAACATAGTTGTGGAAGTGTTCAGAATAAAAAGCAATGGGATTTAAACAGCAAAGGAAGAACCACACCCGCAGGATTCGCTGGCATTGGGATTGTCGAAGGTAAAACCGCGTGCATCCAGTCCGTCAGGGTAGTCGATGGTAATGCCATTCAAATACATAAGATGTTTTGGGTCAATTAGAATTTCAATGTCGTTACTTACAACGATGGTATCTTCATCTGTGCGAATGTCAAATCCCAGCTTGTAACTGAGTCCCGAGCAGCCACCACCTTCAACGGCAACCCGAAGGTAAAGATTGTCATCAAGATTCTCCTTTTTCTTAATTTGAATAATCTGTTTAGCGGCCCGATCTGTAAGAATTACCGGATCAGCATCTGAATTGCTACTGGCGGAAACCGGCAAAGGCTGCTCTTCCTCAGGGTCCTCATCAATAAGGGAGGAGATTACGTCGTCAAGATTTTCTTCGGGTAAAGCCATGATAGGTTTAATTGCTATTTAGTTGAATTGGCAAATGTATAGTAATCTGTTTCTGAACGCCGAAAAAGCTTAAGAATGCCGGCGCTTACCAGGTGAATTAAAATTTTAGACGCTCTGTATGTTGTAACATTTATGAGCTGAGAAAATTTCAGTACGGTAATTTCTCCATATTCATTCAGATATCGAAACAGCATCTGCTCTTTATCACCATATTCAAACGTTACGCCATCGGCAGAATGTTGATGTTTAAGAATTTCGGCCATCTCATCACTTGCAAGAATGCTTTTGTCATTGTCGCGGACAAACACCTTTCTTTTTTTCTCATTCTTAAGATAAACGGGTTTCTTCTCTGCCTCTTCGATCGTAACCATCATAACGTCGTACGGTCCGCAATGGATTAATTCAATTTGAAGAGGTACCGGTGGCACGCATAGGTCGGCTGCTGCCTTATACAGATCAAACTCCTCTTCAAAATAGGAGCTGATTCCGGTGATATTTTTATGATCGTCTACACCAATAAGGAGTGTTCCTCCATTCGTGTTAGCAAAAGCTGCTATTTCGCGGGCAATTTTATCGGGAGAGGGAATTGTTTTCTTGAACTCAAGATAAGTACCTTCCCCGGTTTGAATAAGATTGCGAAGATCTGCAGGACTCAGGTCCGAGATTTTGATTTCGCCGTTTGGTAACATAGGATTGAAATTGGTTGTTGGAAGGTCTGCAATCTTTTTTAACAGAATATGAATGGATATGAAAAATGTTAAACAGAAAAACCTGTTAAATCATGATTTCTTCCTTCAGGTTTCGGGTCATCAGTTTACGAAGGGCATCCTGAGGGTCAACATTTTCAAATAAAACGCTATATACTGCGTGCGTAATTGGCATTTCTACACTGTTTTTTTTAGACCACTGCGTTACGGATTTGGCCGTTTTAACACCTTCGGCCACCATGTTCATATTATCTGTTATTTCCTGCAACGATTTTCCTTTGCCAATGTTATATCCAACGAACCGGTTTCGGCTATGTTGACTTGTACAAGTTACAATCAGGTCACCCATTCCTGTTAAGCCGGAGAACGTATCTTGTGATGCGCCAAGGCGGCTTCCCATGCGTTTCATTTCGTGAAGTCCGCGAGTCATTAGTGCAGCTTTGGCATTATCTCCAAGTTCGGCGCCATCTACGATACCGGCAGCAATAGCCATAATATTTTTTAGAGCACCGCCGATCTCCGCTCCAATAATGTCGTGATTGAGATATACCCTGAACATTGTGGTAGAAAATGTTTCCTGAATAACTCTTGCTGCACGTTTAGAATAGGCTGATGCTACAACGGTTGTGGGTTTTTCTAAGCCTACTTCTTCGGCATGGCTTGGCCCTGTAAGTACTCCTATCAGATCTTCAAGTACATACCCGTCTAAAATTTCTGTCAAAATCTGGCTTGGGGTTAACAGGGTGTTCTCTTCAATACCTTTTGCAACAGAAACAATAAATTCATTGCCTGAAAGATAAGGCCTGGTTTTTGTTGCAACTTCACGCATTGCGTGCGATGGTGTTGCATACAGAACCATTTGAGTGTCTTTCAATGCCTCTTCAAGAGAAAAACTGCCGGAAACGGTTTCAGGTAAACGCACATCGGTCAGATAGGAGGGGTTGTAAGCAGTTTCATTAATTCCCTCAATTATCTCCCGTTCACGAGCCCAAATAGTAACCGGATATCCCTTGCCTCCAAGTAGCCCGGCAAGTGCTGTTCCAAAACTACCGGCACCAATAACACTGATTTTTTTCACGACGATGAATGTTCTTTATTAATTTTGCCTTTTGCCGGCTTAAACGAAGATATTCTGTTTTCATTTCCGGCAAGAAGACGTTTAATATTTCCTTTGTGCTTAATAACGATGCCAATAGCCAGAATACTGCTAAATAGGATAATGCTCCCGTCTATATCCCAATCAAGTCCGTACCGAAGTGTTAACTGTGAAAAGGGGTAGATTAACGAAGCCGTAATGGACCCGAGCGAAACATATCTTGTGGTAACCATTACAATGATGAAAATTGCAAGAGAAATACTGATCGAAACAGGTTCAATGCCGTAAAGCATACCACAGGCAGTGGCGGCACCTTTACCCCCGCTAAAATTGGCATAAACTGGAAACATATGACCAAGGACGGCTGCAACACCTGCAAAGATGACAAGCATAGATTCTACCTCCCAGCCGCTGTAAAGAGATACAGGTCCGCTTCCAATACTCCACGCCAATCCGCTTATAACGGTGGTGCATAGCAGACCCTTGCCAAAATCAAAAAGAAGAACAATAACTCCGGCTTTCCAGCCAAGAATTCGGAATGTATTGGTAGCTCCGGCATTTCCACTTCCATGCTCTCTGATATCTGTGCTGAAAAACAGCTTGCCCATCCAAAGCGAACTTGGAATAGCACCGATTAAATAACTGAGGAGTACAACAACAAAGAGTGCTAACATAAGAAGCTGTTCTTTTGATTACGGTTGCGGTGCTAAAATAAGAAAACATGAATGCGGAAACGAAAAAAGCCTTTTAAAAAAAGGTTAAACGTGTCGCTCCGCATGATAAGATGAGCGCACAAGCGGTCCGCTTTCCACATGCTCGAGACCCAAAGCTTCACCTATTTCCTTGTATTCAGCAAACTGATCCGGGTGCACCCACTCTACCACAGGATGATGCATTTTGGTAGGCTGCATGTACTGCCCAATTGTAAGCACATCAACTTTATGGTCTACGCAGTCTTGCATGAGCTGAATCACCTCTTCTCGAGTTTCTCCAAGTCCCACCATGATACCGGTTTTTGTTCTGAGCCCCTGGTCTTTACAGCGAAGAAGAAGCTCAAGAGATCGTTCATATCGGGCCTGCGGACGAACGTTTCTATAAAGTCTCGGAACGGTTTCCAGGTTATGACTGAGTACATCCGGTGGGGTGTCGATAACAATTTGAAGTGCATCCCAAACGCCTCGAAAATCGGGAATCAGGGATTCTATGGTAACTCCATCGATGGTATCGCGAAGAACTTTGTGACATTCCGCAAATATTGGAGCACCACCATCTTTTCTTTCATCTCTGTTAACGGATGTGAGAACCACATGCTTTAGCTTCATTTTTGAAGCAGCATCAGCCACACGGCGGGGTTCATCCCAGTCCAGGCCTTGAACGGGCCGACCGGTTTTTATCGCACAAAAAGCACAGGAGCGCGTACACACATCTCCGAGAATCATAAACGTGGCGGTTCCGGCTCCCCAGCATTCACCCATATTTGGGCATCGGGCTTCGGAACAGACCGTATTGAGGCTGTTTTTGCTGATGGTTTCTGATACTTCTTTAAATTTCTTTCCGGAAGGAAGCTTAACCCGAAGCCAGTCGGGTCTTCGATTTCCGGGGGTGCTTCGTTCAACTACATCAAGTTCTTTAATCATACAAATAGGTCCCTGGTTTAGGGGTGTTTAAAATGAATTGGTTAAAGGTAAGAAATTTGTAACTCGGGTTCAGTTTCTAAGCTTTTATTATTAGCAGTGAAATCAAAGAGTTCGCACATGTGCTTTATGATGGATTTCTTTACATCATCCGGGTTTATCTGTTTGTTTAGAACATTTTCCATACTGGTAACAGCTTTATCAGATATACCGCACGGCACAATGTGATTAAAATACGAAAGATCTGTATTCACGTTCAGGGCGAATCCATGCATAGTCACCCAGCGTGAACAACGAATACCCATTGCACATATTTTCTCATTTCCGGTCCATACACCGGTAAGGCCTTCGATACGTCCTGCGTTAATGCCAAAGTCTGCACATGACCGTATGATGACTTCTTCGAGGGTACGTAAATATTTATGGATATCTGTGAAGTGCCGATCAAGATCCAGGATTGGATATCCCACGATTTGCCCGGGCCCGTGGTAGGTAATATCGCCACCACGATCTATTTCGATAAACTCAGCATCAATTTGAGCCAACTCAGCCATTCCTTTCAAGAGATTTGCCTGGTCTCCACTTTTGCCAAGCGTATAAACATGGGGATGCTCCACAAAAAACAGCATATCATTAACCGGTTTTTGTGTAGTAGCGGGAGGCTCTTTTCCGGCCTTCTTTTGTTTGATAAGGAGTTGCTGTGCCCGTCGCTGCAGATCCCATACATCGCGATAATCAGCAGGGCCAAGATCGTAGATGTCGAGTTGGTTAGTCATAGCTGAAAGGTAACGAAAAAAATGAAAAGCGGGTTCATTCCTGAACCCGCCTCTCGTGTCCTGTCTCCTTCAACTACTAAAGGCTCTTGTATGTTTTAATCTCTTAGCTTCTGATCATGAAGATGACCGGCAGATTATACTGAACCCGTACGGGTCGCCCGCGCTGTAAACCTGGCTTAAACTTGGCCATTTTAACAACTCTCAGGGCTTCTTCGTCACAGCCACCGCCAATACCGCGTATAACTCTGGGGTCTTCTACTTCGCCTTTTTCGTTTACAATAAACTGAACATATACACGCCCCTCAATATTGGCTCTGAGTGCCATTTCAGGATATTCAACTTCCTTTTGAAGCGCTTGCAGGCCGCCAATGAGTTCCGGCATCTCTTCTACCAGAACAAAGAAATCCTCTTCTTCTTCAGCAGCTTCTTCCTCTTTCTGAGGTGGAGGTGGGGGCATATCCATCTGTGAACTAAAATCTATCTCTGCATCAATATTAATGTCAACATTTTCGATAATTTCAGTATTGGGTACTGCAACAGGAACCGGTGGGCGCGGAGGTGGCGGTACGGTTTCTTGTTGCTTGGTTTGCACAATCTCTTCCATTTCAACAACTTCTTGCTCTTCTACAAAAATCTCTTCTTCGGCTTGGGTAGTAAAATTCACACGCACTAATATTGTCATAATTAATAGCGCGAGTATTAGGCCAACTTCCAAAAGAATGGTGTAGTAATTGCGGAGGTTGTTTTCGTTGGTTCGTTTTATCTCGTGGTTGGGTTTGAGTCTGTTATCTTTCATGATCTCTCACCTTTATTTTAGTAGTTAAGGACATAGTGTAAAGGAGAACTCTTAATCTTCTGTTAATAACATACCAACGAAATGTTAAGATTATATGAGTTTTTTAGATATTTTTATCTTTTATAAAAGCGCTTTTCTAATACATCTGTGGTGCATAAATAAGAAAAGCGGACCATTTTGGGCCCGCTTTTACATCAGTTACCAGAATAGATATATCACATCTACTTTTTGGGTTTAGAGCCCAGGTGAACACCTTCACCATACGCTTCCGCAACGGCTTCCATTACGGCTTCACTCATTGTTGGGTGAGGGTGGACGGCGCTTATGATTTCGTGACCGGTTGTTTCAAGGTCTCTTGCAACAACTGCTTCGGCAATCAGCTCTGTTACGTGTGAGCCAATCATGTGGCAACCAAGCCATTCTCCATATTTTTCATCGAAGATAACTTTAACAAAGCCTTCTTCATGTCCGAGTCCGGTGGCTTTACCACTTGCAGAGAATGGGAATTTACCCACTTTAATCTTATATCCTTCGTCTTTAGCCTGTTGCTCTGTGAGACCCACAGATGCCACCTGAGGTTCGCAATAGGTACAGCCGGGAATATTTTGGTAATTAATTGCTGATGGGTTTTTGCCAGCAAGTTGTTCAGCTAACACAACGGCTTCGTGAGATGCTTTATGTGCAAGCCAGGGAGCGCCAATTACATCACCAATTGCATAAATGCCATCAGCAGAGGTTTTATAGGTAGAGATATCAACTTTAATGGCTCCTTTTTCTGTTTTAACACCTGCTTTTTCGAGCCCGATGTTTTCAATATTTCCGGTTACTCCAACGGCAGAGAGAACAACATCAGCTTCAACTTCTTCTGTTCCCTTTTTCGTTTTAATGGAAACTTTCACTCCTTTTCCTTTTTTCTCAACTTTTTCAACTGAGCTTTCGGTTAGAACATTGATTCCTTTCTTTTTATATATTTTTCCGAGTTCCTTGCCCACGTCCTGGTCTTCTACCGGAACAAGGGTTTTCTGAAGCTCTACCAAAGTTACTTCAGTGCCTATGGTGTTATAGAAATAAGCAAATTCTACTCCGATAGCTCCAGCGCCGATAATAACCAATTTCTTGGGCTGTTTTTCCAGCTGCATCGCGCGCTCTGAACTGATAATCATTTCGCCATCAATTTCAAGATTTGGAAGTTCCCGCGGACGTGCTCCCGTAGCAATGATAAAGTGTTTTGCCTTTACAGTTTCGGTTTCTTTTCCGTTTTCGTCGTTAACGGCAAGCTCTTTGGAAGATTTAAAAACCCCGGTGCCGTTTAAGACATCAATTTTGTTTGCTTTCATCAGGAATTGAACACCTTTGCTCATTTTTGTAGCAACTTTGCGGCTGCGCTTGATCATTCCTTCAAAGTTTGCAGAAAATTCTTTTACATCCACTCCATAATCGGATGCATGCGAAATAGATTCAAACACTTCTGCTGACCTGAGCAGGGCTTTGGTGGGAATACAGCCAATATTCAGGCATACTCCGCCCAAAAAGCGTTTTTCAACAACTGCTGTTTTAAAACCTAATTGTGATGCTCTGATCGCGGCCACATATCCACCTGGACCGGTTCCAATCACACACACATCATATTCTTTTGCCATGATGATCTAATCCTTGTTAATTTTTAATTTTTTTAGGCCAAACTTGGCCGTTTATTCAGGCTTAAGGTAAGGAATATGGACAAGATTTATAAATGATACGCACGGGGGAAGTTTGTATTCACAGAAAAAAATGTTTGAGTAGGTATTCCCAAAAAATAAATAAGAGAAGTAAATGGAAAAATCAGAGATTCTTAAAATCTCCCCGTTTTTTTCTCATAAAATAATCCTTGCTCGCTTCCATCACTTTTGGAGAGAGCAGCAACGTGGCTGTGACGGTGGGTATAGCCATCATGGCAAACATGCCATCAACAAGATTAATAACCATATCAATGGTTGTGATTGAGCCGATAAAAATCGAAAAGATGTAAAAGTAGTTGTAATAATGCTTCCTTTCAGCTCCACCAATAAAGTTAAGGCATTTGGTACCATAATAGGAGTAGGTGAACATCGTGGTGATGCTGAAAATAAAAACACAGAGAATCAGTAAGTAAGGCCCAACGACCGGCACACCGGTTTCAAATGCCACAGCCGTCATTGTAACCCCATCAACAGTGGTGTCGGTCCAGGCACCGGTCATAAGCAGAGCCAGCGCCGTCATTGAGCAAATTAGAATGGTGTCGATAGCCGGTTCAAGCATACCTACGAGTCCTTCACGCACGGGCTCCCTTGTTTTTGCTGCACCATGCGCCATGGCTTCTGTTCCGATTCCTGCCTCGTTAGAAAAAGCTCCCCTGCGAATACCGTTCGAAATCATTACTCCCATAGCGCCTCCTGCCCCCGCTTCAGCGCTAAAAGCGTCAGTAAAAATGAGCCAGAAATAATAGGGTACATCAACGATATTAGTGATAATGATATACACAACCGTAAAGATATAAATAAGCACCATTAGCGGAACAAGGCGCGAGGCTACATTCCCAATTCGCTGAATACCGCCAAATATGACCGCAGAAACTAATAGCACCAGAACCAGGCCTGTAATAATATCTGAGAGACGAAATCCCGTTTCAGTGATAAAAGAACCAGAGAGCAGCATTACATCGTATCCCAGCAGTGCATTTTCTGCGAGCAGAGTATCGCGGATGATCTGTGTGAGTTGATTAGACTGAAACATCGGTGTACAGCCAATTAATCCCGCAACGCTAAAGAAAATAGCAAGAGGTTTCCACTTTTTACCCAGCCCTTCAACAATATAGTACATAGGGCCTCCCTGAACTTTTCCGCTCGTATCTTTTCCGCGGTACATAATGGACAGGGTACAGGTGAAAAATTTCGTGGCCATTCCCACGATTGCCGTTACCCACATCCAAAAAATGGCACCGGGTCCGCCAACCCCCAGGGCAATGGCAACGCCGCTAATGTTACCCATACCCACGGTTGCGGCCAACGTACTGGAAAGCGCCTGAAAATGATTGATATCGCCAGGTGCTGTAGGATCTTCATATTTACCGGATAGCACTTCAATGCCGTGTTTGAAATTGCGATAAGGCATAAAACGGCTGTAAAAAAGAAAGAAGATTCCGCCGCCAACAAGAAGAACCAGGAGCGGTGTGCCCCATGCGTAGTTAGCAAACGTAACAATAATTTGTTCTAATGTTTCCAGAACAGCTCAGATTTTATGAAAGGTTTTTAGCGATATCTTTACTTCTTGCGAAGTGGATATAATCTATGGATGGAGGAGTAATTTCACAATTATTTAAAAAAATTGCTATCTGAGCCCGGTGATGCTGTCCATGTATGATTAAATGATGACAAATTTCACGAATAGAATTGCGATAGGTAACCCGCGAGGAATTTTGGTAGGTAATTTTTTTATCAAGGTCTACACTTGAATCTTTTAAAAGATCCATCCAAAGTTTAGAGGTCTCTTTTGCTTCCGACTTTATCTCTTCAGGATCATATTCATACCACACATCAATATCTTCAAAAAAAGGAAGGGGCGTCATTCTCTGGAACCAGATTTTTTGAGCGTTGATGATATGTGAAATGAATGCCAAAATGGCTTCCTGCTGAGCAAAAGGTTCATTTCTAAAGTAAAGATTTGTGAGCTTTCGGGTGCACCACAAATCGAACTGAAAAAGATGCTGTAGCTGTTTTCTGTCTTTCGTCATGTTTATTAAAATGAGAGGCCATAGTAGCGGGAAATTCCGCTCAGGATAAATTGTACACTAATGGCAAGAGCAATAAAACCCATAAGGCGAGTCATAACGTTGAGACCTGTATGACCGATATATTTTGCTGAAATGGGTGCGAGACGTAAAATTCCATAAGTGACTGCCACTACTAGAATAACTGCAGCTCCATTAATGATATAGTCAGTGGCAGCCGTGGCCTGCGTAGCAAACCCTATCACTACCGCAATGCTGCCGGGCCCTGAGAGCAGAGGAAGTGCAAGGGGGCTAAATGAAATATCTTCTTTCTCGAGGGCTGCGGCTTCATCTTCTGCAGTAAGCTTGCGCCCTCCTTTTTCCGGGTTCAGCATAGAGTAAGCTGCTCTCATAATAATGAGTCCACCCGCGATACGAATACCAGCAAGTGAAATCCCAAAAAAGCTCATAATAAATGTACCAATCAGTAAAAAGGTAAGCAGCACCCCAAGCATGTAAAGCGAAGCTTTATTAGCCGTTTGAACTCGCTCCTGTTCGCTGAAGCGATCGGTGAGAGAAAGAAAAAGCGGCATTGCGGCAAGTGGATTCACTACTGAAAATAGCGAGGTAAAACTCGCAAATAACAGGCCGGCGATGCCAAGAATCGTCGTTGAATGTTCTGGGATTGTGTCGGAGATTAATTGATACATAAACCGCAAGATAGAGATGATTCTGACAACTTCGAAAGTAGAGAATGTAAATTTTTTGCCGTGCAAATAAGACGGCATGATGAACGAGGTGCACTACTTGATGGTTATGGATTGGCTAAAAAAGCTCTATTTTCGTTGTCGCGAATCAAACCAAAAAATAGTTTCAAGTAATCATGAAGATGAACACCCAAAAAATATTAGATCAGGCAGCCAATATTATAAGAGCTGATGGTGACAGAGATGAAAAGCTACTGCAGATCTGTAAACTTCTGGATCGTGAAGTAGAGGCTTTTGACTGGACCGGTTTTTACCTGTCATCCGATGCGGAAGAAAATATGTTAGAACTCGGCCCCTATGTTGGTGAATCTACAGATCATATAAAAATCCCGTATGGAAAGGGAATTTGCGGTCAGGCAGCGGAAACACTCGATACATTTGTCGTTCAGGATGTTTCGAAGGCCGATAATTATCTTGCATGCAGTATTCATGTTCAGTCAGAAATTGTAGTGCCCATTATGAAAGATGGCGAATTTAAGGGAGAGCTGGATATTGATTCTCACAAAAAAGATGCTATTTCGGACGAACTAAAAATTCTTTGCGAAAGAATTTGTGATGAATTGAAGCATATTTTTTAACCACCGGGTTTTCTATCGGTTTGTCAAAATTTAACCAGATGCGTGAAAATGCATACTACCTTAGCTATGAGCATGTGGTTTCGTTAAAAGTCGTAAATGGGATAAAACTTTTGAAAAACCGTCAAACAAATTAAGTTCGATTACGTCAAACGCCTACTTCAGGAAATGTTTATACAGATGGCGGGCCAAAACAACAGGTTGTAATAAATTTTTAAATGGACCGTCCATATGGATAAATGTTGTGAACATGCATAAACTGATGTGTATTATGGCTACTTTCTGAGCCAAAGTTCATAGATCATCGTAATCCTGAATGAACTGTGGATTGCATTAAACAGTTACACGGCTAAATACTATCAAGAAATAATTAATGGTACATACATTGAAAAATTCTCTTTTTGCGCTTTTATCGGTCTTTATGATTCTGTCGTTTTCGTCTTGCGGGAGCGATGACAATGGAAGCGATGGAGCAGGTCCCGGAGGTGGTTTTGGAAATTTTAGAGGAGGTCAGCCAACCAGTGTAGAAGCAACCCCCGTACGCAGAGGGGAAATTTCAAGACAGGTTCAGGCATATGGCACTGTGCGTCCGCAGGATGTTGTAGCGATCACGCCTCAGGTATCAAACAGAGTTACAAATATTCTTGTGGATCTCGGCGATAATGTTGCACGAGGCCAGGTAATGGCTGAAATCTATGACGTGCCGTTTCGTGAGGCCGTTGAGCAGGCGAGAGCACAGATTCGGCAGGCCGAAGCTTCTTTTGAAAGAGATAGCACGCAGCTGGAACGACAGCGAGAACTTTTTGAACGGGATTTGATCAGCCGTGCAGAATTTGATGACATTCGCGCCACATTTTTGAACAGTAAGGCTCAATACGAATCCTCGAAAGCCGCACTGTCGCAAAGCATGGAAAATTTGGAGAATACAAAGATTACGTCACCCGTAAACGGGGTGGTCCTAAGCCGAAATATCGCTGCAGGGGATGTGGCTACGACCGGGCAAGCTGCATTCGAGGTAGCGAACCTGGTAGGTTTCGAAACTCGTGTATTTTTACCTCTTCAGGACTGGGAGCAGGTTCAGATTGGCCAACAGGTCACAATGTCGCTGTCGAGCAGAGGATCAGAGATTGCAGAAGGTGTGGTGTCCCGAAAGAGTGCTCAGCTGGATGAAACCACGGGGCTTGGAGAGGTTGTGATTTCGCTTACAGAATCGCGAGGATCTGTATACCAGGGAGCCTTATTGCAGTCTCGAATTATTCTGGAAACCCGTGAAAATACGATTGTAATCCCCCGTTCTGCCCTGGTTGAAAAAGTAGATACCTACATTGAACCTGAAACAGGCACTATAGAACTGGAGCGATCCTATTCTGCGTTTGTGGTGCAGGGCGACTCGGCCGCTGCCCGCCGGGAGCTTGATCTTGGCATTGAGCAGGGCGACAGGATAGAAATATTGAGCGGCCTGAATGAAGGAGATCAATTAATTATTACCGGCCAGAATAACCTGGAGGATGGACGACCGGTTCAGGTAGCCGGAAGCAGACCCGGATCGCAGTCGATTCAGACAAGTAGCGCCCAAAACAATAGTACACCGCAGGCGGGAAGTATGAACGTCTCGGATGAGGATTCAGCTGCCACTACAGACAGTACAGAAAATGATGGATCTGGCCAAATGACCGAAAACCCGGGTCAGGGAAATAATAATTAATCGGTTTACGGCTCTATGAAAAATCTCCCAAAATTAGCGGTCCAGCGGCCCATCACGTTTATGATGATCAGTATTATACTGATTGGGTTTGGTCTGTATGGACTGAACAACTTGAGACTGAATCTTTACCCCGATGTCTCTTTCCCCACAATCACTGTTTACAGTACGTATGAGGGTGTAGCCCCCGAAGATATTGAAACGTTGATCACGCGGCAGATTGAAGAACAGGTTGGCAGTATTTCAGGTGTCCGAAGAGTTCGTTCACTTTC
>CAZJBI010000006.1:0-285432 GCA_964544445.1 uncultured Rhodohalobacter sp.
CATTCAGCCATGAAAAATAAATCAAAGAACAACGAAGGGTTATTCAAAGCCTTCTTAAATGCTTTGCCTACACATTAAACTGAAGATAAATCAACAGAGATTTATGAAAATATTTTTAAGAATTATCGCTATTCTGCTTGCAATCTTTATTGTATTTGCGGCCGTTATCAATCTCTATTTTACCGATGAGAGACTTCAGGGGATGATCATGCCTGAATTGCAAGAAGCAACCGGCAGCAATATTGAGGCCGAAGCTCTCTCAATTACATTTTTCAGAACCTTTCCACGTTTTGGGCTTGAAGTTTCTAACTTGAATGTGCCCGATCCCAATGGCGAAACTGTTGCTTCTATTGAAGATATTGTGTTATCGCTGGAACTTTTTCCCTTGTTAAGTAACGAAATTTCTATCTCTGACCTCTCCGTAAATCGTCCTTCGATCAACTATCGGGTATATGCCGACTCCAGCAGCAATATAGATTTTCTTCTGTCGGATGAACCCGCAGCCGAAGATGAAAGCGGGTACACTATTTCCATACCGGGTTTCACTCTCACAGATGCATCACTCCGGTATCATGATGAAACCACCGCCACCCTGGCAGTACTTGAGCAACTGAATGCAGAAATTTCTCTCTTCTTTTCGGATGTAATTGAAAGCCGTATTGACGCCGAGCTGGGCTCTCTGTCACTGGATATGGACGGCCAGAATTACGTGAACAATTTGCCACTTAGTTTAAATCAAACCTCTACGCTTGATCTTGAAAACGAGCAATTTGAATTTTCAGAGGGCACGTTCTCTATTCGGGGTCTTGCCCTGAATGTCACGGGATCTGTACGTAACTGGAGCAGTAGTTCGCCCGGTATTTCACTTCAATTTGCATCCACATCAGACAACTTTGAAGAGCTATTGCTTTTAGCGCCACCGCAATATTCCGATTACCTTTCTAGCCTTGACACACGAGGAGCTCTCGTTTTTGAAGGGTCTGTAGACGGTGAACTGACCGATGGTTCCATCCCGCGCTTTGATGTTGTTCTTGGAGTGACTGATGGTTTTTTACAAAATCCTGACCTTCCCGAAGCTATTGAAAATATCAACTTCAGATTATTGCTTAACAACGAGCTCGCCACAATCGAACGGTTCAGCGCCGAAGCAGGGGTGAATCGAATTACCGCATCGGGTACGGTTGAGCGCCCGCTTGATCCCGATGCCATATTCTCACTGGAGCTCGATGGTGATGTGGATCTGGCCACAATCAGTAGTTTTTATCCTCTCGACGAAACAGGAATTGAAAACCTTGCAGGTGAACTTCAGGCTGATGCCAGGGCAAACGGCCGAATTGACCAGCCCGAAAATACAACCTTTAACGGTAATTTTATTCTCAGCGAAGGCCTTCTCAAATTTTCAGATGTCCCGAACTCCATCCGCCAGATAAATGCGCGGGTCACAGCCAGTGAAAGTCGTATTGAGATTGATGAATCCGGGTTTACCGCCGAAGATAATCGATTCATGCTCTCTGGCATTATCAGTGATCCCCTCTCTGAAGATGATCGCAGGGTTGATGTAACCGCAGATATAAATTTCGATCTGAATACAATCAAAAATTTCTACCCAATCGACGAGGATACACTAAAAATGGACGGCCAGTTGATAGCTCAACTATCGCTGCGTGGGCAGCCCAACCCGGATCAGATAGAAAATGTTTTACAAAGGGGGACCATTGAACTTACAGATGGTTACATTTCGCACCAGTCGCTTACAGACCCCATTGAAAATATCACTTTCAGGGCCGAAGCCCGGGGAAATCGCCTTAACATAAGCGAAGCAGTCTTTAAAAACGGCGAAAATGATTTGTCTCTCAACGGCACAATTACAAATTACTTAAGCGACGATCCTATTCTTGATCTGATGGTTAACGGAAATGCCGTGGCCAGCAGCCTCAAAAATTACTACTCTCTGGAACCGTGGGTACAGGAACTGGCCGGCAGAGCAGGGCTGGCTGTAAACACAAGAGGGCCTGTGAATAGCATTCAGAATATCGCTTTAAACGGATCTTTAGAATTTTCAGAGATTGCCGCTTCCGGCGACTCTCTCTTTCTGCCCGTTCGGGATCTATCAGGCAGGCTTGAAGTGACTCCTGATCGGATGTCTCTCAATAATTTTTCTATGATGTTTGGCTCCAGTGACATTTCACTGGAAGGCAATATGAACAATTACATGGGTTTGCTGGAAGAACATACAAGTACGGAATCCATGCCGGCGGTTTCGGGCACCTACCGCAGCAATTTCTTGAATGTTGATGAAATGATTGACTGGACTGAGGAGTCTGATTCGGAGCCGATACCCATTGAACTGCCCGAACTTACAGCTTCTGTAAATGCCGGCATTGACAGTCTGGTTATTTTTGGATTGCCGATTACCAATATTTTAGGCGAAGGCCGGATGGCTCCCAATAAACTTTCTGTTGAAGACGCAACGGCACAAATGTTTGATGGACAGGCTACCGGTACCTTCGAGTGGGACGTACCCAGTGCACTCCAGACCTCTATACTGTTTGAAGGAAAACTCGACAGCCTGCGAGCCGGTTCCTTCTTTCGAGACACCGGTTTTTTGGGTCCAAAAAGTACGATTCACCAGTATATTGCCGGTACGTTTAACGCTGATATAAACTACCGTACACAGCTTTCACCTGCAATTGAGCCCGACATCACCACAACACAGGCTGAAGGCACGTTCGGAATGAGCCGAGCAAGTATTGAAGGACATCCGATACAGAATAAGCTTGCCGAATTTTTAAAAACGCCCGAGCTGCGCAAACTCACACTCGACGGCTGGAGTGCTGCTTTTAGTATACAGGATACCGTAATGACGCTTGAAAACTTTAGTATTACCAGCGGTAATTTGGGATTACGTCTCGATGGCAGCCTGCACATGCTTAGCGATAAAATTGATTATAAGGCTACACTGCTGCTTCCACAAAGATTTAAAAACGGCATTGCGTCCGTTATATCAAACAGGGCGGCTGATGCCATGCAGCTCGAAGATGGTAGGCTTGCAGTGCCTGTACGCATCACAGGAACCACAGCAAACCCGCAAGTTCGCCCCGACACAAACACCATCGACAACCTTATTCAGGATTACTTACGCGATGGTGCCGGCCGTATTCTCAATCGGTTGTTTGAGGGTGGAGATTAAAGAAATAGATTGATGGTTGTTTCTTTTTGCCTATTAATGTATAGTGTTACTTAACCTGCAATCATTTTTAGGCACTCTTTTCTTAACTAATACAACCATGAAAAACCATTACAAAGCTCTGCTTGTATGTGTTCTTGTATCTGTTATCATTCCATTTACAGCGCATGCACAGAGTCAAAATGAATCAGAGACCGAGAGTTCCGAGCCCAATCGATTAAGCATCGGTTTAATGGGCGGAGTTACAACAGGACATTTGGACGTAGGTTCTGCTTTTCAGTCGGGAAGCAACACCAATTTCGAGTTCAAAGAACAGCTCAATAGCACCGTCGGATTTAACATCCGCTACACCGCAACGGACGAAATTGCCCTCCAGTCTAATATTTTTGTTGGGAAATTTTCTCTACTAAGTGATTATTTCGACCAGGATGCCCTCTCGTTTGATAACAACTTTTTCACTACATCTCTCACCACTCAGCTAAATTTACTTAGAATTTTTGGTGCCGATTCTGGGAATTTTAATCTATATGGAAGTTTTGGCGGTGGTTTGATGTTTAACGACATATCCATTCAGACCGACAACACTCAGATCGCCTCTAGAGGAATTACACCGAGTGACCATCCCCTCTCCACATTCTTTTCGACGTTTGGCGGAGGCATTCGTTTTAATCTCAGCTATCGGCTCGATTCATTCGCCCAGTATGATTTTAATTCTGCAAGCAGAGATATTGTGGACGGTAATTTTATCGGCGAGCTACTTGCGCTTGGAGGATCCGCTCAAACATCCAATTCATGGAGTACTATATCTGTTGGTATGCAGTATAAATTTGGAAACAGTCCGGTCGATGCAGACTGGCCAACTGTGGAATTACGGCCAACAACTCCCGCAACCACACCAGAAAGAGACGTTTTTGAACAGCTTGAAGAATTACTGGCAAGACAGGCAGACTTTTATAAACGAGAAATTGATGACCTAACCAGCCGTGTAGACTCCCTTGAAATTGCTCTGCAGGAAGAGAGGGCAAAAAATGAACAGCAGGAAGAACGCGAAACGACACCCGAAGAAGATCCTTATGCTGCTGTACTCCGAGAAATGCAGTCACGGATAGATTCACTAGAGCAAGCACTTGCTGAAGAACGACAAATACAGGAACCTCCACGTAACGAAGAACAGATTGCTGAGCAGGGTCCAGTTGAACTCGAAGCTGAAGAGTATGAACCACAGGAGATGATTCAAAGTGTACGACTTCAGCCAGAATTGATTGGTTCAACCAACCGTCCTATTCCACTTCCCGAAAATCTGGCATTTGTCCCAGAAAAACAGCTGGATAGTGATGATGCTGATGTGGTGACGGATATTCAGACTCCAGACGTTGATGAAACCATCGCCGAGGCAGAAGCAGAGGAAGTATCGATCGATAAGAAAGAGATTAGTTTTGAGACACTTACCGAAGGGATCAATTTTGTACTGCCTCCTTTTGCCCCCGTGCAGACACCAGACTCCAGCGAGATCGTTGATATTGAAGATATCTTTACAACACTCGATAAGAGTGAAACGAATTCTGAAGAAGTAATTACGGAGAACAGAGATGAAGAGATGGATGAACCAGCACCAGATGTAAAGCTGCTCGCTGATTCCCTCACCATCGTTGAGTCTCTTGAAAAGCTTCAGTCGCCCCGCGAGCCGGCAGATACCCTGATTAAAGGTACCCCTGATGTTACGATTGAAGCACCTGTACCCGAGGAAAAAAGATCCGACTCAATCACGATTGTTGAATTGGATTCCGACAGAAAAACTCCGGTAGCTGTAGATGAGTCCGATGCGGAAGATAAGCCGGCAACTGACGACGATATGGTTTCGGAAACTGATAAGCCCTCTGAATCTAAGTCTGAGCTTAATGAATCTGAATTAGACACGACCGTTCCTGATTCACTTCGCGAAGATTTAGTTTTAAGTGACCTTGATGAAGAAGAAGCTGTAATGCCCGACGAAGAGATGGAGGAAGAACAACTACCATCAGACGACAGTACTGAAGCTCCTAACTGGCCACTTTTTGCTGTTATAGCTGTTGTTGGGGCATCATTGATTGCACTGTTGGCCAAGCTCTTTTCTACAGGAAAGGGAAGCGATAAGGCATAATCAGACCTCATTAAACTAATCGTACTTCAGTGTAGAGCTTTCATGGACCATGAAAGCTCTTTTTTTATCTATAACTCAAGTTTATAGTTCTGCTATTGCCCTATGGCTTTTGTATTTTCAGTCGAAAACTAATTCTCTAAAACTGAATATGAATCCTCAGAATTATTTAAACTGGAACATAGATCCAGTTGTTTTTAGCATTCCCGAATTCAACCTTCCATTTGCCATCTCAATATATGGCCTCGTTCTCGCGGCGATACTGGCCTATTTCGGCTATCAATATATAACGCCGAAAACGAAGTCTAAAAAAAAGCCCGCTCAACCATCCGAATGGAAAGTCTGGGCGCTTGCGCTGGGCTCATTTTTTATAGGTCAAATACCTTTTATATTTATCAACTCCCCTTCATTTGAAACGATTGGACCTATCGAACCTCGGTGGTACGGCCTGATGTTTGCCTTTGCCTTTATCTCGGGTTACGTAATTGGGTTTAAACTATTCAAAGATGCCGGGAAACCCCAAGAGGAGCTCGATCGCCTTTTAATATATGTTCTTGTTGCTACGATAGTTGGAGCACGTTTGGGGCATGTATTTTTCTATGAAGCTGAATTTTATCTCAGAAATATCCACCTGATACCGCAGGTCTGGACCGGCGGACTAGCCAGCCATGGCGCAGCTATTGGTATCATTATCGCCATGTATCTTTATGCAAAAAGAACGGCTGGAGTCACGTTCATGTGGGTGGCCGACCGGGTTGTTCCGGGAGTAGCTATTGGCGGAATGTTTATCCGAATCGGTAATTTTTTCAACTCCGAAATTATCGGTGTTCCGACTGATTTACCCTGGGCTGTGGTGTTTGAGAAAGTAGACATGCTTCCCCGCCATCCATCCATGCTCTACGAATCAATACTCTGCATCATTGTACTTATATCCCTTTTCGCCATTTATAATAAATATGATAAGAATCCTCCCGAAGGTTCACTTTTCGGAGCTTTCCTTGTCATTTTGTTCAGTGGACGTTTTCTCATAGAATTTACCAAAGAAACACTGGCCGACTTTCTTGAGGGTGCAACGTTTGATATGGGTCAGCTTCTAAGTATTCCATTTGTACTGATTGGCGCATGGATTCTGTGGAAAAAAGTGAATTGGAAAAAGGCGGGTGCTCCCATCAAACGATAAGATATGGGTACCTTACAGAAATATTTCGAGTCACCATTTCAAACATCTGAAGAGGTTA
Source organism: uncultured Rhodohalobacter sp. (assembly GCA_964544445.1). GTDB lineage: Bacteria > Bacteroidota > Rhodothermia > Balneolales > Balneolaceae > Rhodohalobacter. The sequence goes on from CAZJBI010000006.1 coordinate 6,563, forward strand.
TTTTTGCCTTGGATCAATTTGAGACGTGGTGCTTAGAGAATAACGATCTGAGAGGAGTTTTTGCATCAGCCTACCTGCAGATCACACAGGCCATCTCGGCTGAAATTAAAAAGAATACATTCAATGATAACGAATGGTCTGCCAGGTATCTCGTTCGTTTTGCCAACCTCTACCGCGAGGCGATACTTAATTACGAAAAGAGTGAATTAGATAAGGTTCCTAAATCTTGGAGAATCGCATTTGACCTAGTTAAAAGTCAGGATGGCTTTATCATACAGCATCTGATTTTAGGCATCAATGCGCACATTAACCACGACCTGGCACTGGCGCTAAATGATGTGGGTATTGACCCCCAAAGGGAGGAAAAACATCAGGATCATAACCACATAAATCGAATTCTTGAAGCCGCAACGGAGAATCTGAAGCAGAGTGTCTCGAAAAAATATGCCCCTATTTTAAAACGGCTTGACCGCGGGTTTGGAACCCTTGATGACAATATTACTCAGTTCAGTATTTCAAAAGCCCGGGAACACGCATGGGTGATGGCCGTCGCATTAACTTCAGCCCGCTCAGTGATCGAAAAAAATCTTCTTCTAACATCCCTGGACGAACAGGCTGCCGTGCTTTCCAGGCTAATTATATCATCCCCAACACGCAGCCCCCGCTTAAAATCCGGCATCAGAAAACTAAAATGGGTTGATAAGCTTATTACAAAAATAAAAACCTGGTTTGGATAGTAATTATTAATTCCATTTCAGATTTATTCCTAACCCAAATTGACGCTTATCATCTCCAAACGCATCCGGATGTCTTCTTGTATCATCCAGCTCGTTCACCATTTTGCTAAACGTCAGGTATACGTCAACGGTAAATGGAATATCCACCTCAAACAGATTATCCACAGGTACCGTTGTTCCCAAACCCCATGTAAAACCACTTTTCTTATCAGCCGTGCCAAAAATAACTGATGATCCCTCACTTTCCTCAGCTCTGGTCTCTGAAAAGTAACCCATCTGCAGTGATATCCTTTCCTTAAAGATCGATTCAATTCCAAAACCGTATCCGTTATCCACAGTTTCCAATATCGGATCGGGTCCGTCCAGAGCCCGTTTTATGTGAAGATGAAAACTAAGATCCACATCAGATCGAGTGTCCCTGAAATATGCCGTTTCCTCTCCAAAATTAATATTTAACGGTATGCTAAGACTATAAGACCCACCGATCCTTGCGTGAATCGGGAGTTCCCGATCAGAAATACTGTTTTCAAGCGTCTGCTCAGTCTTATTGTTCATTAGTAGATTTATAAAACTTCCCGCAACCCGAATTTTTTGACTCGTTGCCCATTCACTTTTTATTAGTTCAACGGGCTTGTCGTAAATTGCACCCAGTGTCATCAAAAAATCACTGCTTGTCACAACTCCCCTTACGGCTCTTCCTCTCAGAAAATTACCCGACAGTCCAACATGAAGATTTTCAATTACCTGATATGATACACCCACCGTTGCCATCTCCTGTGATTTTAAGCCATCTCTATCAAAACTGTCGAATCCAACAACTGAACGCCAAATTTCAGATGTTGAAATCCAGCTGAAATAGCTTGCTCCAGCCGACAAATTAGGCGTGATGCGGTAAGAAGCTCCCAAATAAGGATAATGTGAAGGTCCCTCAAACGGATGTTGATTCAAATAGTTCAAATGAACATCTGCTTTTTCATTTCCCGGCCCTATACTTGCGGGATTGTAAATGAGCTGGCCTACACCATCCAGGGTAATAACCGAATTTCCCAGCGACTGAGCACGCACGCTGGTACGCTGATCCGAAAAAATACCGTGGTAATGAGTGGGTATAAAATATCGTTGCTGGGCCTGTGCGTTTACAAGAAAAATAAAGAGAAATAAAAAGATCAGGGTAGTAAAGAATTTAAAGACATTCATGGTACGTCTGTTTTAAGAGTTGATTTTAGGTGGTTCAGTCATCTTTTCATAACTCTATGCAATTATTACTGATCATTCAGATCATTGAACTCAATTTTTAATCCATTATTTTTCGTCATCAACCAGTACATTCAGGATCAAAAACTGAACCATTTCATCTCTCAGGTTGTTATTTTAACCATGAAATTTTTACTGATATTATTTACGACACTGTTTACAGTTTCTACATTATTTGCACAGGAGCGCATCACAAATGAAGAAGAAGCTCGCTCAATTTTTGAAAATGTAGATGAACGTAGAAGCTCTATCTCAACAGAAACGGCTGAAATGAGTATGGTGATTTCCGATTCCAGGGACCGAACTCGTAGCCGCACGATGCAGTTCTGGAGCAAAATCGAGGAGGGCGACACTCACAGCTTAATCATTTTTTCTGATCCGGGTAATGTTCGTGGTACCGGTTTCTTATCGGTGAATGAAAACGGTACAACTACACAACGACTCTATTTGCCCACAGTTGGACGAATTCAGCTTATTGGTTCGGGAGAACGCGGGGATAGCTTTATGGGCAGTGACTTTACGTATGAAGACCTGGGAGATCAGGACCCTGACGACTATAAATTTGAATGGCTCGAAGAATATGACGACCGATACAGGGTGAGAGCAGCCAAACCCGAATCGGAGCAATACTCTTACGTAGAGTTTGAAATTGATAAAGAGAAATACACGCTTATCAATATCCACTACTACGATGATGAAGGCACGCAAATAAAGCGTCTAGAAGCTGAAAACTTTGAACAACTTACAGATCAGCTGTGGAGCCCGTCAAAAATGACCATGTACGATCTGGTTGAGGAGAGAAATACGGTTATTGAGTGGAATAACAGAACTATAAATGAACCGGTTGAAGACTGGCGATTTACAGAGCGGGGATTACGCAGGGGATTGTAATTAGAAATAACTTTCTGAGTTCTCCAGTCTGTTTGAACGGCTGTCATGAACAGCAAAATTAAATTCGGGCTGCACGGCATAGGCTCCATATTCTCCTTCTTTATTCACGGCAATAAAGGCCGCCTGTATGTCATTAATCTGTGAACTGTTCTTTTTAATAAGCCGTCGAACTACCTCCTCACAAGCCTCCTGCGGGGTTCTTCCCTGCCGCATGAGTTCAACAGCCAGAAAGCTTCCACAAATTTTTATGATACTTTCTCCCAGACCTGTAGCTGTCACCGCACCTACCTCATTATCAACATATAGGCCGGCCCCTATAATTGGGCTATCTCCCACGCGGCCATGCATTTTGTAAGCAAGCCCGCTGGTAGTGCATGAACCCGAAAGGTTTCCATCTGCATCTATACCAACCATTCCTATCGTGTCATGATTTTCAATATTAATTATGGGCTTATACTCAGATGAATCTTTCCACGCTTCAAAATCCCTTGCGGCATCGGGGTGCAGCTCTTCGGGCTCAAGGTTAAAACCCTCGGAAATTGCAAACTGTTGTGCGCCTTCACCCGCCAGCATCACGTGCGGCGTGTTCTCCATCACTCTCCTTGCGAGCGTTATGGGATGTTTAATTTGCCTCACAAAACAGACTGAACCACAATCTCCATCTTGATTCATAATGGATGCATCAAGGGTTACAATTCCCTCACGGTCGGGATATCCATTCAGCCCTACAGAGCGACTACTCAAATCAGCCTCCGTTATTTTTACACCTTCCTCCACAGCATCCAGAATATTTCCGGTTTGATGAAGAACTTCCCATGCTTTTTTATTGGCCGGTAATCCATGGTTCCAGGTAGATAGAAGAAGAGGCACCGTTCCATCTCTGGGTGTTTCAGGTCGTTTCATAAGGGCTTGTATACCGCCTTGAACACCCGATGGAAGTAAAAGTGCGGACGTGAATATAGACTGCTTTATAAATTTTCTTCTTGAAGACATGATTAATCGTAAAGTAAATATAAAAGTATGTGATTCGTATCCTGATCTTGCTATGAGTAAACGAATACATTGCTAACACTTCATGCAACATTCTGGCACCAATAAAGATCACTGAACTAGAGATACAAATGAATAGTACCTGTAAGTACAATTCTTAAGATTATGTTCCCTATTAATATAGGTGATATGAAAGTCGCCTCAAGATTAATTCGCATGAAACCGGTTCCATTTTCACCCATCAGAACCCCATTCAATGCTAATTTTATCAAATTTTTACAGGAATCCGCTTTATTTTCAGCATGCTTGCTTTTCAACTTACTTATCAGCATAAATCCAAAACAATTAATACAGTTAAATTTTATGACATCCATTTATAAATTATGCTTCCTACTGCTGCTATCTATGGCAACAGTTTTAGGATGCAGTACATCAAAGAATGCCACAGATTCATCCAGGGGAGACTCCACGAGTCAGCGATCCAGTGACAATGATGACTCAGAAATAAAAGCTTTTTCTGACGTTATTGAAGATGACTTTGACAAAGATGAAGGCCTTTTTAACGTCTATAAAGACGACTCAAAGTATTTTTACGAAATTCCTGACTCCCTCCTCGATCGTGAAATGCTGATGGTTTCCAGAATTGCCCGAACTGCCGACGGTATCGCATACGGGGGAATGAAAAATAATACACAGGTGCTCAGATGGCAGAAAAAAGATAATAAAATCCTTTTGCGAAGAGTCTCTTTCAGCAATACCGCTAGCGATTCGCTTCCGGTTTTTGAAGCTGTAAGAAATTCTAACTTTGAGCCAATCCTAGCCTCATTCGATATCGAAGCCCTGAATGAAGACTCAACCGGCAGCGTGATTGAAATTACCGACTTATTTACATCTGATGTGCCGGCTCTTGGTTTGCAGCAAAGTTACCGGCAACGATTCCAGGTGCGCAGGGTAGACAGCGACCGCACGTTTATTGAACACGTAAACAGCTATCCCGAAAATATCGAAGCACGGCATATTTTAACCTACGATGCCCAAAACCCACCATCAAATTCTGATGCGAACACGATCTCTTTGGAAATCAATCACAGCATGATTTTAATGCCCGAAGTACCCATGCAGCCAAGAAAGCCAGATGCAAGGGTCGGGTATTTTACAGCCAGACAGGTAGACTATGGTACTGAAGAGCATCGTGCTGTACCCGTTAGCCATGTTACCCGCTGGAAGCTGGTCCCCAAAGACAAAGAAGCGTATCTCCGAGGTGAACTGGTTGAACCGGTTGAGCCGATCATTTTTCATATCGATCCCGCAACGCCTGAGGAGTGGAGAGAATATCTGATTCAGGGCGTGAACGACTGGCAGGTAGCTTTCGAAGCAGCCGGGTTCAAAAACGCTATTTACGGCAAAATGGCCCCAACCCCCGAAGAAGATCCCGATTTTAGCCTGGAGGACATCCGCTACCCAAGTATTCGATATTTCGCTTCTCCCATTCAAAACGCATTCGGTCCGCACGTTCACGATCCAAGATCGGGTCAAATCATGACCTCTGCCATTGGTTGGTACCACAACGTAATGCGATTGCTGCGAAACTGGTACTTCATTCAAACAGCAGCCTCCAATCCCGAAGCCAGAGCTACACAGTTTGACGATGAAGTGATGGGTGAGCTCATCCGGTTTGTATCGGCTCACGAGGTTGGCCATACGCTTGGACTCCCACATAACTTCGGTTCAAGCTATGCCACACCGGTCGATTCTCTGCGTTCACCAACATATACCGATAATCACGGTACTGCTCCTTCGATTATGGACTATGCTCGATTTAACTATATCGCCCAGCCAAATGATGGCGTTACAAACTTTCACCCACGGGTTGGTGAGTACGACAAATGGGCTGTAAAATGGGGCTATACCTGGTTTGGAGATATGCCCATTGAGGAGCAGAGAGAAATCCTCCATGAATGGACCACTGAAAGAGCGGATGATCCACGCTATTTTTACGGTGCTCAGACATCCAATCCTGTTGATCCGCGATCAAACCGGGAGGACCTTGGAAATGATGCCATGAAGGCCAGCCAGTATGGAATTAACAACCTCGAGACAATTACCAATAATCTGATCGACTGGATAGGCGAGGAGGGAGAGAATTTCGATGAGCTGGAAGAACTCTATGGACAGGTTCTGGTTCAGTGGAGCCGGTATATGGGCCACGTTGCTCCCTACATTGGCGGCGTTTACGAAACAGACAAAACCTTCGATCAGGAAGGCGTAGTTTATGAAGCTGTTGAAGCAGACCGCCAGCGAGAAGCCATGGAATTTTTGGCAGAGCATGCATTTAGTGATCCAACGTGGGCTATGAACGAAGATATTCTGGGCAGGATTAATCAAGCCGAGTTTATTGATGGATTTCGCGACAGGCAAGTTACTGTACTTAATAATGTGTTAGATCCCTCCAGAATAGCCAGGCTCATTGAATATGATATTCGAGGTGAGGATACCTACTCGCCCTTTGAGCTTATGGACGATCTTCGCGACACAATCTGGAGTGAGCTCGACAATAACGGCACAATTTCTGTGTACAGACGAAATCTTCAGCGGGCATACATAGAGCGTATGCAATACCTTATGACTGAAGAGCTGCCTGATATTTCTGCACAGTTTCGACGATTTCTTGGTATGACCAGCGTAAACGTAAGCCAGTCCGATATTCGTCCTATGGTACGAGAGCAGCTTGAAACACTACAAAGCGATATTAGCTCGAGCATAAACAGGATTAGTGACCGCGCAACCCGGGTACACCTCGCTGATGCAGAAAGACGCATTGATAATATTCTGAATCCGGATAACTAAACTTTGCGGTATTTTTTAAAATCAAAAAGCCACTTTGGAGATCCCGAAGTGGCTTTTTTTGATCTTAAGTATGTGTGCATGAAATGTCAGGCAGACATATTCTCCAGAAAAGGATAGTCTGTATACCCTTCAGCTCCTCCTCCATAGAAAGTATCAGAGTCTGGCTCATTTAGCTCTGCATTCATCTCCAGTCTTTTCGGCAAATCGGGATTGGCAAGAAACAGCCTTGCAAAAGAAACCAGGTCTGCCGTACCATTCTCAACGAGATTGATAGCATCATCTCGATCAAAATTGCCATTCGACATCAAAATGCCGTTATATAGTGGGCGGAAGTGCTCTGCTACATTTGGGATTAAATGTGGATGATCCGACAGGTCTCCCAGCGGTTCAACAAGCTCCAGATAAGACAGGTCGTACGTGTTTAATTTCTCAACCACGTATTCGTAGAGCTTTTTCGAATCGGGGTCATTTTTGGTGTTGAACAAATTACTTGGAGAGAGCCGAAGAGAAGTTCGATTTTCCCCTATTTCACCCGCCACAGCATCAATTACTTCAAAAAGAAATCGGGCTCTGTTTTCTATGCTGCCGCCATATTCATCGGTTCTTTGATTTGCTGAGCTATGCAAAAACTGCTCAACCAGGTAGCCATTAGCACCATGAATTTGTGCTCCGTCAAAACCTCCACGTTTTGCACGTGAAGCTGCTTTGCGAAAATCCTCCACAGTGCTTTTAATCTCATCTTTTGTCATAGCTCTGGGTTCGGGTGTAGGCTGAAACCCATCCGGTGTAAACGACATAGCATCAGCTTTTATAGCTGAAGGAGCAGGTGGTTTATCGCCATTATGAAAAAAAGGATGAGATACCCGGCCAACATGCCAAAGCTGCACCTGGATATGTCCGCCATTTTCATGAACAGCTTTATTTACATTCTTCCAGCCTTCTTCCTGTACATCATTATAAATACCGGCCGTTGCTATGTAGCCGCGAGCCGCTGCAGATACTGGAGACCCCTCTGTCAGAATCAAACCAGCCGAAGCCCTTTGGCTGTAATATTCTGCATGAATATCGGTAGGGGCTTCATGTTCATTTGCAGCCCTGTTTCGGGTCATAGGTGCCATAACAACACGATTCTTCAGCTCTATTGGTCCAACTTTTATCGGTTCAAATAACCTCGCTTTTTTCATATTCCATTGATTTATATTGTTTGTCTTATTTAGTTTAATATTAAAACATTTTTCACTCGATAAAAACGACTATTTGCACTTTTTACAGCAACTAAATGGCATAAAAAAACCGTACCAGAAATCTGGCACGGTTTTAATAATTTCTTCGAAATAAGAAATTTGTTTGTAACCTGAGTTACTTTCTTATTCGCTTGGCAGAATTACTGCATCAATTACATGAACAACACCATTGGTTGCTTCAACGTCGGCTTGTACAACATTGGCACCATTTACGGTTACGCCGTTACCAACACCAATCGTAATTTCCTGACCCTGTACAGTTGTAGCGGTCATTCCATCACTGAGATCGCTGCTCATAACTTTTCCAGGCACTACATGATATGTTAAGATGTCTGTAAGTTGTCCCTTATTTGCTTCTTCAAGGAGAGACTCAAGAGTACCATCTGGTAATGCTGCGAATGCATCGTTTGTAGGAGCAAATACAGTGAATGGTCCTTCAGATTGTAGTGTCTCTACCAGATCAGCTGCCTGAACAGCGGCCACCAGGGTAGAGAGTGCCTCAGTTTGTATTGCCAATTCTACAATATCACTATTATTGTGATCGTGTTTGGTTTCATTTGTGAATGGTACCATTGCCATGAGTGTGGTGGCTAACAATACCAGCCCTAAAGTTTTAAATACTTTCATTGTATGATGTTTTTAAATTGGGGTTAAGAATTTGACGAAAAATCAAATCTTTGTTCTTTACGAACAGTTACTAAACATCTTGACCGCATCAACTGTTCCTGAGCCAATATTTAATTCAATATTGAATTAAACACTGTTAAGTTCTTTTCAGGCAATACAATAGAAATGATTCAAAATATCTGAAAAGCGCTTTTGTTCAATTATTTTTTGCTTTTAAACTCCATTCTTGAGCTAGTATGAGGCAGAAGCCAATTATTCCCTTCAATAGTAAGAATAAATTTTGTCAGGAGGACTTCCCCCATCCTTTCTCTCCGATAAGCGGCACAAATTTAAACTGCCTTAGATGCTCTTCCTTGTATTCATCTTCCGAAGTTCGGGTTATTTTCACCATAACCTGGCTATCCTGATCTCCTACAGGCACAACCAAAACACCCCCAACCGTAAGTTGTTGGACCAGATCTTCCGGTACAACAGGAGCTCCCGCAGTAACTACGATTGCGTTGTAAGGTGAATATGCTTTCCACCCAAGTGTACCGTCGCCAAGTTTAAGATGGGGACGAAAACCAAACTCTCTTAAATTGTTCTTTGCCTTGTGATACAGCTCCTCGTGCCGCTCAACGCTGTAGACGTCAGCTCCCATTTCACATAAAATAGCCGCCTGATATCCCGAACCCGTTCCTATTTCCAATACCTTATCACCTTCCGAAACTCCCAGCAGTTCTGTCTGTGCAGCAACAGTATACGGTTGAGATATGGTTTGTCCGCAACCAATTGGCAGTGCACGATCATCATAGGCTCTGTGGACTAATGCACTTTCAACCAGTACATGTCTTGGAATTGCTTTTATTGCATTCAGCACCCGCTGATCCTTAATTCCTTTCTCTTTAAGTGTTTCGACAAGTGCCCGGCGTTGCCTGGAATATCTGCTGTATGAACGTTTCGTACTCAATCTTTTAGGTTCAGTTCTAACTCTGTCATTTTTTACAAAATAATGTATTCACACTATGGAAACGAATTTGAATCGTAAAATCCCACAGGTAAACATTTCAATGGTATTTATCATCAATGCTTGTATTTTCCTACCATCAAAATTTTTTACGGGACAAACCAACATCCAATCATGAAAAAATACTTCGTTGCCATATCTGGTTTAACAGCTCTCTTTTTTTTGATGCAGGCAGTCGACGTCTTTGCATTTGATCAGTCATCAGAGACTCAGGGTGAATTTTTTGGCACTTGGGTGAGCCTTCTGCCTCCGGTTGTTGCCATATTACTCGCACTTACCACTCGCGAAGTTATTTTGTCACTTTTCTCGGGTATCTGGATAGGAGCTTTATTTGTTGCTGATTTTCACATCACCGCAGGAACGGCCCTATCCCTTAGCACTCTTACTGATTCTCTGGCCAACACCGATCATATTGCAATTATTGTATTTAGTTTACTTCTTGGAGGTATGGTGGGTGTTATGTCTCGCAGTGGTGGTACACAGGGTGCCGTAGATAAGCTTGGGAAGTATGCCAAAACCAGAAAACAGGGACAAATTTTTTCATGGGCATCTGCTCTTTTCATTTTTTTTGATGATTATGCCAACACCTTAATCCGTGGTAATGCCCTTCGTCCTATGACTGACAGGCTTAATATTTCCAGGGAAAAACTTGCCTATATCGTTGATTCAACGGCGGCTCCGCTGGCTGTAAGCGCCGTTATTACAACCTGGATTGGCTTCGAAATCACGCAAATTCAAAGTTCACTCTCATCCCTGGCCCAAACAACGACCGATGCCGCTTTAGCTGCACAACTCGAAGCCGGGGCAGAAAATGCGTTTATCATTTTTCTGGATTCTATCCCCTACTTATTCTACCCGATTCTTGCCCTGGCATTTGTTCTTATGACTATATTGATGAAACGAGAATTCGGCCCCATGCTCGATGCCGAGCGCAGGGCAGCATCAGGCCGCGGAGTTATTGGTGAAGGAGCTATGCCCGCGTCCGATACCAATCTCGATTCGATGCAGCCTATTAAAGGGAAACCAAAACGATGGTACAATGCAGCCGTGCCGGTTTTTTCTGTTCTGATTGTTGCGCTGTACGGTCTCTATGCTACAGGAAGTGAAGGGCTTGCTCCCGCAGAGCGAACTCTTACAGCCATCATCGGAAACGCAAATCCTTTTGATGCACTTCTATGGGCCTCGTTCACCGGATCACTTATCGCTATTTTGCTGGCAGTTACGCAGCGTATTTTAACAATTAATCAGGCTATTGATTCGTGGGTGGGCGGAATGCAGTCAATGCTTATCGCTATCATTATTCTCATCCTTGCCTGGGGTCTTGGAGGCATCACGTCTCAAATAGGCACCGGGCCCTACCTGGCATCTTTACTGCAGGATTCTCTCCCGCTTGCTTTGCTGCCGGGGATTGTTTTTTTTATCGCTGCCATTACGGCTTTTTCTACTGGGACCTCCTGGGGAACCATGGCGATTCTTTTCCCTGTGGTTGTTCCACTTACCATTGCCATGGGAGCCGGTATTGGCTTTGCCGGTGGTGAAAATTATGGCATACTTCTCGGAGCAATCAGTTCGGTTATGGCTGGTGCCGTTTTTGGAGATCACTGCTCCCCCATCTCAGATACGACGGTGCTTAGCTCTATGAGCTCGGCATGCGATTTGATCGATCATGTTCGAACACAACTGCCCTACGCCATATTGATTGCAGTTGTGGCTCTCGTAGTTGGTGAAATACCGGCCGCTTTCGACTTTATTCACCCTGCATGGGGATTGGTTGCCGGTTTGATTATTCTCTATCTGATCCTGAAATTTTTTGGTGAAAATCCCGAACAATCGACAGAAGCTGCAGCAAATCAATAATAACCAGTTTTTCCGTTTAAAATATTAAAACGCCAACGGTATGACACTTGGCATCCTGCAACCAACGCTCGTTCCCGACCTGCATGACATGGCTATCATATTAAATTCTGATACGATCCTCATACAGGACAGCGAAAAATGGTCAAGGAAGGGGCGTACTCACCGTGCACTTATTCGCACGCCAGAGGGAACAAACTACATTAGCGTTCCGGTGCGCACATCAGACAAAAAGAAATCAATCTGCCAGGTTCGAATCGATCATCAAACAGACTGGATTCCACTAATTCTACGCTCGCTGGAGTTCAACTACAGGAATAGCGTTTATTTCGATTTTTACGAGCCGGAAATTCGTGCCGACATAGAGCAGGGGTTTCAGTTCGAGCTGCTGCTGGACTTCGCACTTTTTTTACGGCGCAGGATTTTCCAGTATTTGGAAATTGAACCTCTCCCGGATTTTAAATTTTCAAGCGCAATGAGCGACTACGACTCTAACCCTGATATCCTGGCCAAAAGCCTGGGTGCTGATCGATACTACCAGGAGCACGATGCCCGCCACTATCAGCGCCAGGGAGAACATCGATCTGAACTTTCTTTTACTCATCCAGTTTATCGACAGCATTTCTCTCGGTTTGAACCGTATTGCTGCCTCTATGATCTGCTTTTCCAATATGGTCCCGAAAGTTACCGGGTACTGGATGAAATTGTGTAAACGCTGCTATGGGGATTTTACTCAGCCCATCGATTATCCTCCTCATAACCAAGCCTGATTAAAGCGTCGCCAAACAATTCAACAAATCTCTGTTTATGCTGAGGTGTAAAATGCGTTTTCCACTGCGAGGATTTCCCCGACCTAACATGAACTGACTTTTTAACTTTTCCGGAGAACAGAGAGTTATTGTAGGCGCACTCGAGGCATGCGGGTATTTCTGAGCCCGAAAAACCAAGAAACGTAAATATTTTTTTGAACTCCTTTAGGTCATAATCAACGATTAGATCTTCATATTTGATATTCATAAACCGGTCATCAGCATAGTCCCACCGCAGCATCTCTTTGATTCCCCATTTGCCGGAGTTCTCCATTTCAAAAAGTAGCTGCTCCTCAGCAGTATCTAAACTGTTTATGGTTTGCTGATAAGTTTGTCCACCCAGCACTTTCATCGGTTTATGCAGCCAGCTCTCTTTTGATTTTTGATGGTAGTACATACCCGAAACAATCCTGTCCCTGGGATCCCGGATCACATGAACTCCCCGAATGGGACTGGAAATGTCATCAGGCTCAAACCGACTGTGATTTTGCATGAATACATGAAAATTATCCGGCAGGTTATTCTGCTCTCCAGCAAAGAATTGGAGCCCGAGTTGTTCGCACACACACGAAAATACATTACGCATCCAAACCGTACCGGTTTTATGATGTGTTCCCACCAAAATTTTATAGGGAATATCTTCTGTTAAAGTACTTTTTACGGGTTTTTTCTTTGCTTGAAACCGTTTCAGCCACTTTTTAAACATCAAACTCTATTCCCTGCGCGAGTGGTAATTCATCGCTCCAGTTAATGGTATTGGTTTGACGGCGCATGTAGGCTTTCCATGCATCAGAACCAGACTCTCGTCCACCACCGGTTTCTTTTTCCCCTCCAAAAGCACCACCTATTTCTGCACCGCTGGTACCAATATTGATATTAGCTATACCACAGTCTGAGCCGCGGTGACTGAGAAAATTTTCGGCTTCACGCATGTTCAGAGTAAACATTGAAGAACTTAGACCTTGCCTTACTCCGTTATGAATCTCCATCGCCTCATCAAGCGTACTGTATTTTATAAGGTATAAAATTGGCGCAAAGGTCTCATTCTGTACAATTTCAAAATCATTTTCAACTTCGCAGATAGCCGGCTTAACATAGTGTCCGGGCATTTCATCCAGCTTATCGCCTCCACACAACACCGAACCGCCCGCAGCCTCCACCGCTTTCAATGCATGCTGCATAGCATCTACGGCATCGCTGTCAATTAGTGGCCCAACCAACGTATCAGGATCGAGGGGATCCCCGATTTTTAAATCTTTATAAATCGAAACCAGTCGATCTTTTAGCTCATCATAAACCGATTCGTGAATAATGAGTCGTCGGGTGCTCGTGCAGCGCTGGCCCGCCGTTCCCACAGCCCCAAATACAACGGCTCTTATAGTCATCTCCAGGTCGGCGTCTTTACTTATGATGATTGCGTTGTTTCCGCCAAGCTCAAGGATGGTTTTGCCTAGCCGTGCAGCTACTGCCTGACCCACTTTTTTTCCCATGGGAATAGATCCGGTAGCAGAAATCAGCGGCAGGCGTTCATCTGATGTCATCCACTCTCCGGCATTGCGGCCGCCTGTAATCAGATTAAAAATCCCTTCCGGCAGATCATTGTCTTCCAGTACCTTACCGATAATATTTTGAACCGCCACGCTGCATATGGGTGTTTTTTCCGAACCTTTCCAAATGACAGTGTCTCCGCACACAGCCGCAATCATCGCGTTCCAGCTATATACGGCAACCGGAAAGTTAAAAGCCGAAATGATGCCTACAGGTCCAAGGGGATGCCACTGCTCATACATTCGATGTTGCGGGCGTTCTGAGTGCATGGTTTTGCCATAAAGCATTCGCGACTGACCCACTGCAAAGTCGCAGATATCGATCATCTCCTGTACCTCACCCAAGCCTTCCTGGTATATCTTGCCCATTTCGTAGGATACCAGTTTTCCCAGTGGTTCTTTGTACTCGCGAAGTTTCTGGCCAATTTGTCTCACAATTTCACCGCGCTGCGGTGCAGGCATCATTCTCCATTCACGAAATGCTTGTTGCGACTTCATCACAACTTTTTCGTACTCTTCTTTTGTGGTTTCAAAAACCGAACCAATTTCAGACCCGTTTGAAGGTGTTGAGCTCACAATTTTAGCAGCCGACCCGCTCTTCATGAACTCCCTTCCCGTTGAGGTTCCTGCATTTTCTTTCTCAATTCCGAGCAAACTCAAAAAATCTTTCATAGCTTCCATTATCTTTATTTTGCGTTTTCTTGAAATATAGAGGCTGTGCAGTACGAATCCCAATCACTATGCTGAAAACATTAGAAATATGAGTCATAAATTTGCATCAAATAATCAGCTAAAAATGCTTAAGAAATTGATGATGCGTAAATATCGGAATAAAGAGGGATTATTTGTCGCAGAAGGGGTTCGATGCGTTGAGCAGATTCTCGATAATGGCCAGATAAATGTAAAGGAAGTGTTTGCCGATGAATCTCTCTCAGATAGCTTCTCTTTTATTCCTGCAGGAACTCCCACCTACTTCACTGATGGCGGTACACTCTCGGATATATCAGACACTGAAAATACACAGGGCATTTTAGCCATTTGTGAAATTCCCAAGGAGAACCAGCCAGACGAGGTTGTTGACAAAAAGGGACTCATTGTGGCACTGGATGCTATTCAGGATCCCGGAAATGCAGGCACCATCATCCGTACAGCCACCTGGTTTGGAGCATCCGCGATACTGAGCGGCACGGGAACTGTGGATATTTACCATCCGAAAGTTGTCAGAAGTACGGCTGGCGCAACAGGCTGCCTTCCTGTACTATCGGGGAATCTGCAGAATATTTTGCCAATTTTCGATGCCTCCGGGTGGTCCATCTCTCTGCTTGATGGGGGGGCAAGGGCCCAAAACATTAAAGAGATTGCTAAACACAAACGTCAGCTGATTGTGGTTGGAAACGAAGGTAACGGCGTACAACAACGTGTTCTGAAATTAGGATATCCAACAGTTACGATACCGGGCGACGCAAACATCGTGGAAAGTTTGAATGCGGCTGTTGCCTGCAGTATTGCATTGTTCCACTTTTCGGCTCCATCCAATATAAAAGCTTAAATCCTGTTTTCTCACGGCAGATCGATCAAGATTCTTTGCCTGTTCCATCTTATCTTGTGCTCAAACAACATTATCATCTGAAACGATATTTTTCATGGCTAAACCAATGTATACCACTCATCTCGGAATGGTTGATATTTTACCAGACGAGGTTCGAAAATGGCAGTATCTCGAAAACCTGATTCATCGTGAAGCCCGGCTTTTCCATTTTGAAGAGATACGAACACCCATTATGGAACAGACCGAGCTGATTGTGAGAGGTATCGGGCAGCTCACCGACATCGTCTCCAAAGAAATTTTTGCGTTTAGCCGGGGTGACGACAACTATGTACTGCGACCTGAACTCACGGCTCCGGTTGTTCGCTCTTATGTAGAGAACCACCTGGATCAGCGGGGCGGATCACAAAAACTTTATTACATAGGTCCTATGTTTCGGGCAGAACGTCCTCAAAAAGGGCGGCAGCGGCAATTTCACCAGTTTGGCGTTGAAGTCATTGGCAGTGATGATGCCGTTGCCGATGTTGAAGTGATCGCCTTTATGATTCACATTTACAACAAAATTGGTATCACCAACACCACATTGAAATTAAATTCCATTGGTGACCCTGAGAGCCGCGACAACTACAAACAAGCTCTTAAAGATCATTTAAAACCAAACTTTGACAAGCTGAGTGATGTATCAAAAAAACGGTATGAGAAGAATCCGCTTCGTATTCTCGACTCCAAGGAGGAAGAGGATCAACCATTTATTGAATCTGCCCCTGTGATCAGTGATTATTTGAATGATGAATCGAAAGCTCATTTTGATAAAGTAAAACAGTACCTCACAGATCTTGACATCTCATATGTAGAAGACCCGTACTTGGTACGCGGGATGGACTACTATACGAAAACAGCTTTTGAACTTATCAGCCCGGATCTGGGGGCACAGGATGCACTGGCCGGAGGCGGTCGCTACGACCTGCTGATTCAGGAGATCGGAGGACAGCCCACACCGGCCGTAGGATTTGCCGCCGGCATGGAGCGCCTGCTTATTGCATGCGACGAATTAGGCATTACGCTTGGAGATGAGAAATCTGTGGATATCTATATCGTTACGCTCGGAGATGCTGCCCGAACTTGGGGGCTCACTAAACTTCCCGAATTCAGAAAAAACAGTATCTCTGCAACTATGGATTACATGGGACGGTCCATGAAAGCGCAAATGAAGGATGCCAACCGGGAAAATGCTCGCTTTACCCTCATAGTTGGTGAAAATGAACTAAATGAGGGACTGTTTACGCTTCGCAATATGAAAGAGAGCGATGAGTCTTCCCTGGCATTTGATAAAATCATTGAAAAATTACGATCTCACTGATTATTTTCGCCGCTATGATTAATTTGAATCATCAAGATTCATCATTTTTTTCATTTGACGAATATCACTTTTATCACCAATAATAGAGAGCTCATCATTTTCCTTTAGGATTGATTTTCCATGGGGAAAAATGATTTTACCCTCTCTTTTGATCAGTGTAATTAGGCTTTCACCGGGTAATTCAAGCTCCTTCACCGGTTTATCGATCATGGTTGCCGTGATGTCGCTTTTCTTGAGGGTAATGTTTATAAAGCGTTCATCACGAAGAAGAATTTCACGCAGACCGGCTTCATCCTTGGCAGACATCCATCGTTCGTAAAAGTCGATACTGTCAATCATTTCGGCCAGATGGGCAATAATTCTTAAATGCTGACCCGACTTCTTTTTTGAACTGATCAGATATATAATGCAGTGTATGAGCCCATCTTTCTCTTCTTCCCTGCTTCTCACATCATCGAACTCTTCCCTGTCTATTTCTATACCTTCCTGCAGCCGAACCAATGCAACTTCCGTGTCTATGTCATCATCAACACGTATATGCTGAAGAGCACTTGCGTTGCCAACAGGTATAATTCCATCCTTGTAATCCTCTTCAAACAGCTCAACAAGCTCATTTTTTGAAAAGTTGATCCGCGTAGAGAGCTCACTGCATACCTGATCAATAATTTCTTCAATAGGAACACTTTTCACCTTGTCAAAGACGGCAGACCGTCCGATTGCAATCTCATACGGATCTTCTTTTCTCAATCCTTTTTCCCGCATAATGCCGCGCATTTCACGTTCGAGACCCTTGTATTGATATTTGCCAAGCCTGGCATGTACGTGATAAATTGCTCCTTCACGCTTTACCTTGCCTTTGGAGTAATTAAAATACCATACAACGCTCACAGCTGTTATAGCAATGGTAAAAATGATAGACAACAAACCCATTTCTGCAATCAGGAATAGTGAGATAAAGAAACCGGCAATTTGCATCCATGGGTACCAGGGAGAACGAAATCCGGGGTCGTATCCCTCAATTTTACTCTCTCGCATTACGATCACGGATATGTTTAAAATGCCGAAAAGCAGTAGCTGAAACGCACTGGCTAGCTTTGCTACAGACTCCACATTAAAAACAACGAGAAGAAAAATCATTAAAATAGTCGTTGCTACCGTTGCAATCGTTGGTGTGCCAAAACGCCCAAGCTTTGAAAAATAGGTTGGGATTAAGTTATCACGCGCCATGGCAAGTGGATAGCGGGCTGCCGACATAATTCCTGCATTGGCCGTTGATGCAAAAGCAGCAATGGCAGCTACAACAACCAGGATGAGACCTGTTTGTCCGGGCAGCCAGGTAAGGAAAACTTCCCCGGCGGTAGCAACCGGGGTTAAATCTTCCTGAAGTGCAGATGGCTCTAGCACCATAACCATAATAAAAACGCCAACAACATAGATAAAGGTTGCTGTAGCGAGAGACAGCATCATACCAAGCGGAATATTCCGATCAGGACTTTGTACTTCCTCTGAGACACTGGCCACCTTTGTAAGACCTGCGTAGGAGACAAAAACAAAACCAATTGTTGCAAAAAAACCCTGCGGCCCAAATTGAAAGAAGGGAGAAAATTCAGACCTCAGTACGCCAAAAAAGTTCACATCAATAATCGCAAAAACCCCCTGGAAAGTGTAGAAAAACAAAATACTAACGAGAGTGGCTACCAATACATTTTGCAGCCAACTGCTCTCCTTTGCACCCACAATATTTGTAATTCCGAATGCGATAGTAAGTGCAACGGCTACGGGGGTAATTGGAACTTCAATGAAAATGGATATATAGGCACCCATACCAATTAAAGCAAAGGCACTTTTAAAAATAAGTGCCAGCCAGGACCCAATTCCTCCAACAGTACCAAACAGGGGACCCAGGCTACGATCAATAAAATAATAGGCACCACCGGCCCTGGGCATTGCCGTAGAAAGTTCCGCCACACTAAACATGGCAGGGAGAATTAGAATACCGGCTACAAAATAAGCTAAGACAACGGATGGACCTGTTTGAGCTGCGGCCAATCCCGGCAGCAGAAAAAAGCCCGAACTAAACATAGCACCAGTACTAATGGCATAAACGTCGAAGAGTTTCAACTCCTTTTTGAGTCGTTTACTCTTATTTAATATGGACATAAAGTAATTTTAGTGCTGTTTAAACTTCTGATACTGTTCGTATCAACATACAACGATTCTCTAAATATATTTGCTAAGTATTGAATACAATGACGGGGCAAGAGGCCATCTGAAGAATATTTTCAACCCTTGGCCCCAGATATAAACGGTTGGATCCGGGTCTCACATTCGTTCCCACAACGATCAGATCAATGGCATTCGATGCAGCCATTTCGGTGATCACTTCTTCCACTGAACTTCCCTGGCGCACCAAAGCTTCCGTCTTCACTTCAAAAGCTTCTCCCAGGTTTTTCAGCTCGTTTACGGCCTCGTTCGCAAACCTTTTTCTGGTTTCGATATAGGCTTCTTTCGATTTTTGAACAGGAGTCAAATCGTTGGTTATGACGTTGAGAGCGATAACTTCTTTATTCCTGTCAGATTTCGCGATAAAAAAGGCAAGTTCTGCGGCATTTCTGGATTCAGTACTTCCGTTAGTAGGTACCAAAATTCGCTCGGGTTCCCATCCTTTTGCTATCGCGCCTGCCTGTACGATCAGTGTTGGGCAGGGAGAGAATCTTGTTATAAAGTCTACAATAGGACTGAATAGATGAGAGTGATCTTCACTCTGTTCGGTAGCACCAAGTACAACGAGGTCATAATCTTTCTTAGCTTCGTCGACTATAGCATCTCCGGGTCTATCGCTAGTGACTACTTTTTTTACAATTTCATCGAGATTGAAGTATCCTGCAAGTTCATCAAGATATGCCTCACACTCCGTTTTGTCCTTATCTTTTGCAACTGTATAAAGTGTAAGCGAAATGCTGGAGTCCTGGCCAATCAATTCCAGGATTTGAGCTTCCGTTGACTGAATAAATTTCTCTTGTCCTTTTGTAGTTCGACGGGTTCTAACCGGCAATAACACCCGGTGAATATCGGCAACAAGACTGTCGGCTTCGAGCTCTTCCTTAGCAAGCCGCTTCTGCTCTTCTTCACCAATTGTCACCTTGCTGAGCACCCATCGAAGGGCGATGGGGGCCATCAACGATGTAGCTATGGCCATCACCACGACGATTGAAAACATATCCTGCGATAAAATTCCCAACCTCAGGCCAATTGTTGCAATAATAATTTCCATGGCGCCTCGTGCATTTAACCCTGCGCCAAAACTAAGAGATGTCCAGTGGTCTTTTTTTCCAAAAAAGCGGGCACCTGTATAGGTTCCTACTACTTTTCCGAGAGTGGCAACGCCTATCACAATAATAGTGATAATGATAAGAGTGGGATCAAACAGGTTAATGATATTCACTTTTAAACCTGCTACTGCAAAAAATACAGGGGCGAATATTCCAAGTGCTAAACTTTCTAACTTATCAATTACATCTTCAGGCAATCGCGGCATCATACCAAAAATAATTCCCATTACGAAGGCTCCCAGTATAGCTTCAAGGTTCAGAAGCTGGGTGATTGCTCCCCACAAAAAGGCAAGAATAATAACCAGGGAAAGTAACCTGTCGGAGCTGATAACTTCGTCCTGAACATAGATAAGCAGTTTTCTTACCATCCAGCGCCCTAGTGTAAAACTAATAATCAGGAAGGCAAGAACACTTGCTACCGTGGTAAAAACTGTTCCAGCCGTTACTGCATCCCCTGCAGCAATACCGGCAACAATGGAGAGCAGAATCCAGCCTATGGTGTCATCGCTCATTCCCGCCGCCAGAATTGTTTGCCCAATATCACGTCTCATAAGGTTCATATCCATCAGCACTTTGGCAATTACCGGGATAGCCGAAATCGACATGGCAGTTGCTACAAAAAGGGCAAATACCAATCGTTCATCAGGATCGGCAAGCAGAAAATCGGGTAAATATTGCCCCAGGAAGAATCCGGTTATAAACGTAATCGAAATACCCCCAAAAGAGACACTTACTGCTGTTCTCGCATGTCGTTTGATAAGCTGAATATCTGTTTCAAGCCCGGTAATAAGCAGCAGGAACATTGCACCCAGCAGGGATATAACCTCAAGCAAATAGCCACTGGTTTCTGTTTGTGGAATTATCAATTCCCCAAACGCAGGGAAAAAACCGGCAAGCAGCGAAGGACCAAGAAGGATCCCTGCCAAAATTTCTCCAATGACGGATGGCTGACCAAGCCGTGTTGCGACTTCGCCAAGAACCCGGGCAGTAAGTAGTAAAATCCCAACTTGCAGAACAAGAAGAAACACATCGTGATGTGGCGCGGCAGAAAAAACGTCCATAGATAAACTCTTAATTTTGAGTAAGTGCTTTGTGCAGGTTTAGCTTTTAAATTAAACGAATCATATTTTAAAGAGAAATATGTATTTGTAAACAATCTCTGTAACGCATCATTCAATTTTTCCAAGAATTTGTAACGCTTGCTTTGCCGAGCTTGCATCCTTCAACTTTTGAACCTGCCCCGGAGACCTCACAATTTTCACTACCCGTGTTACACTTTCGAGGTGGCCCTCCACGCTGATCTCTTTAGGGCTTAAAAGCAATAGAACGACATTTGCAGGATTTGCGGTGTTAGGCACCCTAATACCTGGCTCACTGATTCCCACATACAATACTTGTTTGCTTACTTTTGATGTGTGTGAATCGAAAAAAACTACGCCAGGCATCACTTCGGGTGTAAAATCACTGGAATTGTCTAATAGACGCTTTGTAATTCGCTTACGATCTATAGTGCCAAAAACCTCGTCATCGGCTGCAACCATTTCCAGGAGTGCGCTCTCGATTTCGGTTGATTCAATGCCCATGCGAATTCTTTTCGATGAAAAAAGCTGTGATACCTCGCCTGTACCCTCTCTGTTAATGAATGTTTGTGAACGCTCTGAAGGGTAAATCGTGATAAAACTTGAAGTGGGGTATTTCTGCGCCAGTAAACCGGGCAGTTTATCCAGCGCCGGCCGCCATGATATTGTACCTGGGCGGGTGCTCATTAACACAAAAAGATCGTCTGCTTTCCAAATATTGTCGAGCGTATTTGGAAGCTGCCCCCAGCTGTCAATCGCATTATACTCTACGTCTACTTTTGGATCAATATTTTCAACCGTATCCTGTAGAATCTGCTCTCTCTCGCTGGTCGTGATCACGGATAGGGTAAGCGCCATCTGTTCCGCCATTGTTTTTATCGACTTCATAGCTTCATAAAAACCGGTTTCCATGGTGGCGTATGGGGGAATTGCTACAATAATACGAGAAAACGTATTTACCGGTTTTTCAATTTTGCAGACCATAAGCAGCTCATCTATTTCACCAAGAAGCTGATCTAAAATTGTCCCAAATATTTTGTTACGGGCTCCGTTTCGTCCGTTCCATCCAACAATTACCTTTGTAATACGCTGCTCATTTACAGCCCTTGAAATGCCTTTTGCAACATTGAGATCTACTCTTGTTATAGGGTTAATGGGCACCTCGGCTGATGCTGCATAAATCACGGCGTGACTCAACATTTTTTCACCCCTTGCAACATTTTCTTCCACACGTGCACCATCTTTTGCAACTGTAAGGGGATAAATTGGCTGATCCATTTTTTCATCCCGTACCATAAACGCTATGTTCAAAAGCTCATCCGATGTTTCGGGGTTTGCCAATGGCACCAGGATACGCTGTGGCGCGTCGGACGGCTTATAAGGCTTTTCAGCGTCGGCAACGGCAACCTTCCTGCCAAATCTCTCTGCCACATATGGCCCCACGAGGCATGTAACAAGAATCATCATTACCACGGCATTCACGGCTGTACTGTCGAAGAATCCCAGGTCGAACCCAATGAGTGTCACTGCTAATGTAGCCGCGGACTGTGGCGTTGTGAGTCCAAAGATGACCCAACCTTCATCCCGGGAGTGTTTGAACATGTAAGTTGCTAAAACCGAGGCCGCTCCTTTCCCCGTAAAAACCAGCAGACTAAAGGCGGCTGCTTTTATCCAAACATCCAGATTTGCCAGAACACTGACATCCACTAACATCCCTACTGAGATCAAAAAAAATGGAATAAAAAAGACGTTCCCCACAAATTGTACGCGGCTCATAAGTGTACCGCTTTCGGGAACCAGCCGATTAAGTAACAGGCCCGCCATAAATGCACCAATTATTGGCGCTAGTCCTGCAGCTTCTGCCAAAAATGCCGTTATAAACAGTACAGCCACAACAAAAACGTAGTCGATATTCCGTTCATACTTCATGTTTCTGAAGAACCATCGTCCCAGCCGTGGTATAATAACCAGTGCGCCTGCAATAAATATCATAACGGATGCGCTGAATCCCAGCCAGTACCCGGTGCCTGAGCTTTCGCCCACGGTAGCAGCAACGATAGCCAAAATACCCAGCGAAAGCATATCAGTTACCAGCGTAGCTCCCATAGCCATCGTAACGCCCTGATTTTTTGTGATCCCGAGTTTTTCAATAATAGGATAAGCGAGCAGCGTATGAGAACCCACAATTGACCCAAGCAAAAATGACGTTGAGAGGCTATAATCAAAAAGTTCCGTACCCACATAAACTGCTGCCAATTGGGGGATCAAAAAAGAGATCAACCCGAACCCTATGCTTTTTCCACGGAGCTTTTCAAACTGATTCAGATCGATTGATAAACCCGCCATAAACATCAGGTACAGAAGTCCCACGGTTCCAAGCAGCTCAATCGTAAAATCGCGCTCCAAAAGGCCAAGGAGCCCCGGGCCTACCAGCGTCCCCGCTAAAATGAGACCTACGATTCCTGGTATTTTGATCTTTTTGAACAGAATACGCGCCACCAGGATGATGAGCATCACCAGGGCGAATATCAGAACCGGATTGTCAAAAGGAGTTGCAGGCAGAAAACTATCCGTCATAAAATGTTTATACTCAATTCCGGGGATATACGTGAGATTCAGAAATTACTTACCCGGAAATAGTTGATGAATCTTCTCCCCGAGTGGTTATGAATATACAACTATTCATTATATGGAGTTCAGTCCATGTACAGTTTCCTTTTTTATAAACCTCTTGGAGCCGCACCGCCACGCCGTCTCAGTTCACCTGCATATTGCCCTACAAAAATCCTGATTTCATCGATATCAACTGCATATGAAATTCCATAGTAAATTACGGGTCTGTTCTTTACATAAATCTCTCCGCGATATGGAATTTCGGGGTTATATTCTGTCTGAATTTCATCTTCTGGTGCAAGATACAGTTCGCGCTCTCCCATGGCCGACGTAATCATACCTATCCATTCCATACGACCTCCATCGGCGCGTGGTGAGAGTACAATACCACCACTAAATCCGCGATTAATATTTATATCCATCACCAGCGAGCGGTGCGGATGATTGCTCAAACTGGCAACACCCTCTGTAATCATCTGTACTCCCCTGGGATACCCCATTGCAATAACCTTATCGCCCCATTCAACTTCACTAAATTCTCCGGGATTTAGAGCTATGGGTCTTAGATTGTATTGATCTTCAACGGCTTCATTTGAAATAAGAAGTGCAAGATCCTTGTTGCGGTTAGTTGCAACCAGATCGAGCCCAACTATTCCATTATCTGCAATCACAAAGTGCGTTTCCGATATTTTCACAGAAACCGCCTCCACCCTATCCTCTGGTGAATCGGTATCCATGTCGTAAATATGAATCACTGTGTCGGGCCTGGAAACCGTATGTGCGGCCGTTAAAAATACGGCCCTTATTCCGTTATTTGAGAGTACTGTGGCCGTACCTGCATTTGTGACCGATTCCACTTCTGAGGCAATCGCTACATTTTCTATTCTAAACGAACCAATCTGTGATCGTGTAATGGTCTGATCGGGATTAAAAAGATAGGTTCGATACATCACTGTGTTTTGAAGACGCCGAACAGATTCAAAACCCCTTTCAACCTGGCGCCGAAAATTTTCCGAATTAGTGCTGTTCTTATAATATCCATCCTGGGTATCGCGATCGGTTACCACCTGCTGTGTACCGCAGCCAAAAATAGTACATGCAGCCAGCACGTAAACGGAGAATAGAAATATAATAGAGCGTCTATAAATCATAATTATTTACATTCACACTTTATCATTACAGATTATCTTACATTGATGCTCTTTGCACAACACGTGCAGATATTGTTATTTGTTTCGATATAAACATCAACATTCGCAACTGCGTTTTTCAGAATAGAATTCTATGAGATCAGTTCAAAATTATATAACCCAATTTCGATTATCCTCCCTTCTTTTTGTTTCAATGCTGTTACTATCATTTCTTGATACTGCTGCTCAATCCACTTCTACTGCCGACATTACGGCATCCATCAGTCTGCAAGATGTAAAATTAAATGTTCATTTTCTTTCTGCTGATGAACTCCGTGGACGCGATACCGGATCACCCGAAATTGATATCGCGGCTGCTTACATCGCCAGCTGGTTCATGGCTCACGGCGTACAACCTGCCTACGGCGACAGCAGTTACTACCAGCATGTTCCGTTTGAACAGAGATCCACACCCGAAGAAGTAACGTTTTCTGTGGGGGATTCCACCTATCAAAAAAACAGCGATCTTATTTTGATGAATAGCTATATCGGTGAACTTGAAGGGGAACTCGTTTATCTAAATCACGCTACTGAAGAGGAGCTTAAGGGGACTAATGTTAACGGAAAAATCATCATAGCCAATGCCGGACTGCCCGGTCAGCGATCACCCCAGCAGTTTTTTACCTCCTCAGCTCAAAAAAATCTCTGGGCTGCCGAAGCAAGTGCCGCTGCACTTATTGAACTCTACAGCAGTCCTGCGGCACCGTGGCCGATGCTGGTCAATTTTCTTTCCCGGGCACGGCTTGAAATATCCGATAGTACAAACAGTGAAGCTTCCATACCTCAGCTCTGGATGAACAACCCGACCGACAGCAGAAACGACTTTTTAATTAATTCTACAGGCAAAACGGCCTCACTGACTATTGCCGGCGAACCAAACAACGAGTTTACCAGCCGAAACGTCATTGGAATTGTGGAGGGTTCGGACCCGGACTTGAAAAACGAATACGTTATGCTTTCTTCTCACTATGATCATGTGGGTGTAAGACCCGGAGAGGAGTCAGGCGATTTTATATATAATGGCGCACGCGATAATGCTGTGGGAACAGCCGGAATTATGGCTGCAGCAGCTTATTTTGCCGAGCATCCACCCAAGCGATCCGTAATTTTCGCCGCGTGGACCGCCGAGGAGAAAGGCCTGCTGGGCAGTCGGTATTATGCCGAAAATCCCGCCATTCCTCTTGAACAAACTGTTTATAACCTTAATATTGACGGCGCCGGCTATAACGACACTACAAAAGTGACCGTTATAGGTCTTGGAAGAACGGAAGCTGACCCTGAATTAACAGCCGCCGCCAAAGCTTTTGGCCTTGAAGCGATTCCTGATCCCGTTCCCGAGCAAAATTTGTTCGACCGGTCAGACAACGTCAATTTTGCCTCTCGCGGAATTCCCTCGCCCACATACAGCATGGGGCTTACGGCTTTCGATGAAGAGATTAACTACTACTACCACCGCGTTACAGACGAAGCCGAAACCATCAATTTCGACTACGTTACCGCTTACGTGCGTTCATTTGTGTATGCAGCCGATTTGATTGCAAATTTGGATGAAGCTCCTTTCTGGCTTCCGGGTGATAAATATGAACCTGCAGGAATTGAACTTTACAGCAGGGATTAACGGCTAACTGAACCATTCTGAATGAGTTGATCAAAAACTATTATCGATGGAAATTTATCAACTGCCGTTACAACTGGCTGGGACAAAACCATGAAAAAGATAGAATGATCAACCTTCTCTGATTTGATAAACCCGGAGCTCTCTTCCTCCGTCGGGGGAATTTACGCGGAAGAGAATTTTACCTTTGTTAATTTCCAGCATTCTGTACTCATTTCCAGAAGATGGCAAGGTTACCGTTGTAATGTACTCCCCGTTTAGAGTGTACACATCCAGCTCTTCCCGGGATCCAAACTTTTTATTTCTGTGCGCCCAAATGGTACCGTTTTTATCGATTGCAATGTTGATAAATATAGGTTTGAAAGCGGACGACTCTGCCAATCGCGATGGATTGGATGATATACGGCCTGCTCGTTGAACCTTTTGTTCCATCTCCTTCTCTGTCAACTCAATCTGAGGCACATCTTTTCCAAATTCAGCGATAAGTTCTCCATCTCTCCCAATCATGTAAATTTTGTTATCTGAAGTGTTGCCTGTGGTGTACAGAATTTCTTCATCAGAAATATCCCATTTACTGGCCCATGCTGTAAAGAATGGGTGCCTTTTGCTAGTCGGATCAGTATTAAATTCATGCATAAGGTCCATTTTCATAGAACTCTGATCAATCTTGAATATTTTTACTGGGTCAAATGCACCCGGAGCAGAATTTGTAGGAAATGTCCTGACAAAAAGATCTGTATTGTTTTTTTTTAAACCCGGTATTCCAACCTTGACGAAAGTGTATATCCTGCAGATGTTCAAAATGTTGATCCCTGACAGATATTTTCGCATTGGACAAATCAGCTATCCATATCCTTCCATTTTGATCTCCAATTACTGATGTTGGCAACAACAGTTCTCCGGGGCCCCTTCCTCTATTTCCTGTGGCTGTTATATATTTACCCATACGATTATATACATAAACTTTTTTCTCGGCACTATCTAAAACCAAAACCTCATTTTCCGGTGAAAAGGATGCATCCTGAATACTTCGTATATAGGGCAGGCCTGGAGCCCCATCATCTGTTATGGTAAGAATATGATCCAGTGAAATATCCGATTGTTTAGAAATACCTTGTCCAATAAAAAGGAATAAAAAAACACTGATCAGCATAAAATACGAACAATCGTTTTTCATGTTGAATTTTACGTTTGAGTAGGCATTCATTTAATCAAAGTCGCTTATTGAATAGATTCTTAGCTCTTCCAGTCCGTTTGATGTGATCACTTTAAAAAGGATTCTCTCATCAAAAATTCCAAGCATTCTATACTCATCTTTACTCGCAGGCAGGATAACCATTGCCAGATATTCTCCATCAATCGAATAAACGTCCAATTCTTCACGGGCACCGAACTCCTTATTCCGATGTACCCAAACCCGGTTCTTCCCGTCAACCGAGAGCTCAATAATGGGAGGCTTTTCGTCCGGCAGGCCACGTTCGAGTATCGCCGCAGCGGTTGGTGAATTCTTCCGCGCAGCATTTATCTTAGTTTCTCGCTCTGCTTCACTTCTCTTAACAACGTTATACTCTCTTCCAAAATGGAGTGCTACCTCCCACTCACGATTCATCCGATAGATATCAAATTCATCGGTTTTACCGGTAATGATTATTTCTCCCTGTTCGCTCCAGTCCCATTTACTCCAGGCATCAATGAAAGGGTGACCGACTTTCCAATCGTCATATTCAAAGAAATGCACAGGCTCTATACGCCAGGGTGCCTTCAACACTTCGTAGATAATATTGGCCATCCGTCCATTTGCTTGAATTCCATCCGGACTTGCCCATATAAACACACGGTCTCCATGTGTTTTAAAATGTGTATTCCAGCCTCCCTTAAAGTTAATATCAGTTATATATTCAAACTCCTGATTCCAGACTGAAACTCTTCTATTTTTTTTGATCATATACGTAGACGTTTCCACTTTTATCAGCTGCAATTTCAATTGGAGAAAGAAGTTCACCCGGACCACGCCCTTCCTGGCCGAATAAAGTCAGGTGGTCTCCATGTTCATCAAACAGATAAATCTGTGTCAATTGTGAAGGTATTAACAGGATGTTCCCTTCCCATGTCATCGTAGCGTTTCGAACACCGGGTATAAACAGCTCTTCACTATCTTTTATGCCCACTATTTGATCAAGTTGTATATCCTGACCTTGAATACTATCCGCAAGAATAACGGAGTACAGGCTAACAAAGAAAAACAAACAATGGCCTAAGTATTGAGTTTTCATTAGAACCCTGTTTTTATCCTCAATCTCTTACTTATACATTGGCTCATTTAACTTTATGATGGTTAAAATCATTTTATTAAAAGAAAGAATTTATTAAAAAAATGAAGCTCTTCTGGAACAAAATTATTCTAACTATTTTTTAAATCATAAATTACAATGCCATTTGTGCCATCATCTTCAACAGAAATGGTATATAGAAACCTGTCATCTTCGGAAACAGCAATGTTTACAGCAGGCTTATCGAGAGAATAGGACTTTTTAGGATTGCCTTCCCAATCATAAACAAGCACAATATCACCTGAACGATATTTTCTTAATCCTTCACTCCTAATTATACCGGAATATAGTGTGTAAATATTTCTGGTTGAGACATCAATATCCTGATAACCTCTTCTGTTCTCAGGCGCTATAGAAATAGAAAGTCTTTGTGAGGTCGACTCGTTTTCGAATAAGGGATAATTTAAATGAATCTTCTTTATGATTTGCACTTCACTATTCTCAACCAATAAAATCTCCAGGTTCGCTGAAGAATGCGTAATTGTAGCAACCATGCACTTCTCAGGGTGTATTCTAAACATAGATTGGTAGGCCATACCCAAGTCTCTTCTATCCATTCTACTAAAATTCTCTTCAAATGGATATTCACCAAACACGTTTACCAGCTCTCCACTCGAATCAGATGTAGCATATCTGCCTCCGTTAAAAAATCCAGTTCCGAAAAATAAATCGTCGCAACCTTTTCCAACAAGAGAATAGTCAGTGTTCAACTCATCCACTCTTAGAACCGATAGTTTTGAGTTTTGATCAGATATGTTGTCAATCCTAATTTGACTATATGAAAAGAGGCGCCGATTGTTTATTCCAATACTATTTTTGGACCCTGGGACTCTGCTCATAAATGCGGGGAACATAAATTCATCAGGCCCTCTTCCCTCTCTGCCGAACGTTTGAACAACTGTTTTTTCATGCGGGTTAATAGCTCTAAAAAAGTATAATTGATCATCTATTTCAAATTGATCATGAACAAAGAGTAGAGTGTCAACTACAAGTAATTGTATAGGAGTATTGAGTTGAATGCCTTCAATAGTACTGATTTTATTCAATTTAATTTGCTTATCGCTAAACAGGGAGGTTGGTTCCGGAAACGATTCATATTCTTGATTTGATGAGCATGAAGCAATCAAAAAAATAAGCAATAAATTGCGTAATATTTTTAGAAAGATATTCATGTAGCAGACTTTTAGTAATGATCCTCGAGGCAAACCCAGGAGGTTTTTATTTGAATTATAATTTTTTACTCGATGCAAGCTTAGGGGAATTAACCACAATTAATATTAAAAGAAAGCGGGTAATTCAGTTGCCCACTTTCTATATCTTATACACTTGAATTGTATTTTTTGTATTTATCGTCTGCTTAATCTGATTCAACCGGAACAGTGCAATCTTCTGC
The DNA here is from genome assembly GCA_964544445.1 of uncultured Rhodohalobacter sp. Taxonomy (GTDB): domain Bacteria; phylum Bacteroidota; class Rhodothermia; order Balneolales; family Balneolaceae; genus Rhodohalobacter. The sequence continues at coordinate 36,827 of CAZJBI010000006.1, forward strand.
ATCCCCATAGAAAATATGAGTTGTGCCATCCGGCATTATGATTCTATGACACTCAGCACTACTTGAGTGACAAATCGTACAGCCAGAAGCGAGAGCTGAATTTAAATTAGCACTTATGAGCTTATCATTGTTCTGATTTACAGAAAAAGTCAATACCATCAAGATAGATGTTATAATGATCACTGATATGATTTTTAGCATAATCTATATATTAGTTTAGGTGACACAATATGAGTATTACTCAATTTGCTACCAATAGATTATTATGTTAAGCTTAACCATTCAATAAGCAACATTACGTATTATATTACGTACATGTGCGTATATCTTGTCTCAAATATTTCAGCACAATGTTACCCTCTCGCTTTCAAAACCCATTTTAACAACCCATTTCTTCCCTTGATGCTTAATTTCCGGCAAATAGTCTCTCTGTGCTTGTGAACCGTTCGTGTTGAAATTCCCAGCTCTTTTGCTATCTCTCTGCTGGTTTTCCCTTGCTCTACTCCTTCAAGCACTCTAATCTCAGCTATTGAGAGCCTTTTGAGTGCCTCCATATAAGAAACACATTCATTTTCTTTTGAGTAGTTCATTGGTTCTCTCATCAATGCACGGAAAAGTTGTCGTCATACGCTTCGTACAGTTCTCTACTCATATAACATTAATAAATTTTAATTAATGAACAAGTAACAAAAGCTTAACAATTATGAACCTAAAAATTTATGGTCATCCACGACACACTTAAATGACCTGACTTCATGAATGATTAAAAAAGAATTTAAAAATTCCGAACCATGACTCTTTCTATTTATGTTTGATGCAGATCGAGGTATCTTTCTGCACGCTAAACCGGCAATCACCCATTTATCTTTTTCCTGATGTTTGATAAAAATACCACAGAGGCTTTCAGTTCTCTGCAAACGCCTTTTTACTACTACGATTTGAACCTCCTGGACCAAACTCTGGACGAGGTAAAAAAGCACGGCCTCTCAAAAGGGTATCACGTCCACTTTGCCATAAAGGCGAACTTTAATCCGCGTATACTGGAACGGATACGAAATGCCGGCTTGGGGATTGACTGCGTGAGCGGCAAAGAGATTGAACGAGCCATAGAGACCGGATTTTCGCCCGAGCAGATCGCCTTTGCCGGTGTTGGAAAAACAGATGATGAGATTCTGACCGGCCTAAAGCATAATATTTTCTCTTTTAATTGTGAATCCCTGCAGGAACTTGAGGTGCTCAACGATCTGGCTGAAGCATCCGGAAAAACAGCCCGGGTGGCTGTTCGCCTCAACCCCAATGTGGAGGCCAACACGCACAAGTATATCACAACGGGCAAACACGAAAACAAATTCGGTGTCACAACCGATAAGCTTTCACAGCTGTTTGGCCTTCTTCCCCGGCTTAAGTCAGTAAAGCTTCAGGGAATCCATTTTCATATTGGATCTCAAATCAGAGATTTACAGCCTTTTGTAGATCTGTGTAATAAAGTGAATGAACTTCAGGACCGGTTTGAAAATGAGGGATTAGAGTTAAGTCATGTAAATGTAGGAGGCGGATACGGAATAGAATATAATTCGCCCGATGATGAACTCATCCCCGATTTTCAATCCTTTTTTGAGGTGTTTGATCGCCATCTTGAAAGAAGAGAGGGACAGGAGATCCATTTCGAACTGGGCCGCAGTATCGTGGGCCAGTGTGGCAGTCTCATCTCAAAAGTACTCTACATCAAAGAAGGCATTAATACTCATTTTGCAGTGATTGATGCCGGCATGACCGAGCTCATCCGTCCAGCCCTCTACCAGGCATCGCACCATATCGATGTGCTCACCAGCAACAAACCACAAAAAACGTATGATGTAGTCGGACCCATCTGCGAATCTTCCGATACATTCCGCAAAGCTATCTCACTACCTGAAATAAGTCGTGGTGATTTAGTAGCCATTCGAAGTGCAGGAGCTTACGGAGAAGTAATGAGCAGCGGTTTCAATCTGAGAGAGAAAGTACCCGCCGTTTATTCTGATGAGCTTGACTAAGAATACAGGTCAGGAATACAGATCTTCTTATTTAACGCATTCGTTGTTGATTTACATTTTTTAAACTATCATTGTTTGAATGTGTAAATAAAGCCTGTCATTCTCAGCAAGCATAAATGGACGCGGTAGGTATTGTACAATCAAGCGTAATAAGCGCTACTGTTATTGTTATTTTATGAAATCACTCAATATCCCAAAAAACTATATCCTTATTGGGTCACTTGGCGGACTTTTTTTAGGATTCTTAGCCGGCGGTATTGCCAAACAGGGAGATATTGGATTTTTGTATTCAGCTTCTGAATTCCTTCAGCCACTGGGCACACTTTGGATCAATTCACTCCGCATGATTGTAATACCGCTCATTGTGGCATACATCATAACCGCAGTTGCCTCTTTTTCTGAAGTAAAATCTACCCTTCGCATCGGCGGTGGTGCCGTGTTTGCTCACTTGGTATATCTTGTATTGGGGATGGGTCTGATGATTTTAGTAACTCCAAAATTGGTTTCCTACCTGGAAATCACGCCCGAAATCACAAATGCTCTTGCATCGCATACGGTAGAGACGCCTCCCGAAACCGGTAGCACAGGATCTCAAAGCTTTTTAGATTCTATTGCATACATTATTCCTGAGAATTTATTTGAGGCAGCAGTAAATGAAGAAATTCTTCCCCTATTTGTAGCCTCTCTTCTTTTTGCGCTGGCTCTCGCAAAAATATCTAAAAAAAACCGGAAAGTGATTACCCGTTTCTTTGATGCCGTCATTGAAACACTTCACGTTCTTATTGGCTGGATTTTAATGGCCATGCCGCTTGCAGTATTTATACTGGTTTTTGAAGTGGCCGTGGATGCAGGAATGGAGCTTTTCACAGCCCTTGCTTATTTTGTTTTTCTTTTTTGTGCATTATTACTACTGCTTACTCTCTTTCTCTACATTTTAACTCCGCTTATAGCTAAGGTATCGATTGTCCAGTTTGCAAAAGCCTGCGCACCCGCACAAATTATGGCCGTGGGAACACGATCATCAATGGTTTGCCTGCCCGCACTCGTAGAAGGAGCAAAAGAACATTTGAAGCTGCCAGACTCTATTGTGGGCCTTGTTATGCCACTTGCAGTATCAATGTTTAAAGTAAACAAAGCCGTCTCTGCGCCCCTTAAAATGTATTTTCTTGCACATATTTATGGAATAACACTCGATCCAACGGCAGTTCTGTTCTTTTTTATAGCCTATATACCACTCAGTTTTAGCTCACCAGGTATCCCCAGTGGCGGTTTTTTTGTGTCGCTTCCGCTCTATATTGCCTTGGGGATTCCGGTTGAGGGGGTCGTTCTTCTTCGTACCGTTGATGCCATTCCCGACATTTTTAAAACCGTTGTAAATGTAACTGAAGACATGAGTGTCGCAGCCCTTGTAAGCAGGTTTTCAGGGGTTCAACAATCAGTCCCGGATGAAGTACCCGGTTTAACTTCCGATACCTAATCATTCAATTCAGAGAATTAAACAGTTATGATAACTTTTATTGCACCCTGGGATCAGCTCTGGATTATTCAAAATATGAGAGATCGACTGCCACCCGACCTGGCTGACTATATAAAAGCTATCTCTTATCACGATTTACGACGATTAAGATTCATTGAGCCGGGAGCGGTCATTTTTACCGGTTTGGGAGTAATTACTGATAACCAGCGTGATGCAGGAACGGAATTGTTTGATCAGCTATCAAAAAATAAAGACATATCTCTTCTGAATCATCCCAGAGCCTCTCTGAACAGGCTGAATTTGATCAAAAAACTGCACGAAACAGGCATCAATGATTTTCTTGCCTACAGAACCGATGAATACCATTCCTCAACCATAGCATACCCTGTTTTTGTCCGGGAAGCACGACGACATTCAGGAAGCCTTACGGGATTGATAAAAGATTCAGAGGCTCTTGAAAAATCCATTGGAAATCTTAAGAGGTCAGGCTATCAACCCGGCGACCTGCTGATTGTAGAATTTTGCGACACATCAGATAAAAATGGCCTCTACAGAAAATATTCTGCCCTTAAAATTGGAGACGCCATCATACCAAGATATCTGAGCCTCGGCTACCACTGGATGGTGAAAGAGAACGAACCTGATCCCGATACCGGAGATCTATACGACGAGCAAAAAATCCACGATGAACTGGATTATATTTCTATTAACCCCCACGAAAAAGAGCTGCAGAGGGTTTTTTCACTAGCCAATATTGATTACGGCCGAATCGATTATGGCGTGAAAGATGGCAGGCTGCAGGTGTGGGAAATCAATACCCTGCCAACCTTTGGGCAGGCGCCCGGTTATGAAAGACCGTTTCAGAATTCTTCCCGAAGAAAAGCCCGTGCCAAAGCAAAAGAACTCTTTTACGAGGAGCTTAGCATGGCTGTAAAGGCTCTTGGTGGTACAGATCATCCTGAAAATATACCGGTAAAGTTGCCAATAAATATCAGCCGTCCACTGGCCCGTGAAGAACAAAAACAGAAGTTTGTGGATGCCGCCGTAAAGCTGGGAGAAAAAATTCCGCGTATTCCGTTTCTCAGTGAATTAAGAACAGTTATCAAACGGAAACTACGCAGTAAAAACGAATCTGCTCCTAAGATTTAGCGGGCTTTTTTTGTTTACTTAGCCGCTCCCCACACATCCCCCTCCTGCATGAGATAAACCTTATCAGCCTGAATTGATCCGATATTTTGATGTGTGATATGCAAAACAGTCCTCTCTTTAATCAACTCATGTAAAGTCAGCATAATCTCATCAGCCATTTGTCTGTCCAGACTGGAAAGAGGTTCATCCAAAATCCAGATGGGAGCATCTTTGAGCAGGGCTCTTGCCAGAGACACCCGCTGACGTTCACCACCACTCAGCCGTAATCCCAACTCACCTACCTGTGTGCTTAAACCTTTAGGCAACCTTTGAAGGGCTTCGCTAAAACCTACCCTATCCAGCGAAATGGCAAGTTCTTCATCCGTAGCATCTGGCCGGGCAATTTTTAAATTATTTCTCAGAGAGGTGTTGAACAGGCGGGTATTCTGGCTAACCACCGATATCATTTTGCGAACCTCCTTTCCGCTATAATCTCCAATGTTCAGATCACCTATCATAATTTTACCATGCCAGGGTTCAAACCACTTTACTAAAAGATGAGCAGCCGTACTCTTGCCACACCCAGAGGTCCCTTTCAGAATCACATGTTGCCTCTGCTGAATTTCCAGAGAAAAGCCATTTAAAACCGTGGAGGAGTTGTACCCAAAAAACACATCTTCAAAACAAACTGAATAGTGCTTTGGGTTGAATTTGGAAAACTTCAATTTATCACTGCCCTGCCCCTCGTCTCTTGTCACTTCATTGAGACGATTCGCTGCTTCTTTCGATTCATAGAAGTACTGCAATGCATTCCCCATCGGTTCAAGCGATTCAAAAACCGAAAACAATCCAAGGATAACAGCGGTCATTACCAGCCCGCTAATTGTCCCGTCTACCACGAGCGGAAGCAGTATGAGAAATGAAACAGGAATACTTGCGTGGCTGAGTAGCGTAAACAGACCCGACTCCATGCTGAAAGCCCTTGCCCGTGTTTTTTGTACTTCGGACAATTCATCTATTATCTCTTCTCCTCTCTTCATCCAGCCGGAGTAATTGCACGAAAACATCAGATCTGCTGACCCGCGAATATGGTCACTGATGTGCTGGCCTAACCTTGCACTGCTCAGAGATAGCTCATACGCAGACTGTCCTGCCCTGTATCTCACCAGAAATGGCATAAACGCTGCATTTACTATCATCAGTATAAATACAATAACACTTAGCGTTACGGAGTAAATACTCAGTACAATGGCAGTTACAGATATAAAAAAGAGAGCTGTCAGTGTTGGTGATATTGTTTTCAGATAAAATTCCTGAAGCTGATCCACGTCATCTGAAAAACGGGTGAGCAAATCTGCTGATTTAAATCGAATAGCTTTTGCAGGCAGTAATGGTTCAACCTTTTGATAGAAATGTACCCGCAAATTTTTAAGTATTCTGAACGTCAGATCGTGCGAAAAAAGACGTTCAGCATATCTGAATGCGGCCCGGGAAATGCCGAAAAACCTTACTGCGACAAGAACAAGAATTAAATCCAGAACAGGAGGTCGAAGTGCTGCCCAGCTGATTAAATAACCGGAGGCCGCAATCAACCCAACTCCCGCGGCAACCGTCATGATACCTAAAATGAGTGACAGAGAGATCCTTCCTTTAAATAAGGTAAACTCGAACAGAATCTCTTTAAGTTCACTCATTAAAATACCCCCTGAACGAAACCTTAAGCATCTCTTGCAGCGAATTTTTTTTTGCCGGTTTACTTTCCGATATCACGCCTTTGCTGAGTATTGAGATACGATCCGAAACCATCATGGTCTGCAGCTGATGACTCAATATGAAAATAATTCTGTTTTTAGCCAATGTTTTGATTGAGCGCATCAAGGCCACTTCCAGTTCCTCATTCAGAGAGCTTCCGGGTTCATCCAGAAAATAGATGGGTGATTTTTTTAAGAATGTACGGGCAAGAGCAATTCGCTGCCGTTCACCGCCACTCAAATTTAATCCGTCTTCACCCAGTACCGTTTGGTACCCGTTCGGGAGTTCAGTAATAAAGGAGTGTGCATGTGCAAGGCGGGACGCTTCCAATACCTCATCTTCTGTTGCATTCTGACATCCCAATCGAATATTTTCTTCGATACTGCCAGGAAAAAAGTGCGGGAATTGGGATAGGTACGAGATCTGAGATTTCCAGCGACTGGCGTCCAGTTTGGCGAGGGATTTACCTTTCACTACGATTTCGCCATCGCTATAAGGAATCAGTGCGCTTAAGATATTCATCAGAGTCGTTTTACCTTCCCCGCTGGCGCCCGTCAAAGTATGAACTTCATCTGTCTGAAGAGTCAGGTTTATACTGTTTAAAACATATTCTTCAGAACCGGGATAACGGAAACTCAGATTCTTTATCTCAATCGGGGAGGGATGATCAGGCACCATTTCCAGGTTATTTTTTCCCTTTTGGGTTTCTGAATGGGCATGATCGAATAGTTCAAATAGTCTTGCCCCGGCCTCAGCGCCTTCCATACCAGCATGGTGGGCGCTGCCGAATGTTCTAAAGGGCAGGTAAAATTCCGGTGCAAGCAACAGAACAAATAATCCTATTTGAAAACCGAGCATTCCTTCAATGAGTCTCACACCGATCTCTACTGCTACAACGGCCGTACTAACCGAAGCCGCTAATTCAAGAATCATTCCTGATAGGAATGCAATTTTTAACACTCTCATGGTGGTAACCCGAAACATTCTACTCACATTATTGATGCTTCTTCCGGCACTTTTTTCCCTGCCAAAAAGTTTGAGAGTATCCATTCCCTGAATGGTATCCAGAAAGTGTGCATTCATTCGGCGAAAGGTTCCCCACTGCTCTCTTATTTTATCGCCTGCCTTGGTTCCAATCAGGTACATGAAAATAGGGATTAAGGGTCCTGTAATCATAAAAACCAGCCCCGACGGCCAGTCTACCCACATTACGACGCCAAATATGATAAGCGGAATCGTTACCATTCGAATTGCAGCAGGAATATAGAGGCTGTAATAATCATCCAGTTTTTCGATTCCGTTAAGCTGAAGCCCTATCAGTTCACCCGTTTTTTCTTCATTTAAGCGTACGGGGCCGATTTCATGGATCTTTTTAAGCAGCCCTTTTCTATACCGGGCCTTTTGATGGATGGACATCTTCATACCAAGCCATTTGTCTGTCCATGCCATAACGGCCCGAACAGCAACTGCCCCCGCCAGAATGATTACATAGTGCCCGTATTGTGACGTACTCCAGTCTTTTAAAAAAGCAGCTTCTACTATTACGCTGAGACTGTACATCTGAGCCAGAATAATAACAGCAGTTATCACAGCTGTAAACAGTAACCCGGCAATAAACCCCCTCAGTGAAAGAGCCTCACGAAACAGCCGCTTTTGCGCCTGCTCAACTTTATGGGGATGAATGGACCTCATTAATTAGTGAGTTGGAATGGAGTCGCGGGTCACTCTCTTTCTGAACACGTAATAACTGTAAATTTGATAGCCTAAAACCAAAGGCAAAAATATGATGGCTACAACGCTCATGATTGTAAGTGTTAATTCACTTGAAGAAGCGTTGTAGATTGTCAGAGACCAGTCCGGATTTAATGTTGACGGCATTAATACAGGAAATAATCCCTCAAATGCTACAATAGTGCCCATCACGATGGTAGCACCGGTGGCTGCAAAAGACCAGCTAAATCGCTCCATTTTAAGCAAAAAGTACCCGGCAATAAATGAAATAATGGTAAGTGCCGGCATGGTTCCGGGAACCAGGCCTAATCCATCAAACAGAACGGTGTAACGGTAACCGAGAAGTGCAAAAATCATTAAAAGAACCCCTGCAGGAATCCACATTATTCTGGCTACTTTAGCCGCCCGCTCCATAAGTGGCCCCTCTGTTCTCAGAGTTATAAAAAGCGCTCCGTGAAGTGTAAAAACGGCTGTTGAAGCAACACCACCAAGAATGGCATACGGAGATAAGAGCCCGAACAGCCCGCCGGTAAAATTCATGTCATCGCCAATGGGTAATCCCATAACGATATTTGTAAGAGCCACGCCCCAGATAAATGCCGGTATCAGGCTTCCCCAAAATATGAAGTGATCTGCGCTGCGCTTCCAGAAAATTCTGTTAACTTTTGATCGGAATTCAAATCCGACGGCCCGCAAAATTAATGCAAGCAGTATGAGCAGTAAAGGAAGATAAAACCCGCTGAAGAGTGTTGCGTACCAGTGAGGAAAAGCGGCAAACATGGCACCGCCCGCGGTGATAAGCCATACTTCATTCGCGTCCCAGAACGGGCCAATTGTATTAATGCAAACACGACGGTCCGTATCATCACGGCTGATAAAGGGCATCAGTATCCCCACACCAAAGTCGAAGCCTTCCAGAAAAAAGTAGCCAATAAAGAGGACTGCAATTAGTATGAACCAGATGAGTTGAAAATCCATAATGCCTGATGGTTAATGAATAAAATTAGTAAGCAAATGCATCAGAATGCTGAGGTTCTTTACCAGCAGAATATTCTGAATCTTTCTTCCCTTTTGGAATTCCAGGCTTCGCATATTTCACAATCAGATAGAATGCTACTGCTGCAAGAAGGCCATATACCAGGGTAAAGGCCGACATGCTAATCCAGATAGAGCTGTCCGCAACAGTGGGCGAAACACCATCTGATGTGAGCAGCAGGCCATAAACCACCCAGGGTTGCCGTCCCATTTCGGTAACGAGCCAGCCTGCAGAATTCGCTACAAAGGGCAGGAACAGAACCGCAATAACCGCTTTATGATACCAGGTCGTGGTTTCAAGTCTTCCTTTCCACCATAAATACAAACCGAAGAATGAGGTGAATATAAATATCATACCTAAACCTACCATCACCCGAAATCCCCAATAGACCGTCTTAACAGGCGGAATGTAGTTTCCTTCGCCATGCTTCTCTTCCATTTCAGCTTGAAGTTCATTCATCCCTTTTACTTCCGAAGTGGCGTTGTTATGAGCAAGTACACTCAGCATAAATGGTAAACGAATCTCTCTCATTGATGTACGGTTTTCCTGGTCGATCAATGCAAAAAGTGAAAAGCTGGCCGGTTGCTCCGTTTCCCACAAACCTTCCATAGCCGCCATTTTCATGGGCTGGCTCTGCACTGTGTCCTGTGCCTGGCTGTGACCGGTAGTGGCCGTTAATAATGATGCTACAGCTGTGAAAATCAGTGCGATCTGTGCCGATTTTTTAAATGTTTGAACCTGGTTACCACGATACATCATCCATGCGCTTATGCCCAGAACAAAAAGTCCGCCTGTTACAAACCCTGCAATAATCGTGTGCGGCATCTGGACGAGAAGCCGCTCATTCAGAAGGATAGCTATGAAATCCGAAAGTTCAGCCCTGCCCCCAACAATCTCATAGCCAACAGGCACCTGCATCCACGAATTGGCCATCAGAATCCATATAGCCGACAGATTCGATGCAATAGCCACTAACCATATAGACAACAAGTGGACACCTTTACTGAGTCGGTTCCAGCCAAAAAGCCAAAGCCCCAAAAAAGTCGATTCCATAAAAAATGCCATCAACGCCTCGATGGCCAGAGGTATTCCAAAAATATCGCCCACAAAACGGGAATATTCGCTCCAGTTCATGCCAAACTGAAACTCCTGCACAATTCCTGTGACAATACCCAGTGTAAAAACAATTACAAAAAGTTTTCCGAAATACTTCGTGAGATGCTTATAATTTTCATCACCTGTGCGGTACCAAAAGGTTTGTATGATTGCTACAAGTACCGAAAGGCCCAGGGTCAACGGTACAAAAATGAAGTGATATACAGTAGTAATACCGAACTGCCAACGGGCTAAATCTAATGCTTCCATGCTGCTTTCATCTGTTTCCTATTACACTGAGCGCCTGTTGTTTTTAAACCCAGGCCCAACAGTTTTTTAATAACTCTCTCTGCAGTTTTGAAAGGAGAACATTTATGAACGTAATCACAGTTTGTGAACCCATTGTGAAAGTAAAAAAGAGTGCTTTCAAACTTTAAACTACATTACGTTTTACTACCTCAGCCTCAGCTGTTTAACCTTTTACCTTTTTTTAAAACATAAGAAGTTGATTGCCTTTAATATCACCCGGTATCCTTAACTAAGTACATAAGCAAATATTCCTCTGCTTCTAAACCTTCCATATCATCCTTCACTAAATCCGGACGCCCTTTTCACTAACAAACTGATGTTATTGTACATTCTTCCTGAATAAACTACCGGAACAACTTTGAAACTAATACACAGCTTTATACTTGTCGCCTGCTGCCTGCTACCCCGGTTGATATCTGCCCAAACCACTCAGCCGGTCCCTGCCCCCACAGATTTTGAAGTACACGCCGTATTTACCGATACACCCCCGTTTATTGATGGAAACCTGGATGACCCGATATGGAATAAAGTTCAACCCATCACAAAGTTAACGCAGGTCTGGCCGCAGGACGGTGCCCCTGCCACCGAAGACTCCGAAGTCCGCATTGCATACGACCGCAACAATCTCTATTTCGCATTCCGTTTTTATGACAGGAATCCGGAACTGATCCGCGCTAAAAACCTGGAACGTGGCGGACGTAATAACCGCGACGACCACGCCTATATCGGAATCGATACCTACCTGGATGGACGAAACGCCTACCTGTTTGAGATGAACGCGCTGGGAACTCAGGATGATGCACTGATCACAGATGAAACGCTGAGCTATCAGAGTTTTTCATGGGACGCTGTATTCATCAGTGAAACCGTTATTGATGATAAAGGATGGACGCTTGAAGTGGCCATTCCGTTTCGGCAGCTTCGGTTTCCGGAGGGGGAAGAGCTGGAGTTTGGTTTGATGGTGTCCAGAATGATCAACCGTAAAAATGAGCGCGTTCTCTGGCCGGCTATCGGAATAGATTACGGCGGAAGTTTTGGCGTTCTGGCTGCTGCATCACAGTATGGCCGGCTGAAAGGGCTGAAGGGTATAAACCGTGGCAAGAATATCGAAATCAAACCGTACCTGATTTCCGGAGCACAGGAAATCCGTCCCGATTTACAGAATGAAGATACTGACATCGACTACAGCTACGACTTTGGCGGTGACCTTAAATACAGCATCTCCTCGAATATGACGCTGGATCTCACAGTAAATACCGACTTTGCACAGGTTGAGGCCGATAATGTTCAGCTGAACCTTACCCGGTTTAACCTCTTCTTTCCTGAAAAACGTGAGTTTTTCCTGGAGCGCGCCGGACTTTTTGAACATGGAAATGTCCGGTCAACACAAACCTTTTTCTCAAGAAATATCGGGCTGAATGAGCAGATTCTCACCGGTGCCCGTCTGACAGGCCAGACGGGTCGCTACTCCGTCGGACTAATGAATATAGAAACCGGCGGCGGCATGGGGGATCTGTTTGGTGTTAACTCCGCCAACAATTCTGTTGCCCGTTTACAGGCAAACATACTACCCAGGGCTACAATGGGAACAATTATTACGAACGTGGAGCGCCCTGAAGGATATAATCGTGCCCTTGGATTCGACACCCGTTACCGCTTCTGGAGCTCCAGCCAGTTTGACGCATGGTTCACCAACGTTTGGGACAGTAACAACTTACTGAATGACGCAGCGGGCAACATAACCCTCCAGCTGGAAAACGATATCTATGAAGGGGGTGCCTCATTTACCTCTGTAGGTGAAAATTACAGTCCGGAGCTGGGATTTGTACGCCGCACTGACTTCCGACAGTACTCCGGTAATCTTGGATATATGCCAAATGTAGACTTCGAACGGGTTCCTTCTGTTCGAAAACTCTTCTTCCAAACATCTTTCGATCTGTTTGAAGGGCAGGACGGCGCTCTTCAAACCACGGAATACACGGCATCAATTCGGGCCGAATTCCAAAACCGACAGTCGTTTGAAATAGAGTACGAAAGGCAGTTTGAACGACTTATAAACGACTTTGCCCTTCGTCCAAATGCCGTTATACCTGCTGATGACTACACCTTTCACACCCTTTCTGTTGAGGGACGAACTGACGAAGCCCGAAACGTTTTCGGATCCTTCGATTTCTCTACCGGTCAGTTTTACGACGGCAATCGCAGCGATTTTGGTGCTGATTTCGGTTTTCGCCAGTCGAAGCACTTCCACATAGAGGGCGGAGTGGGCCACACCATTATCCGTCTTCCTTTTGAGAATGGTGATTTCGAAGCCACAACGGTCAGAACATCTCTGCTTGGTGCCATCAGCCGAAAACTGTTTGCCAGGGCTCTGATACAGTATGATAACTTTTCACGGAATCTGCAGTCTAACCTTCGCATCAACTGGATTCACAAACCGGGCAGCGACCTGTTCCTGGTTTTTAATACGAATTATCATATTACAGGAGACAACGAAGATCTCTTCGATCCGCGCAGGGATTTCATTCTGAACAGCCGCGCCGGTATTATAAAGCTGACATATCTGATTATGATCTGATCATGCAGTCTTTCGGTTAAGTCGAAAGGCTGATCGGTTTTGTTGAGTATCTGCCAAAGCTGAACTGCAGCAATAAAAAAATCGAGGCAAAAGATACAGGCTGCACGGAAGAGATTATATTTTAAACCAAATTTCATCAGATACGGATATCTATCCGTAAATCAAGACTCTGCAGGAGCACAGCATGTGCTTTGAGATCTTGTGAAATGTAAAATTTCCTTGCCGTCATTTGAATAATAGATGAACGATACGTCCACACCCTGCATATATACTGGCCGCCATGTAGTACAGGGAACCCGGTTTTCTGCCTCACTCATCAGGGAATCCATCAGTCCTTTCTGCAAAAATTCATCTTCTGAAAGATTTTCCAGAGAATAGTAGTAACTCATACTGTTTTTGCTCACGCCCACACTATCGAAGTATGTACTTTGGGCAATCCTCTGTGGCAGTACATCATTCAGGCCTTCTGCGGCTGTGGTTAGTTCAGGTGAGGCCGCATTGTCGGCTTCATTCATGTCAGAGGTATTCCTGGGCAATGAGATCAGAACCAATACTGCTACAATAGTTGCCAGTGCCGCTCCGGCCCGCAGAAGAGTAGATTTTTTTCGGGACACTTCCACCACCTCATGTTTATTCATAAATGAAACTTCAGTCATATTACTATCTTGATGAATCGAAAACCAATTTTTTTAAGCTCTAAATATCATGAGGAAAGTCATCTCTTGTCTCTGTCAGAATTATCCATCTGTTTTCGTACAATAATATTTACAGCTGTGCGACTCTGCATTTATATTTATTTCTTAGATTAGTTTATAAATAACTATGGACAGCACCCATGAATCAAAGATCCGTCATACAAAATATCCTGCTGCTGTTTTTGCTTTCAATTGCTCTTACCTCCTGCGATCTTTTCAGTAGTGATTCCGGCCAATCGGATGTCATAGAAAACAGTCCTTTTTATTATTCTCTGAGTGGAATGACGAATGCTGATATTGAATGTGACGGCTACAGTTTGATTACCCAATGGGCAGAAATCAGTGATCTTGGTGATGATGGCGAAGTGCAGACAGGTTTACATGCTTCAGTCAGAGATACGGTCGACAGCATTGCGAAATGGCAGCGCTATAATCTTTTATTCATCAGAAAAAGTAAGTGGCCGGATGCAGGTCTCTTTACCGTCGCTGAGATTGCCGATATACGGCGCGGTGGAAGCAATCATTTTTTCGTTTATTTCAATTCACTTTATCGAGAAAATGGCCTGGACGATCTGAATCACATCTTTATTGATGATTTTGTTGCATTTGCCGAATCGGGCAGTATTGAGATTACTACGTCAGATGAATCGAACCTGAGAGGAACTTTTTCACTCAATCTCAGCCTCACTGAGCGGCGCACCTGGGATGGTTCGGAGGAAACGGTTGAAACTTCATTTTCGGAACAACTGGAAATCAAAGGCGCTTTTGATATTGATCTGACAAGGAATAAAGCTTCATTTCTGTCTTCTCTTCCGCACCGGGAAATGACTAATATGTGTGGAGAGTAATATTAAGCAGGGAACCGCATCACCGAATCTGTTCAAGAATTTTTTTCACAACCATTACTGCGCTGTTCACCGCACCATCCATATATCCCGGAGAAATCGCTGATGTTTCAGCGCCGGCAAACCACAGACTTCCATTTAGATATGATTTATGATATACATCATGACCATTATTCTGATGAGGAATGACATTCTCTGAATACTCAGAAAACGTAAATGGGTCATCCCGCCACACTTTTTCAACCGTTGAGAGTGGGTTCAGCATCTGCTCTCCGTAAAACTTTCTGAGCTGCTGCAGCGCCGCCTCCTTTCTGCTTTGAGGTGAAACAGAATAGTATGCCCCTGCCATAAAGCCTTTCAGAGCATATGCTTCGTCACCGTAAGAAGAGTGATCATACATCTCTGTCACGGGGCCTGCGTTGCTCATGATTGTTCCGCTAAGCCCGGCATCTCTCCAAAAAGGCCGCTTATATCTGAACCCGATTTTTATAGACTCTGCCATCCATGTATGGGTTGATGCTGCCGTTTGCATGAACGCTGAAGGAAGAGCAGGTTCAACGGTAACCGTATCCGAGAAGAGTTTGGGCGGTATTGTTGAAATCAATATATCTGTCTCAACATCCCCTTTGGATGTCGTCAGTTTTATTTTCTCTGGTACTTTTGTAATCCTTTTGACAACGACACCTGTTCTTATCCTTGACTCTCCATCCAGCCTGCCGGCGAGCGCATGGATTAATGAATCTGTCCCTTTTTTAAGTCGGTACGTTTCATCATTACCAGACGGAAGGTGTACCAGCTGCGGTGGCGACATCGAGTTCATTTCGTAATACAGATCATCTCCGATATGCTGCCTTTCGCGCTCAACACCGAGCTCCTGCATTAGATCGATCAAATATTTATGCTGATTCCCAAACCACGTAGCTCCAAGCTCAATCGGAGCCATCCCCTCCTGCCTGTGGGTATAAATTCGCCCACCAAGCCGGTTTCGGGCTTCCAAAATTGTAGCAGGAAATCCCGAATCCTGAAGCAAGCAGGCAATCGTGAGACCGGAAAGGCCGGCTCCTATAATCGTAATTCGAGGTATTTCCATACACGAAATATTTTAAAATCAGTTGTTGTATAGCAGAGTGTTATAAACTCCGTGATGCATCTCAATACGTTTGGCCTGCATATAGTTCAGAAATATCTTCAAATAAAAGCAAACGCTGTAAACTGTTGCGCTGTTACTAATTCGGATAAGCTTGCATTTTCTTTTGAAAAAATGATACGGCTTCAAAGTTTATACAGAATCTACATCTATACTGTTAATCCCAAGATACTCCCAATAATCAACCCGTAATAATGCACACCGGTCTTTCTGACAAATTCATAATTTATCTCGCTCTTTTAGGTGCAGTTCTGCTCCTGTCCTCCTGTGCATCCAAGAAAACAGTTACAGAAATTCCGGTTCAGGCTCCCGAATCTTTTTCAGTTGAAGGTGATACACTTGCACCTGATCGTTGGTGGACTGCATTTGGTGACGAAAACCTAACAGCCTGGGTAGACACGGCAATATCGTCGAATTTTACTCTTCGCTCGGCATGGCAGCGGCTACTGGCTTCACAGGCCATTGCAAAACGAGAACGCGCCCCTCTTTTTCCAACTTTGGAGGCGGATATATCTGCAGACAGAAGTCGTTTTGCTGAAACTGGCAACATTACCGAGGAATTGAGTATGGGACTTTCAACGGTTTATGAAGTTGATTTATGGGGGCGAATCCGTTCTGCAGTTGAGGCCGAACGACTTCGTGCTGAGGCTTCGCTTTATGATTACCAATCCGCTGCAATTACCCTTTCTGCCGAAGTGACCCAAAACTGGTTTGAACTGGGAGAAGCAAATGCCCAGCTTGATCTTGTAAATGAGCAGATTGAAACAAATCAGCAGGTGCTATCATTATTACGAAATCGATTTGGCAGCGGACAAATCCGGGCGGTAGATATTCTGCGCCAGCAGCAGCTTTTGGAGTCTACAATTGAGCAGAAATTAAACACCGAGGAGCGCATCGCCATCCTTGAAAACAGTTTTGCTGTACTTACGGGCCGGGTACCCACTAACGTCATTTCCTTAAACCCCACCCTGGCAGATCAACTCCCCCCGCTACCTGATACAGGTGTTCCGCTGGAACTGGTTGAACGACGACCCGATGTACGGGTGGCTTATAATCAACTTCTTGCAGCTGATCGTGATGTAGCATCTGCAATCAGCAATCAATATCCCAGATTATCACTTTCTATTAGCGCCTCTACATTTGAGAATAGCGCCACATCGCTTTTCGAGGAGTTTGCGCTATCGTTTGCGGGAAACCTGATCGCTCCGATCTTTTTGGGACGAGAACTCCAGGCAGAAGTTGAACGAACCGAAGCGGTTCAAATGGAATTACTATACAATTACGGGCAATCTGTACTAATCGCCTTCCGTGAGGTTGAGGATGCTCTGATCAGGGAGCAAAAACAGCGAGAACGTATCGAAAGTATCACCAAACAGGTAGAATTGGCTCAGCGAGCTTATGAGCAGCTTCGAGTCCAATACTTAAACGGAGCGATTAACTACCTGGATGTGCTCACGGCTTTAAACGAAGTTCAACGGCTGCAGCGTGATCAACTTGGAGCAAAACTCGATCTTCTCACTTTCAGAGTTGCGCTTTATCGAGCGCTGTCAGGATCCTTCAACACAGATCGAGAGTCGCAGGCCGGCTTGTAAATTTACCTTTTTATTATAACAACCCACCATTATGGACAGAAAAAAAACACTCTTACTTTCACTGGTCATCCTTCTTGTAGGTGCTGGAATAACAACCATTATTTTCTCTACTGAACCGACAGCAACGCGCGAAGGAGCTACCAAAGAGACCGCAATGCTCGTTGAAGTGGTTAATGCAGAAAAAGGGAATTTCTCACCAACAGTAACAGCTCTTGGTACTGTTGAAGCAGCCGAGGATATTATTTTGAGTCCCCGGGTGGGAGGTGAAATCATAGAGCGTTCTCCCAACTTTACACCTGGAGGATTTGTAAAACAGGGAGATCCCCTGCTTAAGATTGATCCCTCAGACTACAGAAATGTTCTGCATCAGCGGCAAAGTGAGCTGCAACAGGCTGAAGCCGACTACGAAATTGAGCTGGGCAGGCAAAGTATTGCTCGCCAGGATTATGAAATGCTCAACGACACACTTTCCGACGAAAACCGTGCTCTGGTTTTACGTCAGCCGCAGCTTAATGCCGCTCGTTCGCGGGTAGAGTCGGCCCGGGCAGCAGTAGAACAGGCTCGTCTCAACCTCGACAGGACAACCATAAGAGCACCTTTCGACGCTTACGTTATAAGCCGAACAGCAAATCTCGGATCCCAGGTTGCTGTTGGCGACGAACTTGGAAGACTGGTAGGGCTTGACACATATTGGGTTCAGGCTACAGTACCGCTGTCAAAATTGAAGTGGCTCTCCATACCTATAAATGGAACAACTGGCTCAGAAGTCACAATCCGAAATCGTACGGCATGGATGCCCGGTGAATACCGAACCGGCCGGCTTTACAGGCTTATCGGATCACTTGAAGAACAAACCAGGCTGGCCAGAGTATTGGTTACCGTTTCCGACCCGCTCTCTTACCAAGAGGAGAATCGTGGCAAACCGCAGCTGATGATCGGCTCCTACGTTGAAGCTGAAATGCAGGCTTCTGAACTGGAAGAGGTGGTGAGAGTGAGCCGGGACTATGTGCGCAATAACGACACTATATGGCTTATGAACGCTAACAGTGAGCTGCAAATAGAAGATGTTTCCATACTGTTTGAAGATGCCAATTATGCCTACATCTCTGAAGGTGTGGATGAAGGCGACCAAATTATTACCACAAACCTTGCCACCGTGGTTGAAGGAACCCCTGTTCGCCTGGAAGGACAAAACACCCAGGCTGCAGCCATGGAAACAGACGGGGAATAAATCCTGACTATTTCAAATGATATCCTCTCCAAGAAATTGATTTTATTATGAGTTCAACATCACCCCGTCCCTCTTCCGAAAAAACCTACACCGGCGCCATTGCTTTCATGGCAAAAAACCCGATTGCCGCCAATCTGCTGATGATCATTCTTCTCGGCGGGGGAATCTGGACGATGTTCAATATTCAAAAAGAAGTTTTTCCCCAGTATCAGCTCGATATTGTGGATGTGAGTGTCGTGTATCCCGGAGCAGCACCGGCCGAAGTGGAGCAGGGTATCTTACAGCCTGTTGAGGAGGCGATTCGGGGAGTTCAGGGCATCAAAGAGATCACCTCGACCGCAAACGAAGGATCCGGTACCGTTTCGATTGAGCTGGTTGCCGGAACCGACCGTATGAAAACCTACCAGGATATCGATCAGGCGGTAAATCGTATTCGAACCTTTCCCGATGATATTGAAGAGCCCCAGGTAGAGCTTCAATCCAATCAAACCGAAGTAATGGTGATTGGAATTTACGGCGACGCTGATATCTGGACTCTGCGAAGTATCGCTGAAGATCTTCGCAACAGAATGCTAAGCGATCCCAGAATTACCCAGGTTGAAATCGGCAATGTTCCCGACTATGTGACCCACATCGAAATACCCAGTGAAAGGCTGCGGGAATATGGTTTGACGCTTGGAGAAATTGCCTCGATTGTTGAGGAATCGAGCCGTGATGTACCGGCCGGATCGGTAGAGACGAGTTCAGGCGAAATTTTACTGCGCATGCAGGAGAGAAAACAATGGGCCGATGAGTTCAGAAATATTGAGCTGGTATCTTCAGCAAATGGCGGTTCCATCACTCTCGGCGACATTGCTTCCGTTACCGACGGATTTGAAGAAACCGGTTTCCACGGTGAATTTAATCGACAACCGACAGTTGATCTCGATATTTTTCGAATCGGGCAGCAGTCTCCCCTCGAAATAGCGGAGGCCGTGCAGTCTGTACTGGATGAGGCTGAACTTACGTTCCCGCCGGGCATTCAATATCGAATCGACAGTAATGCCGCAGACGATTACAGTCAACGCCTCTCCCTTCTCAGCGAAAACGGGATACTTGCCATCATGATTGTGCTTTTTATCCTGGCACTATTTCTGGAATACCGTCTCGCGTTTTGGGTGATGATGGGAATGACCATTTCTTTTGTAGGTGCGATGGTGTTTCTGCCGATGGCCGGCCTCAGCATTAATATGATCTCTATGTTTGGATTCCTGGTTGTGCTGGGAATTGTCGTGGATGATGCCATTGTGGTAGGCGAAAACGTTTACGAATATCGGCAGAAAGGAATGAACCTGCTCGAAGCCGCCATTGAAGCCACACAAGATATCGGAAGACCTGTTGTTTTCAGTATTCTCACAAATATTATTGCTTTTATACCTCTTCTGTTTATTCCGGGCACTACAGGTAAATATTGGTGGCCGCTGCCCGCCGTTGTTATCATTGTTCTTGCAGTATCTCTTTTTGAGGCGCTTTTTATCCTGCCTGCACACCTGGCTCACACGTCAACAAAAAAACCGGGTAAAATTATGGGACGTGTTCAATATGTGCAGCAAGGGTTTGCCCGTCGGTTCAACCTGTTTGTCCACCGGTATTACAAGCGGTTCCTGGAACTATGCCTTCGCTACCGCTATATCACCCTCAGCTCAGCCGTTGCGCTCTTAATTGTGGTGGGCGGATATGGCTATAGCGATCATATGGGAATGATAATGATGCCGGAAGTCGCTGCAGACGAGATTGAAGCCGGAGTTTCACTGCCGGTGGGAACCACAACATTACAGGCTGCAGCAGTAGCGCGTGATATTACCAATTCAACCCATCGAATGTTTGAAGAGAACAATCTCTATGAAGTGGCTGAAGGAATTAAAACCAATGTTCGCGGACAAAGTTTTATTGATGTTGAAATTGTAATGAAACCCCCTGCAGAAAGAGATATGTCGGCACAGGACGTCATTGAACTTTGGCGCGATCAGATTGGTGATATTCCCGGGGTAGACCAAATAACCTTTGAAGCGGAGCGGGGTCCCGGAGGCTGGCAGCAGGATATCAGTGTTGATTTAAGTCACTCAAATATTGAAGTGCTTGAGGCCGCAAGTTTGGCATTTGTAGACCGGGTAAATCAATTTGATGCCACCCGTGACGTAAACGATAATTATGAAAGTGGAAAATCACAGTTTGACTTTAAGCTACTCCCAGAGGGACGTCAGCTCGGATTAACCTCAGAATATGTTGGACGACAGGTAAGAGATGCCTTTTTTGGCGCGCTGGCGATGCGGCAGCTCAGGGGTACCAACGAAATTGAGGTACGCGTAAAACTGCCTCTTGAAGAGCGCCGAAATATACAAAGTCTCGAAGACTTGGTAATACAAACTCCAATGGGAATGGAAGTACCGCTCATGGATGTGGTAGAAATCGTTGAAGGAGAAGCTTTTACTAGTATTAACCGGCGAGACGGCCGCCGGGTGGTAAGCGTTGGAATGGACGTTGAACCAAAAAGTGCTATTTCAACCGTTATTCAGTCTATAGAAACTGAAGAACTGCCACTGCTTCGGGCAGACTTCCCCGGCATTACCTGGAGCTTTGAAGGAAGCCAGGCCGAAATGCGGGAATCCACGCAGGTATTATGGGGTGGTTTTGCACTCGCCATGATGATCATTTACGCACTTCTTGCTGTGGCATTTAAAAGCTACGTACAGCCATTGATTGTGATGGGTGCCATTCCGTTTGGGATTGTTGGTGCTGTGATTGGACATATTTTGCTGGGATATGATCTCTCCCTCGTAAGCCTTATGGGTGTGATTGCACTTTCCGGTGTGGTGCTGAACGACTCCCTGATTATGATCGACTACGCAAATAAAAAACGCTCAATAAAATCAGCATTTAAGGCCATTCATGAAGCCGGTATTCGCAGGTTCAGACCCATTCTCCTCACCACACTTACTACATTCGGGGGCTTAACACCCATTATTCTTGAAACATCTGTGCAGGCAACACAATTAATACCTATGGCGATTTCTTTGGGCTTCGGAATTGTTTTCGCCACTTCCATCATTTTGATTATTGTTCCCTGTCTCTATCTTATTCTTGAAGACGTCCTTCAAAAACTTAATCCTGAACCACAGCAATCATGAGCCGGACCGAGCTATCTGAGGCCGAGAAGTCGATCCTTCTGGATATGATAACCCCACACATCAATCCAAAGGTGTTTCATCTGGGTTCAG
Source organism: uncultured Rhodohalobacter sp. (assembly GCA_964544445.1). Classification (GTDB taxonomy): domain Bacteria; phylum Bacteroidota; class Rhodothermia; order Balneolales; family Balneolaceae; genus Rhodohalobacter. The sequence goes on from CAZJBI010000006.1 coordinate 58,733, forward strand.
ACCGAATTGAGGTTGCCCGGTTCGATAAACGCGAAAAGATGTATGGTGGAACCGGTACGGTGTTTTTGTTGCAGATGTTTGAGGAGGGCGAACTGGTTAATAACCGGATTGGCGCATTTATGATTCTGCCCACCGATAAAGACAGCGCCGGATTTCACACCCACGGCACACGAAACGAACAGGAATTATATGTGGTGATCCATGGTGAGGGAGAATACCTGGAAAAAGATAATTGGGAAAGCACAGAGAAAATCTACCCAATTGAAAAAGGTAATTTAACAACCGTTCGAGGTGAAGCCTTTCACTCGGTTCGCAATACCGGCGATGAACCGCTCATTATTTTTGTGATTACAACGAACGAGCCCACTGCATAAAAAAACCCGGAATGCCTGAGGCAAACCGGGTTGCAAATGAAGTAAAGGGCTAAGATCGGGGTATAAATCTTACTTCACTTTAGTCGTCATCGTCGTCATCGTCATCGTCATCGTCGTCATCATCATCGTTGTCATCCTCGTCATCGTCAAATGTGTCTTCAAAACCTTCAAACGAACGTTCGATATTCTCATCAATACGTTCAAAGTACTGCGAGTTATTTGGGTTCAAAACACCTCCGTTGCGATCGGTAAACCAGGAATCAATGTCGATAGAGATTACAAGCACTTCGCTACGGCTTTCAGTCACTTCCAGAGGTGGATTTAAGTCCATTTCGATTTCGAAATCTTCATCAGATCGGTAAACAAAGCGTTCACCATTATAGGTGCCTTTCACAACTACTGAGTACTCTTCATCCCCTTCATAAAAGTCCGGGTCTCCGATAAAATTGTCATCATCATTTTCAAGTTCAAGGGAGAACTCATCATAGACACCTTCGGGTATTTCCCGTTCTGTAAGTACCAAAGGTGAGCCATCAAGAGGTAGACTGATGATTAAATCTTCGAGTTCGAAATCCCGAAAATCGTCCCGAATGCTTTCCAACTCGAGCTCACTAACATAGAGTTTCACTTCTTCAATCTGGATGTCGTTCATCGTTTGTTCCATCTGTAGTTTAGAGACGGAAGATTGTGCAGAAGCAACCTGCATCTGAATCTGTACTTCGGCAGGGCCGTCTGAATTACTACCTATGCTGTCGCAACCAGTTGTGAGTGCGATAAGAAAAAGTGAAAGGATTATTGTTATTAAATTATTCATTTTCATTTGTCTGTAGTTAAATGATTAATTGCTATTTACTTCTAATACAGTAAAAATGTGAGGGTACCCCTAACGGTTTTTTCATTTTATCTTCAGCCAAAAAATTGTTTTACGAATCATAATCAGCTCGTTTTATATATTCTATCATCACAAAATCAAACCACTCTTTAATTTATGAACTCTTTCAAACCTTCTGCCGCCTGCTTTTTCACAACACTGCTTACTTTTTTTATTCTATTTTCTTCATGTACTCAATCTTCTCCGTCCGAACCGGTTACAGAAGAAGATTACAAGCGTGCTGAATCCTTTTTGAGTTCCAACACTCGTTCACTCGTTTATAATACAATCTCAAACGTAAACTGGATGCCGGACGGACGCGTTGCCTATCAGCGATCTGTTTCAGGAGGGACAGAATTTATAATAGCAGACCCGAATACCGAAGAAAAAAACCTTGCGTTTGATCATGATCAGCTAGCCGAATCAATCAACGAGCTTACAGATATTGACGTAATGCCGAATGACCTGCCTTTTAACTCTTTTGAATTTACTGATAGTGGTGAAGCGATTCTTTTTTCGATACGGGGCGAGCTATACCGCTGCAGCCTGAATGAATACAGATGTGAAGCTGATGAGGGTATCAATCCATTCCGGAGCGGAGCTGCTATTTCACCAGACGGTACGAAAGAGGCGTTCATCAGAGACTATAATCTCTGGATCAGGAATATTCAAACCGGTGAGGAAACCCAGTTAACCACCGACGGAGAAGAGTATTATGGCTATGCCACCAATAATGCCGGATGGACCAAACGAGACACGCCTGTTCTTCTCTGGTCGCCCAATTCACAACGTATTGCCACATTTCGCCACGACAGCCGAAATGTGGGTGAAATGATTCTTGCCTCTACAAAGGTTGGACATCCGGAGCTGGAGCAGTGGAAATACCCTCTGCCGGGAGACGAGCATATTTTTATGATTGAGCGGGTGATACTAAATTTGGATGGGGCCGGGTCTGAGATGGTTCGGCTTGACATGCAGCCTGATGCACATCGATCTACCATCACCGATCACGTTGCGGGCAGAGACGGTACATTTCTGGATGTAGAGTGGGGCAGTGATAGTAATTCACTTGCGTTTGTATCTTCATCTCGGGATCATAAACAAGCTCACCTACAAACGGCTGATCCGAATACAGGTGCCGTCACTTCAATTTTTGTTGAGGAGGAAGAGACCTTTTTTGAGTCAGGCATCGATGGAATCAGCTGGCGATACCTGCCCGAATCAGATGAGGTGATTTGGTTCTCTCAGCGGGATAACTGGGGTCATCTCTATCTCTATGATCTTGGAAACGGTCAGCTCAAAAATCAAATCACTGAAGGTGATTGGAATGTGAGAGAAGTACTTCACACCGACGAAGAGGATCGGGTGATCTATTTTATCGGTTCTGTGCGGGAAGAAGGCGATCCGTACTTCGAATATCTCTATAAGGTAAACTTCGACGGTAGTGGCCTTACCCTTCTCACACCCGGTGAATTTAACCACGAGGTAGATCTTTCAGTAGAGGCAGGCTATCTGGTTGACACCTACTCCACCCCTGATACGCCCCCCGTTTCGGTCATACGCGATTTAGAGGGGAATGTAATTATGGAGCTTGAGCAGGCTGATATCTCAGACCTGATCACTGCCGGATGGCAGCCGCCCATACCGTTTTCGGTAAAAGCCCGCGACGGTGAAACCGATCTTTACGGCCTGATGTACACGCCCACAAACATGGATGAATCGGTATCCTACCCTGTATTGAACTATCTGTATCCAGGCCCGCAAACCGGAAGTGTTCGCGGCCGCTCTTTCACTCCATCACGATCTGATAAGCAGGCATTGGCCGAGCTTGGCTTTATCGTTGTGGAAGTAGACGCCATGGGCACTCCGGGTCGATCAAAAGAGTTCCATGAATTTTATTACGGAAATATGGGAGACAACGGATTACCCGATCAAATTACTATGATTGAACAGCTTGCTGATCGTCATTCCTGGATGGATACCAGCCGCGTGGGTATTTTCGGTCACTCCGGCGGTGGATTTGCTTCCACACGAGCTATTCTGGAATATCCCGACTTTTATAAAGTTGCCGTTTCGGGCGCCGGTAACCATGATAACAGAAACTATGCCGACGACTGGGGCGAAAAATGGCATGGACTCCTGGTTGAAAACGATGAAGTCACTGAAAATGAAGACGGCGTACAGCTTCAAAATAGTGAAGTTTCCACAAACTACGACAGTCAGGCTAACCAGCTGCTGGCTGAAAATCTGAAAGGTAAACTACTGCTTACCCACGGGACTCTGGACAGTAATGTGCCGCCATATAATACCCTGCTGGTCGTGAATGCACTCATTGAAGCCAACAAAGATTTTGATATGATTATGTTTCCCAACCGCGGACACGGGTATTACAGCGAACCCTATATGATGCGAAAGCGTTGGGACTATTTTGTAAAACATCTAAAAAATACAGAACCACCCAAAGAGTTTGAGTTTGAGAGTGATTAGCGATAAAACTCAGACATAGCAGCTACAGAAATCCCCTCTTGCCCCGAAGGCTCCGAAGGAATGCCCACGGCAGATCCCTATGGGGAGAGGGGAAAAGGTTTGAATGAAAACGTAAAGCGTACTTCATTCAGCCGAGGAGCGTGTCAAAAGTTCTGAAGGAAGTACATTTACAACACTTTATACGCCCTTTCTAACACACCTCTGACTGCTTCGCTAAACGCTTCGCCGTCTGTCTCCTCTCCAGAGGAGAGGGCAAGGCACAAATTATTGATGCTTGCCCAAATATCGCACATCGCAGGTCAAAGATCCTGAATCTCAGATCAACGTGGCGGATCTATGATTCACGATGTGCGCTCTTTGATGTGTTATATTTTTTGCACCTTTATAGATCTCGGAACTGCTTCAGGCTATTTGCTTGCGCCACAACAGGCAACTTTATTCCTTCACTACTCAAAATCACTGATCAGTACTTCAGATGGCTCCCACTCATCACGGAGCATTGCTGATACCTCTTCTGCTTCTTTGAGTACGCGAAGCATGTTGAGGCCGGCAATCTTTTTCAAATCTTCTTCAGAATACCCACGGCGAATCAGTTCAGCAAAAAGATCAGGATAGGTGGAAACGTCTTCGAGGCCAAGCGGAAGCGATGAAACACCATCATAGTCCCCGCCAATGCCGATATGATCAACACCTACTTGGTCCCGAATATGGTCGATATGATCGGCAACCTGTTCCAGCCTGGATTTCGGCTGCTCGTTTTCGGCAAACCACATCTCCATTTTTTGAGCCACTTCGTCGGGCTGCCCGGGGTAAAGCGATTCCATCTCAGCACGATACCCATTCCGGGCGGCATACCATCGGCGGAGTTCTTCAGACGTAAAAGACTCAACAAATGTCACCATCACAAGTCCGCCATTCTCGGGAAGCAGCTGCAAAACATCATCAGGTACATTCCTTGGATGTCCGGAAATCGCCCTCGCGTTGGAGTGTGAAAACATCACAGGGGCACGAGAAACACGAATGGCATCCTTCATTGATTCCGGAGTTACATGAGAGAGATCCACCATCATCCCTAAACGATTCATCTCTCGAATCACTTCCTCTCCAAATTGGGTCAGCCCACCATGTTTGGGCTCATCACCCGCGGCATCAGCCCAGTCGAGTGTGCGGCCATGGGTTATTGTCATGTAGCGAGCCCCTAGTTCATAAAACATTCGAAGTGTAGCAAGCGAATTGTTAATAGAGTGCCCTCCCTCCATTCCAATCAGCGAAGCAATTTTCCCATTGGCAAATATTCGTTCTACATCAGCGGCCGTATAGGCCATTTCGAACTCATCAGGATAGCGGGCTGCCATCCGGTGAACGAAATCGATCTGCTCCATTGTCTGTTTTACAGCTTCCGGCTCGGGAATATAGGCGCTCACATAAACCGACCACCACTGTGCGCCGACCTTGCCCTCTTTGAGCCGGGAAATATCGGTATGCATGGGGTTCTCAAGCTGAGTTGTATCGTAAAAATCCAGTGCAGAAAATTTATAGCCCACCCTGTTACGGTACTGCCAGGGGGCATCATTATGGCCGTCGAAAAGAGGCACGCTTTCAAGTATCTCAATGGCCTGCTGACGCTCGCTATCCGATTGTGCGTGCGAAGATTGAAATCCTAACAGGAGAATAAACAGAGTGATCGCTGATAAAATGAGTCGATTCTTTACAAGCATATACTTAAATTTTTTGAGGGTTTTTGATGTTAAAGTTCTTCTGATGAAAATTCATCCAACTGCACCATTGCCGTTCTCACGCGTATAAAAGGCTCCGTTTGTGTCCAGGCTACCAGAATAGAGTTATTTTGCTGAACAATTCTGGGAAATCCACTGCTTCTGGATGATGAGGTTGTCCCGGCATGAACTTGGTTACCCACCGTACCATCCGACTCAACTTCTGTAAGAATTACATACCCGTTTCCTGCGTCTGCCTGCAGCCAGCTTACAAATGTTCGTCCATCATCCGTCATTAGAAGATCAACCCTGCCGGCGGGTTGCACCGAGTCACCTGCAACTAAAATCGGCTCATCGAATGTTTCTCCTTTGTCGGTAGATTTTGAAAGATAGATCGCCGGACTGCCATCGGCCTCGGTGTACCAGGCAACCGCTACATTGTTCCCATTTGAAACAATTCGCGGGCCATTAACCGGACACGCCTGTATCTGCCAACCATCGTTGTGAACAGCTTTCGGCTCGCTCCACTCCCCTGTTTCACTGCTGTATCGAGCAATTTTAATATCTCTGATTTCCTCCTCACTCCTGTCGCGATATACAGCCAGATATCCTTCCTCAATCGTGGTAAGATCTGTTTGGCAGCAGTCACAAACTGCATCATCTATTACGCGACCATTAGCAACTTCCCCTCTTGAGGTTACTTCTGCTGAGCGCAGCGTCATTGCTTTGTTCAGGTCATCATATTCATCATCTTCCCGACCTGCAGTCTGTCGGCCGTCGAGCCAGACAGCAAGCACTGACTGTTCAGACAGGGATTCAAGACTCACAAATCCATGCTCTGTGGCCGTTTCGTCCTGATGAGGAGTTATCGACGTGTTCCAGCGGCCGGTTATAGAATTTCTAAACAAAATTTCTACATCATAAGAATACGGGCCACCCTCTTTCTTTCTGAGCCGATGTGCAGCAACAGCTTCGCCATCAATCCCAATGACAGATGGGAAATCAGCCCAGTTTACAAAAAATTCGGTATCCACCATGATGGTTTCGGGAGCCTCCCATCCATTTTCTCCATACTTACTATACCTCAAAGCGTAGATCTCCTCTTCTATACTGGTCAGCCAGCTCATATAGATTATTCCGCTCTCATCCTGGAATAAATTGGGGAACCTGGATCCTGTTTGTGCCGGGTTATCAATGCTGAATCGATAGACAGGCTGCTGCAGTGCCTGATCGCAGGATGCTAGAATTAAGAGGAGAAAAACAATTACAGAGGCGCGTTTTATCATATAAAGATCATTGATAGCCGTGAACAGTTACAACCGACTAAAATAAACCTCATTTAGAAAACATCCTAAAATACACAGGAGCTTTTCGCAAGAGCTTGTGTATTAATATATCCTCATTCTAGAAATGAGTTTTCAACAAATGTTGCAACTAAAGTCTACGCCTTCGACATTAGAGCCCTAAATAATTTAATGGACTCGTCGCTTTACACAAGTAGTTATACTTTGCGAAATATTTGAATAGTCAGCCGAACCATAAGAAAAACCCTGAACCCAACTTACATTTTTTTCTTATCCCTCAGTTTCTTGATAGCGTACGCCCCACCCGCTGCGGCAAGAAGACCCAGACCACCGTCAATGGGGGTTTGGGTAGGTTTGCCCGGTGGCGGGGGTGGCTGAGAAAAACTCAGGTCCGGCAGGATAAGCAGGCATAGAACCACGGCGAGTATGGCTGTAATTAAAAGTGCTGTTTTCTTTGAGATATACATGGATCTATTTAATTAGGGTAAGTTTTTTTGTCTGGATATTGCCACCGGCCTGCAGGCGATACATATAGGTGCCACTCGACAAGCTGCTTGCATCAAACTGTACCTGGTGCGTCCCTGCCGCAACATTCTCATTCACCAGTGTGGCCACACGCCGGCCCATCATATCGTAGACCGCCAGATTTACCTGCGAATTTTCGGGCAGATCATAGCTGATAACCGTGGTTGGATTAAATGGATTGGGGTAGTTTTGGTTGAGGGTGAAGTTTGATGGCAGGGTGGATGACTCATCAGTTGCGGTGTTCACATGTACCAAAAAACGTGGTGATTCCGTAGATACTTCTGCAGATTGAATTACCGGCAATGATTTCATTCCATCCACAGCCTGTTTTGCTGCCATTGTTGCGGTGAAATCAAATTTGAACGGTGTTTTTTCATCAACCAACTTTCTTTTTCCCGAAAAAGTATCTTCGATTTCAACGCTCCATCCTTCAGGCATGTTAATTGCCTCTGTAATATAAATTTCAGCTGAACCTTCCAGACCCGCCGAGAAAAATTCTGCAGGTATTGTAATTGGTTCCCTCATGCTATACGGCCTCGATTCCTGTGCTTTTAAAACTTCACTATTATTTCTTTTACCCCTAAATGCCATTCCAATATACTGATTCGAAAGGGGGGTTAATTTTGAAGCGTCCCATAGATCCCAGCCGTGTTCAGCCCTATCCGAAAAGAAAAGCTCTAGCGCAGTGTCTGTGAATTCTAAGTCTGAACTGTTTTCATAACTTTGAATTTTCAGCGATATCAATCCACGTCGGTCTTTATCTTTATAAAATGTCGCTCCACTTGATTGAGCTGAAGCAGGAATAGTTATCTCAGAGGCATCATTATTTTGCAGAAAGAATCCCTGAAAAGACGCCACCTCATCACCTGTTTGGTTAAGCAGCTCATAACTATTTGTTTCCGGGTTGTAAACCTGTGCTACAGAGCTTGTAAGCGAACCACTGGCGAGTGTCCAGCTGGAAATATCATCTACTAACAAGTCTTCACTAAAAGGATTTCCTAACAAGTTCCAGCCATCATTTCCAGATGTAAGTGCAACATTCAGATCTGTACTATTATTGGTTCCGGACGCGATTGTCAGGTCTAATGGAAGAGGTTTACTTTCGGGGATCAAGGCATTATCAAAAAGAAGCCATATAAAACCCTGCCCTCTTGCTATGGTTTCAGATAGTCCGGTTGGAGCCGTCCAGTCAGAATCTTGTGCGCCGGTTTCACCCGTTCCATTTTGTGATGTGAAAATATTGGCACCTGCTCCCGGAAATGAACCCGTTATGCCCTGAACCAGATTTTGCCTGGCCAGTTGTTCTATTGTTGCTTCATACGGAAGCGAAAGCATCCTCCATTCGCCATCTGTACTGTAATTTGCAAAATTATCAATTCTGCGAATGTCTGGTAAGGAGTTGGAGTAAACGATGTCGTCGATTTCAATTTCGGCTTCGTTGTTGGTTGAATTTCTACTCTGAAATCGAAATGAATCTATTACATCACCTGTAACCAAATTATCTAATTGGCCATCAAAATCATTTATTTTATTGTCATTTACCCATAAAGACCATTCATTTGCATTTACTGTAAAATCCTCTCCATCTCTGAAATAAGTTTCGCTAACAGCACTGTTATTTCCATATATCTCAACACGATATATTGTGTTTTTGTCAAAAACACTTCCAATACCTGTGGTGGACGCGCTTCCGCTCGTAGTTCTTCTCTCAGTTTCAATTCCGGTTGCAGAAAATATCCATGTCAGTACTGAAAAAGCATTGCTTCTTGCAGAGATGTTGCTACCAAAACTACCTCCACTACCAATTATAAATTCATGTTCTCCAGAGGTACCTTGCTTTAAATTTATTTTAAAAGCTACATAAAACTTATCAGTTGGATTTGAGTATTGCCCAATTTCAAACCGAGTAATAGAACTGGAACTAGATGCAGTCATTCTAAGATTAGTAAAATTTCCAAGATTAGTATTACCAGGATTTTCAAGAAAAAATTGTCCATTCCCACTGCCAACTCTAACTACAGCGGTACCTCCATCCGTCTGTGGTGATGTTAAAAAAGAAGTGCTTTCACCTGAACTGTGAGTTCCGGTACCTGTTCCAAAATCATATGTCCATACCTCGCCTTGCCCCCAAACTACCTCACCTAAACCCGACCCCAGAATGAAGAGTAAGCTTAAGATTCCAATGTTTAAAATTTTCTTAATCGTATCTCTTTTTTTCATATAGCCGATATCTGTTTAATAGCTTTTTAAACCCTGTAACAAGCAAAATTAACAATTGAATAGTAGCATTTTGAAAACCAACCAAAAGCAGTTTTAATTTCAATGTTGATTTTTACACCATCAAAATAAGTCCCCTTCTAGAAATTGCTTTTACAAATGCCAAATAAGCAAAATCCTGATTTTAAATCAATTCCAACAAAGGCATTTTACATTTTAATCTCAAAATAGAAGTAATTAATCACTATTTAACTTCTGTTTTCCTCCTCAATCCTTCCTATTTTATTTTTCGCTTGATACCCCAACATATTTGATACCCAATATCCATAACCCCCTATGCTCCAGATTGACTCCATTTCCCTTTTCTTTGGTGAACGGCCGCTATTTAATGAAGTTTCTGCGACCATTAACCCGGGTGAACGAATTGGACTTGTCGGGCCAAACGGTGCCGGGAAGTCAACACTGTTAAAAGTGATTGCCGGAGAACAAACTCCCGATAGTGGCGCTGTAAAGATGAGCAACACCGCAACGGTTGGGTATTTGCCACAGGACGGTGTGGAGCCCGACCCCAGCCTTACCGTTATGCAGGAGGTGGAACACGCATTCAGCGAGATTCTTGAACTGCGGAAAACGTATCAGAGAGTCCAAAAAAAATTGGAAAACAGCACTGCAGGCAGCTCTGATCACGACGATGCCGTTGAGGAGTTTGGGCAAATTCAGCATCAAATGGAAGATGCCGGTGCATACTCCCTGGGTGCCGATATTGAACGGGTACTGGACGGACTTGGATTCAGCCCATCCGATTTTAGCCGACCCACAACCGAATTTAGCGGGGGGTGGCTCATGCGAATCGCGCTGGCAAAACTGCTTCTCAAACAGCCCACTTACCTGATGCTGGATGAGCCAACAAACCACCTCGATATCGAATCCCTACAGTGGATTGAAGGGTTTTTGAAACAGTACGAGGGCGCCGTGATCATTGTATCGCACGATAAAGCATTTCTCAATTCGGTTACCGGAAGAACGCTCGCCCTGGACAGAGGTAATTTATACGATTATGCCGGTAACTATTCTTTTTACGAGAAGAAGTATGCCCAGGAGATGGAGCTGCTTAAAAAACAGTACGAGAATCAACAAAAGGAGATTAAACAGACACAGGAGTTTATTGACCGTTTCCGGTATAAAGCTACCAAAGCAAAACAGGTGCAGAGCCGCATCAAGCAGCTCGAAAAAATGAAGCGTATTGAAATTGACGACCATGAGGCAGAGATCACATTTCGGTTTCCCCCGCCTGAGCGCTCAGGGCAGATTGTAATGAATGTTCAAAACCTGGTGAAACGGTACGATGATCTTACAGTTTTTGATGGAGTGGATTATGAAATTGAGCGTGGTAATAAAATTGCGGTCGTAGGCCCAAACGGTGCAGGGAAATCAACCTTTATTCGAATTTTAGCCGGACTTGAGCCCTATCAAGACGGAACCGTTGATTATGGCTACAACGTTACTCCCGGATATTTTGCCCAGCACCAGGCTGAAGAGCTGAACCCTGCGAACAACGTTCTGGACGAGATGAAAACCGAGGGAACGCGCGATTCAGAAACACGTCTTCGCACCATACTGGGATGTTTTCTATTTACGGACGATGATGTATTTAAAAAAGTTTCAGTTCTGTCTGGTGGTGAAAAGAGCCGGCTTGCACTGGCAAAAATGCTGCTGAACCCCGGTAATTTTCTCATATTTGATGAGCCAACCAACCACCTCGACATGCAGTCGAAAGGAATTCTGCAACAGGCCCTGCAGCAGTTTGAAGGAACGCTGATGATTGTATCACACGACAGGGACTTCCTGGATCCAATTGTGGATAAAACGCTTGAGATTCAGCCCGGACATCTGAAAACATGGCTTGGAAATATCAGCTACTACCTGGATAAAAAGTCGGATCAGGAGGCGGAAAAAGAAGCAAATAGTCCGGCGAAGCAAGAAGACAATACCATCAGCAGAAAAGAGCAGCGACGGATTGAAGCCGAGCGCAGAAACGCCCTTTCGAAAAAACTGAAGCCCCTTAAAAACCGCCTCAGTGAGATAGAAAAAGATATTGATAAAAAAGAAACACGTCAGGCTGAGATTGAAACCGAAATGGCCGACCCGGCATTTTATGATGACTCAGATCGGGTAAAAGAAGTGTCCCTGGAATATGAAGATATCAAAATGGAGATGGGCGATCTGCTGAATAAGTGGGAGGAAATAGCAGGGCGAATTGAATATGAAGAAAGTGAATATGATAGAGAGAATTAACTCAGATATCCTTTCTTTATAAATCACGGGGTAAAAATCCTTACCTGTTCGGAATTGGCACAATCCAATGCGGGCACATTTATTAATCGAATTAGCATTGCTTTTAAAATACTTGTAAGCCGAAACAATTTGAACTATGTTTGATGTTCAAATGATTTGACTACACTGGCTTGATTCTGTTGAATGTAACTGTAGTATTTCCCATGTAAATTTTGGATTGAGCTTCTATTTAAATTGGGCTTTCAATGGGGTACGTAACGATTTAATCATGAAAATTGTAATCATTCAGCACGAAAACGACTTCCAGGGGGAACAGGGTGTTTACTTTATTGAGGTAATTGCCAGTTGCTGGCGTGAGTCCGGACATGAAATACTGTTTATTAACGGACTACATGAGAATATCGAAGCAGACATAGCCATTTTGCATGTAAATCTTTCTGTCGTTCCGGATGAGTATGTACGCTATGCAATGAAATTCCCTGTTACTCTCAACCTGAACATCACAGATATTCGGAAACAAACAATCAGTCAGTACCTGGTTGAGAAGAATGATGACTATGACGGATCCGTAATTGTAAAGACCGACAAAAACTGCGGAGGCATTCCTGAAGCAAAGATTTATAATCAGCCACTACCCAGCAATCGTTCGCTGGTAAAGTTTGCAAGAAAATTTGTTCGTAAAACAAGAAATGCCGGTATCAAATTAAAACTCATCAGCATTAATTCCAGTCGATTTGTTGTGACGGAGTACAGGGAGTCATTCAGTATCTTTGAGCACAAGGGTCAGGTACCTGAATACATTTGGAATGACAAAAATTGGATAGTAGAGCGATTTCTACCTGAAATTGAAGACTCTCGATTTGTGATTCGTAACGCATACTTTTTGGGCGACAAAATGATCTGTTTCAAGACATTTAGTTCAGACCCTATCGTTAAAGAAGAAAAAGAATCAGAGAGTTATAAAATAGAAATGCCCCAAAAAATTATTCAGATAAGAAATCAACTGGGTCTCAATTATGGCAAAATTGATTATGTGATGCATAATGGTGAACCGGTCGTTCTGGATATCGGAAAAACGATTGGTGGAGGGGACTTTGGTCGTGAAGCAGCATTAGCTCTTGCACCGGGAATCCTTAGTTACTCCCTTACTAAACATGAGATGGGGTAATATTTGATTACAGAGCTACTATCACGAACAAAGGAACCGGTATTTCTGATGAACCCACCGTTAACGCTGGATACCAATATTCCTAATAACCGTAGCATGTCACTTCTTTCGGATAAAGAAAGGGAAGTTGATTTCGATCGTGCGATGAGTCAGTGGCTTGAGCTCTACCGAAGCTTATGTAAAGAGTCGTTGGTTTACCTGCTACCTTCTTCAAAGCCGCTTCAGGATCTGACATTTGTTTCAAACATTGGAGTAGTTCTCAACCACCTCAAAATTCCGGTAGCTATAGTTTCAAATTTCAGAGCAGAAGGAAGGCAGGGAGAATCAGCCGTTGGGAGAAATTTTTTCAGTCAGCTTGGATACGAAGTTCATACACCTGATTCTTATTTTGAAGGCGAGGCAGATTTTAAACACCTCTCCGGCAATCTGTATTTTGGCGGATATGGATTGCGATCCTCCCGAGAGTCGCATCAATGGTTCATGGACCAATTTGATACTGAAGTGATTTCCATCAAACTGAATGATCCCCATCTTTTTCACCTCGACTGCGCAATGTTCGTACTTGATAAAGAAACGATTCTTTTGTGTACATCGATTTGTGACAACCATACCATACGTACCATTGAAAAGCATTGTCGCATCATTGACGTACCGATTGATCTTGCTTACCGCGGTGCTACAAACAGTGTTCGCTGCGGATCAAACATCTTAACAGAGTCCTTAACTGAAATTCTAAAAAAAAGTGATCAGCATTTTGATGTTGAAAAGAAAAAGAGAGCATTCATGGAAAAGATCGCCGATGAAAATAAGCTGGACATTTCATTTTTTAATTTGAATGAGTTTCACAAATCCGGGGCTATGTTGTCCTGTTTAATAATGCCTCTTTATAATATATGATACTCAACTCCAGGAGGTGCAGAATTCTAAGTATTGAAGGTTCAAAATAATTAAACCTCAAGCTGCAATCAGGCCTTAACCGCTCTTGTTATTCTACGGGGGCCAATCATATTTTTCGCCGGCTGGCATATTCATGGCCATATTGCCATGGTTTTTTGGGATGAGTATCAAAAAACCGGCGTAATAATAATTGATGGTCACCGCAGGAAACCGGATACGTCGAGATCTTAATTGACAGTGCCTCTCTTGTTATGTGAGCTCATTGTTTTTCGGAGCGAGCCGACACATCTCGTTTCTTCCACATATGGATCTGTGGTTTAGGATCTTCAACGACAACCTCTCAAACAACCGACGGCATCAAGTGCTCCACACGCTGACGGGTCTCACGCCTGAACCTAGATTCAACAGATTCCCAAGAACTAATGAATCATATTTAAAATGCGATTAAATCTTGGCAGCCACTCTTCACTATCCCAGGAGAAGTAGATAATACCGGCTTTTCCGATAACGTGATCCTGAGGTACAAATCCCCAAAAACGGCTGTCCTCACTGTCATCACGATTGTCGCCCATCATGAAGTAGTAGTCCATCTGAATGGTGTATTGGTTGGTCTCCTCACCATTTATGATAAACTGATTTCCATTTCTCTCCACCGAGTTTCGCTCGTAACGCTCCAGTATATCCTGGTACAGATGCCAGTTCTCAGCCGTCAGCTCTACTTCCTGCCCGGCATAAGGAACCGTAAATTCCGGTAGATTATCATGATTATTGAATCCCCTCGAAAAGTTAAATCCGCGCCGGCTGAACACGTTGAAATCTTCAGGTAATACAAATTCCTCAACATTCTCTACTTCCTGCCATGATGATACTTGATCCGCAATCGACTCCGTCATGTTAATAATATAGGCGCTATTTCCACTCTGCACGATGGATCCTCCGGCTTCCCGAACTTTGGCCGGACTTATTCGGATCCGTTCTCGGGTTTCGACCCTGTAATTTTTCATCAGCGTATCATAATCTTGGGCTTCACTGCCGTTTACATAGAGCTGTTTGTCATCGATGCGAAGTGTATCGCCCGGCATACCTACAGCACGCTTTATATAATTGGTTTTTGCCGAAACCGGTGCGATATCAATCGGATAGTTGAACACAACTATATCATTACGCTTGATTTCTGAATAACCAGGCAGACGCGTCCATGGCAGATTTACTCCGGGTACGTAAATCTCAAAAAATGGAACGGAGAGCGTCATTGGGGTTCGAGCACCGTAAGCCAGCTTGGTTACAATTAAAAAATCACCCGTCATCAGGGTTTTTTCCATACTGGGCGTGGGAATTCGGTAAGCTCCAAAAAAGAATGTACGCAGAATAATAGCGGCAACAGCTGCCCAAATCAGTGCATCAAACCACTCTTTTGCCCAGTGTTTTGCTGTAGAATTGTCGTCTTTTTTTACTGCTTTACTATTTGTCTTTTTCTTGGATTTAATTGACTTTTTCAAAGGAAGTAGGTCCGGCTGGTTAATTAAAAGTTGGTCGGCTGACTGGATCCTGAGAATACTCGCCGTCTTCATACTTCACGAGATACCACTCTTCTCGTTCGGGTGAGTAAAAATAATCAGCATATTCTGCGGGTTCACCTTCTTCTCCCATCAGCATCCGGTTCAGTGTTCGTTTTACCTGGGGCATCAAATCGATATACCGACTTGCCCCTACATAAACGAGTCCGTTTGCAAACGGGCCATCCAGGTCCAGTATCATTAGAGGCATTTCCCCATCAACAATAAACCAGTATTCAAACTGTATGGCTTTCCCGGGCCTGAAATTGTCGTTTATCAGATCCTTAATCGTCTGTGTTGGTTCTCCAAAAGCAGCTTGCAAACGACTTCGCAGCTCAATTGTGGGGATTCTGTCTATGGTGGAATTATTATACAGGCCCTGGCCGGTCCATTTAATATCCTCAAATCGGTCTTCAAAATTTTGACGCTCAGAATATTCTACTTTTACAATCTCGGGCTCTTCAAACTGGGCGTAGGCGGTTTGGCCAATCAATAAAAAAAGAACGCCTGCCAACAACACTATAATTCGTTTCATACAACTATATTATTTAATCTTCGTCATCCATTGAGAGAACCGCAAGGAACGCTTCCTGGGGAATTTCTACTGTTCCCACCTGTTTCATACGTTTTTTTCCTTCCTTCTGTTTCTCAATCAGTTTACGTTTACGTGATATGTCTCCGCCATAACACTTCGCCGTTACGTCTTTTCGCAACGCACGTATAGTATCTCTTGCGATGACACGAGCACCAATTGCGGCCTGTACAGCCACTTCAAACTGCTGACGCGGAATCAGCTCTTTAAGTTTCGCACAAATTTTCCGGCCCTGGTAGTACGCTTTATCACGATGGGTTATACTCGATAATGCATCTACCTGTTCCCCGTTTAGTAAAATATCCAGGCGGACAAGCTGACCCTTCCTGTATTCAATAAATTCGTAATCGAGAGATGCATACCCGCGTGTACCGCTTTTCAATTTATCATAGAAATCGAACACAACCTCGGCCATGGGCAGCTCATACGTAATTTCTACGCGGTTATTCTGCATAAAATGCTGGTTCACATATACGCCGCGACGTTCCTGGCAGAGCGTCATTACGGGACCTATATAATCGGCCGGCGTTAAAATACTGGCTTTAATAAATGGCTCCCAAACGGTTTCAATATCACCGGCCTCAGGCATCTCGCTGGGGTTATCCACCTTCAGTCGTTTGCCTTCTGTTGTGTCTACTTCATAGCGTACGTTCGGTACCGTGGTGATGATATCGATATTGAACTCGCGATCGAGCCGCTCTTGAACAATTTCCATGTGTAGCAGTCCAAGAAAACCGGCCCTGAAACCAAATCCTAGCGCCTTCGACGTTTCCGGCTGATAGGTTAAAGATGCATCATTTAACTGTAATTTCTCGAGGGCCGACCGTAGATCTTCAAAATCTTCGGTTTGTGTAGGAAAGATACCGCTGAACACCATCGGTTTTACTTCCTTATAGCCGGGTATCGGTTTATCCGCACCGTTTTTCTGATGGGTGATGGTATCCCCAACTTTTGCATCCTGCAGAGATTTTACACTTCCAATTACATAACCCACATCTCCCGCTTTCAGCTCTTTCGTTGGCTCCTGTTTTAGTTTGAGATATCCAATCTCTTCTGCATCATACTCCTTATTGGTGGCCATAAACAGAATGTTGTCCCCTTTTCGAAGAACCCCCTCCATAACGCGGACGTATGCTATTGAACCGCGATACTTATTAAATATAGAATCAAAAATAAGGGCTTTCAACGGTTTATCGGTCTCCTGCTTCGGCGCCGGAATTCGCTCCACAATGGCCTCAAGAAGCTCATCTACACCTTCGCCGGTTTTTCCTGAAACTTTTAAAATTTCTTCGTGATCACATCCCAGCAGATCCACCACCTGCTGCCCGATTCCCTCGGGATCGGCTCCAGGCAGGTCAATTTTATTCAAAACGGGGATAATTTCCAGGTCCTGATCAATCGCCTGGTATAGGTTGGAAATAGTTTGCGCTTCAATTCCCTGCGCTGCATCAACAATTAAAAGTGCGCCTTCACACGCTTTGAGCGCACGGGAAACCTCATAAGCAAAATCGACGTGGCCGGGTGTATCAATTAAATTAAATACGATATCCTCGCCGTTTGGGCGCTTGTAGTCCATCCGTATTGCGTGGCTCTTGATAGTAATACCGCGCTCTCTCTCCAGATCCATGTCGTCCAAAATCTGCTCCTCCATCTCCCTTTCAGTGATGGCGCCTGTACGTTCCAGCAGACGATCAGCCAGCGTTGATTTACCGTGATCGATGTGAGCAATAATGCAAAAATTACGGATGTTATTCATTCGAATCGAAACAATCTAAAAATTGGTGAAGCCTTAAATATACAAATAGCTAGGAGTGTTTGCATAGATTTGTTACGCCAACGCAAACAAGGAGTCTTCCTTAACCGATGAGCCAAAAAAACAAGTGGCTGGCTCGGTCAATATTGATGAACCGAACTGCCATTTTTACCATTCCAAAAGAGATAAAAGAACAGTTATTTACTACTGCTTATTTGACTGAAATCGTTCAACATCTGACGGCAGCAAATAAAACTCCTCTTCAACCGGTGAGCGCTGCATCTCAACTGCACGATAGAGACGTTCATCCTCTGCAGCTAAGTACTTGGCCGGAACAAATCCGTTTTCAATATGCTCAAGGGCAGCGGATAAGAATAGTTCCTGCGGATCACCAAGAGGCTTCAGATTCTCCACATTCGCCCGTTCTATTGCAGGTATGTCGGGAATAAACCCGTCCGGATAGTCTACCCCGTTGCTGTTAACGATCTTGAACACGATTGGCTGCATAGCCCGCTTATGATTCGGGTTGATGTCTTCCCTTTCCGCGGCACCACTGGGCGCATAGTTATGAATCGGCGCATCATACACCGTTATCGACCCTTCATCCTTGCCTACCGTTTGCTCACCGATAATCACAACTTCGATTCCATAAGGTTTCAGCCCGTTGATAAGTGTTTCACTCGCCGAAGCCGTTCTGCCTGTTGCAAGCACGTAAAGACGGTTAAGGGAGAGCTGATTCATCGGGGTATCATCACCCAGAAATTCACCGTCATCACTATACTCGAGCAAGCGGTCGAAGAATGGAAATGTTTGATTTTCAACGGACTGCTTGTTGTTGTAGGTCAGCCTTGCAAATGGTGTATCACTGCTTTCTTCAAACCCTGATATCAGTCCGGCCAGAATCGCGCTTGTTACCAGCGCTCCCCCGCCATTATATCTCATATCCAGCACCAGCTCATCAATACCTGCATTTTTAAAAACGCCGAATGCATCATTCAGTTCTGTGTGAAAGTTGAATCGGAATGAGTTGTACATCAGGTAACCGACAGTAGAATTTTCAGTTTCAATCACCTCCACTTTATGAATGGGATTTTCCTGGAGCGTGATGGCCGTCACCGTTGCGCTTTCATCGAGGCTTTCGAGGATATCGTCATCCAGCGCGGCGAATCCAATTTCGTATGTATCACCCTGAAGTACACTTTGAAAGTTATTAATCGTAATCTCCTGACCGTTGATCCGGTTAAAAATATCACCTCTAACTAAGCCGGCATTATCGGCGGGTGAATCCGGTACTACGTATTGAACATAACCAAACACACGGTCGCTGCCTTCTGTTAGCTGGACTAATTGAAACCGAAACCCAAAGGATTTTGATGTTCCTGTTCGCTCAGCCAGCCGAACTTCATAATCAGGAATAAACCAGGAAAAATCGTCTTCTTGCCGATAAATAAGATGCTCAAACAGGTCTTCCTCCGTATCAAAGCTGTTTAAAAAAGAGCTAAATTCGTTAGCATTATCGTTTTTGGTATCGGCCAAGTCTGCAACATCCCCCTGCCAGAAGTACCAGGCGTTCAAACCGTTCCAGACGAACTGTTTTTCTTCTGATGCCGTGATTTCGGTACCTTCTGATTCGGGCTCCGAAACTGAAGTTGAGCTATCGCTGCAGGAAATAAACCCAACGGCAGAAACAAGAAGTGTGCAAAAAAGTAAAAATGTATTGATGCTTGTTTTTTTCACGCTATTCTTTCATTCTTTGGTTGACATGCTAACATATAACTTATGAAACCACTTTTTATTTTTTTACTGTTTTCAATGCTTGGTTTGGGATGTACTCAACAGCAATCACTAAACCGGGATAACCCCACACAAATCCTTTCCGCAGAAGCTGAAGAGTGGCGGGCTACAATCCCGGGGTACGAAGAGTTCACTGAGCACGGAACAGATCTTACTATTGAACTGAATCATCAATTTACCGGAGTTCAGTTCTTGCATGTAATCTATAATGGCAGAAAATCGTATTTACCTGCGGTTCAAACAACCGAAAACAAAACAACAATAGTTCAGGCGAGAGTCATTTATTCGTCTGAAATACTCAGTGAAACATCAGACAAATCAAACCAGACCGACCGGATTGTATTTCAGACTGAAGAGGGGAACATCGATTTTATACCCATCCCAAGCTGGACTAAAAGGCCGCTCTCCTACAGGTAATACCATTGCGCACTAATAGACCGCAAGTTACTCTTTAACGGGACTGAGCAGTTCTACGTGAAATCTGTATTTCTGCCCTTCGAGAGTCATCTCATCATAAATTTCCCGAATTAATTCAAAAACCACGTCCGTTTCCCCGATAACGGTAGTTGATAAATAATTTACGTCAACTTCAACATCGTGCTGTGCAACAAATTCTATGATGTCCTGCACCTGCTCTTTTGGATGATCGGTGTAAAGTGGTATATATGTTAGCTGAGCAATTGTTTTCATCGCAATGAGTTACGTTTAAAATCGTTTTTATTATGTAAGGAACTAATCTACTGTGAATAACTAGAACCTTGTACACGACAAAACTCCGAAAAAAAGATCTAAACTAATAACAAATATGAAACTTTTTACCTGCCTGCCGATTATTCTACTGAGTTCGCTTTTCGTTACAGGATGCAGCTCGTCGAACAGCAGTTCTGAAACCGGTACTCTGCGTGTTCTTTTAACAGACGCTCCGGCAGACTATGAGTCTGTAATTATTGATATTGAGAGCGTCCGTATTCATCGATCTTCCGATGCTGATGAGGGTGATGGAGGCTGGATAGAGGTCTCCGCTGAACCCAGTCGGTTGGATTTACTGTCTCTGACTAACGGGAATGTTGCCCTTCTTGGCGAACTGGAACTGGAACCCGGGCGGTATAATCAAATGCGATTTGTTCTTGGAACAAACAATGAAATTGTAATTGATGGAGAAATCATACCTCTGGAAACACCAAGCGCACAACAGTCGGGCCTCAAGCTAAATATTCAGACTCAAATCACTGAGGGAGGGCTCTACTCACTCCTGCTCGATTTTGATGCTTCAAGATCTATCGTTCGGGCCGGTAATTCCGGAAGATATCTACTCAAGCCCGTCATTCGAACAGTTTCACTTCAGGCATCCGGCGCTATTGAAGGTGATATTATTCCAGCAGAGGCACAGCCATGGATCTACGCTATTGCCGGGCAGGATACTCTATCCGGAACAAAAGCAAATGAATCTGGTGACTTCAGACTAATCGGGTTGCCTTCAGGAACATATCAGGTATCCATCATGCCCAATAGTTCTGCATACGATCATGAAGTGATCAGCAATGTAGAAGTAGAAAATAACTCTACGACGGTTTTGGGGCCTATTATCATTAATGATAACAGGTGACCTTGTCGCTCTTGCTTCTTCTCAAGTGTTGATACCTCTGCTAATCAGCCCGGACAGTAATGTCGCGGGCTTTTTTATTGGAATGAATTGAATAAACAGGAATGTTTGTTCATTCTTATTAGAATAGAAAAGCTAATTTTCATATTTTTCATCCATGAAACGGATACAAACATTTATCGCTTTCCACCGAAATCACTCTGATAGTATCCATCTGCATGCGCTGCATCATTGAAACTGATCTCACCACGCCGCATTGCTTTATCAAACTAATTTTTACACAAATTTTATTTATTTATGAGAACTCTTGATTCAAATACGTCGATGCGTATTGCCGTACAAAAAAGCGGACGTCTCACCGACAAAACTATTACCCTACTCGAGGGAATCGGGCTAAAATTCGATGACTATAAACGCAGCCTGTTGGTAAAGTGCCTGAACTTTGATGTAGAGCTGCTGCTTATTCGAGATGATGATATTCCTGAATACGTTGAAGACGGCGTTTGCGACCTGGGATTTGTGGGTGCCAATACTGTTGCTGAAGATGAGGCAGACGTCACCATTTTGCGAGGCCTTGAGTATGGCGTTTGTCGTCTATCGATGGCGGCTCCCAAAGATGGTGATATTTCATCAACAGCCGATCTCGAAGGAAAACGAATTGCTACAAGCTACCCCGTGCTCACGCGTAAATACCTCGAAGAAAATAATGTTACCGCCGATATCATCACGCTATCGGGATCTGTTGAAATTGCTCCGCGGCTCGAAATAGCCGATGCCATCACCGATCTTGTTTCTACTGGCGGTACGCTAAAAGCCAACGGACTCGAGGAGTATGAAACATTTTTCCATTCAGAAACGCAGCTTATTCAAACGAACAAACCCCTGTCTGAAGGAAAGCAGCTGCTTATCGAGAAATTTCTTCAGCGAATGGAGGGGTATCAAAAAGCAGAGAAAAGCCGCTATATTATGATGAATGCCCCACAGGAGGCTGTGGATGAAATCAAAGAGATTATACCATCTCTGAAAAGTCCAACAGTCATGCCATTAGCAGACAATGGCATGGTTGCAATCCATACAGTCGTTACCATTTCAACATTTTGGGACGTGATGGAAAAACTGAAAGAGGCAGGTGCCACCGGTATAGTGATGCTTCCTATTGAGTCGATGATCGTATGATAATGACGATCTTATTTTTGATCTTAGACCTATGAAAACATATCAATACAGCTCTCTTACCCCGGAGCAGATCGAGGCTCTGCTGAATCGCCCAAAAATGGATTTCTCATCCATCTTTGATAGGGTTCAACCGATTTTAGATGATGTTGAATCCCGTGGTGATGAAGCAATTGCGGATTTTACGCGAAAATTTGATGGAGTTGACCTGAAAACGTTTACGGTTAACCCTTCAGATATCGATGTAAAGCTAGACCCTAAACTGGAAAATGCCATACAGCAGGCTCTAAATAATCTCTTTCTGTTCCACCGTGAGCAGATGCCCCCCAACCTTAAAGTAGATACCACGGTAGGTGTAACCTGCAGGCGAAAAGCAGTACCCATTGAACGGGTAGGCCTCTACATACCGGGCGGTACGGCGCCGCTGCCATCCACAACCATGATGCTGGGTGTTCCTGCGATGATCGCCGGATGTAAAACTGTTGTACTTGCTACTCCTCCCGATAAGGAAGGAAATATTCCTGCCTCTATTCTTTATATAGCAAAAAAACTGGGTATAAAAACAGTGGTGAAAGCCGGTGGGGCACAAGCCATCGCCGGCATGGCGTTTGGCACCGAAAGCATCCCAAAGGTGGACAAAATTTTTGGGCCGGGAAACCAATACGTGACCGCCGCCAAAATGATTCTTCAGAACAGTGAGGCCATGGTTGCTATAGATATGCCTGCCGGGCCATCTGAAGTACTGGTGATTGCAGACGGAAAGGCTGATCCTGAATTTATCGCTGCAGATTTACTTTCCCAGGCCGAGCACGGCTCTGATAGCCAGGTTGTGCTAGTGGTTACCCAAGAGACAGATCTGGATGCAATAGAATTGGCAATTTCCACTCAGCTTGCCGCCCTTCCGCGAAAAAAGATGGCTGCTGAAGCTCTCGAAAACAGTTTTTCCGTTGTTGTTGAATCGACCAATCAGGCAATGGAATTTTCGAACCGGTATGCTCCCGAACACCTGATTATTAATACGGAAAACACGGAACAGCTCAGCGAACAGGTTGTAAATGCCGGCTCTGTTTTTATCGGGCCATGGACCCCCGAAAGCATGGGTGATTATGCATCCGGAACGAATCATACTCTGCCAACATACGGGTATGCAAAAATGTACAGCGGTGTATCACTGCAGAGTTTCCAAAAATTTATCACATTCCAATCGGCTACAGAAGAAGGCATTCGTAATCTTGGGCCCACTGTAGAAACGCTTGCGGATGCAGAGGGTCTTCGGGCTCACCGAAACGCTGTTACACTCCGGCTGAATAAACTAAATACGTAGTTAATCAACGAACTGATAACACATATTTTATATGCTACAATTAGAGGACATAGAGCCGCTGATCCGTGAAAATATTCGGAATCTTATTCCATACCGAAGCGCACGCGACGACTTTAATGACGGATTACTCCTGGATGCAAATGAAAACAGTTTTGGTTCTCCCATTCGTCACTCCCTCAAACTGCATCGTTACCCTACTCCCACCCACGACAAACTCAGAAAAAAAATTGCGGACTTCCGAGGCGTGGAAACCGACAATATATTTTTGGGCGTAGGCAGCGACGAACCCATCGATACACTGATTCGCATTTTTTGTGAACCGGAAACAGATTCCGTGATGATAACCCCGCCAACCTATGGGATGTATAAAGTCTCTGCGTCCATCAATAATGTAGCCGTTAAAGAGGCGCTTTTAGACGATCGTTTTCAGCTTCGCGCAGATGCAATAGCAGCTAAGACAGACGAAAGCACAAAAATTTTGTTTCTATGTTCTCCAAACAATCCCACAGGGAACGACATGAAGCAAACGGATATGCTAAAAATAATTACCCGCTTTCCCGGCATTGTTGTTGTTGATGAAGCGTATATCGACTTTAGCACAAACGAATCGATGGCTCAGTTTGTACAGCAATATCCAAATCTTGTTGTGCTACAAACATTTTCAAAGGCATTTGGGTTAGCCGGAATACGGCTGGGTATAGCTATTTCCAACCCTCTAATTATTAGCTATATGCTTCGGGTAAAGGCTCCGTATAACATTAATAAACTTACGGCAGAGGCTGCGCTCGAGGCTTTTGACAAAACGGACCTGGTAAAATTCAATATTTCAAAAATCAAAGAAGAGAAAGAGTATGTTGCGGAGCAGCTTGGATTTGCCGAGCAGGTAGAAAAAGTGTACCCGTCAAATTCTAACTTTTTGCTTTTCAAAATTCGCAATGCAAAAGAAGTATATCAAAAACTTGCAGATCGAGGCGTTATTATCAGATACCGGGGTAATGAGCCCCTTTGTAAAGACTGTTTGCGCGTAACCATCGGTATGCCAGATGAAAATGTTCGTTTTTTAAAAACCCTGAAATCAGTTCTAGATAAATCCTGAAATTGACCCTTTATGAACCTGATTATAGAATCCAACACGCTTACGGGTTTGAATGATGAATTACTAGCTCCGGAAGCATTGTTTGCATTAAAGACACTCACTACAAATGGATATTTGCTTTCGTTGGACACCAGCAGTTTATCTGAGCACCAAACAAAGCTTTTGAGGAACGAAGGTATTGAAATTACAGATATTGAGGAGGAGCACGGGCGAATTAAAAAAAAGAACGACTCCCTGGTATTTGTGGTGGACGGAAGCACGATTGAGGCGAAAAAAAGCTGGTCATCAATCACAAAATCAATTCTGTTTCCAACACGAACCGCTTCGCTCGACCGTAAAACGAAAGAGACGGATATAGCCATTCGTATAAACCTTGACGGAACCGGGAAAAGTAATATATCAACCGGACTTCAATTCTTTGATCACATGCTCGATCAAATAGCCCGCCATGGCCTGATTGATCTTACGCTCACCTGCAGGGGCGATCTTGAAGTAGATGAGCATCATACCATAGAAGATACCGCCATAGCCCTGGGTGAAACAATCAGAAAAGCTGTTTCAAAAAATAAGGCAGGAATCCAACGCTACGGCTTTGTTCTGCCAATGGATGAAGCACAGGCTACTGTTGCCCTTGATCTTTCCGACAGACCTTTTTTACGCTGGGATGTTGAATTAAAACGCGAGTACATTGGCGATTTTCCTACAGAGATGCTTGAGCATTTTTTCTACTCACTAGCCATGAACGCAAAGGCTACCCTTCATGTTAATGCAGACGGAAAAAATGAACATCACGTTGTTGAGTCCATTTTTAAGGGTTTTGCAAAAGCATTTCGCTTTTCAATCTCCCGAACTGAACGAACAAAGGGAATTCTCCCCACAACTAAAGGAATGATTTAATTACGCATCCGTTTTGCAATTTTTTTTGAAAAGCAGAGCGCTGTATCGTTAGGTTTTTGCTATAAATAAGAACCATGATTGGCATCATAAAATATAAAGCCGGCAACTTAGCCTCCGTAACGAATGCATTAGAGCGTTTAGGAGCAAAGTTTTTTATCTCCGATGACCCTGCTGAGCTGGAAAAAGCAAGCGGAATTATATTTCCAGGCGTTGGTCACGCCGGCGCTGCAATGGACGATTTGCGTTCCAGAGATCTGGACATTTGGCTAAAGCAGACAAAAAAACCCGTACTTGGAATTTGTCTCGGGATGCAGCTTCTGTATGAATCATCAGAAGAGGGCGAAACCCAAACTCTTGGCATTATACCGGGACGGCTCAAAAAATTTGACTCGTCAAAAGCGAAAGTTCCACACATGGGCTGGAATCAGTTCAAACCGCTTCAAAAGCACCCGCTCATTAACGGAATCGATAATAAACAGTTTCTATACTACGTACATGGTTTTTATGCACCTTCTAACGAACACACATTAGCCTCTTGCAAATACATCCGCGATTTTGCGGCCGTTGTTGCAAAAGACAATTTTATGGGTGTTCAGTTTCATCCTGAAAAATCGGGTCAGGTAGGTTCGTTACTACTTCAAAACTTTCTGGATATGGTTTATAAGCAAAAGAAAAGTGAAACGGGGAGTTAAAATCACATCTACTTTCTTAAGTTAATTTTTACTATGCCCACCCCAGGTTTTTTCTTCTTTGGTCTATGATATCCACGTATTTCTCTTTCAGCTCATTGCTAAGGAAGCTTTTATGGATAATTTCATTCATCAATAGTTTTTTTGACTCGATTTTTTCTTCAATATTTTTGATTTGCTTTACATTTAAACCAATATGATTTCCAAATTTCGGAAAAGAGCTTTTAGTAAACTTTCTCTTCTTACCCCCAAGTGTAAGCGCCAGTTCTTCAGAATCCAGTTTTTCAGAAATTACCAGCCTGGTTGATAACAAATCATAGCTTTCTGATAACTTCCAACCCAACTTTGGGTCCTTTATTAGTGAAAAATTCTTTAAGTGCATATCACTATTTCCAGTGACATAACAAAACAGAACCAGTTCAAAAAAACGAGTCAGGTCGAAAATTGGGTTCTCGCTAAATTTCTTAATCAATTTTGCAATCTGTTCATGCGACCCCTTGTATTTATCTTCAGTTAATCTTTCGGATAATTGACACATATCTTCCATTGCAATTTTTTTTCCACCATCATCCCTGTCAATTCGCCGCGTGATATATGAAATCTCCCCTGATTTCAGTCTAACCAAACCAAAGGGAACAGTTGCAATCCCAACTTCCTGAGCCATCAACATTGTACAGTGCTCATTTGCCGGTAATTCCGGCCAATGGTTTGATGGTGGCTTTAATATGTAATTTCCCGATAAACCAACTATAGTTAGCTTGTTCGAGTCTTTCACCTGCTTATTGATTTCCAGCGAAAGTTTCGCCTGAATACCCGGTATTGTAACTTTTTGCTTTACTACGTTCTTTGCAAGATCCGATAGTTCTTTAAAACTATAATCAAGAGTCGGTTTTTTTTTATTCCCGAACAGATCTTTCAAACATTTTACATGATATCTCTTATCGTTGTTGGTAGGCTCTGCGCATATTAAACACCTGTTCATATCTTCCTCACACTAACATTCCCAATCGTATCACGACAACTCACCAACAACAAGCCCATTCTGTCTCTTGGATTTACTTTCCATGTCTGCTCCACAACATCCAATAACCAACCTTCCGGTATGAGTCCATCAAAAAAAGGAAAAAGTATATTTGATTCGAACTTGTGTTTTGAAACAGGTAGTGTAAGACTTACCGCTTCCGGATTTTCCCCTGCTAAATAGTCCTTCTCATACTCAAAGCTATACCCGGTCTCTGTCTCCATTAACAATCCCGCTTTCTCGTCATCAACATAAATTTCGGCCTTTCTATAACTCATCTCTGTTTCTTATTTTTACAGGTCCAACTTTATACCCAAATAAAACCAATATTTGGTTTACCTTATTTATCTGAACCGTCTCTTTTCCCTGCTCCAGGTCCCGAACAAAGCGTAAACCTACTCCTGCTCGTTTTGCCAGTTCCTCCTGGGTTAAACCTAAATCGCTTCTTTTGTTTTTAACAAACTCTATTAACTCTTCCGTATTATGCGCCATAATTATACCTCTTCGGGTATATTTTTAAGTTATTCTTACTTATTATACCTCTTCGGGTATATTTACGCAAGAACCAAATTCATTATACCTTTTCGGGTATAACTTATCTACATCAGCAAATCAAATTTATGTATCAATTATTACCCCAAATCAAACTTCCAAAATCCATATCTTCATATTTAATTACCACCTGAAAAGAATCTCACTAACATTTCATGAAGATTATCCCCGCTATTGACCTTCTCGACGGACAGGCCGTTCGCCTGCAGAAAGGCGACTACAACAAAAAAACGGTGTATAATGCCGATCCCATTGAAGAAGCCACAAAGTTTAAGGATGCCGGATTTACCCACATTCATGTTGTGGACCTGAACGGGGCAAAAAGCGGATCATTCGAAAATCTTCCCATTATAAAGCGAATTATAACCGAGCTTGGTCTGTCGGTGCAGACTGGCGGCGGCGTGCGTTCGGCAGATGATATTCAACTCTTGCTGGATGCCGGACTGAACGGCATTATCTGTTCGTCAATGGCGGTTAAAAAAACGGATGAATGGAGAAACGCCGTACAAACCCATCCCGATAAGATGATTCTTGGCCTCGATTTGAAAGATGGCAAGATGGCGTACGGTGGCTGGCTGGAAACATCGGATGCACCGATCGAGGAGTTTCTGAACCCGATGATTGAGGCGGGATTACAAACCGTGCTCAGCACAGATATTGCCCGCGACGGGATGCTGAGCGGCCCCAATGTGGAGATGTATGCCGACCTTCAGAAACGATTTCCCCGACTCAACTGGATCGCCTCGGGCGGTGTCTCATCCGTTGAGGATCTTCAATACCTGAAAGAGCAACAGCTCTACGGCGTTGTGGTTGGTAAGGCGTATTACGAAGGAAAAATCAGCCTGGGAGAGATGGCTGAAATATAACCTATCGTGCAATTTACCGAAGATTACAGGGAAAGACACCTGCTGAATTGTAAAGGCATCCCATCCATCCTCTGCGCTTCTCTGAGCCCTTAGCGGTTTTTTTGATCCTCCTTATCTCTTTATAAACCGCAAAGAGCGCTAAGGTGCGCTGAGTTTTTCTCCTTCGAACTAAACTGTGCGTACTTTACGACGGAAGCTCCAAATCATTCGCGAAAGGTTCAGCCGTTTTGTACTTTCTGTCAAAAAGTTTTCAATATTTTATAGCATGAGCTCCTCCAAAAGCCTCACATACACCTCATATCTAAACATTGATAAACTGCTTGAGCTCCAGCAGCCGGAATCTGAGCCCGAAGAACACGATGAAATGCTGTTCATCATTATCCACCAGGTGTATGAATTGTGGTTTAAACAGATTCTGCACGAGTTTGACAAGCTCCGCACTGATCTTGAACAGGGCAAAACATGGGCATCGGCCAAAACCCTGAGGCGGATTTTAACCATTCTTAAAACCATGGTTTCCCAAATCGATATCCTCGAAACCATGACTCCGCTTGAGTTCAATAGTTTCCGCAGTTTTCTGCAAAATGCCAGCGGATTTCAGTCAGTGCAGTTTCGGGAGATGGAAATCATTTGCGGTATGCGATCAAAGCATATTATTGAGGTTCATAAAGATCAGCCTGAACTCCAGAGTAACTTGCTTAAACGTGAGAAGGAGTCAACACTATGGGAGAGCTTTTGTGAATATCTTATTTCAAACGGTCACTCCATACATCTGCCGAAAAGAGAAAACAGTGAAGGATTGGTTCACAATCCATCTCCAAAAAATCAGGAAGAACTTGTGGAGATCATGAAAAATGATCCCGAAGCCGCACATCTTTGTGAGCTTCTTATCGACTACGATGAAGGACTGATGGAATGGCGGTACCGACATGTAAAAATGGTAGAGAGAACCATCGGAACCAAAAGAGGGACTGGCGGATCAGACGGTGCTGCCTACCTGCATAAAACACTTGGCAATCCAATTTTTCCCGATTTGTGGGCAATACGGACAAAGTTTTAGTACATAAATCGAGAACTCTCACTATCAAGTATTTTCCTTTGCACACTTCACCAGCTCCTTAAAAATATTTCGCTGCCGTGCAATCTGAATAAGGTATTCAGGGTGCCACTGAACGCCAATCACAAAAGGAAAATCGGAATGCTCTACACCCTGAATGATATCCGTATGAAGCTCACTGGCTACAATCTTCAAGCTGTCACCCAGCTTATCAATTGCCTGGTTATGAAGTGCATTTACGTTACATATGTCTGTCTCCAAAATAGATTCCAGCGTTGATCCTTCCGATATTTTAATGCGTTTTTTGGGGAATATGGATGATATTTGCGGTTGTTCGCCATAAAAACCACTGATATCCTGGTGCAGCGACCCTTTAAAGAACACATTCATTAGCTGCATACCCCTGCAAATTCCCAAAACAGGTTTTTTCTGCTTTAGCATCCCTCCAAGCAGTTGCATTTCAAGTTCATCCCGCTCAGTATCGATAGGACTTTCTTTCGTATGCCTGAAATATCTGCTTACCCAGTAAATGGGAAACAATATTATTGAAAGAACCCATTCAAAAATAGTGCGGCTGTCTTTTGCCAGTGTTGCTTTTTCAATCCGCTCTTGTCCATATTTTTTTGGTTCCACATCAGCTCCGCCCCCAATAATCAATCCATCGAGCTGATCGCTATTTGTGGGTGAGCCGGGCGTTATACGCTTGGGAACTCCTCCGGCCAGCCGCACTGAGAGTGCTGTAAAAAACCAGGCTGCCCCTCCCCCTTCATCCGGTCCGGTAATGCCAATAACGGGCTTTGTACTACTCATTTTCCTCAACCCAGCGATTCATCAGTTCAATCCATTTTCTTTCGAAACCGATCACTGTCTCCTTTTTTACTTTCTTGAATGCTCTCATGTATCTCTGCAGCTCTTTAGTATTCCATGCAAGACGCTCAACAAGAACCCAGCGATTCCATTCCTGTTCCAGCGTCCAGCTTTCATCCTCAATTGAACAGTTTGGGAGCCGGTAGTGCCAGGTTGGTCTGCCCGTTGTTAAGGTATCTTCCAAAAGGCTTGATGTAAGTTCTTCATTGAGGTGCATGAAAAGAGGAAGCAAATCAAGAGCGCGATTACGGGAATTATCGAACTCAAAATAATCCCTTATCAATGTTTCCAAATCAGGCTGGTACTTCTCGCTTAAAATATGATGAATATATTTCTCCTTATAAGGATTAATAAACGGTGTAATTCTGCGGCTTACATCAATTTTTGCATTTTTTCTGATCCATGGGTCCAATAAAACATATGCCCGAAGATGATTTAAAATGCTTGTTACATCGTCATCAGAAATTTCGGGGTTGATGTGCA
Source organism: uncultured Rhodohalobacter sp. (assembly GCA_964544445.1). Lineage (GTDB taxonomy): Bacteria > Bacteroidota > Rhodothermia > Balneolales > Balneolaceae > Rhodohalobacter. The sequence continues at coordinate 89,909 of CAZJBI010000006.1, forward strand.
GTCCAAATGCATAGATAAAAGAACTGCCGGTCCCTTCTGCTTTCTTTTTTCTCAGGTTTTCCGTGATTGCATTGAGAGAATGCATCTGTGAAATTGGAATCGGCGGCGTAATGATCTCAAAAGGCACTACGGATGACGCAATCTCCATCAGCGAATCTTCTATCGTATCTTTTTCTCTAAAGGTTTCAAGATCAATCCCCACTTTTTTAAGTATGGTTTCATATTTCTTTTCACGGAGAAGCTGGGCGTCCAGTTCCAGTCGAAAGGATCCAAACTGTGCATCAGTAACTTCAAATTCATAAGCCGATTTCTTTTTTACGGTGCCGCCAAACTGTTCCCGAATCAGCTCAGCAGCATCAGACATATCGAGACCGGTGAATTCAAATTCATACCCTACCCTTCGTTCCTCACCACTCGGATTAGTTGTTTTAGGTGGATTTTTGAATGCCATAATTAACTGCCAGAAACTTCGGGTTAGATAAAAGTTATATCATTACTCAAACCGTACAACGAGCGGATAATTATCACTGCTATCTGGTTTTTGCTTCATAAAATCCAGCTCAAACAGCTCACCTGTTCTCCAGGTTTCTACAAATTCATCGTAGGTTTTAGAGCCGGGATTTCCACTCTGTCCACCGGGATATACGCCGTAGCCCCGTACACCATTCGGGTCGAGCTCCACAACCATGCGCCATGATGGGCCATGACTTCCTCGAATGGCGTTTAACGACTCTGCACCTCCCCCTGTGAACACATCCATAACCCCCAATCCCGGTATTTGTCCAAGATGATCCAGGTCTGTCCTGTTTACATTGCCCCACTGCCAGCCTTCATCCGGTTCGCCATAATCCTCTCTCAACTTTTGAATTGCCCGAATATACGATGCTGTAACAAGATCTCCGAGATCTTCCTTTTTTTCCGTTTCAATATCGTCTAAAAGAACAGATCCCCGGCTCTCAACAATTAAATCTACTGTTCTGTCTCGTCCCGGATACTCCATGGGATATTCACTGTTATATTTGTTATTCCAAATAGCGTGATAGAGTTGATCCCACCACGTTTTAAATACCGATGGCTGAACCAGATCTCCATCATTCCGAAAATTCCACGCCTCCAGATCACTGATCCAGCGAATTTGATCCGCATCCAGAATAGAGCGATCGAGCTCCTGTAACATTACCGGAAGCGCGCGAAAAGCGTGATAGCTGAAATTATCCATCAGCATCTCTTTATAATCTTCAACCGTAATGTCGTTCATTCGTCCCAGCAAATCGTTGATTCGCCTACCGCGCTCAAATGGCGCAAACTGTTCTCCCAGATAGTAAGGATAGCTTTCATCCACAGGGGCTTGGTTTGCTGCGCTCAAAAATCCGCGTTCCGGATTTAAGGAATAGGGATTTTGCTCGTAAGGAATAAAGCCCTGCCAGTCGTGATTTGGATTTCGACCATCAGATACTGAGCGTCCCTGATATTTCCACTTTAACGGAAAAAGACCACCGGTTTGAATAGCAATATTGCCGGTTGTGTCGGCAAAATTCATATTCTGAGCCGGTGCTTTATAGGTTCTGAATGCATTTTTAAAGTCTTCATAACCTATGCCCCTGTTCAGCTTATAAAAGGTTAAAAGTTCATTTGAGGGATCATGGGCAATCCACCTAAGAGCATGATCTTTTTGAACGAGATCCGTTACAGGAGTTTCCCGGTTTGATTCGTAAACGGGGCCGTGATGTGTAAAAAGGAGTGTATCAGAAAGAATCTCGCCACTTTTTGTTGTGATTTTTTCAACTCTGCGGGTCACAGGCTTCCACTCACCATTGTGCAGATATTCCTGCTTTGATTCATCCCGAAACTCAATTTCATACCAGTCCATCACATCGGCTCCGGTATTGGTAGACCCCCAGGCCATGCTTTCGTTAAAGCCAACGATAACGGTGGGAGTCCCTTGTAGGGCAACACCATAAACGTTTACATCAGGTGAATGTAGCTGAATTTCGTACCATATCGAAGGAACCGTCATATTCAGGTGCATATCGTTGGACAGAAGCGGATATCCATTGGCTGATTTTGTGCTGTCGACCACCCAGTTGTTGCTTCCATTCAAAGGATCGGGCTGCCAGGATTCTATTTGATTAACATGCCCGGGAGTGAATAAAGAATCGGGTGCATCGACATCCATCGCATCAAAATCCCATTCTTTTTCGGATGGTACAATCGGCTCGAAAAAAGTGGATTCATTACTCAAATACTCATTTACGAACTCCACGCCAAAGCGGGCTTTCGTATTCGAAACCCGAACGTCATTCGAGCGCCCCGCCAGCATTTGTGTCATATATTTCAACAGAAGTGCTGTATGCAATGGCTTCCACTGCTGAGGTTCTGCATTCAATACTTTATACTCGAGAGGAAACGATTCGTAGCTTAGTGAGTTGATGTAGGCGTTCACTCCGTCAGCATAGGCCTGAACCATTTGCCGTGATGTATCATTTTGATTGAGGTACTCAACGGCTCGCTCAGCACCATAAACCATACCCAGCCGGCGCTGATTCTTATCATATTCTACAAGGTCATCCCCCAGCCATTCGGCTAAATATCCTCCGGCTGCCCGAATCTGAAGCTCCATTTGAAACAGGCGGTCGCGGGCGGTTACATAGCCCTGAGCGAAATAAAGATCTCGGTCATTCTGAGCAAAAATATGGGGCACTCCACGCTCATCGTAATAAATTTCAACCGGTTCAGAAACAGCATCAAAATTGAGGTCAAGTTCGGCATTCAGGTCGCTGATTTCAGCGTTGGCCCAAAAACCCCTGGTAGGATGAAAGAAATCTCCGGCCGGCGGGAGCGATCCAACAGCTACGGAATAAAAATAGGCGACAGCCGCCATCAGAATAACAGATAATAAGAGAAGAACTTTGCGAGTCATCGTTCTGAGTTAAATTAAATGATGAATCATCATAGTAAAATTTTCACCAAACAGAGACAACCCGAAGATCAAGAAGCTTTTTTAAAAAGAAAAGATCAGGCTGTTTTCCAGTTCGTATGTTACCTTCGGAATATCGATGATAGGTCGGGCATCGTTTGTCATTACAAAACTGACGGCGAGAGTGATATGACGGCTCAGTTTCACCCCAAGCTGACTCTCAAGCGTGGCACGCGGCTCAAAAAATGCATCGGGCCGGGCCTGGTAGTACCCGATGAGCAATAGGGATGCATTTTCACTAACTGAACCGCGCAGAGCAACATTACTTGTTGACTTCAAAAAAGTGTTCTCAATGTTTTCTCCTTCCTCAGGATCCCACTCTTCGAATTCTGCCATAAATCCCGTTGAAAACGTACCCGAAAGCCTGCCAGTAGACAGAAAACGATACCGAATTCCTGTACCCGCAAGATGACGATCTGTGAGGCCAAGATTGTTATTGTATTGATATTGTAAAAACAGCTCCGGGGAGAGTTTCTTTTTGGCACGAAAGGTAGAGCGCGCGTGCACATAACCGCTGTTAATAATAGAGGAACCGTCCACGTCCACAAATTCGAGACTGCTTAGAAGTATATATCGGTGTTTTTTTGATGTGTAGATAAGCGCCGATTCGTTTTCGGCCGTAGTAACCCGGTCATTATATTTTTCAATAGTGAGATCTATCCCTATCTCACCACCCCACCCAACCGAATCAGCGTTACTTCTGGTACGTTCAACGTTTAGAATTTGTGCAGACAGATCTGAATAAATGAAGAATATGATTATCGTGGCAAGAAAACGCAATGTGTTTAGAAACCTCATCAAAAAATGATTATAAAATTAACCTAAAAAGAACTACCAGTACAGAAGCTTCATGCAAAAGACACTGCCGCCGCTTTTTATAAATTCGTATGTGCTGTATTCATGCACCGAAAAGCCGGCATCGCGTAGTTTTTTGTTAATATCGGTGCAGCCCTGCTGAATGAGCACATTCTTACCGTCGGGACAGGTAGCATTTACTGCGAACAGACTTTCAGCTTCGTACTTCGATGCCTCAATGACGGTATCAAACAGCTTATAAATCATTTCCAGGCCTGTTTCTGTGAATGCATCCGTATAGATCATTGCGACCTGCTCGCTAAGCACACTCATGCAGGTATCCAAATGATAGAATTTATCGTCAACAAGTTCGAGAGCTATCACCGGCGCATCCAGCTTTTCGGAAATTTCTTCATACACTCCTGCGGATGTTCGAAAACCATAGCCACCCCATATCAGGCGTTTTTTAAAGTGCCAGAGCGCGTCTCCCATTCCTTCAAAACTTTCGTCATTTTCGCCGTTTAGATGCTGTATCTCATAATCTCGATCCTCAAAGTATTTCTGAATACGCTTTACTTCCGGTTTCCTGTACTCCGAATTCATGATACTCATTAAAACCCCTTTTCGGCCGTCTTTTCCAACGTATGGCAGACTTTGATTGGCACAAAATACCATATCAGGCAGATCTTCGAGGCCTTCTATCGCTTTCACCCTAAAGCCGAGCTCCTCAAATCCATCAAATAGATGTTTCCACTCATTCAGAGCCTGCATTTTATCAACCCCTCCAATGTTTTGGCTCATGTGTGGATTTATCACATATTTAATGTCATAGTGTGTGGGGCGAACCATCAGCACGTGCGAAGGCGCCGGCATTTGGGGGATGTCACTCACCGAAAAGTCTATTTGATCTGCATCTGTATACACGTTTTTCATAAATCCTGCTTCTAAAATTATTTTTACAATAGAACATGGCTGGCCTGCGGAACTTTTGTCAGCTCTACAAAATCATCATCCGGGATTGTTCATTCCAAATAATATTTCTTGATGTGGTCTGTAGCAGACCGAACATAATTCTCGCACAAAATAGGGATGTTCTCATAAATAAAAATATCCCATTTTTTTCACTTTTGGTTAAAGGATGAATCTCTTAGGTTTCGCTATGATTCTAGATCCAAATCTTATTACACAGCTTGCACCTCTCGATCTTAAAGCCCGCACCATTGTTGAGGGATTTATTTCCGGGCTTCACCGCAGCCCCTACCATGGTTTTAGCGTGGAGTTTGCCGAGCACCGCCCGTATAACCAGGGAGACGATTTTAAGCACATCGACTGGAAAGTATACGGGAAAACTGAGCGCTTTTATGTAAAGAGATACGAGGCGGAAACCAATTTACGCGCTCATGTTGTTCTGGACGTTAGCTCATCGATGAATTTTAAATATTTCGCAAAATGGAGCAAGCTTCGCTACTCCATTCACTATGCGGCCTCCCTCATTCACATGATGCATAAACAGCGGGATGCCTGTGGCCTGGTTCTGTTTGATGATGAAATCAGAACCAATATACCGCCAAAGTCATCAGCTACGCATATTCGGCATATTTTTAGTGAGCTGGAGCAAATCCTGGAATTGGAAAGTGAGAACAAACCCCGGAAAAGAAAATCGGCTTCGGCGAAAGCCATCCACGAACTGGCTGAAAAGCTGAAACGAAGAAGCCTTGTTATCATCATCACCGATCTCTTTGAAAATGTACAGCATCATGAGGATCTCATCTCATCACTGCGTCATTTGCGTCACCAGCAACACGAAGTGCTTCTATTCAATGTGCTGGAAAATGAGAGTGAACGCGAACTCAACTTTCCAGACGGTAAGTTCCTGTTTGAGGATATGGAAACCGGTGCTGAACTCGAGGTAATACCCGCACAGATTAAATCTGATTATAAACAAAAGGTGCAGGAATATACCCGTGCATTCAGGATTGCCTGCAGCGAGGCCGGAGTTGACTTTGAAGAGATCGACACCCAGAGCCCATTTGAGCTTGCACTGCTTGCCTATTTAAATAAACGAAAAAGACTGGGCTAATCAGCTAGGTAACCTTAATTCTTCGCAATATCTTATTCAGCATGGATGGCATCAGGCGCTTAAGATAAATAGTTAGAATTTCTGACCCTCCAATGTACACTTCCTCTTTTCCCCGGGCCAACTTAGGAAATAATTTTTCTGCAAAATCACCGGGCTCCATTGCATTTTCGTGAGCATCGCCCATCTCATTCAAGGGGGTTCCATCTGCGGTAAGAGCATTTTTCGAGACGTCTGTTTTAACAAACCCAGGACAAACAAGGGTCACCTCGATATTGTGCTCATATACTTCTTGCCGAAGACAGTCGAACCATCCGTGTAGGGCATGCTTGGAAGCTGCATAAGACGATCTGTATTTCGTGCCGATTTTGCCCATAACACTAGAAATTACCACAATATGTCCCGCCTTTTGCTCAATCATACCCGGCAACACTGCCTTGGTAAGGCCTACGGTTCCAAAAAAATTAACTTCCATCAGCTTTCGAATTGTCTCCATGGATGAATTCACCGCGTATGCTCGCTGGCTAATTCCGCCGTTATTCACAAGCATATCGATGCTGCCAAATAGTTCGCGAGCTTCCTTTGCTTTCATTTCCAGTGAGCCTGCATCCGTGAGGTCAAGTGGCAAAATACGCACATCCTCCTCGTGATTGTGGCAGTTTTCCTTAACTCTCAGCAGCTCTTCACTTCGGCGGGCCGACAGAATTAAGCGGTTTCCTTTTTTGTTAAACTCGTACGCCATGGCTTCTCCTAAACCGGATGAAGCACCCGTAATCCAAACTACTTTTTTTTCGAGATCCATTTGGGTATTACCCGTTCATTATCGGTTTTCAACAGATGGTAAAGAATCTTACCTACAAATCATTATTTTATGACTGAAATATTACAACATACAACCACAGTTTGCCAAACAATATGATTCCAAAACATACAATTTTACTGGTTGAAGATGAAGTAGAGCCCGCAGAGATGCTTGCAAACTTTTTGGAAATGGATGACTTTAAGGTTCTCCTGGCTCACGATGGCAAAGAGGCGCTAAACTTGATTCAAACCCGCGCAGGCGATATTCACCTCGCCATTCTTGATATTATGGTACCTCATACCGATGGAAAAGAAATTTGCAGAATAATTCGGCAGCATCCTGTTCTAAAAAATATCCCGGTCATTTTTCTTACCGCCAGAGATGAAGAAAAAGATGAAATTGAGGGCCTGGAGCTTGGAGCCGACGACTACATTCCCAAGCCAGCCAGCCTAAAACTTGTAAAAGCTCACGTCGAGTCGCTGCTGAGACGCCAGCAACCTCAAAATAGTAAATGGATTCAGTATGGAAATCTGCTTCTGGACATAAACGGAAAAGATCTCTATTGCAATAAACTGCGCATTGAGCTCACATCAACCGAATATTCCCTTATTGAGCTCTTCTTTCAGAATCCCAAGCGCGTCTACAGCCGCCAGGAAATTCTTGAGCATATTGGCGGCGATGATAAATTTGTATTTGATCGCACGGTTGACGTTCACATTAAAAATTTACGCTTAAAGCTTGGCGACTCTTCCGACCTGATTAAAACCTATCGCGGAATTGGTTACGGAATGAACCGCGACATTATCACCGTATGAGCATTCGCACTAAAATAGCGTGTACGTTTATTTTACTGCTCATTTTTGGTATCACAGCCATAAGCAGCTACTCCATTCTGTTTATTCGCAATTATCTGCTTGATGAGGGTGAAAATCAGATCATCAACGACACGGAATGGCTCGCCATTACGATCGAAAACATGCAGGTGAATGCAGAGTTTGAAACCAATCTGAATGAAGCTGCTTTGACCTCAGGCTACCGGGTTGCTGTTTATGATGAAGGCGGAAACCTGTTTGCTGATGTGCCCTATAGCGAATCTTTACAGGCTGAACAATCTATTTCCCGGGAAATTGAAGCCTCCATTTTGAGCCAGAATACGCCTCATCTTGTCAGCGATGAAGAGAGTGAAGAGCTTATAGCCTACACGGATATTTCTGCCGATAACAATCCTTCGCGCTATCTTCGGGTCAGTATCTTTATGGATCAGATTTACGAACCGATTAAAACCATACGATGGATCATATATACGGGTATGTTTATTTCGATTGCCCTTGTACTGCTGGTTAGTGTCTGGTTTTCGCGATACCTGTCGAAGCCCATTTCCCAGCTCGAATCGGCTGCCAGGGAAATTGCCGGCGGTAATACCGATCAAACCCTGAACCTCGACCGGAATGATGAATTTGGTAAACTTGCGCACTCGCTAAACCAGATGGCAGAACGACTTCGTGCGGATAATGCCGAGCTGAAACGTCTTTATGAACGGCAAAATCAGTTTTTTGCTGACATTTCCCACGAAATTCGAAATCCTCTCCATACAGTAGCAGGCTCTATCGAAATGCTGCAAATGGATAAGCTGACTGATGAGATGAAACAGAAATATCTGCTGACCGCTGAGCGACAGACACAGAGAATCAGCCGCCTGTTTCAGGATCTTGTAACCCTGCAAAAATATGATTCCGATAATAAATTTATTCAGCAGAAAACATTCAACATTCAATCGGCAATACAGCTGATTGCAGAACTCCACGAATTGAGTGCACAGGAGAAGGGAATTAATCTCACCTATGATAACGATCCCGTAAACGTAATGGGTGATCCCGATAAAATTGAACAAGTTCTCGAAAATCTGCTAACCAATGCCATTAAATTTACAAATGAGGGAGAAATCAATATTTCGGTTCGCAGTGATGAAACCGACGTAATTGTAGAAGTAGCAGATACCGGGATTGGCATTACCAACGACCATCTCGATCGGCTTTTCGATCGCTTTTACAGAACCGATAAAGCTCGCTCTCGCGACAAGGGAGGCACCGGTTTAGGGCTGGCAGTAGTTAAAAGCATTCTCCATGCGCACCAATCAGAAATACATGTAGAAAGTGAACCCGGTAAAGGCTCACGCTTCTGGTTTCGACTAAAAAAAGCCTGAATTATCACCCAATCGTTATTTTAGACCCAATCTAAGTTACTACTCTTCACTATTGCTTCATAAAAAAACAGTTGTTTAAGTTGATGTAAAAAGACCTATCAAACCGACTTTCGACTTATTTTATGCGCATAGGAATTGTTTTAATGAATCTTGGTGGCCCAACCCACGAAGATAATGTACGCCTGTTCTTAAAAAACCTGTTCAAAGACGAAGATATTATCAAACTTGGCGGCGGGAAATTTCAGGAAGCATTTGCCGCTTTGATCTCCAAATTCCGGGCACCCAGTGTGGCTGAAGACTACAAAGAAATTAACGGTTGCCCAAAGGGCTGCACGGGAAACAAGCACTGCTTCAACCGAAAAAATAAAGTGGTTTCCGACTGCTGCTCCCCTATCAACGGGCTTACAGAAGCCCAGCGACGTGCACTCGAAAAACAGTTTAAAACCATACTGCCTGAACACGATGTAAAAGTATACACGTGCATGCGCTACTGGCTGCCCTTTGCAGACACCGTGATGGATGACATGATTGAAGATGGCATCACACATACTGTTTTAATGCCCCTTTACCCACAATTTTCGTGGACAACAACCGGCAGCAGCTTCCGTGACTGGGAGAATGTTCTTCAGGAAAAATTTCCCGATGGCAAGAAGCCGTGGAAAGAGTTTCATGTAAAGAATTATTATCTTAATGAGAGCTACCTCAGCGCCATAAATGATCGGATTGATGAGGCTCTTGAACGGATGGATGAAGAGACAAGAAATAAAACGCATTTTATTTTCAGCGCACACGGAACACCACTGCTCGAAGTTCGGAGTGGCGATCCCTACACGGTTGAAATTAAAGAGACGATGGAAGCTGTGATGGCTCGAAGAGAGGAAAAAAACTCGTATTGGCTCGGATTTCAGTCGAAGGTAGGCCCTCAGAAATGGACCCAGCCAAACACAGAAGACCTGGTACGGCGACACCTCGAATATGGCATTAAGAACTTTTTGATGATACCCATCGCCTTTGTAACCGACCACATTGAAACACTTTTTGAGCTTGGTGTGGAACTGGTAGAGGATCTGGAAGAAGAAGGATTTGAGTTCGAAAATATGGAAGTGATGAAAGGGATTAATGATCATCCCCACTACATAAAAGCTCTTGCTGAGGAAGCACTCAACTGCCTGGAGCACGAAATCCCGGCAGACCAAGTATCGTGGGAAACAGAAAAAAACAGAAAAGCAGTTACGGCTTAAAGGATGGTTCATCCAACAATCAAAGATTTTACAGTTATTGGAATTAACCACTGGGATGCCCCTGTGGAAGTGCGGGAAAAGTTTAGTCTGAACCGTGCCAAGCAGGAACGTATGCTTGAGGGAGCCCGCAGGGAAGGGATTAAAAGCCTGTTTGTGATCTCTACCTGCAACCGCACCGAGGTATTTGCCCAGGGAGCTACCGCCAACGAATTGATTCGCCTGCTTACCTGCTACAGCGAAGGCACTCTTGATGAATTTCATGATCATGGATTTGAGTGTACGGGTGAGCGCGCCATCAATCATCTCTTTAAAGTAGCTACCGGACTCGACTCTCAAATTTTAGGTGACCTGCAGATCGTAAAACAGGTAAAAGAAGGCTATGAACTCGCATCCGAAAATAAAATGGTTTCCGGCGAGCTTCACAGGCTTATACAGCACGTATTTCGCGCTCATAAACGATCACGAAACGAAACTTCACTTGGTCAGGGAGCAGCAACCGTTGCTTATGCGGCCGTTACATTTGCCACCCGAACGTTCGAAAATCTACAGAACAAAAACATATTACTAGTAGGAACTGGTAAAATCGGCAAAGTAACCTGTAAGAACCTTGTAAATCTTGGGGCTAGCAAACTCACCCTTATTAACAGAACACGGGATAAAGCTGAATTTGTAGCTGAAAAATTCAATCTCGAAGTAGCTGATATGGAAAAGCTGCCCGAGCAAATTGCAGATGCCGACCTCATCATCGTTGCGACAGGAGCCACGGAACCGGTCATTACCATGGAGCACATGGGACCATCTATCAAAAATCCCGGCTTTAAGATTATGCTTGACCTATCGGTTCCCCGGAACATTGATCCTGCCGTGGCATCACTCGATTTTGTAGATGTTGCCAACATGGACATGCTCAGCGATGTAACCGATGAAGCGTACAAGAAACGAGAAAAAGAAGTGCCTCTGGTCAAACAGATTATTGAGGACGAAAATAACAACTACGAGCTTTGGCTTAGTGAACAGAAAGTGGTTCCCACCATTAAAGCTCTTACCCAAAAGTTCGACTCTATCCGTGAAGATGAACTCAATTTCTTCAAGCACAAAATAGAAACCGACGACTTCGACAAGATCGATAACATGACACGCCGCATCGTAAATAAGATAGCGGCATTCAGCATCGAACATCTTCGCGACCACCACACCTCAGATGAAGTTGCAGAGATGGTAGCCGAAATGTTTAAGCTCGAAGCCCTCCAAAAACATGAGTGACCCTATTCGCATTGGCACCCGTGACAGTGAATTAGCAACCTGGCAAGCCAAAACCGTTGCCAAAAAACTCGAGAAAGCCGGTTACCAAACCGAAGTTGTTTTCATAAAATCCGAAGGCGACCTCGATCTCACAACGCCACTCACCGAAATGGGTGGAAAAGGAGTATTTACAAAAGCACTGGATGACGCCCTGCTTGGACTTCAGATAGACGTTGCCGTTCACTCCTATAAAGATTTACCGACAGAAAACCCGCTTCCGCTTGTCGTGTCTGCCGTCATGAAACGAGAAGATCCGCGCGATAGTCTTGTAGCTCCGCTAGGCACAGATTTTTTAGATGACGAGTCGATAGCAGCGGTTGTTGCAACCAGCAGCAATCGAAGAAAGGCACAGTGGCTGCACCACTATCCAAATCATGAAATTACTAATATCCGCGGCAATGTAAATACACGGCTGCGCAAAGTAAAAGAGAATGGCTGGCATGGAGCGATTTTTGCCGCTGCAGGACTGAAACGAATACAGCTTGATCACCATATTTCTGCCTATCTCGACTGGATGATACCTGCGCCCGCTCAGGGAGCTATGGCCGTGATGGTGCGCGAAAGTGATGATAAAATGCGATCCATTACAAATGAGCTGAACCACACTGAGACCCAGTTTGCCACCAGCGTCGAGCGCGACCTTTTGAACGAAATGGAAGCCGGATGCAGTGCTCCCGTGGGCGCTTATGCTACCATTCAGAATTCTGAGATCACACTCCGCGCCGTTGCGCTTAAAACCGACGGCAGCCTTCAGTACGATATTGAGCTCACAAAACCGATTTCAGATGCAAAAGACCTCGGCCGACACGCAGCCCGCCAGCTTCTGAAGCAGGGTGCCGACAAGCTTTTGATTGATTAACCCTTCAGGTCCGCAAAGTCCCGACTCTATGGACACGATGAAAAACATACTGGTCACACGCACGCTGACTGATGCACAGATCATACTGGCATCCGGGCTTGGATTGAATGTGACCATCATTCCTTCAATCAACATCACATTAAGGGATAACTGGTCGTCTATTCAGCAAACGATAGACGATACTGAAAACCCCGTTCTTGTTTTCACGAGTAAAAACGGAGTGAGAGCCATCGAACAGTTTCTGGAACATGGTGGCAGGCTACCCGACAATCTCCCAATGTATACTGTTGGACAAAAAACTGCCGAATGTCTTTCCAATCTCGGATTTTCATCAAACACTCCGAAAGAGCAGGATGCCACAGGCCTGGCCAGGCTTATCCTGCAGGATACTGTCGAGAGCAATCTGTCATCAGATACCACTATTCTGCACTTTTGCGGAAATAAACGGCGAGACGAGTTCCGGCAGTTTTTAAACGATAGCGACATAGAAGTACGGGACATTGTTGTCTACAAGACCGAGCTGAACAATATGAATATTCCCAATAAGCCCTTTAAAGCCATGCTATTTTATAGCCCCAGCTCCGTCCAGGCATTTCGAAAAAGCGGTGGGTTTCAAAAACAGCCACTCCCGGAACTGTTTGCCATTGGACCCACAACGGCCGAAGAGCTGAGTATCGAAGCTGAAAAGCATGTTCACATCAGTCCGGAGCCGGATACTGATGTGTTTTTGAGATTTGTGGCACAAATTCTGGGTGGGAAACATTAAAAATCCGCTAAAGCATTTTTACATAAATACCTATTAAAATCAATAATATAATGAAAATAGCTCTTATTGATTTATAAGTAATTGACTGCGTTTAATGTACATCTTTAAAAAAGTATATAAATAAATTAATTCCAGCAGTTCATCCAATGCTGTATGCAAGTCGGTGCTCCATTAGAGTCAACGTAGCATACTGTGCAATGACAAGTACATTGCCACGAATCACAATCCACATCATCCCCCGGAATATAATAAGCACAACACATTCCAGTACACGGTCCTGTTAGACACGATGAACATACTTGAGTTTGACTTCCAACATCATTTGGAAATGTTATAGATGTAAGAAAAACTATAAATAGTAAAGAACCTTTTGCAATCCATTTTTTATATCTATTCATATAAACCACCCACGTTTTAGTTATTATTTTATTTCTCTGAATATGACTGAAGAATAAACTTAGCATGCTGAACTGTTTTCTTTTGATCGATCTCAGCTTGAAAAATTCTGTCATTAAACCCATCAAAAAAATATAATTTGTCAGAATGTGATTTTATCTTTATAAATGAAACAATCTGATCGTTCATTTTAAATCTGTATCGATTTATGATTTCCAAACTATCAATATCTACCTGGTACAGAACACCGCTTATTTGGAAAAAAAGAAACTGATCCGATACTGCAAGCCCTATAATTAATTGCCTTGTCAACATCTCAGGTTCGGGGTGGTTAATAATTCTTTCAGGTACATTTTCGTAGAAATCACGGATAATTTCACCTGTAATTTCTATCGTTCTCTTGTGATTCAGCTTTTCGTCATAAACAAAAATAAACGGTAATCCATAGTAATAAATATAGAACTGCTGCGCTGCCGATGTTGCTATAGCAGTAACATTATCCCCCGGTGATCCTGTACCCGGATTTGTTATTACGGGCAATAAACTTCTATCTATCCTTTTAAAATCCCGGCTGTTTTGAAAAACATTCACAACTTTGCCATCTATGCTAAATAGGTCAGGCCAAGGTACAAGTATGTACTGCTTATTTACATTGAACCCCCCGAAACCAGGGGCGTCAAATGTTGCAACAGACTTTAAATCTCTATCAATTACCTGAATTCGATCATTATTTGCTTCAAATATGAATAGATGATCTGCACCTTTTTCCACTAGAACTGGTTTATTAAAGTCAGATGGTCCCCTTCCCTGCTGCCCAATCGTTTTAAAAACTCCACTGTTTATGTTATATCTAACCAGTTGATGTTTCTTTTGATCTGTGATGTAAATGAATTGATTGTCGAACGTTATATCCGAAATCTGTCCAAAAATTTCTGGTTGAACGAGTAATGAGTCTTCTGCAGTTGAATCTATTTCCACGATTGTTGGATCATCGTGACTAATATTAATTGTCACAACGTTTTCTTTAATCAACTCTCCCAATCGTTCTTTGTGAACGTTAGATATATATGATCTCTTCAGATCGCCTTTCTCACAACTAATCAGAATCAGAAAAAATAAAACTAACGGGGAAATCAGAATAGTTTTTTTCTGATTATTTTTGAAATTGCTGAAGATTATGTCTAAACCCATATAATTAATATTAAGCTATATAGCCTTTGCGTATTATATATATATATAGAATCAAGAAAAAAATTTACGAAAGAAACCACCTGTTAATTTTAAGTTCGTCACATTCAGTTCAAATGAATCCAGATATTTCTCAAACTAAATTATATCTTTGTAATTTAATTCTTTATTAAATCCTAAAGGAAAGAAGTATTTTGAAGAAACTATTTTTTGGCTCTTTAAAAACCTCCAATAACAATGAAATGAATGATCTGTGAAGTAATGTTTGGGAAGAACTGTAATAGTTAAAAAACTGTCCCCCTTCGAAGGGGCTCTTTTTTTGAACGCGAAGGGTTTTCTCCATGAAATATGTACCGTATTCAGAGACCTTAGAGCCCTCCCCCCGAATCAACTCTGTTGATTCTATCCCCCTTTTCACAACTGATTATTAAATTTATAGCTAATTAACATGCCCCACGATTTCCCGAAACTTAAAAACGATCTTTTTCTTCGAGCACTGAAAGGCGAAAACGTTGAACGTCCTCCCGTGTGGATGATGCGCCAGGCCGGACGATACCTGCCCCAATATATGGTGCTACGAAGGAAATACTCCTTTTTTGAGCGGGTTGAAACGCCCGAGCTTGCCTGCGAAATCACCATCCAGCCCATTGATGAGCTGGAGCCGGATGCAGCCATCATTTTCTCCGATATCCTCACCGTACCACAGGCCCTGGGGATTGATGTAGACCTGGTTCCCGGAAAAGGTCCGGTGATGGGAAATCCCATCAAAACCGAAGATGATGCTTTTGCAATTCTGGCCGAGGATGTTGCTGAGAAGCTCAACCACGTGATGAAAGCCATCACGCTTACCCGGCACGAGCTGAACGGGCGTGTACCGCTTATCGGCTTCGCAGGCGCCCCATGGACGCTCTTCTGCTATATGGTTCAGGGCGAGGGATCTAAAAATTTCGATAAAGCCAAAGCATTTCTTTATCAGTACCCCGATGCCTCTCGCCACGTGATGAAAGAACTCACCAAAGCCACCATCGACTATCTCCGGGCGCAGGTTGAAGCCGGTGCACAAGCCGTTCAGCTGTTTGACTCCTGGGCAGGCCTGCTGAGCCCCGATGATTTTAATGAGTGGGCTCTGCCATACCTGATGGAGATCACGCAATCGATTAAAGATGTACCCGTAATTCTCTTTGCAAAAGGAGCGTGGTATGCGCTGGAACGCCTCAGCTTCAAAAGCGGTGCAGCCGCACTGGGTCTCGATTGGACGATTGCCCCCGAGTTTGCCCGCGAAAAAACAAGAAACGAAATCACGCTGCAGGGCAACTTCGATCCCACCGGTTTATTGGCTCCCATACCCGAAATTGAGAAGAAAACCCGCCGAATGATTGATAGATTTGGTACACAGCGGTACATCGCCAATCTCGGCCACGGCATATTGCCTCACGTTCCGGTTGATCACGCCCGCGCTTTTGTGGATACCGTTAAGAATTATTCTGAAGTGAAAACGCAAAAGTGAAAACTAAGAAGTCCCCTCTCGAGAGGGGATAAGCATAAGCGAAACTGCAAAGCAGTGTGAGCGGTGCAAGGGGTGTGTCGCCAAAAGCCCCACCGCAAATTGAGGGCCAAAACAGGTTTGTTTACCGGATGTCGATTATATTTCAGGCTATGCGCAACGAATCTAAACACACCCCTGATGCTACACTGAACGTTCCGCATCTGTCCCCTCTCTAGAGGGGAGAACTTAGAATCAACAAACAATATATGTCAGCCATAAAAACTGAATTCTCCGCGTACATCAAAGTCCTTCAAAACACTATCTGCTCTGAGCTCGAAGAGATCGACGGGAAGGAAATATTCCGAAAAGACAGGTGGGAACGGGAAGGCGGCGGTGGCGGGCTTACCCGAGTCATTGAAAAGGGTGATGTTTTTGAAAAAGGAGGAGTCAATATCTCGGAAGTACACGGTGAACTGCCCGGTCCCATCAAAAAACACTTTAATGTAGAAAACGGATGGTTCTGGGCCGGTGGTCTCTCCCTCGTTATTCATCCTGTGAATCCCATGGTGCCAACGGTTCATGCCAATTTCAGATATTTCGAACTGTATGATGATGAGAGAATGACCAAACCCGTGGACGGCTGGTTTGGGGGCGGAGCTGACCTCACACCGTACTATTTGTGGGAAGAAGATGCTGTGCATTTTCACAAAACATTAAAAACCGCCTGTAATGAGCACGGGGATGATCTATATCCCGATTTTAAACAGCAGTGCGACGACTATTTTTTTAACCATCACCGGGGAGAGGCTCGCGGAATTGGCGGGTTATTTTATGATTACAGGCGAGCTGATGAAGAACGCACACTTGAAGATTGGCTGAACTTCTCGATGAGCGCGGGTGATTCTTTTTTACCAGCGTTTGCACCCATTGCGCGCAAGAGAAAGGATGAACCATATACCTCTGAACAACGGTATTGGCAGGAAATACGGCGGGGCCGCTACGTGGAGTTTAACCTGATTCACGATCGCGGCACTCTGTTTGGCCTCAAAACAAACGGCCGGATTGAATCGATCTTTATGAGCCTGCCCCCACGTGTGCGATGGGATTATGATTTTAATCCGAAACCAGGGTCTGCAGAAGAAAAATTGATTGATGTGCTAGAAAACCCGAGAGAATGGGTTTGATGTTCTGAACACTCTCTTGATGTATATTTATGAAAACCATGAAGAAATAGCTTATTTTGTGATATGATTAAGAAAGAAGACGTACTTCAAACTCTGACAAAGAATAAGGATTCCCTTTATTCAAAATATCCCATTAAGTCTCTTGCTGTTTTTGGATCAGTAGCAAGAGATGAAAACATTGAAAATAGTGATGTAGATCTCTTGGTTGAATTTAATGATGATATAGGCATTCGCTTCATTGATCTTGCTGAAGAAATTGAGTCTTTACTAAATCAACGTGTTGACTTAGTATCCAAAAAAGCTGTGAAGCCTAAATATTATAAAGCTTTTGAAGAAGACCTAATATATGTCTAAACGAGATGCATCTTTACTATTAGAGGATATGCTTGAAGCGGCCGAAAAAATTGAAAGATTTACTAATGGATGGACTACTCGGCATTTATTGAAGATGACAAAACAATAGATGCTGTTGTAAGAAACTTTGAAATTATTGGGGAAGCGGCTAATCGTTTGGGTAAAGATTTCCACGAGAAACATACCGAAATAGAGTGGAACAGAATAAGAGGGTTTCGAAACCGGATTGTTCACCATTATTTCGGTATTGACTATGAAATTGTATGGTCAATCATCGAAAATGATCTTGATCATTTGAAAAAACAGCTTACCATACTACTACGTAGAAAGTAAACAGTAAAGATCTTTCCAACTCTTGCCGTTCACCTTTTAGAAATTGTTTGCATACGCAAAATTTACCCAAATAAATACAGTGTTTGATCTACAGTAGTAAAAAACGGTTTACCCTTTTTCACTCGAATACTAAACCTCATCCACCGCCTCAGTAATATTTTGGGTTTCGACGAAATCCAAACCAGTTCCAAGTATGGTCTTATGGAACCGGACCGGCGACGGCGTTCTACATGAGTCTTCGAATGGCCACACTTTGGACTTTGAACCTCAATCTTTTCGCTGCTTTCTGACAGCGTCAGGTTTGGGGAATCGACCCCAAATTGAACTTGTTAGTCGCAACACAACGCTGACAGATCCGGTGGGTGCTGTCAGGTTGATGAGTAAGAAAAAGACCTAGTCAGCATGCCCGTCGCTTTTCCGGGTTTTTGATAGTCTCGGTTTCAGGGCTTTGTGTTAAAAACATGTTTCTGTATTATTTCTTCATAACTAATTATCAGATTGAGAAAATATTAAAATGGGTTCATCGCTATGAAATCATTAAAAGAGGGATATTTCTATCACATATACAATAGGGGAGCCGGAAGAAACAAGTTGTTCTTTAGTAAAGATGACTACCGCTTTTTTCTTAATAAATATGAGTATTATTTAAGTCCAGCTCTTCAAACATTTGCCTGGTGCTTAATGAAAAATCACTTTCATTTTCTCGTAAGGCCACTCACGGTAGAAGAACAAGTAAACTTTTATCTATCAAATAAAAAGAAATTTGAATCTGGACATTATCACGGAACAAAAAATCCTAAAAAGAAACCTTTTAGCGCGTCGAAGCAGATCAGTCACTTTATGAATAGTTATACCAGATATATTAATAGGAAGAAAAATCGTTCTGGCACTTTAATAGAAGGCCCGTTTAAAAGAATACAAGTTCTTGATGAATCCAATTTCCTGAACCTCATATGTTACATTCATCGAAATCCAATCCATCATGGATTTACCAAAAGTTATTCAGATTATCCGCACTCATCTTATTATGACTTTCTTAAAAAGCGAAATCGCTTGATTGAACTTGACCAAGTGATTGAGAAATTTGGAGGAATTAAAAATTTTAAGAACGCTCATGAAGAATTTAGACTGCAAGTACTTTCTTCTGATGAATTGCTGTTGGAGTGACAAGACAAGACCTGTCAGCATGCACGGCGCCTTCCCGGGTTTCTGACAGCGTCTGGTTTGGGGAATCGACCCTAAATTGAACTGGACGGTCGCAACACAACGCTGACAGATCCGGTGGGTGCTGCCAGGTTGGTGGGAAAGAAAAAAAGACCTGTCAGCATGCCCGGCGGGTTTCCGGATTTCTGACAGCGTCGCTCTTATTTTTCATCCAAAGTGAGCCAAAACCAACAGCACAACGCTGACAGATCCTGTGGGTGCTGTCAGGTTGTTTCAAGATATAAGACCTTCTGACAGCGACGACTCCTTGGCCTTTTGTGTTAATAACATGTTTCTGCTAAATTTTCCATTAACTATATATCTGAACAGGAAGATAATAAAATGAGTCCATCTCTATGGAAACACTAAAAGAGGGATATTTCTATCATATATACAATAGAGGCGCCGGAAGAAATAAATTATTCTTCGGTGAAAATGATTACCGCGAATTTCTTAAAAAATACGAGTATTATTTAAGACCAGCCCTTCAGACGTTTGCTTGGTGCCTGATAGAAAATCATTTTCATTGTCTCATCAGACCACTCTCACTTGAAGAACAAGTGATGTTTTATTTTTCAAATAAAGAGAAATTTATATCTGGATACTATCATGGAACACAAAACCCCGAAAAGAAACCTTTTAACCCTTCGAAGCAGATCAGTCACTTGATGAATAGCTATACCAGATATATTAACAAGAAGAAAAGTCGGTCTGGCACTTTAATTGAAGGACCATTTAAAAGAATTAAAGTTATTGACGAATCCAACTTTTTAAACCTAATATGTTACATCCATCGAAATCCAATTCATCATAAAATTGCGAAAAGCTTTTCAGCTTACGCTTACTCTTCATACTGTGAATTCATCAATAAACGAAAGTCTTTTATTGAGCTAGAGCAGGTAATTGATAAATTTGGGGGAATTCGAAATTTTAAGGAGGCTCATGAAGAATTCAGGCTGAAAGCAATTCCTTCTGAAAAATTGTTATTGGAGTGAGAAGACAAGACCTGGCAGCATACCCAGCGTCCTTCCGAATTTCTGACAACGTCGGGTTTGGGGAAGCTCTCAAAATTAAACTTGTTACCGCAATACAACGCTGACAGATCCGGTGGGTGCTGTCAGGTTGATGGGATATAGAAAGACCTGTCAGCATGTCCGGCGGGTTTCCGGGTTTCTGACAGCGTCTGGTTTGGAGAATCGAGCCTAAATTGAACTTGACAGCCACAACACAACGCTGACAGATTCAGCAGATGCTGTCAGGTTGTTTATCCCAAACCTATTAGATGAGTACGACGGGTATCCCGGGGTTCAAGTGCCAGGCTTAAACCATCTTCCTAAGCAGTCTGCCCAAAAACTTATTGCCGTACACCCGCTCCACGTGATCCATATCGGCTATAATAATCAGTTCCCGCTTACTTCGCGAAAAGGCCACGTTTAACAGACGGGGAACGCTCATTCCGTTTTTCTCCTCATCGAGCGGACGCACCGAGTAGTGCCTTTTTTGCCCCCTCTGCTGCTCTCCGCTCATCACCGTATCAAAAATAATATACTCTTTCTCCCTACCCTGAAACGTGTGGATCGTTCCAACTTCTACTCCACGCACGCCGGCTTCGTAGAGACGGTTTCGAAGATCGTATACCACGCTTCGAAACGGCACAATCACCCCAATCTGCTCCATCAGAATCCCCTTGCCCTGCATATTTTTCACCAGCCGCTCCACCACCTCCTGGTGCACCATGTTCACCGGTTTGAAACCCCGCTCTCCGGTTTTTTGAGTGAGATAGGGCGCGTACTTCGATGTGTTCACCAGATGAAAAGCCCTTCCCGATACACTGTTCAGGGTCGCTTCTGGCACTTTACCAGTTTTCAGGCGCCCCTCATAAAAAACCGTGCTGATGATATCGGCCAGTGATGATTCCAGCCTGTATTGTGTATCAAAAAAAGCGGTAAACGATTCGTTTTGATCGTGCCAGTTAAACAGATCTTCGCTCGACTCCGCATTCGAAACCGTTGTGAAAATATCTTTCTCGAGAAAGTTACGCGCCTTATAGTCTGATGTGAGTGCAATGGGCGGCAGCTGCATGGGATCACCCACCACCACAGTGTGCCATTTCGCGTGGGATGCGAGAACCATCAGGTAGGGTAAGCTGGCCATGGATCCCTCATCAATAACAACGGCGTCAAATTCCAGGTCGTGAAACAGGTCGGAGGTACATACCTTGGCCAGCGTGGTAGCCACCAGCCGCTTTTTCCAGAGCTCACGCCGCTCACTTACGTTGCTTAGCTCTTCCATTTTCTCCTCAAGCCGTTCAAGCCCCCCGGCATCCTTCACCTTCTGCTCAATCAGTTTGAGCTCGAGTTCCTGTTTGTTGGTCATTTGCTTGCCATTCCGCATCCTTTTTTCCACGGCTTTCAGAGCCTTTTCACGACGGCTCAGCAGATCTATCCATTCGCCGGCTTCGCTTTTACGCTGATTAATCGCCTGCTCCATTTGCGATTCAAAGAGGTGTGGCTCAAGCGCGGGCTCAGGAAGTGCGGCATCGCCAAAACGGGTAATCCTTGACTGGGGTACCGAAACCTTAACAACGTTCAGTGCATGCAGCGTGCTCAGCAGCCCCACATCTACGGCTCGGTTTGTATTGGAAGCAAACAGTACTCTTTTTCCATCCAGCAGATAATTGGCAATGATGTAGCCCAGCGTATCGGTCTTTCCGGTTCCAGGCGGACCCCAAATAAACAGAGACCGGCGGGTCATCGCCTTCTGAATGGCATCGTACTGAGCCTCATTTCTATGTCCGTCCTCAACAATTTCGCCATCGAATGGAATACTGTTCTCATCAGGGTTAAAAAGACGCTCGAGCCGGCTGTTTACTCCATCTTTTGCATCTTCGAGGTTCATGATTTCGGATAGCGTACGCTTCAGAACAAAATCATTCTCCCACTCCAGATGCACTTCGTCTATCACGTTCCCCATATCATCAGGAAACCGTAAAACCACCTGTTTATCCTCAAACGAAACGGGATGTATTGTGTGGCTTTTATCGCTAATAGTTGCTTTAATCTCCTCGGCAAAACGTATGGAGGGCTGATGACACTCGAACGAATAGTCGGTAAAATCGGCAGGGGCTGTTTTCATCTTTTGCCCGTTAAAGAGAATATCGGTCGATGGTTTTTCCCGAACGGTCTCAATTTCTGATTCGAGCGCTTCTGCTGCCTGACGAATAAGTCTGTGAATTTTTTTCTTCATAATGGATAAAAAGGTAACAGGCTCTGTGTAAAAGTGAAAAGGCAAAAGTGAAAAGTTCTCCTGATCTGAGAAGAGTAATTGAGGGAGCATAACGTCTCACGTCTCACGTCTCACGTCTCACGTAAAAACCTACTGATCCCACAGCTCCGACCGAATCATATCGGCGCTCTTCTCGGAAATGATGTATTTGAGGCAAATCCGGTTTTTTTCCGACACTTTCTCTTCAACCAGTTTCGCACTCGCAGGAGTATACACAATCAGATCGGTATTTCGCACAAACAGCGGCAGGGACTTTCCATACGTAGCGCCGGCCACAAATGCGCCGCGAAACTGCATCAGGGATTTAAGTTCATCAATAATTTTTGGAATCGTGTCCTCTTCGGCCGTAACGAGCCCAATGGCTTCAATTCCCGCCCTGTCGATGATGGATAGCAGAACATCGGCATCATAATGAAAAACCACCGGCAAAATTTTTATGGAATCGCTGAGGCTCCGAAATTCATTTACCAGATGAATCGGTACAAACAGCGCATCGTAGCGGGATGCTTCATCATAATCCGACGTATTCAAGGTTGTGCTTTTAACGCCGATCTGATCCTTAATCGAATCGGATAAAAGTTTGGCAAGCTCATACGTTTCCCCAATTGTAGCAATACTCTGTATGCGATCCGGCCAATCCATAAAGCTGGTTTTCTCCTCGAACATCGCCTCAACCTCGGTTTCGTCAAGGCCATAGCCGATCAGCTCTTCAAGCAGATTTTGGATTTTATCTGCAGCAAGCTCAAGCCGCTCCTCCTTACTCAGGTTGGTATTCTGTTTCTGTACCACAAAACCTCTTCCCTGTTCACTAACAATCAAACCCTCGTCGGCCAGCTGATGGTATGCTTTCCTAACCGTGTGAAAACTCGCTCCCAGCTGTCGCCCCAGCTCCCTGGTTGAGGGCAGAATTTCCCCAATCTGAAACTGCTTGGTTGCAATCATCAGGCGAATTCTGTCGGCGATATATTTGGCAGAGTTTTGCAAATGTATTTTTTTGATGCTGAATTTCAGCGCATAAAAAAACCTGAAACAGGCTATCTGCCCATTTCAGGTTTAAGATAATAAGAATGATGACTTATACGTCGAGGTTTTTCATATACTCTGCATTGGCTCCAACAGCATCGATAGGAGTTGTGCCAGTATAAGCTTCCTGCTCAACAATGTTGTATACCATGCCCTGCTCTTCTGCCACTTTCAGAATGGCCGGGAAGTCGAGCGAGCCTGTACCCAGCGTTACGGATTCGGGCTCTTCGGCTGTACCGCCCATATCTTTAATATGGCATAACGTGTATCGGTTTGGATATTTCTGCATCCACTCAACCGGATCGTGTCCTGCGACCGCAACCCAGTAGATGTCCATTTGATGTTTTACAAGATCCGCGTCGGTCTCTGCCATCAGAATTTCGTGTGGAATCTGCCCCTCTACCTCTTCGTACGAGTATGCATGATTATGATAGGCAAACTGAAGCCCGGCGTTGCTGGCGATTTCACCAAGGTTGTTAAACGTAGCTGCCATCTCTTTCCAGGCATCTACGGACTCCTGCTGCCCCACATACGGGCAGGTAATATAGGGAACACCAATTTCGGCAAGCTGCTCTACTTTCTGTTCAAAATTGTTGAATACGTTGGCGTGCGAGGAAACCATGGTTACGCCAAGATCATCTAAAAAGCTTTTGAAGTCTGTATGGCTCATGCCCCAAAAGATACCCTGACGGCCTTCGTAGCTTTCAATTTGGTTATACCCGAATTCGGCTACCTGACGAATGATTCCCTGGGGATCATCACCAATTACATCCCGCAAGGTATATAGCTGGAGTCCAAACGGGCTATATTGCTCTCCTGCCGGTGCGCAGGACTTCAAAAATGGAAGTGTCCCTACCGCCAAACCGGTTGCTAGCGCGCCGGATGTTTTTAAAAAAGATCTGCGAGAATATTTCATAATAGATAGATTAGGTTAATTTATAAGGCTTTACAGTGAGTTTTTACTAATTTACAAAAAAAGTGTTACCTCGTATTTTAAATAACTTCATTCTCTACTGCAATGTTTGATTATGGATTGCAGAATAAAGTTTGTTAAAAAATGGTTGAGAGCGTTTTGAGGATATGATCGATCTGGTATCTCGCTGTTTACAGTTATCTCCCTGTCCCGTCAGAGACAGTATCTTTGTAAAAACCATCAGTCGACCCTAGACCTCCTCCGTGCCGTTAGGTACGGTATATCTTTTTGCGACCAACGTGATGGTACTGCCCCCAGCGGGGCAATTGGTTCCTACGTAGCAGCGTTTTTACAAAGATATGGCCCCTCACGGGGCCGGACTTGGTGGGTATATATTTTTTTAAAGGATAGTGCCTCTGACTGGGCATAAACATCACGGAAAGGGATCGGATATCTCTCACTCCGACAGAAACCAAACCATCTTTTGAGGATCTGACCGGACGGGTTCTTAGTCCTTACATAGCTGTTTGCAGGTAAATCACCCTGTCCCGTCAGGGACAGTATCTTTGTAAAACCATCAGTCGACCCTAGACCTCCTCCGTGCCTTTAGGTACGGTATCTTCACTTCGCCAGCCTGTTCAACTCGCTGAGTAGCCGCTTCAATCGGCGTCATCCTTTTTGGATCGCTCGCCTCGAGCTTACACATAAGGGGTAGTGGATTAGTTTTTTCTACTTCCGGCTAATGAATAATCCATAATGGGTACAGGTTACTTAAAAAAGGGAAGGTTTGGTTTACTATCTGCTTCTGCAGGAGGAAGAACATGGCAACCTCGCTAAACTACTTTCTTAAAGATAAACCGCTCATCATAATCCACACCGTACTTATCGAGTAGTTCAAGGTACTCCTCCTGAAACGATTTCCTTTGATGATGCTTTTTTTTGATTCATCACATAATGGTATACCCGGTCGATATGGCTGCGACTGTAGGAAAACGCTCCATAACCTTCCTGCCACCTGAATCTACCTTTTACAAATCCGTGATCAGTAATCCATTTGGAAGATTCTCCTTTTACAACCTTCATCAATTCTGCAAAAGATTCTGCAGGCCTGTAACCAATAAACATGTGAAGATGATCGGGCATACCGTTAATGGCAATCATCTTATGTGATTTGTTTTGAACAATACCGGTTATGTATTTGTGAAGTGCATGCTCCCATTGCGGACGGATAAGGTTTTTACGGTTTTGTACGGCAAAGATGAACTGGATATAGAGTTGCGTGTAAGTGTTGGCCATAGCTCTGTGACTTGGGATGATTATGTTCTTCTACCTGTATGAACCGGCTTTTAAAAAAGTCTTACAAAAAAAGATCGTATAGTACTGCCCCCAGCGGGGCAGTTGATTACTTTATACCCTCGTTTTATAAAAATGTGGCCCCTCACGGGGCCGGTAATTGCCCCTTTTCCTTAACATATTCTTAAGTTTTAAAGCTAATTTGTCCCGTTAGGGACATAATCTTTGTAAAAACTGTTGATTGGTGCACGCTTACAACGTGCCGTTAGGTACGGAACATCCTCGCCAAAAAAAGAACTTCACTTCGCCAGTCTCTTCAGCTCGCTGAGTAACAAAAGCGCATCAATTGGCGTCATTCGTTCGGGATCGCTGGCTTCTATTCTATTTAATAAGGCTTCTGTATTGGCAAAAGAATCTCAATTTAACGTTGTTACTCTAAAGGCAGGTTGTATTCGTAGATAGTATCATCATTGGATTTATTGTAAGCGTATATTTTTTGATGCATCTCTGAAACAGTATAATTATCAATAAACCGATCAAAAGAAGCTCTGTAAACAGGTTTACCATCCCAATTCCAGACTTCAAAAAATGATGTTGATGAACTATCAGGTGTCGAAATATTCTCTCTGGATGTGTAATAGCTCACTGTATAGATATAGTTATCAGACGCTGCGGCAGTTGTTCGAAAAAAAATATCATTCGTTGCTTGAGCTAAGCTATCTTCAATAAGCGAATCATTAACTTTTATGGCTTCAATTCGCTCTCCATCCGATGCAAAGATTTTCAAGGCATTGTAGCGGAAGTAAAAAGTGGCAAAGCGTGAACCATCCGGTTTGGCTACGTTCTCTTTCATAAACTGTCCATATCTCTCAAAACCTTCAAGATCGGATTCAGGATATCTGCCAAATGTAAAAAGTGAATCTTCCACTCCCGGTTTTAATGCGATATGTTCTTTATCTGTGTTCTCAAAAGAACTGCCATAATCAGCAAAGTAGAGATCATCCCGAATTCTTCGAACTCTATTTAATGGATCCATTTGACCATCGTAAGATAAACTCACCTCTCTTGTTTTACTTATCGTTGTATCATTTAGTTCTATATATCTCAATTTCCGTGAAAGTCCGTCATACGAAATCAATTTATTTCCTGAAACATTAAAGTATATGGGAACTGATTGAAACTCCTCTGGATTCGGTCCGTTGCTTATGGTTCCAAATGAGTACAGAAAACTCAAATCAGGCAAAGAAAAGACATTAATAAAGCTTTCACTCCTGTTCTCTGTGACGACCAAAAACCTTTCTCCGACATTCAGTATACGCAAAGGCGTTGCAATTACCAGACTGTCTGTGACTTGGCTAATAGTTATGGTACGATTTACTGAAATCGTATCAGACAGAGAAATAGAATTCACCATCTCATAGTCTTGAATACTATTACTTTGATCAATTTCACCATCACAAGCAATCAAAACAACACATAGCAGAACTGCCAAAACTAGCGGACTGGATAAATTAAATTGATAACTCATTAATAGATAAATCATTAATAGATAAATCATTCAAAAAGCCAAAAAATAAAAAATCACTTCGCCAGCCTCTTCAGTTCGCTCAGCAGCAGAAGCGCATCAATCGGCGTCATTCGTTCGGGATCGCTGGCTTCCAGCTTGTTCAGGATGGTTTCGGTATTGGGATCGATCGATGAGCCAAAAAGCGTCATCTGAGGAAGCTGCTCCTGTTTCTCCACATTTTTTGATGCAGCAGCAGCCGCTTTTTTCTTTTTGGCAGTCTTTTCTATGATTTCATTCTCCCCGTTGTGGCTCACATCCAGCGTGTGGCTCTCCAAATTTGACAAGATACTTTTCGCGCGACTGATCACCGCCTCCGGCAGCCCAGCCATACTTGCCACCTGTATACCGTAGCTGTGGTCGGCACCGCCGCGAATCAGTTTTCTCAGAAAGATCACCTTGCCTTTGTGTTCCTTCACCTGAATACTGAAGTTCTTGATTCGCTCATACCGGCTCTCCAGCTCATTCAGTTCGTGGTAGTGTGTGGCAAAAAGTGTTTTGGCCGCCACTTCGGGCTGATTGTGCAGATACTCAGAAAGCGCCCAAGCGATGCTGAGTCCGTCGAACGTACTGGTGCCACGGCCCACTTCATCAAGCAGAATCAACGATTTTGGAGTGGCATTGTTTAAAATGTTGGCTGCCTCGTTCATCTCTACCAGAAACGTACTTTCACCTGCGGCGAGGTTATCGGACGCCCCCACCCGGGTAAAAATTTTGTCCACAAGCCCGATGGTTGCTTTTTCTGCCGGCACAAAACAGCCGAGCTGTGCCATCAGTACAAGAAGACCCGTCTGTCGTAAAATGATACTTTTCCCTGCCATATTTGGCCCGGTGATCATCAATATCTGGTACTCGCTGTTATCCAGGTAGATATCGTTGGGGATAAAGGGCTCACCCGCATCCAGGGTTTTTTCCACAACAGGGTGTCGAGCTTTTTTAATATCCAGCACGTCCCCTGTATTGATCTCGGGGCACACATAATTATTGCGGAAAGCCACTTCGGCAAAACTCTGCAGACAGTCGAGGCGGGCAAGGGCTGCGGCAATATCCTGGATCTGCTCGGCATACTCGGCAATAGTCAGCCTCAGCTTTTCAAAAAGTTCTCCTTCCAGCGTTTTACTTTTATCTTCGGCCGAGAGTACTTTCTCCTCCACCTCTTTCAGCTCCGGGGTAATATAGCGTTCAGAGTTTACCAGCGTTTGTTTGCGGATAAAATGCTCGGGCACCTTGTTTTTGTGGGTATTGGTTACCTCAATGTAGTAGCCAAATACCTTGTTAAAGCCCACTTTCAGGCTCGGAATTCCTGATTCTTTCGCAAGTTTATCTTTAATTCGTGCGATATAGTCTTTTCCGTTTCGCGCTATTTCCCGCAGCTCATCCAGATCGTCACTAAACCCATCCTTGAAAATGCCTCCGTCGCGAATGCTTGCGGGCGGGTCCTCAACAATAGCCTGTTCAATTCTTTCCTGCACATCAATCAGCAGTTTCAGGTCACCGTCAATCTGCTCAAGAAGTTCATTCTCGTTGCCGGAAATCTGTATTTTCACGTTTGGTATTTGGGCCAGCGATAGCTGAAGCTGCTTCATGTCGCGCGCATTACAGCGCCCTACGCTAATGCGGCTGATCAATCTCTCCAAATCTCCAATTTGTGACATTTCTTCACGCAGCTCATTTCTCCGATCGTGGTGTTTATTGAGCCAGGTGACCGCATCCAGCCGCTGTTCAATCGGCTTCACCCTCTTTAAGGGCCTCATAATCCATTTCCTCAGCAATCTGCCGCCCATCGCCGTAACGGTATCATCAAGGATCGACACCAGCGTCCCCTCCGTTCCGCCCTCCTGCATGGCCGAAGTGAGCTCAAGATTACGTTTTGTGGAGCCGTCGAGCGCCATGTAATCGGTATTCTCATAGGCATAGAGTCGCCTTAGATGGCCCAGTGATGATTTTTGGGTTTCCTGCATGTAGTGTAACAACGACCCAGCAGCTTTATGGGTAATTTCCAGGTCTTCCACCCCGAATCCCTTCAGTGAATGGGTGTTAAAATGATCGGTTAGAAGCTTGTAGCCGTAATCGCCTTCGTACACCCAGTCATCAATAAAGGTGTTGTTGTAGCTTAGCAACTCTTTCGGAACACTGCTTTTCAATTTTTTTTGAAGCAGAATTTCTGATGGCTGTATCGATTGCAATACCGAGTCGAGTTCAGCCTTTGAGAGCTGGCTCAGCGCAAATTCCCCCGTTGAAATATCGGAAAATGCAATTCCCACTGTTCCGCCGGTAAAGAAAACGGAGGCAATATAGTTGTTCCGTTTGTGATCCAGCAGCTTGTCCGACATGGTTACCCCCGGCGTAGTGATTTCGGTAACCTCCCGGTTTACAATTTTCTTCCCGGCTTTTTTAGCTGTTTCCGGATCTTCGGTCTGTTCACAAATGGCTACACGATACCCCCTCTTCACTAATTTGGGTAAATATGTGTCGAGTGCATGATATGGAAAACCGGCCAGTGGCGTTTGGTCCCCCCCGTTATTTCGTTTAGTAAGCGTGATTCCCAACTCTTTGCTAATCAGAACAGCGTCATCTGCGAATGTTTCGTAAAAATCACCCACCCGAAATAGTAAAATAGTTCCCGGGTGCTTCTCTTTAATATCAAAATATTGCCGCATCAACGGCGTCTGCTTTTTCTTTTTACTCATACTACAAATTAGTTATCTGCTAATCGGAGAAATTGATCGCCTGTATTCACCTTAAAATGTCACATCCATCCACAGATGCTATCATCGCGAGGTTCAGCTGTTTAAAACTATGGATAATCTACCTATTAACAGCTATTATTTCAGTAGGATGATATCCTTTTTTGGTTTAAATGTATTCGCACTTATTTTATCCTGTATATGGCGATACCACAACATAACAGATTTGTGCAGTTCTGGAAACAGGTTCTTCGTCTCTCCTCGAAGAAACACATTTTTTTTGGTGCATCTGCTATCACCTTCAACCTTTTCATCTGTGCCATACCTTTCACCCTCATCATGACGTCCATATTAGGGTATGTTCTGTCAGTTGACACGGCTTTTGAAGAGCTGATACGATATGGAAGGGAACTTTTTCCTGCATTTAGTTACGAATCTCAAAGCGGAGATGTAGTGGAAGGGGTTGAAACGCTTGAAGCACTCATCGAACCGCTCGTAGGCGCCCGCCAGATTTTTGGAATTGCCGGACTCGTGATTCTTGTATTTTTTGCTCAAGGCCTTTTTCACACTTTAAAACAAGTTATTTTTGATGTGTTTGATATTCAGGATAGAAAAGGTCCCGCCATGGAGCTTATTTATAACTTTTTTGCATTTGGAGGCATTGGCAGCGTTTTTCTTTTTTTTACGATGGCTATTTCACTACTCAGCCTTTTCCCATTTAATGATTACCAGGTGCCCTACACTGATATTGTCATTGAATTTTCCTGGCTTACGGAGTGGCTGACCGGGGTAATCCCCCTCGTTTTTACGTTCTTACTTTTTTATGCTATCTATCGATTTGTGAGTGAGAGGCGAATTCATCCTAAAGTAGCCCTTGTAGCCGCCGTTTTTTACACAATTATGTTTGAAGCTGCCAAATTTGGCGTGAGTATCTATCTTGGATATGCATTTTCCGCCTATCGATTTTTTTACCAGGGATACACCGTACTGATTATCATCAGCCTCTGGGCATTTTACTCAGCCGTGCTGTTTGTCATTACAACCGTCATTGCCCGAGCCTATCGCGACACCTTTTTGCAACAGGCTCCCGCCATTGAAAAAAACCCATATACCGCTATCTCTTGAGCCGTTCGCCATCAGACATACTGCCGGAATCGTTTTATGCGAACCCCGATGTGGTTGATGTTAGCCGCAAACTTATAGGGAAACGTCTTTGCACTTTATGGAACGGGCATATTACGTCAGGCATCATCACTGAGACAGAGGCGTATTGTGGCCGTAATGACCGGGCCTGCCATGCAAACAACGGCCTCAGAACTGAACGTACGGAGGTGATGTATGGCAAACCCGGCCACGCATATATCTATCTTTGCTATGGAATTCATCATCTTTTTAATGTTGTTACCAATGCCGAAGGACTTGCAGACGCTGTTCTAATTCGGTCGATTATTCCCACAGAAGGACTTGACATCATACAAAAAAGACGAAACTTCCGACCCGACAAGGAGCTTACCAACGGGCCTGGTAAACTGTCGCAGGGACTTGGAATTCACAAACAGTATTCTGGCTCAGATCTTTATACCTCTCCAATCTGGATTGAGCAGACGAAAATCACCATATCGGAAATTAAATCATCCCCACGCATTGGCGTTGAATATGCAGGTGAACACGCTAAGCGCCCCTGGCGATTTTTCATAGATCCTCACGAAATGGATGTGTAACAAACAGTTCGTTGCAAAATCTTTTCACATCTGTGAAACTTATCGCAGAGCAGAATGATTATGTTGTGTAAAGAAACAATGAAGTTTGAGCATATTGTTTATTTTTTCGATAAACGTTATATTGTTCAATATTAAACTAAAAACAACCTCAATATAAATTCACCATGAAAACATTACCAAACAGAATAGCATTGCTTCTCGCAGCCTTTATTTTTGCAGCAGCTACGGCATTTGCCGCCACAAATGATGATCAGAAAAGATCAGAAGCCTGGGAAATAGACCGCGCACATAGTGCAATAAACTTTACTATCAATCACTTCTTTACACCCGTTGACGGATCTTTTGATGATTACAATGCCGAAATCCTTTTCGATCCAAATGATT
Organism: uncultured Rhodohalobacter sp.; assembly: GCA_964544445.1. Taxonomy (GTDB): domain Bacteria; phylum Bacteroidota; class Rhodothermia; order Balneolales; family Balneolaceae; genus Rhodohalobacter. The sequence goes on from CAZJBI010000006.1 coordinate 121,945, forward strand.
TAGAAGGAAGCAGCATCAACGTTACCATCCCTATTGAAAGCATTAACACAAGAAATGACCGACGGGATAATCACCTGATGAGTGAAGATTTCTTCAATGCAGAACAGTGGCCAAATATGACGTTCGAAAGTAATACGATTGAGCAGACTGGCGACAACCAGTTTGTAGCCATAGGCGAGCTGACTATTCGCGATGTAACCCGCGAATTTGAGCTTCCTTTTGAATTGCTTGGTGTTATGGACCACCCCATGCAGGATGGCAAGAAAGTTGCCGGTATTGTTGCCAGTGCCGAACTTATGAGAACTGACTTCGGAGTTGGTGTTGGCGACTGGGCCGCAACGGCCGTTGTTGGAGATCAGGTTGACATCCAGCTTAACCTCGAGCTTACTGCCGACAGATAAAATCTCTCGGTTACTTTTTCAAAAAGCCATAACCAAACCGGTTGTGGCTTTTTTTTATTTTTAATGGCGTAATGTTCTTCACACTTTTCCTTAGCATCTCTTATATTTACTCTTTAACCCAAACATATCTCTGTTATGAGTAAAAAATCTATCACGATCATTACGGCATTCATTATTCTTGCGGCACTATCACGCTTGCTGCCACATGCCACTAACTTCACACCTATAGGTGCCATCGCACTCTTTGGTGCAGCATATTTTTCAGATAAAAAGTGGGCCCTCATCGTACCACTTTCTGCTCTCTGGATTAGTGATCTCTTACTCAATAACATTATGTACAGCAGCTTCTATGACGGGTTCGCCTGGTTGAGCAGTGGATTCATTTATACTTATGGGGCATTTGCAATGGTTGTTGTGCTTGGCTATTACCTGCTGAAAAAAGTAACTGCAGGCAGAGTACTAGGTGGAGCTATTGGAGCATCGGTTCTTTTTTATCTAATTAGCAACTTTGGCGTATGGGTAAGCAGTCCTATGTACCCTATAACGGCCGAAGGACTTATCAGCTGCTATGTTGCGGCAATTCCGTTTTTCCACTACACGCTTGCCGGTAATATTATCTATTCAGCTGCCTTGTTTGGTGCATACGAATGGATAAAATATCGCTATCCGGCGGCTGTTAGGATCGAAAGCTAAACAATCATTCGCTTTTTTTAAGAATAGAATAGATCACTAAATACTCTTTCCCCTGCGAGGAGATAGTTTCAAAAGTTCTTTTCGAGCGCAATACTATCAGCCCTATACGACTCCACCCGGAAAAGAATCAATTTCCTCGAATTCGAACTCTGCCAGGACCCGCCTTACTCTCGCAGCTTCAAAAACGAAAATGTTCTAAAGCTCCCGGATTTTAATACTCCGGAATGAGACATGATTACCGTGGTCCTGAAGAAGGATATGGCCTGATGCAGCTTCACCAAAACCGTCATATACGTTGTATTTACTTTTTTGAATCAGGTTACGGTAGATCTGCGATCCGCGCTCATATTCAACCACTTTAACATTGTTCAGCCAGTGCTCAACGTGGTTCCCCTCAGCAACAATCCGGGCTTTATTCCACTCTCCGATACCTTTGAACCGCACATCGTCTCTGTTCTTTTCTGATAAATTGGTTGCAGTAATCAGATCATAAAGTGAGGCAACGGTACGGTTACCGGCCACGCCCTGGTTTGCATCCGGATGATTTACGTTATCCAGTATCTGGTATTCAGGACCGATTTCTGATCCGCTCCCGGGATTCAGCCCTTCAATCACAAAGTATTTGATTCCGCTGTTTGCCCCTTCAGTAATCTTAAACTCCAGTTCAAACACAAAATTGCTGAACTCCTGCTCCGTCACGATATCCCCAAACGGTGATTCAGTTCCGTCCGATTCAATAACCGAAAGCGTGCCGTCTTCAATCACCCATCCCCTTTCCGGAAATGTCTCTGCGTTTGCACCTCTCCAGCCATTTGTCGTTTCGCCATCCCAGAGAAGTCTCCAGCCATGACGTTTTTCATGCTCAGTAAGAGTGTTCGGCACCCAGTTAATGAGCTCCACCTCCGGATCATCTTTCATGCGATAGTCAGACAGATTTTCCGTTAGTATTCTGACGTTCTTCCACTGAACTGTCGCGCCCTCCTGAGCTTCATCAGAAATACTGTGAACCTGAAGGGCGATAAACCCTTCAGAAGTCATGCTGTCATAAAGATATGTGCACTGTACCCCGTTTACCCAGGTCTTAATTTCGTGACCTACCGCCTCGACTCTGAATGAGTTCCAAAGTCCATTTTGAAAAGCATCTGCGCACGCTTCGTTCTTTGTAATCGGGTAAATCCATCCACGTCGGGCTTCATCATAAATTCCTCCGCTCCAGCCCCTCTCAGAAGGATCTATTTCCACCTGGTAACCATGAACTCTTCCATTTCTGTAGTCATCGCGGCTTTCACTTCTGATCTGTACCCCTGAATTCAATCTCGGGTCCACTTTTACATCAAACTCAAGAATAAAGTCACTATACATTTGATCTGTGGCAAGAAACGTATTTGGCGTACCCAGGAGTGCGGTGCCGGTAACCACGCCTCCCTCAATTTGATACTCAGCATCCCCGTTGAGCTGAACCCAGCCGTTAAGGCTATCATTTTCAAAAAGGGGCTGCCATTCTTGTGAGTAAACAAAATTTCTGTTTAACAAAATGATGGATAGTGCTGTAAGGAGTACAATCGTCGTTTTTTTCATGTCGTTGGCTTTTGAATATGTAATTCTGAACACGGTTGCTGTTAAATAATAGAGCAGTTACTTCTCATGCTAAGGATATTCCTTAATTTGCCATCAAAAAAAGTCTTTGGCAATAAAACTTCATCAAAGTTTGTAAGAAGATTGTAAGATGGTGATCTGAAATCCGACTTTGACCAGTAAAGTCAAAGCATTCTCGTTGGATGCGGCTCCAGTGAGGTCAGATCTTTGATACGTACCGGCTTACCCGATTCAATACTGTTTCTGGCGGCAATTCCCACCAGTATCGACATTGCGCCATCACGACTCCCTGCAACGTGATTTAATGGATCAGCAGCGTTCGAGTTTCGAAAAATCTGATTCTGAAGGCGTTCATCACCACCGCCGTGTCCGCCGCTGCTTTGGAACACTTTAATATGCTCATAGTCGGCAGCAAAGTTATCCATCACCATGATTTCCTCGAAGTCTGTCGCTTCATCAAATTCCTGCTGCGACATCTCCTGCGCGTGCAGTTCACTCTGGCTTATTTTTTCCCGTTCCCGCCATGGTATGCCATGCCAGGCGTCAATTCTTCCGTCAAACCCGTTAAACCCTATTTTCATCCCTTCATAAGGTGAATATGTGGTTAATGAGTAATTCACCTGCACGTCATTTGCATAGGTAATCTGAACAGACATCTTATCGTAAATATCAATTTCGTGTCTCCAGAGGCAGTTATCCCTGATGTATCCGTCGTGATGTTCGTTGGCCACATACAGGTCCATATAGGTATTGTTTCCTGTGATATCCCAATAGAAATCACAGTTATTTTTATGCGGACATGTACGGCATTTATTCCCTCTGAAGGAGTTATTGCCACCGTAGTGTTCCAGAGAACCCTTTGCGTATACTTCAACCGGGTCAGAGTTCAGCCACCAGTTTAGCAGATCAAAATGATGGGTGGCTTTATGAACCAGAAGTGTCCCTCCGCTGGCCTCAATCCCATGCCATCTTCTAAAATAGGAGGCGCCGTGATATACATTCAGGTACCAGTCAAAATCCACAGAGGTGATTTTTCCTACCCGATTGTTCATTAAAAGCTCTTTGATCCTTGTGTGATGCGGACTGTAGCGATAATTAAACCCAACAATTAATTCACCGTCCGACTCTTTTTCCGCATCCAGAATGGCCTGGCACTTAAAGTCATCCGTTGTGAGAGGTTTTTCAGTGATAACATCAATATTTCTCTTCAGTCCGTTGATGATAAACTGGTGGTGAGTGGCATCAACGGTTGTGACAATCAGGAGGTCTGGTTTGGTAGTGTTCATCATTTCATCAAAATCAGTAAACGTCGGGCAATCCGCACCGATATACTCTTTACCATATTCCAGCCGTCCCGGGTTGATGTCACAGAGCCCTACAAATTCAATCACATCACCATATCTCTCGCGAATCCTGCGGCCCCAGAAAGTGATCCCGCGTATTCCGGTTCCTACAAGAACAACTCTTCGTTTATTCAGTATTTTTCCGGTTTTTTTAGGGCTGGAGAGTGCGGCCCCGGTGAGTAACGTGCCCCCAATAGCTGCGCCTGTTGATTTTAAAAACTCTTTCCGAGTGTAACTTCCCTTTTTCATACATACTGGATTTTAGTTTCAGGTTTGTCAATAAAACCTCCAGTCAACACAAACTGCATCATTCAATAATCTAGCTGGTATTGCACTTACCTGGCGTTTTATGAATACTCCTGTTGAATTTTAAAACCTAAAAGTCAGATTCATCAAAAAAATCTGTCTGAAAGACATTGTTAAATTGGAAATTAGGAGCTTATTCTACATATAAAGAATTTTTAATTTAGATACACCATAAATTTTTATGCAAGAAATATAGCTTTCAGAACCAGCTATTTTGCTTTATTTAGACACTGCCCAAGAATCGCAGAGCTAACGCGAATGCAGTATCGATTCGGGGACTTTACGGATGTGAACTTGCCATATAGAATTACAACCTATCCCTCTCGACGATGATCGGCAGCAGTTCACGATTGAAATGGTTGTAAATGTTTGATGAAATGCTTTTCAAGGTTCTGCTCATAGATCTCTTCATGTTTTGAAAGTGATTTCATCAGCCGTTTTTTAAACTGGCTTTTCTCCGCTCCGGCTCCTGTAAGCACGGATCCATACGCAACATGCAGCACCTGCCTGGCATGAACATCATCCAAAAATGCAGGTAATTCAAGATCACTCACACGATCCGGATCTGTAACTTCTTCAGGCTTTGCAGAAATATGGTAGGTCTTTTTATCCTCGCTAAATCTTCTCAGCGAAAATCGAAGGATGTCTCTGAAGAGGTCCGGGTTTACCTGCGCAATGGTTCTCAGTGCTTCCAGGTAACTGGTTCCCGCTGTTTTTACATGAACAGTGCCAGAGCGCAACGATCCTATCACTTCATAGATCGAGAATTTATCGCTTCCAGAATGTATACTGAGTTTATATCCACCCAACTCTTTGGCAATGGAAATATGCAGCTCATATTCTTTCCGAAATGTTTTCAAGTCCCCTTTAAAGTCAATTCCTTTTTCAAAATCTCCGTAGAATCGCGGGGCGAGACTGACCAGATCTACTCCAAGCCGGTTCAGTTCGGAGGCTATCAGGTAGTGCTCAAACGGTGTGGTAGGCTGATCCGTCTCATCCACGGAAAGTTCGAATTCGGCGGGATGGTTTGGATACGACTTTTTTAAATACTGCACCATCATCTTTGTATGTATGATGACGCTGCCATATTTAACCATACCGCGTAAGATCTCTACTTTGGTTGGATTAAAAGTATATCCGTTACTTAATTTGATCGTGCCTCTATCATAGCGGGCAAGATGTTTGTTTGGGTTTGAATTTAAATCAACCCACTGGAGATTTTTATACCGTTCCAATAACTCCTCTTTTCCAAGTCTTACAGCCTCATTGACAACAAAATCGCTTGGGTCAATCGTAAACATGGTAAACCCCGCCTTCACCATTCTGTCAATGTCATCTGTTGTTTTCAAATGATCAGCATCCGCACCAAATCCATCCGTGTATCCTTCCCTAAAGACCGCCCAGCTGGCAGCATTTAACACATCCTCTCCTGTACGCCGTGTTCGCTCGATCTCGCGAATAGACTGCTGGGCAAGAACCGGTTTGAAGCCTGAGTTCCGAATCGCTTTCAGATGAGCTGCCCCGGCATTTCCCAGACGATCGCCCAGGCCATAAGAGTTACCCTTGCCGATCAGCACAGGTTTTGTGAATTCAAATGTTAAGCGCAGCTGCTCCGCATTTTCGTGTGAACACGGGCATTTAAGAAATTTCCGTGATTCAACCTCCATAATCGTGCCTTGAAATCCGCATCTGCTCAAAGCATCCTGATCCCCCATCAGAAACAGGAACTTTTCCATCTCATTCTTTACGATAAAGAAACAACATCCATCTTTTTGGCGAACAGACCGTTCATAAATTCTGAGGCCTCTGAAATAATCAAGCCTATTTATGTGCTCTAAGTTACAATTTTTTCTATGTTTCACGTCTATATTTCGTATGGTGTTGGGCCGAATTGAACCGCCAGAAAATTAATTTATATTCTGGATTCTGACTGGCATTTAATGCTTCTGTTTTATGATTGAACATAGTGGTTTTTTCTCTGGCGTAACCAATCAAAACCTCTGCACCTGCAGATTCGCAGCAAACCCGGATATTTATTTACCGGATTCTCCACTCTAAAACTTGTACAACATCACATAAGCCATCATTTTAACCCATTATTCCAATCACATCTTATTATAATAAATCATAGTTTATAATCAGATTTTAATGAAAAAAGACTGATAATGAAGAAGATGGTCATCATTGGAGCCACCTCCGGTATAGGCGAATCCCTTGCAAGATTGGCAATCAAAGAGGGGTACACCGTTGGTGGAACCGGCCGCCGAAGCAAAAGGCTTGAACAACTGAAAAACGAATTAGGAGATTCATTTTTTTACCGGAAAATGGATGTTACCAACCTGAACAATTCATCGCAGCAGCTTCATCAGCTCATTCAGGAGATGGGCGGAATGGATATTCTTGTGCTCAATGCGGGAATTTCAAATGCACCGGCCTCCTCCATCGTTTCCATGGAGCAGGAGATCATTAATGTGAATATCAGAGGATTTGTGCAGCTTTTTGGTGAGGCTTTTCAATATTTCAGAAAAAAGGGAAGCGGACAAATTGTGGGGATATCGTCCATGGCTTCCTTTTTTGGGTCAGCAAGAAACGCACCCTACGCTGCCTCCAAGGCATTTATATCGACCTATATGCAGGGATACCGCAATCGGTGCAATAAATCCGGAATCGACATCACCATTACCGACATTAAGGCCGGGTTTATTGAAAGCGAAATGACAGAGGGGAAAAAGGGCATTTTCTGGATGGCCAACACGAAAAAGGCCGTGCAGCAGATATTGAATGACATCGAGAAGAAGAGAGCTCACACATACGTAACCAGAAGATGGAGGCTTATTGCATGGCTCATCCGGCTCACGCCGCGCTGGATATTAGAGCGCGTTTAACCCGGCCTCACAAGAAAAGGTAGAGTAAAAGAAGAATAAAGGGAAGCGTAAATACCCAGTTTCCTTTCCAATATGTCTGATATTGTCTGTCCATTCATTTCTGTTTTATTTGATTTACCAAAAACAGAAAGAATTGTTCCGGATCGTTAGTTTCAAGTCTGAGGGTTAATGTCTAAGGTAACTGACCCATTATCCAGACATAATTCTTTTTTCTTTCCTGTTCATAGCTCATACTCTAAAAATTTCACTTGTAAAGATTTCTACTAATAAGTATTTCTTGATTTTTAAAATTTTTTATTCTACAATTGTAGAGTTAACTCTAAATATGTAGAATAATGAAGCTATCCAAATCTGAAGAACAGCTGATGCAATACATCTGGAAATGCAAAAAAGCATTTATGAATGAACTGCTGGAGATGTATCCGGAACCGAAACCGGCAAGTACAACAGTAGCTACTCTTCTAAAACGAATGAAAGACAAAGGTTATATTAACTATAAACAGATGGGTCGATCACGGCAGTACTTTCCCACTGTAAAAAAATCGGACTACTTTTCCCGGCATCTAAAAGGTCTGATCAGAAAATACTTTGATGATTCGCCATCAAACTTTGCATCATTTTTCACCAAGGAAACCGATTTGACCGAAGAGCAGCTCAAAGACCTTCAGGATATTGTAGAGCAAGAACTGAGGAGGAGGAATCAATGATTATTTATCTGATATACTCCACGATAAGTCTGGGAGTGCTTCTTCTCTTTTACTATCTGTTTCTGGAAAAAGAGAAAATGCATAAGGTGAACCGTGTGTTTCTGGTCTTTAGTCTGCTTTTCTCTTTCAGCATACCTCTTATGCCGGTTGGTTTGATAGATTTGCCAATTGATCAACTCAATTTCATTAATCAAACAACAGCTCAGGAATCCGTCAGCTTCATTACACTTAACGGAAATTGGGTGGATTCTGAAGCAGAATCTCTGGCGGCACATGATGAAGCATCCGGGTCACATATTTTTTCTTTTTGGATGACGGTGTTGCTGGTTTATTTACTTGTTTCGGCAGGATTGTTTATTCGTCTGATTCGAATCGTGCACAGAATTCAACTAAAAGCCTATCGAAATGAGAAGTTACTGTTGGATAATTGTGAAATCGTTCTTTTGAATGATGATTCGGTTCCTCACACCTTTTTTAATCAAATCTTTCTGAACAAAAAGAGCTACTTAAATGGAGAAGTCCCGGAAGAAGTGATGATTCATGAGATGACCCATGCCCGCCAAAAACACACACTGGATATTTTACTGGTCGAATCTTTGAAGATAATTTTCTGGTTTAACCCTCTGCTGTATCTCTATAAAAAAGCCATTCTTTTAAATCACGAGTTTCTGGCCGATGAGGCCGTGCTTTCACAGGGTATAAGTGTGAAAGAATATCAAACCATACTGCTGGAAATGATGCTGATTCGCCCGGCCAATAGTCTGACAAGTACCCTGAACTATTCACTTACCAAAAAACGATTACAAATGATGACCCAATCAAAATCCACCTACCGATCTCTTTTCAAAATCCTTGCTCTAATACCGTTAGTAGCAATCGTTTCATTATTGCCAGGTTGCGATTCTACAACTACCGAGCTTTCAAACGAAGTTGAAGCCACAGATAGTATTACAATTGAAATAGTGCATGATGACAATCTGCTTGTTAATGGTAGCCAGATGAATTTGATTGAACTTGAAAACTATTTATCTGAATTGACTGAAAGCCCTGACTTGGTAAATATGACTGCAAACTCAAATATAAAATCTGGTGTCATTAGTGAAGTTCAAAATTTAATTCGAAAACATGAAGTATCTAGAATACATTATTTTGCAAAAAAAGATAAGGATAGTAATGTACTCACGTATCCCCCGGCTTCTTCTGGAACTTCAGAAGAAGTGAAAGCGGAGAATCTGATACAGATTTCAATTGACAGTCAGGGTTATTTATTGATCAATGAAAAAACCGTTGAGTTCAATGAAGTGAAAGAAAATATCAAGCATTTTGTAAAAGATAATAGTACAAACTCTACGGATGTCATTATAATCATTAAGACCGAACCAAATACACCTTATGGTGAATATCTCAGTTTACTGGATGAAGTGACATCAGCTTACAGCGAGCTGATGGATGAAGCTGCCCATGACCAGTTTGGCACAACATTTTCAAAACTTGAAGAAAATAGTTCAGAAAGGAAAATGATAAACGAAATGTACCAAGTAGAGATTAATGTTCGTCCACCCATTCAGGACTAATGATTTACCAAAAACAGAAAGAATTGTTCCGAATCGTTAGTTTCAAGTCTGAGGTACCTTTCATTTATAGTGTTAGAGCTTCGTCTTTACACACGCCGTATTAGGGCCCCAGCCACGTACAGAAAGGAAATCGCAGCCGAAGCTTAGTTAGGAACGTCTATTGAAAATATAGCCTGGCATGCCGAAAAGAATCATAACCGATAAAACACTTGCACCCACTACCCCTCGAATGCGAACACATCCTATCCAACACTCATCGCCTCGGGGTTTTGGTGTGTGTGGCTCACTACCCCCTCACGGCTGCAAACAGCTCACTATCGCTCGTGTTTTTACCGTGAGTTACAATACAAAACGCACCGCTTGGGCTTTTCAATGTCCTTCCCGGCCATGGTTTTTCAAATGGTAGCAAGCTCGAACCAGGCAGAGCATCCATCACAAATCCCGTCAGGGATGACACGCACATTAGCCCCGGGTGTAGCGGATTGAACATGCAGAGCATGTGAAGCCAGCGCAACCCAGGGGACGCGAAGATGCACATAAAAACATCCTGAGGCGGAAATGACGAAAAGGCAACAAACACAACCGAAGGATGAATGGGAAAGTTGGTGAAAAGAGAGCCCTGTAGTACAAGCTTCTGGGAGCAGTATTTCAACGATTCAACACTTCAACGGCTGTACCCGTCTCAACGGGATTTCTCCACTCCACCCGACAGCCTTAGGGTTGCGGTCGTAATGACAGGGTGCGGGTCGGGCAGCGCCGCAAAGCGGATCTATTGGAAGCGACATAACAGAATTGTCGCTGAAACCATGATCCCCTTGAGGATGCACATGAGAAAGGACTTCCGAACCGGCGTAATGAGGAATTGTGTTCATAGCAGAGAACCTCATACGCCGGATTGTAGTCAGGCAACGCCTGTCATGTCGAGGGAGCCCCGTGCTTTCCGGGGTGAGTCGAGACATCTCTTTCTTGATGATTATTAACATCGCTTTGGGAAAATCGATTCAACAGTTCAACAATTCAACACAAATCCCAGCTACCCCTCGACTACGAACGCATTACAATTCACACCACCGCCTCGGAGCTTTTCAATTGCCTTCCCGGCCATGGTAGTGACCCTCAATTCATGAGTCAATTTTCTTATTCTATTGAGAAAAATCATAAACCTTAAACTTCAGACCTATCCCAGCCATCCTTCCCGGTCCAGGCTTCGGTACTGAATGGCTTCTGCTATGTGGTTTGATAATATCTGCTCCGTTTGGTCCAGATCAGCGATGGTCCGCGATACTTTTAGAATACGGTCGAATGCACGCGCTGACAGCCCAAGTGTGTTCATGGCTTTTTTTAGCATTTGCTCTCCATTACTATCGATACGGCAAATTTTACGGGCCAGCTTGGTGTTCATCTGGGCATTGCTGTGTACCCCGTTCACTCCCATAAACCGACGCGTCTGAATTTCCCGGGCTTCAATGACCCGGTTTCGAATTTCTGACGATTTCTCTCCATTTCTCTTGGTTGATAGCTCATCAAAGCTCACCTTTTCCACGTCTACATGCAGATCAATACGATCGAGCAGAGGACCGCTTATTTTGCTTAAATAGCGCTGCATCTGCATATTTGTGGCGCCGTGTTCATCCGAAGGGTCGTACCAATCGCCAGTGGGTGAGGGATTCATCGACGCCACCAGCATGATTCTGCTCGGGTAGTTCACGCTCATTCTCGCACGCGAAATACTCACGTTACCATCCTCAAGCGGCTGCCGCATCACCTCCAGCGCGCTTCGCTTAAATTCCGGGAGCTCATCTAAAAAAAGTACACCATTGTGCGCCATAGATATTTCTCCCGGCATGGGGATACTCCCTCCCCCCACCAGAGCCACATCCGACACGGTGTGATGAGGACTGCGAAACGGACGATGCGTAACCAGTGATTTCCCTGCTTCAAGCAAACCGGCAACCGAATGTATTTTTGTCGTTTCGAGAGCTTCATCCAAACTCAAAGGCGGCAGGATTGTTGGGATTCTTCGCGCCATCATCGTTTTTCCCGATCCAGGCGGACCCACCATAATTACGTTATGTCCTCCGGCAGCGGCAACCTCAAGTGCTCGTTTTACAGTCTCCTGGCCACGTACATCTTCAAAGTCTAGGATTTCTGCCTGTCCGTTACTGCTGAAGAGTTTTTCAAGATCTACTTCCACTATGCGCTTGCTCTCTTCATCCCGAAACCATTCCATCACCTCTTCAAGGTTATCAAACCCAATTACGGTAATACCTTCCACCACTGCTGCTTCGGCTGCGTTTGATTCTGGCAGCAAAATATATTTCAGCCCCCTGCTTCTTGCTTCAACAGCCATTGGTAATACTCCTTTCACCGGACGCAATTTTCCATCCAGGGCAAGTTCTCCAAGGATGAGTGCTTCAGAGAGCTTTTCGGTGTTAATCTGCTCCGATACCGCCAATAAACTTACCGCAATCGGCAGGTCGAAAGCGCTCCCCTCTTTTGGCAAATCGGCCGGTGCCAAATTTACGGTAATTCTGCCACGCGGAAAGTGAGCTCCTGCATTTTTCAAAGCTGCATCAATCCTGTCTTTCGATTCACTCACGGCACGATCCGGCAACCCAACCAGGAAATATTTGGGTACTCCACCGCTCATATTCACTTCTACTTCAATTAACCTTGCATCCACACCAATGGTAGATGCACAATAAACTCTTGAAAGCATGATGTGTTTTGTATCTTTTTAAGGGTTCTTCTCGTAGTATGAACTATGAAAAGCGAATCCCTTACAAAAAAAGATTTAACGGAAGCAACTATGAAAGACAAAAGTCAAAACATGCTGCACGAAATTCAGGGAACGATCGACGAAATTATAAGCCAGATTAAATCTCTGATTAAGAAAGGAAATGCAAAACGCGTGATCGTGAAAAATAAGAAAGGCAAAGTACTGCTACAGAGTCAGCTTACTATTGGTGCAGCGGGAGCTACTTTTTTTGTTCTCTATGCTCCTGTGCTCACAGCCATTACCACGCTTGTACTCATGGCAAGTGACGTTTCAGTATTTGTTGAAACAGACAACAATGATGCTGATGAATACGAGGTGGAAGGAAATATTATTGAAATCGATGAAGATGAAAAATAATCAGCGCCAGATCACGATAACATAGCGCTGATTCTTCATTCATGCCTTATGAAGAGTGCCAATGCTCTTTAGCAATAGCTTCCTCATCTTTTGCATCCGTTAAATAACGTTCTGCATCCAGCGCAGCTCTGCAGCCTGTTCCGGCCGCGGTTACGGCTTGTCTGTAAATTGGATCCATTGCGTCTCCACATGCAAAAATACCGGGCATGTTTGTTCGGGTCGACTGATTTTCTGTAATGATGTAGCCTACATCGTCCATCTCCAATACGTCTTTGAACAGGTCTGTGTTAGGTTTATGGCCTATTGCAATAAACACACCGGTAACATCATCAAGAACTGTGGTTTCGTCTGTTTTATTATTGTATACCTTTACCCCTTCAACAACAGGATCACCAAGAATTTCTTCCAGCTCAGTATTCCATAAAAACTCGATTTTTTCGTTCTCAAATGCTCTCTGCTGCATAGCTTTTGAGGCCCGTAATTCTTCACGCCGGTGAAGAACCGTCACTTTTCGTGCAAACTTAGTCAAAAATGTAGCCTCTTCCATTGCGGTATCGCCTCCGCCAACAATAATCACGTGCTCATTCCGGAAAAAAGCACCGTCACAGGTTGCACAGGCACTTACACCTTTCCCTTTCAGACGTTTTTCGCTGGGAATATCGAGCCATTTTGCGGATGCGCCCGTGGCTACAATAATTGATTTTGCAAATACCGTCGTCTCTTCATCTACTGTAAGTTTGTAGGGGCGCTTGCTAAAGTCAATATCGGTAACGTAGCCGTACCTGCAATCTGCCCCAAAACGTTTGGCCTGATTTCGAAAATCTTCCATCATCTGAGGCCCCATCACACCTTCTGCATATCCCGGGTAATTTTCAACGTCGGTAGTTTGCATCAGTTGACCCCCGGGCTCCGGACCTTCAAAAATAATCGGGCTTAAATCTGCCCGAGCGGCATAAAGGGCTGCCGTTAACCCGGCAGGACCACTTCCAACAATTACAACTTCAAATTTTTTATCCTGTATATCTTCCATGTTTATAGAATTGTTTTGTTTTTTTCTTAGTTCAATGTAAGAAAATTGAGCGGGAAGTTTGGTCAATATTCTCTATCAGATATATAGCTTTTTTATAAATTTTACCTGAAAATACGGAATAGAATCGCTTCCAATTCTGTAATAAACGTTGCAAATGTTTCAAAAATCCCTATGTTATTGCAAATCATTAAACGGAGGACATTGTGAATATTGGAGTCTGCAAAGAAACTGCTAAAAATGAAACCAGGGTAGCTCTGACCCCCGAAGGAGTTGAAAAACTTCGCAAGGATAATCTTGATATTTTTGTACAGTCAGGTGCAGGGGTGCTATCGAGCTATACCGACGATCACTATAAAGATGCAGGAGCAACCGTTGTAGATTCGAGAAACGAGGTTCTTAAAAAGTGTGATCTTTTAATGGCTGTTCAGGCTCCCGACGATGCCGATATTAAGCTTTTAAAAAAGGAAGCTATTCTTGTTTCGTTTATCTGGCCACTGCAGAATTCGAGTTATGTAGAGCTTTTAAAGGAGCAGCAGATATCAGCAATGGCTATGGACACTATTCCCAGAATTAGCCGGGCCCAATCCATGGATGCATTATCTTCTATGAGCAATATTGCCGGCTATAAAGCCGCTCTGCTGGGGGCCAACCACCTGGATAAATATTTTCCAATGATGATGACGGCCGCAGGAACGATCCCTCCTGCCAAAGTTCTGGTTTTAGGTGCCGGTGTTGCGGGTCTGCAGGCGATAGCTACATCTAAACGACTGGGAGCGGTTGTTGAAGCTTTTGATATTCGTCCCGCAGTAAAAGAGCAGGTCGAAAGCCTGGGAGCCACTTTTGTTGAAGTTGAAATGGAATCGAAAGAGACCGAGTCGAAAGGTGGATATGCCAAAGAGCTCGATGAAAGAAATAAAGAGCTACAAAAAGAGGCCATTCACCGGCACGTGAAAAAGTCGGACGTGGTGATTACCACTGCGCTTATTCCAGGAAGACCTGCCCCTCGTTTGGTTGACAAGGCGATGGTTGATGATATGAAACCGGGATCCGTTGTGGTGGATCTTGCTGCAGAACAGGGGGGTAACTGCGAACTCACTGAGCCCAATAAGGTTATTGATCATCATGGCGTACAAATTGTAGGCCTGCTCAACCTGCCCGGAATGCTTGCATACCACGCAAGTAAACTCTACTCTAAAAACATGATGTCGCTTATGGGACTGTTTCTGGATGAGGGTAAACCCGTTTTCAATTTTGAAGACGAGATTATTGCAAACGCCACCATTACGCACAAAGGTGAAATCGTATCGCCCTTCGTGAAAGAAAACACATAGGATAGCTACCTCAACTACGAATCGTATTTACTCTAATTAACTCTCTACTTAATAAATTGTTGACACATGGAAGATCTTATTTTTAATCTCTTCATATTTGTTTTGGCCTCCTTTGTAGGTTTTGAACTGATTTCCAAAGTGCCGCCTACCCTCCATACACCTTTAATGTCGGGGGCAAATGCAATATCGGGTATCACGTTAATCGGCGCTTTGATTATCGCCGGGGGATCCGGCTCTGTTTTTTCGCAGTGGATCGGTTTTGCGGCCATTGTCTTTGCCACGATCAACGTAGTGGGCGGTTTTATGGTTACCGATCGAATGCTCGAAATGTTTAAAAAAAAGGAGGGTGACAAATGAGCCAGTTCCTGCCTGATGCTATTCAGTCTCTCATTCCAAACCTCATTCAAATTATATACCTCATTGCCACCGGTTTTTTCATCGTTGGTATAAAAAGGCTGGGTTCTCCTGCGACCGCCCGTTCAGGCAATCAGCTGGCTTCTTTTGGTATGCTGATGGGTGTGGCTGTAACTCTGTTTGATCAGGAGATCATCAGCTTTGAGTTTATTATTGCGGGTGTAATTCTTGGTGCGCTCATTGGTGCGTTTGCTGCAAAGAAAGTACAGATGACGGCCATGCCCGAAATGGTTGCTATATTCAACGGTTTTGGCGGTGGTGCTTCGGCCTTGGTAGCATGGGGTGAGTTTTCACGGCTCGATCCGTCCCTGTTTGAATTACAATCTCTGGCAACAACCGGGCTAAGTATATTAATTGGTTCCATTACGTTTACGGGTAGCTTCATCGCTTTTGGTAAACTCAAGGGTTTTATTAACGGCGGACGAATTGCACTACCGGGCCAAAACTATATTAATCTTGTTTTAACTGCTGTTGCACTCGCTCTTGTAGCCTGGTTTACTATCGATCCGGCCAGCCAGTCTGTATTTTGGGTGCTATTCGGGCTTGCTCTTTTAATTGGCGTTCTCACTGTACTGCCTATTGGAGGAGCCGATATGCCTGTGGTTATTTCGCTGCTTAACTCTTACTCCGGTATCGCCGCATCAATGGCAGGTTTTGTTCTTGGAAATAACCTCCTCATTATCAGCGGTGCGCTCGTTGGAGCCGCGGGATTGATACTTACTAACATTATGTGTCAGGCAATGAACCGAACCCTTGTGAATGTCCTATTTGGAGCATTTGGCGGTGACGATGCCGCTGGGCCCGGTTCCGATTCAGGTGACAAATCATACCAGCAAACTTTTGCTGATGACGTCGCCATCCAGTGTTCGTATGCAAAAAAAGTAGTTATTGCGCCCGGATATGGGCTGGCCGTTGCACAGGCTCAGCACGTGCTCAAGGAAGTTGCTAATCTGCTCGAGGAAAAAGGTGTTGAGGTGAAATATGCCATTCATCCCGTTGCAGGACGTATGCCCGGACATATGAACGTACTGCTGGCCGAAGCCGATGTGCCTTATGATCAGCTTTATGATATGGAGGAGATCAATCCGGAATTTAAATCGACCGACGTTGTTCTCATTATCGGGGCAAATGATGTTGTAAACCCCGCTGCTAAAACAAGTCCCGGAAGCCCGATTTACGGTATGCCAATATTAAATGTGGATGAAGCAAAGCGAACTATTGTATTCAAACGAAGTATGAATCCCGGCTACGCTGGTATTGATAATGACCTGTTCTACAGCGATACCAACCAGATGTTTTTTGGGGATGCTAAGAAATCCCTTCAGCAGCTTGCCACAGCTATAAAAGAGCTGGATTAAAATAAAAAAGCCCGCTGCAGAATATTTATTTCTCCACAGCGGGCTTTCAAATTGATCTTATTTCAAGCTAACTTTTAATCAAGCGGAACAAGTCGGTTTATAGTACCATCAGACTCGTTGCTGTAGTAAAGGTATCCGTCAGGCCCCATACGCACGTCACGAATTCGTCCGGTTCCCTCCAGAAGGCGTTCTTCTTTGACGAACTCTGTGCCTTCAATTTCGACTCTCGATAGAAGCTGAAATGCCAGTGCGCCATTGAATATATCACCTTCCCAGCCCGGATATCGTTCGCCTGTTACAAAATCCATACCTGAAGGCGCAATGGATGGATCCCAATAATGTACGGGCTGCTCCATTCCTTCTTTTTCGGTTTCTTCTGTAATTATTGTACCGTCGTAATTAATACCGTACGTGATTTCGGGCCAGCCATAATTTGCGCCGGGCTTGTTTTGCACATTGATTTCATCACCACCACGAGGACCGTGCTCCGTTGTCCATACTACTCCGGTTGTAGGATGTACCGCCATACCCTGGATATTTCTGTGTCCATATGAAAAGATTTCATCGAGTCCTTCAGAGCCAACAAACGGATTATCTTCAGGAATAGAACCATCATCATTAAGGCGGAAAAAATTTCCCTGCGATGTTGAAATATCTTGAGCAGTATTCATTTCACCACGGTCGCCAATCGCAAAGTAAAAATAACCATCAGGATCGAACTCCATTCTTCCCCCAAAGTGATGTCCGCGATCTGTAAACGGCTGTCCCACATAAATTTCTTCCATATCAACCAGTGTATGGTCATCACTATTATAACGGGCTCTCATAATGGCAGTCATTCCTGTATTGCCGTCTACTTTTGAATAGCTTATATAAATCCAGCCATTATCTTCGTATTCAGGATGCAGGGTTATGTCAAGTAAACCGCCTTGATTTCGTGCAAAAACGTCCGGTACTCCACCTACGGGTTCTGCCACGAGTTCACCATCATTAACAAGCCGAAGTGTTCCATCGCGTTCAGTAATCAACATCGAGCCGTTCGGCAAAAACGCCATACCCCAGGGGATATCAAGACCTTCTACTACAGTTTGGACATAAAAATCCTGTTCTTCAGAAGTAACGCGTTCTCCGGGTTCGGCAGGAAGAGAAAAATAAATCCCTCCATCTTCATTTTCTGGCGTTTGATTTGTATCTGTGGCCTCAGGTGTACCTGCATTTCCGCTGCAACCTGCCAGAAAAAACAGCAGAACCGTTGAAAGCACCTGTAAAGCTATAGGTTTAACATTCTTCATAGTGGGTTTTCATTTATTTGGTTTTCAGTAGTTCTAGTAACTTTTTAAATGGTTGTCATTTCAAGATGCCCATTGATCAAAGCTCTCTAATCTACCTTTAGGAACAGGAAATAAAAAATATTTGATCGCTTTCAGTGGAAATTTTACGTCTTTTATGACAAATAGCTCAGAATTCTGGCACTTTTTGAGGCCTGATACGTCTTAAAGCTCTTTTTCTGATACTTTTTTCAGGGTAAAGAAAAATGTACTCCCAACTTTAGGCTGGCTTTCAACCCACATTTTACCATCGTGAATGTTTACAAAATCTTTACAAAGCTGCAGGCCCATTCCAGCCCCTTTCTCTCCCTGTGTACCCAGTTTTTGGGTTAGTTTATACCCTTCAAACAGCGATTTTTTCTCACCCTCTGTCATTCCTACACCTTGATCGGTTACAGAAACCATTATATCATCCGGTCGTTCTGAAACATCTATACTTATTGAGGAATGAGCACCGGAAAACTTGATGGCGTTTGAAATCAAATTTCTTATCACGGTTAGGATCATATTTCGATCGGCAAGCGCAAATACGGATGATCTTTTCTCAAAGTTGACCTGGATATTTTTAAATGAAGCCTGAGCATCCGTCATTTTAACAGCTTCTTCAATCAGCAGGGCGATATCCGTAGGCTCCATATCGGGTTCGAGACCACGACCTTTACTCCCTGACCATTGTAGCAAATTTTCGAGCAGATTCAATGTATTTTTACCCGAGTCAAGAAGCAGCTCCATCATCTCCTGGTTTTCCTTATCCCCTGCATCTTTGAACGTTTGGCGAAGAAGGTCAATATACCCGATGATGGATGTAAATGGGTTTCTGAGATCGTGCGCAAGAATAGAGTGTAACTTGTTTTTTTCATCTATTAATTTTTTGAGCTCTTGATTTGAGACCTGTAGTTCTGCCGTTCGTTCATCCACTTTATCCTGTAGCTGAATATTATATTTCCGAATATTTCTTACCCGATAGCGTATCACACCAATAACGGCTACAGCTAACATCAAAGCCACAATCAACAAAAACCACGGTGTTTGCCAAAAAGGAGGGAGAACAGAAAATGAGACAGATGCCCCTTCCTCGTTCCAAAAACCATGATTATTTGACGCTCGAACCCTAAGTGTATATTCACCAACGGGAAGAGTTGTGTAGATAGCTTCCCTGGAGTTTACAAGTCTTCGCCAATCCGAATCCAGTCCATCGAGTTTATATTCGAATTGAACATACTCCGGATTTTTAAAGCTTAAAGCCGCAAATGAAAAAATGATCCGCTGAGCATCGTAGGGTATCGTACTTAATTCCTTAGGCGAAATACGAACGCCATTTACTTCTACATTTTCAAGTAAAACGTTAGGAAGATCCCGGTTCAGCTCCATTCTTTCTGCACGAACCATTGCCAGTCCCTGTACGGTTGGTATAAAAAGCTCGCCCTGTGTATTGAGTAAACTAGACGGCATAAAACCACCTGTTGTTTCCCGAATAGGCAACCCCTCATTTACCCCTAATCTTGCAACTTTCAAATCATGATTATTATCAGATAAAAACAAGCTGATTTCTTGGTTATCAATAAAAAAGACCCCCAAATTTCCTGCTAGCCAGACATTTCCGGCTTCATCAAATTCAATCTGAGATACGGTATTATCCAATAGTCCGTTTTCCGTCGTCAAAGTCCGGAATGTTCCATCAGAGTCTCTTAAAAGTATCCCACCCCCGTAGCTACCAAACCAGTAGCGTTCATCAGCATCTCTATTGATAACTCTAAAGTTTTGGGTGCTTAGTCTATTGTACTCTTCAAAAAGAATGATCTCATCGTTTACATAGGCTCCGATTCCCCTATCTGTTGCAAATAATAAATTCCCATTCGAGTCTTCATAGATCATACGAATAGCAGGTATCCTGTTCACTATATTTAAACCAACCGGCTCTGTGCTGCTGCCGTCAAATTTGTAAACTCCACGTTGATGTGTCCCAAACCAGATGGCGCCACTGTTATCCTGGTAAATGGAAAGTGTAGCTGCTTCATCCAGTGTCTGGCCAGAATTAAATGGCTGAAATTGATTATTTCCGGCAGGCTTATAAAAGACTCCCCCACCCCAGGTTCCCGCCCAGATTGTACCGTCTTGAGATTCTGCAACCGACCATACACAGTAATTATCGATGCCTTCATCAGGGCCAAATATATTATGACCATCGTTGCTGTAACGATGTAGCCCGTCGCAGTTCGATCCAACCCACAAATTATCATTACTATCTTCGAGTATAGCTGTAACTGCAGTGCTCTTTAATGCTTCAAAGCGGTCTCCTTGATACACGGGCGTGTTAATGATTTGATGTAAACCGGATGATACGGTAGCCAGCCACATTGTATTTTCACTGTCAAAAAAAGCTGAATTAACTCTTCTATCAGAAATCTTTATTGCAGAAATATCATCCACATCGAAATTTGAAATCTTATATACACCGTTTGTACCAAATAAAAAATATTCATTTTCATTTTCGATGAGCCCATAGATTGTCGCTACATCTAAATCTTCTCTCTTTATTAAAAATTCATGACTGTTTTCTAACAATCTCAAAACATACCCGTGTGAGCTAAGAAGAAGCTCGTCACCCTCAATCAAGACTGAGCTCAAAAAATGGTCCAGAATCCCATTCTCAATTTTGTAACCGGATTGCGTCTCCAGTACACCATCTTCAATATGCAGTAAGAGCTCTTTTTCTGAGCCATCGACTGCCAATTCGTAAAAGTGATTATAGAATAGCACGTATAGTCGTTCATCCTGAACAAAGAGTTGTTGGACGACATTTTTGGGCAGATCATCACGATGCGTAAAATTATTTCCATCAAAGAAAAAAAGGCCCTCACTGGTTCCAATCCAATATGCTTCCGTATCAGTTTGTACAATACTGTGCACAGTAACTACGGAACCTGCCTCCTCTCCTATGTGAAATATATAAGATGAGTCTTTGGTGATTTTTACAAGGGTTCCATATTCAAGTCCACCCCAAATATTGCCATCCCTATCTTCTGCAACGGATGTGAATCGGTTGTAATCAAGGTCAGGCACATTTTCAGCATTAAAAACGGAAAAGTTTATTCCATTGTAGCGAACCAACCCGTTGAAAGTAGCAGCCCACAGGTACCCGCTTTGATCCTGAATTATGCCATTTACACCGTTTGAGGGAAGCCCATCCTCTGTATTGAACGCAAAATCGACACTATAAACAGAATTTTCTATAGATATATTTTTTTCCTGAGCAGCTACAGAGACCGAATTTACAATAAAATACAGGCATAAAAGAGCATAAGATACAGATACCTTAAATTTGACATCTAATTGATTCACACCTGTAATCTAAAGTTTTTAATCTTGTTTAATACTCTCCTTGTCCCTGTTTATTAATTACAAACAATCCAAGAGATGTACAACTAGAATTTCGTTTCAAGCGCATTTTAACGACGAAGAATATCATTTCTGTCAAAAGATATACTATCCGTAAACGAATACCCTTCGATTTCTGCTCCTACATTCATATTTCCACGCAGGGAGTAGTCAAGTTCATAGTCTCTTCCTCTCAATAGATCTATCAAGACTGACCCCATTTGAACAGCATTTAACTGGACGGGTATCACGATCTCAGAACGTTCATCCGAAGAGACTCGTACCGCATCAGAGAGCGAGGTGTTCAGCCACTCCCTTCCGTTCACATCCAATACATAGCTGGCGCTATTTAACAGTACTGGGAACCTGTTTGGATTATCAATGCTTATTTTGAGCTCCATATCCGCACCGCTGGGTGAAATATTACGAACTTCAAACCCGGAAAATTCAATTCGAGGAATTTTCGGAAGCGGTAAACTGCCGGAAATGTTTGCGGGTAATCGCTGCTGCCCCAAACCTGGAATATCAAATACAAATTCGGTATTGAGCCCGTAATTGAACTCATCATTTCCAAGTAGTGAACGAAAAGTATTCAAGAGTTCAGAATATTGAAGGGTAACCGGAACCTGTAATATACTCGTGCTTCCAGATCCAATTTTAACATTTTTGTCTTGGTTGCCAGACAAAAAAGAGTTGCTATTCACTAAAAAATCGTAGCTATATCCGTTTGCGGTAATACCAAGGGAGTTGGGGTTGTTTACATCAAAATTAAACAGGAGTTCAGCTTCATTGAAGTTTATACTCTGCACACTCATATTGCTATACGTAAGAGTGGGTTTTTGTAAACTTGCAAGATCTCTGAGGGTTGAACACCCAGAAATAAAAAGTAGGATAAAAAGTGTAGAAAGGAATTTTGCCATAGATAAATTGCATTCTTTAATTTAAAAACTGCCCTAAACTCAACATAGGAAAATGATCATCACTACCGATTCATCGCCAGAAGAGATTAAAGATAACATAAGTACAGCCTTTCAAAAAGCGGCCAAAGATACCCATCACCCTCTCCGATTTTTTACAGTTTCAACATTTAACAACCAAACCTCTTATCCGGCAAGCAGAATGGTTGTATTACGTGCATTTCTTCCAAACTGGACATTACGATTTTATACAGATTACAGAAGTTCAAAAGTACATCAAATCAAAAATCACCCCTCTGTCTCCCTTCTTTTTTGGAACGTCGAACAACGATATCAAATAAGGGTACTGGGATCTACGGCTATACACTATCAAAATGAAGTTTCTGAAAAAGAGTGGCAGCATATAACCGGTAGTGCTCAAAACGCATACACCACTTCACTGGCACCCGGTTCTGAGATAACCAAGCCTGAAGATATGCAGTTTCTGAAAGATAACACCCACTATTTTTCTGTTATTGACGTGCTACCTGTAACGGTAAAAGTATTGCAGCTCAACCGATCGGAACATTTAGCAATGGAATTTAAACGGCAGTCTGCAGACCAAAAGTGGAGCGGAAAATGGATTGTACCTTAAATTAATTATTTTTAATCATATCTTCAGTCGATGAATTCCGCACTACTACAATCGATCTTATTACTCTTCTTATTTGCTGCATCAGGCAAGGAGGAACGGCAAGAGCTTTACAAAGCGATCAAAAATGGAGATCAGAGAGCATTTAAATCGTTTTATGATGCAAACTTTGAAAAGCTCTTTATCTATTTAAAGAACAGGGGAATTCAATCGGATGCGGCTGAGGATATTATCCAAAAGGCATTTATTTATATCTGGGAAAATCGGCAGAAAATTGACTCTTCCCTCTCTCTTCGGGCATATATCTACAGAATTGCCTACACGCGCATGTTAAACTACCTGGACCAAAAAAAGGAGGCGGCCGAGTGGGATACCCACGTTGCCAAAAATGAACGAACCCCACAAGATGATGCAGAGTATTCTGATCTCAGGTCGTCGTTCAAACAAGCCCTAAAGCAGATGCCTGAGCGCAGAAGAGCCGTTTTCGAACACTGTTTTATCCACGAATTAACCTATAAGGAGACTGCAGAAGTGCTATCCATCAGTCCAAAAACCGTTGAGAACCATATGGCGCTCGCTTTCAAAGATATGAGAGCCTCGCTCTATCAATTTCAAAAAAAATAGAAATCCATTAGGGGTATGCAGCCATTTTTGCTGTAATAGGGTTGAAACCGAGAATTAAACACGACCTGAATTCATGAAACTCTTACTCAAAACATCATCTATCATATTTACCGGCATCCTTGCCGCACTGCTATTCCTGGCTGGTTGTTCAATTAATGACAGCAGCACGACAACTTCTGAAGAGCTCACTGAAGAGGAGCTCGAAGTTGCCGGACAGATCATCGCGGAATCCCTTTCTGATCAAAAAGACGGGATTTTCGCCAGCCTGAATGATGCATTTACGCTTCCATCAAGCAACGGGTTTAACCAAAATGCTCAGGCCTCAAAGTTATACTCATCTGCGGTGTTTAATGCGGCTGCAAATAGTGAAACATCTGAATCGGAGAGCAATTATTCCTATACCTATGATCCTACAACCGGACAACATCTTGTTTCTTTTAGCCGCTCTTCAAATCGCACCAACTTCTCGAAAGAGAGTTCAGCTGAACTGGAGTATATCTATCTAAACAGTGGTGGTGATTTTA
Source organism: uncultured Rhodohalobacter sp. (assembly GCA_964544445.1). Lineage (GTDB taxonomy): Bacteria > Bacteroidota > Rhodothermia > Balneolales > Balneolaceae > Rhodohalobacter. The sequence continues at coordinate 146,121 of CAZJBI010000006.1, forward strand.
TAGCTTCTCCCCGGATTGAAAATGAAGAAATTGAGACAATTGACTATGTGGGCACTCGTTCGGGTTCGATTATTACACCCGGTCAAAATTCATCTTACCAGCGAACAGATCAGTTCATGATTCAGGGATTAACCGGTGGGGCTGAACTCCTCACTATCGACGGCCTGCACAACGGCAGCGGCTCATTTAAAGCAACACGTGACGACGGTACCGAAATTGAACGCGACTACGAACTCACCGTCGAATTTCTGGATGTTGTAATTAACAACTCAACCGTAGAGACAAACGGTAACCTTGAAAAAGGAGTGAATGGCGCACTGGCGTATGAAATGGTGATCACAAAAACGGTAAATGGCGAAGAATCCGTAAAAACCGTTAACGGCACCATTGAATTTAATGGAGATGGTACTGCACTGCTTCGATTCAGAAATATCCTGGAAGATTTCAAGATTCAGCTGGGCGACGGAGATTTACTGGGTGATGATGAGTTTAACGGCTTTGTTCGAAGTGTAGACACAGACAGCAATACGTTCACCCTCTTTAACGGCCAAACTTATCTTCTTACCGGTGATACTGAGTTTGCAGCCGGAAGTGAGCTAGTTGGCCTTGATGAGGTTGGTTCAACCCTCGAAAATGACATTCGTGTTGCCTCCAGCGGACGCTTTACACAAGATGAAGCCGGCACGAATTTGGTTCGCTCTGTCTCTTTTAATTATGAGCGCGAAGATGTTGAGTTTGATGAACAAATAGAGAGTGTAAATATTGAAAACGGATCATTTACACTTAAAAGTGGATTGGTTCTATCAGTGAATGAAGACACTGAATTTGAAGATGAGGACGAAATACTTACCAGTTTAACAGCTGTTGAATCTGCACTGGCAGCCGGCAACATTATTGAAGCCGATGGTGAGTTTGACCCCACTCCAAGTGGATCAAATATTGTTACCGAAGTATCTTTTGAATTTGATGAACAAGAATTCGAAAGCTTTGTAGAACTTGTAAGCACAGAAAATTCAACCTTCACTCTTGCAGATGGGAAAACCTATCAAACAAATGAAAACACTGACTTTGATGACGATATAAGCTCAATAGAGGAGCTTCAAACAATTTTTGATGAAGGCCTTAAAATCAAAGCGGAAGGCGAATACTATCTCGACAGCGAAGGGGTAAGAATTGTAACCGATGTTGAATTTGAGACTGAAGACTTTGAAGAAAATGAGTTTGAAGGATCTGTGGAATCAGTAAACAACACCGAGCGTTCTTTTACCCTTGATAACGGACTCGTTCTCTTTGTGAATGATGACACTAAATATGAAGACGATATTCGGTCTTTTAATGAGCTGGCTTCGGAATTTACCAATGGCGAGCAAATTGAGGCTGAAGGTGAATACTATGTTGATTCGAGTGGCCCTGAAGATCGCAACTTTGTGATAAAAGTGGAGCTTGAAGTAGAAGGTGATGATGACGATGACGACGGAAACAACGGCCGAGAAGAGATAGAGTTCGAAGACGAACTTATTGAATCGGTTAGTCCAAGCAACAAAACCATTACGCTCGAGAACGGATTAGTTCTTCTTGTGGATGAAGACTCTGAGTTTGATGATGGTGATATTAATTCAATCGGAGAACTTAACGGTGCAATCATGTCCGGACTCACTGCAGAAGCGGATGGTGAGTACTACATCGATGAAGATAACAACAATGTGATTATTGAGATCGATTTTGAACTCAGCGGTAATCGTGGCAATGGCGACGATGACGACGATTCGGATGACTCGGACGATGATGACCGCGAAGATAAAGACTTCGACGGCAATGTGCAGGGCGTTGACCTGGCCAGCAGTACCTTTACCCTCAGCGGCGGACTGGTTCTGACGGTTGACGGCAATACCGAATTCGATGATGACGAGATACGCTCATTAAGTGAATTGGCCGATGCCTTAGCCGAAGGCAGCGAAGCTGAAGCCGAAGGCGAGTACTATACCGACACCGATGGAAACAACATCGTGATTGAAGTAGAGTTCGACATTGAAGGCAGCCGTGATGATGACGACGATGACGATTCGGATGATGACCGCGAAGACAAAGACTTCGATGACAATGTGCAGGGCGTTGACCTGGCCGGCAGCACCTTTACCCTTAGCAGCGGACTGGTTCTGACTGTTGACGGCAACACCGAGTTTGACGATGATGACATTCGATCCCTTGGAGATCTGGCTGATGCCCTGGCCGATGGTAGCGAAGCTGAAGCAGAAGGTGAATACTACACCGACGCCGATGGCAACAATATCGTGATTGAAGTAGAGTTCGACATTGAAGGCAGCCGTGATGATGACGACGACGATGACGGAAACGGCAACGGGAACAATGACGATGATGACTCCGATGACAGTGATGACGGAGATGACGATTCGGATGATGACCGCGAAGACAAAGACTTCGACGGCAACGTGCAGGGCGTTGACCTGGCCGGCAGTACCTTCACCCTTAGCGGCGGACTGGTTCTGACTGTTGACGGCAACACCGAGTTTGACGATGATGACATTCGATCCCTTGGAGATCTGGCTGATGCCCTGGCCGATGGTAGCGAAGCTGAAGCAGAAGGTGAATACTACACCGACGCCGATGGCAACAATATCGTGATTGAAGTAGAGTTCGACATTGAAGGCAGCCGTGATGATGACGACGACGATGACGGAAACGGCAACGGGAACAATGACGATGATGACTCCGATGACAGTGATGACGGAGATGACGATTCGGATGATGACCGCGAAGACAAAGACTTCGACGGCAACGTGCAGGGCGTTGACCTGGCCAGCAGTACCTTCACCCTTAGCGGCGGACTGGTTCTGACTGTTGACGGCAACACAGAGTTCGACGATGATGACATCCGATCCCTTGGTGACCTGGCTGATGCCCTGGCCGAAGGCAGCGAAGCTGAAGCCGAAGGCGAGTACTATACCGACACCGATGGAAACAACATCGTGATTGAAGTGGAGTTCGATATCGAAAGCAGTCGTGATGATGATTCGGATGACGATGACTCAGAAGATGATGAGGAGGAAGACGATGATGATGACGATGAAGACGATGAAGACGATGGTGATGATGACGACGACGACGATGACGACAATGATGATGACTAATAGATAAAATTACTCGGGCAGGCACTTAAAAATCCTGCCCGATTTTCTAAATGAACGAATCAAATAACATATCAGACCAGGATCGCCAACTTGCCAGGAAGTTCGGTGAAAGATTAAGTGGATCTCATACTCCAGAAGAGTTGGATAATCCGCTTATAGAGTCGCTTACCTCTTTCAAAAAAAACGAGCTTGCCATTCAATCTGATGATATTTACTCCAGAAAGAATAATAGCTGGAACCAGATCGAAAAAACCATTGGTCAATTCCCCCGGCGTAATGAAACTTTCTTTTATAGAATGGGTGCAGTCAAGCACTGGGGAAAAATTGCGGCTGTAATCGCAATCTCCGCAATTCTCTCAATCTACTTTTTCCAATTTCAAAATATGCAACAGCCGCTTGCATCCGCGGGCAGCACTATGATAACCGTCACATTGAGCGATGGCAGCACTGTAACGCTCAGGCCTCATTCAACGCTATTTGAAAATCAAATCAGCGCTGAACAGCAGAGTTATAAACTGGATGGCGAGGCATATTTTTCGGTTTTAAAAAATCAAAACAGGGAATTTATTGTAAATACAGAGGACGGATCTGTTGAGGTTTTGGGCACTGAATTTAATGTACGGACCTGGGACAACTCTACAGATGTTTACTTAGAGAGTGGTTCATTGCGGTTTTCATCCGTGGTCAATAAAGATATGAACGTGTTACTCTCCCCCGGACAGTTTTCATCCATCACGAAGGGAGAGCCCCTATCTACACCCCAACAAGCCGAAGAAGAGCAGTTTACAAGCTGGAAAAATAACGAAATCATTTTCACTAATCGCAGAGCAACATCTATATTCAGTGAGCTTGAACACCACTATTCCATTACAATTGTTGCACCCAATGATGTAAATAGTGAACTTCTTGGTGGTTCTATTTCCCTGGAAAGTGCTGATCAAAGTCTTCAAAACCTGGGAACCGTACTTGGCGGCAGATTTTTACAAACGGGAACCAATACCTACGAATTTATAGCTTCTGAATAGATACCAAATGTTGACAGGCAAATACTTTTCAGCGAAAACACTGCTGATTTTCATACTGTTTTTGCTTCCGTCAACAGCTTTCTCCCAATTTGTTTATGATAACGAGCCGGCAATATCTGTGTTAACAGATATTCAGGAAAAATCGGAATTTCGATTTTTATATCGAGAATCGCTGTTAGCCGATATCAGGCTTTCATTAAACGCTGACAAGCAATCTATCATTGATGAGCTCAAAACGGGGCTAAGCAATCATAACCTCAGGCTGAAAGCTGATTTAGCAGGAAGCCGCTTCTTGGTTCTTCCTCATCAAAATACAGGTTCAAACCGCCAGAAAGACACCCATGAGATTCGTGGACAAATTGTAGATTCCCAAACCGGGGACAGGCTTCCATATGGCACAATATCATGGAAATTAAACGGCCTGAAAAAAGGAGTTTCCGCATCCGGCTCTGGAGATTTTTCATTTGATATATCTCTCTCTGTTTCTGAGGTTACAATTACAGCTTCCTATGTTGGATATCAAAAAGAGTCAATCACTCTCAACCTCAACAACGATATACTTTTTGAAGACGTAACTTTTCGTCTTTCTCCGGAATTTGTCGTTGGATCGGAGATTATTGTTACCAGTAGTCATTTTTACAGCCCCCAGGATTCAACTTTCATGGGGTTAATCCGCACCAATCGTTTTAGTCCGCTGGGAGATGGAAATGCTGTTCGCGCACTACAGATACTGCCGTCCGTTCAGCCGGCAACAGCCATCAACGATGGACTTTCCATTCGTGGCAGTGCACCCGATGGGTTCCACCTGGAACTTGACGGCATGAAAATTTTTAACCAGAGTCACTTATTTGGGCTCCTTGACAGTTTTAATGAAGATGCGATTCGAAATAGTGGATTTTATTATGGTATAGCACCTGCTCACGAGCACGCACCGGCAGGCGGCAAACTTCAGCTCACAACAAAAAATGGTTCTGTCAATCAGCTTGAAGCAAGCGCGGGTATAAGTAACACCAGTATCCGTGCAACTCTGCATGGTCCTGTTCGCAGAGGAAAAAGCAGCTGGCTGTTTTCCGGCAGGCTTTCCACAATGGACGAATTGCAATGGTTTAACAACGATAAAATTATCCAGTGGGGCCTAGACGTAAACCGCCCGAGATCCGAAATCGAAAACCGGGAAATCATAAACAGTAACCTGGTTACACCTTTGGCGTCTGATGTTCGCTTTTTTGATATTCATGGAAAATTCTACAGTGAGGCATCAGACGGTTCCAGAACTATTTTTAGCGCCTATTTTGGTGGTGACCGAACCTCACATGCTGCAACCCGCATTACAAGTTCAAATTCATTGCGCGATCGTTTTGAGGAAACCGATGTTGAGACATCAAATCAGTGGAATAATTTTGCATCTTCGGTGAAGCATCAGCGGTTTTTAAGGGATGAGCTTTACAGTAATACGCTGATTGGAATTAGCGCATACGAAACAACTTTCAGCAAAGAAGACTTTATCTACACAAACTTTATTCAAAACAACGAGTCCATACAAACGATCGTTTTTACGTCTCCTTTGAGTAATCAAAGCACGATGAATCGCCTCAAGATAAATCAAGCCTTCGATTTTTTTCTTGGTGATCTGTCTGCAAAAGCCGGTCTGCAGGGAATCTATCATCTTGGTGAATATCTTGAGGAGTCGTTTGACCGCCCTCGCTACTACAAAAAAACCTCAGCCCTTCAAACCGATGTTTTTGCCCATATCGATTGGCAGCCGTATTCCTTTGCTGATATCTCTGCCGGAATTCGGACTCATTACTATTCAAACGGGAATTACATCAAAGGATCGCCAAGGCTATCGGTAAGATTTTTTGAAAACCAAATGGTCTCTGCACATGCCGGGTATAGCAAAAATCATCAGTTCATCAACCGCATCAGTTTTAAAAATGCCGTCACAGCAGACCTTTGGATTCTTGCGGATACCGATCAGCCGCCCACATCTGCCGATCAATTTACTGCGGGTTTGGAATTTAAACCGTTCAGCAGTCTGCTTTTAAAGACAGACTTTTACAAAAAGAACTATCGCAATTTGCGGCTTCATGAGCTGAATACCAGCTCCCTTTCTAATACGGTTTCAGAAACACCGTGGTATTTTCAAAATAGTGGTGATGCAGTCGGCCTGGAAACAATGGTACGGCTATCAAGCGGAATTTTTAGTATTACCCAAACACACACTTATTCCTCTATTAAACTGCAAAATGATCTCTTGAATGGTGGCGAGGAATTTTATGCACCCTGGGATCGCAGACACTCATTTGGGTCGCTCATGGAGCTTTCAATCACTCAGAATTTATCTCTGTTCGCTTCTTACACGGCTTCTACAGGTACAATAGACACTCTTCCGGAGCGAGGGATAAACTCTACTAACACAAGGCTCCCAGACTATTACCGTCTGGATCTTTCAGCGAGCTATATAGCAGCTTTTTCGAACAATAAAGCCTCATTCAAGTTTTCGATTTTCAATGTAACTGATCGCCAGAATACCTGGTACAGAGAGTATCAGCCCGTCATTTTTACCCGACAAACTGTTCCTGCATTTCGGGCTGAGCTTGTTGATGTTTACGACCTGGGCATTCAGCCCTCATTTGAGATTAAGCTAATTTTTTAACCTGCTCCCGAAATTTTGGAGCTCCTCCGTTTGCAGGATGTCGCACGCCCGTATATAAAACTCCCAATTCTGTTAAGCTCTGTTCGCACTTCCTTCCCACCGCAATCACGTTAGCACCATCAAACAAGGATATAAATGAGGTTAAATGCTTAAGCCCTGCCTCCATTTCATTCGATTTTGGTGTTCTGTTCGACAAGTAATTCCCTTTTTTATATGGATGCCAGGGAACCGCATTCCACAAAACCACATCAAACGGATCAATCCCCAAATCTATCAAAGCGCCCCACATAATTGTTGCTGTGGGTTCACTCATTCCTTTTTCGATCAACTCCGGCTTACTTGTTCTCTGATGCGATAGGGATCGGAAGACATGTTCAGGCTTTATCCCGTACTTCTCCTCCTGATGGCCAAGTAAAATGCGCTCGGATGTCATTGCCATTCCTGTAAAATGTCCTCCCTGGTATCCCAGTGCTTCAGCAATAAAAAGAAATTTTGCACGCCCCTTCCGCTCTGTGAGATAAGCTTCCAGCTGTCTGCGTCTAATTTGAGGAGCTTCCGGGATTAAATCATTTGAGGCATCCCTGTGGTACCAGGGGTTGAACATTCCTCGCGGCGTCTTTTGGAGAGATCGGATGTATTCAGTTATTGAATCAGACAATGTCTTCTAATTTCTTCAAATAATATTCAGCTTTTTTTACAAGATGATCCACCTGCCCCGATTTGAAAACAGATTATATGTCAACGATGCCCTCCGGCTTTTTTGACATTCTGGTTACGCACCATTTTCAGCTAAATAGGCAAGCTGCAAAATACGAAGCTCACCGTAATCCACGGATTTATTTAAGTCCTCGTACACCAGTTTTAGAATTTCAGGACCTACCTTTTTCATCGACTCAAATACTTCGTCTTTCTTCCTCTGTGAGAGTTCAGAAGCTTCCAGAACTCCTTCAGGGTCCAGCGCATTACCATCATCAAGATATTTTTTAAGATTCATCAAAATCGTCACTTCCTTCACTCCGAATTGTTCAGCCAAGTGCTTAATCGACTTTCCGCTGTCGTATTCTTCACCGATCAGTTCGTGCTTTTTCTTTGATGTCGTTTTTTCAACTTTTTTCTTAAGAAACTTAGATCTCTCTTTTACGTCGTTCTCTTCGGTAAAGGATTGGATTACCTTCAAAAAGTCGCTTCCATACTTTTTCAGTTTTAGTGAGCCCACGCCATAAATTCCTATAAGCTTCTCTTCGTTCTGCGGAAAATAATAGGCCATCTCCATTAAAGTTGCATCCGGAAATATGATATATGGAGGGATGTCGTGTTCATCAGCAATCTCTTTTCTTTTTTTGCGCAACTCTTCGAACAAATATTCATTATGCTTATTCTCCACATCGCTGCTGGTTCGGCGATTTTCTTCTCCCTCTCCTGAGGTTTGGGTACGGTCTAAAATTCCCATCACCCTCGAATCTCCTTTTAAAACATCTTGTGAATCATCGGTAAGTTTTAAACTACCATGCTTTGGATCTTTTTGGATAATTCCTTTTCTAATGAGGAGACGCGATAATTGAATCCACTGATTTTTTGACCACTCCTGCCCGATATTATACGTGGAGAGCTTGTCATGCCCATTTTCTAAAACCTTTTTCGCTTTTGAGCCACGTAAAATATCCGCAATGTGGTAAGCTCCAAAAGACTGATCTGTTCGTGCAATACAGCTTAAAAACTTCTGCGCCTGCTCGGTATAGTCCTGCTCGTTATCTTTATATTTGAGGCAGTTGTCGCACATCCCGCAGTCTTCCTCATCATACTCTTCCCCAAAATAATTGAGCAGCGGTTTACGTCGGCATCCGTCGTACTCCATGTAATCAATTAGCGACTGCAGATGCTTTTCGGCTACTTTTTTCTCTTCACCCTCTTTTTGATTAATGAAATACTGAATTTTCTGTTTGTCGGAGTAGCTGTATAAAAGCAGGCAATCTGCTTGTAAGCTATCACGCCCGGCCCGGCCAATCTGCTGATAGTACGACTCTATATTCTGCGGCATATCATGATGAATAACAAACCTCACGTCGGGCTTGTTGATCCCCATGCCAAAAGCAATAGTCGCCACAATGATCTGCACATTATCTTTGATAAACGCCTCCTGGTTTTTGGTGCGCCTCATTTCTGACAGGCCTGCATGATAGGGACGAACAGAGTGGCCGGCCTCTTTCAGATCACTATACAGCTCATCAACCTGCCGTCTTGAAAAGCAGTAGATAATTCCCGACTGTTTAGGTCTTGTGTACAAAAAATCCAAAATTTGATCCAGTGGATTATCCTTATCAGCAACTTTAAGGAGCAGGTTATCCCTGTCGAAACTTGCTACAAATGTTGCCGAATCTTTCATCTCCAGAATTTGCTGTATATCATCACGTACTCTTGGAGTTGCTGTAGCTGTAAGTGCAAGGCAGACAGCTCCGGGAAAGTCTTTGCGCACCTCTGCGAGCTGCCTGTACTCCGGCCTAAAATCGTGCCCCCATTCCGAAATACAGTGCGCTTCATCAATCGTAAAGCAATCTATCTGAAGGGTTTCAAGCAGCTTGCGCGTACTTTCCATCATTAAGGTTTCAGGTGCAAGGTAGAGCAGATCCACCTCGCCAGCCTTCAATTTCTCAACATTTCGTTGATATTGTTCCGGAGTAAGCGTGCTGTTTAAAAAAAGCGCCGGCACACCAAACTCGTCCAGTTGTTCTACCTGATCTTTCATCAGGGATATAAGAGGTGATATTACAATCGTGAGACCGTCAAAGATTTGGGCAGGAACCTGGTAAATTAATGATTTACCACCCCCGGTAGGCATAATGACAAGCGAATCTTTCTTTTCCAGTATTTTTTGGATGGCTTCTCCCTGTAAAGGTCGAAATTCATCATATCCGAATGTTTGTTTAAGTATTTGTTTCGCTTGCTGAAGCATATATAAATTTTTTTCTGATTGTTCGTTTGTATGAACCCGGTTTTTCTGTTTCCTTACAAAATTTTTTCCGAAAGCACATTAACACAAAAACCGAACGTATAAATCGGGATTACTGTAGGCGGGGGATAAGATAAAACTCTTCCATCCGGCCATCTGTATATCGCAACGTTTCACCATCGAAGATGGCGTCTTCTTCAAGACGCATTAAAATATCCCTGTTCCATTCGGGTACAAATACTTCCGCGTTCAGCTCTATTGAGTGGGCCGTATTTGCAAACAGCGGATAATCCCCTTTTCCGGGAACTCCATCCTGCTGGTCCCAAAGCCCAATCGTTGGGCCCGCCGCATGGCCATGGTAGCCAATTGGATGGGTATAAATGGTGGCACGAATATTTTCTGATTCCGCTGTACTCAGCGCCGAAGCTAATATTTCATTCCCTGTACGCCCGGTTCTAAAATCGTCCGTAAGAATATCCTGAAGCCGATTTGTTGTATTGAGTCCATTAATCAAGCCCTCAGGAGCTTCCTGTTCGCCGTGCCTAAGCACATAAGCATTACGCTGGGTATCCGTTGCAAGTCCAAGATACACAATACCAAAGTCAACATGAATCAGATCGCCCGGTAATATTACATTGGTATCCTCACTTCCGGAAAAGTCACCACTGTGTCCCGGAGCTTCACTTCTCTGAACCGATACCGATGGGTGAAACCACGCCTTCAGATTCAGATCCCGAATCCGATCTCTGTACCACCATTGCACATCCGATGTGGTGGTAATTCCCGGAGTTATCACGGCTTCCGAGAGTCCCTCTGCCACAATACTGTGCGCTATCCTGTTAATCTGCCTGTATACCACAAGCTCTTCCTGCGTTCGTGTTTCAAGCCAGCCAACAGCAAGATTTTCCGCTGATATTATCCTGTCCTGTAGTTCTTCTGATAAGCTGTTCCTAAGATTTTTATAGTCTGTATGGCTGATTCCATCTGCCAGTGCAAAATTCTCAGACACATTCACTGCAATTTTCTCAGGATCTTTATCCGCAACTATTTCTCCAAATCGTCTCCACTGGTCCGGCTCTTCATCAGGAAACCACTGCGTCTCAAAAAACCCGATATTGTACCTCGCCACGGCCAGTCTTTCAACAGTATCTCCATTATCAAAGAACATGATTATTGTTGTTCTCCGAGACGATTGCCAGGTTGCGGGGAGCATCGTAAGAAGCACAGGATCTTCATTATATTCTCGGGCAACTAGAACCCACATATCAATATTTTCACGACGCATAAGTTCCGGAACCAATGTATTTAACCGGTTTTCGGTCCAGCGATCCATTACTTCAGCCCGCTCTTTCATGGGAAGTATATGTGGTTCAATATCATTTCGCACCTGCCCAATGAGCAGCTCTGTTGTGCAAAGAAGCAGAAGAATCAGAGTAATACCAATTTTTTTCATGTCTTTATTTTTATTCGTGGTTTGATTTCAACCGTTACAGAAATTCGCCTTATCTTGTTGGGGTCAATATCTCGTATTGTTCCCAGCACTACTGCATCAGAAAATCGATAATTATCTGCTTTTAAATATATTCAACCATGAAAATAACCATTACACCGACCGATAACAGCAAAATTTCTGAAATTGATTTTGAGAACCTTCAGTTTGGCCGGGAATTTTCTGATCACATGGCAGAACTGCACTATAAAGACGGAGAGTGGCAATCCGCTGAAATCAAACCGTATGGACCTATTTCGTTTGAGCCGTCAATGATGGCGCTTCACTATGGCCAGGCCATTTTTGAAGGAATGAAGGCCTATTTTGGTGGTGACGGCACAATTAATCTATTTCGTCCCTATGATCATGCACGTCGGTTTAACAATTCTGCCCGACGGCTCTGTATGCCAGAAATAGATGAAAATACATTTGTTGAAGTGCTTGAAGAGTTGCTGAAGCTGGACTATGCCTGGGTACCAAAAGATCAGGGACGTGCACTTTATATTCGCCCGGTTATGTTTGCATCGGAAGAGTATCTTGCCGCAAAAGTGTCTGCAGAGTATAAATTTTTCATCATTACCAGCCCGGTGGGTGCGTACTATAGTGAAGGATTTAATCCTGTAAAATTAACCACAACATCCGACTATGTAAGAGCCGTTAAAGGAGGGACCGGAGAGGCAAAAGCGGCAGGAAATTATGGGGGAAGTTTTTTGCCCGCCCAAAAAGCCCAGAAAAACGGATTTACCCAGGTTCTCTGGCTCGATGCCGCTGACCATAAATTCGTGGAAGAGGTTGGTACAATGAATATCTTTTTTCTGATTGACGGCACTCTTGTAACTCCCAAACTTGGAGGTACGGTACTTCCGGGAATAACGCGTCGCTCAGTGATATCGCTTGCTAATAGCTGGGATATTCCCGTAGAGGAGCGGCAAATTTCGATTGATGAACTTTTCGATGCTCATAAGAATGGAGAGCTCGAAGAAGTATTCGGTGCCGGAACCGCCGCGGTCATTTCACCGGTTGGCCTCATTCATCACAACGGAAACTCCATAACTCTGGATCAGGAGAAAATTGGTCCGTTTGCCAAAAAGATGTTTGATCACATTACTGGTATACAGTATGGTCAGAAAGAAGATCAGCACGGATGGGTACACCCGGTATCTATTTCGTAACAGCTAATATCTTTTTCTTAAAATCGGGCACCAGAATACCGATATATTTCGTTATAGAGTTTAAATGATCTATTTTACATATAGATTCAAAATACAATAACGAATGGGTGTTCCTATGAAGCTGTTTAAAATTTTATCTCTTCTCATAATTTTTGGATTTGCGGCAGCTTGTTCAACAACCGAATCTGTACAATCTTCCCAAACTGAGAACTCTTCCACCGAAAAAGAATCGAATTCCATATCGGATGACAAGGATTATTTTCAATCTCTTGCGGATTTTCTTCAGCGAGTTCCGGGAGTTCAAGTAAGTGGATCGCAACAAAACCGGGTGGTTACGATTCGAGGTATTAACTCGTTTAATTCGGGAATTGAGCCACTTTTCCTCATTGACGGACAGATTGCCGGAACTACCTACGCACAGGTCGACAACTTGGTAAATGTTCGTGAAATAGATTATGTGCGCGTATTAAAAGGAAGTGATGCTGCAGGATACGGTGTTCGTGGTGGAAATGGAGTCATCCTGATTGTAACTAAGAAATAAGTTACCCGGCCCCGATTGTGTAATACTGGCTGTCGATATTTTCTGAGAACCCCATATCCAAATCTGAGACAGGCAGATCAATTCTGCCAAGCCGTACACCACTATGGCCCATTTGCGTAATCCAGGTTGTGCTCCCCGAGGGATTTTTTACGGCTACCGGTTCATCCAAAAACGTATGGGTATGTCCGCCAATAATCAGGTTGATGCCGGCGACAGTTTTTGCAAGTAAGTCGTCCCCTATGCCCCCAAGCTCCTGTTTATATCCAAGGTGACTGAGACATATCACATAATCGCAGCTGTAGAAGCTTCGTAAACTCTCAACAGATCTTTCAGCTGTGCGAACAGGATCAAAAGAACGCACATCTCCACTCAGTGATGGATCCACAACTCCGTTCAGCTTTATCCCAAGGCCAAAAATTCCAATACGAAATCCATCAAATTCTTTTACTATCTGGTCTTGCAGGAACGGGTTCATGGGTGTATCCCTTGCAAGATAATTGGCTGCAAGAATAGGGAAGCCGGCTTTTTGAGCAGCTTCGGCAAAACCATCCAGCCCCCGGTCAAATTCATGATTCCCAATCGCCATAGCATCATAACCCATTTCGGTCATCAGCTCAAAATCTACACGACCGCCATATACATCAAACCAGGGGGTACCCTGAAATACATCACCGGCATCCAGCAGCAGTACATGCTCCTGTTCATATCTTATTTTCTTGATTAAGGATGCACGTTTGGCAATTCCGCCCAATCCAGCAAATTGACGCGAATTTTCCGGAAAGGGTTCAAGCCGCGCATGGGTATCGTTTGTATAAAGAATGGTTATGGTTTTGGATGGATCATAACCAACGTTTCGTAATAAACGTCCTGCAGCTGAATAGCCAAAACCCAAAAGGGATACATGTTTAATAAACGTTCGTCTTGAACTCATCAGCGAATTCGTCCGTCGGTTATGTTGTACAGATCTGATTCTGACTTAAAATAGTCAATAAATAAGTCTTTTAACTGCAGTGAAAGGTCGACTCTGTTTACGGCTGACCACAGCGCTGGAAATTGATCCCCCCCATTGGCCGCCCAGCTGCTTGTTGCTACCAAATAATTACGATTAGGATTTATTACTTCTGAATTTACCAGTATTCCCCGCGCTCGCCCGTCATTGCCAATCGAAAATCTCACACCGCTGATAGGCGCACCGCCTGCCTCGGCAATTTGATGCACTAAACGTTCCAGGTCAAACCCTTTCATCGTTAAGATAACGAGGTGATTATCATACGGCATAAACTCAAGCACATCTTCAACAATTAATTCGCCGGGGGTAAAATATACCTTGAATGAGCTTTCGCCAATCACTCCAACATTTACAAATGTTCCCGTTTCTGCTGCTGCACGAAACCTCAGGGCATCGGCCACATAGTTGTTTAAGGCGCCCTCAGGCTTTTCAAAACGGAGTGTATCGTGAACTGTAGCAATCTTTTGCCCCACTCTGCTCATATATTTCCCTCTGTACTCTTCCAGTGACGACTGAATCTCGGGATCGGGGCCCGGATATGCGAACTCCGGAGCGGGTGTATCTTTTGCAGGAAATAGAAGCATGCAGCCCGGCAGGATAACCGCTAACATTATGGCTGCCGAAACTGCTTTCAAGTTCATGGGTGCACTTGATTATTGCTGTCGAAAAAAGTTCATCATCAAATCTGAAATGCCCAATAGTTCCAGACTCTGAGGCACATTTACTTGCGAGAGATCCGACAGAGGCGAGCTCACACTTGTTGATTCGGCACGGTACACAACCCGTCCTCCCCGGTTTACTTCAACAAGAAGCGGAAAGCTATTTGCGTTCATCAATATTTCGATGGGAATTTCCTGATCAAATTGAGGAGCCCCTACACTTGACCATGCCTCGAGCAGCAAGCCCCAGTCCACTTTTATCTGTTCGGTTAACCACACAGAAACGACTTCACCATCACGATTGCCATCCAGTTCGAACTCAATCGTTTGATATCCATGAATCTCTTTGGTTTCACCAGTTTCCCGAACTCTAGTATCCCAGTCGAATGGTTTTTGTTGTTCTGCAGGTCTTCTTCCCTGGAACTGGTTTATCATCCCAACCAGATTGTCGAGCTCACTCTTTGTGATTTTAATACCCTCCTGATCTGTTGTTACGACTACAAAATCGCTCAGATCGTGGCGAACATAAACACCTCGGGCTCTCAATCCCGCCATCAGGTTCATCGATATATTAGAATCTACAGCAACTCTGTTTTCAGAAAATGCCATATTTATGTTTACAACTTCTCCCATGTCGGAGGCTGGATTGTACACGTCATACTTTACAACTCCGGAAAACTGGGCAGACAGTGAAATTGGTACGGCAAAAAATATCAGTAAGGCCAGATTACGTATCATAGAAAAACAGTTTAGAAAGCAAAGGTTTACATTGATCACTCTTACACAAGAGAGAGCCGAAGGTTTCAGGCTTCTGTTTCGGCTTCAGCTGCCTCTTCAAGTTCCACGTTTACTTTATGGATCCAGCCTCCCGCCACAACGTCGTCACCTTCGTAGCAAACAATGGCCTGACCGGGAGTAATGGCCTCCCTGCCCGCTGGGAAAGTTACTTCAATCTCATCATCGCCAAGTTGCCGCAGGGTTCCTATGGCGCCATCATCATTGTATCGTATTTTTCCTGTGATTTCCATCTCACCACCGGGAATTGAGTCGTACTTAACTAGATTTAGCTCTTTTGCCCGGCATGTTGTGCTGATGAGATCCTCTTTTTCACCAATGGTTATTACGTTATTCTCAGCATCTATGTGAGTAACATATACCGGTTTACCCATTGGCAGGTGTAGTCCCCGTCGCTGGCCAATAGTGTAAAATGGAAATCCTTTGTGCTCTCCAACAACATTGCCGTGTTTGTCAACGAACACACCACCACTCACCCTCTCTTCAAGATCATCTACTTTATCTTTTAAAAAACGATGGTAGTTATTATCCGGGATAAAGCAGATTTCATATGAGTCGGGTTTTGTAGCAACATTCAGCAGGCCGAAGTCTTCGGCGAACTGCCTGATTTCCGTCTTGCGGAAGTTACCGAGGGGAAATATCGTGCGTTTCAAATGTTTTTGTTCCACACCCCACAATGCATAAGACTGATCTTTATTATGATCTTTCCCTTTAGAAATGATATAGCGTCCGTTCTCTTCACGCACATTGGCATAATGACCCGTTGCAATATAATCACAACCCAGATTATCGGCCCTGCGCAACAGTGCTGCCCATTTAATATGCGTATTGCAGAGAACACAGGGATTTGGAGTCCTTCCACTGGTGTAGTCTTCAATAAACCGATCAATCACCCAGTTCCCGAATTCATCACGTATATCTACGATAAAATGTTTAAATCCATGGCGAACAGCTATTTGGCGCGCATCATTCATAGATTCAACGGTACAGCAACCGGTCTCTTTCCCGTTATCACCACCACTTCTGTGGTAATCCCAGGTTTTCATTGTAATTCCTATAACCTCATATCCCTGATTATGCAACATTACGGCCGCAACGGATGAATCCACCCCGCCGCTCATTGCCACAAGAACACGTCCTTTTTTACTCATATGTGAAATTGTTTGGATGAACCGTGAAAAATAACACTTTTTTATGTAATTCGTGTTAATTCATGCCCTCCTCAAACGAATCAAACATATTTATCTTGTGGCGTTGTATGGAAACTCCGACGATATGCCGTTATTTCCAAAACCTACCAGGGATTGCATAAGGGGATCAGCAAACTTGCTGGGCTCATCACAGCCTTCAGGGGCATAATAGTTCCACTCTTTCTCTTCTACTACTTTTGTTTCAACCAGGTTGGAAATATCCTGACCCAAAAATCGAAGATCCAGACCAGAACTTACATTATATCGAAGTTTTACTTCCTGGCAAACCGGCCCCCACGTAAGTCCACCCTGTAAGAAAAATTCCGGTCGTAAATAGGGTACCAGCGTGTTCCCAAATAACTGCAATTCCAGTTCAGGTGCAGAAAACCCCCACTGTACATCAACATTCAAGCCAATTGCCGCAGCCAGATCACCCCCGCCACCCTCAATCTGTGGATTTTCAATCTGCTGGTCCTTATTCGGAATTAAGTTCAATCCGTCATACTGAACACCAGCGCTCCCACCATATCTGAAAGTAGCTTCCGCAGTAGCCGAAGCATTGCTTTGAACTTCGACTTTTGCAACCGTTCTTACCTTAACAGCCATAACCATAGGAAGCGGCCCAATTGAAAAGGGAAAACGTATCATCGTTTGAGGACCGAATGATAAATCAGGCCCTACGCCACCTCCTGCAGCCGCAAGGCTAAGTTTAACCTGACCACCCATATTTGGATTTTGGAAATCAAACTGCTTTGTCTCTCCATCCTCTATCTGTAGATTTGTACTATTCTTAATTTCTTGAATCGTGCTCTCAGCCCTGAATGCAACGTTATCGCCGCCTACCTGCTTCGACATAATGACAATAACCTCGGCATTGGCTCCATTCCCAACAATTCTCCCCTTTATGGTGTATTCTCCAACGGTGGCATCCCAACCAAAACAGCCCTCCTGGAATCCTGCGCAATTATCCGGATCATTTTTCTTTGGATAGATCTCTTTTCCGCGGTACTCCATCACCGATTTCTCAATTATATCCGGAGTAAATTGAAACGATTCGTCCCACTCCATATCCAGTTCCTCAAACGCATCGGTGAGAGCGGCAAATTCCGTCTGAACCGATACTGATCCGCCCG
Organism: uncultured Rhodohalobacter sp.; assembly: GCA_964544445.1. GTDB lineage: Bacteria > Bacteroidota > Rhodothermia > Balneolales > Balneolaceae > Rhodohalobacter. The sequence continues at coordinate 163,886 of CAZJBI010000006.1, forward strand.
ACTCCTGCACAGATGTAATTCTTCCAAGTGCAGTTTGATGAATAAGCAGTACTTGTCCCGGTTCAAAAACAATACCCTCCTCTTCAAGCGCAGCGGCATCAAATATATAGGTATCCGATTCTGTATCACTCTCGATGAGCGTGCTGCTTACATTATTTTCATCAATATATGTGGTTTGGGAGGTCAATCGGCCATTAAATCCAGCCTCTGTAATCGTCTCTTGCTGATCCACCTCCTCTTCAGGCTCGGAGTCAGTTGATGATGAACAGCCGGCTACGAAAATAGCTATGAAAATGACGGCCGTGACGGTTTTAAATGTGGTTCTGTTTTTAATATCCATAATGATTCCAAAATCTGTTTGCGGGTATTATTAATACGTCAGACTCTTCGATTTTCTGTCATTTCCGTGTGATTAGAAAACATTAGGCTCATATCCCTGCATATTACTGCCAAATCATCAAAAAAGAACTGGTTTGATGTTTTTCCTGCTCATCTTTCGCATTTAAGAGTAAGAGAATTCTTAAAAAAGCAAACACTACACTATTATGCATCAACAACGCGCACTAGGTAAGATCAGCAGTCTGCTTGTGATTTTTGCAGTAATTTTGAGCAGCTGCTCGAGCGAATCAACCGTTTATACACTGGAATCAGAAGCAACACCACCCGAAGGTGGCCAGGTTACACCGGCTAGCGGTGAATATGAAGAAGGAGCAAGAATAGAAGTACAGGCTACGGCCAATGAAGGCTGGGTATTCGACTCGTGGCAGGGAGACATATCCGGTTCAAATAATCCGGCTGTTGTGACTATGGATGGCGACAAAATTTTTACTGCCCTTTTCCAACCTCGTGAATATCCACTGGACATTACCGTTGATGGTGGCGGTTCCGTAGAAGAAACTATCGTTGAAGAGAAAAGAAAAGAGTATGAACCCGGAACTGTTGTAGAATTGAACGCCGTTGCTGATGATGGCTGGCGATTTGTGGAGTGGCAGGGAGATCTTCAGGGAAACGACAATCCACAGCAAATTACCGTTGATGAAGCAAAAAACGTCACAGCAGTTTTTGAACGGCGCGACTATCCGCTTACCGTCAATACCGAGGGTGAGGGCAGCGTAGAAGAAGTAGTTGTTGAAACTCCAGCCAAAACAGATTACGAATTTGAAACTGTGGTTGAATTGACGGCGACACCTGCTGAAGGGTGGGAGTTTGAACGCTGGGAAGGCGACATTGAAGGAAGTGATAACCCGCAACAGATTACCGTAGATGGTGAAAAAACCGTAACCGCTGTTTTTGAAAGAATCGGGTTCGACCTGAATATTACCGTGAATGGAGAAGGTACGGTTAATGAAGAGCTTATCGATGAACCATCAAAATCGTACGCATCACAGTCTGTGGTTGAGCTAACTGCAGAACCGGCTGAGGGTTGGCAATTCGTACGATGGGAAGGTGACTTAACGGGTGATGATAATCCCCAACAAATCACGATTGATGAGGAAAAAAATGTGACGGCTGTATTTGAGCGGCGTGACTATCCTCTGAACATCTCAACAGACGGAGATGGATCGGTCGGCGAGGAGGTTATTGAGACTCCTGCAAAAGATTACACCTATGAAACAGTGGTTGAACTAACGGCTACTCCGGCCGAAGGCTGGGATTTTGCCCGCTGGGAAGGAGATTTATCGGGAAGTGAGAATCCACAGCAGATTACCGTAGATGGCGAGAAAAATGTAACAGCCGTGTTTGAACGCAACACGTTCGACCTAACCATTGAAACAACAGGACAGGGTGGCGTTAACGAAAGTGTTTCAAAGAATCCGGCAAAAACCAGCAGCTATGCATTTGGCACCGTCGTTGAACTTACAGCAGATCCCGACGATGGCTGGGAGTTCACCGAATGGCAGGGTGACCTTTCGGGCAGCAGTAACCCCGAAGAGATCACTATTGATGGTAACAAAACTGTAACGGCTGTGTTTGATGAGGCCGAATATTCTCTCACCGTTACCACCGAGGGAACAGAATACGGGGATGTAGATATCGATCCGGAAAAAGATGTGTACCTTTACGGAGATGAAGTAGAGCTGACAGCAAACCCGGGAGAGCTCACCGTATTTAAAGAATGGGGCGGCGATATTTCCGGCTCGGAAAACCCGAAAACGATCATTGTAAACGGCGACCTTGAAATTACCGCTATTTATGGATCGAGGCCCTCTGTAGAAACCGGAGACTACAGCGATATGCGTGTCAGTTCTGTGAATGCCTCAGGATCCGTCACTGACGATGGAGGGTTTCATGTAACTGAACGAGGTATTTGCTGGAGTACAGATTCATTCCCAAATTTTTCCGACAGCTGTATCGAAAGCGGCAGCGGCACAGGTTCGTTTAATGAAGAGATCACTGGGCTCATCCAGGGTTCCACTTACTACATAAATGCATACGCAACGAATGAAGCCGGCACACAGTTTGGTGGTCCTGTAGAGTTTACTGCAGGTTATGTTTCGCACGGGTTTATTAATGGTCTGACACCAAGTGCAGATTCTCAGTTCGAAAACCGATCCTATAAATTGGTTGAGTCTAATTGGAAGGGCGGTGAAAACAAAATATGGATAGAATTAAATCTTGGTGCCAGGGATTATGTGAAAGATGTCACAGATGATACTGGCATACGTGCAGGATGGTACTTTCAGTTCAATAGAAAACAGGGATATTTTCATGACGGAAGTAGTCGTACTCCTGGAGATCCATTTGATGATATTGACGAATCTACGGATTGGGATATCGATAATGATCCTTGCCGGGCTGCATTTGGGGGAGATTGGAGAGTTCCTACGCAAAATGAATGGGCTGCTTTCAGAATTGCCTCGTCTTCGGATGGTGGAATGGATAGTGGCAATAGAGACGATGCTTTTAGCTCATTGCTTAGATTACATGCAACTGGACTATTAGACAACAGTGGTAATGTAAATACTCGTGGGTTAAATGGTTATTATTGGTCAAGTGATGAAACGTCGAATGATAACGGCCGTGGAATATACTTTTCGTCAAGTGGAAGTGATCTTCTCACTAATATGAGCAAGTCTGCTGCATTCACAGTCCGCTGTGTTAAAGATTAATCAGAATGGTTCAAGCCTTAAATCGAAGCCCTGCTGCTAATCGGCGGGGCTTTTCTTTTTTTACCAACCCCTTTTTTTATTCTGAGTATACTTCAGAAAGGCAGCTGCATTATCTAAATGCCTGCGAAATCAACAACTCTTAACTTGGCAAGTCAGAATACGGTCCCTCAAAATCATAGGCTCTCTCAATTCATGTTCTGTTTTTTTACTTCAAATGATAAAGCACTCCTAAGCTCTCATAGTTATTTCTGTAAAATAAAAAACCGAAGAAGAGAACCTTCTTCGGCCTTTATTGGTTGACTAACCTTTTTTCTAAGACTGACGTAAGTGGTCCGCACAAAGCACCGCTTAACCTGAATGCCCGTTAAAAAGTACGTAACCAGGTTTCACCGGCACAGAGTATCTGTCTCCACCCAATGAAAAAACAATCAGGAAGGTTGTATCTCCATTTCCGGACTCAGCAATTCGACTTCCGATTTGTGAGACAGATCTTGAAAGTTCTCCATAGCTGTTAAAAACAGAATCAGGGTAGTAGGATGAACCTGGAAAGAACACAGAATCGGGATAAAATACTGAATCGGGATAAAGCCGGTTAAAAATTGTGGCTAACTGATTACTTGAAACGAGCATATTAAGTTGAGATGACTGACCGTTAATTTTTACCGAAATGGTTTCACCTCTTGAAACTGATCCATGCTCACCGACAATAAAAACAATGATCTCCCCATTTTGTGGCATCATTCCCTGAGCCAGGCCATCGGTTTCCATTTGCAGGTTACCGTTATTTGTAATCCATTGTGCAAGTTCATTTGGTGATAAACCACGATCCTTTGAATTCTCGGCTAATGCTGCATAATCGCCCTGGTTATAGTTTAGCTCAAAATAAACTGCTCCATCACTTTGTGCACTAAGGCCGGATAAGGCGGAAAGAATGAACATTATAATGAATAGTGATACTGAATATTTCATTGTTTTTCGATTTAATGAATAATTTAATTTCGGAATGTTTAATCTGGGTTTCCCACTTGATACTGCGAAGAAATAGTAGAAAATCTCCCAAAATATCATTCCAGGATACAGGCAGTGGTTTTATGGACTAAATATTCACAGATATGGAAATTTGACTATGAAATCTAAAAACCCTGCACTCGTCTATGGAATAGTGTTGAGAGGATCTTTATAAAATGGAAGGTCATTTGAATAAATGATCAGGGGTTGGCATCTATCCGAACTGACCTCTCCTCACTGCGATCACTCTCAGCGGATTCACCAAGGATGGATACAGAATACCAGTAAAAGTCTCCGGACTGCACATTCTGATCTACATATCGGGTGGTGCCTGTTTCCAGTGTAGCCAGAGGTTCTGCACGCTGGTCTCCCCTGGTTCTTCGATATACCCGATATCCCGACGCCCCATTCTGCATTGTTGCGTTCCAGCGAATTTCCACACCGTCGCTGATATTTCTGGCACTCACCTGGGATGGTGGAAGCAGTGAACCGGCAGCCGTAGTAAATGCTGAAGTATTAGATAGTAAGCTCTCCTCTCCATACAGGTCTACAGATGTAACTGCATAATAATAGGTTTCGCCAGAAGTAACGGATGGATCATCAAAAGCATTTGCTGAAATCATCTCTTCGTTCAGTCGCTCGAAGCCGTTTTCCTCGGCAGTTTCCAATCCGCTTTCGGCTTCAGCTCGGCCCGTAATTGGCTCTCTCCCTCTGTATACATAGTACCCTTCCACCGCACTGTCCCGCTCACGTACATCTTGCCAGGTGAGTCTTATACGATTCCGCTCAGCATAGCCAGAGATACCGACAGGTGCCGGGGGTCGAACAGTTCTTGCAGGGCGAATAATCACCGACTCGGATAATTCACTCTGAAGTTCACTTACGTTTATAGACTTCACCGCATACACGTAATTGGTTCGCCCATTGAGCTCTTCAGAATCATCAAAAAACGTAGTGGTGTCCCGAATCGCTTTAGAAATGACGGCCATGGAATCGTATCTGCTTGTGCCGCGATATACGTAGTAACCAAACATATCCGGCTCCGGATTGGCGTCCCATCGAAGACGTATTCCATCCTCTTCCTGCTCGGCACGCAAATTATTAGGTGGGGAAGGGGGAAGTGTATTATTTCTGAAAGATGCTCTTGCTACACCAGAAGGAAGCCTTGGAGCTGTATTTCGGACGGTTACAACCCTAAATTCATAGAAGTAAGGAATATTTGGTACAATTCTGGTATCGATATATTCGGAGTCTCTTACTGAAAGGGTATCTAAAACAATGTAGTTGTTATTAGACTCTCTGGACCGTCGAATTTCCACACCTGTGATGTATGATTTATTGGGTACCGGATCCCATGATAAATAAATTCCTGATGTTGTATCAACTGCTGAAACGTTTCCAACCCGAGGTAGATTATTAAAACTTACAGAAATTACAGTAAGAGTATCTGAAAGCGGACCTTTGTTGCCTACAATATCAATGGGTTCAATTAAATATTGGTATAGTCTTTCAGGTTCAGCAGTTTCCTCCCATTGGTATACCATTAAGCTGTCCGAAGTTCGTGTTGCCAACACTCGGTCATCGAGTTTAACAAATTCCTGGTCCATGCTTTCTCTTTTATAAATGTTTGCAAAAAAAGCATCTTCGGATCCTGCTATAGGACTTGCCCATTTACCACCAACAAGACTATCACTTTCCGTTCTATCAAATACTGTTGGTTTCAGTATATTTGGCATTCGGCCTACGGTACCACTCCCCTGGTAACCAAAATTTGATATTGATCCATCTTCAAGTTCGTACAAGACCCTATAGTGAACCTCTGTACCGTTTTCTACTTCTGTGATCGATTCATCAACATATGCGGTTCCAAATAAACTCCAGATTTCCTGATCAAGAGAGGAGTATCCATAATTTTCCAATAATTGGTTCTCCTGGATAAACTCCCAAAGCTCGTCCTCAGAATCTACTGAAGCAAACTCCATGAAAGAGTTAATGACACGCTGATTTGTACGTGCTTTGAATTCGTTGAGGCTTTCAGGAGCATGAATACGCGCAATTTCTTCAAAGTTATTTGCATTGTTTATACTTCTGTATATAACGCTTTTAACCCTGCTATCAAACGGATTCGATGGGCTGATAATGGCTTCACTTGTAAAAATAACCATACCATCTTCAGACCATCTTACTATTTCATCATTCGTGGTAATATCCTGAGCAACAGCTAACTGAACTGCACTACAAGTAATCATGAAATAGAGTATAACTGAAAGTTTTTTTATTTGTTTTCTATTTCTCATAATGACTGTTTTAAAAATCAAGTGATACATTCATTCCTCTGTCGGATCTATAATCTACGTTAATCCTCCCGTTGACACACAAGCTGCCACCTTTTGGAATGGGTCCCCAAAAACAGACTTTGCTTTGGCACCCAACATTGCAATCTCCAACTGAAGCCCTCACCTTCCCTTCCGCATACCCATCTACAAACCAATTATTATTAACATATCCGCCACCTACCGCTCCGGATGCAGTAATGTCTGCGCTGGCTACTTCGAAGCTTGCTATTGATATGCTACCTCCTGCTTCCCAGCTGCTACCAAGTTCTAGCAAGTAATTACCAGCAACGAGGTCAGCACTTAATGAGCAATAGGTCTCATTATAAAAATAGACACACCCTTCTCCTATGACAAAACCAAGGCATTTTTTATTACTCTTTGGAATCCCAAAAGATGTTTCCAGATTTAAGTGAAGTCCGGTGATTCTTCCTCCAGTTATAAACTCTGGATTTACAAACGATGTGTAATCGCTATACCGGCTGTCAGTTGAACTAAGATTCCAAGCAGCTAGGATATTTGCATTTGAATCAAATAATCCCAACAAACTGGCCCTTGCATTTACACCAACCATCCCATATGTATTATCAGGAGCACCACTTAAAACCAACCTCGCTTTACCATTAAAGTCAATATTTACATCATCCAGCTGATCGAATCCAATTCGTGCCTCCACATCAAACAGCCGGTTTGGAAAATCAATCAGCAGGCTGGCATCCGCGATATTTTGTTCCATCACGGAAAGAGCGGCAAAACCTTCAATTACAGGTCCTGATTTAACCGTAACCTCAAGTGGGTTGAGCGATATAGCCGACCCTGTTCCAGGTGCTGCAGAAACAGCCCCGGTCACCGTTACACGAAATCCATTGTTGGACGTATCAAACCCAAAACCACCTCCAACTTCCTCAATGGTAAAATTTCCTACCGGTATTGGAGGTATTCCAGCCTGAAAATCTGCTCCAAATGAGATACCGCCGGGCACCTGTTCATACATAAAAGCTATTTCAGCGTTGATGGGCGTACCCGAAATGTTCACGTTTCCATTTCCGCTAAAGCCTCTCCGGTTTGCTTCATCAATCAGCCCAATTCCAACTCCTACTTCACCAATAGCCCCCAGATCGAAATCGAGATCTATCTCATCAAAAGAGACGCTTCCGCCCGGCCGGTACGTTAAACCTCCGGCCTGAGCATTGATCATCGGAATAGCTCTGAGCCCAAACTGTCCGTCAACATAAATGCTGCGGTCGCTGGTTGTATTATTAAATTCCACCCCCGTCACCGTCATGTCTGCGAGGCCAAAAAAGTCTGCCTCAAAATTGGCGGCGATATTCGCGGTAAACTGGCCGTCCGTTCGAATCATAAAATCAGGGAACTCCAGCTTTTTATCGACGTATTTTGGAAGGCTGATCGTACCGCCACCCGACACAAAATAGACATCCTCGTTCTGCACTTTACCAAAGGAGACATCGGTTCCTGCTTTGGTTTCCAGTGCCACAATTCCAAACAGGTCAACTCCTCCCTGTGGGAGTGTAAACTGACCTCCAAATAGCTGGTCAGGTGATATTGAAAGGTCAGAGAATGAGAAATCCGTGGGGTCTGAGCCCGGCATGGTGAATTCAAGGTTGCCGCCCAGGGCAAAACCCAATTCAGAAAGAGTGCCCGACATCAGCTCCATTTTCCAGTTTGCAAGCGCAATTTCCGGTGTTGGGTCCAGCTGCAGACTCGCCTCCCTTACAGCTCCATCCACTCCAATCCACAGCTGATCGAGCGTAATCGACGCTTCGTCCATCAGCGGTATGTCTGCCAGCGTTACATCGCCCTGAAGATGAAAACCATCGTTCTTTAACACGCTTTCACTCATGGTGAGCGTTACATCAAATCCAAAAAGATCCAGTGTTTCACTGGCCGACCCAAAGTTTAGCTCAAAATCGGTCATACTTATATCCGGGAATGGGAATGAGCCATCACTAGTGAGCACTACGAGCTCTTCTTCCCCAACGCCATCAGGTAGGTCGGATACATTTGGGAGCTGTAAAAACTGATCGGCTGCATTGGGCCATGTCCATCCCGTAGCCGACGTAAACGTTGATTCGTAATCTACCTCAACTTTCCCGGCTAAAAAGCCTGTGGATGATGGAATTGTGCGTTGTCTCACGATCAGTCCACTGCTGCTGTTCACGTTCACATGAAGGAAATCAAAAAGACGGGCAGAAAGTGAACTCGCATCGGTCTGAACCTCACCCCCAACGGGTTTTAGTTCACCATTTTCTTCATAAACGTTGATATTAGAAAATGGCAGCCTTAAATCACTTTCTACCGTCATCAAATCATTTGATGAAATAGAAACAAACGCCCCTGTTATCGTCGTGTCTGAATCAACAGAAAGCTCATCCACTTCTATATCAAAGCCAAGAAGCGTAGCGATATCAAAACCGGAATCCTGGAGATTGAAATCGATCGTTTTATTTTCGTCTTCACTAAACGTTGCCGTTTCTGAATCTCCCACAAAGCCGGACTTCGAAACCTTCAGTGTCCACTCACCCACCGGAATTCCTGCCAGCGTGTAGCTGCCGTCATCGGCTGTTTTTGTCGTGATATCTTCCCTGCCTTCCAGCCGAACCGTAGCCCCCTCAACGCTACTTCCCGCAGCTGTTACTACACCGGTTGCGCGGGCTCCCGTTTCGAGCTGAACACTCGCCTCTGTAACCTCACCATTATCTGAGATAGAAATCTCGGTGGTAAGGGGTACATAGTTGCTTGTTGCCGGACCTGTGATTCTAACGGGAACATTTCCGCCCGGCGCTTCATCAAAGTACACTTCACCGCTACTATCTGTATTTCCGGCTGTTTCATCCCCTCCAACTGTTACTTCAGCGTTTTCAATGGCGTTGGTTGTGTTTGCATCTGTTACCGTGAGCCGAAGTTTTCCAACCGAGCGGTTAATGATGATGGTTCCCAAATCCATAACCTCTTCCGATGGCGTTCCGTCTTCGCCAATCAAGTCGGTAAAATAAGACGCCAAGTTGCTGAATTCGCTGGCCGTCATGCTCAGGTTATTCTCATTTACAATATCCTGAACTTCATTATCTGTAAAGTCGAACGACTGATTCAGATTTCCGGTGTAACCAATACTCCCGGCGTCAAAACCACCGCCTTCAGACATATTTTTCTCGGTTTCGCCAATCTGGAAAGATTCAATATTATTCAGATTTGCAGCCCACTTAGCGGTACCTTGCCCAATCGATTTAGGTGAGTTTTCGCGCCATTTTGCCCCGGCCTGGTCTATCAGCGATGAATAATCAATCGCATCAGGATCATCTATGGTAACCGTAATTTCATGATCCCGGTGCCCAATTTTGTTGATCCGGAGCGTGTGTGTCCCAATGGTATTGGCAAGCACAAAACGGCCGTGCTGATCGGTCTGTACAGGATCTCCGCCAGCTGCCCACCGAACGGTTGCGTTGCTCACAGCGATATCTTTATCATTTAGCACTTTTCCTGCAACTGTTACCAGCGTAGGATCAACCAATAGTGGGTCAATGGTTCTTACTATTCCGTTTTCATTCAGCAGCATTTCCTGCTGGTATGTTGCAACTTTAGGACCGTCAACAATCAGCGTGTATTCGCTTTCTCTTGGCTCTATCCCGGATATTGTAAATCGGCCTTCATCATCCGTGGTTGCGACATACGTCCCAGATTCATCTCCACCAGGAGGAGATAAAACCACCGGTACATTACTCATTGGCGATTGTGTGTCGCGACGTACAACGCGCCCTTCTACAACCGGAGGAGCTTTCTGTAATTCATAACTACGGTTTATAATTGCCACATCGCCCTCTTCCAGCTGTGGACTCGCAGCAAATGCAGTAAAATACGGGTTATACCCTTCAGCCGATATTTTTACATGGTAAACATCCGTTGCCCCTTTTTTTCTTGGGAAAAGCCGCGTTATTTGTGACCCGGCACCCTGCTCGGCAACTTTTGTGAGCGTGAGGTTATTTATATTTTCTTCAGATCCTCTCTCTTCCTCGCCCAGCGGAAATCCTTCACTTTCCAAAACAGGATCCAGGTCGTAGCGATTTGACATCCGAAAAACTTCTACACGTGCATCGCTGATTTCACGACCATTCTCAGCATCTGTCACCTCCGGAAGCAACCTGTATGTGAGAGCCGTTCCCCGAATCGTGCCTACGTTATAATTCTTGGCAGATGAAGTACTCACCGTTACGGATGTCTCGGAATCATAAGCAAAGTAGGGATCATCAACAACGACATATAAGTTGGTTAAGGCAATATCCAGATTCTCGAACCGCTCTGTCTGCTGCTGAATATTTGTTGCATCGTTAAAATTATTGAAATTATTGAGCGCCTGAATATCCCCCCCCTCAGACGACTCGTTGGATTGCATCAAGTTGGCAAGTTCCGATGGAGCAATGGTTAGGGTAAACTCCCCGTTCTCATTAGTTTGCGAAGTTGCAACCACTTTTTCTGAGCCGTCACTTTCCCTGTAGATCAGTTTTACATCAGCGTCTTCATGAGCGTTGTAAGTAGCAAGTTCAGAAATGTCTGCGAGTTCATTCTGGACAGCTATTGGCTCGTTATCAAAATTACCGGTTTGTACACCCATCGAATTTCCCCCACCAAAAACAGGGGCTACCACATTATTCGTGCCTTCGCTCTCCGATCCAATCGAAAACTGATTATTATTTACAGAGTTCTTCACTCTGTTGGTGAATGCTTTATTACCATTTAACAGATCAGGATTTAATTCATAGTTAGGATCATCCAGAGCGTTTGCCAGTTCTGGAAGACCTATATCATCCATTTCTGCAAGATCAGAGGGGTTCAGTGTTGCCGTACTTTGTGAACCCTCGCTAGGGCTGAACCTCCACCTAACATTGCCCGAAATAGTTGTAACTGGTATATAGGGAGTGATTGGTTCAAAATCCGGAATGGGTGATACAATTGTTGGCGGATCGTCTTCCTCGTCGGAATCATCATCTCCATCGTCACCGTATGTAAACGTATAAATTTCGCTTTTCCCATCGTTTTTAACAGGAATCTGTCCGTTTACGTCTCTAGCTGTGATCTGCCAGGCATATTTTTCGCCCACTTCCAGAGGTAAATTATCAGGAGTATAGGGAAAGATGTTGCTCATTAATGTCGCCTGTGCATGTGCCCTGTTGCTAAGTAAGGCATCTCCGGGGCTTTGTCCGTCAAATAGCTGAACCATTAAGAACTCATACTCAAACGATGTGCCGGGTGGCCCCATAATCGGAGACCATGAAAATACAGGCACGCTCAGTGATTCTGCGAGTAAGCTTTCATCGGAGGGTGCGATGAGAATGGGTGGTTGCGGATAGATCACTGAAAAATTTGCCACGCCCGGAGCTCCCGCCGGTGCCCCTGATAGGGCTAGTACAGGTTCAATGGTCAGTGTATAGTTGCCCTCTGGAAACGCCCCGGTCTGATAGGCCTGACGGATACGACTGCCCGGCAACCGATCTAAAACATCCGCCAGTGACACATCAAAAAAGACATTATCAGGAAATGGCGTAAGCATATTCATTCCCTGATTCAGATCTACAGGAAGTGACTCTTCGTCAACAAGCACTTCGCCATCCAGCGATAATCGAACCCGAAAACGGATTCTCTCTGAAGGAACACCCGAACCCAGAACATTCACCTGCACCTGGTAGGTACCTCCGAATACATGCGCTTCAAAATCACTGATAAACGGGCTGGGCAGCACCTGGGGAATCCCAACAATGTTAACTTGCGCTGTTGATTGAGCCGACGCCTGTTCAGCCTGGAATAAACCCAAAACAATGAAAAGAACTGCTGCGGTAATTCGCAATGATTTGCTGAATGTGTTCTGTAGTATATTCATAGTTATTACGCTTATCCTTAAAATCGCTGCTGTAATTTAAATCTGCCTTCCAGTTCCGAAAAACCATCCCCTTCGCCCGTCACAATTGAGTTATTTTGCGACCGTACATTGAGCTGAAAACTGGTATTGGATGAAAGACGGTACGTAGCTATAAAATTTCCATTTAACTGTGCATTTTCTGATTTCCCCATGACCTCTCCGGCAGAAAGACTTTCAAAAGTGTTAAAAGAGCCATTCATGGTTAGGTTTACATTCATTTTTCCCTCCAGAAATGAATAGCCAGCTCCAAGCGATACGCTGGCAGTTGAAAAAGTGCTCCCCGGAGATTCTCCTGTCACATAATTGAGGGAATTATTAAACGATAAACCACCAGACAAGGCCATACTGTAGCTCAAAGAGCCCGTTATTGTGTGAGATTCACTTAACTCTGTTCCATTCTGAACCGGAAACTGGATATCGATGCCCTGATAGACACCCGTAAGCGTGATGCTGTGTGATATCCCGCCATTCATAAAACTAAAACTTGGAAATAGCTGAAAAATCTGTGAGATCTGTTCATGATCCCTGGCTGAACCCGATTCATCAGATTCTGTGTAAGCAAGAAATCGTGAATATCCTCCACCAAGCGAAAAACTATCCGTGATGCGGGCATTTGTATTCAGCGATATATTTTGTCTGTTTTGAGTTGAAAGACGATTGCCAAGTAAATTATCTTCACTGATCATAAACGTACCATCAATTGTGAGACGGCCGTCTATCAGGTTAAATGAAGGATAAAGCGAAAGCGTCTGCTGGTCGTCTCTGAGTTGACGCAAACCCATACTTTCAAAGCCCGGCATAATGCGTTCAAACTCAGCCCGCATAGAAAATAAATCCAGATTTAATCCGGTGTGGGCAATTCCGGCATAGGTAACCCTTGTGCTGTTTCGTGGCTGAAACAGATTAATAAGGAACTCAGGGACATCCACGTCCTGAGCAGAAATTTCAGGACTGTTTTGATCTCTTGTGTAGGCCGATACGGTTGTTTCGGCCCCAATTTTAAATGCCTCATCAAAAAATGAAAGCTGAAATTTTGGTGTAAGTCCTACATTTTCTGCGGGCAGAAGCGTTGTTCCGGCAAGATTTGCACGAACAGAATCGGGAAGGGAGTCTCTGTTATCTCGCCCATAAAATCCTGATATATCAAAGTTAGATCGGTTATTGTCACCTGCGCCAAAAGCAAATGCAACCAGCCACCTCTCATATGCCACCTGCCGGGCAAGGCCTCCATCGGGCCGTTGTATTGCCTTGTTAATCTGTCCCGCAGTGGCATTAAAATATATTGGACCTGGGCTCAATCGAATTTCACCACCCCTTAATTGCGTGCCACGTAAACCGTATTCAGAATAAGCAGGCATCACATCCCCTGCAGACAGCGCTATCCATCTCCAGCTGCCATTAAACTGAATTCGATTAAGATTTTGCCGAAATTCATTGGTGTCTGTGCTGTAGCGAATATCAACGCCCGAGGTAAACCCTAATATTGAATACTCTGCGTTGGCCGTTAAAAGCGCCCCAAGTGGTTCCCGTCTGTTGAATTCCCTTGAGGTGGTATATGCGTGGGTCTGTAAACCAATATTACCGCTGAAGGTATACGGTTCAATATCTGTTTCGCCTATTGTTTCTTGTGCAAAAAGAGGAAGCTCTACAATCAGGACTAATAGAATGAAGAAAAAAGTGAATTTGCCGAATGTTTTCAAAACATTACCCGCTTAATATTTCTCTTTTACGAATATGACCTATACGAATCTTTTATTTGTGATTTCTGAAACTTGTAGCCATATTTAAAAATCTTAATCAAAAACGATCGCAAGACATACATAGTTACCACCTGTTTTACAATGCGTAGAATCTAAAATGAATGTATCAGGTTTTTTTAAATCTCGGCCCGACATTACCTAAAGAAGGATTTTATTCATCATCATGAACACCCAGGCAGACATCACACAGTTATTGGTATCCATTAGCAACGGAGATCAAAAAGGGTATAACAAACTTTTCCCTCTTGTTTACGAAGAGCTAAAGCTGATTGCCAGAAACCAACTGAATGCGGAGTATCAGGAACATACACTTTGCAAAACCGAACTGATTCACGAAACATACCTGAAGATGATCGACCAGTCTCAGGTTGATTTTAACGACCGAACCCATTTTTATGCAATTGCGGCACGTTGTATGAGGCAGCTTCTTGTTGATTACGCCAGGAAAAAGAACGCTCAGAAACGGGGCGGCGATAAACAGGACCTCCCCCTGAATGAAGAGATTATCGACATCAAAAAGCATGCACAGCAAATAATTGACCTGGATGAGTACCTCACAGAACTGGACGGACTTGACGAAAGACTTGCCAAAATTGTTGAATTGCGCTTTTTTACCGGCCTCAGCATTGAAGAAACGGCAAAAATGCTAAACCTTTCCACCAGCACCGTAAATCGGGACTGGGTAAAAGCCCGCGGTTGGCTATATAAACGTATTAAAGAAGATCAGTAACTGAGCAGGGCAGTATAAATCACGGTCGAAGGAGGTGAAAACATCTGTCATGGATAAACAGACCTGGGAGAAAGTAAATACAATTATTGATGATGCCCTCGACCTTGAGCCGGGTGATGAACGCAAAAACTTCATCAGACAGCAGTGCGATTCTCATCTATTACAAGAAGAAGTTTTAGGCTTTCTACAGTCTATCGAAGAATCCGGTGGATGGTGGGAAAAACTAAAAGAGTCGAACCTGGTTCTTTCTGAAAATATCACAAATGAAAACCGCTCTCTTCAAAATTCAACCAACTCTGTTCCTAACCTGGGAAAACCGAATACTGATCTCCCCCAAAAAATAGGCTCATACTTTATCAAGGAGATCATTGCCAGGGGCGGGATGGGTGAAGTGTATCTTGCTGAGCGCATCAACGAAGATTTTCATAAAAAGGTAGCGTTGAAGATCATTCGCAATGAAATTACTTCACATGAACAGGCAGCGCGGTTTGAAAGAGAAAGAATGATACTTTCGAGTCTGAACCATCCAAACATCGGGCAACTTCTTGATGGCGGTATTTCGGATGACGGACGTTCTTACTTTGTTATGGAATATGTGGATGGAATGCCCATCACTACATTTTGCCAACAAAATAGTTGTGACCTGCAAAATATTCTTAAACTCTTTCGGCAGCTTTGCGAAGCCGTTCAGTACGCGCACTCCAATTTTATTGTTCATCGCGATCTAAAACCCGACAACCTTTTTGTAACACCACAGGGTAATATTAAAGTGCTGGATTTTGGTATTGCAAAAATTCTGAATGATGATGTATCTGCCAATCAACTGGAGAAGACATCATCAGGTCGCCAAATATTGACCTATAAATACGCAGCCCCCGAACAGCTGACATCCGATCCCATTACTACAGCTACGGATGTATACTCGCTTGGAATATTACTCTTCGAACTATTGACGGGACGCCATCCATTTCGATTTAAAGAAAAAAGCTATACAGAAATCGAGCACGCCATTAGGAATGAAGTTCCACCCGTACCGGCCCAAACTGATGCCGACTCTGAAAATTTATCAGATTCTGAGCTCGACTCCATAGTCTTAAAAGCATTGAACAAAAATCCGGCCGATCGCTATCAGTCTGCACAACATATGCTGGATGATATTATACGATATCAGGAGAATAAACCGGTTCTTGCCAGGGATGGTAAAACTCTTTACCGATCATTTAAATTTTTGAAGCGAAACTCTGTTCCATTTTTATCTGCAGCAGCCATTGTATTGTCAGGTTTTTTGTTTCTGTATTTTTATACCAGCGAAATTAAAACAGAACGCGAAATAGCTCAGTGGCAGGCTCAAAAAGCAGAACAAGCGACAGCGATTCTGATTGATCTTTTTGAGGCAAATCAGCCCGGTCAAACTGAAGCGGGTAATTTTACCGTCAACTCTCTCCTTGAATTGGGTGAATCAAAGGCCAATAATCTTGAAGGGTTCCCTGAATTAAAAGGCACCATGTACAGTGTAATTGGACAAATTTACAGGAATATTGGTGAATTTGGGAAAGCAGATCACTTACTAAACGCCTCCGTTGATGTGTTTACCAATCACTACGGCGATACTCATATTGAAACCATAAATGCAAAGGATCACTATGGGCTTTTGCTAATTAACAGGGGTGAATTTGACAGGGCCGATTCTATTCTGACTCATAATTTACAAATACGAAGGCAGCATTTTTCCGACAACCCGGTGGCTCTCGCCCAATCCCTAAATTATCTTGCGCTTGCGAACCGCAGAAAAGGAAATTTTAACGAGGCTGAAAGACTTTATCGGCAATCATACGAATTGCGATCTGATAATTTGGGAGCAGAGCATCCCCTTACGCTGGAAAGCTTGAGCAGCCTGACGGTTACACTGCATAATAAAGGTCGGTATGATCAGGCAGAGAGCCTCTACCGCGATTTGATTGAAAAGCGAAGACGCGTACTTGGCCCCAACCACCCCGATTATGCAACAAACCTAAGCAGCCTGGGTGCCCTCTTGATGAATATCGGGGAATACGATGAAGCCAATTCGTTTTTAACGCAAGCGCTCGAGATACGTTCAGCACAGCTGGGTGAAGATCACCCCGTAGTTGCAATCACCCTGAATAACCTGGGAATGCTAAATAAAGATATTGGGAGATTTCAAGAATCGGAGCGGTATTTCAAACGAGCACTGGAAATTCGTGAAGCAGCTCTTGGTGAAAATCATGTAAACACAGCCATAACCTATTTCTGCCTGGCTGATCTCATGCTCAAAAAAAAGGAACATAATACTGCACTTACATACCTGCAAAATGGACAGGCGATTTTCAGAAATAATCTACCCGAAGACCACTCCTTTGTTGTTCGCTCAGATCTGCGCCTTGGCAGTATTTATGCGGATATGAATGAATTGGCGAAAGCCGACAGTATTATGCCGGGGGCTTACGAAACGCTAAAAAAAATTCACGATAGTAACTCTATTGAGATAGCGCTCGGAAGTATTCGGTACGGTGAATTTTTGATCAAATCGGGTAAGACCGAGCAGGCAAAAGTAGTACTAACCGATGGCCTTAACATTTTGAAGTCATTCGAAAACAACTCCTCTCCAAGACAGAATTACGTTACTACTCTGCTTCAATCTATTTAACCAAGCCCAGAAAAGATTACATATATAAGTAGGGCTTCCAGTGTTCCTGGACGGTTCCAATCAAATTCTGGAAAAATGTAATGTGAACCGGCCTGTAGGGTTTCGTTCTGAGCGGCATACCCGCCTCTTCCGGAGTTTGATTTCCTTTTCTTACATTACACTCATTGCAGGCAGTTGCAAGGTTTTCCCAACTATCTGCACCTCCACGGCTTTTTGGCATCACATGATCCAGGGTCAAATCAGATTTTGATCCACAGTACTGACATGTATTATGATCCCGCTTCATGATATTCCGCCTGGAAAGTACAATTTTTGAATAGGGTAAACGAATGTATCGACGCAAGCGAATGACAGATGGATATGAATATTCATCATCTACAGTGCGGATAACGCGATCAGGATCTTCGTGGAGGAGCTCTGCTTTCTGTAAAAAAACCAACTTCACCGATCGCTGAACCGAACATACACTAATTGGTTGATAATCCTGATTTAGGACCAATACTTCGGTGTTCATATCACATTTTTATTTAAAGAGGTTGCTTACAAAAAAGACTATTCATTATGTATCATTTAATACACAAATTCAACTTATTTGATGATACCCACGTTCGACACCTTTTTGAGACACTTTACTCTGAGGTGCAGGTGGTGGATAAAGAAATCCAAGAAAACATCAGTACGGCGCTCTATGTTAAACGCCATTTTTTTATAAACAGCACAATTTTAACACGGTCGGTTCAAACTATGGTAAAAAGAGTTTTTTCCTTGTTTAAAAAGCCTGTATTTTCTAAATGAATTCGATCGGATTGCTTTATTATAATCAAACAAGCGCTTCCATCGTAACGTATCATCACATAAATAAAGTATAGAATGACAGGCTATTACAAAGAGCCCGGCCCTAAACTAGACCGGGAATCTCCCTTCGAATCTATGATGGAGAGATTTCGATTTGCAGCAGAAATCCTTAAGCTCGATGATGGACTTTTTCAATATCTTGCTAGTCCATTTAAGCAGGTTATCGTATCCATTCCGGTCGTTATGGACACCGGAAAAATCCAGGTTTTTGAAGGGTATCGGGTTATACACGATAACGTACTGGGCCCCTCGAAAGGTGGAATACGTTTTGCCCCGGATGTAAATCTTGACGAGGTTAAAGCACTTGCTGCATGGATGACCTGGAAATGCTCGGTAGTTAATGTACCATTTGGCGGCGCAAAAGGTGGTGTTCGGTGCAACCCTAAAGAGCTTTCATTAGGCGAACTTGAACGCCTAACGCGCAGATATACAGCTAACATGCTGGAAGTCTTTGGGCCCGATCGCGACATTCCCGCTCCTGATATGAATACCAACGAGCAGGTTATGGCCTGGATTATGGATACTTATAGCATGAATGCCCAGCGAACTGAAAAAGCAGTCGTAACGGGTAAACCAATTATTTTGGGAGGATCTCAAGGGCGAAAAGAAGCGACAGGACGCGGAGTGGTTACGGTTACCCTTGCAGCACTAAGTAAACTCGGGATGATGCCAAACAAGGTGACCGTGGCGGTTCAGGGGTTTGGAAATGTGGGATCCGTATCCGCGAATCTTATTTATGAACAGGGCGCAAAGGTCGTGGCCATCAGCGACATCTCGGGCGGATACTATAATAAAAATGGAATCGATATTCCCGCCGCTATAGAATATCAAAAAAATCACAACAACTCTCTCGAAGGCCTGCCCGGCACGGAGCCTATCACAAATGAAGAACTGCTTGAGATCGACTGTGATGTATTAATACCAGCGGCAAAAGAAGATCAGATCAGCCGCCATAATGCTTCAAAGATAAAGGCCAAAGTTATTGCAGAAGGTGCCAACGGACCCGTAACCGCCAATGCCGATGCTCTGCTTGATGAAAAAGGAATTATGGTAATTCCAGATATACTCGCCAATGCCGGCGGGGTCACCGTCTCCTATTTTGAGTGGGTACAGGATCGCCAGGGCTATTTCTGGACAGAAGAGCGCGTTAACCGACGTTTAAATCGTATGATGCGTGACGCTTTCGATAACGTATATGGTGTAGCAGAAAAACATCAAATAACTTTGCGGCAGGCTGCGTATGTTTACAGCATTGATAAAGTAGCCGCTACACTGAAAATGCGCGGCATTTATGCTTAACTAAATGAAATAAACTATGGCTGATCAACTCTATCAGCTCACATTACAATCGACATACGAAGAGGCCGAAAGTATTCCTGAATTCGTAGAGGATCTTCAGAAAGAAACGGACCTTGAGGAAGATACGTCCGGCAAGCTGATGCTCCTGCTGAGTGAAGCCGTTACGAACGCTATTGTTCACGGCAATAACGAAGACCCTACTAAAAAAGTAGAAGTAGAGATTAAGATAAAACCTGACTCCATAGTAACCACGGTGGAGGATGAAGGGGATGGCTACGATCCTGATAAAGAATCCGATAATCCTCTAAATGAGGAAAACCTGTTAAAGGAGGGTGGTCGCGGCATATTCCTGATTGAAGAAATATCTGACGAAATAGAGTATTTTAACGAAGGCCGCGGAATAAGATTTGTGATCTTCCGATAAGCACAATTCTTACCTAACGTACACCCCTCCAAGATCTCCGCTTAACCTGAGTAGTCGTGTTTCTGCTATTTTTGATTCATACTTTGCAGTTATCAGCCTGTTTTCTGCCTGCAAAAGTGTCCTTTGAGCCTCTCTGAACTCAAGTGAGCTAATCGATCCCAATCTAAACCTCTCCAGGGCAATATCGAGTACCTCTTCTGCATTTTTAAAATTATCTTCCTCAAGGTCTACCAAAGACACTGCGTTTTGATATGTTCTGTATAGCGTTGTAAATTCAGATTCGATAGCAAGCTTCTGCTGTTCCAAGTTTATCCGCGCATTCTTTTCGTTAATTTTTGCGTTTTGAACGCGTCGGTTTGTATTAAACCCGTCAAAAAGAGTAACCCTGGCTGTTATGCCATAAGAAAAACCGGTAGACTCATTAAAACTGATAAAACCACCACTATTATCCGTTCTGTTAAAATTATATCCCCCGGAAAGAGTTACCTCTGGAAAGCGCTCACTCTGTATCTCTTCCAGCTCTAAACTACGGATGTTCTCTTCTATTTTAGCAATTGCCAAGTCCGTATTGTCTGATAACACGCTCTGAAGTAGTTCATCAAACAGCAGTGAACGGTTTACAGGTATTTCCATGGTTACTCCAAAGTCTGAAGATGGAGAACACGACAGCAATTGATTAAGAACAATCTTCGCTTCCGTAAGAAAGCTGGTTTCTCGTATGAAAGCGGCACGATCTGCATTCAGGTCAGACATGGCCTGCAGCAGATCATATTCCGATCCTGACCCCAAATCTACTTTGGTTTCTTCAATTTCTATACGTTCTTCAGAAACAGAAATATTATTCTCCAAAACCCGGAGCTGCTGCTCTATTCGCACGATATCGAAATAGGCAAGCGTAATGTTCGCAATCAGGTTTTCCACCGATAGCTGTAGATCTTTATCAGAAAGTTCAGCCAGTTTTCCCAGCCTGTTATACGAGCGAAACATGCCCAGCCCATCAAAAACGGTCCACTCTGCATTTATGGCCGCATTTTCTGATGTACTGCGTGCGCCTTCTGTAGTCCTGGATTCCCCACCCGCATTAAACTCACTGTCTTCTATGCTCTCATTGCGACTCGCTGATGCCGAAACTAAGGGTAAAAAACCAGCATTTCCCAGCGTCTGATTATTCTCGGACTGTTCCAGCAGGTTTCTTGCAATCTCTAAACCAAAGTTGTTTTCCACCCCTATTTGAATTGCCTCGTCGAGGGGGAGCAGTTCCTGTGCAATAACAGGATTACCGGAAAATGTTGTTATTAATAGTAGAACAATTAAAGATTTAATCACTTTTACGAGATACTTCATACCGTGGCAGGCTCCAGTTTTTCGGCTTCTTTTGCTTCTTCTATGATGTCTTGTTTTTGGCCCTTATCACTTGCTAGATAACTGTATACCGCAGGAATCACATATAGAGTAAAAATACTTCCGATCAACAACCCGCCAATAACGGCAATACCCATAGATGTTCGGCTTTCAGCGCCGGCACCAAGCGCGAGAGCAATAGGCAGAATTCCCAAAATAGTGGAAATTGAGGTCATCAAAATGGGTCGAAAACGTGCGGCAGATGCATTTAGGATTGCTTCCATTACGCTCATACCCTGCGCAAGTCGTTGGTTTGCAAACTCCACAATTAAAATCCCGTTTTTTGCAATCAAGCCAATAAGCATAATCGCGCCAATCTGGCTAAAAATATTAAGTGTTTGATTAAAGTACCAAAGCGACAGAAATGTACCGAAAATGGCTAGCGGCACTGTAAAGAGGATGATAAAAGGATCTCTGAAGCTTTCGAACTGAGCAGCCAGAACAAGATATATCAGTACGATGGCAAGCATAAAAATAAAATTGAGGCTTGCTGCACTTTCTGCGAAATCTCTGGAAGGTCCGCTAAGATCCGTAATCATTGTTGGGGGCAGTACGCGATCTGCAATCTCATTCATAGCGTCAATACCATCACCGATAGTATAGCCCGGGGCAAGAGCAGCAGATATCGTGGCCGACTTAAAGCGATTGAAACGGAATAGCTGCGGAGGTGCGCTGGTCTCAACAAGCGTGACTAGATTATCCATTTGAATAAGCCTGTTGTCGGAACTTCGTACATAAATTGACTTTAAATCAACTGGTTCATTTCTATGCTGGCGCTCCATTTGGCCAATTACTTCGTACTGCTTACCATCAATGATAAAGAAAGCAAATCGGTTGCCCGAAAGTGAAAGCTGCAGCGTTGTGGCAATATCCCTCACAGATATACCCAAAGTCCGAGCCCGGTCTCTGTCAATCTCTACCTGTATTTCGGGCTGATTAAACTTAAGATCGACCTCTGCAAAATTAAATACTTCATGATTATTTGCTTCCTGAATGAACTCCGGAATCACATCCTCGAGTTGAGAGAGATTTTGTGCCTGCAATACAAACTGAACAGGAAGCCCTCCTCGGCGGTTACCGATTGACTGTGGCTGGGAAACAAATGTTTGTGCACCTGTAAGATCTCTCATCAAGCCGGAAATCTGATCAGCAATCTCCTGCTGTGAACGATCACGTTCCGTGCGATCACTAAGCCGTATGAAACTAAACGCCGAATTTACTGAACTTGAAGCGCCAAAACCTGGTGAAGTAACCGTATTCATCGCTTCGAGTTCAGGCACATTCTCCTCTACGGCATTGATCATTTTATCCACGTAGTTATCCATATATTCGAACGAGGCACCCTCGGGGCCTGTAGCAAAAATTCGGAGCTGCCCGCGGTCCTCCATAGGGGCTAGTTCTTTTGGAATATTAACATATAAGAGCGCAATGAGCCCAAACGTGCCGGCAAGAATTACAAATGCCATCCATCGAACCTTCATAAACGATTCGAGCGATTCTTTATAAAGCTTGTTCATCCACACGAAAAATGGCTCGGTTGCTTCATAAAACCTGTTCTTTTTAGCTCCCTTCGACAGGATTTTTGTGGAAAGCATTGGCGTAAGCGTAAGTGCCACAAAAGATGAAATAATAACCGCACCAGCTATTACAACCCCAAACTCTCTGAAGAGGCGTCCAGTTTGCCCGCCCAGAAAGAGAATCGGCATAAACACAGACACCAGGGCGAGTGACGTAGCTACAACAGCAAAGAATATCTCTTTAGAACCAAGAATTCCGGCTTCAATAACCGACATCCCCTGCTCCATTTTTGCGTAAATATTTTCCAACACAACAATGGCATCATCAACTACCAAACCAATAGCCAAGACAACCGCGAGCATCGTTAGGACGTTGATGGAAAATCCTGCCACATACATCACGAACAGCGATCCAATAAGGGCAATAGGAATGACTATAATAGGTATAAGCGTAGTTCGCCAATCTCTCAGAAAAAGAAAGATAATCAGAATTACCAGGCCTAGAGCCAAAAATATTGTCTGCTGAACTTCATTAATAGATTCCTGAATATACTCTGTGGTATCGAATCCTACGGCTATGCTTACGTCTTCGGGAAGATCCTGCTCAATTCTGTCTACCCGGTTAAAAAACTCTTCTGCAATATCAAGTTGATTTGACCCCGGTTGAGGTATTGCAACCACACCAACCATGGGAATTCCATTTCTTTTTAAAACCGTTCGCTCATTTTGTGCACCCAGTTCAGCATAACCAATATCACCGAACCTGATTTTGCGACCATTGTCTTCCCGGATGATCAGATTATTGAACTCCTCTGCTGTCCTGAGGCGTCCCATCGTCCTTACCGAAAGCTCCGTGCTCATTCCTTCAATACGGCCTGAGGGAAGCTCTACATTTTCTCGTGTAAGTGCTTGTTGTACGTCGAGCGGAGTAACTCCATAAGCGGCCAGCTTGATTGGATCCATCCACATGCGCATAGCGTACTCTTTAGAACCCCATATCTGAATTGTACTAACCCCGGGAATGGTTTGAAGCTGTTCTTTAAAAACATTATCAGCGATAGAGGTTAAATCGAGCAGGTTCCTGCTGTCGCTGCGAATATTTAAAAATACGATAGGTGAAGCATCAGCATCTGCCTTTGTTACCGTTGGCGGATCTGCATCGGCAGGCAGTGATCGCTGAGCTCGCGATACACGGTCCCGAACATCGTTTGCTGCCGTTTCCAGGTCCAGATCCAGATCAAACTCGACCGTAATGGTACTGCGTCCTTCACGGCTTACAGACGTTAATGTGCGTATACCGGCAACCCCGTTGATCGACTCCTCCAGTGGCTCGGTAATCTGTGATTCAATAACGTCTGCGTTGGCTCCAACATACGATGTACTTACAGTTACAATGGGTGGGTCAACAGACGGATACTCCCGCACTCCCAGGTAGAAAAACGAAATTACTCCGAAAAGCACAATAACGATCGACATGACCGAAGCCAGAACAGGCCTTCGGATACTTAGAGACGATAAACTCATAGTTCAGAACTTTTCGTAATTTCGGTTACATTCACTTCCATACCGGGGCGCACCTGTAGCAGGCCGGTGGTAAGCACCACATCCCCTCTCTCAAGGCCATCAATAATCTGCACTTTTTCACTTGTCCGTATTCCGGTACTCACCATTCGCTGTTCAACAGCACCATTATTCGATACAAATACCTTCTGGGCATTCAATTCCGGTATTATTGAGATCGTAGGCACCATTAACGCATCATTGATTTGATCCAAAATGAGCTCAATATTTGCAAATGCGCCGGGATATAAGAGGTTCCCATCATTTTCGCTGAGCGCACGAATTTGAAGCGTCCGGGTTTCAGTATCTACTCGTGGCTCAACAGCGTATACTTCACCGGTAAACGTAGAGTCCACACCCTGCACTGTAAAATTAATTGAAATTCCGGGCCGTATTTTTGATATATACCGCTCAGGTACAGAGAAATCAATTTTTACCGGATTTACCTCCTGCAGAGACGCAATCCTGGAACTGGGGGTAATATATGCTCCGGGACTCGCATACTTCAGGCCAAGCATGCCGGTAAAGGGGGCCTTCAGTTCTGTTTTCTGAATCTGAGCGTCAATCAGCCTCAGCTCCGATTTCAGGACATTCACTTCGTTTAAAGTTGCATCATAGTCGTCCTGGCTAATTCCGCCTCTTTCAAGTAATCGTGCCTGCCGTTCCTCCCTCTGCTCAGCAAGATTCAGACGGAATTGTGCACGCTGTCTCTGTGCCTGCAGCTCGCTGTCATTAATTTTCAAAAGCAAGTCGCCTTCCTGCACCCTCGATCCCTCGTCGAAATAAATTTGCGTAATGATGCCTGAGGCTTCCGTGGCAAGCTCTACAACTTCGTTGGCCTGAATGGTTCCCGTCGAAAAAATTCTGTCTTCAACGGTTTCAAAGTCGAGTTCAACGGCTTCTACCTCGAGCAAACCGGTTCCGGCACTGCTGTTTTGAACGCTTGATTCGTTTTCTGTTTCAAAAAGAGGTTTTACTTTTGGATAGGCCAAGCCTGCTACTACCAATAATACAACCGATATGGATACTATTTTTTTCAATTTCTTATCACTTTATGGGAGAATACTTTACTCGTTTCTAGAACGGCAAAAATAAGCATATAGTTCTCCCCTGAATAGTTTGTCAATGTAAAATAATGTTCTGTCGCGTCTACCTTCCATAAAAAAAGGCGATTAAAAAATCGCCTTTTTACTTATAAAAGTATGAAAGCTTTGCTTACGCAATTTGTGCGTCGAGCTGCTTTTTGATGTGCGTTTTTGGTACCGCGCCAATGATCTGATCGACCACTTCACCGTTTTTGAAGATAAGTAGTGCAGGGATACTGCGAATTCCATATTTCACAGAAACCTGTGGATTGTGATCCACATTCACCTTTCCAATTTTGGCTTTACCTTCATATTCACCAGCCAGCTCTTCAACTACAGGGCCTACCATTCGGCAAGGGCCACACCATTCAGCCCAAAAATCAACCAAAACGGGTTGGTCTGATGATTCAACTTCATCGGAAAAATTATTATCGTTTAACTCTATTGGTTTGCTCATTGTATTCTTTTTTTTGTTATTCGATTAAATATGACCATTTCTGGCGTGATAATCACATATCAATTCGTTATTAAAGCTATCACATTTTCTTATCGACATCTATAATTTTTTGATCACGAATTTATAGTGATGCGCCGTTATTCTTTGCCAATTTTACTGCATTGTTGCCTATTACGTCCTTAAGTCCCGAAAGCAGCATATTATTAGGTTCAACCACAAATTTTCTCACACTCATACGAATCGGGCTTTTTGCATGTTCCGACTGCACAACAAGCTTAACAGGAGTTTCTCCTTTATGTTCCGAAAGAAGATCTGCTACCTGTTTAAGATCGTTCCCCTCCAGTTTGCCAGTTTGTAACAGAAGCGTTAGCAGCAGCTTAGACTGGTGTTTTTCCCGCAGGTTTTCCACGCGGTCCATGCTGTTTGCTATGATGCTTAATTCCCCTTTCCTTTTTGACACTTTCCCTTCAAGAAGCACAACGGTATCGGGCGCAATCATTCCCTGATGGCGATCATACACTTCGCTAAAAATTAAAATTTCTGTACTGCCGTGCAGATCTTCAATTTGAGCAAAAGCCATTGGCCGCCCCTTTCGGTCGGTCACCCTGTTTACATTTGTAAAAATACCGATCACTTTAATCGTCTCCTGCCCATGTAAATTGCTAAGTTCGTCCTCTGCCAGGGTATGAGTAGCAAAAATTCGGGCGTCCTCTTTATGCTTATCGAGGGGATGGCCGCTCAGGTAAAATCCAATAAGTTCTCGTTCTTTATTCAGACGCTCAATATTTGTCCACGGCGGACACTCTCTTAGTTTTGGTTCACTCAACAGCCCCCCTTCACCTGATGAACCGCCGCCAAACAAGCTGGCCTGATTCAGTCTCTCTTCCTCCTGTTTTCTGGACGCATAACTGAGTACATCTTCAATACTTGCCAAAAGCTGTGCCCGATTCTCATGCAGTGTATCAAATGCACCGGCTTGTGCAAGACTTTCAATGGTTTTTTTATTACAAACTCGTGTATCAATCCGTGAGGAAAAGTCGAAAATACTTCTAAATTCTCCCTTATCGTTTCTCTCGATTACAATCTGCTCAATAGCACCCGATCCAACTCCTTTTATCGCCGACATCCCATACTGTACCCGGCCATTTCGCGCCACAAATTTACCCTCAGCCGTATTGATATTGGGCTGATCTACAGGAATACCGATACGCTGGCACTCTTCAATAAAAAAGCTCACCTTTTTGATATCGCCCATGTTGTGGCTCAATACAGCTGCCATGTACTCAGCTGTATAATTGGCTTTGAAGTACATGGTTTGATAGGCCACCACCGAATATGCTGCCGAGTGAGATTTGTTAAATCCGTATCCGGCAAACATGGCCATCTTGTCGAATACCTCTTTGGCTGTCTTTTTATCATACCCTTTCTCGACAGCCTGTCCGATAAACTTCTTCTCCTGAGGCGGAAGAAGTTCAGGCTTTTTCTTACCCATAATTCGGCGCAATACATCTGCTTCACCAAGCGTGTAGCCTCCCATACGCTGGGCTACCATCATAATCTGTTCCTGGTAGATCATAATGCCGTAGGTAGGTTCAAGAATATCGCGCAGATCTTCGTGGTCGTACACAACTTTTTCTTCCCCATGCTTCCTTTTTATATAGTCGGGGATAAACTGCATAGGGCCCGGACGGTAGAGAGCATTCATGGCAATTAAATCGTTGATACCGGTCGGCTTCAGATTCTTCAGATGCTTCCGCATGCCATCCGATTCAAACTGAAATATTCCCACAGTTGCTCCCTGCTGAAACATCTCATACGCTTTTTCATCATCCAGGGGAATATCATCAAGGTTGTACTCCCTGCCGTGGTTATCTTTCACATACTGGATGGCTGTCTTCAGGATCGACAGGGTTTTTAGTCCAAGAAAATCCATCTTCAGCATTCCCGCATCTTCGATCACTTTACCGTCGAACTGCGTAACATACAGATCAGCATCTTTTGCGGTTCCAACAGGTATATAGTTGGTGAGTTTATCTGGTGCAATAATAACGCCCGCCGCATGAATTCCTGTATTACGGACTGAGCCTTCCAGTGTCTCAGCCATTTTCAACGTCCGTCCCTCCAGCGAATCCGATTCTTTGAGGTCCCGAAGTTCTTTTACCTCCTTAAACGCATCCTCCAGTGAAATCCCGATGGTTTCCGGCACCAGTTTTGCGATTCGATCGGCCTCAGACAGTGGTAAATCGAGCACTCGGGCTACATCCCGTACCGATGAACGCGCGGCCATTGTACCAAAGGTGATAATATGAGCAACCTGGTCTTTCCCATACTTATCCACAACATAGTCGATCACCCGCTGACGGCCGTCATCATCAAAATCGATATCAATATCGGGCATACTTACGCGCTCGGGGTTTAGAAATCGTTCAAACAGCAGATCGTAGGCGAGAGGGTCTATATTTGTGATGCCCGTACAGTATGCGACGACCGAGCCGGCAGCCGATCCCCTGCCAGGCCCTACGTAAACCCCCATGTCCCTGGCAGCCGCAATAAAATCCTGCACAATCAAGAAATAACCGGCAAAACCCATCTCCTTGATAATTCCAAGCTCATGATCAATCCGGTTTAGAACTTCGCCTTCAACGTCGCTGTATCGTTTTTTCGCACCTTCAACTGTCAGATGATGCAAATAATCATCTTCGGTTTCAAATCCGTCAGGCAATGTGTAGTGAGGGAGATGGATTTTATCACTCTCCAGCTCAATGTATTCAATTTTTTCGGCAAGCTTCTCTGTATTGGTGATGGCATCTGGTACATCCGCAAAAAGAGCCTTCATCTCATGCTGGGTTTTAAAGTAGAACTCATCATTGGGGAACCCGAAACGTTTCTCCCTGCCGCGACCAATTGGAGTTGAGATCGACTCATTATTGTCGATACATAGAAGGGCATCGTGTGCTTTGGCATCTTCCTTTTCCAGGTAAAATGTATTATTAGTCGCAATTACACTGATGCCGTATTTCTTTGCAAACTTCAGAAGCACGGAATTTACCCGTTCCTCCTCCTCCAGCCCGTGGCGCATTAACTCGATATAGAGATCCTCTCCAAACAGATCGTGCCACCACTTTAGTGCTTCCTCGGCCACTTCCTCACCCCGATTCAGAATCAGATCAGGCACTTCTCCCGAAAGCCCACCCGTAGTGGTAATCACACCCTCGCTATATTTCTTTACAAGCTCGCGGTCGATACGCGGAAATTTATAATAATACCCCTCAACAAAGCCCAGAGAGCACATTTCTGCAAGATTTTTATATCCCTTCCTATTCTTTGCAAGGAACACCTGCTGGTACCGTTTATCTTTATGATCCCGAGTAAATTTTTTCTGATGCCGGTCTTCCACGAAGTACGCTTCCAGGCCAATAATGGGTTTTACACCGGCCTCTTTAGCGGCCTTCACAAAGTGAAAAACACCATACATATTTCCCAGATCGGTGATAGCCACGGCCGGCATTCCGTCATCTTTCGCTTTTTGAGTGATATCTTTTGCGCCCGATGCCGCCTGCAGTACAGAAAATTTTGTGTGATTATGCAGATGCACAAAAGACGACTGAATTTCCATTCCCCCTTTTTCATCAGCCAGCTCTAGCGTGTTATCAGTTTCTTCACCCTCACCGGTTACGCCCCGGCTTTTCAACTCCTCCACTTTTGGCATATAGTAAGAGGCGTCAATCTTCTCGGACGGATTCGTGACGGAAAGCGCATGCTCTGACGGAAAGTTGGGTTTTATCACTCCAATTCGCACCAGCTCTAGAAACGCCCGTGCTGTAGCATCCACATCGGCCGCTGCATTATGAGCTTCCTCAAAACCCACATCAAACAGTTTATTATGGAGCTCAGCAAGTGTGGGCCACTTATAGCGCCCCCTGCCCCCCGGAATAGCACAATACTCTGTTGACTCATCCTTGGTATCTATGGCGATTTTTTCACTCAACGGATTTCTGCGCTCCATTCGCAGATACTCCGACCCCATAATGTTAAGGTCAAACTCAAGATTATGACCGACCACAAATACGGTTTTTTCCACATCCCGGTTAAAATGATCCATCACCTCCTGCAGCGGAATACCCTCTTTATGAGCCCGTTCCGTAGAAATGCCGTGGACTTTTTCCGAATTGAAGGGGATGGTAAAGCCGTCGGGTTTTACAATATAATCACCCGAAGAAATCAGCTTTCCGGTTTCATCGTGGAGCTGCCATGCCAGTTGAACACACCGGGGCCAGTTGTCAAAATCAGAGAGTGGTGCCGAGTAATTTTGCGGAAGTCCGGTTGTTTCAGTATCAAAAATCAGGTACATAGGCAGGATTTGGTTGCGTAATAAGTCTTGTCTTATACTTGTCGAAATATAGTGAGCTGTAGCTTGAATACAGAATTAAAATCAGGCAAAAATAACAGACCAAATCTAATCGCTTCAGCGGCTCTTAATGCCGGATATCTCCTCCAAATACCATTGCCAGCTCTCTGAAATCAGCTCTTTTGATCGAAAAAAATTGTCATTATGTCCACCTCTCAATTCAACGAATTGCTTGGGTTCATCCAGCACACTGTAAAGATGTTCTCCGTGGTGAACACCAACTATTTCATCACCGGGACTGTGCATCACCATAACCGGATATACCCGATCTTTCATCTTCAACAAATACTCCTCAGTTGGAAATTCATAAGCCGCCAACCTAGATGGCACAAACGGATAAACATCGCGAACCATCGCCCGTAAATTTTTAAATGCAGAATCAATGACCAATCCTCCAAGGTTTCTATTGGCAGCAGCATAAGAAGCAACAGCCCCACCAAGTGACCGCCCATACATTATAATCTGATCCTCACGGTAGCCTTTTATATCCACCAACCCATCAATGACGGCCATAATATCCATATACAATCCATCTTCGGTTGGACTTCCCTCACTTTTGCCGAATCCTCTGTAGTCGTACATATATACAGATGCCCCGGTTTGGAGTAATGTTTCTGCAATATCGAGCCGATAACTAATATTTCCGGCATTTCCATGTGACAAAACAATAACATTACTTGCCTGTTTATTTGGAAAGTACCATCCATGAATACGGATCCCATCGTCTGTGTTAACCCATAAATCTTCAGCAACCAAGCCTGCAGACTCTGGTGTTTGCACCATTTCTGATGTGGGCATAAACAGCAATTTATCCTGGAAAAAATACATCAGGCCAAGCATCAACAGGTAGATGCCCAAAAGTGTGGTAAGTACAGACATCATTGATCTCATATTCATTATTTAGATAATTAAATACGGCGTTCTATCAGTCAGCCATGGGGTTCTCATTGTCTGCATAGTATGTTTTTAATACCGAGTGGCGGCTTCCTTTTTGGGATAGTACGCTTTTTTTAAGGCAGAATGAATAAACCGGCACCGTTATCTCTCCCATCTTTTTGTAAAAACGTTCTGTTTCTTTGTATTCATATCCTTTGGCAGCTCTTGCAAGCGTAATATGCGGTTTAAATCCGTGAGCTATTCCACTATCCTTAAACATTAAAAGGGCCTCTTTCACCCGGGTATGAAGGACCATGAGTTCTTTACTTTTTTCCACGCCTGCCCAAAACACCTGCGGATTTTTCTTATCTGGAAATGCACCAATATTCCTAATTTTTATCTGAAACGGTTCAAAGTGAATATTTTGCAGACTATCCTTAATCATCGATGTTTGTTCTTGTGTACATTCGCCCAAAAAGAGCAGCGTAAGATGCAGCTGTTCAGGTTGGGTATGCTTCAGGCCCGAGTGCGGGGGCAGCCACTGAGAAAGATGCTTTCGGACATCATAGGGCAGATCTATTGCTACAAACAGCCTCATCGGTGAACGCTAAAATCATGAAAGTCTTCGACTTTTTTATCTGTTGGCAGCTCCTTCATTCCAGACACGTGAGCCGAAGCAGGACCTGACCTCAATTTATCCATCATTTTCAGGACGCTTTCTTCGTGGCCGGCAAGTACGACTTCAACGGTGCCGTCATCCATATTCTTAACCCAGCCTTTAACGGAATATTTTTGCGCTGTTTTCCTTGTAAAATACCGAAACCCAACACCCTGAACCCTTCCTTCAATTTTCAGGTGTTTAACAACTGGTTTATTATTACTCATGAAAAGCACGGTTTCTATTCATATTTTAATCATCATTTTCTATCATACAAATATTCAATAGATTTGAGAGACATTCAAACAAACACGACACATGACGCTTACTCAGCTTTCATATATCATTGCCGTTGATAAATACCGCCATTTTGCCACGGCTGCGGAAAAGACCTATGTAACACAGCCAACGCTCAGCATGCAGATTCACAAGCTTGAAGATGAGCTGGGAGTCACCATATTTGACCGTTCTAAGTCCCCCGTAATTCCTACAGAAGTGGGCGAAAAAATTATTGAGCAGGCTAAAATTGTTTTAAAAGAGTCGAAGCAGCTTTCTGATATTGCCAACTTCAGCGAAACAGAGCTTAAAGGAACGTTTCGGGTGGGAATCATCCCCACGGTTGCTCCCTACCTGGTGCCTCTTTTTCTTCGCGATTTTGTAAAATCCCATCCATCTGTTGAGCTAGTTTTTGAAGAACTTTTGACTAATGAAGTAATTGAAAAAATCGGTGCTGATGAACTGGACGCGGGCATTATTGCTACGCCAACCAAACAGAGTTTTATCTACTCAGAAGATCTTTTTGTTGAGCCTTTTACCGGGTATTTATCGTCGAATCACCCACTAACGGGCAACAAAAAGCTGAGCATGAAAGATTTAAACAACACGAACATCTGGCTGCTCAACGAAGGGCACTGTTTTCGTGATCAAACGATAAAAATTTGCCGTGAAGCAGCCAAGAAAAAGAATCGGCAAACCGGAGCTATTGAATTCAAGAGTGGAAACCTGGAAACCCTGAAAAAGCTTGTAGAGCAAAACTTTGGCATGACTTTACTGCCATGGACGGCCGTTCGCAATTTTGATAGCAGCTGTGCAAATGCCGTCATCAAAGAGTTTGAAGAGCCTATACCCTCCCGGAAAGTGCGGCTCATTTTTGGCAGAAAACATCTTAAAAAAAATATTATTGCCGCATTTAAAGAGGCAATATGCAGCTCCCTGCCCGATGAGCTTCAGACCAAAGAAGAACGTCTTTTAATTGAGTAAACGTGTTCATCAGCTTGCTTTAATCAGTCTGCGCGCCTTTTGTAAATCGTCTGAGTTTGCCAAGAGAAGAAGCTTGTCATCTTGCTGCAGCGTAGTTAAACCCCTGGGAACAATAAATTTTCTGTCGCGGTGGATCAACACAATGAGTACGCTTTCGGGCAGGTGCAGATCAACAATCATTTTGCCAATAACGGGATCTGATTCTTCTATGATTACCTCTTTAAGTGCGCTTTTTGTATCCACATCGGAATCATAGAGAATCGGGTACTTGGTTTTTTCTCGATAGGGAAGCGTGATTTTTAAATATCTGGCCATGACCGGGATGGTGGTTCCCTGCACCGCAACCGACGTTATCACCACAAAAAATACTATACTAAAGATGTAATCCGCATTCTGAACACCCGCAACCAGTGGAAAAGTGGCCAGAATAATGGGCACCGCGCCACGAAGGCCCACCCAGGATACCATTATCTTTGCGTTGCGTTTATACGATGAAAACATCAGTGAAATAAACACGCTAATTGGGCGGGCTAAGAGAATTAATACGAGAGCAATTATCAATCCTTTTCCTGCAACTTCCAGTATTTGTCCCGGAAAAACGAGAAGGCCCAGCATAAGAAACATCACAATCTGCATGAGCCAGCCAATTCCGTCGAAGAAATCCGTAAGGCTATTTTGATGAACAAAGCCCGAGCTTGCCATCACTACCCCAACCAGGTAAACCGCCAAAAAACCACTGCCGCCAAGAAGGTCTGTGATTGCATAAACAAAAGATATCAGCCCTACCATTAACACGGGGTACAATCCCTCATAAGAGAGATTTATTTTATTTATTAGCAGCGTAAAGAGCTTGCCAAAAAGAATGCCAGAGAGCAGACCAATACCCATCTGCAGAACAAAAAGAAGAATCAGATCTACCCAGCCTGAACTTTCTGAGCCAATTAAAGAAAGCAGTCCAATCGTAAGAAAGATAGCCATGGGATCGTTGGTCCCCGACTCCAGCTCAATCAATTCCTTTAAGCGGTATTTAAACGAGATCTTGTTCGTTCTTAAAACAGAAAATACGGCTGCGGCATCCGTTGAAGAGATGATAGCGCCTAGTAATAGCCCTTCTATCCAGCCAAAACCGAGAACATAAACGGCAAATAATCCAACAACAGCAGCGCTTACAGCCACACCTACGGTTGCAAGCGAAAGTGCCGGCAATAATACCGGTCGTATTTTTGTCCACTTTGTATCCAGCCCGCCCGAAAAAAGAATATAAGCCAACGCAATAATACCGAGCGATTGCGCTAATTGATGGTCATCAAAATAGATCCAGTTGAGCCCGTCTGAGCCGATAGCCATCCCAATTCCCAAAAAAATAAGCAGCGACGGAATTCCATAGCGAGCAGATAGTTTACTGGCAATGACGCTTACCAAAAGCAAAAATGCCCCAATAAGTAGATAGATATCGGTAACCATAAAGCTCATTGGCTTACATATTTTTGTTGCAAAACTCCTTTTAAAATAACGTAGTTTATCAGCTGGTAAAAACGTGTTTTCCGTTTTTGATACATTTCATCCTAATAATTTCTGCATACTGCACCTTTTTTTATGGAAAACTTTTCAACCCAGTGGTTTACCGCTTTCTATGTCGCCTTAGGATCTCTGCTGGTGAGCTACGGAATTTATCTCCTTGCCAGAACCTCTGTAATTATCAACTATCTGAAAGAGGTGGCCACACAAGACCATCCGCCCGTAATATGGCGCAAAGTTTTGCGATACCTGCTTCTTTTCTCAATTCCCGGCTTAGTTCTCGCGTTCTTCCCTTTCTCCTGGATTGAACTTCTCTTCTCCGTTTGGAGTTTATTTATCATCATCATGGTCGGGCAGTTGCTCGTTTTGTGGAAACAAACAGCTAAAGCAATACGCTCTGCCGGAGAAACTCTTCGAAAAAAAGTGCGGTATGTAGCGTTGAATATGATTACCATCGGCGTGATATTGTTCATGCTCTGTTTTTTACTGCTGCAGCGCACATATTCAGGCTAAAAATTATATGTTCCGATTCCAAAAAACCGGTTACCACGGTCTCTATTTTCCCGACCTTGGAATAGCTTTAGACGGCTATCATCCCGATTCGGAATACGTTTTTGTGAGCCACGCCCATGCCGATCATATGCCAAGAAATCGTTCTACGAAAGCATATGCCACCTCTGCGACTATCGATCTGATGAAGCTTCGCGGATTTCGCGGAGAAGCTACTTCGCTTAAATTCGGTAAACCCCTGGAAACCGATCGGTTCAAAGCGACGCTTTATCCAGCCGGACATATTCTGGGCTCCGCCATGATTTTCATTGAAACCGACGAGGGATCTTTGCTTTATACCGGCGATTACAAAACTCCGCCATCCCCGGCTTCTGAAGGTTTCAGTGCACCAGATTCCGTCGACTTTCTGATTACCGAAGCCACGTTCGGTCTGCCAATTTACCGATGGAAGTCACTGCAAGAGCTTGGCAGCGAGATTCAAACATTTGCCACAAATTCGCTGGCAGACGGATACACCCCTGTTTTTTTGGGATACAATTTGGGGAAAGCACAGGAAATCCTTCATATCCTTGCCCCGCTTGATTTGCCAGCCATGATCCACGGAGCAGGTTTCAAGCTCTGTAAAGTCTACGACGAACACAATATCGACCTTGGAAACTACTCGGCTTACGATCGCGAAAACTGCGAAGGCAAGATTCTTATTGCACCCTCATCAGCACTCTCGAACGGATTCGCCTCCAACGTTTCAAAGAAAAAGATTGCCTACTGTTCGGGATGGGCGGCTAATGAGTCGCGCAGAACCCAGTTAACCGCCCACAAATTAATTGCTTTATCCGACCACCTTGATTTTTTTGAGCTCATACTCTTTTGTAAAAAACTTTCACCCAAAAAAGTATTTGTCACGCACACGCCCAATCCCGACGTTGTTCAGCACTACTTAGAAAATGAGGGAATCGAAAGTTCATTTCTTGATCTCGAAGCAGAACCGGAGGATTAGATGACAACCAAAACCTCCACGCCAACCTTTCGTGCCTTTTGTAAAACGCTGCAAACTATCAGAGAAACCCGGAGCAGCAATGCAAAAATCAAAAGCTTTGCCCGCTATCTGCTCTCCATTGAGGACCCGGGGGAATTGGCACTTGCCGTACAATATACAGGGGAAGGGGCATTTGATGATCTTTCCGGAAAGCGTGCATCCGTTGGGAGCCGTACAAGCGGTTTGGCCGCATCCGAATTTTGCGAGATTGACTATGATCTTGTCTTTAAGCCATGCCGAACGGCAACGGGTAGCAGCTCTGAAACCATTGAGCGGCTCATGGCTAACATTCCACAGGCTGTGGAAAAACGATCGCCGGCTGATCAATCACTATCCGATATCAGCCAGATTTTTGAGCAGCTCGCCGACCTATCCGGCAGGGAAGATAAAAAAGAGTGTTTACATCGCGCATGGAGCAAAATGACCCCTTTAGAAATAAAATATTTTATCCGAATTTTGGGTCAGGGCTCCCTTAGAATAGGTTTTGAAACCCGCAGCGTTGTAGCCTCTATTGCTGACGCCTTTGATGCAGACCGGGAACAGGTTCGATATGCACACATGATCACCGGCAGCCTGGCAAGAACGGTTCGCCTTGCAAAAGAAAACAAACTCCATGAAGCCACATTCCGCCTTTTCCATCCGCTTTCGTTTATGCTGGCAAGTCCTGTGGAGAGCCGGTCGGTGGACGATCTTACACAGTATGTAGCAGAAGAAAAATTTGATGGTATGCGCGCCCAGGTTCACGTTGACGGTGGAAAAGTGCATATTTTCTCGCGCGACCTGAACGACATCACACACAGTTTTCCAGATGTTGTTTCATTTTTCTCTGAACGAAGCCTCCCTCCTACGGTATTTGATGGTGAGATCTGTGTTTATGAAAACGAAACCATACAGCCTTTCCAGCTTCTCCAAAAACGAATGGGAATAAAAAAACCAGGTAAAAAAGTGTTGAAAAATTATCCTGCTCTTTTCATCGCTTACGACCTGCTTTATGCCGACGGTGCCCCTATTTTCGACCTATCTCTTACCAGGCGCAGAAGTAAGCTGCAGCAAATTTGCGACAAACAGCAGCTGCCCGTTACGTCCCAATTTTCGGTTCAAACATTTGATCAACTCGATGAGCGATTTAATCTGGCTCTCAAACATGGAAATGAAGGGCTGATGCTAAAAAAGAAAGATAGCCCCTATGAATATGGGCAGCGAAGGAAGTCGTGGCTTAAGGTAAAAAAACCGGGTGGATCATTCGATACGGTTGTGATGTACGCCCACGCAGGAAGTGGGAAACGGGGTGGCACGTACTCCGATTTCACGCTTGGAATCTCCGTAAAAAACGATGAGAGGTACGAAGAGGAGTTCATACCGATAGGCAAAGCCTACGGTGGGTATACCGATGATGAACTCAAGAAGATGAATACACGAATTAAAAAGCTGGCAGTTGAGCGATACGGCCCCACCCTGGGACTTATTCCT
Source organism: uncultured Rhodohalobacter sp. (assembly GCA_964544445.1). GTDB lineage: Bacteria > Bacteroidota > Rhodothermia > Balneolales > Balneolaceae > Rhodohalobacter. Next base: position 201,755 of record CAZJBI010000006.1, read on the forward strand.
GAACTTGTTGTTGAAATTGAATTTGATGACATCCAGGTGAACAAACGTACGAAAGCCGGCTATACTCTACGGCTTCCCCGGTTCAAAGCCATACGCTGGGATCTTGGACCAGCTGACGTAAATACGCTGAAAGATGTTGAAGCTTTTTATACAAAACGACTGAACGAAGAGAGGTTGGCTCAACACGAAAACCCCTCCTTCACATATTCCGATTGACTGAATAACGGATCTGTTCCAATCCAAAAATTAGGCTTCCTGATATCTCGGCACCCCGCTTTATCATCGAATACTTCATATAATTCAGACACTTACAGCCTTTACTGAACTATCAATATGTAAAAAGCCATTTACGTTATTCTTCCAAAGCGCTTTTTTTACATATATTCAGTCGAATTAAAAATAAAACGTGCATTCAAACCCACAGGTCATGCTATGCCCCAGGTAATTACCGGAATACAACAAGTTGGCATCGGCGTTTCTGATATCGATTCTTCCTGGAAATGGTACAGAAATGCTTTTAAAACCGATGTACCGGTTTTTGATGACGTCGCGGAGGCTGCTCTTATGACAAGGTACACCGGTGATTCGGTGCAAACACGACGTGCCGTACTTGCACTAAATATGAATGGTGGCGGTGGATTCGAAATCTGGCAGTTTAAAAGCCGCACTCCGGAGCAATGCGCTTTCGACTATTCGCTTGGTGACTTAGGAATTAACGCGGTTAAAATGAAGTGCCACAATGTTGAAGAGACTTATCATCGCCTTCATGACTGTGGAGACATCACAATTTCTGAGCCCGAATCCACGCCGGATGGTGCTCTATCATTCTTTGTTACCGATCATAATGGGAATCTATTTCACATGGTTCGGGGAGACTCTTGGTTCAAAGAACGTAATGGAGTTGATTGCGGGGGCGTATGCGGCGCCATCATCGGAGTAAGTGACATAGATACCGTGCTTCCCCTCTATCGCGAAGCATTTGGATTTCATCAGACGGTATATGATGAATCCGGCATCTTTGATGATCTTCAACAAAAAGAATCATACAGAAGAGTTCTTTTGCAAAAACCCCAAAAAGATGAAGGAGCATTTAGCCGGTTATTTGGCCACATAGATATAGAACTTATAGAGGCACTCGATCGCGAACCTAAAAAAATTTACAAAGACCGATTTTGGGGGGATCCCGGTTTTATTCACATCTGTTTTGACGTAAACGACATGGATACGCTACAAAAACGCTGCAAAGAACTTGGCTACTCCTTTACCGTCGACAGTGCCTCAACATTTGATATGGGAGAGGCTGCCGGACGGTTTTCCTATATCGAAGATCCGGACGGTACGCTCATTGAGTTTGTGCAGGCTCATAAACTTCCCGTCATGAAAAAATTTGGATGGTACATCAATCTTAAAAAGCGAAAACATCAAAAACCCCTTCCCGACTGGATCCTCAACTGTATGAGCTTCAGCCGCGTAAAGGACTGATTTTCAACCTATAGTTATTATGTCTCAAACTCCACTAAGCGTACTTGTTGTTGGCTGCGGAAATATGGGAACCTCGCACGCCAGAGCCTACCATAAACTGGATGATTTTAACATTGTTGGACTGGTGAGCCGCGGAGACAGCAAACAACGCCTCTCGGATGAACTGGGTGGCCTCCCGCTTTTTGATAATTATGAAAAAGCACTCACCCAAACCCAACCCGATGCCGTTTGCATCAGCACCTATCCGGGAACCCACGCTGAGTACTCGATCAAAGCGCTGGAAGCGGGTGCACACGTATTTGTGGAAAAGCCTCTTGCGGAAACGGTTGAAGAGGCCGATGCAGTGGTCACAGCTGCAAAAAAAGCAGGTAAAAAAGTCGTGGTCGGTTATATCCTGCGCCATCATCCCGGCTGGAAGCAATTTATTGATGAGGCTCAGCTACTGGGCAAGCCGCTGGTGATGCGCATGAACCTGAACCAGCAGAGCAGCGGCAGCGAGTGGGGCGTACATAAGCACATCATGGAGTCGATGTCGCCTATTGTGGATTGCGGCGTACACTATGTGGATGTGATGTGTCAGATGACCAAAGCCACCCCCGTGAGCGTACACGCTATCGGGGCACGGCTGAGTGACGAAATTGATAAAAACCAGTATAATTACGGACAGTTGCAGGTTCGGTTTGATGACGGATCGGTTGGCTGGTACGAATCGGGCTGGGGACCAATGATCAGCGAACAAGCCTATTTTGTGAAAGATGTAATGGGGCCAAAAGGGAGCGTGAGCATTCGCAAAAATACGTTTGATCAGCCACAAGGGTCATCTGCCGACATCAGCGAACACACTACAGTGAAACAGCTGCATCTCCACTCGTCCAAAACGGATCAAAACGGCAAGCTGGTGAATCAAGACCGCATTATGGATACGCCCGAGCAGCCCGGCCACGATGAACTTTGCTACCTCGAGCAGGAGTACTTTCTGAACGCCATAAAAAACGATCTCGATCTATCTGATCACCTCCAGGAAGTCGTTCACACGCTGAAGATTGTTCTGGCGAGTGATGAATCCGTAAAAACCGGAAAAGCTGTTGATCTGTAACAGGTCAGAATCTCATCAGGGATAATCTTCGCAATTGTTAAATAAAAAACCGGGCCATTTTGTAAACACAAAGGCAACTCACCAGAACATTCACATAAAATCTTACATCGCTAAATTTATTATTATCTCCGCTTTTTTAATAAATGTATTGCTAGACATGATGCCATTATCACTAATCCATACATTACCGGAGCTTGAAGCGACTGAAGCCAGGTTATGCTTTCAGGATAATACCGAAAGAAATTAAGGATTAGGCGAACAGTAGCATATATCGCTACAAATGACGCAGTAAAGAGTCCCGAGATTTTATACCTCTTCATGACGATCCATCCAATACTTATCGCAAAAGCAACGCCAACTATTTCGTAAATCTGTGTTGGGTGTACTGATTGAACAGGAGATAACACACTGAATGGGTTAGATAATAATTGAGCTCTATGTGCTAAACTTCCTTCAGGGAAAGTAACACCCCATGCAACATTGGTGGCTTTACCAAAACAACATCCATTTAGAAAACAACCCACTCTAAATAAGATCAAAGAGAATGCAGCATAGGGGATCAGGCTGTCAGTTATTTTAAAAAAAGACAACCCTTTCCATCGTGTTAACAGCCAAATTACCAAAGCACCCAAACCCAGCCCGCCGAAAAGACTAAAGTTTACGTAGCGTGTTGCGAATAAAATTGATGGGTTTTCTATTACTTTATCAATGAATAAAAGGGAATAAAGCAGCCGAGAGCCAACGAGAAAAGATATAGCCACCAATGAAGCTGAGAAGATACTGGTGGTGACATTTAATTCGTTTTTATGTAGAGTTTTTAAAAAAACAAACAGAAAGAATATTGCGCCCAAAAAGCCGAAGAATCTATACGAACTAACACTCAACAGGAAGTCCCCTATTTCCAGTTCAAAAAGTACTCGACTCATAGACTACAATCCTCACTCGTTCAAAGAATTTATACAGCACATTTTTTATAAAAACTGATTAGTAACTGCATAATTTCTTAAGATTCAAAATCCTTCTTTATTCTTTATTCAATCATTTGAAGTTCCAAGGAAGTCAGAAAACGTGAGTTTTAAAAACACTTCCTAAAAACTTGAGTTCGATCAATAATGTTCTTTTATGAATTAAAAAGTCCCATCCTTTTCAAGGTGGGGATTTTCCCAAAAGAATCCGCCAGCTGGCTTGAAGGGGTGGTTGTGCCCTGGGCATCCCGTTGGGGAAACGGATTTATTGAGTTGTATTTGAGCTTAAAAACCTAATGGCTACCACCCCCCGCCCCTCCTAAACAGGAGGGGAGAGCTTTTGTCACTGATTATTAATCAACCTCAGGTTAAAAACTTATTCTTGCAGTGATACACGCCTTACTGAGGCGCATCTTTTGTCGCAGTCCAATCACTTCTAATGTAAAATGCTGACGGTAGTTCTATATTCATATCACCGTCAAGTTTGTATTGGTCATCTTCAGGTTTACTGAAATTTCCAGTTAGTTCAATGATTACCTCCTCTTGATTCCCTCTTAATGTGAGTACGTTCGATGCAAACTCTCCTTGCAGGATCACAGCATCATCATCATCAGAATCAAGCTGAACAAATCCCGGCAACTGCTTTCTTCCGGTTCCCATAAGGTTTCGAAGCTTTCCGGCTTCTTCATCCTGGTCTACAAAGGTTAATTTTGCGTTGTATTTCTGTTCATTTTCTATCTTTTCTAGTTCCAAAATTATGGGTGTTACTTGTCCCTCCGCATTTACTTCACCCGTTTCGTCAATTGCATTACAGCCTTCTATTTCTGTTAGGTCACCAAAAGCATCCTCAAAAAATTCCTGAAGCCCCTCTTCTTCTGTAATCGTCGCAGTACCTTCCCAAATTCCTGTCAGGTCTACCGGTTTAATTGTAAAATTATAACTGCTCCCTTTCCGATCGATCTTCACTTCTTCAGGTTCAAATTCAAACCCTTCTTTCTCGGCTTTAACGATCACCTCTCCTTTCAGAAGATCCTGATGCCAATATCCATTTTCATCTGTGGTTGCTTCAGAAATTGAAGATGATGTTGCACTGAGACCATCAAAAAGTATGGTAATATCCGGAACTCCCACCTCTTCCATTTCACCGTTAATCTCAACCATATCTGTAACTTTTCCTGATGCCGCATAAGCAATTGGTAATCTGTAGATATCGTATTCGGGACCTTGATATGTAAGGTCTGCTATTCGTGAAATTTTCAATTTGGCCTCAGATGCGATTTTTGCTCCCAAGCTAAAATCATATTCCCACTTCCAATCTTCAGCGCTAAGCTCTACAGCTCCTTCCGCAAGGGTGTAGCCAAATACTCCCATACCAAAACCTGCGCTTCCCCAAACCAATCCTTCAAACGCAACGCCTGCAAAGCCCATCGCATTTGCACTTCCAGTGAGTTTGACCGGCTTCACTGAAAATCCACTTCCGTGGCTGTTTTGAATCGTATTAAAGCCCTCTCCTCTATTATACTCCAGCCCCGCAGCATACGTTCTGCTCCAGTTCAAACCACTTTCCATTCCACCATCAATACTTGCCTCGGCACCTGCTCTTAACACTATTCTGGGACTTATATACACGCCTGTAAATACTACTATGGGCGGACCTCTGAAAGTAAAAAGGTCATGTGTTTCTTCATAATCAGAGCCAACTTTACCTTCGTAATTAACATCCAGTTCAATCTCGGTTGTAAAGAGTATAGACAACCTTTCTAACCGCAAACTAAAACGCATTCGCTTTTCGAAATCTATATTACTTTTTAGGCGAATAAATCCGGTAATTGTACCCCGGTCTCCAGACAGCTCTTGTTCAAATTCAATTTTATGGTCTCCAAGATCCACTTTTAAGATCTTTACTCCTTTGCTTGCTTCAAGTCCTGCAACAAACTCTTCAAAACTAATAGAGTAGGAAACCTCCAGTACTCCATTTTCAATTACATCTTCGAGCAATGCCTCTTCCAGGATTATTGTGAGACCATCACCTGAAATACTTGTAATTTCATTTATAAGACCATAGGGTATTTTTTCAGAATAGTCGGCAATAATAATGTCTCCCACATTTAGCGACGACGTGAAATCTGTTTCTTGTTCAAAAACAAGAGTTCCACTGCCCTCGTTAAATGATGAAATGTTATCCCTATCTTCAGGCTGCATTACAATCACACCATCCTTTAGCTCAACATTTGTTTCCGTGTCTGAAGCTAAGAAATTTATTCCTGATTGAGCACTACTAAGTTCAAATACACTAGGCTCAAAAGTGTAGCCAAATTTTTGTGGCCTTACGAATACCGTACTGCCAAATTCTTCCTTTTCCCAATATCCATCTGCATCCGTCATAACAGGTGAAAAATCCCCTGTAAATGTTATTAAAACATCAGCTACACCATTACCAAGCTGATCGGTAATTTGTCCCGATGCAACATACCCGGGTCCTTTTTGATTATCATCTGAATTATTCGGGTCGGAATCACTCGGAGATGAACAACCAAAACAAATAAGCAGAATTGAAACAAATAATATTAGTTTTTTCATGATCTTATCCTTTATTGATTGATAATTTTATAAAAACCCTAAGGCTATTATGAGTCTTTAAATGACATAAAGGAGAGAGAACAACTAAATTATTTATTTGTGGTAGTGGAGTGTTGCTTAGAAAACTTGAAATTATACACTCAGAATTTTCTCTATTTTCACGGTATTGACAGGAAATACAGTGCAGTGTTATTGAAAATCTGGAATTAAGATTCGTAAAAAATTTATGACATTGCCATTTCCAGGATGTGATGAATGATTTAATATTTGCGATTTTGTCAACTTGCATCGAATTGCCACTGTTATTGACTGTTATCACAACATCTCATACAGAAATGTAGAAAAAATCTTTGTGACAACCCTCACAAATATTATATTTTCCGATATTTTTATCTAATTAAATTGAGATGGGCTATTCGTAACTCTAACATTTAAAAAGTGAGTCCTAGGGGCAATCAAATGATTACCCTATTTTAGTTTACGATGCTCCAGAGACGGTAGTTTTCTTCTTGTTTCTGCAATTTCGCCGGTTTTAATATCGGCAAAAGCCATCCCGGGCTCTGCTCCGACATTTGAAAGAACATTGCCCCATGGATCGATAATCATGGCGTGTCCCCAGGTCTCCCGTTTCTCCCCGTGTTTTCCTGTTTGAGCCGGAGCAACCACATATGCGCTGTTTTCGATGGCCCTTGCACGCAGCAGAATTTCCCAGTGAGCGCGTCCGGTTGGTCGGGTAAACGCTGCCGGTATGGTAATAATATCTGCGCCACGATTGGCCTGCTGTCTGTATAGTTCTGGAAAACGAATATCGTAGCAAATTGAAAGCCCGATCTTTATCTCAAATTCGGGTAAATCACTTACAACAATTTCCCTGCCGGCCTCCACCATCTCCGATTCTCTGTACACTTCGTCATCAGACAGATCCACATCAAACAGGTGTATTTTATTGTATACGGACAGTATCTTTCCTTTTGGATTGATGAAAATTGACCGATTAAACACTTTCCCATCTTTTGCTGGCACAGGATATCCACCGCCCAAAATATAGACGTCCAGCTCTTCAGCCCACTCTTTCAGGCAGTCCGGAACAAGGTTTGATATCTCTTCAGCTTGCTGTAGACGCGCTTTCTCGTCCCCCATAAACGCAAAGTTTTCGGGAAGGCAGATCAGTTTTGCACCTCGTGAAGCCGCCCGCTCCAGCCAGCGATACACCTCAATCATATTCGTATCCAAGTTGGGCTGGCTGTTGAGCTGAATAGCTGCGGTTTTTAGTGTGGGCATGATTCATTGTTTGATTTATTCCCTTCATTAAACTACAAATTTCGCTCAAGACCTGACAGGTTTTGGAAACCTGTCAGGTCTGTTCAATTAACATTTTTTTGTAAGGAATTGGGTTTTGATGACTCTTATTCAATAGGAGACTATGTTCGAAAAAAATTTTCAAGGATTTCTCCTTCATATTTCACTTTGCTTTGCGGATAAACCCGATAGTGTTGTAGTTAGCTTGAAAACAAATAAGAAACCATGCCACAAAAACGAATTCCTTTAGAACCAGACCAGATGTACCATATATGGACACACGCAAACGGCGATGATAATCTTTTCCCAAGTAATGAGAACTATCCCTTCTTTCTGGAAAGATACAGCCACTATATCCCGCCCATTGCTGATACATTCGCATACTGCCTGATGCCGAACCATCTGCATTTGATGGTGAGGATAAAGGGGGAGGTGGAGGTGTTGGAATATCTTAGAACGAAGGGTTCGAACCCTGATCCAACCCTCCAAGGGTTCAAAACCCTTGGAGGGTTTAGTCGCGTTATTAGCCACCGGTTTTCGCACCTCTTCAATAGTTATACGCAATCTTTCAATAAATACTATGGTCGCAAAGGGAGCCTGTTTATTCCAAATTTCAAACGAAAAAAAATACATTCCGACAGCTATTTCGCCACGCTGATCGCATATATCCATTACAATCCCGTGTACCACGGATTTACCAAACACCCTGCTGAATGGCCCCACATTTCGTGGCACGCATATGTTCAACAAAGAAAGACAAAGATCAAACGTCAAGAAGCAACAGAATGGTTTGGCAGCCGGCAAGAGTTTTTCAGGGCTCACCATAAAATTCGTATTGGTAAGCTGGAAACTTTATTTGAGGAGTAATTTAACAATTACTTTAGACCTGACAGGTTCCGGAAACCTGTCAGGTCTGAGAGAACCCTTGGAGGGTTGCTAAAATTTAAAGCGACTAATCTTGCGATTACCATTTTCTTGTGGTTATTTCATAAATGCTTAACTCTAACCTTATTGAAAGAAAATGATGTTAAAACGGCTCTCATTTCTATTTACTTCTTTTGTAGTCGCCACCGGCTTATTACCAGTACATTCTCAAACCGTCATGGAAAACTGGACGCCCGAAGCGATGGTGAACCAGCCGGTTGTGGGATCTACGGCAATTTCTCCTGATGGATCCATGATAGCATACACAGTCCGTGAGACCAATATGGAGGGTGAAAATTCTGAATTCCTGACACATATCTGGGTCGCTTCAGCTGATGGCTCTATGAATCGGCAGTTCACCCGGGGTGACCACTCTGTCTCGAATCCGCAATTCACTCCCGATGGGCAGTTTCTCTCCTTTACGTCCGGCAGAAATGGTGAAAATCAGGTCTATCGAATGTTTCTGAATGGTGGTGAAGCCGAACAGGTAACCCATGCCGAAAATGGTGTTGCTGATTATGCATGGTCGCCGGATGGAAGCCGAATCGCATTTACAATGAGTGACTCTCAAACAGAAGATGAAAAAGAACGTGAGCGCGAAAAAAGGGATATTACAATCGTAGATACGAACTTCAAATATTCAAGAATTTATGTGCAGGAGGCCGATGAAGACAGCGCAAAGGGCATATACAGTGGTAACATGCATACAGCGTCTTTTGACTGGTCTCCCGACGGTTCCACAATTGTTTTTGCTCATCAGCCTACCCCGAAAATCGACGACCGGTATCAAATGGATATCTCGACGGTTCCGGCAGACAGCGGAGCCGTATCTGTTTTAATAGACTGGAATGGTACCGACTCATCTCCAAGATTCACGCCTGATGGAAATTCTGTTGTTTTTACATCTCATGGAGGGGAACTGGAAGCCATCGGACTTCAGGATCTTTATGTGATTGAACTTTCCAGTGGTGAAATTCAGGGACTGGCCCATACATACGACAGGAATGCAGGCATTCTGGGTTTTGATGCAGACGGGCATGTTCTGATTCAGGAACCAAGAAGAACGGTATCCGCACTTTACAGCGTGCCGACCGACGGATCTGAGCCAGCTTTATTAAATCCTGAGGATGGAATATATCGGGGCTTTTCAGTGAGCAATGATGGTACTCATGTTGCCTTTACCTATCAAAATTCAAACCAGCCTGCTGAAGCGTTTTTTAGTGATTTGAGTAGCTTTTCAAGACAGAAAGTCTCTTCCGTTCATGATCAGACCCGGTTTCCAGAGATGGGCAGAACTGAGCTGCTCACATGGTCCTCGGAGGATGCAATGGAAATTGAGGGCCTGCTTACATACCCCGTGGGTTATGAAGAGGGAGATCAGGTGCCTCTGATACTAATGGTTCATGGCGGGCCGGCCGGTGTCTATTCTCAAACATGGACAGGTGCCGGGAGCATTTATTCCATTCAGTATTTTGCAGAAAAAGGGTATGCGCTTTTAAGGCCAAACCCGCGAGGAAGTACAGGTTACGGCAAGGACTTCCGCTATGCAAACTTTCAGGACTGGGGTTACGGAGATTTTGATGACCTGATGACCGGAGTGGATAAAGTCATTGATTTGGGTGTAGCCGATCCCGATCGTCTTGCTGAAATGGGCTGGAGCTATGGGGGTTACATGACCTCATGGATTGTTACCCAGACCGATCGTTTTAAAGCAGTAAGTATGGGAGCCGGATTGTCTAACCTGGTGAGCATGGTGGGTACGACGGACATCCCCGGATATCTGCTTGGACATATGGGGGGACCTTACTGGGATGGAAATATGGCGGCCTATGAAAGGCATTCTGCCGTCTACTTTATGGATAATGTTACCACCCCAACACAGATTATACACGGCTCAGGTGACCTTCGCGTGCCGCTGGCGCAGGGTCAGGAGTTCTACTGGGCACTGCAGGAGAAGGGTGTGGATACTGAAATGATTTTACTGCCTCGAACCGGACACGGCCCAACGGAACCCAAACTGATAGCAGAAGTTTCTACTCAGATTCTGAAATGGTTCGATCAATATATTGAACGCTAAAATGAAAACCTCCAAGGGTTTGTAACCCTTGGAGGTTTGAACTCAGAAAATCTTCATATTCTCCAAATTCCTGTTCATTAAATTGCAGGAATGATCATTATCGGATTAATTAAAATAAAACACTATGCATATCGATCATATTGGAGTTGCCGTAAGCGATCTTGAAGATTCCATTAAAACCTGGGAGTCGTTACTGAACCGAACCTGTTATAAGCGGGAAGTTGTGGAAGATCAAAAAGTAGAGACCGCTTTTTTTGAAACCGGAGAGTCGAAGGTTGAGCTTCTGGGTGCCACGGACCCCGACTCTGTGATTACATCATACATTGAAAAGCGGGGGGAAGGCCTGCACCACGTCGCGTTTGAAGTGGAGAATATTGAAGCCGAAATTGCGCGGCTTAAAAGTGAAGGGTTCAGGCTACTGAACGAAACACCTAAACAGGGTGCAGATAATAAACGCATTGCTTTTATGCACCCGAAGAGTTCAAACGGTGTACTTGTGGAGCTCTGCGAATCTGCAAAAAATGTGTAGCTGCAGATACTTAATTAGCACTGCATGAGTCTGAACATTAAAACGGTTACCGGGGAAGGGATCAAACCGTTTATACCCGATATTGCCAGTCTGAGAATCACTGTTTTCAGAGAATTCCCCTACCTTTACGACGGTGATCAGGCCTATGAACAGGAATACCTTGAAACATACATCGGATCATCACGAAGCGTGGCGGTTCTTGTCCTTGACGGGGAGCGTGTTGTTGGCGTATCTACGGGAATCCCAATGGCAGATGAAACGGATGAATTTCAGAGCCCCTTCAAAGAAAAAGGCTTCAACATTGAAGAAATTTTTTACTGCGGAGAATCCATTCTTTTACCCGAATACAGGGGCCGCGGTATTTACAAAACATTCTTTAGTGAACGCGAAGCCCATGCACGCAGCTTTCATCAGTACAGGAAAATCTGTTTTTGTTCTGTTATAAGGCCCGAAAATCACCCACTTAAACCTGATAGTTACCAGTCGCTCGACAATGTTTGGGAGAAATTCGGCTACCAAAGACGGCCAGACCTAACCACTCACTATTCGTGGAAAGATATTGGCAAACCGCAAGACGATGAAAAACCGATGGTTTTCTGGATTAAGGATTTACAGAATTAATCGCCCGCTTTTTGTTTACATCAGAAATGAATATTGAGTGATGGCCTTTTTTTACTTTTTAAAGCCTCCTATCAACCCGGGGCAAACCTTCGATCTGTTGTAAACCGCCAAGAGCGCGAAGAAACGCAGAGGGTCCGCCAATCAAATTCTCTCTTTGAAGGAATTCTCTCAGCACCGTCCCTGTCAACAGGTTTCATCAAATTGATTTCCGTTGCAGCCGAATATCTTTGCGGGTCCCTGCGACCCCTGCGGTTTCTCATTCTCTGAAACTGAGCTTCAGTAATGGTTTTACTCAATATCTTTATCCCAACTTATCAACCCGAGGCTAACCAACGATCTATTTCAAACGGCCAAGAGCGCGGAGAGACGCAGAGGGAGCGATTTCTAACCGCTTAGAGCCCTCTCTTTTCGAGGTATTTAACGATATATTTACCAAATACGTCAAACTCAAGATTTACCGGACTTCCTACTTTTTTATCTTTGAGGTTGGTGTAATCCCATGTGTAGGGAATAATTGCCACGGTAAACTCATTATTCTCTTCATCTCGGGCCACCGTCAGGCTGATACCATCAACTGATACGCTACCCCTTCCAACAATGTAGTCGTCAAACTCTTCCGGGAATTCTATCCTCAGCAGAATGTCGGCATCTTTCTGATCGATTGCGGTAATGGTTCCAACGGTATCCACGTGGCCTTGTACCATGTGCCCTTCAAGAGCTTTATCGAGCGTTAGTGAGCGCTCCAGATTTACACCATCGCCTTCTCCGAGCTTTCCAAGGTTTGTTTTTCGAAGAGTTTCGTCGACACACTGTACCCGAAAAGCCTCATCATTAAACGACACCACGGTAAGGCAAACACCATTCACGGCAATGCTCTCATCTACATGTACCTCATCCAAAAATGTGCTGTGAATGGCGAGTTCCTGTCCGCCTGCCATTTTCTTTATCTCTTTTATGGTTCCTACCTCTGATACAATTCCTGTAAACATAGTTTTTATAAATTTGCTGTTAATAAAATGTCTGTCCCTATCTGTTCCCAGGAATGATCCCTGAACGGAACAATATCTTCCATACGCTGAATACCCAGTCCCGCAATTGCTTTTGTTCCTCCACCTAAAAGTTTTGGGCTGATAAAAAGATGGAGCCTGTCTACCAATCCCTTTTTCAGTAGTGCTGTTGACAGCTGCTGGCCTCCCTCAACCAGCAGAGATGTTATACCCATTTCTCCCAATTTTTTCATGGCAGATTTCAATCTTACGTGACCATTCGCCTGGTCAACAATCACCGTTTCTCCACGAAAGTAGTTTGGCTGAAGCATTTTAAGCATAGGGTCGGCGTCCTGTCCTGCCTTTTCTTTATTGTACGTTATCACAATTGTTTTCTCTTCAAACTGGTCAGAAAAAAGATTCAAGTTGCGTGGCAGTTCCATTGGTCCGTCAATCACGACCCTTTTCGGATGCCTGCCATCAACAAGGCGAACTGTTAGCGATGGGTTATCGTGCAAAGCCGTATTTCGTCCCACCATTACGGCATCGTACCGGCTTCGCCATAGGTGCACTCTGCTTCGCGATTCGTTGCACGATATCCACTTTGAATCACCATTCGGAGCAGCGATATAACCATCAGCGGTTTGCGCAATCTTAAGAGTGATAAACGGACGTCCAAACTCCTGAAAGTGCAGCCAATGTTCATTCAGCTCTTCTGCATCTTTATAAAGTAGACCACTCTCAACTTCAATCCCGGCCTCCCTTAATTTATCGAGACCTTTTCCATTTACTTTTTTTGATGGATCCTTCATCGCCACAACAACTCTTCGAACCGGAAGATTGGCGAGCATATCGGCACAGGGTGGTGTTTTTCCATGATGAGAACAGGGCTCGAGCGTAACATAAACCGTGGCCCCTTTTAGACTTTCTTCGTTCTCTACGCTATTTAAGGCGTTTACCTCAGCATGGGCATATCCATACCGCTCGTGATAGCCTTCACCAATCAGGTCTCCATCTTCAGATACAATTACGCACCCTACCATGGGATTTGGAGACACGTAACCTCTCCCCTTTTTAGCAAGGCTTAAGGCTCGCTGCATCCAAATATTGTCCTGATTTTTTACCATAATTGCGAAGGAAACAGAAGATCTTTTTAATTTATTTTCATAAAAAAAGGGTATGAGCAAAAAGCCCATACCCTTAAATATACATCGAAGTTGTTAGGATAGTTTGAAGATTATTGAATCAATGCACTTCGATTATCCGTTATATCTGCCTCTTCTTTTAAACGCTCCAGAAATACCTGGTTAAAGTTTTGAAATTTCTGCTGTTCGAGACGGGTTCTGATTTGATTTCTTTCAGATTCGGTCATCGCTGCGGGATCAGCCATTGACTTTTCAACAAGACGAAGCACAAAAACTGCGTTCGAGCCTTCAACTGCTCCAGAAACTTCTCCCTCTTCCATTCCAAATATATACCCAATTACTTTAACTTCACGGCCAGCGCCGGATATCGTATTCCCACCATAGCGAATATTCTCAGCCGTTTGAATCTCTCTTTCAGAGGTTTCGGCAATCTGCTCCAGGCCTGTGCTGTTTTCTGTATACTGCATCACGCGATCGAGCATTACATTGCGCCTCTTCTCATTTCGGACACTGTTTTCAACCTGGGTTCGTACTTCGGTAAGTGGTCGCACGCCGGCGGGTGTTCGTTCAATTAACCGCACAACTAAAAATTGATTGCTCAATTCAATGGCATCAGAGATATCTCCCCTCGACATATTTTCAAGCTCGTTTAGAAGCTGTGGGGCTTGCCCAATACCCGGCACAAAAGGAACATCTTTTGTAGCGGTTGCGGTTTGAACCTCCAGTTCACGTCGCTCGGCTTCCTCTTCAAAACCATCGGACGAAGCGTAAAACTCAAATTCATTGGCTTGTTCGGCCAGGCGATCAATAGTATTGATGGGATCGGCAACAATTTGATAAGAGAATACTGCAAAACGCACATTATCTCCTTCCTGCTCAATCTTCTTAAGCGTGTGAGGTGCATTATTAATCATGACAACCTCAGAAACTTCCCCGACTTCCAGTCCTTCAATAACTTCCCGATAATCTTCACGCATTTCATCAAGAGATACAAACGCTCCCTGGTAGGGTGTTGCCGACTGGTAGCGCTGTAAAAAGAGCGAATCGTTATCGGTAGTGGCAAACTGTTCTCGTAGCTCTTCTACCTCTTCAATTGTGTTGGCAGTATCGGCGGGAGTTGGGGTTTTATCCCAGCTTACAAACTGAAATCGATAGGTTTCACTGCGTTCAAAATTCGACTGGTTGTTCTGATAGTATTCCCGAATTTCTTCATCTGAAACAGAGAGCTCTTCAATCGACACTTCTGCGTAAGGAAAACGAACATATTCAACTTCAGCAAATGAGTTTTGCATGATGTATTCATTCTCGATATCCAGTGAACTCACCTTAAGCCCGGAGGCTATATAATTACTCATCTTTTGCTGACGACGATTGTCTCTCAGCTGCTGCTCAATCTGAATCCAGGCCTGACTGTTTTCAGGTGCATCAATGGCTGCACGGAGTGCAATACGGTCAATATTTCCCTGCTCATCGCCAAACTGCTGCCTGATAAATGGGTCAGGGTTATCGCCAGTGATCATTTCAATCAGCTCATTGTCGGTCACCGTAATGCCCATTTCGTTCATTTTTTGACGGATAAGGCGAGCCGCGACCAAATCTTCCCATGCCTGATTTTCATATAGAGTGCGCATTTCGGGAGTCATTGCCTGGTTGGTCTGCTGGTTGAACCTATCGGTATAAAAGCTGACGCGGTTATTGTACTCCTCAAGCGAAATAGATTCCCCGTTTACATCACCCAGTGACTGAGGGCCCAGTGCGATTGCATCAAATACCTGTGTATCAGCCAGAACCCATAAAATACCGAACGAGAAAATCAGTATCCACAGAATGGATGACGTGCTATTTCTCATTTTTTCCATTACACCCATAGAAAATCCTCAGAAAATAAAATTTTACTTTTGTTTTGATTTATAGCCTTGAAATATACAACAAACAGCCGCTAAGAACAATCGGCTGATGATTTCTACCCGGACTTATATGAACCGTTTCTTTTTTAGAATATTTCGATAACGCTCATATTTTTAAGGTAACGGCCCGGGTCTTCGTTTATACCGCGAATTAGCGCATTGAGCTCAATGGTTAATGAATCTACGTTCTCATACATCGAAGAGTCATTCACCAGCCTGCCCAGTGTTCCTTCGCCGTTGTTAATCTTTTCAAGTATCTGGTCCAGATTTGCGGTGGCCGACTCCATACGAACCTGTAAACTCTCTAAATCCCGGAGGTTTTTTTCGAGCGCTACCATCAGGCTGTCGACTCTTGGCCGTGTATCCCTGGAAAGCGTATCGAGCTGCTGAAGCATGGCACTTCCTGCACCAATGGCATCCTCGATATCCGTCTGTTTGTTCTCCAAGATCTCTGATAAATCTGTGGCTGTCTTCATGGCTCCTTCCACGGTTCGGTCGATATTTTCGCGGGTCGAATCATTTAGCGTACTGTTGAGCTGCTGCAGGAATGCATTGAGCTCCGAGAGGGTCCCGGATACATCATCCCCGATTTCCGTGCCTTTTTCACCAATAACCTCCATCATCGATTCGGCATAACGCCCTTCAATACGATCGCCGGATTCGATAATGTCATCCGAAGAACCAAGCTCTATCACGATTGATTTCCCTTCAACAATACTGAGTGAGGTTAAGACGGCGACAGATTCTCTTGGAATTGGAATTTCAGTATCGAGTGCCATATTTACATTTACAACCAGATCTTCGGTTAAATTTACACTGCGCACTGATCCAACCCGTACACCTTTCACATAGACCAGACTGCCACTTGCAATCCCGTCTGCTTTTTCAAATGTCGCGGTTACAACCATAGATCGGCTGAAAACGGGAATATCGCGCATAAACCTGAACCCGATGATAGCCACCACTAATGCCAGAAATACCGTTAATCCTACTTTTACTTCGTTGCTTATGTTAAAATTCATGTTCTTATTTTATTTGATATTCGCTGGCAGTTATAAAATCAATTAAATCCTTTTGTTCACTCCCTTTCATTTCATCAATTGTGCCAAACCAGCTTAACTTTTGATTATTTAAAAAGGCAACTTTATCAGCCACATCCAGCACACTGTGCATGTCGTGGGTAATGACTATGGAGGTAATATCGAATTTTTCGGACATCAACACGATCAACTCATTAATTTCATTGGCCGTTTCGGGATCCAGGCCCGACGTAGGCTCATCATACATAATATACTCGGGCTCCAGAATAATAGCGCGAGCCAGGCCCACTCTTTTTCTCATGCCACCGGAAAGCTCGGATGTCTCTTTTTCTGCAACGTTTTCAAGGTTCACATAGCTTAACGCCTGCATTACCTTATCGTGTATTTCATCCTCATCAAAATCGGAAAAATAGCGGAGTGGAAAAGCAATATTTTCAAATGTATTGATAGAGTCGAAAAGTGCCGATCCCTGGAACAGAACGCCAAACTTCTGCCGTAGCTTGCGCTGATCAACATAGTCCATATCAAAAATATTCTTCCCTTTGATAAGAACCTCTCCAGAATCGGGCGTCAAAAGCGCATTTATATGCTTTAGCAAAACGGATTTCCCGCATCCCGAGCGGCCAATGACGGCGATTGTCTCTCCGTCTTCGATGCAAAAATCGACGTTTTCCCATACCAGGAGATCGCCAAAGCTTTTTGTAAGATTTTTAATTTCAATCATAACAAAAGTGCTGCCAGTAAAAAGTCTGCAAGTAAAATATAGATACACCCCATAACGGTGGCGTCGGTGGTACTTTTCCCTACTCCTTCAGCTCCGCCTGATGCATAATATCCTTTATAGCAGGCGACAGACGTAATGATAAAGCCAAAAACAAATGATTTCACGATTCCAAAAGCAACGTTCCATGGGTAGAAAAACATACGGGCACCTTTTAGAAAATCGTCGGGCGGAACCGACCCGGAAAAATAACCTGCTGCCACACCGCCCGTTAGGCCAAAAACGCTCGCAACCACATATAAAACGGGAAACATCAGGATTCCCGCAAGCACACGCGGTACTACCAGAAACGAGATGGAATTAAAGCCCATCGATTCCAGGGCATCAATCTGCTCGCTTACGCGCATTGTTCCCAGCTCCGTTGCCACACGAGCGCCCACTTTACCCGCTAAAACAAGGCCGGAGATTACGGCTGCGAGCTCAAGTAAAATAGATTCAGAAACAATGGCGCCAATGGTAGAAAGCGGAATGAATGCCGATTCGAGCTGGTAGGCCGATTGGATCGTCATTACAGAACCTGTAAAAATCCCAACAAGCATGATGATTGGAATGGATTCGGTACCAACCTTCACGAGTTCATGGAACAGGTTTTTTCTGTATGTGCTAAACTCGGTAGAGGATCGCAATGACTGATATAGAAGCGAACTGTATTTACCTAATTCTTTGAGTGCATACATGCAATGGAACGTTCAAAAATCTTGTATTTTAAGATACTTTCAGAAGCTTTTTATATTACGAAACATTTTACCAAAATGCGTACGTTAATCAATTTGTGTTGATTGCGCTATTCAGGCATTTTGAAAAAGCAGGTCGCAGTAATAACTGTTATCTTAGCTCTTCGAAGTTTTAGACAAACCATTTTTTAGCATCTTATATGATACGATATTTTACAGCAGGAGAATCTCATGGCCCACAATTAACCGGAATTGTTGAAGGTGTGCCTGCAGGGTTAACCATCAAAGAAAAAGATATTGAAACGCATCTCGTACGCAGGCAAAAAGGGTATGGACGAGGTGGAAGAATGGCTTTTGAAAAAGATAAAGCTATTATTAATTCTGGAGTTCGATTCAGTAAAACAACGGGAGCACCCATTTCTCTTGAAATGGTAAACCGTGCATTTAAGAAAGATGACGACAACTGGCCCGTAGTAATGGCCAAAGACGGCGATCGCGGTGATGTTGAAAAAATCACTCTTCCCCGGCCCGGCCATGCCGATCTTGTAGGCCTTCAGAAATACCGCTTTGATGATATTCGCCCTGTAATTGAACGCTCCAGCGCACGAGAAACGGCAATGCGTGTAGCCTGTTGTTCAGTGGCACGTGCTTTTTTAAAAGCGCTTGGAATTGAAATTGGGGGTCACGTTATTCAAATTGGCTCAGTTGGCTACAGCGGTTGGGATGCTATCCGTGAGGAAGTAGACTCACTCTACAGTGATGGTGCAGGAGCTGAATCTGTCTACAAAAGAGCGGATGAATCAGATGTACGCTGCATCCACCCGAATCTGAGTGAACAGATGCGCGAAGAGATTAAAGTACGTCGAAAAGAAGGAACGTCACTTGGCGGCATCTACGAAATTATCGTTACAGGTCTTCCTGCCGGTTTAGGCAGCTATGTGCACTGGGATCGTAAAATTGACGGTCAGCTTGCCCAGGCCATCGTCGCAACCCAGGCAATGAAAGGTGTTGAAATAGGCCTCGGCTTTGAGGCAGGACGCACTCACGGCCATGAAGTTCACGATGAAATTGTATATGATG
The DNA here is from genome assembly GCA_964544445.1 of uncultured Rhodohalobacter sp. Lineage (GTDB taxonomy): Bacteria > Bacteroidota > Rhodothermia > Balneolales > Balneolaceae > Rhodohalobacter. The sequence goes on from CAZJBI010000006.1 coordinate 220,941, forward strand.
ATCGTTTTAAACGTAGAACCAACCGCGCCGGTGGAATTGAGGGTGGGATGACAACCGGTATGCCTGTTATCCTCAGAGGCGTGATGAAACCAATCCCTACAATGATTAAGCCACTGCGTACGGCGGATATTGTATCAAAAAAAGAACAGGAAACCCGTTATGAGCGCTCTGATGTTTGCGCTCTGCCGAGGGCTGTTGTTGTTGCCGAAAGCGTTATTGCACCTGTGCTGGCAAATGCTATTTTGGAAAAATTTGGCGGGGATTCTATGGACGAAATTCTTGAACGCTTTAATCGTTAGTCTGATATGCCGGATAACAAAAAAAATATTCGACGCCTTGCAGGCTTCTTACAAAATAACCCAAACGATATTTTTACAAAGTTTGCACTTGCCCTGGAACTCTTAAAGGCCGGTGAAAGTATAAAGGCAAAAGTGCTGTTCGAGTCGGTTCTTAAGCAAGATCCTGAATATACTGGTGTTTACTACCATCTCGGAAAGCTATATCAAAGCTCAGGCAGAAATGAGGATGCGGTAAAGCTGTTTCAAAAGGGTATTGAGGTCGCCGGAAAACAGGGGAAAAGCCGCACAAAGTCTGAACTTCAGGAAGCACTGGAAATGATAAATGACGAATAAATATACAATGAAACGCATCTCCGTAATCCTCTTTTTTCTATCTTTCCTTTTTGTTGCCGCACCATCACTGGCTCAAACAGGCGGCAGTGAACAGTCATCCGATCAAACTCATACCGTACAAGCTGGTGAAACCCTTTTCAGTATCTCAAGAGAATACGATTTAACGGTTAGCGAACTTCGAGAATGGAATAATTTACAAACGGACAATTTACAGCCCGGACAATCGCTTCGAATTTCTCCACCTGCCGGCCAAGACAGAACTCTACACATTGTAGAAGCGGGTGAATCTCTGTTTGGCATCTCAAGAATGTATGATGTAACGATTGCAGAAATACAGCAATGGAATAACCTTCAGGGTACCGATATCGAAATTGGGAGCCGCCTTGTGATATATAATTCCACACAAAGTTCTGAAGAGTCTGTCCCGAGTATCTCAGAAGTGGAACAGATGGATGACAGTGAGCGCTCTTCGCTCGTTCAGCGAATACAGGAAGGGGCATCACAAAATGATACCTATGTTGTACGCAGCGGCGATAATTTAACACAAATTGCGCGCCGTTTTGATATGACCATCAATGAGGTGAAATCTCTTAACAACCTACAGAGTGATATGCTTAGGGTAGGGCAGCGTTTAACGGTCAAAAAGAATCAGGTTCCGCCGTCGGTAGCAGAAGGTGCAGAAAATTCCACTCCACAGGGACGATATGCAACATACAGGCTGCAGTCCGGTGAAAATACTCAATCAATATTAAGCAAATATAGAATGAGCAGAAGCGAACTCGTGGCTTTAAATCCCGGCCTGAATGTTGATAATCTTTCAGGAGGCCAGCAAATTACGGTTCTACTACCGCCCACTCGAAATTTCGACAATCCCTATCGAAAAAACGCCAATTTAGAAGATCTCGGAACTGTACCTGCTTTTGTATATGAGGATAACGAAAGAGCAAAACCAACCACAAGTGGTGAACTCTACAATCCGGAAGAGCTCACTGCCGCACATTCAAATATTGTTTTGGGCAGCATCATCTATGTTGAAAATCCTGATAATAATTATGGGGTATTTGTAAAGATAAACGACCGCCTGACCGGAGACGGCCTAAAATTATCGCATAAAGCCTATGAAATGCTGAACTTTTCATCGATTGTTCAACCTCAGCTTACGATTTATCTTGAAAACTAGCTTTGGAAAGCTCATCCTCCACTTATTTTCAAACAACTAAAGGCCTGTTATACAGCTATATTGCCTGCTTGCCATTGTTGTTTCTGTATGAGTTTCTCATCTGGATTTCGAGCCCTTCTGCCTCTAACACCGTTCGCATTTCGGTTGATGTATGGTTCAGGCAAATTATTCAGCTTACCGGGCTTCATTCAACATCTATCATTCTTGCAGGGACAGCTATTGTTGGTGGTATTCTTCTTTATGTAAAAAGGACAGACCTTCATCAGATTAAAAAGAGCTATTTTTTGATGATGATGGCAGAAGCCACGCTTTATTCTATTGTTATCACCCTTACCATCCACACTCTGCTGGATGCTGTTCTGATGGCAGACAGTTCTTCCGGACTAGAAACGCTCAATATCTTACAGCTTTACGCTCTGTCTCTCGGTGCTGGATTGTATGAAGAACTGTTTTTTAGGGTCATTTTAGTTTCACTGCTTATATATTTATTTAAATTATTCACAAATAATCAACGCATGGCTGCATCCCTATCCATTGTGGCAGCTGCACTTATCTTTAGCGGCGTGCACTACGTTGGTTTTTATGGTGATACTTTTACCCTTCACTCTTTTCTATTTCGGTTTTTGTTTGGGTTGGGACTAAATCTTATTTATGTTATGAGAGGATTTGGGATAGCAGCATGGACTCATGCAGTTTATGACTTGATTGTAGTTTCGAGCTTTTAGCAGCAGCTTGATTATGAGTTGAACTTCATGAAAACTTAAATGGTTCATAAGATTAATCAATTGGAATCGTTGTACTTTCCTATATATCTTACTTGAACGCAGAAAAGCTGTTTAATTACAATCAGAATCGTTGTTCTGACGCTATAAAATACAGGGATGGCAGAACTTACCAGACAAGAATTAAAAAAACAGGAAGATTTTAACGACGAGATTATCCCTCATCTGGATGCTCTTTACAATTTTGGTTTACGTTTAACAGCCGACCCAAATGATGCTGAAGACTTAGTACAGGATACAATTGTTAAAGCTTATCGGTTTTTCAGCAGTTATGAAAAAGGTACAAATGCAAAAGCATGGCTTTTTCGCATTTTAAAAAACTCCTACATCAACAACTACAGGAAGAAGTCTAAAAAACCTTCCGAAGTGGATTATGATGAGGTCGCTTCTTTTTATGAGTCTATACGTGCGGAGCGAACTGAGACATCTGATCTCGAAGATAAAATGTTCAGGGATTTGATAGATGATGATCTTTCAAAAGCTCTAAACAGTATTCCGGAAGATTTCAGAACCGTTGTACTATTATGCGATGTGGAAGATTTTACCTACGAGGAGATTGCCAACATGCTTGATGTGCCCATCGGTACCATTCGGTCGAGACTGCACCGGGGAAGAAATCTGCTTAAAGCACAGCTTATGGAATACGCCGAAAAAAGAGGGTACACCGGCGATTAGTGAGCGGTATCAAAGCCAACACCTCTTCGATAAGCAACTATATTTATACAGACACCGGCAATTCTATACGAATTGCCGTTCCTTTCCCAATTTCTGTATGCTGTACATAAAGTTTCCCTTTATGATAGTCTTCAATAATTCTTCGTGTTAGGCTAAGCCCTAAACCCCAACCGCGTTTTTTAGTGCTGAATCCGGGTTTAAATATTTCTCTTACGTTTTTCTTTTCTATCCCGGTTCCTGAATCCTCAACCTCCACGGTAACATAATCTGCTTCTTGCCACACCCTGATTGCCAAAAACTGGTCTCCCTCTTTCTCCCGAATGGCATCCATCGCATTTTTGATAAGGTTTTCTATTGCCCACTTAAATAGTTCTGGGTTGATTTCAACTTTTGATGTTTCCTGCACATCTTTGCGCACTTCAATATGTTTGCCTAGCTGTGGTAATCTCCGTTCCATATAAGTCACTACATCATCTACGATAGACTCCAGGTTCAGAGGTTTTAACTCAGGCTGAGAGCCAATCTTATTGAACCTCTCTGCGATTCCCTTTAGCCGGCTTACATCGTTTTCAATCTCGTAGGTTATTGACAGGGTATCATCATCATTCTGATTTTTATCTTTAAGCAGCTGCAGCCATCCGTATATACTCGAAAGCGGCGTGCCTAATTGATGTGCGGCCTCTTTCGTCATACCCACCCATAAATTCGACTGCTCCGATTTCTTTATACTCTTATATGTTGTGTAACCAATGCCGAGAAGCAGGGCAAGAATACCGAACTGTACATACGGAAAAAAGCGCAGGTATCGAATCGTTGGGCTCTCTCCATAATAAACGTAGTTGCGAAGTGGGTTATCCTCCTCTCCAAACTCAATTACAATAGGCTCGTGAAGCTTTGCAAACTCATCAAGCAACTCTTCGGGCTCTTTACTGTACCCACGAATGAATCTTGCATTTAATACAAAGCCCGATTCATCTGCAAGTATAACGGGTATATTAAATAGATTTTCTGGGCGTATGATCTCTTTTTGTACAAAATCATTGGTAATGGCCAGGTTTTCAGATTCCAGGATAATACGCCGGAGGCTGTCGGGTACATTTGCATTATTTTGAAGCTCGCTGGCAACCATATTCAGGTTATTGCTAACGCGCGTCTGAATTGGAGAATAGGTGTGTTCAAACGCTTTGGCCCATAGCTGAACGTTTTTCCTCTCCTGCTCCATAATCCGGTTTATGAGCACCTGATTATAGATGAACGAAGCTCCGGCCAGTAAAACGAGAAGAGTTACCAGAATAATTTTTATACGGCTCGAAGGAAGCAAAGATTTCATATAATAGCCGGGTTTACGAACCTGGTGGTGTTTTACATCAACAATTCTTTTGGCGAACGGACAACCTATCTAAAATACGAGTTTACGCCCTTAAAAGTATATGAATGCTGCACCTCTACTATGCAGATGCTTTTCGCTTCTCGTAAATGGGCGGGGCTTTCTTTTCGATAGTATCCCTCGTGATGGTGCATCGGGACACGTTTTTCATCGAAGGAATGACAAACATAATCTCAAGCATAGCATCTTCCAGGATTGAGCGTAACCCACGAGCGCCGGTTTTCCTTTTGCGAGCTCGCTCCACGATCGCTTCAAGCGCATCATCTTCAAAATCGAGCTCAACACCCTCCATCTCAAATAACTTTTTATACTGCTTTGTGATAGCGTTTTTAGGTTTCAGAAGAATTTCTATCATTGCCTCTTTGGTCAGCTCTTCGAGGCCACAAATGATGGGCAGACGCCCGATAAGCTCGGGTATTAATCCAAAAGCCTGTAGATCTTCGGGTTCAACGTGTGTAAAAATTTTGGGGTCTTTTTTATCAAATTTTACCTGATCAGAAGAATGAAATCCCATTGAGCTAACCGAAAGTCGCTTGGCGATAATCTCTTCAAGCCCACTGAATGCTCCCCCGCAAACAAATAAAATTTCTGATGTGTCGAGCTGAATAAAGCTCTGTTCAGGATGCTTTCGTCCACCTTTTGGCGGAATATTTGCCGTTGTTCCTTCCAGAATTTTCAGCAGTGCCTGTTGCACACCCTCGCCCGAAACATCCCTGGTAATGGAAGGGTTATCACTTTTACGTGATACTTTATCAATCTCGTCGATATAAACAATACCGCGTTTGGCCCGCTCAACATCATAATCTGCAGCCTGCAAAAGATTACTCAGGATACTCTCAACATCCTCTCCCACATAGCCTGCTTCGGTAAGGACTGTAGCATCAGCTATTGTGATGGGAACGTCTATAATGTCGGCAAGCGTGCGAGCCAGAAGAGTCTTTCCTGATCCTGTTGGTCCTAATAGGGCAATGTTGCTTTTCTCGATTCGAGTATCGTCACTGCCAATTTCAGATGAACTGGAAATTCTTTTATAGTGATTATATACCGCCACCGACAATGCTTTCTTTGCATCATCCTGACCTATCACATATTCATCCAGCCGGTTTTTTATCTCAACCGGTTTTAGCATGGGCTTGTACTGCTTTTCACGCCGTTTGGCAAGCGAAGACAAATCGCTCTGAATAATACTTGAAGCGTCTTCAACACAGTGATTGCAGATGTAAACATCAGGTCCCGCAACCATAGAGCTTACTTCCTGGCTTTCACGACCACAAAATGAACATTTAACTGTGTCGGAATTGTTTTTGTTATTCATCAGAAACGTATCTTTGTCTTGATTTAAAAGGCAGATTATCGATATTCAAAATGTTGAAAATCTGAATAGGGAAATCAAAATTTATTTTTCGCGACGCATAACTTTGTCGATAAGGCCATAATCTTTTGCCTCATCAGCAGTCATCCATTTATTGCGATCTGAATCCTCAATCACTTTTTCAATATCCGTATCGGAGTGGTCTGCAAGAATTCCGCTCAGTTCTTTTTTGAGCCTCAAAATTTCCTGGGCTTCAATTTCAATATCGCTGGCCTGCCCGCGAACGCCACCTAAAGGCTGATGGATCATAACGCGTGAATGCGGAAGGGCATGGCGTTTACCTCTGGCACCAGCCGTAAGCAGCACAGCTCCCATTGATGCAGCCATTCCCACACAAGTTGTGGATACATCACATTTTACATACTGCATGGTATCATAGATTGCCATACCTGCAGACACTACCCCACCGGGACTATTTATGTAAAGATGAATATCTTTTTCTGCATCCTGTGATTCTAAAAACAGTAGTTGAGCAACAATTGTACTGGCCACCGTATCATTTACTGGTGTTCCCAGAATTACAATTCTGTCTTTCAGCAGCCTTGAATAGATATCATAAGCGCGCTCACCACGGTTGGTTGTTTCCACAACCATAGGGATAAGATTATTTTGAACCTGTGATGCACCGTCAAACTCGGGAACTTCGAAAAGGGGTTGTTTATACGTCATAGCTCTATAATTATTTAGTTTCTTGTTCGTCTTCTTCGTTTTGTTCTTCTCTCTTCTTACGAAATTCCTCTTTGGAGAGTTCGTTAATCTCAACAACATCCGCTAGCTTATCAAATACTTTTCCTTCCCTGATGCTGTTTCTCAGATTTTCAAGCATGTTTGGATTTTGAGCGTAGTAGCTTTTCAGCTGATCGGTTGTTGCACCATATTTTGCCGCTTCAATAGCGATATGCTCATCAATATCTTCCGGTTTAATTTCTATATCATCAAACTTTTCCTGCAGTTTCTGGCTTATGAATGCCCATTTTCCTTCTCTAACAGCCTGTTCATCCATCCGTTCTTTATAGCCTTCTTCATCAAAATCTGCTGGAAGTTCTCCACCACTCTGCTGCTTGGCATACTCAACATATTGGTTCAGAATTTGTTTCTTCATAACCTCGGGCACCTCTACCTCGTGTGCCTCAGTGAGTGCATCAATTGCATCTTGCTTGAACATATCATCAGCTGACTGATCGTAATATTCCTGCATTTTACTTTTTATGTAGCTGCGGAATTCATCTACATTACTTGCCTCTCCGTTTGATGCCTGCTTTGCAAACTCATCGGTGAGTTCGGGCTGTTTCATCAATTCTACTTTTTTGATGTGCATTTCAAAGCGGTCGAGCTCTTCATCTTCACCGAGCTCCATTTTTACCTTATCGCCAGCAGATTTTCCAACAAGATTTTCACGAAACTCTTTTGCTGCATCCTGGCGAAGATCCAGCTTTTGATCTTCATCCATTTCGCCTTCAATGGGATTTCCGTCTTCATAAAGGCTTACGGCATCAACGGTGACTCTGCATTCTTCTGTAATTTTCTCTTCAGTCTCTTCCCAATTGCCCTGTCGCTCAAGTGTGCGCTCAATCTCTTCTTCCACTTCTTCATCAGTCACATCATGAACCATCTTATCAACGCTGATAGATTCGAGTTCAGCCAGTTCAAATTCAGGTTTGGCTCCGACTTTGAAAATAACTTCTAACTCATCGTTCTCCCAGCTCATATCCACCATTTCGGTTTCACCGACTGGCTCGTGCTCAGGCACTATCTCTTTTTCGTAAACTTCCTGCACATAATTATTGATCTCTTCGAGCTCAATTTCTTTTCCGAACCTTTTTTTGATAAGCCCCAGAGGTACTTTACCTGGCCGAAAACCGGGCATTTGAATTTGAGCTTTATATTTTTTGTAAGCCTTGTCGAACTTAGACGAGAGATCCTCTCGGTTAGCTTTAATTGTAATCTCTTTGTCTACGGAGGTGAGCTCCTGTACAGATAATTCCACTTGTTGTCTTTTTAAGTTTGCTGTATAATTTAAACCGGATTAGTACGAGAGGGGGGACTCGAACCCCCACACCGGTTAAGGTACTAGATCCTAAATCTAGCGCGTCTACCAATTCCGCCACTCTCGCATTGTCTGTTTCACACTTTGAATCAGAGCCTAATAAATTACGGTTTTTCTCATGTCAATTCAACACCTGTAAAATACCTGTCGTTTCACGTAATTTTTGTAAATTTTTTTGCCATTTCGGTTATAAACACAATCCTTTTGCTTTAATTTTATCTTGCTTCAAAATACCTTACAGCGTGACAAATTTATTAAAGCCTTAAACCATCCATTCAGAACCAAACACTTATGTTCAGAAATCTTCGCCTTGTTTATGTAACCACAAAAGACCGCAATGAAGCAAGAGTTATTGGAGAAACGCTGATTAAAGAAAAACTTGCTGCCTGTGCCAATATATTAGATGGAATGGAGTCGATTTATCGATGGAAGGATAAAATAGAAACCGGGCATGAGTGCATTTTGCTCATTAAAAGTACCTATAATAACCTTCCTATCGTTACTGAACGTATAAAAGATCTTCATTCGTATGATGTCCCCTGTATCGTCAGTTTCAACATCGCAGAGCAGGAAGGAAATGCCGATTATCTCGAATGGATTTTGAATTCTGTTAAAAAACCTGTCTCTGCACCTATTACTCCAAAAGAGAAATCATGAGTCTTTCCATACAGCGGTCTAGATATTCTGTTACTGCAGTCATAAACAGGCCCGCCTCAAAAAATGCCATAAATTTTAACATAATGGATCAGCTGGAAGAGCTTCTCAGCCAGCTCGAAAAGGATACCGAACTTCGACTTTTTGTCCTTACCGGAAGTGGTGACAGCTTTATTTCGGGTGGCGACTTGCGCGAGTTCCACCAGATAAAAGATGCTGAAGGTGCAAAAGAGATGACCCGCCGAATGATGACTATTCTTGATCGGATTGAACATCTACCCTGCTGGACTCTCGCTGCCGTTAACGGACCTGCATATGGCGGAGGGTGGGAAACAATGCTGGCTTTTGATTTTCGGATCGCCATTTCTTCTGCCAGTTTTGGCTTCACACAGGGGAAATTTTATCTGCCACCGGGCTGGGGAGGCATTACAAAACTCACGCAAATAGTTGGCAGAGATCAAACACTCTACTGGTTGGCTTCGCAAAAAGTGATTGACGCAAATACAGCATTTCAATCCAACTTGATACAAGATGTTTTTGAGAAGCATGAATACGATGAGAAGCTCTCCCGTCTTAAAAAATCTCTCATCAAAAATGATCGCACATTCATTGAATATATTAAGAGAAAGGATCTTCATAACCCAAAAGACGAGATTGAACCATTTAGTACCTTCTGGGAAAATGAAGAACATCTAAAACGAGTAGATGAATTTCTTTCACGAAAAAAGCGTGATTGACAAAGTTTAGATTTTTTTCCGAAGCTTTTTCTGATCTTGATTCCATCACAAGAAAATCACTGTCATCTTCTAACGATCAGGCTTTTGCACCGGGTATAATCCTCACACTACTTTCCTCATTATCTAGTAGCCGGCTCATTCTGAGCGAATCCAAAAGAGTTTCTACACAGGTTTAAATGGTATCAAATTTGCGGTTCTGTATTTCATACCATGCATTGCTTTAAGATGCTTTGTTTATTATTCTTCTCTGAAATTATAATCAATGCTGCACTTATGGCTTCAGCCATGTTAATTATTCACATTATTGCTGGTTTTCTTGCAATTGTCTGTGGTGCTTTTGCAATCGCCACAAAAAAGGGAAAGGGTATTCACACCACCACGGGGCGAATATACTTTTGGTCGATGATTATGGTTGCGGTTACGTCGTTTTATCTCTCAATTATAAACGTCATTCCTTTTCTTTTTTTAATTGCTGTATTCAGCTTCTACCTTACCTGGAGTGGTTACAAGGCAATCCACTGGAAAAACAAACCATTAACTAACTTAATCTTTTGGTTTGATGCTTTTGTAACTCATATCGTAGCACTTTTTGGAATATTGATGATCACTCTTTCTTTGCTAACCTGGTTTGATATTCATCTCAACGAAGATATTTCGTCATTAAGAATAGTACTGCTAGTGTTTGGAATTGGAACATCAATATTTGCCGCAGAAGATCTTATTCTTTTTTATCGCAAGAATCCTTCATCCAAATTTTTGTGGATGTATACACATATTGGTCGCATGTTGGGAGCCTATATCGCTACTGTAACAGCATTTTTAGTCGTGAATGGAGAATTTTTTCCTTCTCCTCTCATTGCCTGGCTGGGTCCTACAGTGATCGGGACACCACTAATCTTTTACTGGATCAACAAGTATCGCCAAAAAATGGAGCCAACAACGGCTTCCTGATAATTCCTGTCTTTGGATTTATTTATTCATTATCGAATGTCAAAATTTATAGCCAAGATGAAACGGATGGGATGTCTGATTTCTCAATATGTTGAGACTATTCTTTTAAGTGTTTGATCATTTCACCTTGAGTATTGAGACTTCAAGACTGAATAAGCAATTGAAACCCCGAAACTTATCTGATTTTTAAAAGCAATTGCTAAAAATTATTGGAATCATATTGCAACAGGTTTTCATTTTTACTATGTTTATTTTATAAACTTGTTTATTAACTAATATTACTGATATGGAAAAAACATCCTTTAATCAGCAAGATGCACTTCAGGTTCTTGATGAGATGATCAACTCATCACGGTATAAGGTTCGGCAAGAAGCCAAGTATTTTCTTCTCTGGGGATGGATGGTTTTCGCAGCTTCGGTGAGCCATTTCGTTCTCCTACAAATGAATATTGCCAGTAGCTGGCTTGTTTGGCCTGTGTTTATGGGCCTGGCAGGTATTGTTTATATCTACATGGTTGTACAATCGAATTCAGATCGTTCAGCCATCACATACATCGACAGAGTCAATAAATACTTATGGGGAGGAATTTTGCTCCCGCTTCTGATCACTACTTTGGTAGGTGGATTTATGAGCTGGAATGCCGCATATCCATTTTTTATGGCCACATATGGATGGGCCGCTATCGTTTCTGGTGGTCTCCTTAAATTTCGACCTCTTGTAACAGGAGGAATACTTTCATCCTTAATCGGTATCGTAACCATCTTTATCTCGGGAAGCTATATTCTGCTCATGCTGGCTCTCGCGATTCTGGCTGGTTTCATTTACCCCGGACACGCTTTAATCAGAGCGGAAAAATGAAAGATTTAAATCCCATACTGCATTCAAGGCTTCGACTTGCAATAATGGCCCTGCTAACAGCTAATGATGAAGTGACCTTCCCATATGTTGTGGAAAAAACTGATGCCAGCAGAGGGAATGTAAGCGTTCAGATAACAAATCTTGAAGAGGCAGGCTACCTGGAAGTCACAAAGACATTTGAAGACAAAAAACCAAAGACCACGTTACAAATTACGGAAGAAGGAAAAGCCGCGATGCAGGAATACACCGATGCTCTAAAAGATTACTTGAAATTGTAACACCCATAATCGAATCAAGTCTTTAATCACATGTATTTTTTTCACGATACAACCGGTCTTACTCACCTTATCGCAGCAGTATGCTCACTGTTTTCCGGTACTGCGGTTCTAACGCTTCGCAAAGGGTCTTCACTCCATAAGAAAATAGGCTATGTTTACGCCATAAGCATGATCGTAACGCTCATTACTGCATTTATGATTTATCGATTATGGGGCGGATGGGGTATTTTCCACTATGCGGCCGTAGTTAGCTCTGCTACACTGCTGGGTGGTATGATCCCCGTCATCACAAAACACCCTGCAAATTCATATCTCACTCTCCACTTTAGCTTTATGTACTGGTCGGTGATGGGGCTTTACGGAGCCTTTTTTGCAGAAATGATGACGAGAATACCACCCCTCATTTTATCGGACGGAGCTACCATTTCGATTTTTTTAAATACAACTGGGGTTACCGTTGCTATTGTTATGGCCATTGGTGGTTTTTATTTTTACAAACACAAAGACCGATGGGCAGAACAGTTTCAAACGCATGCCGAAAAAACAGAGGAAATCGCTGTTTAGCAGATATTCTACGAACTACACAGTATTAATGGAAGCATTTAATGGAACAATAAATTAATTCACTTCTTATCCCATTATCGGTACTCATAATTGAAAAAACCGTAACAGCCGGTTATAATTTAAGCCTCGTTAATGAGTCCTGTTCGATATGCTTTCAGTAACTGTTTGAGGTCGTCAATTCTGCTCTGAATATATCTGCCGCTATCCAGATCTTTTACGCGGATTGGCTCGGTAGTTTGCTCCAATATTTTAGTAGTTGAGTGAATATCTTCTTCGTTCTCTATGGCTTTCTGCGTAGACTCGAACGACTGGTGTGCGGTTAACAACAGACCGTAAGAATTATAGATTAGCGTATAGCCCGCAATGCCTGTTTTTGCCTGATACGCTTTGGCAAACCCTCCATCTATAACAATGAGTTTTCCGCCTGCTTTAACTGGACTTTCTCCCTTTTTTACCTTTACGGGAACGTGGCCGTTTATCACATGTCCCTTAGCCGAATCAACCCCAAACTCTGATAAAATTTCTTCCATAATCTTTTCATTTGTACGGTAATCATAATATGGATTCATCTGCTCGGTATGTGTTTCTGTGTCATCGACAAAATACCGCTCAAACGTTGCCATTTTATCTTTTCCAAAAAGAGGAGATTGTGCCCCGCTCCACAAATACCACATTGTGTCCAACCCATACTGCTTCTTTTCGGGATTGTCTTTTGCAAAATACCCCTGACGCGCCAGACGCTCCAGCCGGTCCATAAATTCTTTGGGTCCGTGATCCGTATCATCAAAGCGAAAATGGCGAAGTTTCCCATTTTTTGTCATCGGTATACAGCCGTGATATAGCAGGTTGTTATTTTCAACCCGATACATTCCACCCCTGGAGTAGAGTAGGCGAACATGCTCCTGCAAACGCTCGCTGTTCCTGAAGGAGAGAGAGAGTTTGCTCATCACCGCTTCTTCATAATCTGTAAGCTCATAAGGATTTTCCGGGTCGACGGTGGGAAATTGTGTGTCATTTAAATCATACAGTTTTTCTCCGATTTTCACTGTCCCTGCATCATAGTCAATGTTGTCGAGAAGCAGCCGATCTTCCATTTGAAATTGCGGCCTGCGCTGAATGATTTGCCCCTCTACTTTTAATTGAATGATTGATATGGCTTTGTGCATGCGGGCCATCAGAAGCTGCTCGTTCTCTGTAAACTCATCTGCAGCATTTTTTGGAATAAATTGAGTACAGGGATCGTCTCCGTAGACTTCAACGGCAAGCGACATCAGCGGCATCATGCTTATTGCATATCCGTTTTCCAGTGTTTCCATATTCGCATAGCGCAGCGAAACGCGAATCACGTTGGCTATACATGCTGAACTTCCGGCAGCAGCCCCCATCCATACGATGTCGTGGTTTCCCCACTGAAAATCTACCGAATGGTGTTCTAAAAGACGATCCATGATAATATGCGCACCAGGCCCCCTGTCGTACACATCCCCGATGATATGCAGTCGGGCAATCGTTAACCGCTGTATTAAATGCGCCATTGCAATAATAAACGCTTCTGCACGACCGGTATCAATAATTGTATTGATAATGCTGCTGTAATACTCCTGTCGGTTTTTGCTGCTCTCCTGTTCATGTAGAAGTTCTTCAATAATGTAGTTGAAATCCTCCGGCAACGCTTTTCGAACACGGCTCCTTGTATATTTTGATGAAAAAATTCGGCATAATTTTATGAGCTGAAACAGAATCTTACGGTACCATTCAGCCGGATTTTCCACATCTCTGAGCACCATTGGAATTTTTTGCTCTGGATAGTAGATAATGGTTGCAAGCACTTTTTTTTCACGTTCATCCAGCATATAGTCAAAAACCTCATCAATCTTCCGTTTGATGGATCCCGACCCATTTCTAAGCACGTGTATAAACGGTTCATACTCTCCGTGAATATCTGACACATAATGTTCTGTTCCTTTCGGAAGCTCCAGAATAGCGCTCAGGTTAATTATTTCCGTTGATGCAGAACGAATGGATGGGTACTGCCTGGAAAGGAGTTTTAGATAGCGTATTTCATTTTCATTAAAAGACATATCTGGTAAGCACCTTATGTGTTGATGAACCTGGATTTAATTGGAGTCGATCCCTCTAATTAACAAAATCGAAGGCAATTATCGAATAAAATTCACCATTTATCGGAAAACACTTGCCGATTTCGGAGAACCCTTCTCAGGTTTTCCGAATTGCCTCAATCCGCTTTAGGGCTGGCGGGTGTGAATAATTTAAAAACACATAAAATGGATGCGGAGTGAGATTGCTGAGATTATCTTTCGATAGTTTCTTCAGTACATTCACCATCTCTTCTTTTTCACTGATCGTGGTGGCAGCAAACTCGTCGGCTTCGTATTCATGTTTACGGCTCAAAATCTGCATACCAAGGCCAATAAGGGTTTCAACAGGAGAATAGAGAAGTCCGAAAAAGAGCAATCCGGCGTAAACACTCATCTGATCCATATAAAACGCTTCAAACAGAGCGGGAACCTGCAGAAATATCGATAGCAACCCAAACATAATTCCGGTTTGAAGAATGGATATGGCCATATTTTTTACAATGTGTTTCTTTTTGTAATGCCCAATTTCGTGCGCCAAAACGGCAACTAATTCTTCCGTGGTATGATTTTCAATGAGGGTGTCGTAAAGAGCAATGCGTTTATTTTTGCCATAACCCGTAAAAAAAGCGTTTGACTTCGCAGAGCGCTTGGATCCGTCAATCACATATATGCCCTGCAGCGGAAAGCTCACTTTTTCAGCATAATCTTCAATTGCCTGTCGAAGTTCTCCATCCTCAAGTGGCTCAAATTTATTGAAAAGCGGCATAATCCAGGTTGGAGCGATATACTGCATCAAAAGTGAAAAAGCTGTAACGGCAACCCATGCGTATAGCCATGCCCAAGTACCTCCAAATGCAAAAAAAGCAATGATTCCTGCTAAAAGCGGGCCCCCGATCAGCACAGAAAGCAACATCCCTTTCAAGCGATCAGCAATAAATGTTTGGACCGTTGTTTTGTTAAACCCAAATTGCTCTTCAATCACAAATGTTGAGTAGATATTGAAAGGCATAGAAACAATCATTTTTGCCACGACGAGGGCTCCGATAAAGATGAGCCCCGTTCCAATCACGCCAAAGTCAAAACTTCGCGCCCACTGATCGAGCCAGTTAAAACCACCTGCAAACCAAAAACCCAGCAGTAAAATCAGGTTAAATGTACCCGTTACAAATCCAAATTTTGTATTTACTCGGGTATATTCCTGCGATTTTGCATACGTCTCTTCATCATAAATCCCCTCAAATTCATTTGGCAACTGCTTTGTCAGGGCTCTTAAATTCAACCGGTTTGATATAATTTCCAGCACGAAATCGATTAGGATTGCAGCCAGTATAATGATGGTAAATAAATTCATAAATATTCAGATACTTCAGTTCGTTCAAAGGGAAAAGATACAATATATTCGCAACAGATGACTACAGAGCTATATACTGATAACTCAAACGGAGATCGTTAATAAACGGTTGTAAACTCACTAATGCCAACCAATGCATTTATCCGTATTTTCCAATAATTCATTTACAACCACATTTTTTACCCCGCCAAATCTAAATGCTTTATGAATAATATGATTCGCTTGCGCTCTGTCTTCTTCCTTTTCATTCCGTTTTTATTGGGAGCCTGTTCAACAACATCCAGTGTAACAAATACGGCTCCCGGTATTCATGCTTGGGAATCGATTGCCGTTCCCACCTGGTATGATGCCGCTGAGCACGATACTATATCGGTGGTTACATGGAATATTGAGCACTTTGTAGATGAATTTGACAGCCCATACATTGATAATGACCGGGAAAACGAGCCACCGGCCAATATGGATGAGCGACGCGTTCTCTTTGCAAACGCCATAAAAAAAATAGATGCCGATATAGTTGTCCTTCAGGAGGTGGAGAGCGCCTCGTATATGCAACTGTTTGCTGAGCAACATTTCCCAGAAATGAACTATCAATATTTTACCGGCCGCGAAAGCACCGACTGGTACATGAACGTGGTAATTATGAGCCGGATACCATTGGGAGTTTTGTACAGCTATGGGAATTCCAATACCTACATTTACGGTGAATTGGATGAGGATGGGAACGTGCAGCGCCAAAATTTTACCAATAATCGCATGGTATCGGTTGATGTAATCGTGAACCCGCAATACTCATTTCTACTCACCGGCCTTCACCTAAAAGCAGGACGAGGTGATCGCAATGAAAACTGGCGAATTGGTCAGATTGATCTGCTCCGTGACCACTATGAATACCTGGCCAAAATTCATCCTACTAAAAAGTTTTTAATTGCCGGCGACCTGAATATTCTACCCGGTGATCGCGAATTTCTCCATCTACTCGGTGGCGATTCCTCTCCGGCCTTCATTGATCCATTTGCTGATGTAGATGCTTTTACCCACACAGCCGATAATCCCGAGAGGCAGCTCGACCATCTATTACCCAGCACAGAAATGATGAATGACATGGTTCCCGGCTCAGCAGCTGTTTTAATGCCGTTTGATTCGGACTCCATGCGTACAATAAGCGATCACCTTCCCGTTATTGCCCGATTTGTCACAACCGGTAACTAAAAACTCATTTCACTACTTTAACATAACTTCCAGCGATTCTTTGGCGGCCCGATATCCTTCTTCAATCAATTTTTTTGTCTGACTTGTGTCCGCTTTATTGTATGCGCTCAAACTGGGTTGTATCCACTCTACATGATTCTCTTTTATTTGCTGACGAATCATATTATTTAGACCGATATCAAATGTATTCGACAGAACATCAATAATATCTTCGGGTTTCTTGTAGCTTCTGTTTGTCGTTAAATCCACCGCAATAATTTTTTTGATACCCATCTTTTTAAGCGGGCTAACCGGCACATTTTCGCACAAGAATCCATCTACGAGAAGCATGTCATCCCACTCCACAGGAGCAAATATTCCAGGCAGGCATGAACTGGCCATTACAGCTTTATAGAGCGGGCCTTCTGTAAGTTCAATTTTATTTCCTGTATTAATATCAGTTGCTATAAATCCAAGCGGAATTTCTGCATCTTCAATATTAACACGACCAATCGTGCTCAAAACTCTCTTTCCAAGCTTTTCGTTGGTCAAAAGCCCCATTTTCGAAAGCTTAAATGAGGTTATATCGAGCCAGTCAAGGTCAATTGCAATCTCTTTCAACTCCTCAATGGGTATACCAAATGCAATATGTGCGGCTACAAATGCACCGATACTTGTGCCGGTTATTGCATCTGGCTTCTTTCCTTTTTCCAAAAACGCCTTCATAATTCCAACATGAGCGGCACCTAACGCAGCACCACCACCTAGCGCAATTCCAAACTTATTATTCGATTTCTTAAAAAATAGCCCCATAACTTTTCCGGTTCGTTGGTTCAGAGAGCAATGTACAAAACCCCGAAATTTTGATCACATAAATTCAGTGGTAAGTGTGTTGGTAAAAATTTAGTTTAATATTAAACTATTTTGATCTCTTTTTTGTATCTTTAAAAAATAATAACCAATTAATAATACTATGGCGTCAACAATTCACGGACTTCACCACATCACAGCGGTTTCAGGGCCTCCCCGCGAAAATTTTGCATTCTACCACAAAAAGCTGGGGCTTCGTTTCACTAAAAAAACTGTAAACTTTGACGACCCCTCTACCTACCACCTCTACTATGGAAACTACAATGCTACACCGGGCAGCTCCATCACATTTTTCCCATGGCAGCACGTTGTGCAGGGAAGTCCGTCGGCAGGCGAAGCAACCGAAGTACAATATGCAATCCCATCGGGATCTACTCCTTACTGGATAGAACGCTTTGAGCGTTTAGGCATTCATTCAGAAGAGATGACGGGTCCCTTTGGCGAAACGATCATATCACTGTCAGACAACGACGGAATGTCGATCAAGCTTATCGAAGATTCGTCCGTTTCAGATATCAAAACGAAAGGTTTTGGTGGTGTTTCCGACGAGCATGCGATACGAGGTTTTTATGGCACCAAACTAACGCTTGCAGATACAGGCAGAACGGCAGAACTGCTGAAAGAGTTTGGATGGACAGAAGAGCGCTCAGAACAATCATCGGTTCGCTTTTCATCACAGCCAGAGAACAATCTTGGTCGCTATGTATATTTGGAGAAAAATCCCGAACTATCCGGGCGCTTTGGCCGGAGCTCTATTCATCACATCGCTTTCCGCGTTCCGGATGACAAAGCCCAGCAGGAATGGAGAGACGCTTTGATTGACTTTGGCTTTCAGGTGACACCCGTGCAAAATCGCGACTATTTCCGATCGATCTATTTCCGTGAACACGGTGGCGTTCTTTTTGAAATAGCTACTGATATACCCGGATTTACCAAAGATGAAGAATTGGAACATCTTGGTGAGTCGCTACAGCTTCCGCCCTGGTACGAAAAGCATCGCGATGAAATAGAAAAGCAACTACCCGAACTTTAACAAATCAAAAAACTATGTTCAGAGCTTCAAAAGAGTCCCCATATTCGGGGCCGCATCAAAACGAAAAAACGATATTTGCCGATGTTGAGCCGGAGAAAGCCGGCGCTGCCATCATACTTATTCACGGTCGGGGTGCCACGGCCGAGAGCATACTCATGCTAAAAGATGAATTTGAAGGAGAAAATTTACTTTATGCTGCACCTCAGGCATCGGACTTTCAGTGGTATCCACATTCATTTTTAGCACCTACAGAACGAAATGAACCCGGACTATCTTCAGGTTTGCAGGTTATTTTTGATATCATGTCTGATCTGGAAACGAAAGGCATACAAAAAAACAGGATTATACTTGCCGGTTTTTCGCAGGGAGCCTGCCTGGCATCTGAGTTCATTGCGCGCCATCCTGAACGCTATGGAGCCCTCTTCGCTTTTAGCGGCGGACTCATTGGTGACGAGGTAGACCCCTCAAACTATACAGGATCTTTGGATGGCACCCCTTGTTTTTTAGGCTGCTCCAATGTTGACCCTCATATACCGCTGGAACGTGTAAAGGAAAGCGAAATAATTCTTAATGAAATGGGCGGTGAAGTAACAGCCAAAATCTACAAAAATATGCCGCACACTATTATTGAGGATGAAATTGTTGAGGCTCAAAAAATAATTAACTCCATCATAAGCGATTAACTATTCTTATATTATGCCTTCCTAAAAGAAACAGCCTACTAACCAAATTTTTTTATGGACATCATCTGGATTGGATTCGCCTTCATCTTTGGCCTGGCCGTCTCTCGCATTAAGCTACCACCTCTTGTTGGGTACCTTGCAGCAGGACTAATACTGGCCGGCTTTGGTTATGAGTCGGGTGATATGCTAAAAGAGATTGCTCACCTGGGTGTTCTGTTTCTACTCTTTACGGTTGGCCTGCACATTCGCCTAAAAAATATTCTCCGGTTCGATATACTCGGGGTTAGTCTCTCTCACTTAGCCATTTCCACAGCTCTTTACATCCCTATCCTCCTGTTTTTTGACTTCGATTTGCAGGCCTCCGTCATCATTGCAATAACTCTTGGTTTTTCAAGTACGGTGCTCACGGCTAAAACCCTTGAAAGAAGAAATGAGATCGGGGCATTTTACGGCCGTACGGCAATTGGAATTCTGATTGTACAAGACCTTGTCGCCATTTCAATCATTGCATATACAGGTGGCGGTACTCCTTCACCGTGGGCGCTTCTATTGTTTGCACTTCCGCTTCTTCGGCCGGTTCTGCTATGGCTAATGGGTACTATTCGCGATGATGAGGTTTGGATGCTTCTGGGTCTCGGCCTGGCACTGGGTGGTGCTGAACTATTTCACCTTTTTCACCTATCGGGCGAACTGGGTGCCCTGGTTGCCGGAATGCTGCTTGCATCGGATGAGCGGGCGGACAAAATCGGCGACAAAATGTGGGGAATTAAAGAGGCCTTCCTGGTAGGTTTTTTCCTGGATGTTGGTCTTACAGGTCTGCCATCCGTTTCCGATCTGGCACTCATCGGATTACTGCTTCTTTTGTTGCCTTTGAAAACCATCCTGTTCTACTTCCTGTTCATGTTTTTCAAACTTCGGGCAAGAACGGGATATCTGGCCTCTCTATCCTTAACAGCATATAGCGAATTTACGTTAATTGCAGGAGCCGTTGCCGTTGCGGGTGGATTTATACCGTCTGACACAATTATTCTGCTGGGAGTGCTTACTACCATATCATATGCCATAAACGCTCCGCTTACTTCCTTTGAAGAACGAATCTGGAAAAAACTGCACGACTCTCTCATACGGTTTGAGCGCGAGGGACGTCATCCCGAACACCAGGCTATGTCGCTTGGCTCGGCAGAGTTTCTTATTGTGGGCATGGGCAATGCCGGCAGGGCCGCTTACGACAAGCTTAAAACAGACAATCAACCCGTAGTTGGCATGGATATTGATCCCGATCGAATTCAAAGAAACCTGGAGGCCGGGCGCAGGGTTATATACGGAGATATTCAGGATACAGATTTATGGGTAGAGCTCGATATGAGTAATATAAAATCCGTAATGATTGCGATGGGAAACCAAACGGTTAAAGAGAATGCAACAAAAACACTGCGTGCAGCCGGCTTTAACGGGTTGATTTATGTGCTGACGATGCGTGAAGAAGAAGCCGAAATTATGCAAAATGCAGGCGCGAGTGCCGTCTCAATTCCAATTAAAGAGGCTGGTGAACGTCTTGCCGAACTCAGTGCCAATTATAAAAAAGAAGAGGAAAGCATGGTCCTCTCTGCTGAATTTAAAAAACCGATAAATGATGACTAAACCAACGCTTATCTATGTCTATGATCCACTTTGTGGCTGGTGCTACGGTTTTCATCCGATCATGCAAAAACTAGAATTTCGTTTTGAAGACCAGCTGAATATCAGTGTTGTTCCCGGAGGTCTGGCCATCGGTGAAGACGCACAGACAATAGAGGATGGATACGCCTATATCAAAGATTCTCTGAGTCAGGTTGAAAAAGCTACCGGGGTGTCTTTCGGGAAAAATTTCCGTCTGTTGGCAGAAGAGGGAAGCTATTATTACAATTCCGAGCCAGGATGTATTGCTCAAACCGTTGTAAACTCACTGGCTCCCAGCCATTCACTCGATTTTGCAGGTAAAATGCAGTACGCTCTTTTCAACGACGGCAAGAGCCTGAATGAACCCGAAACGTTTACGGATATCATTTCGGAATTAGGCCTTTCGACTGATGAATTCCTGGATCGTTACCATAGTGAAGAAATGCAGCAAAAAACCAGGTCTGGCTTTCAGTGGGTTCAGGATCAAAATGCTTCTGCTTTTCCAACCCTGCTTCTCGAAATTGGAAACGATACCGGGCTGATGTCGAAGGGCTACAGACCATACGACACGCTGGAATCGCATCTTCATCATCTGTTGCGAAACATTGAAAGAATCTCTCGGTAATTTTTTGACGATGATTCCTCAGCAGCTCAAAGATTTGCTGCGGCCGTCCAACCAAACGTTCATCAGGCTAAGTGCCGCAATGGGCAGGTTTAATCACCCTGTTTGGATAATTGGTGCAGGTCGCAGCGGAACTACATGGCTCAGTGACCTGCTTCGCGCCAGCCAGCCATACCGTTTTCTTTTTGAGCCTTTTCATTCCTCACATAATCCTAAAGCTCATTTTCTCCCAGCACATCAATATTTGAGGCCTGGTGACGCCTATCCGCTCTTTGATGAGCTTGCAGATTCAATATTTGATGGTAAAACATATATTCCAAGGTATGATCACGCAAACAAGTTCAAGTTATTTCATGGCATGCTTGCTAAAGATATCACGGCAAACATGGTATCATTCGCTGTCTATGAAAAGAAGCCGGAAATCGATCTCATACTTCTTATCAGAAATCCTTTTGCCGTAGCATTAAGCAGGCAGAAAAAAATGGAATGGAACTGGTTTAATGAACCGATTCTTTTTCTGAAGCAGCAATATCTTTTTGACGATTATTTAATGCCTTTCGACGATCTGATCAGAGACGTTTCAAAAATCGGTGATTATTTTCTAAATCAGATCCTCATTTGGTCAATAATTCATTATGTACCTCTGCAGCAGTTTAGCAATCACCAGATGCAGGTTGTTTTTTATGAAGATCTTCTACTCAATACCGACGACGAGCTTCAGCGGCTTAAAGCTTCTCTCAGAAATAAAGGCTCATCTCACCACAATGTTCTTGAAGAGTCCATAAAATTTCAACCCAGTCGTACAACTAATCTTTCTTCAGATGAAATAAGGGACAAATCTCCGGAAGACTGGATGAGCGAAATTGATGAAAAGAGGTTGGCTCACGGAAGGTTTATACTCAAACAATTCGGACTACAATTTTTATATGATGAAAGCGGATTCCCTGCTGTATTACCCACTGAAGTGCTCAATAAAAGATCCCTGCCGTAATCGAGTGCATATTTTTCAATAGAACTTAGACACGTCAAACCACGTAAATTTCTCTGAAACAGTGCCAATGAGAGATGAAAGGATAGAAGTACTGATATAGGCTTACACTGTCTCAGCTACATGGAAATCAACAAAAGCAGTGAGTATAGTTCATCACACAATCGCAACAATATAAACCAGGCATTAAAAAATCTGGTCAAACAAAAAACCCATTTCGATTTATCACCAAAATGGGTTTATACCGTTGCTAAAATGGCTATTCGGAAGCCTGCATGCGATCTTTCTTAATCTTGTACTTTTCGTAAAGCTGTCGATGCATATCCATCATATCGCTCTCGCGCCCATCAACGTACACTTGCTCAATGGTGGTGCTATACTCAAGAGGGTGACCATCTGTTAACAAAAATGTCGCTCTTTTACCCGGCTCAAGTGTACCAATATGCTCATCCAGGCCTAAGATTTCTGCAGGGTAGCGGGTAACGGCATGCAGCGCTTCCTCCGCGGGCAAGCCGTAGGCAATAGCGGCTCCTGCCTCGTATGGCAGCCTGTGAGCATATGGAGCGCTTGAGGTTCCGCCAATAGCAAATTTCACACCAGCCCGATGGAGTTTCGCCGGAAGTTCGTAGCGGGCGTCATACCCCTCCCAATCGCGATTGGAGGATGTTAAAACCGCTGTTACAATTACGGGAATATCGTTTGCAATCAGGTGATCGCTCACCAAATGGGCATCCGTCCCTCCAAGAATAATGATATCCAGTTTTTCATTGTCTGCCCAAGTTACCGCATCCTGAATCTGGTCTGCCCGGTTCGCGCTCACCAGTAATGGACGCTCCCCCGTCAAAACCGGTATCATAGATTCGAGTTTGGTATCAACGGGTATCATATTTCCGCCAGAACCAGCTGCATTTTTTCCTTTCAAATACGCCCTGGCATCATCAAATACTTTCTGTAGCATAGCCAGCTCTTCTTCATAATCATCATTTGGGGATGGCCAGTTCACACGAAGAGCAACACCGGATTTGAGAGTCATATCATCCCAGGTCCACCCCTCCATCTTCATGGCGGCCGTTTGACCCGAAATTAAACCTCCACCAGGGGTTGAGACTGCGGTTAGCACCCCCGCAGATCTTGCAATGGCTATATGACGGCTTTCAGGATTAAAGGCGCGTTCAGGCTTAATGTTGGGATTGATTTCTCCCTCTTCGTTCAAATCAACTGTCATATCAACCGCGCCAATCTCATACAGGCCCATCTGGCTGTAAGAGTCGATCAGGCCTGGATAAATCGACTTCCCAGAAGCATCCACTACTTCGGCATTTGCAGGGTAATCAATCGTTTCACCAATTTCGATAATGATCCCGTCTTCGAACAGGATCTGCCCTTTTTCAATCATATTACCGGAAAGCGTGTAGATATCAGCCCCGGTAATAACAATTGGCCCCGATTGCTCTGGTGCCGGAACCTGGGCAGGTACAATGTTTGCAAAAGCAAAGAATAGCACAAAAAGAAAAGTTAGATTTTTCATAAAATACCGGATTCTTTCAGTTGAATGGTTCAAATCGTGAATGTTGTTGTTTCGTGATTTATTCATAGCCGTTCTCCACTACCCACTCAATTAAATCAGTGCGTTCAGATTTCAGCTTTGCCCTCATTTCGGTATCCTCATCGAGATCGAAATATTTTCGGCCATCTATCCACGTTTGCTCAGCTTTTGTAAATGTTGAAAGCGGGTCCCCGTTCCAGATCACAAAATCGGCATCCTTGCCGGGTGCCAGTGACCCTACCATATCATCGATCCCCAGAACTTTAGCTGTGTTGATTGTTACCAGGGCAAGAGCCTCCTCTGGCTGCATTCCGGCTTTTAGCATCTTTGCGGCTTCCCAGTTCATACGCGATGAAATTTGGCTGTTATCGGAGTGCAGAGAGGTTAGAACACCGGCTTCGGTAAGTAGTTTGGCGTTGTATAGTGTACCATCATAGGCTTCTATTTTAAACGACGACCAATCTGACCAAACCACAGCTCCCGCCCCGTGCTCAGCAAGCTCTGGTGCTACTTTATAAGCTTCCACTCCATGATGAAATGCTCCAATTTTAAAATCAAACCGTTCGGCAAGCCTCATCAGCGTTAAAATTTCATCCTGGCGATAACTATGAGACTGAATAATAATGTCACCGCTAATGATTCCCAGAAGAGCATCCAGCCGTAAATCACGTCTTGGAGGAATACCTTCGCCGGTCTCTTCCCATCGCTGCCACCGGGCTTCATAATCGCGGGCCATGTTAAATCTGTCCTCAATAATTTGCTCTGTTCCCATCCGGGTTTCGGGGTACCGATCAGTTCCAACTCTCTTTGGATTTTCGCCAAGAGCAAACTTTACGGTTCTGGGAGCTCCCTCAATTTTCAAATCATCAGAAAGCGCGCCCCATCTCATTTTAATATGCTCATTTTGTCCGCCTATGGGGTTGGCTGAACCGTGCATAACGTGGGCCGATGTTAACCCGCCTGCAAGCTGACGATACATCCAGATATTGTTAATATTGAGAACATCTCCCAGCCGCACCTCAGCCGTTACAGCATTTCCGATTTCATTCACGCCATCTACCCCGGAATGGATATGTGCGTCAATAAGTCCGGGAGTTACGTGTTTGCCTTCCGCGTCAATGATTACAGAATTTCTTGGAGCTGAGAGATCCATACCAACCTCCTCCACTTTACCATCTCTGATAAGCAGATCTGCATTTTCCAGAACACCCTCGTCTTCCATGGTCCATATTGTGGCATTTCTGACCAAAACCGTTTCTGGCTGCTCAGGTAAACTTTCTCTTCCAAACTCCATTGCCGGACGAATGTCTGTGAGAATCACATCGCGCTCCACAGGCTCTCTGGATATATCATGTTCTTTTTCGATGGTTGTTAACCGTGATCCTGTCCACTGAATAGCGTCACTTCCGGGAATGTCGGCCCATCCCTCCAGCGCCTCGCCATTCTCTGTGATGGAGGCAGTGAGACGTATAAGTCCATCAACGTTCAGTGAATCTCCTTTAAAATCGACTCGAATCCGGCTGCCGGCATCATCCACAGAAACGGATGAAAGATCAGCTTCCGAAGATCCGTCACTATAAGTTCCGCCAAACCTTCCCGGTCGCGACTCCTCGATTGTTAGCGTACCGATCAGAATTCCCTCGACTGATGTAATTTCCCACTCACCTCTTGGGTTTACAGACTCTTCAGGAGTGATCTCGAATCGGTCACCATCTACCCACATATCAAGTATGTGAGCATTCTCTGTGAACAGGTCTCCGTCAGTAACAATCAAATTTGCAGCTTTACCCGCTTCTAAAGATCCATGGGTTGCCTCAATTCCAAGTAAATTTGCAGGGTTAACCGTAAGAGCCGCCAGTGCATCTTCAGGTGAAAGTCCGGCATCAACTGCAAGCCTCAGATTTTTCAAGAAATCGGTTTTTTCTTCAAGGCCGTCTGAGGTGATTGAGTAGGTGATTCCAGACTCGCTCATCCTCATAGGATTTTCGGGTGCCAGATAATAATGCCTCAATTCGGCAAAATCCTCATCAAGCGCATCCTCTGGAGAATCTATATCCGGCTTTTCAGGGTAGGATAAGGGCAATATGTATGGCACATCTTCATTTTCCAAAACATCCAGAAGCTTATATTCATGACCATTTCCACGTATCCATATCGGAATGTCGAATTCATCCCGAAGCCTTAATGCTCTCAATATTTCTTCATCACTATCTGTCTCGAAAATGAGAGATTGATCTCCTTCAATTACATTGTTCAGGGCCAAAAGAACCTGGTTCATTTCTGGCCGTTCAAGCCCGGAGGGATTAGCTTCATACGTTTCATGAGCTCGTTTGTGCCAGTCGGCATCGTATAAAGTTTGTCGAATGAGCGCAATCACGCCAATGGATGATGTTGGGTATGTGAATCCAAAATCCCAGCTGCGATCAATATTCGCAGCCTGGGTTACATTGTCTTTAACAATTCTTTGGGCAACCAGTCCTTCAGACAGGCTTACAACGGATGTACTTCCTCTGAATATCCCTAAAGGCGGTACTGAAAGGGCGGTGGTAAACCCCTGAGACCTAAGCTCACCAGAGCCATCATCTTCAACATCATATTCTGATGTGGAAGATAAATGTGCTCTCAAATTCGGGTTCCACGACTGAGATCCCAGCTCCAGCTCTACTCTGGGGTCTGCGTGCCCCACATCAGAGTGGGGGTCTATGAACCCTGCATAAATCGTCTTACCAGTCATATCCCACACACGTGCATCGGAAGGCACTGCATTTCCTTCCCCCACTGATTCAATAATCCCGTCTCTGATTACCAAAGTGGCATCTTGCAGAGTATTACCAGGAGACACAACTACCGTTACATTTGTAAATGCATGGACGGAAGGAGTGTTATCTTTGATTCCATCTATAGGTGTGGTTTGTGATAGAACCAATGCTGGAAAGAGGAGTAAAACTGAAAAAATTCCAGCTAATTTTTTAAAATAATTGCAAACCAATGCACAGCGAAATTCAATATCGGCCATTCTAATCTGTTCGGTTTTGTTACGATTTAGCGTACGCGGTATCTTAATATATACCACAAAAAGATATGCATGAAAAACTGCAATAAAAGAACTACAATTCCATTATGCAGCTCTAAAATATGCTAAACGAACAGATGTATACGAAAAAAAATGTAAACCCACAGTGGAATGTGAGCCCTGCGGAGACTTAAATACCTTAAAAAAAGAATTCGTAAGGTTTAGATACCCCTTTTGATCTTGTCAATTTCGGTTTCAAGATCCTGGAGTTTCTCTTCTTTTTTGTTGATATCCGATTCGGCTTTGTCGATGCGTTTCTTAACATCGTCTAAAAGGGAACTCCCGCTTCCAGAGGGTTTAAAATAGCTTAAAGACTCCTTCATCTGTATCAGGTCGTTGCTTAAAGACTTGATTTCCTTGCGAAGCTTGCCTGCAATTTCTTGCTTCTTCTTAATTTCAGACAGGTCGTCAGTAGAAAAATTTTCAACATTTTCTTTTCCAACAATTTGTGCAGCCGATTTTGCAGCTCTGAACCTGTCGTATATCACATCGCAAGTTTCGCGATACTCTTTCCACATTCTGTTTTTATGCTTAATCGGCACGTATCCTGCTTTTTTGAACTCTTCCTGAAGCTTCTTCGCCTCCTCTACAGCTTCAATGGGATTGTCGTGCGTTTGAAGCTCTTTCAGTTTATCAAGAACCTCTTCTTTCTCCTTTAGGTTGTCCTTTCTTTCCTCTTTGACTTCCTTAAAGTGGTCGCGCCGGCGATCATAGAAGTGATCCATGGCACCTTTAAACTTCTTCCAAATCTTCCCGGACTTGCGTTTAGGAACCGGCCCGATTTTCTTCCACTGATCCATGAAGTTCTGGAGCTGTTTATGGGTATTTTCCCAGTCATCAGAGTCTTTAATCTCCTCTGCTTTCTCAATCAGCTTTAATTTCGCCTGATAGTTTTTGTCTTCCTGTTCGTGGAGCAGGTCAATGTTTTCACTTTTCTTGTCATTAAACGCATCCGTTGCTGCTTTAAACCTGTCCCAAAGCTCATTTTCTTCTTTTTGAGGCAGGTTGCCTGCTTTCTTCCAGCGTCGATGAAGTTTATTCACTTTTCGCGCAGCCTGAGCTAAATCTGTTGTATCCAGAAGGGCTTCGGCTTCATCAATCAGTTTTTTCTTATTTGATAAAAACTTCTCAATATCCTTTCGGTATTTATTATCAAATTTAAATCGCAGAGAGTGGAATGTATCCTGAGCCTGATGGTATCGGCCCCATATCTCCTGATTTTTATCTGAAGGAACACGCCCAATTTTTCGGAATTGTTTCGATAGTGCGGAAAACTTTTTATCCAGCTCTTTCCAGTCTTTTGCTGAAGAGTCGATTTCAGACAAAAAGGAATCCATTTTTTCCAGTATTACAAGCTTACCTGTAAGATTATCTTCCTGCTGCTGTTTTTGTTTTACAAGCCTGTCAACTTTGTGCTCATCAAATATTTTAAGATACTTTTCAAATTCCTTTTCTAATTTCTCCTGCTCTTCTGCTGGAATAGGGCGAATGCTGTCCCACTTGCCTTTTAAACGTGAAACCGCTTTGGTTTTTGTCCACTGCTCTTTGTCGATAATCTCTTTCAGTTCGGCAAGAGCCTCTTTCTTACGAGCGAGATTTTTTTCGCGAATTTTTTTCTGCTCTTCGTAATGATCTTTTTTCTTCTGTTCCAGCGCTTCCCTTAGCTCATCAATCTTCGTGCGATATTCACTTACATCAGCATTAGCCGAATCCGGGCCTTCAGCCCACTGATAATCAATATTTTCAAACTCGAGAGTTGCCTGTGCCCAATCGGATAGCTCTGATAGTGTTTCCGCTTTTTCAGCTAGATTTTTATAATACTCTTCAGGGGTTGGCTCCTCATCTTCATCTTCATCTTCATCTTCAGATTCAGCAGACTTCGAATCATCCTCTTGAACAGAAGCTGTCTCGGTTTCGGTATCACTTTTCTTTTCCTCTTCTTTATCAAGATCAGGTGATTCCGAGATCTGTTCGGGATCTTCAGAAGCATTATCCGATTTAACTTCACCGCTTTCTGCTTCAACTTCAGACGTATCGGTTTTTTCGGTATCTGTCTCTTTTATCTTCAGAATTTCTTCTACTTTTTTTTCTGTTTTTTTGACCAGCGAATCAAAGTCACCTATCGCATCAATTTCAGTCAGCTCATTTCTGAGGTCCACCATCTTAGACCTCACATCCGACTGTGAAAGCTCAGCAGCATTTTTCAAAAATGTGTCAACTTTCTCTTCAGCTGTTGAAAATTTGTTTTTCAACTCTTCTATCCCCTCCTCAACTGATTCTGGATCTATCGTAGCAATAGTTCTCTCTTTGAAGAGATCTGTTTTTTTTAGCCGGACTTCGCCATCCTTTGTTACGGATATAATGTTATTCTCAAAAAGGGTTGATTCGGCTGCTTGCTTTTCTTCTTTATTATCAGTCAAAACGGAGATATCGTTTGGTTGCTAAATTACGGCTTTTTGCCTTCTCTGTAAGCTTTATAGTTTAAAGAACATTCATTTTGTAATCAATACCTGAGCAAAAGCTTTATAAAACAGAAAAAGCCCCAATTAGAGGGGCTTTGTTCCTTAAATATTTAAAAATTTAGTTTTGTTGAAAAAGGTGAACATCCCGCTGAGGAAATGGAAAACTGATACCTTCTTCATCAAATCGCTCTTTTACTTTTTTAGTAAAGTCGAACTTCAACGGCCATACATCGCTTGTTTTGGCCCATGGACGAACATTTATTACAACAGCGCTATCGCCCAGCTCTGCAATTGCTATAAGAGGTTCCGGTTCGCTTAGTACCCTGTCGTCGCTGTCTAATACTTCTTTAATAACCTTCATCGCCTTATCCATGTTATCTTCATAACCAATGCCTACCTGCATGTCGACTCTACGGGTATCAAAGCGATTCATATTTCTGATTTCTGATCCCCACACTTTAGAGTTTGGTATGGAAATACCAATGTTATCAAAGGAGTGCATTTCTGTAGTAAAAAGTCCTATCGAATCAACAACTCCGGATGTGCCTGCAATACTCACGGCGTCGCCTACACTAAACGGCCTGAGCGTAAGAAGCATCACTCCAGATGCCACATTACTTAATGTACCCTGCAGCGCAAGACCAATAGCAAGTGCGGATGCACCTAACACTGCTACAATACTGGTTGTTTCTACTCCAAACTGCCCCAATACGGCAAGCAGTGTAACAATCAGAACGAAAATCTTTGTTACTTTTGACAATACCGGCACAATGGTATCGTCAACCTTATCTGAATTATTTCCCCATTTCATCACACGTTTTGCAGCCCATCCTGCTACAATATAACCTGCGATTAATATTAGAATAGCCCCTAAAACACTCATTCCATACTGTACGGCGAGTGGTCCTAAAGATTCAATAAATCCGCTTATCTGATTTCCCATTTCTATATGATCCCTCGTGGTTTAGTTTATGATTTGTTTAAATATTATATAATGTTGCTGTTAGATATTTTCAGGAAAGCTTCCGAAGCATTAACACTCAATCTAAAGAATAAGCCCAAATATTTAGGGATGGATTAAATTAGCTTTATAACAGCATTTCGAAAGCCTCTGTAAATGTAAAAAAGATACCCGGCGATAACCGGATATCTTTTATTACCTGCTGTAATATGTTTTATTCCAGATGGCTGCGCAGCATCCAGGCAGTTTTGGAATGTACGTGTAGTCTTTCTGTGAGTAAATCTATGGTAGCCTCGTCTTCTGCCTTTTCACATGCAGGAAATACGTTTCTTGCCGTTCGTAAAATCGTTTCGTTGTCTACGGCTAACCTCCGTACCATTTCAAGTGCTTCAGGCTGATCGGTATCTTCTTCGATCGTGGTGATTTGTGAAAATTCACGGAAAGAACCCGGTGCTCTAAATCCTAATGAGCGAATACGCTCTGCAATCTCGTCGATAGCTTCGGCCAATTCGGTGTATTGTTCTTCGAACTGCTCATGTAGTGAATGAAAATGTTGGCCTGTTACATTCCAATGATAGTTGTGTGTTTTCAAGTAAACCATGTAGCTGTCGGCCAATACCTGTGACAGCCCATCAGCAATTTTCTTTCTGTTTTCTTTGCTGATACCAATATTTACGTCCATATTTTTTCTCTCGCTTAATGTTGCGGTACTCATAAAATTACAAGTATTTAGATTTGTATTAGTTACATTAAGCAAACAGTCTCCTGTCGGTATTCATTCCGATAGGATGTGTCTTTGGTCCATAAAATGAGCAGCGTTGAATAGTCGTTGAATCGATTAGGATTCGTACGATTTTATAGCCTCATCAAGAGAACGAAAATGCTTAAATACCGTAATCAGTTTGGTAACAACAAGAAGGCTTTCAATTTTCTTATCTGCCTGGCAAATTCGCAGATCGCCGTCAGCTTTTTTCATGGTAGTGAGGCCACCAATCAGCATACCGAGACCGGATGAGTTCATGAATTTTACTTTCCCTAAATCCACAATTACATTTGTTTTTCCTTCATCAATAAGAGAGTGTAGCAAATCACTGAACTCTTCTGAACTCGGGCCACCCATTACGTTCCCTTTCATCTCGATGATTACGCATCCATACTTTTCAGTTACATTCGTTTTCATAACAATCTGTGTTTTTGGTTAAATGGTTAAAAGAATCCCTAATCATGATGAACACGATATAAGAAAAGATTAAATATTACAATATTTATTGAACCTATTTTAAATAAAGAAAAACCTGAGAGCTTTAAAAGCAGTCTTTTTAATAAACGGCCATTCGCAATAGCTCTCAGTAATTGAGCCGGATTGTTAGTTCACAACTTCAAGCAGTTCTTCAATGGCTCTTTCGAGCTGCTGATCTCTGCCATTGTTGACTACACCGGGCATGTTTTTAACGCGAATGATAGGCTCTGTTTGATTATTCTCCATCCATTCATCGCTCATGTTCCTTGCGCTTACGGGCACTACACCCCAAACCATCCCGTTGGGTAACCGTTCCCATCCCGCAAAACTGCACGTTCCGGGAACAGGCATACCAACCGTCAAACCAATTTCCAGCTCGGTATATGCACTGGCATAGCAGTGACCATCGGAATACATAGACTCATTAATTAATGAGAGCGTAGGTTTTGTCCATCGAGACGTTGGTTCACCACCAACATCTTTAGCAGCGGTCGCATACGTGTTAAATTCTACACCTGTAAAAAACATGGCCAGGTCCGCAACGAGATCTCCACCACCATTAAATCGTGTATCTACCACAACTGCTTCCCGGTCGCTATATTTGCCAAGCATCTCTTCAATTACATTTCGGTAAGGTCCATCCCCCATACCGGGAATATGAACATAGCCCAGTGTTCCATCACTTTTCTCATCCACCTCTCTCTCATTCATTCGAACAAAGCGTCTGTATAATAAAGATCGCTCTGCTCCCTGGGTGATGGGTTTTACTGTAATGTATTTACGGTTATCACCATCAGCATCGGTGAGTTCAAGGAGCACAAACTGATCGGCTTTTCGATTCAGAAACCGGGCAACATCCGTATCACCGGAAATGGTTTCACCATCAATTTTTTCGATAATCATGCCTGGCTCAATATCAAATTTTGCCTTATCGAGTGGCCCGCCCTCTATCACTTCGGTAATCAGTATTCCATCGCCCTCGTAATCATAATCCATAAATATTCCGAGTGATGCCGTTTCATCCGCATTGTCGATACTTCTGCTGTATCGTGCTCCCGCGTGGCTCACGTTTAGTTCGCCAATCATCTCCGAGATCATTTCGGCAAATTCGTAGGTGTTACCGATATGCGGCAGATATTTTTGATATTCCTCATAAAGCAGATCCCAGTCGTTACCGTGAAAAGTGGGTTCATAAAAAATATTTTTAGTCCTGATGTAAATGTGCTCGAACAGATATTCCCGCTCTTCTTGCTCGTCGTACGTCATTTCACCGGCTATTTCTATGGAAGATGAACTGCCAGCTGCAAGGTCCAATTTTGAAACTCTTCCGCGGCTCAGCAGATATAGATTTTCCTTCTTTTTATCCCATTGTAAGCTTCCATAACCCGTGTTCAGCCTAATGAGCATCTTGGTGTCTCTTGTACGCAGATCTGTTTCCCAGAGATTGTAATCGTCTTCAAACTGGGAAAGATAGTAGAGTTTGCTTCCGTCCTTGGATAGCACCGCGTCACTCAGGTAGCTTGAATGAATGGTAAGCCGGGCGGTCTGATCTTTCATCTTCTCTTTATCAAACGATAGATCAGCGGGACTTTCCTCATCTTTTTCATCATCCGAATCTGAATTTTCGTCCTCCTGTTCCTCTTTTTCTGCTTTTTCAATCTCCTGGATCAACTTATACTCTTCCTCACTCATGTTAAATTTGTCCCACTCTTCCTGAGTAAAAAACATGGTATAAACATCTCTTTCAGATCTGCCACTTGTGGCATAGCTTTTTAAACCATCCCGATTACTGAACCAGATCATCTGTTTACCTTCATTCATCCACTTTGGCGTTGAATCATCGTACCCGCTTTCCGTAAGATTGATGCGTTCACTTCCATCAGCGGCTAACAGTAAAACTTCACTGTTATGCAGCACCTTGCTCCAGTCGAAAAGAAGCCATTTACTATCAGGGCTCCAGGTAAAATATTTGTCACCATCACGCATATGAAAAAGATCTTCAGGTGTCATCAGGTCTACCGTCTCGTCCGATTCCATATCTTTTACCCGCAGTGTTCTTCGGTCGGCAACGTAGGCCAGTTTTTTGCCATCGGGTGAAAATGACGGCAGGTAATTATCCACATTTGTGCTTACAAGTTCTTCTTCGTTTAGTAGTGTAGCAGCATAGAAAAATGGCTCTTCATCTCTCACTTTTTTGGTTTGATAAATACTCCAGCGGCCGTCCCGCTCGCTTGAATACACAACACTTTCACCATCAGGTGAGAAAGTAACAAAAGCCTCCGCCTCCGGGGTGTTGGTAATTCGTTTGGTAAGCGAACCGTCAACCGACGTTACGAATACTTCGCCACGTGCAACGAACGCCATCTCTTTTCCATCGGGTGAAATCGCCATTTCGTTCACGCCTCCATTGATGGTGATATACTCGTCACTGTTATTTACAGACTGTGTCCTGATCGTCACGTCTACCTTTTCAGGTTCGGCTCCCTCCTGCATCGTATAAAGCTCTCCATCGTATCCAAAGGCAAGTTTTCCGCCTCCATAACTCAAAAATCGCACCGGATGGAATTTGAAATTCGTTAACTGCTCACTACTCCCCTGCTCCATCATATATTTATGAATGTTAAAAGACCCGCTTTCTTCACTCAAATAATAAAATCCCAGCTCATCTTCGGTAAATACGGGCTGTCGGTCTTCGCCCTCAAAATCGGTAATCATTGTATGTTCGCTGCTTTCGGCATCAAACATCCAGATATCTCTTGTAATGGATGATGTGTGATGTTTCCTCCACTCATCTTCACCCCCTTTTTTATCATGATAGAGCATCTTCGAGCCATCACTGTTCCATTGAACATACTCGGCAGGTAGAGTAAATACCTGATCAACCCTGCCACCTTCAGCCGGAACGGAGTAGAGCTCCGGTTGCGACCCTGCTGGAAACTGACGGTGCTCAGCAATATCAAGGCGGGCTGCACCAAAAAGTACGGCTGTGTCGTCCTCAGAAAACGTATATGGATGTTCATCTGCAGAATGGAATGTCAAACGCTCAGCCGGACCACCCGCTGCATCCATGATGTACACATCAAAATTTCCGTACCTGTCGGAAGCAAAAGCAATCTGTGAGCCATCACTACTCCACACCGGCATAAAATCATGGGCTTCATGAAAAGTGATCTGGCGGGCATCACCGCCTTCAGAGTCTATGATGTAAAGATCTCCTTTGTAGGTAAATACAATGTTTGAACCGTCCGGAGAAATTGCCTGGTAGCGAATCCACCCCGGATTATCCTGCGCAAACAGAAATAAAGGACTTAAAATGCAAAACAGTAACGTAACTAGAGTTTTCATGGAAAATAATTCTTTCGTTTAAGAACAGATGCTATCAATAGTTTGGAATATACTAAATCACATAGTCCTTTTCGGCAGTCAAGGTTTGTTGTAATGATGTTTTACAATCGTTTGCCCTGGTTTTTCAACTTTGGACTTAAAATGCAGAAAAAGTCCAAACTTTTGATTAAATAGTCCAAAAGATTTACACATCTCTCTTTTATATTGAGAAAACATAAGTCGGTGCATAAAAGCATCACAAATAAAAACATATACAAATAGTAGTATCCATTTAAGTGCTGCATACGTAGTTCAGTCGGCAGCACGGCTGTTTTTTATTTTTGGCTACTCATAATCAAAACCAACAAATTTTTTTCTGATGGACTCCAATTCAAACGTTGTTACCTACCTCGCAACCCGCCTGAAGCAGCTTGGTGTAGACCACCTGTTTTCAGTACCCGGAGATTACACAAGCGATTTACTGGAAATTATCGACACTACTAAGATTCTAACGCGAGTTGGAAACTGCAATGAATTGAATGCCGGATATGCAGCCGATGGGTACTCCCGCGTAAACGGACTGGGCGCTGTGGCCGTGACGACCGGTGTTGGGTCGTTCAGTCTTCTAAACGCCATTGGTGGATCTTTTGTGGAAGACATTCCCGTGGTTGCCATTATTGGTACACTCAGTAATACCAAAAGCCTGGATGAGGTGAATGGTGCAGAACTCTATCATCACAATGTGGGGTCTGACGATGCAAATATTGAGATCTACGATAAGGTGACCGTAGCATTCGAAAAAATCACAAATCCATTAAACGCTCCGGCGCAGATCGATGCTGCTTTAACGGCGTGCATTAGCCAGAAAAAACCGGTAGCAATCGAGATCACGGAAGACTGCTATTACATGCCTTGTCCACCACCGCCCAATGAGAAACTCTTGCCTGTCCCAAGTTACGAATCAATCGAAACGCTTCGTGAGATGGCCTCCGAAACTCCGCCAAATAAATATGCAAAACAGATTGTTGATGCACTTGATGGAGCAGCCGGGTCAATCTACAGCAAACTGACCGCAAGCAAAGCACCCGTGCTTTGGATTGGAAAGGAAATACAGACTTACGGTCTTCAGGACAAGTTTCTCAATCTGCTGAATAAGATTCAGGCTCCGTATGCCAACAGCCTTCTCGGTAAGGCAATCATCCCGGAAGACAATCCCTGGTTCATCGGACTGCACGACGGAGTGTTTACCTCCGATTATACGAATCAGTTTTTAAACAAAAGCGACCTGGTTATTGGCTTAGGAGTCTGGAATACCGATCTGAACGAGTTTGGAGTCACAAATTCAAATATCGGCATCATCAGTGACATTGACGCATCCCGAAATATGGTAAAAACGGGTGATGAACTCTATGTACAGGTATCTCTTTCCAACCTGCTGGATAAACTTATCAGTCTGATTGATGAGAAAGGATATACCCCGGTTTGGCAAAAACCAACACCCCCGGCACCTCCCGCTCCTCCCTCGCCTTCTGACCCGATAGGATACGACAGTTTCTATACTGTTCTGGATTCATTTGTAACGCCCGATCATGTCGTGATGGCCGATATTGGACTGTCTACTTTTGGCGGAACATCTTCCCTGAAAATTACGCGCCCCAACGGTATTCAGGCTCAAAATATCTGGGCCTCTATTGGCTGGAGTGTTCCGGCGGGTCTCGGGGCCTCCTATACGGCCGGAACTCGCGCAGTTGTTATTGTTGGCGATGGCGCCTTCAAACTTACCTGTCAGGCTATCTCAACAATGGTGATGGAAAAGAGAAATACCGTGGTGTTTGTATTAAATAACAAGGTTTATGGCGTGGAACAGATGCTCCTTGATCCTGCACCTTACAAAGCCGGTTCCAGTGATCCGTTCGAAGATGCCAACGTACTGCAGGAGTGGGACTATGTGAGCCTGATGAAGGCGTATTCAAACAATGCCCCAAATGCGCAAAGCGCAAATGTCAACACGGTTCAGGATCTCCACAATGTGCTCGAAACCATCAATAACAATCCAAATTCCACATTCCTGGTGAACATCAACTTAAGTGAAAGAGACTACCCCAAAGCGTGGTCCATGTTTGTTAATAAATAACCTTCAAATTTTAAGATTATGAGCAATCAAACCACACACTCGGATATTTTGATCGTTGGCGCCGGCATGAGCGGACTCTTTGCCGCGTGGAGACTTTTGACAGCCAATCCATCTCTGAAGATCAATATCATCGATAAACTGGGCCGTACTGGCGGTCGGCTTCAAACCACGTTTGTGAATATCAACAGTCCTGATGGCAAACCCAATGTTCATGACGAAGAAGGAGGTATGCGGTTTGTTCCGAAAGAGTCGGGGCAAATGCAGCATCTTTGGAAGCTCATTAACGATATGAAGTGCGCAGGCTACACCCTGAACCCCGTGGATTTTGTGATGGGCGATAGTAATAACAGATATTACATTCGGGGGAAGTCGTTTACGCAAAAAGATGTAAAAGACAGTAACGATGCCATTTGGTCTACCCTGTTTAACCTTGCTCCTGATGAGGAGGGTAAAAATCCGACCGATATTTTAGAGGAGGTCGTTTCGGAT
This sequence comes from uncultured Rhodohalobacter sp., assembly GCA_964544445.1. GTDB lineage: Bacteria > Bacteroidota > Rhodothermia > Balneolales > Balneolaceae > Rhodohalobacter. The sequence continues at coordinate 258,784 of CAZJBI010000006.1, forward strand.
ATCATGACGCAGAATAACAAAGATCCCAAATATCGTCCGAAGTCTCCATCTGAATGGATCGAGTTCAGAAACAGCTTCACCTATAATGATTACGACGACAAGCCCGTTGTAATCAATAAATGGGGATTTTGGAGCATGCTGCGAAGGTACGGATTAACCCAGGAGTGTATCGAAATGCTGAGCCATGTGCTTGGGTTTATGGGCCCCTTCCAGGATAATGTGAATGCGGGTGAGGGACTGCAGATTCTATTTGATTTCCCCAAACCAGACAAAACTCAGTTCAAAACGCTGGAAAATGGATTTGAGGCTCTTCCAGACGCATTGGAGACGGAAATCAAAAAGAAGGGTACATTTTATCTTTCCACTCAGATTAAGAGCATTAAGAAACAGAATGGGATCTACTCGGCTGCATGCGTGAATGTCGATACCGGAGTGAGCACAACTTTTAACGCAGATAAAGTTATCCTTGCCATCCCCAAAAAACCGTTGAAAGATCTCGCAAAAACTTCTCCCGGACTGCTTTCCGATCCCCTATTCCATGATGCCGTAAACAGTGTTAAGGATATGGAATTGACAAAAGTAGGTCTCTACTTCGAAGAAAGATGGTGGCATTCGGATCCACGCATTAATATTACAAACGGACCAAATTTTACAGATCTGCCACTGGGTTCGGTATACACATTTTCTCAATTCCCGGCAGACCCTGATCATGACAAAACATATAACGGGCCGGCGGCGCTAACACAATACACCGATTATATCCGCGGCAACTTCTGGATGGAGCTTCAAAATGTAGGCGATATGTATGAACCCATTGGCGTTTCACAGCCTGATGGATCCTATCCCGCATCCCGAGCGCTTGTAGAAGAGATGATGAAACAGCTAAAACTCATCTTCGGGCTGAGTGAAGATGAAGATATTCCAAAGCCAGTTTTAAGCACCTATCGTGTGTGGGGCGAAGGAGAGTTTGGGTACGGCTACCACCAGTATAAGCTGAATGTAGATGACAAAGCTGATGTATATCCAAATATTTACAATCCCGATAAAGAGGAACTTTACGTATGCAACGAGTCGTGGTCGCCTGAGCAAGGCTGGGTTGAAGGAGCTCTCATTATGAGCGACTATGTAATGGTGAAAGGTTTTGGGATGGAACCCTATGCTGCTGACGGTATCGCAGGCTAATGGCCAAAAAAATCATAAACAACAGTTTGTCAACCAAATCAAACCAATATGAAAGCAAAAACTATTCGCGGAAACTCTACTGATGAAATAAAACAAGCTCTATCCGAAGCCACTTCAGATGGCTTTTCTCCAACCCTGGCCGTTGCATTTATTTCTATTGCGCAAGACAGGGAAGCAATTTGCCATGCGTTGGAGGAGCAAAACATCGATATTTTTGGCTCTACAACGGCTGGTGAATTTACAGATGGAGATATTGGAGAAGAATCGGCAGCCATTATGCTTCTGGATATCAACCGGGAGTATTACAAGCTTGTACATATTGAAACCGGGGATCACGATACGCTGAGTATTGCAAAATCAGTGGGTGAAAAAGGGCTCGAAAACTTTAGCAATCCTGCGTTTATTATCGCTTCCGGCGGGATAAGTACCGATGGTGAAATGATTATTCGGGGAATTGAACAAGCTGTTGGAACCAGCGTTACGATATTTGGAGGCCTTGCCGGCGATGATTTTAAGATGTCGGGCACATTTGTATTTACAAATGGCGAATACAGCATTAATGGTTTGGTAGCGATCATTCTTGATGAGGATCACGTAAATGTAAAAGGGCTGGCTACAAGCGGATGGGAACCTGTAGGAACCGTGAGAACCATCACAAAAAGTGAAGGGAATGTGGTTTACACCATCGATGATCAGCCCGCCCTCGATGTAGTGATCAAATATATGGGAGTGAACCGAAATATTGATGAGTGGAAAGATGTGATTATCAATGTGGGTTCGGAGTTTCCCATGCAGCTTCAGCGAGAAGATTCTGAACCGGTCATTCGCGCTCCACTTTTTGCAAACAAAGATGACCGCTCACTTGTTTGTGCCGGTAGCGTACCACAGGGTTCAAAAATACGATTTTCTTTACCACCGGATGACAGCGTTATTGAGAAGGTTGTGGGTGAGTGCCAAACCGTTAAAAACGAAGAACTGCCTGATGCAGAGGCGATGATTATGTTCTCTTGCAAGGCTCGGCACCTTTCGCTGGGGCCTATGGTCAGCGATGAGATTGACCAGGTAAAAGACGTATGGGGCGCACCCCTGGTTGGTTTTTTTAGCTATGGAGAGATGGGAAAAGCAACAAAGGGTAAACATGAGTTCCATAACAATACATGTTCATTGGTTTTGTTATCGGAGAAATAGACATAGCTTAAGAGCCCGTATTTTTTCGTTTACGGGCAATTCTGTTTGATTTATTTATATTACCCAAAAAAATAGGATGAATCCTGAGCTGCAATCCGTTTTAGACCTGCTTGAAGAAGAGACCTCAATTTCACCAGAGCGTGCTGAGGCTATTAAAAAAGCCATTAAAAGCGTTGATAAAAAACTCACTATCGCTGAGTTTAAACTGCAGCGTACAGAAAAAGTAAAGCGTACAACATCTATCCTCCTCGAAGAAACAATCGAGGAGTTAGAGCTGAAGCGTAAAACCGTAGAAGAATCAAAGGAAGAGCTACAGGAGTCGCTGGCCGAACTTAAAGAGACACAGGAACAACTTATTCAACAAGAGAAACTTGCTTCTCTGGGTCAGCTAACGGCGGGTATCGCACACGAAATTAAAAACCCATTGAATTTCGTAAATAATTTTTCAGAAATATCAATGGAGCTGCTGCAGGAAATTCGTGAAGAAATTGATCACATTTTCTCAAACAAAAAGAAGCTCGATGAGACTTCACTAAATGAGATTGTGGAATTGACGAGAGATATAGAATTGAACTTAAAAAAAATACATGAACACGGAAGCCGAGCCGATAGTATTGTTAAATCGATGCTTCAGCACTCTCGGGGCGGTGACGGCACGCTAGAGCCCACGAACCTCAATCATCTTATAAAAGAGTATGTGAACCTTACATTCCACGGGATGCGAGCTAGCAAAAACCCCATCAACGTAGATATTGATCTTCAGCTCGATGAAGATGTGGAAGATGTGCCCCTGATGGCAGAAAACTTCAGCCGCGTTATTTTAAACCTCTGCAATAACGCTTTCGATGCTATGCGCAGTAAAGTAAAGAGTAACGCGAATAGCACGAGCACTGAAAAATATCAGCCAAAGTTAACAGTGCGCACCCGGCTTCAACAAAATTATGCTCTTGTCGAAATAGAGGATAATGGACCGGGAATACCGCCGGAGGTTAAGAACAAAATTTTGCAGCCCTTTTTTACCACCAAAAAAGGAAAAGAAGGAACCGGCCTCGGGCTCAGCATAACAAATGACATTATTAAAATGCACCGGGGTTCGCTTCAGATTATATCTGAGCGCGGCAAAACCATTTTTTCAATCAGAATTCCGCTTGAGCCCTGAATTTTCATTGACACCTATTACCAAGAAACATGATTCTGCTCATGCATTCGATTTTTATTACCTGCAGGGCTATCGCAAAGTATAATAACATTCCATCCTCCTGCTTGCTATCTTTGATATAAATTACAGATCAATAAATATTCAGCAATGCGTTCACACCTCACATTTGTTTTTACTGCAATAATATGTATCACATCAGCGTGCACTTCAACCCAAAAAGTTCAACATCCAACACTGCAGGGGACGCTTTGGGTGCAGAATGCTGCCGAGTACGATGCCCTCACTCTTCAGGCTTATAAGCAAGCCGAAAATTTTCTCGAAACGGCTAAAAATGACTCAACATGGACAGCCTCTGTTGTTCAAGACGGGACGGGTGTAATAAATCTGCCACCCGCCATAATTCTGGATATCGATGAAACCGTTCTTGACAACTCTCCTTTCCAGGCACGCATGATTGAGCAAAATTCGTCATTCAATCCTGAAGAATGGACCCGATGGGTACGTGAAGAAAATGCTGATCCGGTTGCCGGTGCTGTCGAATTTACAAGGGCCGCCTCTAAAAAAGGAATCACGGTATTTTATGTGAGCAATCGGGATGCAGAAACCGAAGAAGCTACCCGCAATAATATGGAGCGGCTTGGTTTTCCACTCAACAAAAACAGGGATACTGTTCTTCTGAATGGTGAACAGGAGAGCTGGAATTCGAATAAAATTAATCGCCGCGCTGTTGTTGAAAAGGAGTATCGTGTTATTATGCTGTTTGGGGATGACCTGAATGATTTTCTCCCGGCAAAAAATATTTCCGAAGAAGAACGAGATCAACTTGTCAGTAAACATGCGGAATACTGGGGCAAGAAATGGTTTATTTTTCCAAATCCTGTCTATGGCTCATGGGAACAGGCCATGTTTAACTTCGAGTCGGGTTTGAGTGAGACAGATAGAGAGCAGATGATCAGGGATCATTTAGATAGCAAATAATAAATGGTCTAAATTTTTTAACTCCGTTTGGTGAATTTCTGACCCCGATATTAGTCTGCTCTTTTTTTCCATAGATACGAAGATATGTCTTTGTTTAATTAAACCAATGGGAAAGTAAATGATTCTATATTTTAAAACAGAATCCATTCTGAACCGGTTTTTCCAGACCCCCACGAAAAAACAAAATACTCCAAGAATATTTTACACAAATTAAAATTTATTCTGCTATAATAAGCGCAAAGTGATCTCAAACTATCTCATATTGGCGTTTTTTATGCGGGCTGTACAAATTTCTTTTATTGTTCTATGGAGTTTTTATGCCGGTTTTGCTTTCGGTCAAGAGCCTGCTTTTCGTCATCTTAGCATCGACGACGGACTCTCTCAAAACGCCGTATACTCGATCATTCAGGATAGTCAGGGATTTATGTGGTTTGGCACCAAAGATGGACTAAACCGCTACGATGGGCGGAATTTCGTAGTTTACCAGCACAATCCTTTCGACTCTACGACCATTTCTGATGCCTATGTATCCAAGCTGATGGAAGATCGGCATGGGCGTATCTGGACCGGTTCAATATCAGGAGATATTAACATTTTACACAGGGACACCGACTTCTTTTGTGAAGTTCCGATGGAAAACGAGAGGGGAAACAGAGCAATCACCAATGAGATTACAGATATTATAGAAGCCCCCGATGGCTCTGTTTGGATAGCCACCAAAGGTGACGGTCTTTTCAATTTAAAAGTTACATCTGAAGTCGGATGCAACTACGATTATGAACAATTTTTACATAATCCAGCCAACAGCAGCAGCCTCTACTCAAACAGGGTTGGTAACCTTCTATTCGATGAATATCAAACATTTTGGGTAGGCACTGAAGAGGGCCTTAATCAATTTATTGAATCCAATGGATCATTTATCAGAACCCGTTTCAATACCAAGCATCCTGATGCACCTATCAGCACGGGAGATCACAAAATCACATCAATGCACATCGACCGGGCCGGACAATTCTGGATAGGTGTTCAGAGCGGCCTTGTAAAATTTAACCGACCTACCGGAGACTACGAGTTCTTCCCAAACCAATATGAAGTTATTGAATATGGATGGGGAAGCGTAAACCGAATTTCTGAAGACAACAACGGAAATCTATGGCTTGGCACTGTGGCAGGATTGATGATGTTTAATCCCACTACTGAACAATACTCCTACTACCGGCACGACCCACTCAATCCGCGATCAATTAGTCATAATATCATATCCAGCCTATTAATTGACCGCTCTAATATTTTATGGGCAGGTACCTCCGGGCTGGGTATTAATATTCTCGATTTCAATGCAAACCGGTTTCCAACTCTTAGCAGAACTCCACATTCCTCATCACGAATTACCGGATTTAGCATTCGCTCTATACTTGAAGACAATGCGGGCGATGTATGGATAAGCGCAGATGTTCTGTACCGTTGGAATCGGAAAACCGGTGAACTTTTTAGCTTTGAGGCCGACTCTGACCTGATACAAAACTTTGGCAACACCAATGCTTACTCCATTGTGGAGGCATCCAGCGGATTTCTTTGGTTTGCATCGACTGAAGGTCTATTCAGGCACAATCCGGTAACCAATCAAACAAGACTTTACTCTTATTCTTCAGGCAGGGAAACCGGGCTGCTACAGCAGGAAGTAAATGCTGTGTTTGAAGACAAGACCGGCTCCATCTGGGTGGCTACTCACAGCCATTTTAGTAAGTTAATTGATGAGCAGTCTGGTACATTCAAACATTATAATTTCAACTCTTCAGAGTATTCCATTGGCATAGCCAGACCTGTGATCTATCAGGATATAGATGGAAATTTCTGGGTTGGAACCTCGCACGGCCTGAGTCACTTTAACCCCAACAACAATCAGTTTACCAACTACATAAACGATCCTTCAAAAACCAACAGCCTCAGTAATAATCTCGTTAAATCTATTCTGGAGGACCCTAAAGAACCAGAAACCTATCTGTGGATTGGCACGTCAGGCGGGCTCAACAAATTTAACTACAGAACAGGAGAATTTAGACACTACACCGTTCAGGACGGTCTGCCTAATGAGGTTATCTATGGCATTCTGCCCGACAACGATGGGAATTTGTGGCTGAGCACAAACAAAGGACTTTCAAGGTTTAACCCAGAAACCAATACTTTCAGAAACTTTGATGTTTTTGATGGGCTTCAAAGCAATGAATTTAACACGGGTGCTTACTACAGGAGCGATAGCGGAGAACTCTTTTTTGGTGGCATCCAGGGGCTCAACTATTTCTTTCCTGAAGAAATAAATGACAATCCGCATCAGCCGCCGATCGTACTTACAGGTCTAAAAAAAGGTGCAGAAACTGTCACTTTTAAAAAGGAACCCGGCCTGCTGGATGCAGCTGTTTCAATGGCCGAAAAAATAAATCTCTCATACAGAGATGATGTAATTACATTTGAATTCGCAGCACTCGATTATGCTGCACCCGAAAAAAATCAATATGCATATAAACTGGATGGGTATAATGAAGACTGGATTTCATCCGGTAATTTAGGTTCAGCAACCTATACCAACCTCCCGCCCGGCGAGTATGTTTTTCGTGTAAAAGGATCGAATAATGATGGGGTTTGGAATGAAGACGGACTGGCGCTTGCCGTGGCCGTTGCACCGCCATTTTGGAGAACGATTTGGGCCTATCTCATTTATGGACTTCTCTTTTTCGTAGGATTTTATTCTTTAAGACGCTACGAATTAAATCGTTTTAACTTGAAAAATCAACTTAAACTCGAACGAGTTCAAACAGAGTCTCTTCGTAAGCTCGATCATTTAAAATCCGACTTTTTTGCCAATATTTCTCATGAGTTTCGCACGCCGCTTACGCTGATTGTTGGTCACATCGATAATGTTCTGGAAGAAGATATCGACACCAGCACAAGGCAAAAGCTAAATATGGCTACAAAAAATGCCAATCGGCTGCTTTCACTTATCAATCAGCTGCTTGATCTTTCGAAGCTGGAAGCCGGTAAAATGACGATTCAGACATCCACCTATAACATTGTTCCGTTTCTGAAAAGCCTTCTCTATTCGTTTGAGTCACTTGCTGCATCCCGCAACATTTCACTTAATTTTGTAGCACACAGTGGAGAAATATGCGTCTCTTTTGATGCAGACAAACTGGAGCGGGTATTCTTCAATCTTATCTCCAACGCCATTAAATTTACTGAGTCTGGCGGCAGTGTCACATTGTCGCTGGAGTCAACAGATGACGACAGAGTCTGTATTACCGTGGCCGATACCGGTATCGGTATCTCCGAATCACGGCTCCCATATATTTTCGATCGCTTTTACCAGGTCGACAGTTCATCCACCCGGAATTATGAAGGCTCAGGCATCGGGCTGGCAATTGTTAACGAATTTATCAAGCTGCATAATGGATCCATAAGTGTAGAAAGCACACGCGCTGATATGTTATCTGAGGGTAAAAGCGGTACTACTTTTAAAATTCACCTTCCTCTATCCGAAGCCTCAAGCAATGAGCATGAACCCTCCCTTGAAGCTGGCACATTTCATAATCCACCGGGAATTCATGGCCATGCAACCGATCAAAATCTGCTGAACTTCAATAGTGACAAGGAAATTCTGCTGCTGGCCGAGGATAATCCTGAAGTCCGTGAGTTTATCCGTGAACAGCTCGAAGAAGATTACTGGGTCATTGAAGCATCGAATGGGAAAGAAGCGTTAGAGTTAAGCGAAAAAGAGATACCCGATCTGATTATTTCTGATTTAATGATGCCTGAAATGGATGGACTGACGTTTTGCAAGAAAATTCGGCAAAACGAAAAAACCAGTCATATCCCCGTTATTATGCTCACCGCAAAAGCCAGCCAGGAGAGTAAACTTGAGAGCCTCGAATCGGGTATCGACGCATTCATAACAAAACCATTTAAAGTGAACGAGCTCAAAATACGGGTTCGTAAATTAATTGAACAGCGTAAGAAACTTCGAGAGCAGTTTAGCACAAGTGCATTTTTGGAATCTGATACCCCATCAGTTGCGGATGTGGACCGAGAATTTTTAGCCAAAACCGTACAGCTTATTGAAGATTCCTTTAGTGATGAAAATTTTAAGGTATCCGGACTGGCATCAACGCTAAATATGAGTACATCTCAATTCAACCGAAAACTGCATGGATTGGTGGGACAATCTCCGGTTCAATTCATTATTTCGGTACGGCTTCAGAGAGCTTCCAAGCTGCTAAAAGTGAGTAATAAGACCATCGCGGAAATTGCATATGAAGTAGGCTATTCAGATCAGGCATATTTCTCGCGCGTGTTCAAAAAAGAGTATGGCGTGAGCCCGAGTGAGTACAAAAACAATTTGTGATTTTTTACGTACGAACAGCCGCTGTTAATTCCGAGTAAAAAATGATAACGTACAATCAGTGATACCTAATGGTGTCATGATGTGCCTTAAAACAGATTCTACCACTACAAAGCAACCTATTTTACACATGAAAAAAGCACTCATATTTCTCACACTCTGCCTGATAACTGAAACCGTCTTTGCCCAGATAAGCGCAAAACTGATGCGCGATTTTGACGTATCTGACTCTCACATTGCATTTGTTTACGGGGGTGACATTTGGATTGTGGAGAAAGAGGGCGGTACCGCGTACCAGGTAACGTCTTCACTGGGGGAAGAAGAACGCCCCAAGTTTTCGCCGGATGGAAATTTTATTGCATATACAGCATCCTATAATGGAAACCGGGACGTGTACGTAATGCCGGCCATGGGCGGTGTACCCGACCGAATTACCTATCAGGCATACCCCGACCGGCTCATCGACTGGCACCCCGATGGCGAACACCTTCTTTTTGCATCCCGTCGACATATGGGCCAGCGTTCATCCCAGAAATTTTACCTGGTCCATAAAACCGGTGGCTTCCCCGAGCAGCTTCCGCTTCCTTACGGTGAACTTGCCAGCTACTCTCCGGACGGCAACCAGTTGGCATACATCACCAAAATCACGGAAAACTATCCGTTTAAACGCTATAAAGGCGGACTCGCTTCCGATATCTACCTATATGATATGGATAGCAATACTGTAGAAAACCTGACTGAAAATGAATTTAATGATGGTCAGCCCGCATGGGCCGGTGATACACTCTATTTTCTTTCTGATCAGGGGCCGAATTTTCGGCTGAACATCTGGAAATACAATCCCGCAAGTAGTGAACTGTCTCAAGTTACAACCTTTAGCGATTTTGATATCTCTTTTCTTTCTGCAGGACCTGAGGATCTGGTTTTTGAAGTAGGCGGATCTCTCTACTTAATGGATCTTGCCACAGAAGAAGTTCGGGAAATAGAAGTAAATGTTGTATCCGACCTCTCTCTTGAAATCCCGAAACGGCTCAATGTGAGCGATAATATTTCAGGCATAACGGCAGCTCCAGGAGGTAAACGCGTTATTTTTGAAGCACGTGGTGAGCTGTTTAATGCCCCGGTTTCAGATGGATTTACAAAGAACCTTACCCAGTCAAGCGGTGCTTTCGACAGGCATGCGGCATGGTCTCCCGATGGCGAACACGTAGCATTTTGGAGCGATATGGACGGCGAGTACGAAATATACCTTCAGGATATGACAGCTGGTGGCGCCCCAGATAAGCTCACAAATCGTGGAAAAGGATACGGCTACGCACTCTACTGGTCGCCAGATAGCGAAAGCATTGCCTTTATTGATGAAACCAACACTATCTACGTGGTAGATGTAGACAACGGAAACATAACCGAAGCTGGCAATACGAACTGGAACGTGGGGCATGGCGGCCGCAACAGCTACCCAATCTCTTGGTCGCCCGATTCGAAGTGGATAGCCTTCACGCAGGGTCTTGAAAATGCACAGTACGCCGTGATGCTCTACAATACAGATGATAACGAACTTCAACGGGCAACGAGCGGCTTCTACTCCGATGGTAATCCTGTATTCAGCCCGGATGGGAAATACCTGATGTATACTACCAATCGAGAATTTTCATCCGTTTACTCCGACATGGATAATACATGGGTTTATCCAAACTCTACACAAATTGCTGCAATTAGCCTGCAACGTGATACTCCCTCACCCCTTCATCCGAAAAACGACGCCGTTGAGGCAGCGGAGGAAGACGATAGTGAAGAAAACCCCGATGCAGGTGAGAGTGAAGATGAAAAGTCTATGACCGTAGAAATTGATTTTGATGGACTCGAATCCAGAATTACGATACTGCCCGTATCAGCTGGAAATATTGGAGGCCTGATGCCGTTTGATGGGCATTTAGCATTCATGCGCTATCCCAACTCCGGTAGTGAAGGTGGCTCACCAACACTCCATGCTTACGACTTCGAAAAACGTGAAGTAATTACCATTATGGAAAATGTAAGCAGCGCAGCTCCCACCGCGGACGGAAAGGCCATTGCTGTTTCCTCAAGAGGCCAGTATGGAATTATTCAGCCGGCTGCAGGCCAAAATATAGAAGACCCCATTCCTACAGACGGACTGGTAATGCAGCATGTTGTTCGTGAAGAGTGGGAACAGATCTTTATGGATACGTGGCGACGATACCGCGACTTTTTCTACGATCCCGAAATGCAGCAGGTAGACTGGGATGAGATGAAAGAGAGATATGGTTCCCTCATTAAAGATGCTCGTACCCGCTGGGATGTTGCCAACCTGCAGTCGAACATGCTGAGTGAGCTCAGCGCCGGCCATACATACACCGGGGTAGGGAATATCGATAATCAGGAATTTATTTCAACCGGCTACCTGGGTATAGACTGGGAGCTCGATGATAATCTCTACAGAATTGGTAGAATTGTAAAGCCCGCTGAATGGGATACACAGGTTCGTTCACCATTCGACAGACCGGGAGTGGACGTAAATGAAGGCGAAACAATTCATTCCGTGAACGGAATGGCTCTCGATCCGGAGAAGGATCCTTATGCAATGTTCGAAAACCTTGATGGTAAAACAATTTCGCTGATGGTAAGCTCGAATGGGGATATGGAAAATGCCCGGGAAGTAATCGTCGAAACGCTCACCCTGGGAGAGGAGTCTGAGCTGCGCTACCTTGAATGGATCGAAAATAATCGCAAGATGGTGGATGAGCTTTCGGATGGCAGACTTGGCTATATCTACATGTCGAACACCTCCAGCCAGGGACAGCAGGAGCTGGTTCGAATGTTTTATGGTCAGCTGCAAAAAGACGGGTTTATTATTGATGAGCGCTTCAATGGCGGCGGACAGCTAGCAGACCGTTTTCTGGAACTGCTGACCAGACCTGTCGTTTATAACCTGCACTGGCGGCACGGACGCGATCACACTCAGCCTGTGAAAACAAATACCGGCCCGATGGGCATGCTCATCAACGGCTGGGCAGGCTCTGGTGGGGACGGACTCCCATGGGCATTCCAGGAGTTGGAAGCAGGACCAATTGTCGGTGAACGTACACTTGGAATTTTGGTGGGTCCGGCCACAGGCCACGGTCTGATTGACGGAAGTGGCATTACCGTTCCAGGCGCCCGTCTTTACGATAATGACGGTCATTGGTTCTGGGAAGGCGAAGGCGTACGACCCGACATCCCGGTTTGGGACGATCCAAATATATTAATGCAGGGACGTGATCCACAGCTGGAAAGAGTTGTGGAAGAAGTACTCCAGGATCTTGAAGAAAATCCGGGAACAATGACGCCCGCACCTCCCTACGAAGACCGTACAGCCGAGGGGTTAAAAGATAACTGATATATCGCTCTTACTCTTACACTTAACAGGCCTGAGATTCTAATCCGGGCCTGTTTTTTTTACCAAAGCTTATTTATTAAACTGCAATGTGTCATCAATATTGAAGATACGAAGCTGAATCATGAGTAGCGTTACAGAGAGCAGCTCAAAGCAGCGCACACTTGCACTGGCTGCGGGATTTATACTCCTCTGGAACTCGGGCTTTATTGGCGCTGAATATGGACTCCCTTACACCGGTCCATTTACGCTGGTTTTTTGGCGATACCTTGCCTTATCGCTTCTTCTGATTGGCTATTTACAATTCAGCAAGTATCGTATTTGGATTGGCTGGAAAGCAGCCGCCCCAAATATGCTCATCGGGGCGCTCGCCCATGGATTATGGCTCACGTGCGTTCTTTTTGCTCTTGTTAACGACGTGCCCGCCGGAATTGTGGCCTTAGTTGTTGCGCTTCAGCCAATGGTAACCGGAGCATTTTCAGGTGTCGTTACCGGAGAACAGACAAGCAAGCCACAATGGGTTGGCCTAATCGTGGGATTCACCGGCGTCATCATAACTGTTGCCAGTCGGATCGATTTTTCAAGCTATCAGTCAATTTTCGGATATTTGATCCCTTTGGGTTCCGTGGCCGGAATAACCGTTGCAAGCCTGATTCAGCGCAGAATGGAAATAATCTATAACGCTCATACACTTCCCATTCTCCAAAAACTTTTTTATCAAAGTGTAGCTACTACCATTATGATGATCATTCCCGCTGTATTCGTTGAGAAGCTCTATACAGAGTGGGAACCGACTTTTATTTATACGATGATCTGGCTTATCCTTGCCGTTTCACTTGGAGCATACGCACTGATGTGGCTCCTTATTAAGCGTATTGACGCAACAAAGGTGGCCAGCCTGTTTTATCTCGGGCCGCCGGTTACCATGATCATGGCGTGGATTACCTTTGGCGATACCGTATCCGTCATGGATATAGCTGGGCTTTGTATCGTTTTTATCGGGGTGGTGCTAACTCAGTTCAACCAGCGGGAAAAAAATGATCCCAATAAATCCATCTGAGCCTATACCCTCTGCAATCTTATCTGAATTGTATTCACTGCGATTAAAACTAGGGGAATAGAACTTATTATTTGAAACCGACAATTACAGGGTTCTCCATCGTTTGGAAGTAGTCATTCATAATTCCATAGATATCAAACCACTCCAACAATACCAGTTCCCGTTCATTTTCCGGCCGCTCTACCCACTTGTCGGCCTTAATATCCAGAATGGGTGCCGGAATTGTTTTGCGTTCTGCCCAGTCTGGATTTTTAAGAATGGCCACAGCGGCCATATCAAAAAGTGCGCGTGAAGGCGGACTGCCGTACATGCCATACGTCTCAAACAGGTGCGCGGAATAATCACCCCAGTTGTTAAAAAAGCCTCCATTTCGTCCCTCAACCGGTTCCGATATCACCGGTCCCTTCCCCGGCATTCGATGCAGCATCTGTGCCTGAGTTACCTTCACGGCATCCGTACCGGATGGATCTCCGTAGCGAACCGTTACAAACTCAAGCTCCACATCCTGATTAAGGAGGTAGTTCACAGACTCTTTGTCCCATACCTTGTTATGCTCTCCTGTTTCAGGATAGTTAGATCCGAGCCACACAATTCTAACCTTATCGGCAATGGCAGGCTCTTTTTCGAGGGCAAGGGCTATATTGGTGAGCTTCCCTACCGGGAACAGGATAAGTTTGTCCTCCCTCTCTTTCATCGCCTCTTCAATGATGAAGTGCACGGCATCAGACCCATCAAACAGATCATGATGAACAGAGTCGCGTATCTCCGTAAAAGACGCTTCTGCGCCTTTAAAGAGAGGAATCTTGCCATACAGATCTCCACATAGCTGCATGACCCGTTGCGCTTCATCATAGTGTTCCTGAATGGTTGAGGGAGCGTCAAACCCACCCGGGCCGCTGGTGGCATTTACTGTTACCCCCAGCAGGTTGAAACGATCTCCGCTGAATAGCAGGTAGGCAAGAGCATGCTGATCGTCCACTTCATTATTGGCGTCGGTGTCGAAAATAACGTCCATTTTGGCCGGTTGTCTTGCCGGAATTTCACCCTGATCTTCGCAGGATGCTGCCATGGAAAGAAGGATTCCTGCAAATAATAATGATGCTGTAATTTTTATTCTTCTCATTTATTCAATCTTTTTACATTTCTCAGTTTTGATTAAGCAGCAAACCGTTTTTTGCTGCAGCATCAGGCTGTATAGGATATAAATAGTTGATCCGGCTTACCAGGGACATCAGCGCAGAGGGTTGAATACCTTATAACCGGGGTCCCTGTTGTTAATCTAAAAATGTTTTTTAGATTTTCATCACATATTCGTATCTGTTACCTAATTATCAGCTTCGGGAGTTGATGAACAGGTGGCTCTGAATTAAAGAGTATAAGATATTTCAAAAGACGATTACTGAATTTTTAAACGAATGTATTCATGACACATCAAGCGCAATCTTTTTTAGACAAACATAACCTAACCGCGGCAGATTTTGACCTGGACGCCCTGGTCGAGTCATTTATCTCTGACATGGAACACGGGCTGAAGGGAAACGAGAGCTCTCTGCGAATGATCCCGACATTTATTGAGGCTGAAAACAGGTTTAAAACAGGAGAATTAGTCACCGCTATTGACGCCGGAGGAACAAACTTCCGGGCTGCCAATGTGCATTTTACGGATAGCGGAAAATTAGAGCTCTCGAACCTGGTGAAGTGTAAAATGCCGGGACTTAATGGGGAAGTTTCAAAAAAGGAGTTTTTCGGCACTCTTGCCGGATATGTGAAAGAGCTTGTAAGGGAAACCCATAAAATTGGGTTCTGTTTTTCATATCCCACCGAAATTTTTCCGAATAAAGATGGAAAGCTGCTTGAGTTCAGCAAAGAGATCCAGGCACCGGAGGTTATCGGAGAGAAGATTGGCCAGAATCTCCTTGAGGCTCTGGACATGAATGACAAAACCGTAGTTCTGCTCAACGATACCGTTGCAACTCTTCTGGCGGGAAAATCGGCCTCTTTCGAAAAAGATTACGATTCTTACATCGGTTTTATACTTGGTACCGGAACGAATACTGCCTACATCGAGCGTAATGAGAATATTTCGAAAAACAGTGACCTTGAAGCAGGCAGAAGTCAGATTATCAATATTGAATCGGGTGCATTTAATAAAATACCACGCACTGAAATTGACCTGAAGTTTGATGAGAATACGGCAAATCCGGGTCAGTACTCCTTTGAGAAAATGATATCCGGCGGTTACTTCGGCGGTCTTGCAACCACCGCACTGAGACTTGCGGCAGAGCAAGGAGTTTTCTCCTCAAATAGTGCCTCAAATCTGCAGAGTGCCAATAGATTATCAACTGAGGATGTAGATCGTTTTTTAGAAGTTGACGACTCTGATCGGGGTCCGCTGCAACACTATTTGACAGATGAAGCAGATCGCGCCGCGGCCCTGGAAATTTTGCACTCCTTGGTGACGCGGGCGGCTATACTTGTCTCGGCAAACCTGGCCGCCGTTATCTTAAAAACTGGAAAAGGGAAGTCTCCCCAACGTCCCGTAATGATCACCGTTGAGGGGACGGCATATTATAAATTGCAAGGACTGAAGGATCAAATTGAAGCGGTTATGAATGACTACTTTTCCGGCAAAAATCGCCGTTATTATGAGTTTACCCGTGTTGATCAGTCCAGCCTGGTGGGCGGAGCACTCGCCGCATTAATCGATTAATTTTGGCTGACTTGAAATTTAATTCATTTCAAACATCGCATTAAAATCCAAAGCTAATTCCAGCTTCAATCGTCTCCCGGTTTCCTAGATACACCGGAAATTCACCCCGATTGTACTGCAGGTAGATATACTCCAAAAACTGAAGGGGTCCGGACTCTCTTTTTTCAAAAATATATCCCATAGAGACGGCGCTGTGAAATCCTTCATCCAGTCCGTTTTCTTTCAGTTCTTCAGAAAGATCGACAGATCGGAAATAGCGGAAATCAGGATTCAGAAGGAACTGCTTCATACGGATCGCCCAAAAAAGCCGGACATTAAATCGCTGAAATGAGTTGTTCTCCTGGTTCAGCTCGTCCCTGAACTGAGACCTGTAAGGAATGACCAGCAGGTAAGAGGTTTCTACTACTGGGATAAACGAATTGGATGAGTTCACATAGCGCAGTTCGAGCCCCTGCTCAAGGTTAATTTCTGTGAACGTCTGGTTTGCTTCAAGGTTGGCATTAAACCCAAGTCCGAGCGATCCATAATCCTTGGATGGCTCATCTACCTGTCCAAGGGTTAGTTCCTGAGCTTTTTTGAAAGAGATGAGGTACCCCAGAAACAGGTCCACATGCTGATGTTCGGGATTCAGGGCCGGTCGGGTAAGGAGACTACCACTGGCACTCAGGTCGATTTCCAAAAGGCGCGGGTAGCTGGTTTCGGATGGAATGGTGTATTCATTCCTGTAATCAATCCCAAAATCGACATTGAATCCCGGCTTGTCGTTTTCCATCCAGGCGAGGCCCGGCTTTAGTGAAATGGTCTGCGCAGCTGTTACTGACGGCAACCATAGTCCGGCCAGAATAACAAAAAACAACTTTTTAAATTTCATCTCGCTCATATCAAACTTTGATCTCATTCCTGGTTAACCTTCCGCCCCCTCCTTTTTAAGGAGGGGTCTGAGGGGTGGTTCAGTTGCCGCTTTCTTCTTTCGCTCTACGTAAATTGCATCGATTTTTTCATTCTGTATAGTCTCAGCATCTTCATAATTTCTAATGTTATTTTCGGGGCAACCTCCCCTTGCCCCTCCTTGAAAAGGAGGGGAATTGACCATCCAAAATCATTCGCCCGAACTATAGTCAAAGCTGTACATCACATCGATTTGAAAAGAGAGATCCAGAAATCGGGTTGCCCCGCTACGGATCATCTCTTCAAACTTCTGTCTTGCCTCGTTCAGGGTCCAATCGCCCTCGAGATTGCCCTCTTTTTCACACTGGTTCACAAGGTCAAGAGACAGCTTCTTACACTCCTGTTCAAAAGCCGGTTCATCCACGAACTTAAAGTTCCAGAACTTCAGCTCCTGCATGGTGATAAATGCTTTTCTTGCGAATGCCTGCTCTTTCTGTTTGGAATACATTTGTGATCCCATGGAAGCCAGCACAATCAGTGCGGGATATTTCCAGGTTGTCCAGTTTGGATGATCCCGTTTTACCTTGAACCCGGCATCCACCTCACCAAAGAGCCAGCGGTTGGGCTGAGACCCCACATTTTCTCGATTCTTCCTTTGGAAACCGATATAGCGCTCAACATTTTTCTTTAACGGGTCAATGCCAAGGAATGCTTTGGGATTGACGGATGCGATCTGCTGAAACTCTTCATCTGAAAGCTTTTCGCGGAAGTACGACCAGAACAGGTCGTCCGACATATTGAGCCGAAGCAGCCATGAATCGGTACCAAACAGAACCCGGTTTTTCACAACCTGCCGACTCAAGAGATCATTGAGCGTCTGCAGGTAGTGCTCTTCCAGTCCAGGCTCCCCCATCATGTCGGTATGGTATGAGAGATCGGCATATACGCCGCTGTACGCCTCGTTTTCCATCAGGTCTAGAATTTTCTTTCCCCAGGTTCCTTCGCTGAGTCCATCGGCATGGGATAGCGTTTCGTGACCGTCAAAGTGGGCGAAGCAAATTTTCAGATCGGGGTGCAGTTCCAGAATGGGCTCCCAGTGATTGGGGTTGCAGTAGTCGATGAATGCCTCTTCAACATAAAACCCTCCGTGATTGCAGTGCATCGTGATCGGAAGATCATTCTCTTCGCAATAGGCATAAACTCTCATCATTTCATCACTGTCCACTTTGTAGCCCAGCGACGGATAGAGCTTTACTCCCACAAAGCCCTTGTTTTCGACAGCATCTTTCAGAAGACTGAGGTGATCGGGACGCTTGGGATTGATGGCAAAAAACGGGAACACTCTCCCGGGACGCTGCAGGCTGGCCTCCACAAGATCATCCCGCTGATCACGAAACCGCTGACGGTCCCGGTCGGTCTCCGTATCGCCCCTGATATCCATCATCAGCCCAACAAGGGCGTCATCGGCATCAAGGTGATCGAGAAGATGATCGGCAATGGCCGTGGAGCCGGGCATCAGTGCGATCCGCAGAGTTTCATAAATATCAAAAAGCGTGGCCTCGGCACTATCATTTGCTTCACCCCATGAGGATACCGAATTCAGAATCTGTTTAAATGCCGCTTTAGAAAGATGCTTTCCGTCAACGTTGATCGCGTTCAGAACCGGAATTTCATGCAGGCGGTTTTGGGCAAACTGCTGAAACAGATCGGTGCTCAAAATGGCCCGAATCAGCTCCTCAAGCAGCTCGTTCTCGGTAAGGTGACGAGGCCGATTAGAAAGATCGTAAATAAAATTTTCAATCCCCTCCACCAGGTACTCCGGCATCTTTTTATGCCGCAGCCGGTTTCCGATGGCGCGGACAGCTTCACGTGACAGGACATTCCGGAGTGTAAAAAGATGCGTATGCGTGTTGATTTTCATGGCTTCTTTGCTTCTCCCTGGTTTCTGAAGATATACGTGAAATTTCAGAAATTGGCAAGTGCGGGCCGCAAAACGTCCCAGCCACAAATGATTAAGTGCGCTCCCTCTCTCCTGCTATCAGTTTGGTCTGGGGTCTGGTGTGGTTCGGGAAGGCAATGACCAAGTCATCTATTTAATCGTAATCTGGCTTTGGGAGAATGATAGGTGGCAGTTGACTCTGTGGTTTGGATGAATGAAGTGGACATTGTGCGCTGGCGGCTTTTTACCGTTCCCCGCAATGCCGTTGTTATGAGAATCATCTATCTGTAAATCGATGTAAACTTAAAAAAGTTAACATTCGACCATAGCCCAGCTAATAATAGCTTGAGCAAGAAGTACTCGCTTCATGTAATTGCTTTGCTGCCCCCAGTCATCACGACTTATTTTGCCATTCCAATATGGAAAGTCTTCTGGATCTAAGATTGCCGGATCACCCGCTTCAAAGGCGCGTTTCTCCACTGAATCAAAAAAACAAGATCTTTTACTTTCCGTTAAGTCAGCATCAATTTCTCTCGGAATATTTAATTGAAGTTCAGCAAGTGTCAGAGGGCCAGATGCGTTTCTATCCACCACATAGAATGGAACCTCTTCAATCGGTTCTTCGCTAAGATCTTCAGACTCTGTGTCGGAACAGGAAGCAAGAAAAACAACGGATATTAGTTGAATGATCAAAATAAAATATTGGATGTAACTACCCTCCTTCATATTTAAAGCCCACGTATTTATCGGTCTCCAGTATCTTCCTATCCGTTTGGCAGCGAGATGATAACTTACAAAAATGTTCAGCCGCCCTCTGGTTATGCCTGAACAGCCTTGAGGGGAGTAATTTCTTTGCCTGGGCGGTGTGATGATAAATCATGCATAGCCTGTAAATTTAGCCAAAATTCGGGAGAGGTATCGAACGCTCCGGATAGCAGCCATGCTGTATCTGGAGAGATTCCTCTTTTACCTCTCACAATTTCGTTAATCCGTTGAATGGGTATACCCAGATGATCCGCCAACTCTTTTTGGGTCAGCCCCATTGGCTCAAGATATTCTTTGAGAAGGATCGTTCCGGGATGTGTTGTAACTCTGTTTTTTGGAATCATGGTGATTTACCCATCTATTTCATTTATGATAATCAACAATGGCTACGTCATAAGCACTGGAATCCTGCCAACGAAATACAATTCTCCATTGTGTGTTGATCCGAATACTATGAAAACCCTTGTAATCACCCCGCAATACTTCAAGCCTGTTGCCGGGTGGTGATCTTAAATCATCCAGCGAAGTAGCTGCATTCAGTATATCCAGTTTATAGGTGGCGGATTCAAGTATTTGGGCAGGAAGTTTTCTGACCTTGCTGCTTGAGCTGCCATGAAACAGATCTGACGTTGCTTTATCTCCGAATGATTTGATCATTCTTCAAATTAATGGATTAACGGTATCCATGCAACGAAATTATTATACCGACAAATTGATAAATAATTATAAATGACCATAAATGAGAAAAAGCACGACAATACCCGAAAACCCTGAAGTCTGATCCCGACCACACAATCATAGAGTTCACTTTCGAGCTGTTCAGCAATCAAACTTCAATCCGCGGATCAAAACCGGTCGCGGTTGCCAACACCATCAAAACGCGTGTTCACAACGTTATTGAGAAGCGATCCAAAGCGGTAGCGGAGCCCGAAACTGATACCCGCCTCATAGTTTGTTTCGAGCTGTCTGCGGCGCAGGAGCACCTCTTCCAGGTCTGCGCTTCCCTTCGGAAGGTTGATCTGGTCGTGAATGAACTCGAGGAAGCCACCAATCTCAACGGAAAGCCCTCTCGTAACGCGAACTTCGAATTCCGCATTAAACTGAAGACTGTAGAACGACAGATCGTCCAGGTACTGCGAGGCATTGATACCTATTTCAACCCCTCCCCATGGCTGAACAACTTCGTACTCTGCGTTGAGAAGGTGCTGCGGAAGCAGCTGTTCGATCTCATTGTAGATCGTCGTGTCCTGATAGGTAATATGCGAGCCGCCTGCGCGGTAAGCAACCGTCAGCTGCCGCCGGTTCGCCTCACGGTAGGGATAAAGGCTCCACTCCACTGCGCCCATAAAACGATAGCGCCACTCTACGTTGGAGAACGTCGAGGTAAGAACATCACCATAGGCACCTACGGACCAGTGCGGTGATATGCTTCGTACGGCATAGCTGGTGAACCCGTCGCGCCGGGCCGAGCTCGTGATGGTTCCTTCATCGCGTTCGAATCGGTCGTAGTTATAGTTAAAAAAAGGCCGAAGCTGAAGTTTCCACTCCTCCGTAACGCGGCTGACAAATACCCCGTACCGGGTGTCGAAGGAGCGCTGCTGAGACTCGAAGTCGGCGCTTCCATCTGCATAAACCTCGATCGTCCAGTTGTTCCAGGGGTCTTCTGTAGTCTGCATCCCCTCCATGTCGCTGACCTCCGATGGCAAAATATCCACACGAAGCTGGTCTCGCAAAGGCGTCTGCATCAGGTATGGCACGAGCGCGGCTTCAAGGGTTCGGAGGAATCCCTCCCTCTCTTCGGCATCACTGGCGTCGGCAGCCGCATTAAAGACGGTCGAGAAATCCAGTCCTTCGAAGACACCCAGACCAATGATGTCCAGGATACGCGCCTCGCCACCTGACCCCGTGTCTTCCCGGGTAACGATGACGTGAACATTGGCGACTTCACGATCGCGTACGTGATCCACATAAGGCATCTCCTGCCGGATGAAGGTCTCATCACAAAAATTGCAGTCGAGGAAGAGAGCGACCCGTGTGGGCGCAACCAACTCTGCATCTTGTGCAGCCGCGGGACTGATGGCAGCGCAGAACCATAAGAGTGGTATAAGACAGACCGCGAATGTGAACCCACAATATGGATCACCTGACCCAATATCCTGCAACTCTAAATCGTTTCGCATAGCATTTCTGTTTTGATTCTTGACGGGTCGCGGCATGGCTCTTAAATAAGGGTGTAAAGGTTTTGTGGATTTACGGCGGGGCTGGATATCTCCATCTGGCAATCACCCATTATCGATCGCACGGGCCTGAGATTATGTGTTCGGTTCATACATCCAGGGATTAATGACTTCAACTCCAGAACCTTCCATGTCCTGCGTATTCCTTGTAACTACTGAAAGATCGTGAACCTGCGCTGTGGCAGCAATGAGTGAATCAATTGCAGGAAGAGAATTGCCACTTTTTTCTGCTATAGCCAAAATCTCACCCCATTTGTTCACTTCTTCTAAATTTATACTAAGAATTCGGTTTTTAAAGCGATGCTTTAAATCTTCTTTTACCCATCGATTTAGCTCTTTCTTTTTTGATGAATCAGGTAACTTTTCAATCCCTTTCCTCAATTCACCAAACGTTATCACGCTTAAAAACATGGTAAGCTCATTATGATCGCTGAACCATTTCACAACATTTGAATTTGGTTTCTTTTTAACCAATTCGGAAATGCAGCAAGTGTCAATCAAGTAACTCATAGGTCAACATGACGGGAATGAGATTTATCTCGCTTTACATCAATCTCAACGCCTGAAAGGGGGGATGTTTGAAAAAACTCAACCAATGACGTCTTCGGTTGTTCTAATTTTCGATAATCCTCAGCCGATAACACCACTACGCTGTCTTTTCCATGCTTTGTAACCGTTTGAGGCCCCTCTTCGGACGCCTTACGAACAACTTCGCTAAATCTGTTTTTAGCTTCCTGTAACTGCCATTTTTTGGATTTTGTGATCATAAACACCTCCATTTTCATCTAGTCTGTCTAGAATCTACAAATTTATGACAGGTAATAGAAATGAAAAATGCCAGTAACGGCTCTTGGCTTGTGCTGCCAGCCTGTTAATTCTGTTGTCAACTTCCTTGCCAAAACTGGTCAGCACGAAGCCATTGTTATTTGTATTCTTAAAAGGAATCATTTTTACGAAACTGACTTTGCATATCAACTATATCTTGAGTAATTGAACCATCAACTTTATTTATTATTTCTAAAAACTTTACCCAATGTTCTTGGGAAAGAGGAGCAAATGTATTGCGGCTTGAAGATACAGCTGATTTAGTACCTGAAAAATCCGTGATGTTTATTCTCAAATCTCGACCTTCTGAATCAGTATGAGCAAAAACCTGGTCCCTTAGACCTTTAATATGACAATGAAATTTTAGCTCATCCTCACTTAGCGTATTCAAATGTTTTTTATCAAGTTTGCCAAATGTATCATTCTTACCACGATTACCAGAAAAGGGTCTTATATATGAGATAATCGCAGAGATTTGCATACTTCGATTGATTAGTCTTTGGTCTGCCTTGTTTTCTAAATAAAGTTCATTATTGAGTATAAATTCTACGAATCGTTTCGCCTGACTAATGTCATCTGAGCTTAAAACTAGTCTCCTGAATGTTTTCTTATTCTCATCCATAGTTTAATGCAAATAACATGTATTTCTCTAAACACTTTTGAATATGTGTTTTGCCGAATAATAGTCTGTTTTGGGGAACCCTTCAAAAAAATCAACGGTAAAGCCCGAATATTGTTTATCGGCAATTCCATTATGTCCGAATAAAACGCCGATAAAAACCTCGTTTTTATGCCGGAATCTATTTTAAATGGATACTAACTCATAAAAGACAGATGTAATAACTGAAACCCACTCTCCAGCACTTCTGACTCACCCGCCCCTCCCATCATGGCCGATACATCTGCACGAAATCACCCGCATTCAGGCAAAAAGTTTACACTGAATGAACTTATTGTATCTT
This sequence comes from uncultured Rhodohalobacter sp., assembly GCA_964544445.1. Taxonomy (GTDB): domain Bacteria; phylum Bacteroidota; class Rhodothermia; order Balneolales; family Balneolaceae; genus Rhodohalobacter. The sequence goes on from CAZJBI010000006.1 coordinate 282,464, forward strand.
CACTGACGGTCACCTGAAACCACGCTGATCACCAATTAACCTTCACCCCGCCGTTGATCACATATCCGTCGACCGGGGCGTGGATATCCCTGAATTCCGGATTGGTCAGGCTTCCGGTATAGATCGTGTCAAAAGCGGTCTGGCGGGTGTCGAGGAAGTTTTCAAAGTTTAGAAAAAGGGAAAAATGTTCACTGATTCGTTTTTCGGTCATCAGTCCCGTCAGGGCCTGTGCTGCCACCCATTTCCAGTACAGGAAAATAGACGGTAACGCCAATCAGTGGGTCTTCACTTTCATGATCGATAACCCGGGCTGAAAATGAGTGCTGGGCTATTAATGATAGGGGAATCGATAAAAAGAGAATCAGAACAAATAGTCATTGAACAATAAGAGGGATACAGGATTTACGTATTTGAAATCAGAAAGTATAAGCGTACCAGGAGTCGATTCGTTTCATAAAAACCAAACAAAAGATAGAGAAGATAATCTGATCCTTCTGTAAAAATTTCTCCCTAATGGCTTGGCGTTTAAATGGCCGATTTTAGTAGTGTACGTGAATTTCTTCTTCGTTGATTTCGATCACTGAATTCTCTTCAAACAGTAATTTTAGAGTATCCAGGTTTTTCTCAAACAATCGAATAAGATTCTGATTATTGATGTTGCCTGTTGAAACAATTAACAATTTCCTGGGACTCCCTTCCAAAATATAATTATCGAGAAAATCACTGTCCTTTGAAATCACAATTCGACTTTCCTCATCTGCAATCCGGATGATTTCATGGTCAGGTGTTGCATTCATTTTGGGTAAATCCAGGGTATGTTTTGACTCGATGTCATGAGCCGACAAGAACTCAGAAAGACGTTTGGGGAGATGGGCATCAACAAGAACTCTCACTGGACAACTTTTTGCGATTTCTTCGTTCGTGATAATTGAGCAGCATATTCAAGGCAAGCCAACAGATCTTCTCTCTCTAAATCAGGATAATCAGCCAGTATTTCATCAATACTCATATCCGAAGCTAATAAGTCCAGCATTGTGACAACGGGATATCGTAATCCCCGGATTGTGGGTTTACCGTGACAAATATCCGGCTTTCTCGTAATTCTATTTAATAAATTTTTGCTCATGATTTATCTGGTTGATTAAGAAAATGTACATAATCAATTAACGATCAACAACTCTTGAAGTTGTTAGACGAGTACTTGTGCATTAGGACAGCTAAAATGTATCCGGCGTTCCTCCAGAAATGACTCATTGAATGCCCTATGGCTGAGCAGGTCAACCAAAATGTTATGCTTATTCATCTGTTCAAAACAAGCAACTCCGGGTCGGTCAATCCCAACTTTTCAATCTATTATCTCATTGATAGTGCGGGATTCCGATATAAAATTACCTTCAAATTAGTGCGTCTGCACATCCCCCACGCTCTTCAGGGTCCCCTTGATCATCACATGGGTAATGGACCGCATATTGGAGATATCCTGGCCAGGATCGTTTTCAAGTAAAATAAGATTTCCGAATTTTCCGGGCTCCAGCGTTCCGAAATCATCACCCCGCCGCATCGACTCTGCCCCGTTTTTGGTAGCCATCACGATCAGGTCTCCCGGTGGTATTCCTGCGGACTGCATCACCTCCATCTCATCATATACAGAAACCCCATGCAGCGTACCCGGATTACCGGCATCGGTACCCACAACGACGGGAATACCCGCATCATAAACAGCTTTCAGGTTTTGACGCATCATCTCTGTCGTCATATCCGTTTCGGGATTAAATGCCCGAACTCTCTCCATCAGCATTTCATTTAACCGCGGTTTGTCGCTGAACCGGTCGGCTGATTCAATCAAATTCACCGTTTTGGAATCCATACATCCATTAGGGTCGGTGTAAGGGATCGGTTCGATACCAGCAGCAGCCCGATAGGCAAGCATATACCCCGCGCTCACGATCATCGTGGGATTATAAAACGTACCATTTTCAAGAGCCAGCTCAATAAACTCGTCATCCACAGGCAGATCCTGCACGCTGTGAACCAGCAGTTTTGTACCGTTCCGGAGGGCTGCTTTTGCCTGCTCCAGGGTTGTGGCGTGCGCTATCATCTGGTTCCCCTGCTTTCTGATTTCATCCGCGGCGGCTTCCACCCACTGCATATATTCCGGGCTATTGATGTTAAACTGCCAGAATTTTATTCCCGTATTTCCCATGGCCGACAGAAACTGAACCATCGTTCTACCGGTCTCCTCAGAATCGAGCTGAACCAGGATACGGTCGGACGGCAGATCGAAAGGCGCTTCCGGGACCGGCGTGAGGAGCGGGCCCGCGGCGGCTACGTGCGGAGCTTCCGGATCTTTCTCTGCTTCCTCTTGCAGCTCTACCGACCAGCTGGCTCCGCCAACATCATACACGGCCGTAATTCCAGAGCAAAGGTACGATTCAAAATACCGTTCCGGGTTCTCCCGCTGGTATGCCGCCACTTCCGGATAGGGGTACACGTCGTTTACGTTCATTGCATCCGGGCGTCCATCGAAGAATCCCGTTTGGGCAAAATGAATGTGGGCGTCAACCAACCCGGGCGTAATAAACTTACCGGACGCATCGATTCGTTCTGCATTTGCCGGAACCTCACACTCTCCTGCTTCACCCACACACTCAATTTTTGCGTCCGTAATGACAATGACGCTGTTACCGAACGGTTCGGAGCCGGTTCCATCATACACAACCGCTCCTTCGATTACCTTTGATGTTATGCCTGATGAAGAAGAGGATGAAAATGTACAGGCTGAAAGCGTGATTGCGGAAATCAGCAGGACCCTTGTGATAATTGATCGCATAGAAAGGCGGAATGAGTTAAAAGTTGATTCAAATAAGAGAATAAAAGGATGGCATGCAAGGGAGGCATTTCTGAAAAGTCCAAAAGCTGTAAATCGTCAATGATTAAGCCCAACACAGCAATAAAACTGCTTATTTGCA